>CAVRTU010000005.1:0-607500 GCA_963724265.1 uncultured Gemmatimonadales bacterium
GATAAATCCCGGCCACGATGCGGGTGAAGGTGAGTCCGAACCGCGGAACCTCCTGCGGCCCGGTTCTGAAAAAGATCGCCCTGGCCGTGCCCTGCCAGGCGCCGTCGTTGCCCCGCACCAGCGGATTGATCGACAGAATCTGGACACCGCGGAGGCGCGGCCCGACTGGCGCCGGCGTCGTGTCGATGAGGAGGTCGCGTTCGCTGAGGCGCACCCGGAAATGGAGGACGACGGTGTCGCCGACGGTGGCGCTGTCGGGAGTGGCCGTGATCTCGAAGAACTGGTCCGACATCTGGGCCGATGCCGGACGCGGGCCGAGGCTTGCGGCCACCAGGAGGCCGAGGAGGGCCACCATCGCGCGGTCCTGGCGAGTCACCGGGCCATTCTCCGCTCGCGCTGACGAAAGAAGGCCATCAGCGGTTCGGCAAACGATGCGTCGGTGCGCAACCTCACCAGGTCGACGCCGCGGGTCCGGAGCATTCGCTCGAGGTCATGGTCGGCGGCCGCCATCCGCCGGCGGAACTGCTCCCGGACGATCTCGCTGTCGGTGTCGACCGTCCGCCAGGCGCCGCTCTCCTCGTCCCAGAGCGTGACCAACCCGGCCGCGGTCAGCTCGCGCTCGCGCGGGTCGAGCAGCTGGAGCGGAATCACGTCGTGCCGCTGCCCGGCACGGGCCAGCGCCCCCTCGAACCCCTGCGTCAGGAAATCGGAGACAATGAACAGCACCGTCCGGCGCCGGAGCGTCGGCTCGAGGTATTCGAGGGCGCTGGAGAGGTCCGTGCCGGTGGCGGCGGGCTCGAAGGTCAGCAGTTCACTGATCAGGCGCAGCGCCTGCCGCCGGCCCTGTTTCGGCGCGATGTAGCGCTCGACTGTGTCGGTGAAGAACAGCGCGCCGATCCGGTCATGGTTTCGGGCGGCGGCGAGTGCCAGCACGGCGGCGACCTCGGTGGCCAGGTCGCCCTTGGTGCGGCGCCGGCTGCCGAACCGCCGAGAGGCGCTCTGGTCCACCAGGAACATGACGGTCAGCGCCCGTTCCTCGATATACCGCTTCACGTAGGCGGTCCCCAGCCGGGCCGTCACGTTCCAATCGATGGAGCGCACGTCATCCCCGGGCTGGTATTCCCGAACCTCGGAGAACTCGACTCCCCGCCCATGGAAGACGCTGAGGTATTGTCCCGCCAGGATGTCGCGAACCAGGTGCCGGGTGGTGATCTCCAGGCGCCGGACCTCCTCCAGCACCTCCTGCTCGCGTCATGGCACTCGCACGGAATCGAGGATCCGGCCGAGGATGGCGTCCGATCCGATGCCTTCGGCCTCGGCCCGGTAGGTCAGGATCACCCGGTGGCGCAGCACGTCGAGCACCAGGTTCTTGATGTCCTCCGGGGTGACGTAGGCGCGGCCGCCGAGATGGGCCAGCGCCTTGGCGGCGCGAATCAGGAAGATGCCTCCCCGCGGCGAGGCGCCGTATTCAATCAGCGGCGCGAGCTCCTTGAGGCCGACCAGGCCCGGGTCGCGAGTCGCCGCGACCAGGTCGAGCATGTACTCCTTGACCCGCTCGTCGACGTAGACCTGAGCGACCTGGCGGCGGAGCCGGAGCACATCGGCCGGGGCCAGGATCGGCCGCGCGGCCGGCTCGGCGTCACCCGTCATCCGGTCCAGCACCTCGAGTTCGTCGCCGCGGTCGGGGTAGGTGACCAGCAGCTTGAGCATGAAGCGGTCCACCTGGGCCTCGGGCAGCGGATAGGTGCCTTCCTGCTCGATCGGGTTCTGCGTGGCCAGGACCAGGAAGGGCTCCGGCAGCGGGAAGGTCGTGTCGCCGATGGTGACCTGCCGCTCCTGCATGGCCTCCAGCAGGGCGCTCTGGACCTTGGCCGGGGCCCGGTTGATTTCGTCGGCCAGGATGATGTTGGCGAAGATCGGCGCCCTTTTCGACGGTGAAGTCGCCGCTTGCGCTGGTTGTAGATCATGGTGCCGATCAGGTCGGCCGGCAGCAGGTCGGGGGTGAACTGGATGCGGTGGAAGTCCGCAGTCGATGGTCCCGGCCAGGGTCCTGACCGCCAGGGTCTTGGCCAGGCCCGGCACGCCCTTCGAGGAGGACGTGCCCGTCGGCCAGCAGGCCGATCAGCAGCCGCTCCAGCAGGCGCCGCTGACCCACGATCACCCGGTTCATTTCGGCGAGGACCTGGGGAGTCTCGTTTCCCTGGTTCGAGGCAGCGGCGGGGGGCCCGCCCGGGGGCTGGAAGAGGTCGGGGATCGAACCGGGTTGCGCTGGCGGATTCATTGAGGCCTGGGGCAGGAGTCTGGGTAAGGGAGTCCAGTGGACTGCGAGGCGGTAAAGGGTCAAGGTATCACGACCTGGCGCGATTGGCAGGGCGCCAAGTGAATCGGGACGATATTGGGCCTGGTGCAGCCAGGCAAGTCCATGCATTACAATGACTTCCTGAGAGTGGTGCAACTTCGTCCCCTCGGGGCCGTTTCCGTCGGGCCGTTCAGGCTGTGAAGGTCACCGGCGCTGGCGGGACGCGGGCCCGGCCGATGGCCTCCCGACCGTTGACAAGCGGGCCCAAGTGGTTACCTTTGCCGGGCTTCGGAGAATCGCAGCCCGATTTTTTCGATGCAGACATCGGGTGATGTGACCGCCGGCCCCGATTCACCGGGGCCCCGCGCGCCACCTCTCGCCTTCTGACACGAAAACGCATGGGGCCGCTTTCAGGCCCTCGTCGCGGGCGAAAGCCCGGATGTGCGCGGAGCGATACCACCGGCCTGAGCCGGGTCGGTCGCCCCGCTTTTTCGCTGGCGGCGGTTGCCGCTTCGACTGACCAGGATCGGAACTTTTAATGGCGCGTGCAACTCCGCTCGACCGTTATCGCAACATCGGCATCATGGCCCACATCGATGCCGGCAAGACGACGACGACCGAGCGCATCCTCTACTACACCGGCAAGAACTACAAGATCGGTGAGGTGCACGAGGGCGCGGCCACGATGGACTGGATGGAGCAGGAGCAGGAGCGGGGCATCACGATCACCTCGGCGGCCACGACCTGCTTCTGGAACCGGAACGACATCCTGTACCGGATCAACATCATCGACACGCCCGGCCACGTCGACTTCACGGTCGAGGTCGAGCGGTCGCTGCGGGTGCTGGACGGCGCCGTCACGCTGCTCGATTCGGTCGCCGGCGTCGAGCCCCAGACCGAGACGGTCTGGCGCCAGGCCGACCGGTACGGCGTGCCGCGGATCATCTTCGCCAACAAGATGGACCGGGTCGGCGCCGACTTCGACCGCTGCCTGGCGATGATCCGCGACCGGCTGACCAAGAAGGCCTACCCGCTGCAGCTGCCGGTCGGGCTCGGGCGAGACCTTCACCGGGCACATCGACGTCCTGCGCCGGGTCGAGTTCATCTTCGACGACGACACCCTCGGCAAGACGTTCACCGAGATGCCGGTGCCGGATGCGTACAAGGAGCGGGTCGAGCAGGCCCGGCACGAGCTCATCGAGGCGGCGGTCGAGCACGACGACGCCCTGATGGAGAAGTACCTGGCCGGGGAGGAGCTCTCGCTCGAGCGAGATCCACCAGGCCGATCCGCAAGGCGACGACCGGCGGCCATATCGTGCCGGTGCTCTGCGGGGCCTCGTTCAAGAACAAGGGCGTCCAGGCGCTGCTCGACGCGGTGATCGACTACCTGCCGAGCCCGCTGGACATCCCGCCGGTGCAGGGGCACCTGCCGCTCCACGACGCGACCCACGTCGAGCGGGTGCCGGACGACAAGGCGCCGTTCGCGGCGCTGGCCTTCAAGATCATGACCGATCCCTTCGTGGGCCGGTTGACGTACTTCCGGGTGTATTCCGGGCAGCTCAAGGCGGGGAGCTACATCTACAACCCGACCAAGGACAAGAAGGAGCGGGTCGCGCGGCTGCTGCAGATGCACGCCAACAAGCGCGAGGAAATCGACGAGGTACTGGCCGGCGACATCGCGGCCGCCATCGGCCTCAAGGACACCCGGACCGGCGACACGCTGTGCATCGAGGATGATCCGGTGATCCTCGAGGCGATGCGGTTCCCGAATCCCGTCATCGACGTCGCGATCGAGCCCAAGACCAAGGCCGACCAGGACAAGATGGCGATCGCGATGCAGAAGCTGGCGGAGGAGGATCCGACCTTCCGGATCCGGACCGACGTCGAGACCGGGCAGACGATCATCGCCGGCATGGGCGAGCTGCACCTCGAGATCATCGTCGAGCGGATGCGGCGCGAGTTCAAGGTCGATGCCAACGTGGGCCGGCCCCAGGTGGCCTTCCGCGAGACGATCACCCGGAAGGTCGAGGACGTCGAGGGGAAGTTCATCCGGCAGTCGGGCGGCAAGGGCCAGTACGGGCACGTCGTCATCGACCTCGAGCCCAGCAAGCCGGGCGAGGGTTTCATTTTCGAAGACAAGATCGTGGGCGGCTCGATTCCCCGCGAGTTCATCAAGCCGATCGAGGCCGGCATCCGCGAGGCGCTCGAGAACGGCATCCAGGCAGGGTACCCCGTGGTGGACGTCAAGGCGACGCTCACCGACGGCAGCTACCACGACGTGGACAGCTCGGAAATGGCGTTCAAGATCGCCGGCTCGATGGCCTTCAAGACCGCCGCAGCGAAGGCCAAGCCGATCATCCTCGAGCCGATCATGGACGTCGAGGTGGTGGTGCCGGCGGATTTCCTGGGCTCGGTCGTGGGCGATCTCAACTCCCGTCGCGGCAAGGTCGGCGGGATGACCCAGCGGGGCGACGCCCAGGTGGTCGATGCACACGTGCCGCTGGCCGAGATGTTCGGCTACTCCACGACGCTCCGGAGCGCGACCCAGGGCCGCGCGGTGTACACGATGGAGTTCGAGCAGTACGAAGAGGTCCCGAAGAACGATCGCGGAGACCGATCATTGTCGAAGCAGAAGAAGTAGTTGCGACACTCACAGCACTCAAGACTGATTCGAGGACGACATGGCCAAGGCGAAATTCGATCGGACGAAGCCGCACGTGAACGTCGGGACGATCGGGCACGTGGACCACGGCAAGACGACGCTGACGGCGGCGCTGACCAAGGTGTCGGCGGACAAGGGGCTGGGGACCTACGTGCCGTACGACACGGTGGCCAAGGCGTCGGAGTCGCAGGGGCGGCGGGATGCGACCAAGATCCTGACGATCGCGACCAGCCACGTGGAGTACTCGACGGCGAAGCGGCACTACGCGCACGTGGACTGCCCGGGGCACGCCGACTACGTGAAGAACATGATCACGGGGGCGGCCCAGATGGACGGGGCGATCCTGGTGGTCACGGCGGTGGACGGGCCGATGCCGCAGACCCGGGAGCACATCCTGCTGGCCCGCCAGGTCAACGTGCCGGCGATCGTGGTGTTCCTGAACAAGTGCGACCTGGTGGACGATGCCGAGCTGCTGGACCTGGTGGAGCTGGAGGTCCGGGAGCTGCTGAGCAAGTACGAGTATCCCGGGCGACGACCTGCCGGTGATCCGGGGCAGCGCCACGGGGGCGATCAAGGGCGAGCAGCAGTGGGTGGACAAGATGTGGGAGCTGCTGGACGCGCTCGACAACTACATCCCGGAGCCCAAGCGGGAAGTGGACAAGCCGTTCCTGATGCCGGTCGAGGACGTGTTCTCGATCACGGGCCGGGGCACGGTGGCGACGGGGCGGATCGAGCGGGGCAAGGTCAAGGTGGGCGAGGAGCTCGCAGCTGGTGGGGTTCAACGCCGAGAAGAAGACGATGGTGACCGGGGTGGAGATGTTCCGCAAGCTGCTGGACGACGGGCAGGCGGGGGACAACGTGGGGCTGCTGCTGCGGGGCGTGGAAAAGAACGAGATCGAGCGGGGGATGGTGCTGGCCAAGCCGGGGAGCATCACGCCGCACACCGAGTTCAACGCCGAGGTGTACGTGCTGACGAAGGAAGAGGGGGGGCGGCACACGCCGTTCTTCAAGGGGTACCGGCCGCAGTTCTACTTCCGGACGACGGACGTGACGGGGAACGTGGAGCTGCCGGCGGGGGTGGAGATGGTGATGCCGGGGGACAACATCCAGATGACGATCGAGCTGATCATCCCGATCGCGATGGACGAGGGGCTGCGCTTCGCGATCCGCGAGGGCGGCCGGACGGTCGGCGCCGGCGTGGTGACCAAGATCCTGAAGTAGCGAGGCAGGTCGAACGGGACTGGCGCGACCATGATGAGCAGACGATAGGCGACATGGCCAGAAAATTCGCATCCGACTCAAGGCGTTCGACCACGGCGTGCTGGACCAGGCCGCGGCGGACATCGTGCGCACCGCCGAGAAGACCGGCGCGCAGGTGTCCGGACCGATCCCGCTGCCGGTGAAGACGAGCGGTGGACGGTGCTGCGCAGCCCGCACGTCGACAAGAAGAGCCGGGAGCAGTTCGAGCTCCGGACCCACAAGCGGCTGCTCGACATCAACGACTCGCGGCCCGCAGACGATGGACGCGCTGACCAAGCTCGATCTGCCGGCCGGCGTGGACGTCGAGATCAAGGTCGAGTAGCCATGGCCAACGGACTCATCGGCCGGAAGCTCGGCATGACCCGCGTCTTCGCGGAGGACGGCACCTCGGTGCCGGTGACGGTGATCGAGGCCGGCCCCTGCCGGGTGCGTGCAGGTGCAAGGACGGCGCGGTGCAGCTCGGCTTCGGGGCCCAGCAAGGCCCAGCGGCACCAGCAAGGCCGAACTGGGCCACGCCAAGGCAGGCGGGCCTCGAGGCGGCGCCCCGAGATCGTGCGGGACTTCGCGCATCGGCGAGGCGCGAGCTACCAGCCGGGCGAACGGTGACGGTCGGCATCTTCGCCGCCGGGCGAGCTGGTGAAGGTCACCGGGACGACCAAGGGCCGCGGGTTCCAGGGCGTCGTCCACCGCTACGGCTTCGACGGCGGTCCGGGCACGCACGGCAACACGCGGCACCGGAAGCCCGGCTCGATCGGCCCGGGCACCGACCCGTCGCGCGTCATCAAGGGCAAGCGGATGCCCGGCCACATGGGCGCCGAGCGGCACACCGAGCTGGGACTGCCGGTGGTGCGGATCGACGCCGAGCGGAACCTGCTGTTCGTGCGCGGGGCGGTGCCCGGCGCCCGGAACGGCATCCTGCTCGTCACCAAGCAGAAAGGCAGGAGCCGTCATGATTGAGGCCCCGCACTACTCCGCCGCCGGCGCGAAGAAGGGCGGCGCCTTCGCGCTGCCCGGCGCGTACTTCGACGGCGACGTGAACGAGGCGGTGCTGCACCAGGCGGTGACGACCTTCCTGAACAACCAGCGCCAGGGCACCGCGGCCACCAAGACCCGCAGCTTCGTCTCGGGCGGCAATCAGAAGCCCTGGAAGCAGAAGGGCACCGGCCGGGCCCGTGCCGGCTCCAGCCGTTCACCGCTGTGGCGGGGCGGTGGCATCACCTTCGGCCCGTCGCCGCGCGACTACCGGACCGACATTCCGCGCAAGGTCCGCCAGCTGGCCCGCCGCTCGGCGTTCAACGCCCGGGCCGCGACCGGCGACCTGTACGTGGTGGAGTCGCTGGCCTTCGAGCATCCGAAGACCGGCCAGCTGGTCGAGCTGCTGGGCAAGCTGGGCGTGGCAGGGCGCAAGGTGCTGATCCTGACCCACGGCGTCCACGAGGCGGTGTACCTGAGCAGCCGGAACCTGCCCCGGGTCGACGTGATGAACTTCGCCGAGGCGATCGGCCTACGACGTGCTCTGGGCCGACGTCGTGGTGGTCGAAGAGGGTGCCTTCGGCGATGAGCCGACTCCCGCCGTCCGGAGCTTCACTCCCGCCCCCAAGGCGCCGGTGACCGGCGTCAGGCCGCCCCGGGCCCCGAAGGCCGCCAAGCCCAAGGCCGAGAAGCCGAAGGCCGAGAAGCCCAAGGCGAAGAAGCCGAAGGCCGCGACCAGAAGGCCGCCAAGGCGGAGAAGTCGAAGAAGGCCGCCGAAGGCGACGGCCGGCCAAGAAGCCGGCGGCCAAGAAGGCCGCTCCGAAGAAGAAGGGGGGCAAGTAAATGCCCGCACTCCACCAGATCATCGTGCGGCCGGTGGTCACCGAGAAGAGCTCGGCCGCCTACCAGGCGCGCAAGGAATACACCTTCGAGGTCCACCCGGAGGCCAACAAGTACCAGATCCGGGCGGCGCTCGAGAAGCTGTTCGACGTGACGGTCACCGACGTGCGCACCATGCAGATGCGGCGCCACGCGGTGACCCGGGGCCGGACCCACGGCGTGACGGCGCGCTGGAAGAAGGCGATCGTCACCCTGAAGGACGGCGAGACCCTGCCCGTCTTCGAGGGCTGAGGGACATGAGCATCAGGCAATTCCGCCCGATGACCGCCGGCACCCGGTTCCGCTCGGTCTCCGGGTTCGACGAGATCACCCGGGCCACGCCGGAGAAGTCGCTGCTGGAGCCGAAGAAGAGCCGGGCGGCCGCAACAACAAGGGCCACGTCACCATGCGGTACATCGGCGGCGGGCACAAGCGGATGTACCGCAAGATCGACTGGAAGCGGAACAAGTTCGGGATCCCGGCCAAGGTCACCGAGATCGAGTACGATCCGAACCGGAGCGCCCGGATCGCGCTGCTGGTCTACGCCGACGGCGAGAAGCGCTACATCCTGCACCCCAAGGGGCTGAAGCAGGGCGACACCGTGATCTCGGGCCCCGGGTCGGATGCCCGGATCGGCAACGCGCTGCCGCTGGGCGAGATCCCGCTCGGCACCGACGGTGCACTACGTCGAGCTCAAGATCGGCAAGGGCGGACAGATGGCCCGCACCGCCGGCGCGAGCGCCCAGGTGGTGGCCCGCGAAGGCGACTACGTCACGCTGCGGCTGCGTTCGACCGAGATGCGGATGGTGCACTCGCGCTGCCTGGCCACGATCGGCGAGGTGGGCAACTCCGAGCACGAGCTGCTGTCGAAGGGCAAGGCCGGCAAGAACCGCTGGCTGGGCAAGCGCTCCAAGGTCCGCGGCGTCGCCAAGAACCCGGTCGACCACCCGCTGGGTGGCGGCGAGGGCAAGACGTCGGGCGGCCGGCCGCCGGTGTCGCCCTGGGGCAAGCCCGAGGGACGCAAGACCCGGCAACGCAAGAAGGCCTCGAACCAGTACGTGGTGCGCGGTCGCAAGCGCGGGAAGGCGACGACGTAGTCGGTCGCCGCTCTAACGACAGGGACCAACATGGCACGCAGCGTCAAGAAGGGCCCGTTCGTTCAGGAGTCGCTGCTCCTGAAGGTCCAGGTGCTCAACAGCAAGAACGAGAAGAAGGTCGTCAAGACCTGGAGCCGGGCCAGCACCATTCTGCCCGAGTTCGTGGGGCACACCTTCGCGGTCCACAACGGGAACAAGTTCGTCCCGGTGTACGTGACCGAGAACATGGTGGGCCACAAGCTCGGCGAGTTCGCGCCGACCCGGCTGTTCCGCGGGCACAGCGGCAAGCTCGTCGCCGACAAGAAGGCCAAGCCGGAGTGACCATGGAAGCCCGAGCGATTCAGCGGCTGGTCCGGCAGAGCCCGCGCAAGATGCGGCTGGTGGTCGACCTGATCCGCGGCAAGAACGTGAACGAGGCGATGGCCATCCTCAAGTTCAACAAGAAGCTGGCCGCCAAGCAGATCGAGAAGACGCTGCGGTCGGCCGTGGCCAACGCGGAGCAGAAGGCGCAGCTGGCCAACGCCGCGTTCGATCTCGACCGGCTGTACGTCAAGAAGGCCCAGATCAACATGGGCCAGCCGCTCAAGCGGTTCACCGCGGCCGCGCAGGGCCGGGGCGTCCCGATCCGCAAGCGCACGAGCCACGTGGAGATCCACGTGGACACCAAGGAGAGCGAGTAATGGGTCAGAAAACGCACCCGTACGGCTTCCGACTTGGCATCGTCAAGCACTGGAAGAGCCGTTGGTTCGCCACCAAGGACATGCCGGCGCTGCTCAAGGAAGACGAGCTGGTCCGGAAGTACCTCCACGCCCGCCTGGGGCACGCGGCGATCGCGTAGGTCGACGTCGAGCGGAAGCCCGGCAAGGTCACCGTGACGGTGCACACCGGACGGCCCGGCGTCGTGATCGGCAAGCGGGGCGCCGAGGTGGACAAGCTGCGCGATGAGCTGGCCCAGCTGACCGGCAAGGAAGTCGCGATCAACGTCGAGGAGATCAAGCGGCCGGAGCTGTCGGCCCAGCTGGTCGGCGACAACATCGCGCACCAGCTGACCCAGCGGATTTCGTTCCGCCGGGCGATGAAGCGGGCGGTGCAGGGCACCATCCGGGCCGGGCGCCCAGGGCATCAAGGTGCGGGCGGCGGGCCGCCTGGGCGGCGCCGAAATCGCGCGGACCGAGGGCTACCACGAGGGCCGGGTGCCGCTGCACACGCTGCGGGCCGACATCGACTACGCCACGAGCACCGCCAAGACGACCTACGGCACGATCGGCATCAAGGTCTGGATCTTCAAGGGCGAGGTGGTGGCCGAGACGACCGGCAAGACCTACAGCACGGGGGCCTGAGCCATGCTGGCACCGAAGCGGGTCAAGTTCCGGAAGATGTTCAAGGGCAAGACCGGCGGGATCGCCTCGCGGGGCAACACCGTGGCGTTCGGCGAGTGCGGGCTGATGAGCCTGGAGCCGGGCTGGGTGACGCAACCGGCAGATCGAGGCCGCCCGCGTCGCGATGACCCGCGAGATGAAGCGCGGCGGCAAGGTCTGGATCCGGATCTTCCCGGACAAGCCGATCACCAAGAAGCCGGCCGAAACCCGCATGGGCAAGGGCAAGGGCAATCCCGAGGGCTGGGTGGCGGTGGTGAAGCCGGGCCGGATGCTCTTCGAGGTGGAAGGGCGTGGACGAGGACGCTGGCCCGGAAGGCGCTGGCGCTGGCCGCGGCCAAGCTCCCGGTCCTGACCCGGTTCGTGCAGCCGCGAGGAGACCTGAGCGATGAAGCAGGACGAGCTGAAGGAGATGACTCGAGGACGAGCTCAAGGCCAAGCTGGCCGAGCTCACCGAGGAGCGGTTCCGGCTGCGGTTCCGGTCCGCCACCGAGTCGATCGAGAATCCGATGCGGTTCCGGGCGATCCGGCGCGACATCGCGCGGATCAAGACGGCACTGCAGGACGAGGGACGCATGAGCGAGCAGACGACCGACCGGACCCGGCGGAAGACACGCACGGGCGTGGTGACCAGCGACAAGATGACGAAGACCGTCACCGTGGCCCTGGTGCGGCGGTTCGCCCACCCGCAGTACGGCAAGCAGATGATGCGGACCAGCACCGTGAAGGCGCGCGACGAAGCAGGGCGCCAGGATCGGTGACACGGTGCGGATCATGGAGACCCGGCCGCTGGCCAAGACGGTCCGCTGGCGGGTGTGCGAGATCCTCGAGCGGGCCAAGTAGGGGCGGAGCGCCGGTCTGCCCGGGTGAACCCGGGCGGGGACAGTCAGCGAGGGCAACATGGTACAGCAGGAAACCATTCTCAGGATCGCGGACAACAGCGGGGCCCGCAAGGCCCTCGTGATCCGTGTGCTGGGCGGCAGCCGCCGCCGCTACGCCGGGCTGGGCGACACGGTGGTCGTGGCCATCAAGGACGCGATTCCGACCGGCCAGGTGAAGAAGGGCGACGTGGCCAAGGCCGTCATCGTCCGGACCGTGAAGGAGACCCGCCGCAAGGACGGCTCCTACATCCGGTTCGACGAGAACGCCGCCGTCCTCATCAACGACCAAGGCGAGCCCCGCGCGACCCGTATCTTCGGGCCCGTGGCCCGCGAGCTGCGCGAGAAGAAGTACATGAAGATCGTCTCGCTCGCGCCGGAGGTGCTCTAGCATGAAGCCGCTGGTCTACAAGAAGCGGAAGCGGGTGCGCCACGCGCCCCCGGTCCGCCAGAAGCTGCACATCACCCGGGGCGATACCGTGCAGGTGATCTCGGGCGACGACAAGGGGAAGCAGGGCCGCGTGCTCGAGGTCTTCCCCAAGACGGGGCGGGTCAAGATCCAGGGCGTGAACATCATCACGGCCCACCTGCGCGCGACCCAGACCCGCGAGGCCGGCCGGGTCCAGCGGGAAGCGGCGATCCATCACTCCAAGGTGATGCTGATCGACCCCAAGAGCGGTGAACCGACCAGGATTCGCCGGCGCAAGGACGCGGACGGCACCCTCGAGCGGGTGTCGGTGAAGTCCGGACAGCCGATCGTGAGGAACAGGTAAGATGGCCGAGACCCAAGGAACCGAAGGAACCGAAGGAACCGAAAGAGCCGAAGGCGGCGAAGGAGCCCAAGGCGGCGAAGGGCCGGCAAGGCTCCCGCGCGGCAAGGGCAAGGACAAGGGCCAGAGCAATCTGCAGCTCGACCCGGCGCCCAAGTCGGTCGACGGCACGCCCCGGATGCAGACCTATTTCGTCCAGACGGTGCACCCCCGCCTGATGAAGCAGTTCGGGCTGACCAACCCGCACCAGGTGCCGCGGCTGGTCAAGATCGTGCTCAACGTCGGGATGGGCGAGGCCAACAAGAATCCCAAGCTGCTCGACGCGGCCGTCGAGGAGCTGGCGCTGATCACCGGGCAGAAGCCGGTGGTGCGCCGGGCCAAGAAGGCGATCGCGAACTTCGGCCTCCGGGCCGGAATGCCGGTCGGCGCCAGCGTCACGCTGCGCAGCGCCCGGATGTGGGAGTTCTTCGACCGGTTCGTGAACGTGGCGGTCCCCCGGGTGCGCGACTTCCGCGGGCTGCCGAACAAGTGCTTCGACGGCCGGGGCAACCTGACCATCGGCATCAAGGAGCAGATGATTTTCCCCGAGATCGACTTCGACAAGGTCGAGAAGATCCACGGGATGGATATCACGGTGGTCACGACGGCCGGACGGGACGACCTGGCGATGGCGCTGCTGCGCGAGCTGGGCTGGCCCTTCCGCGGCGAGACCCCGGTCAAGGTGGCATAGGGAACCCAGGAGAAACGATGGCCAAGACCTGTTGGATCGAACGGGCGAAGCGGACCCCCAAGTTCAAGGTGCGGACGGTCCGCCGCTGCCAGCGGTGCGGGCGCTCACGCGCCGTGCTGCGCCGATTCGGCCTCTGCCGAATCTGCTTCCGTGAACTCGCGCTCCGGGGAGAGATCCCCGGCGTCCGCAAGGCCAGCTGGTAGGGAGAGGACTGACGCATGAGCATGACAGATCCCGTAGCGGACATGCTGACCCGGATCCGGAACGCCTGCTCGGCGGGCCACCGGCGGGTCGACATGCCTGTGAGCAAGCTGAAGCGCGAAGTCGCCCGGCTGCTGCACGACAACCACTATATCGCCGACTTCAAGGTGCTGGATGACGGCGGGCACGGTGTGCTCCGCCTCTATCTCAAGTACCACGACGAACAGCCGGTCATCCGCGAGCTCCGCCGCGTCAGCGCGCCGGGCCTGCGCCGGTACGTCAAGTCGCGCGAGATTCCCCGGGTCAAGAACGGCCTCGGCATGGCCATCGTCTCGACCCCCAAGGGGCTCATGAGCGACCGCGACGCGCGGACCGCCAACCTGGGCGGCGAGCTCCTCGCCGTCGTCTGGTAGGAGGCCCCATGTCGCGAATCGGCAAGCGTCCCGTGGTCGTGCCCAAGGGCGTGACGGTGGCCATCAACGGCCACACCGTCCAGGTCAAGGGCCCCAAGGGCGAACTGTCCCGGACCTTCCCGGCCGAACTCGGCCTGGCGATGGAGGGCGAGTCCGTCGTGGTCTCGCGCCCCAGCGACGAGGCCCGGCACAAGGCGCTGCACGGACTCTCGCGCACCCTCCTGGCCAACATGGTCGAAGGGGTGAGCAAGGGGTACATGAAGCAGCTCGACATCCAGGGCGTCGGCTACAAGGCCGAGACCAAGCCGTTCGGCCTGCAGCTGGCCCTCGGATTCTCGCATCCGGTCAAGTACCAGGCGCCCAAGGGCATCAAGTTCACGGTCGACAACAACACCCAGGTCAAGATCGAGGGCGCGGACAAGGAAGTCGTCGGCCAGGTGGCCGCGGAACTCCGCAGCCTGCGCAAGCCCGAGCCCTACAAGGGCAAGGGCATCCGCTACCTGGGTGAGCAGGTCCGCCGCAAGGCAGGCAAGACGGGAGCGAAGTAAACCATGCGCCGCATCATCAATCCGAAGAAGCGCGAGGAACTGCGCTACCGCCGGCATCTCCGGGTCCGCAAGAACGTCAACGGCACCTCCGAGCGCCCCCGGCTGGTCGTGTTCCGTTCGCTGAAGCACATCTACGCCCAGCTGGTCAACGACGACCAGGGCGTTACCCTGCTCGGCGTCAGCGACCTGAGCGAGGGCATTCCGGTCGAGGGCAAGGGCAAGGTCGCCCGGGGCAAGGCGGTCGGGAAGCTGCTGGCCGACAAGGCGAAGGCTGCTGGAGTGACCCGCGTGGTGTTCGACCGCGGCGGGTACCGATACCATGGTCGCGTGCAGGCCGTCGCCGACGGCGCCCGCGAAGGCGGATTGGAGTTCTAGCATGAGCGACGAGAACACGCAGGGCAGCGCGCCGGCGGCTCCCGCGGCCGAGGCACCCCAGGGCCAGGCGCCGAGCCGAGGCCCCCGCGGCCGCGGCGGCGAGCGCGGCGGCCGGGCGGGGAGCGTGGCGGCCGGGGCGGCCGCCGGGACCGCAACCGCGAGGAGACGGCGAGCGAGTTCATCGAGAACGTTGTCGCCATCAACCGGGTGGCCAAGGTGGTCAAGGGCGGCCGGCGCTTCTCGTTCAATGCGCTGGTGGCCGTCGGTGACGGCACGCGGCCGGGTGGGCGTCGCCACCGGCAAGGCCAACGAGGTGTCCGAGGCGGTCCGCAAGGCCGTCGAGGCCGCCAAGCGCAAGATGGTCGAGATCCCGCGGATCGGCGCCACGATTCCCCACGAGGTGATCGGGCATCACGGGGCGGGCGAGGTGCTGCTCAAGCCGGCCGCCAGCGGCACCGGAGTCATCGCCGGCGGCCCGGTGCGCGCGGTGCTGGACTGCGCCGGGATCACCGACATCCTGACCAAGAGCCTCGGCTCGAACAATCCGCACAACATGGTGCGCGCCACGATGGACGGACTGCAGCAGCTGGTGACCGCCCGCCAGGTCGCGCGGGAACGGGGCATCGAGCTGGACCAGGTCCGCTACCGCGCCCCGCAGGAGGTCTGAAGCGATGGGCCGTAATCCCGTCGTGGGCCGCCAGGGCCCCGCGTATCACGCGGCCAAGATTCCCGTCGGAGGCCGAGGCGCAAGCGGGTCCGCGTCAAGCAGATCCGCTCCGGCATCGGCCACGCCGACACCATGCGGCGGACGCTGCACGCGCTCGGGCTTGCATCATCATCAGCAGACGGTCGAGGTCGTGAACAACGCCTCGGTCCGCGGCATGCTGTTCAAGGTGCGTCACCTCGTCGAGGTGTCGCCGGCACGGGAGGGTAGATGGCGAAGGAAACGAAGGCGGCCAAGGTGGTCACGCTCTCCACCCTGCGGCCCGCCAAGGGTGCCGACCCAGTATCGCAAGCGGGTCGGTCGCGGCCCCGGCTCCGGCCTGGGCAAGACCTCCGGCAAGGGCCACAAGGGCAGCAAGGCCCGCGCGGGCGGCGCGACCAATCCGGGCTTCGAGGGCGGCCAGATGCCGATGTACCGGCGGCTGCCCAAGCGCGGGTTCACCAACCCGTTCAAGGTCACGGCCGTCGCCGGTCAACCTGAAGGACCTGGGCGCGGTGAAGGGCGGCGAGGTGACTCCCGATACCCTGTACGCCGCCGGGCTCATCTCGCGGCCCGACCAGCCGGTCAAGATCCTGGGCACCGGCGACGCCGGGCGCGCCCTCACGGTCCGCGGGCTGCCGGTCTCGGCGTCGGCCCGGGCCAAGATCGAGGCGGCGGGCGGCAAGGTCGAGGCGTAAGTGACCGCGCCCCGCGCCCAGTTCAACATCGATCCGCGAGCTGCAGCGGAAGCTCGGGTTCACCTTCCTCGCCCTGCTGATCTACCGGGTCGGCGCCCACATCGCCGCCCCGGGAGTGAACGTCCAGGCGCTGGCCGACTTCATCAAGAACTCGGCGGCGGCCGGCTTCCTCGGCCTCTACGACACCCTGGGCGGCGGCCTCTCCAAGGCCACGATCTTCGCCCTGGGCATCATGCCCTACATCTCGGCCTCGATCGTCTTCCAGCTGGCGGGCGGCATCTTCCCGTCGATCGGCAAGATGCAGAAGGACGAGGAGGGCAAGAAGAAGCTGACCCAGTGGACCCGGTACACCACGGTCCTGATCGCCTTCCTCCAGGCCTACACCTTCGCCCTGTTCACCGAGTCGATCCCCGGCGCCATGCCCGGCGCGGGCCCGGTGTCGCGGCTGATCATGGTGGTGACGCTCACCACGGGCGCCATCTTCGTGATGTGGCTGGGCGAGCAGATCACCGAGCGGGGCATCGGGAACGGCATGAGCCTGATGATCACCTTCTCGATCCTGGACCGGCTCTGGCCCGGCCTGCTGCACCTGATCCAGTTCATCAAGAGCGATGTCGTCACCATCTTCCAGGCCGTGCTCTTCCTCGGCGTGCTGGTCGCCGTGGTGGCGGCGGTGGCCGGGATGACGCTCGCCGCCCGGCGGATCCCGATCCAGATTCCCCGCAAGGTGATGGGCCGCGGGCGGATCCGGGAGGGCCAGAAGACCTTCATCCCGATCCGGCTGATCACCGCCGGCGTGATGCCGATCATCTTCGCCCAGACGATCATCATCGTCCCGGGCACGATGGCCAGCTTCACCCAGAACACGTGGCTGCGGGCCATCGCCGATTTCTTCAATCCCGGCGACCTGCCGTACGACCTGGCCTTCGCCGTCCTGATCCTGCTGTTCAGCTACTTCTACACCTCGATCGTCTTCAACAGCGTGGACCTGGCCGAGAACCTGAAGAAGCAGGGCGGGTTCATTCCGGGCGTGAAGCCCGGGCGCCAGCACCGCGGACTACATCGACGGCGTCCTGGCGCGGATCACCCTGCCCGGCGCAATGTTCCTGGCGATCGTGGCCCTCGTGCCGGTGCTCATCAGCCGGAAGCTGGGCTTTCCGCAGCAGTTCGGCGGGACCTCGGTCCTGATCGTGGTCGGCGTCATGCTCGACACGATCGCCCAGATCGAGCAGCACCGCACGCTCCGGAAGTACGACAGCCTGATGATGGGCGGACGGGTCAAGTTCCGGGGGCGGCAGCAGCGGTTCATGTAGCGAGCAGGGAGCTGTGAGCAGGTGAGACCGGCGGGACGTGGAGGCACGGATGCCTGCAGTGGGTCCCGCTCACTTCTCACCTGCTCACTGCTCACCTCCGAGTGGAGGCTTGACGGATCACCGATGGACATCCTCCTCATGGGCCCCCCAGGCGCCGGCAAGGGCACCCAGGGCGCGATCCTGGCCGAGCGGCTGGGGCTGCCCAAGTTCGCCACCGGCGACCTGCTGCGCGACGCGGTGAAGCGCGGCACGCCGCTCGGCCTCAAGGCCAGGGCGGTCATGGAAGCGGGCCACCTGGTCAGCGACGACATCATCCTCGGCGTCGTCCGCGAGGAGGTCGCCAGGCCCGAGGCGGCCAAGGGAGTCATCCTCGACGGCGTGGTGCGCACCGTGGCCCAGGCCGAGGGGGTCGCGAAGCTGCTGGCCGAGCTGGGCCGCAAGATCGACTGGCTGCTCTTCTTCGACGTGGCCGACCAGGAAATCCTCTCCCGGCTCGACAAGCGCCGCGGCATCGAGGGCCGGGCCGACGACGATCCCGCCGCCGTGGCCACCCGGCTCAAGGCCTACCGCGACCAGACCGCGCCGGTCCTCGAGTGGTACCAGAGCCGCGGCGGCGTCCACCGGATCGAGGCGGTCGGGACGGTGGACCAGGTCGCGGGGCGGGTGAGAGACGTTCTCGGGAAATAGAGCATTGAAGGATTGGGGGATTGATGGATTGAAGGATTGAACAGCCGTTACAATCCGACAATCCTTCGATCCTGAATCCCGACGATCCCCAAACCGGATGATTACCCTCAAGTCCCCCCGCGAAATCGACATCATGGCCCGGGCCGGCCACATCGTGGCCCGCACCCTGGCCAAGGTGGCGGAACACGTCCGCCCCGGCGTCAGCACCGTCGAACTCGACGACGTGGCCGAGGCGTTCATCCGGAGCCACCCGGGGGCCAAGCCGTCGTTCAAGGGGCTCTACGGCTTCCCCAAGACCCTCTGCACCTCGATCAACGAAGAGATCGTGCACGGGATCCCGAGCAAGAAGCGGATCCTGCGCGAGGGCAACATCGTCTCCGTGGACGTCGGGGTGCAGCTCGAGGGGCTCCACGCCGATTCGGCGGCCACCTTCCCGGTGGGCGAGATCTCGCCCGACGCCAAGCGGCTGCTCGACGTGACCCAGCAGTGCCTCCAGGCCGGCATCGCCGCAGGCCGTCGCGGGCAATCACGTCGGCGACATCGGCCACGCCGTCCAGACCATCGCCGAGGCGGCGGGCTTCGGCGTCGTGCGGGAGCTGGTCGGGCACGGGATCGGCACGGCGTTCCACGAGGAGCCGCAGGTGCCCAACCACGGCCGGCCCAAGCGGGGGCCGCTGCTTCGCGAAGGGATGACCATCGCCATCGAGCCGATGATCACCCAGGGCGACTACACCACCAAGACGCTGGCCGACAAGTGGACGGTGGTCACCGCCGACGGCAGCCTCTCGGCCCATTTCGAGCACACGGTGGCGATCACGCCCAACGGGACACGGGTGCTGACGGTGTAGGAGGGAGCGGGGAGCTGGGAGCGGGAACTGCAACTACGTAAGCCCTAAAGGACTCCCTGCGGTCGCGGTGAGCGGGAGCCGCTAACCAACTCCTCATCCCGAGGGGCCGATGGCCCCGAGGGATCTGCTCGACGGTGCTAGTGGGCTGCCGAGATCTCGGAATCCTCGGCTTCAGCCGAAGATTCCTGCCCTCCTCGCCAGCCACTGTCTCACTCTGCGCCACCCCATTGCGTTGACATGCACCTGCTCACACAATTGAGTCAGGCTTGATCCGAGGTGCCCCGATGTACCGCTCCGCCTTCTCCGACCTCTGCCGACCCTTCACTCGGGCCCTCGCCGGCGCCGCAGTCCTCGCACTCGCGGCCTGCTCCTCGAGCACCGGTCCCTCGAGCGTGATTCCACTCGATACCGAATTCGAGCTGGCGCCGGGCAAATTCGGCGATGGTGGGAACCAACGGACTGCGGATCCAGTTCGACCTCGGTCCTCCTCGACACCCGGTGCCCGATCGGGATGCTCTGCATCGTGGCCGGGGAGGCCCAGGTCCAGGTCGGACGCCCGCCAGGGTATCGCGGCCTCGACGCTCACCTGAGCACCGACGGCACTCGGACGCCAGGCCGTCTTCCTGAGCTACTCCATCCAGCTGATCGGCGCTGACACCGGAGCCGGCACCAGGACCCGCCGACATCCTCCGTCGAGCTACCGGGTCCAGGCTCAAGGTCTCGATGCTGGGACCGGACTGACGAGGCAAGCGGGAAGTGCAACTGCGTGAGCGGTAAGCGGGAGCACCAGAAGGAGATCGGTCTACGCCCGGGGGCTTCCCGCCCTCCGCCCTCCCGCCCATCAGCGTGCCGTCGAGTTGCCTTCGAAGCCAGCGATGTATCGCCGGATTCCCGGCCACCACCTCGCCGTGCTCGACCCCCAGGTCCCGGCCGCTGTAGTCGGTCACCAGGCCACCCGCCTCGCGCACCAGCAGCGTTCCCGCCGCGATGTCCCACGCCGACAGCTGTTGTTCCCAGAATCCCTCGAATCGCCCCGCGGCGACGTCGACCAGGTCCAGTGCCGCCGAACCGGGGCGCCGCACACCCGCGCTCCCCTGCATGATCAGGCCCAGCTGCCGCTGGTATTCGGCCAGCCGGTCGAAGGCGGTGTAGGGAAAGCCGGTTCCGATCAGCGCATGACGCGGGTCCTCGATCGGGTGAGACGGCCAGCCGTTGGTCACCGAGCCAGGCCCCGGCGCCACGGGTCGCCCGGTAGCACTCGTCGAGGGGCACGTGCAGGATGACGCCAGCTTCGAGCACCCCATCGATCGCGGCGGCGATCGAGACGGCATAGACCGGAAGGCCGTGCAGGAAGTTCGTGGTCCCGTCCAGCGGGTCCACCACCCAGACCAGGCCCCGGTTGACCAGCTCGGGCTCAACTCTTCGCCGATGATGGTGGAGCCCGGCTCCCCGGCGAGCAGGATCCCGGCGATCAGCTCCTCCGAATTCCGGTCCACGTGGGTGACCCAGTCGGCCGGACCCTTGCTGCCCCATGCGGCCGGGTCGCGGGGCCGCTCCACCCCCCTCAGGTAGGCACCGGCCGCGGTCGCGGCCGAGGCGGCCAGGCGCACTAAGTCGTTGGCTGATGGCATCTTGCGGTGCTCTGACAGGGTGGATAGCTTGCCCTGATGGGACGCGTCTTTTCCGGCATCCAGCCTTCCGGCGAACTTCACATCGGCAACTGGCTCGGCGCCATCGCAAACTGGGTCAGGCTCCAGGACCGCCACGAGTGCCTGTTCTGCGTGGTGGACCTGCACGCCATCACCGGCCAGTACGATGCGGCCACGCTGGCCGACCGGACGCGGGAGATGGCGATCGGCCTGCTGGCCGCCGGGATCGACCCGGTTCGCTCGATACTCTTCGTGCAGTCGCATGTGCCGGCGCACAGCGAGCTGCAGTGGCTGCTGACGACGCTGACGCCGATCGGCGAACTGGAGCGGATGACCCAGTTCAAAGATAAGTCGCAGCGCTTCGAGAGCGTGCCTGCCGGGCTGCTCAACTACCCGGTGCTGATGGCGGCGGACATCCTGCTCTACCGCGCCGACCTGGTGCCGGTAGGGGAGGACCAGACCCAGCATCTCGAGCTGTCGCGCGAAATCGCCCGGAAGTGGAACGCCGAATTCGGCCACGGGGAGGAGTTCTTCCCCGAGCCGGCGCCGCTGCTGACTCAGGCCAGGCGGATCCGGGGGCTGGACGGCGAAGCCAAGATGTCGAAGAGCCTGGGCAACACGATCGGGGTCCTGGAATCGCCGGAGGAAATCTGGCAGAAGCTGCGCCCGGCCAAGACCGATCCCGCCCGGGTCCGCAGGACGGACCCCGGCCACCCGGAGGACTGCAACATCTACAGCCTGCACGAGCAGTTCTCCCCGGCGGCGACGCTGGTGATGGTGGCGGAGAACTGCCGAGGCGCGAAATGGGGGTGCCTCGACTGCAAGAAGGTGCTGGCGGACAACATGGTGACGGCGCTGACCCCGATCCGGGAGCGCGCCGCCGATCTCCGGGCCCATCCGGGCCGGGTGGATGAGATCCTCCGGGATGGCGCGGCGCGGGCGCGGGCCCTGGCGGGCAAGACGATGGCGGTGGTGCGGGAGCGGATGGGGTTCCTGAAGGCGAGCGGGGAGCAGTGAGCAGGGAGCGGGACTTGATGGCGAGCCGGGTATTCCGGCTCCCCGCTCCCCGCTCCCTGCTCCCCAAAGGACGGAGTCGACATGGCTGACGGAACGATGGAAAAGATCATCAAGGCCGCCGTCGAGCGCGGCGCCAGCGACCTGCACATCAAGGCCGGCGACGTCTTCCGGGCCCGGATCGACGGCAAGCTCGTTCCGCTGACCAAGCAGCGGCTCACTCCCGACCAGACCCGGGCCATCGCGCTCAAGCTCATCGGCAGTGACGAGGACCGGGGCCGGATCGACAAGATCAAGGACTTCGACTGCTCCTGGGGTGTTCCGGGGGTGGGACGGTTCCGGGTCAACGTCCTCCGCCAGCGCTCCTCGTTCATGATCGTGATGCGGGTGATTCCCTTTACCGTGCCCAGCATCGACTCGCTCCACCTGCCCGAGGTCATCAAGCGGATCGCCGAGTCGGAGCAGGGGCTGGTGATGGTGACCGGGGTCACGGGGAGCGGCAAGACCTCCACCGTGGCCGCGATGCTCAATCACATCAACCAGAACCTCCACCGGCACATCGTCACGGTCGAGAACCCGATCGAGTACCTTCACCGCGATCTCAACTGCTCGGTGACCCAGCGCGAGGTCGGCGTGGACACCGAGAGCTTCGCCGTGGGGTTGCAGGCCGCCTTGCGGCAGGACCCGGACGTGGTCGTCATCAGTGAAATGCGTGACCTCGAGACCCTCGACACCGCGATCAAGGCGGCGGAAATGGGGTTCCTCGTCATCTCGACCCTACCGACCCCCGACGTGGTCAGCACGATCAATCGGCTGCTGTCGATGTTCCCCGCCGAGGAGCGGGAGATCGGCCGCCTCAGGTTGTCGGAGGCGCTCCGGGCGGTGGTGGCCCAGCGGCTGGTGCCCCGCAGGGACGAGAAGGGCCGGGTGGCGGCGATGGAGGTCCTGGTCAGCAACCCGGCGATGCGCTCGACGCTCCAGGGTGCCGATCGGCTCGAGGAGCTGAACCCCCTGATGTCGAAGGGGCGGGAGGCCTACGGCATGCAGACCTTCGATCAGAGCCTCGATGAGCTCCTGAAACAGGAGGCCATCACCGCCGAGACCTCCCGCGCGGCGCGCGGCACCCCCGAGGTCCAGCCCAAGAAGAGCAGGCGGTCCACCGCGTGATTGACAGCGCCATCCGGCCGGGATAGCATTCCCGGGAGGATGTACGAGCCCCGCCGGGGGCTCTTTTTTTTGGAGCAACGATGTTCGATCCGAAGACGCACTGTGTCGTGGTGGTGGGCGCCCAGTGGGGCGACGAGGGCAAGGGGAAGCTGGTCGATGTGCTCGCGGAGCGGGCCGACCTGGTGGTCCGCTACCAGGGAGGCGCCAACGCCGGCCACACCGTCGTCACCGGCGATTCCCAGTTCGTCCTGCACCAGATTCCTTCCGGCATCCTCCACGAGCGGGTCACCTGCCTGGTCGGCAATGGCGTGGTCCTCGACCCGGAGACCTTCTTCACCGAGCTGGACGGCCTGGAGGCGCGCGGCCTCGACCCCGCGGCGCGGGTGCTTGTGTCGGAGCGGGCTCACCTCGTGATGCCGTACCACAAGCTGCTCGACCGGGCCAGCGAGAAGAGCCAGAACATCGGGACCACGGGCCGCGGCATCGGCCCGGCCTACGAGGACAAGTACGGCCGGCGCGGAATCCGGGTGGGCGACCTGCGTCACCTCGACGCGGTGCACGCCCTGCTCGAGGAGCGGGTGGCCCGGGCCAACCAGCTGCTGACCCTGATGGGCGTTCCCGACCGGGCGGACCTGGCCGCCCACCGCGAGCTGGTCACCCGCCTGGCGCCTCGGCTCCTTCCGCTGGCCGCGGACGTGGGGCTCCGGTGTCCGAGGCCCTCAAGGACGGGCGGCGGGTGCTGCTCGAGGGCGCCCAGGGCGCCCTGCTCGACGTGGATCACGGCACCTATCCGTTCGTGACCTCGTCCAACACCACCGCCGGTGGCGCCGCGGTGGGGGCCGGCATCGGCCCCACCGCCATCGACGGCGTCCTGGGGGTGGTGAAGGCCTATACCACACGGGTCGGCAACGGCCCGCTCCCCACCGAGGCCGAGGCCGCCCAGGAAGAGCAGCTCCGGAAGCTGGGCGGTGAGTTCGGCGCCACCACCGGCCGCCCGCGCCGTTGCGGCTGGTTCGATGCGACGGTGGTGCGCTACGCCGTGCGGGTCAACGGCCTGACCGGGCTGGCCGTGACCAAGCTCGACGTGCTGGACAGCTTCGCCGAGATCCCGGTCGGTGCCGGCTACCAGCTCGACGGAGGAGATTGCGCCGAGATGCCGGCCGACGTCAGGACCCTCGAGCGGGTCAAGCCGAGTTACGAAATCCTGCCGGGATGGCGAAAGCCGACCGGCGGAGCCCGGCGCATGGCCGACCTGCCGCCCGAGGCCCGGGCCTACCTCGACCGTCTGCAGGACCTCTCCGGCGCGCCGATCCGGTATGTAAGCGTGGGGACGAGGCGGGACCAGATCATCGAGGTGTGAACCGAGGGAGCGGGGAGCAGGGAGAAGGGAGCGGGCGTCGCTGGCCCTCTGCCTACCGCTCCCCGCTCCCTGCTCCCCGCTCCCTCAGACATGACTCCAGAATCAACCACCACCCCGCTCCTCGTCATCGGCGCCGGCCCCTGCGGGCTGGCGGTCGGCATCGCCGCGCGTGAGGCGGGGGTGGGCTGCCTGCTCCTCGATCGCCGCACCGCCGCATCCACCATCGAGCGGTATCCTCTCAACATGACCTTCTTCTCCACCCCGGAGAAGATTGAAATCGGCGGTGTGCCGCTCATTCCCAGCGGTGACAAGCCGACCCGGCGGGAAGGGCTGGTCTACTATCGCCGGGTGGCGGCCCACCACGGCCTCGATATCCGCCCGGGAGAGGAGGCGACCGCGATCCGGCCGGTGCCCGGCGGCTTCGAGGTCTCCGTGAGGCGCCGTGGTGGCGCCACCACCTACCGGGCCCGAGCGGTCGTGGTCGCCACCGGCTATTTCGACCAGCCGAATCTCCTGGGCATTCCCGGCGAGGAGCTCCCCCACGTCTCCCACTATTTCATCGAAGGACACCGTCACTGGCGCCAGCACGTCGTGGTGATCGGGGCGGGGAACAGCGCGGTGGATGCCGCCCTGGAGTGCTGGCGGGCCGGCGCCCAGGTGACCCTGGTCCATTTCGGGCAGGGATTCGACGGCACCGTGAAGCCCTGGGTGCTGCCCGACATCACCAACCGGGTGAAGAGCGGCGAGATCACCGCGCGGTGGGGCTCCAAGGTGGTGGCCATCACTCCCGACGAGGTCGAGATCGTCGGGCCCGACGGGCGTCGCGACCGGCTGGCGGCGGACGCGGTCCTCGCGATGACCGGCTATCATCCCGACACCTCGCTCCTGGCCGGGGCCGGCGTGCCCGTCGATCCGGCCACCGGTATCCCGGCCCACGATGAGCGGACGATGATGACCCCGGTGCCAGGGCTCTATCTCGCGGGGGTCATCGCCAGCGGCAACGACGCCAACCGGCTGTTCATCGAGAATGCGCGGGGGCATGGAGAGGTGATTGTGGCCCACCTGACGGCGGGCGGAGGGGCAGGGGGGCTGCGGGGCAGCTAGAGCATTTGCTCGGTCGGCAATCAAACGAAAAGGGCGGGGGGTCGATTGACCTCCCGCCCTTCCGTCTATCTGTCCGTCTGTCCGTCTGTCTAGTTCTGATTCGCAGCGTACCAGCCGGCCACGTCGAAGTGGGCCGGGTCGACCTCGTAGAACCGGTTCTTCACGAAGAAGCCGGTGGTCGGATAGTAGGGCGGCGGATCGGTGGCGCCGCAGGAATCGTAGGCGTACCGCTTGGCGTAGCCAGTCGCGCCGCCGCTGCCGCCCTGGGTCACGGCGCCGCGGTTGCCCTGAATGATGCCGCCGAAGGTGTAAAGGCAGCCGCGCCCGACCGTATTCGAGCTGCAGGGCTCGAGGGCCATGTTGCCCACGTTGTAGGTCTCGGCACCGAAGGTCTTGAGGGTCAGCATGAACCCGTAGATCGTTTCGTCGCGCGAGTCGTCATAGGTGCGCCAGCCCGTCGTGGTGGTGGTGCTGCCCGAGATCGAGCCGTTGGTGTTAAGCGTCTGCGGCGCGTTAAGCGTGTTGTTCGCCACGATGACCGACTGGCCGGAGAAGAAGCCGGCGATGTCGCCGGTGGTGCAGTCGCGCACCGAGCCCTGGTAATAGGTCACGTCGTCGCCGAAGATGATGTTGCCGGTCGCGGCCACGGTGACTCGGCCATGCACCACGCCGCTCACGATCACCTTGCCCTGCACTGAAATGACCCCCTTGAAGCTCGGGTTCCACTGCCGGCTCAGGGGGAAGAGGTAGTTGTGGTCGGGACGCGCGGCCACCGAGTCCAGCGCGTTCACCGCCGTCTGGATGGTCGCGTTGGGCGTGCACCCAGGTGCCGGCGTAGGGATAGGTAGCCGTGGGCCAGCCAGCGCCGGCCGACGTGCCGCTGGCCGCCGAGGTGGTGAGGATCGAGTCGCCACCGAGGTAGCAACGGCGGGATGCCTTGGTGAGCGACGAGTCGCGGTTGGCCGCGGTGGACGCCGTGCTGTGATTGTGGGGCGCGGGCGTCGTGTTGGTGTGATTAATGGCCGCGAGGAAGACGCCACCGCTGACGTCGCCGCAATTGTAGGAAGTCTCGAGGTACGGCGAAGCCGACGGCAGGCTGGCCGAGGTGAACGCCTCGTTGGTGCCCTGGTACACCCGGAAGAAGCCCTGGTAGCCGTAGACGGGGCCCAGGTTGATGGTCACGAACTCGACCCGGGTGCGGGCCTGGCCGGTGCCGCCGGCGGTGGAGCCGGCGAACTTGGTGCCACCGAAGTTGGCCAGGCTGTCCAGCTTGTTGAGGTCGGCCACGGTCGGCATCGGAATCCGGGCCACGCCAATCTGGGGTGGCTTGCTGAAGGTGCCGTTGGCCTGGCCGTTGATGGTATTGGAGGCGGTGGACACCTGGCCGGTGAAGGTCGCGCCGGACGAGGCGATCTGGATCGTATCGTTGGAGTGGACCGGGCCCTGGATCACGTCGCCGTTCATGAAGCTCAGGATCGTGCCCGAGGTGTCGCGCTCGTCGTTGGTGAAGTAGGCGAACTTGGAGAAGCTCTCCTGGTTCACTTCGAGGCGGCGGACGGCACGGTTGCCGAAGCTGTCCCGGGCGACCGAAATGAGGCTGCCCACGATCGCCGTACTGGCCGCTGATCATGCCGCTGGGCCCGATGTAGGTGGAACGGGTGACCTTGGGGATCGCCGTATTGCCGGCGTCCTTGACGATCGCGTTGGATTCCAGCGTCGTGTAGCCGCTCGTCGGATAGAGCGTCTTGTTGCCGTTGAGCCGGCTCCGGCCTTCCTCGAGGCCGGCGACCGCGGCCGCGTCCACGTTCGAGATCCGCTCACCGTTCTTGGTGACCAGGTTCGCGTTGAGCGTCATCATCACCGCCGCGAGGGTGATGGCACCCACCGCGATGATGACGAGGAGCGTGGTCAGGAGCGCGATGCCGCGCTCGGACCGGATGGACGGGGATCGCATCGAAAGGCCTCCGGGGGTACTCGTCATGGGAACGTCGGCGACGCCGTCACCACCGACTGGGTGGAGAAGGACGGCGTGCAGTCCTGGGCCGCCACGGCGTACTGCCAGGTCTGGCCCACGTTGGGACTGACAGTGGGGTCGTTGTAGCTCGGCGTCGGGTCGCCGGCGGGGACGGTCGCGATCGGCTCGCCCCAGGTCGTGGCACCGTTCAGGCGGCGCCAGATGATGTAGTTCTGGACGTCCTGCTCGCCGGCAGTCTCGTCCATCGCCCGGTTCCAGCTCAGGACCATGAACGTGTCGGGTGGCGCAGCCGGCGGATCAACCGTCCAGGTGGCGGTCACCGCCGAGCCGAAGATCGGGGCGTCGCCGCAGGTGGTGACCCGCTTGGTCTGCACGTTGGGCATCGGGACCATGAAGTTGATGGCCCGGGTCCGCTGGGCGGTGCCGGTCTGGCCGTTGGTCACGGTGAAGCTCACCTCGATCAGCGCCAGGCTGTCCACCCGCGCGTTGGTCGCGGTGTCGCCGGGCGAGCCGTGAATGGCCAGATTGTGCTTGACCGGCATCCAGGCCGTCGGCACGGTATCGAGCGACGAGGAGGTGGTTCCGCTCACCGGAATCCGACGGTAGTAGTAGCGGAAGAAATTCCTGCCCGTGGTCTGGTAGACATTCCGGATCACGACCTCGGGCGTGGCGTCATTGACCTGCCGCATCAGCACGTAGTCGTTGGCATCCGTCGTGGAGGCGTCGAGCTGGAAGAACCAGGTGATGGTCTCGGCCGGGCTGTTGATCGACGAGCTGCCGTCGGCGTAGTAGTTGGAGTCCGGATAGGAGAACGCCGGGCTGGTGCCCGAGAGTGCGAACCGCTGGGCGGCCGTCAGCGCCGACACCTGCCCGGCGGGGAGGCCGGGGTTGAAGTACACCGCGTACAGGCTGTCGGTGTTGGAGGCGTAGTCGGCGTTGAAGATGAAGGCGTTGGCGCCCGCGTAGACGACCGCCGGCTCCTTGAAGGGCACGTTGGCCCCGGCCAGCCGGAACTCCTGCTGCATCAGCTCGCCGGCGAAGCTCAGGTTCTGGAGCATGCCCATGTCCGACGGCGCTCTTGTCGAAGCTCCGCGACTGCCGGTTCATGAAGCCGAGGGCTCCCGCCATCACGATCGAGAAGACCGTCAGGGCGACCAGCATTTCAATCAGTGTCATACCGCGTCGGTTGCGCATGTCGGGCCTCGTTACGGCTTGGCGACGGTGATCGGTGCGGCGGACCTGGGTGGTCAGTCCGCCGCCGTCGACCACCACGGTGACGCGCTTGTAGTCGTTCAGGGAGTCGGCCATGCCGGACAGCGTGGCATCGCTGGTCACCGTGGTGGTCCTGGTGAAGTTGTAGGTGCCCAGGTTGGTGACGGTGCCCTGGCACTTGCCGGCGACGCTCGAGTCGAGTGCGTTGTAGTTCGGTCTCCATCCGGCAGCGCGCGATCCAGGCGTCGGCGAGTGGCGTTGGCCTCGTTCCGGATCCGGTTGGCCGACACCGTCTTGGTGAACTTGGAGCTGCGCGAGCGGGACCACCATCAGCGCGATCCCGAGGATCACGATCGAGATGGCCATCTCGATCAGCGTGAAGCCGGCCTCGGGCCGGCGCAGTTTCGTGGTCATTAGAACCCCGTAATCCAAGTGGTTCCGTTCCAGCGGTACCACTGGGGACGCCCGGTGGCCCGTACCAATTCCATGGCCCAGGTCTCTCCCTGGTGATTCGGCGCGCCGGCCATGGCCTGGGTGGTACTGACATACAGGCCGCCGTACTCCTTGGCGCTCCCATTCCGGTAGAACACCATCGCCGGGAGGCCCGAGCTGCCCTCGGTGGTTGTGAAATTGACCGCGTTGGCGCCAAAACTCCGCGCCGTCACGCTGGCGGGCTTGCCGAAGACGATCCCCTGGCCCAGCGGGATCGGGCGCTCCCGCTCACCGTTATCGAGAGTCAGGTTGTTGCTGGAGTCATAGACGATCTGGAGCAGCGGCTTCGTCTGGTCGATGACCACGACGATGTTGTGCTGTTTGCTGATGGCCTCGCGCTGCAGGGCCAGCATCGTGGTGCCCATCGAAATGACCGCCGACTTGGAGCGAATCCGGGCGACGTTGAGGTGGGGAATGGCGATAGCCGTGATGATCGCGATCATCACGATAACGATGAGGATCTCGATCAGGGTAAAGCCATTTCGGCCTCGACGGTACCGCGGTCCTTCGGTCATGCGTTCTCCAGGCGGCCGGGCTGTCTCCTGAGACCCCGTGGTGCTGCCCCCCATCCGGTGGGGCGCGGAAATACCCAACATACGCCCCCGCCCGGTGACCGGGCTCACAATGAATCCGAAGGCGACCGGCAGGGGCTGATCGGTCCGAAATCCAAGCTACAATTGGTCTTGGAATTAGCAACAATCGAGCCTCGGGGGGCCGGAGCGCCCATGCCCTTGGCTGGTAACACTTTCGGTGGGGCTCGGCCACGTCGAGGAGGGGGCGCACTCAGGTATTTTGCCTGCCCCGGACCCCCGGGTCACGGGCCCCTGGCCACGATGGAGAATCGGACCCCCTCCGGTCCTGCCGCCCGGGTCAGGGGATCCGGTTCCGCTCGTACACCAGGTTGCGCGGCACCACGTACCACTCCTTGGACCGGGTCAGCAGGACACCGCCGTTGACCCTGGGGTTGGCCCGGTCGGCCTGCAGGACCGATCGAATCCGGATGGCCGCGATCTGGTCGTAGTTGTTGGTGGCGTCGGCATCGGTGCCGCTGGCGAAGCTGGCCTCGTGGCCGTCCGTGAACACCAGGGTCACCGTGAGGGTTTGGACGCCGGTGGCCACGATCTCGCCCTGGGGAGTCCCCGCGGTGCTCACTGTGGTTGCGCGCATCAGCTGGCTGCCCTGCCGCCAGTACGTGGCGGTGGCCAGGCGCTGCACGAAGCTCGCCGCGGGATTGGTGATCGCCGGCATGCCGGCCACACGGTTCAGCAGAAGAGCGTTGTTGGCGAAGTCCACCCGGTAGCCCCCTGCCACTGCTCCCACGCCAGTCACCCGGATCAGCCGGCGGACCGTCTGCGACTGCAGCAGAGCCAGGTCACCGGCGGACAGCCCCGGGGCGACCCCGCCCGTCTGAATTTCAACGCAGGTCAGTCCGCAGACACCGTTGGCGAAGTTGGCGACGCTCAGCGTGTAGGGTTGCGCCTCGGTCGGGTCGTAGGGCACCCGGAGGACGGAGATAGTGTCCCCATAGACCGCCAGGGAACCGAACGTCGATTTGGAATCGAGCTCGACTCCCGCCTCCTGCAGGTCTCGTGTCAGCGACATGCCGATGAACCGCGCATTGCGGTCGATCCCGTCCCGAAGCTGCGTGCCGGCCAGGCTCTGCAAGGTGGTCATGGCGAGCGACGTCGACGCGGTCAGCACAATCACCCCGATGACGGTGGCGATCATGACCTCGATCAGGGTGAATCCCGCCTGCGCGGGGCGAATCGGACGGGGGCTCATGTGACGGTCGGCTTGTAGATCAGGGTGACGATGCGCAAAGGCGCCGCCGCCCTCGGATAGTCTACCGTCACGGTGACCCGGAGCAGGTTGGCCGCGTCCGATGTCACGGTCATTGATCGGGAATAGAGTCCGCCAGCCGCGGGTTGACCGTACACGTCGACCTGCACGGCGCTTTCGGAAGCCAGGGTCGCGGGATCGCGGCTCCGGATCACTTCGGTGTAGCCCTGGGCGATTGCCAGGGCGCTGGACCGGTTGGCGGTGTCGGTCTCCGCCCGCGCCAGGACTCCCTCGGCCTTGGCCAGGGCGATCAGACCGAGGCAGAGCAGGATCACCGCGATCATGACCGACACCAGGGTGAATCCCGCCTCACGTCGCTTCGACGTCGTCATTGCCATACCCCCCCCTGGTAGATCCAGGCCCGGATACCGGATGCGGCGGTGATCGAGACGGCACCGATGGCAGTGGCATCGGACGGGTCGGACAGATAGAGAACGCCCTTGCTTCCGAATGGGGTTGTCACGCCACGCGAGTCAAAGTCGATCCGGTTGCTGGCGAGGGTGATCGAGCCCGCTCCCGGGAGAATCGGCAGATCGGGGACTCCCCCAGGCCGGCTGAACAGGACTCCGGCGGCCAGCGTGTGCCTGGCGAAGGCCCGGAGGGAATCGTTCTCGGCCTGGGATTGGGCGAAGACGCTGTCCCGGTTGAAGTCCAGGTAGGGCCGATAGGAACGGCTCGCCGGGTCGAAGGTGACGCGCACGGCGCTGCGAGTGGTCAGGGCACGGGTCCTGGTCAGTTCGAGATCCTGGGCCAGCTGCTGGGCCGACTGGCGGACCCGGGTCTTGGCGCTGGTGGTCATCCGGGGGATCGCGATGGTCAGGAACAGGCCGAGGATGGCCAGCACCACGACCATCTCGAGCAGGGTGAACCCCCGCGCGGCTGCTCCCCGGCCGACGCAGGACATGGTCAATACACCGGCCGGAAGGCGATCTGGGTCACGCTGCCCGCGTTGGGGGTGCCGGGGGGCAGGTTGGTCGGATCGCGAAACCGGAGGTCGAATTGCCAGTCGCGCTGGGGCGGATTGTAGTATCCGCGCCAGCTCCACAGGTGCCGGTTCGCCTTCGCGCTCTCGAAGAGCGAGACCAGGCTGCCGCGGTAGTGCATGATCCGTCCGGTGGACGAGCCGCCCCAGTCTTCGAGGAAGCGCGGGAAGTTCTCCAGTCCGCCCCCGTACGGCGGCGCGGTGCACCCGGCCACTTGCCAGTCGCAGGGAGTGGCGGAGTGGCCCGCCGCGATCGCGGCGTAGACCCACATCGCGGAGGTGGTGGCCGGCGACGAATAGACGTTGTGGGCGGCGTCCGTCCACTGATTGGAAAGGAAGGTGATGGCGTCCGCCAGCAAGGCCGACGGGAACCAGCCGACGCTGTTGTAATCGCCCTGGATATACATCGGCGCATCGGTCGCGACGGTGAAGGGCTCGCGGAGCTGGCTCGCGTTGTAGAGGCGGACCGCGGGGTAATCCTGGGCACTGACGCCGGCGTTCGTGTTGACGAACGTGATGTACATGATCTCGATGTGACGGTGGGCGCTGTCGGCGATTATCCAGTTGTGCAGCGCCGCCACGTCGATGCTCACGAGATCCGGGCGGATGTCCTCGCGGCCTTCCAGGAAGGCGTCGGGCTGGCCGTGGAAGATGAGCGGGCAGGCGGCAGCATCGGGAATCTGCCGCCCGCCAGGCCGGGCCAGAACCGCCATCCCGGCGGTGCAGAGGCTGCCCAGCTGGGCGAGGTCCACGGTCATGTGGAAGTCCGCTTTCCACGCCATCTTGACCAGTTGGACCTCGGGCGCGTCGCCGCCGTTCCGGGGCTGGATCATGGCGATGGCCGGCATCCCCGTCGGCAAAGGCAGCCGGAGCGGGGTGACGCCCATGGCCGAGGTCATGAGGCGACCGTCGAAGTGGGATTGACTCTGGGCCGAGAAGGCGGCCGGTGTTGGGTCGCTTCGGCTGTCGAAGTCCAGCCGCACGGCGGTGCTGTCGGCCCGGTTGATGAAGACCCCGTTGCGCCGTTCGTCGTAGGCCTTGCGCTGCCAGTAGACACTCCCGGCGGTGGTGACCAGGTCCTTGAAGTACTGGTTGTCGGAGGTCAGGTACAGGTTGCCGTTGGTGTGCACCCAGCCGGCAAAGGTCAGCGGTGGGCCGTTGTGGATTTCGAGGTCGCCTTCGTAGAAGACGCCGAACTGAAACAGCGGAATCGTCTGGGCATTGACCGACACCACCACCTGGCTTCGATTGGCGGTCTGGTCGCTGGCCTGGACGGTGACGTTGATCTTCTGATTGAGTCCGATCAGCCCCGCATAACTTCCGGTGGTGATCGTGCGGGGGGCCGCCGCACCTTCGCGGGTGGCCGTGGCGGTCACGGTCATCCCCGGAATGGTGGGGGCGGTGAGCGCGGCCAGGTCGGCGTCAGAGATCGCGCCGTCGGACATCGCCAATTCCAGCTGCGACATGACGTGGTCGGCACCGGCCTCCGCCGCATAGGTCGTCTTGGAGCCTCGGTAGTCGATGCCCCCGGTCTTCTGGACCATGACGATTCCGGCTACCGCGGCGCCGATGAGGGTGGCCAGCAGGACCAGGAAGATCATCGTCGCTTCGAGCGCAAAGCCCCGGCGGTTCAGGAAGGCGGCGGTGCCCATTTGGACTCACCTCTCTCGAGATCTTGGGTCCGATAGCGGCTGGGTCAGCCCGTTCCTGAGGGTCAACCGGAGCCATCCATCCTGCCTGAGAATCTCATATCCTGGCCCCGATATGTCAACGAAAATTCGCTTGTCAATGTACCAAAACTGTACGGTTCTATTATATATAAATCTTTGTACCGAAAAGATTTGAAAACCGTACACTACAATATTCAGTCACAACAGCTCAACAGCGCTTTCTGGGCTTCTGCACGACGCCGAAGTGACCGGAATCGCGCCCCTTTCAGGCGTTCGATCCGGGCCGCTCGCTTGCTCCTGCCGCCGGCATCCGCCTATCTTGCTGGCCCTGAACATCATCCGGCACCGCCTACCCCCGTTTCCCCTCATGGCCGACACCACCCTGATGGAAAAGCTCGTGTCGCTCTGCAAGCGGCGCGGATTCGTCTTCCAGTCCTCCGAGATCTACGGGGGTTTGGGCTCTGTTTGGGACTACGGGCCCCTGGGCGTCGAGCTCAAGAAGAACGTCAAGGACCGCTGGTGGCGGGCCATGGTCCACGCCCGCGACGACATCGAGGGCCTCGACGCCGCGATCCTGATGCACCCACAGGTCTGGGAGGCCTCTGGCCATGTCGCCGGGTTCACCGACCCGCTGGTCGATTGCCGGACCTGCAAGGCGCGTTTCCGGGCCGACAAGATCCAGGACGCCCAGTGCCCCCAGAAGCCGAGCAAGCACCCCGGCGAGCACTCGACCTGCGACCTCACCGAGCCCCGCCTGTTCAACCTGATGTTCAAGACCTTCATGGGCCCGGTCGAGGAACAGGCGGCGGTGATCTACCTCCGGCCCGAAACCGCCCAGGGGATCTACGTCAACTACCTGAACGTGCTCAACAGCTCCCGCCAGAAGGTGCCCTTCGGCATCGCCCAGATCGGCAAGGCATTCCGCAACGAGATCACCCCGGGCAATTTCATTTTCCGGACCCGCGAGTTCGAGCAGATGGAAATGCAGTTCTTCGTCAAGCCGGGCTCCGACGGCGAGTGGTTTGAGCGGTGGCGGGCATGGCGGATGGAGTGGCACCACTCGGTGGGGCTCACCCCCGCGAAGCTCCGCTGGCACCCCCACGGCCCCGGCGAGCTGGCCCACTACGCCAAGGCGGCTTACGACATCGAGTACGAGTTCCCCTTCGGCTGGAACGAGATCGAGGGGATCCACAACCGGAGCGACTTCGACCTGGGCCGGCACCAGCAGTATTCCGGCAAGAAGCTCGATTACTTCGACCAGGCCGCCAATACCCGGTTCGTCCCCTACATCATCGAGACCTCGGCCGGCGCCGACCGGGTGACCCTCACCTTGCTGGTGGACGCCTACCGGGAGGAGGAGGTCGAAGGGGAGACCCGCGTGGTTCTTGGCTTCCACCCCTCGATCGCCCCGATCAAGGCGGCCGTGCTTCCCCTGGTCAAGAAGGATGGAATGCCCGAGCTGGCCGAGCGGATCTACCATGACCTCAAGCGCCGGTTCACCTGCTTCTACGACGACAGCGGGGCCATCGGCCGACGGTACCGCCGGATGGACGAAGCGGGCACCCCGTTCTGCCTCACCGTGGACGGCCAGACGGCCGCCGACCAGACGGTCACGATCCGGCTGCGCGATGCGATGACGCAGACGCGGGTGGGGGTGGATCAGCTGGCGCGTGGATCAGTGAGAGGGTGTAGTTGAGGTCGTGAGGTCAAGGGTCGAAGGTCGAAGGTCGAGGGTCGAGAGGGGGCTCCGTGAAACGAGATCACTCGAAAGCAGCGGCGCGCAAAGGCGTGGCCGGCCGCCCCTTCCGGCCCGAAAGCCTGATGATGAGCTACGGCTACGACCCGGGGCTCTCCGAAGGGGCCATCAAGACTCCGATCTTCCAGACCTCGACCTTCGTCTTCGAAAGCGCCGAGGACGGCAAGGCCTTCTTCGAGGTGGCCTACGGGCTCCGAAAGCAGGGACCCGCAGAAGCGTCGGGGCTGATCTACAGCCGGCTCAACAACCCTGACCTCGAGGTCCTGGAGGACCGGCTGACCCTCTGGGACGGCGCCGAGGCCTGTGCGGTGTTCGCCAGCGGAATGGCGGCGCTGGCCACGACGATCCTGGCCTACGCGCGTCCCGGCGATGCCATCGTGCTTTCGGAACCGGTCTACGGCGGAACCGACCACCTCCTCAAGCGATTCCTGGTTGAATTCGGCATCACGCCCGTCGGATTCCCGGCCGGGGCCTCCATCGACTCGTTCGAAGGGGCGCTCAAGGAGCGGATCGGCGGCCGCCGGGTGGGGCTGATCCTGGTGGAAACACCGGCCAACCCCACCAACGCCCTGGTGGACATCGCCGCGACCGCCGGCCTGGCCACGCGGCTCGGCACTGGTGACTACCGGCCGATGGTCGTGGTGGACAACACTTTCATGGGGCCGCTCTGGCAACAGCCCCTCCGCCACGGCGCCGACCTCGTGATCTACTCGGCAACCAAGTTCCTCGGCGGACACAGCGACCTGATCGCGGGGGCCTGCCTGGGAGGCGCCAAGGCGATGGCGCCGGTCAGGGCCCTCCGCACCTTCATGGGCACGATGGCGGGCCCCTGGACGGGGTGGCTGCTCCTCCGGAGCCTCGAAACCCTCAAGATGCGGATGACCGCGCAGATGAAGAACGCCCGCTACGTGGCCGACTTCCTGCGCGATCATCCCAAGGTGGACCGGGTCCACTACCTCGGCCACCTCGAGCAGGGACATCCGATGCATGCGGTTTACCGTCGGCAGTGCTCGGGGCCGGGGTCGCTGATCGCCTTTGAGATTCGCGGCGGTGAGCCGGCGGCCTTCCGGTTCCTGAACGCGCTCACCCTGGTCCAGCTGGCGGTGAGTCTCGGCGGCACCGAATCACTCGCCGAGCATCCCGCCTCGATGACCCATGCCGACGTCCCGCCCGAGGACCAGCGCCGGATGGGTATTTCCCCGGGGATGGTGCGCCTGTCGGTCGGAGTCGAGCATTTCGAGGACCTGCTGGCGGACGTGGAGCAGGCGCTTGAGCAGTCGTGAGTCGTGAGTCGTGAGTCGTGAGTCGAGGGTCAAGGGTCGAGGGGGTAGACTGATGAGGAAAGTCGTGTCCGCCGTGGTCTTACTACTGGGGGTGGTTCCCGGCACTCTTCGGGCCCAGTCCCAGGGCGGCTACCAGATCGGCGTCGTGAGCGAGTCGGGGGACCGGGTCACCTGGCTCCGGTTCAGCGACGGGTCGCTGTCGGTGCTCCGGGTGATCCCGGTGGGGGTGATGCCAACCGAGATCGACGGGCCGCACAACCTCGCAGTCGCGCCCGACCAGTCGGCCTACTACATCACGATCGCGCACGGCACCCCGTTCGGCAGCCTCTGGAAGTTCGACGCCGCGAGCGATTCGGTCCTGGGCCGGGCCCTGCTGGAGATGTTCCCCACCACGATCGGCCTGACCCCCGGCGGGGAGCTGGCCCTGGTGGCGAATTCCGACTTCTACGGCGACCACCCGCGGGTCAACCCGGTCTCGGTGGTCTACACCCCCACCATGACACCGGTGACCGATATCGCGGCCTGCGACATGCCGCACGGCGTCAAAGTGAACCACACCGGGACCTTCGCCTATGTGTCGTGCATGCACAGCGACGAGCTGCTCGAGGTGGATCTGGCGAGCCTCGCGATCACGCGCCGGGGGGCCACCGGGTCAGCGCCGATGGCGGGGATGGGCCATGGCGACATGCCCGCGGCGCACGGCGACGACTCCTGCCAGCCGACGTTCGTCTCGGTCTCTCCCGATGACCGGACGCTGTATGCCGCCTGCAACCACAGCGGGACGCTCCAGGCTTGGGACGCCGCCACCTTCACCCGGAAGGGACAGGTGGCGGTCGGGGCCGGCGCCTACAACGTCGAGCCGTCGCCCGACGGGGCGCTGGTGATCGTCACCAACAAGAAGGCCCAGAGCATCAGCCTGGTGGACGCCGCGACGCTCACCGAGCTGGCCCGGATTCCGGTGACCAAGAAGGTGGTGCACGGCGTGGCGTTCGCGCCGGACGGGCGTTACGCTTTCATCAGCCAGGAGTCGATCGGGGCGGATTCCGGGGCGGTGGACATCATCGACATCGCGGCGCGGAAGGATGTCGGCACCATCGCGATTCCCGGGCAGCCGACCGGGATCGCGATACTTCGAAGGAATTGAAACACAGAGACACAGAGGGCTCCATGATCGGTGGAGCGACGACTCCCGAGCGGGCGTTCGTGAGAGGAATTGAAAGCGCAATGACGCATGAAACGCTGACGACGCTGCAGGGGGCCGAGGTCCTCGCCCGGGCCAAGCGGTTCTTCACCGACCGGGTCCCGGCCAGCGCGGCGTATCCGGAGAAGGAGGGACCCACATGGCTCACGCTGCGAGGGCAGGGCGGGGAGGAAATTGCGCTGGCCGTGGCTCCCGCCGCCGGCGGCACCCGGGTGCGGGCCTCGACGCTCTTCTTCGACCAGGCGGTGGGGCGGTTCCTCTCCACGCTGCCCGCCGGGGCGGCCGCATGAGCGATCACCTCGCGGTGCGGGTGATGGTCGAGAGCGCCTGGGACCAGGTGGCGCTCGAACTGCCTGCCACCACCAGCATGGCGGAGCTCAAGCGCCGGGCCCTGGCCATGACTCACGCCGCCGGCGCTGCGGACGAGTACGAGGTCAAGTATCGCGGCGCCCTCGTCCTCGATGAGTCGCGGAGCCTGGCGGAGGAGGGCGTGGTCGGGAACGCCAACCTGATCGTGCTGCCGCGGCGCCGCCGCCCGGCCCGCTAGCCGTCGTGCCGGCGAAGTCACAGAGCGGCCGCACCCTGACCATCCTCGCCTCGGGATTCCTGGCGCTGGATGGACTGCTGCTCGGCCTCTCGGGCTGGTGGGTGAGGAGCCTGCCGCGGATGGGTGTCGGGCTGCTGCTGCTCGCGGCGGCGGGAGGCGTGATGTTCTTCTGGAAACGGCAGCGGGCCCGGCTGGAGGAGATCGCCGATGCCCGCGCGGCGCTCAAGGCCGAGGCGAGCCACCTCAGGGAATTGCTCCGCCAGCGGCGAACGAACTAGGGGAGCGCCTGCGCCGCTACTGCCAGGATACAATCAGCCTTGGCGGGATTCCCGCACAGCAGGACAACTCAGCGTCGGAAAACTGCGTGGTCTCGTTGATCGGGATCGGACCGAACTCCGACACGAAGCGGAGTCGGACCTGGGTCCTGTTGCGAGCATTATCGATATCGTTCTGCACCCACGAAGTGATGATCGCCGTCTTGACGGCGTAGTTCGCATTGGTTGAAAAGGTGATCGGTGTGTTCAAGGCGCTGAGGCTGTAGGCGCTGGCCGTGAGTGCCCCGCCGTAGGCCACGTGATCCAGCATGAGATTGCCGAGAGCGGCGTACGGATCTCCTATCACTTGGGCCTGGTACAGCTCGAGGCGGGCCGAGAGCAGGTGGGCGGTGATCGGGATGCTCATGTCAAAGCTGTAGAACTGTCGAGAACTGATCGAAGTATCGGCCGAGGCGAGGGACAACTGTCCGGCGTACGGTGCCCCTCCTGCGGTGACCGCCTGCCCCCCTTGGTCACCCAGCCGTCAAGCGAGGCGGTGGCGTAGATCGTGTCCGTCGTGCCGGTCGGGGTGGCCACAGGAGAACTGCAGCCCTGGACGCCAGCCAGTGCCAGCGCGATGCCGCTGAGGGCGGCGAGGGTGGTGCGGGTCTGGCTGATCACTGATGATTCTCCGCTGGGAATTGGCCGGATGCTAGCGGGAGCCCGCGACCGGGTCAACCACCATTGGCGACGATGAGCGTCTCTCTCTTCACACATCCCGACTGCCTGCGGCACGACACGGGGCCCGGGCATCCCGAGCAGCCGGCGCGGCTGGCCGCGATCCTGGCCATGGCAGGAAAGGCGCCCGGCGTCGAGGTCGTCGAGGCACGGGCCGCCACCGCCGAGTCGCTACTGACAGTCCATCCCTCGGCCCACCTCGCACTCCTCGAATCAATCAGCTCTGATGGGGGCGGCGCGGTGTCGCTCGACACCACCATGGGTCCCGCAAGCTGGCGCGCGGTGCTGGGAGCGACCGGCGCCGCGCTGGCCGCCCTGGAGCACGCCCACGCGGGGCGGGGGCACGCCTTTGCGGCGGTGCGCCCACCGGGGCATCATGCCCTGGCGGCCCGTGCCATGGGATTCTGCCTGGTCAACAACGTGGTGGTCGCCGCCCGGGCGGGACAGGCGATGGGCCGCGCACCGGGTCCTCATCGTGGACTGGGACGTCCACCACGGCAACGGGACCCAGGCGCTGGTGGAGCACGACGTCACGGTGCGCTACGTCTCGCTGCACCAGCATCCCTGGTATCCGGGAACGGGACTGGCCCACGAGCGCGGCGTCGGGCAACGTCTTCAACGTGCCACGGGGCCCGGCCTCCCGCCGGAGCGCTACGTGGACGACCTCTGGCAGGCGGTGGTGGCGGCCACCGAGGGGTGGACTCCCGACCTGGTGCTGCTCTCGGCCGGTTTCGACGCGATGGCGGGCGATCCGCTGGGCGGGATTCACCCTCCGGGCCGAGGACTACGCCGACCTGACGCTGCGGCCTGCGGACCCGGCTGCCCTGCGGCGCCGATCGTGGCTCTCCTCGAGGGCGGCTACATCCCGGCGCGACTGGCCGAAGGGGTCAGGGCCTGCCTCGGCGCGCTGGCGTGATCGGATTCGCCGGCCGCGTTATCTTCCCTCTCCCCAACCCAGTCCCGAGGCCGCCGTGACCCACCGACTCCGGCTCGAGGCCGAAGTCCTCGAACTCCGCACCCGTCATCCGTTCATCATCGCGCGGGGCGGCAACAGCGACTATCGCACCGTCATGGTCCGGCTGATCGACCAGGACGGTCTCGAGGGCTGGGGAGAGGCGGCGCCGACCAGCTTCTACGGCGAGACGACCGAGACGGTGCTCGCCGCGCTCGAGGCCTACGCGCCCTCACCTGCCGCTGGACCCGTTCCATCTCGACGACGCGGAGGCCGCCTGGGAGAATCGCCTGCACCGCAATCCGGCCGCGCGCGCGGCGCTCTCCGCGGCGCTGCACGACCTGGCCGGCAAGCGGCTCGGCGTCCCGGTGTACCGGATGTGGGGGCTCGACCCCGCCAGGGCGCCGAAGTCGACCTTCACCATCGGCATCGACACCGCCGAGAAGATCCGGAGCAAGGTGCTCGAGGCGGAGCAGTATCCCGATCCTCAAGATCAAGCTCGGCTCGGACCGCGACCTGGAAATCCTCAAGACCATCCGGGACGGCGACGGACAAGGAACTCCGGGTGGACGCCAACACCGGCTGGACCGTCCGCCACGCCATCCGGATGCTGCCGGTGCTGGAGGAGTTCGGCGTGACGGTGCTGGAGCAGCCGGTCGTGGCCGCGGACCACGATGGCCTGGCGGAAATCCGGCGCCACTCGCGGATTCCGGTGATCGCCGACGAGAGCTGCGAAACGACGGCCGACATTCCGCCGCTGGTGGGGAAGGTGGACGGCATCAACATCAAGCTGGCCAAGTGCGGCAGCCTCCGTGAGGCGATCCGGATGATCGCGATCGCCCGGGCCCACCACATGATGGTCATGGTCGGCTGCATGATCGAGAGCTCGCTGGCGATCACCGCGGCGGCCCACTTCACCCCACTGGTGGACATCGTGGACCTGGATGGCGCTGCGCTGCTTTCCAACGATCCGATGGTCGGCGCCATCGATCGACGGCGGCCAGGTCCGCCTTCCCACCGGGGCCGGGCTCGGCGTCACCCGGCGATGACCACCTTCGGCCAGGTGGCGCTGCCGCTGCCCCTGGCCCAGCCCTACTCCTACCGGATTCCGGAGGCGATCGCCGACCGGATCGAACCTGGCAGCCGCGTCGTCGTTCCCGTGCGCCAGCGCGAGATGGTCGGCATCGTGGTCGGGCACGAGGCCCCGCCGCCGGGGGTCGAAGCCCGCGACATCCTGGCCGCTCCCGATACCGGTCCCGCCCTCTCCGCGGCACTGCTGGAAACCGCCCGCTGGATCTCCGGCTACTACGCCTCACCCATCGGCCTCACGCTGAAGGCGATGCTCCCCTCGGCGCTCTGGGGTGAATCGCGCGTCATCGCAACCCTGGTGCCCGGCGCCCCTGGTGGGGCCGGCGGCTTCGGCGGGGATGTGCTCGACTGGCTCGACCGGAAGGGGGGAGCGGCCCGGTGAGCGCCATCGGGCGCGCCCTCAAGCGACCGGCCTGGGAGGCGGTGAACCGGCTGGTGCGGGTGGGCGCAATCACCCTCGAGGTCGAGCCGGCGGAAACCGACCGCGCCACGGCCAGCGAACGGGTCCTTGTCCTCGGGGACCCGCCCTCGCTGCTCGAGCGTGAGAAGCTCTTTGGCCGGGCCAGGGAGCAGCGCCGCCTGTTCGAGGCGCTCGAGGAATTGGGCGGCCGCTCGCCGGTGCGCCACCTGACTGGCCAGCTGGGCTTCGGCGAGTCGGTGATCCGCGGGCTGGTGACCAAGGGAGTGGCCCGGATCGAGGACGCGGAGCGGCTGCGTGATCCGTTCGCCGAACAGCCGGGAACACCGCCTCCGGATCGGGTCACTCCCGCGCAGGAGGAGGCCATCAGCCGGATTGCGGCGCTGGGGCCGGGAGAGGGTGCACTGCTCTTCGGTGTTACCGGGAGCGGCAAGACGCTGGTCTACCTCGAGGCCATCCGCCGGGCGCTCGGCGAGGGGAAGGGGGCCATCCTGCTGGTGCCCGAGATCGGCCTGACTCCGCAGGCGGTGAGCCGGGTGCGCGGGGCCTTCGGCGACCAGGTGGCGGTGCTGCACAGCGCATTGTCCGAGGGGGAGCGGGCCGACGCCTGGCGCGCGTTGCACCGAGGCGAGAAGCGGGTGGCGGTCGGAGCCCGGTCGGCGATCTTCGCGCCCGTGCCCTCTCTCGGCGTCATCGTGCTGGACGAGGAACACGAGGCGAGCTACAAGAACGGCGAGTCTCCCCGCTACCACGCCCGCGACGTCGCGCTGGTCCGCGCCCGGCTGGAGGGGGCCCGCCTGGTCCTCGGCAGTGCGACGCCGTCGGCTGAGAGCTTCGCCCGGGTAGGGGACCGAATGAACCTGTTGCGGCTGCCAGAGCGGGTCGGCGCCTGGCCGCTGCCGCCGATCGAGGTTCTCGATCTGCGACATGTGCCGCGGGTGCGCGAGGCGGGCGCCGTTCCCTGGACGACGGCCCTCGACGAGGCGGTGGCCGCCACACTCGCACGGGGCGAACAGGTGCTACTCCTGCTCAACCGGCGCGGATTCGCCGCCTACCTGCAGTGTCAGGCCTGCGGGACGGTCGCCGAGTGCGCCAACTGCAGCATCAGCCTGACGGTCCATCAGGCGCCACCCGGCCTGCGCTGCCACTACTGCGGGGCCGACCACGCGCTGGCTCGGAGCTGTGCCGCCTGCGGCCAGCCGGTGCAGCCAGATGCGCGGCCTCGGCACCCAGCAGCTCGAGCGGCTGATGGCCGAACGGTATCCTGCAGCGCGGCTGGCGCGGATGGACCTCGATACCACGAGCACCAAGTGGTCGCATCATCGCATTCTCGAGGCGTTCGGCCGGGGAGAGGTGGATATCCTGCTCGGCACCCAGATGATTGCCAAGGGGCTGGACTTTCCCAACGTGACCCTGGTCGGGGTGGTCGATGCGGACACGGGCCTGCACCTGCCCGACTTCCGCTCGGCGGAACGGACTTTCCAGCTCATGGCCCAGGTGGCGGGGCGCGCGGGGCGTGGGCCGAAGGGAGGGAAGGTCCTGGTGCAGACCCGCTCGCCTGGGCACCACGCCATCCGGCACGCCGCCACGCATGACGTGGAGGGGTTCCTGGCCGAGGAGCTGGAGCTCAGGAAGTCTCCGGCCTATCCTCCGTTCGTGGCGCTGGCCAACCTGTTGGTCACGGGCCCCGATGAATCGGCGGTGAGCGCCGAGTCGGCGGAGGTGGGCGACTGGTGCCGGGGCCTGGTGGCGAAGCACGACTTGCCGCTCGCCGTGCTGGGACCGGCACCCTGTCCGATCGCCAGAATCCGGAACCGGTGGCGCTGGCATGTCGTTCTCAAGGGCCCGACGGAGGCGGTGGGGCGGGTGGTCCGCTACGCGGCCGGCCGCCTCACCGGGGCGGGGGAGACGAGGGTGGTGATCGACCGGGATCCCGGAAGCATGTTGTAGGTCGGATTCTTGGGAGCGGGGAGCAGGGAGCAGGGAGCGGTAGGTCAATTCCTTCTCCCCGCTCCCTTCTCCCCGGTCCCTCTGCACGGAGGCTGAATGAGAACTGAATATCTGGCCGACGCCCTCGCCACCTTCCGGCAGTACCAGGGGCTGGCGGAGAAGGCGATGGCGCAGGTGGATGACCAAGCCTTCTTCGCCGCCGCCGATGCGGAGGCGAACAGCATCGCGATCCTCGTCAAGCACGTGGCGGGAAATCAGCAGAGCCGGTGGACCGACTTCCTGACGACCGACGGCGAGAAGCCGGACCGCAATCGCGATGGGGAGTTCGTCCTGGGGCCGGGGGCCGGGCGGAACGAAGTGATGCGGTGGTGGCTGGAGGGATGGGCGCTGCTCTACCGGACGATCGAGTCACTGGCGCCGGGCGACCTGGAGCGGACGGTCCTGATCCGCGGCAAGCCGCACACCGTCATGCAGGCGATCCAGCGCCAGCTGGCGCACTATGCTTACCACGTGGGGCAGATAGTCCTGCTGGCGAGACAAGCTGTGGGGTCGAAGGCATGGCAATCCCTCAGCATTCCGAGAAAAACGTGAGCGGTGAGCCCTAAAGGACTCCCTATGGTCGCGGTAAGCGGGAGCTGCATTCGGCATCAGGTGCTCGGACCCGCCCTGAAATGAATGGCCAGCCGCTGCTCCCGCTCACCGGTTACCGCTTACCGCTCACCGTTTGGCCCACGACACTCCCATCCCGATGTAGAAGTTGCGGCGCGGGGCCGGCTCGTAGACCCGCCCGAGGCGTCCGTTGACTGTCACGGCGCCGACGTAGGCGCGATCCCAGATGTTCGCTATCCCTCCGAACGGCGCCAGATGCACCGCCCCCACCGTTCCATCCCACCCGGCCACCACGTTCATGACGCCGCCCCCGATGCCGCCCGGCATGCCTGGCGTCTTGCGTACCCCACCCGTTCACGAACAGCAGATTGTCTGTCATCGGCATAGACGCTCGTGCTGAAGGTCTCGTCCACGTCGACGTAGCCGTGCTTGAGCACCGTGGCGCGGAGCCCGAGGCGGATGAACGACGCCGGGCACACCCGGCACGGTCTTGCCGTCGAGGGTGTCAGTCACGGCGGCGCCGTTGACCACGCGATAGGTCTCGAAGCGGTAGTGGGCATAGGTGTAGGTGGCGAAGAGGCGCAGGGTCCGGGATCGGGGTCACGTCCACCCGCGCCTCGAAGCCGTTGTCATTGACCTTGCCGGCGTTGGTGTAGTAGGCCCGGCCGCCGATCTCGGTGTACGGCACGATCGCGTCCTGGTGATGCCGATCAGGTAGCCGGCCACGGAGTAGGAGAGCCAGCGGTGACTGCCCCGCGCGCCGAGCTCCCAGGTGAGCGCCTTCTGCGGATTGAGGTCGGGGTTGAAGCCACCGGTGACGTTCGGGCTGTTGGCCAGCTCGGTCGTCGTCGGGGTTTCGAACGACGAGGCGACGTTGAAGTAGGGAACGAGGCGCCGGACCCACGTCATAGCTGATGCCGAAGCTGCCGCTGGGCGCCTGCATGGTGCGCTGCCCGGTGTTGTCCACGCCATCGCTCAGGTGCTGGTCGCTGACGTCGAAATTCATCCAGTCATAGCGGATACCCGCCGAGAGCGTCACTCGCGCCCGGGTGTTCCAGACGGCTTGCAGGAATGGGCCGATCTCGTTGACCGTTTCGATCTGGTCCTGGATCAGGGTGTCCGGGACGCCGTTGATCGATGGGGAGTTGGTGCGGTGGTCGCGCATGCGCCTGGAGGTCGAGGCCATAGTTGAGCCGGAATCCGCTGGCGCTGCCGCCCAGCGGGTTGATGCCGGTCAGCCGCAGGCCGCCGATCGTGCGGTCGATGGTCACATAGGTGCCGACGTTCGGCGGCGACGGCCCGCCGGGCGGCGACGCCGCCAGGCCGTTCAGGAGGGTGCGCCACAGGCCGAAGGCCATCGCCTGGTATTCGGCGCCGCCGCTGGTGACATGGCGCAGCGTGAGCGCGACCTGGCCCTGGCTCACGTCCTTGCCGGCGTTCCGGAGGATGTTGATTGGCGGCGGCGGAGTCGGGGTTGGCCTGGTACTCGGCGAAGGTCAGCGCCCCCGGATTCTGCGCGAAGGGCTGATCGGTGTAACGGATGCGAGCCGCCAGGCTGGTATGGCCCGAGATCGCCCAGTCACCGCCGAGCGCGAGGGTGATGAAGTCCGGCTGGCGCTGTGCTGGCGGAAGCCGTTCCAGTTGGTGTACGACGCCGAGAGGGTGCCGGACACCGGCCCGGCGATGCCGGTGCCCAGGACATTCGCCTTGACGAATCCGTAGGAGCCGGCGGCGACGCGGCCGGACATGGTGGCCGGTCCGGGCCCCGCGCCCGATGGTCTTGAAGCTGACCACGCCCCCGGAGGAGTTGCCGTACAGCGACGACGCGGAGCCCGCGAAGGACCTCGGTCCGCGCGACGTCATCGAGATCGAGATTGGTCAGCTGGCTCTGGCCGTCCGGGGCGGTCTGCGGAACACCATCGAGCAGGATCTGGATGCCGCGGATGCCGAACGCCGGAGCGGCTGCCGAAGCCCCGGATCGCGAGTCGCTCACCCTCCGACAGGTTGTACCGGTTGGAGACGTAGAGACCCGGCAGCTCGTTGAGCGACTCGCTGATCCCGACCGTAGGCCGGCCGCGCCGGATCGCGTTGGAGTCCTGTACCGAGACGGCCGCCGGGAGGCGGCGGAGCGACTCGGGGACCCGGGTGACCGTGACGGTCACCTCCGGCATCATGACCACGGCGGTGTCCCGCCTGGTCGTGTCGGCTGACCGGCTGCTGGGCCGAGAGGAGGCCGGGGAGGAGCAGCAGCGCACCGGACACGATGAGGCGCCGGGTCGGGCGCCGGCACGAAAGCAATGACACGAATTGGCCTCGGGGGTGACATTGGAGAAGACGAAAGCTGCCTGCGGCACATAAAGATAGGATGAATCGCCGATTAACTTGAATCCCTCCCGCGGGCGTCCTAGATTCCCGCCAACTTATGACCACCACCGCCTATCGCGCGCCTGATTTTTCACGCTCCCCCTTCGCTGGCGCGCCCGAGGCCACCTTCGCGCCGCTGCCGGCCGACGGTGTCCTCCCTGAAGGTTTCTTCTCGACCTCGAACCTGCCCACCTACGTCCACCTGGGCGGCCGCTGGATTCTGCCCCGGCCGGCCCCGGATGGACTGCGTGATCGTGCGCCGGGGCGGTGCCATCGAGGTGATCGAGCCGCGGCGCCTCATGCGGGGCGACCAGATCGCCATGGGCGAGGCCGAGGACGGCTCGCAGGGCATCTACGTCCACACCGAGGGGTTCCTCGGCGGCGCGCACAGCGCCAACGAGTTCCGGTTCATGAGCACCGAGGTCAGCCGCGAACGCCCGGTGAACTACGAGGAGCTCGCCTCCAGGCTGGTCGAGGAGCGGAGCCGCGGCGGCTACCTGGTCTGGGTGGCCGGACCGGCGCTGGTGCATTCCCGCGCCCGGGGCGACTTCGAGTGGTTCATCCACAACGGATTCGTCCAGGCGGTCCTGGCCGGCAACGCCGTCGCGGTCCACGACATCGAGGCGGCGATCTTCGGCACCACCCTCGGCATGACCAACACCGGGCAGCCGACCGACGGCGGCCACGGCCTCCACATGCGGGCGATCAACCGGGTCCGGGCGCTGGGCTCGATCGAGCGGGCGGTCGAGGCGGGGCTGATCAAGAGCGGCATCATGCACGCCCTGGTCACCCACAAGGTGCCCTTCGTGCTGGCCGGCTCGATCCGGGACGACGGCCCGCTGCCCGGAGTGTACAGCAACTCACTCGACGCCCAGGACGCGATGCGGGAGCACACGGTCGGGCCACCGGCGCCATCCTCGTCGCCTCGGCGCTGCACGCGATCGCGGTCGGCAACATGCTCCCGGCCTACCACACCAACTTCGGCGGCGTGCCGACGCCGCTGATGACGATCTGCGTGGACCAGACCGAGTTCGTGGTCAACAAGCTCAAGGACCGCGGCACCCACCAGGCCTACGGCGTCGTGACCAACGCCCAGGACTTCATGCACGTCCTCCGCTTCTACATCGAGAAATGCGCCCCGTCGGCGTCCTGAACGCCCCCGGCTCCGGCTGGGAGCGCCTGGCCGGGCCAGGTGGCGGCCGAGATTCCCGCTGGCCGAGGTGGACGCGGTGTGGACTTTCCGCGCCCTTCGCCACGAGGGCCGGGAGTTCGGCACCGCGGTCATCTGCCGGCGCGACGGCGAGCGGCGCCGGATCTACACCGCCCGCTTCGCCCACACCCTCAAGGGCAAGGAGCGGGGCCGCTTCGAGGCGACCATCGAGGAGGTGGGGAGCGGGCCGCTGGAGGCGGTGACCCAGCTGATCGCCGGGGTGCGCCGGCGGATGGACGACGAAGTGCCCGAATCGGTCGAACCCGCCCAGTGGTTCGCCCACCTCCCCGCTCAGGAGCCCCCGCCCGATGGCCCACCTGGCCAGGGGTGAGGGCGCCGCCCTCCTCGACCGCTTCCGCCGCTACCTCCGGGACCACCGGCTGCCGGTCACCCGCCAGCGCGAGCTCCTGGCCGAAATCGTCCTCTTCTCCGAAGAACATCTCTCCGCCGAAGTGATCGCCCGCCAGCTGGCCGAGAAGGGCGAACGGGTCGGCACCGCCACCATCTACCGCACCCTCGACCTCCTGGTGCAGAGCGGCGTGGTGCGGCGCCACGACTTCGGCGAGGGATTCCGGCGCTACGAGCCGATGGCGGGGCCGGCCGATCACGAACACCTGGTCTGCGTCCGCTGCGGCGCGGTGGAGGAGTTCAGCAACGAGCGGCTGGCGCGGATGCTCCCCGTGCTGGCCGACGAACATCGCTTCCAGCACCAGCGGCACCGGGTCGAGATCTTCGGCCTCTGCCACGCCTGCCAGCAACGCGACCTGAAGGGACTCCGGTGACCGACCCCGCCGCGCTCGACGCGCCGATCGCCTTTGCCGCCGGGCTGCTCAGCTTCCTCTCGCCCTGCGTGCTGCCGCTGGTGCCCTCCTACCTCGGCTTCCTCACCGGGATGAACCTCGACGAGATGGCCGGGCGCCGGTGGCTGGCGGTGGCCCACGCCGCCTGCTTCGTGGTCGGCTTCTCGCTGATCTTCCTCGCCCTGGGTGCCACCGCCACCGCCCTCGGCTTCGCGCTCAAGCAGCACCAGGTCTGGCTGGCCCGGATCGGTGGCGTGCTGATCATCATCTTCGGCCTGGTCTGCCTCGGCGTCATCCGGATGCCGACGCTGATGGCCGACCGCCGGCTGCACCTGGCCGACAAGCCGCTCGGATTCCTGGGGTCGGTGCTGGTCGGGATGACCTTCGCCGCCGGATGGACGCCCTGCATCGGCCCGGTCCTCGGCGGCGTCCTGAGCCTGGCCGGGAGCGAGGGCGACCTGCGTCACGGCCTGCTCCTGCTCGGCGCCTACTCGGCCGGGCTCGCGGTGCCCTTCCTGGTGGCCGCCTGGGCGCTGAGCGCCTTCCTCGCCTGGTTCCAGCGGTTCCGGAAATTCCTGCCGTGGGTCATGCGGCTGTCGGGAGCGCTGCTCGTGGTGGTGGGAATCCTGATGATTATCGGGCGAGTTCACCCGGCTGGCGACGCTTGATGCAGGGATGGACGCCGGCGTTCCTTCGGGAACGGCTATAGGGGAGTGGGGAGCAGGGAGCGGGGAGCAGGGAATCGCCAACACGGCTCCCTGCTCACTGCTCCTTGCTCCCCGCTTCACGTCTCTTCCAGCTCCTCCTCCACTTCCTGCCTCCACAGCAGCTCCCAGTACCTCCCCCGCTTCGCGGCCAGGGTGGCGTGGACGCCTTCCTCGACCACCCGGCCCTGCGTCGAGTACCAGGATCCGGTCGGCGTCGCGCACCGCCGCCAGCCGGTGGGAGATGACGACGCTGGTGCGGCCGGCCAGGGCGCCGCGCAGGGCGCCGAGGATCCGGGCCTCGGTCTGGGCGTCCACCGCCGAGAGGGCGTCGTCCAGCACGAAGACGGGAGGCTCCTGCGCCAGCGCCCGGGCGATCGCGGCCCGCTGCTTCTGGCCGCCCGGAGAGGTTGATTCCCCGCTCGCCGAGCATGGTGTCGTAACCACTGGGCAGAGCGGGGACGCGCCGCCGCGAGTTGGGACACCTCGGCGGCCCTCTGCAGGCGGCCGTCGTCGGGGGCGCCGAGGAGGACGTTTTCGCGCAGGGTCTCGCTGAAGAGGAAGGTCTCCTGGGGAACGAAGCCGACCGCTCGGCGGAGTTCGCGCAGGTCCAGCGAGCGAATGTCCACGCCGTCGAGCAGGATCCGGCCCCGGTCAGGGTCGTAGGCCCGGACGATCAGCTCGGCGAGCGTGGACTTGCCGCTGCCGGTGGCGCCCACGACCGCCAGCGAGCGGCCGGCCGCGAGGTCGAAGCTGATGTCCTGCAGCACCCAGCCCCGGTCGTGCGCGTTCGGGTAGCGGAACCAGACACCCTCGAAAGTGAGACGCCGGGCTCCCGCGGCGCGGGCGGCAGCGGCACCGGCTGCGGGGGCGAGACGATCGAGGGCCGCTCGGCGAAGAGGACGTTGAGCCGCCCCATCGAGGCCTCGCCCCGGTTGAGCAGGTTGACCACCCACCCCAGCGCGATCAGCGGCCAGACCAGCTGGGCGAGGTACACGCCGAAGGCGACGAAGGCGCCGGGGGTGACCCGGCCGGTCATCACGTCCTGCCCGCCGACGTAGAGCACGACCACGCCGCCCAGGCCGCCGAGGAGGGTCAAGCAGCGGGTTGAAGGCGCCGGCGGCGCGGGCCAGGGCGATGTTGCGCCGGGCGTACTCGTCGCTCAGTCCGCTCGAACTGCCGGGCCTCCGCCGGCTCCTGCCGGTAGGCCCGTACCACCCGCACTCCGGATATATTTTCATGGACGAAGCGTGGTGAGCTCGCTGAAGTGGTCCTGGATGGCCAGCGACCGGACGTGGATGGCCTGGCCGAAGATGATCATGACCAGCGGCAGGCCGGCCACCGGCAGCAGGGCCAGCACGGTCAGCCGCGGGCTGATGGCGGCCATCATCGGGAGGACGATGACAGGCCCGGGTGAAGGTGTCGACCAGGTACATGACGGCCGGGCCGGCCGCCATGCGGACCGCCAGGAGGTCGTTGGTGAGCCGGGCCATCAGGTCGCCGGTCGGGAGCGCGGTCGTAGAAGTCGGCGGAGAGGGTCTGCAGGTGGCGGAAGAGCTCGTTCCGCAGGTCGTACTCGACCCGCCGGCTGCCGCTGTTCAGGGTCTGGCGCATGCCGTAGCGGGCGATGCCGCCGAGCAGCGCCGAGCCCAGCAGGAGGAGGGCGGCGCGCCTGACGCCGGCGAGATCGTGGCCGGCCGCCAGCGCGTTCACCCCCTGCTCGATGAACCGGGGGCCCAGGGTGAGGAGGAAATTCGAGACGATCACCAGCGCCAGGCCCACCGCGTAGGTGGTCCGGTAGGGGCGGAAGTAGGGGGTCAGCCGGCGAAGATTGTTGAGCACGATACCAATGTCGCCGGGCCGGGAAGGCCCGGGCAAGCCACTCCAAGGAGGAACGCAATGATGTCACGACGGATCCTGGTTGCCACCCTGCTGGGCCTCGCCGCCTGCGGCAGGGGTGATCAGAAGCAGGGTACGGCGGCCGACAGCCTGCAGCGCGACCTGTCGCTGGCGCCGGCCGACACCACGGCGCAGATCAACGACCGGCCCGCCGCCGACACCTCGCACCCCGTCAGCACTCCGGCCGCCACGACTCCGGCCCCCGCGCCGACGCCCACACAGCCGGCGCCCAAGCCGCCGGCTCCCAAGCCCGCCGCGCCGCAGGCCCCGACCCACTACACGCTGGCCTCGGGCACCGACGCTGGAGGCCGCTTCAGTCGACACCATCACTTCGCGCCACAACAAGGCGGGGGAGATGATGACCGCGACCGTGATTGACGCCGTCAAGGACGCCTCGGGTCACATCGCGATTCCGGCTGGCAGCATCGTGGTTCTCAAGATCGTGGAGCTCAAGCCTGCCGAGAACAAGAGCGCGAAGGACGGGACGCTGCAGCTCGAAGTGGTCAGCATCTCGGTCCGAGGCGAGCGACGTGCCCGCCTTCGGCCGAGTGGACTCGGTCGAGCACTTCCTCAAGGGCAGGGGCGTGACCGGAGGTGATGTGGCCAAGGTGGGTGGCGCCGCGGCCGCAGGTGCGGTGGTCGGCGGACTCCTCGGCAAGGCCAAGGGAGCGGTCATCGGCGGTATCATCGGTGGCGGGGCCGGCACGGCGGTGGCTGTCCAGACCGCGGACCGCGATGTTGTCATTCCCGCTGGCGGACTGATCCGGTTTGTGCTGACGGGGGAGTTGACGGTTCCAGCGAAGTAGGGCGAAGAACGAAGGTCGAAAAGTCGGAGAGGACGGAGAGGTCGTGGCAGATCACGACGTGTCCGTCCTCTTCGAACTTTCCGACCTCTGCGTCCTCTGCGTCCTCTCCGCCCTCGCTAGTATCCCGCCCCCCCGCCTCCCCGCCGCGGATCGCTCACCCCCTGCCACCCGTCCGGCATCCTGATGATCGCCTCGACGTCGCCCGAGTACCCCCCCGCCTTGACCCGGTGGCCCATCTGCCGCAGGCGGATGATGGTCGCCGGCAGGAAGCCGTCGGTCTCCACCCGCATCGTGTCGGGCAGCGCCTGGTGATGCATGCGGGGTGCGCTGACGGCGTCGGGGAGCCCCATCTGGTGATCGATGACGTTGGAGATCACGTCGAAGACCATGGTGATGATCCGGGGCCCGCCGGGCGTACCGACCACCAGCAGCAGCTTCCCCTCGGGGTCGAGCACGATGCTCGGCGTCATCGCCGAGAGCATCCGCTTGCCCGGGGGCGATGGCGTTGGCCTCGCCCTGCACCAGGCCGTACATGTTGGGCTTGCCCGGCGCCGTGGCGAAGTCGTCCATCTCGTCGTTGAGCAGGAATCCCGCGCCCGTCACGGTCACGGCGCTGCCGTAGCTGTCGTTGAGCGTCGTGGTGCAGCTCACCGCGTTCCCGTCGGCGTCCACGATCGAATAGTGCGTGGTGGAGCCGCCCTGCCGGAGGGAAGGGTCGAACGCCGGCGTGACCGAGGCCCGGGCCGGATTGATCTGCTTGCGCAGGTCGGCGGCGTAGCTCTTGGAGAGCAGCCGGTCGAGCGGCATTTGCACGAAGGCCGGGTCGCCCAGGTAGGTGTTGCGGTCGGTGAAGGCGCGGCGCATCGCCTCGGCCTCGAGATGCAGGAGCTCCGCCGAGCCGAAGGGCGGCAGCGGGTTGTAGCCCTCCATGATGTTGAGGATCTCGCCCATCGTGACGCCGCCCGAGGAGGCCGGCGGCATCGAGTAGATGGTGTACTCGCGGTAGTTGATGGTGATCGGGGTCCGCCACTCGGCCCGGTAGGCCTGCGAGGTCGGCGTGGGTGATCAGCCCGCCGTCGCGCTGCATCTCGGCCACGATCAGGTCGGCGACCCAGCCGCGGTAGAAGCCGGCGGCCCCGCTGTCGCGGATGGCCTCGAGGGTGCGCGCCAGGTCGGGCTGCCTGAGGACGCTGCCCGGGACGGGCGGCTTGCCGTCGGGCAGGAAGCTCGCGCGCGAGGCGGGGAAGAGCGACAGGCGGGTGCTGTCGTCCCCGATCGACTCGCTGCGGTACTCGTCCACCACGAACCCGTCGCTCGCCAGGTCGAATGGCCGGTTCGATCACCGCGCTCCAGCGGCAGCCTGCCGAACCGCTGATGCGCCTCGACCAGCCCGGCCACCGACGCCGGGAACCCCGGAGGCCAGGGCGCCGGTGACGCTCCGGTCGGTCGGCTGCCCGTCGGCATCGAGGTACATGTCGCGGGTGGCCCCGCCCGGCGCCGTCTCGCGGTAGTCCAGCGTAGTTGACGGTCCCGTCCTCCTGGCGGATCACCATGAATCCGCCGCCGCCGATGTTGCCGGCCTCGGGATGCACCACCGCCAGCGCGAAGCCGACCGCGACGGCGGCGTCCACCGCGTTGCCGCCCTGCTCGAGGATGTTCTTCCCGACCTCGCTGGCGATCGGGCTGCCGGAGACCACCATCGCCTTGCTGCCCATCGTCGACCTGCGCCTTGCCCGCCATGGGCCACGACGGCGAGATCTCGGCGGCCGGGACCGGCGGCGGCGGATTCGGCGGATCGCACGCGATGATCAGCGCCGCGGCGAACAGGGCAGGGGCGATGCGCAGTCTGGGCACAAAGTCGAGTGGCTGAGGGGCGAGTGCCGCGCGGCAGAGTTGCCGCCGGCGCGTGGACTGTCCTAATTTAGCCCGGCCACCCGTTCCAATACACCCTCCGCCACCCCCGGCATGACCGATTCCTTCGAGGACGTCCGACTGACGGAGCGGCGCAATCCGCGCACGGCCGCCATCGACACCGCCACCCCCCTCGAGCTCGTCGACCTGATCGGGGCCGAGGATGCCACGGTCCCCAGGGCGGTCGCCGGGGCTCGCGAGGAGATCGCCCGCGCCATCGAGCTGGTCGAGGCGGCGTTTCGCGCCAGTGGCCGCCTGATCTACGTCGGCGCCGGGCACCAGCGGCCGGCTCGGCGTGCTCGATGCGGCCGAGTGCCCGCCCACCTTCGGCACCCCTCCCGAGATGGTGGTGGGCCTCATCGCCGGCGGATACCGGGCCCTGGTCCGCTCCATCGAAGGGGCCGAGGACGACCTCGACGCCGGCGATCGCCGAGATGGACGGGCAGCGGGTCCGCGCCAACGACGTCGTCCTCGGCATCGCCGCCAGCGGCACCACACCGTACGTGCGGGCGGCGCTGGGCCGGGCCCAGGCGCTGGGGGCTCACACGATCTTTCTCTCCTGCACTCCGCCGGCCAGCTGATGCGGGACACCTGCGACATCTGCATCACGGTGCCGGTGGGCCCCGAAGTGGTCACCGGCTCGACCCGGATGAAGGCCGGCACCGCCACCAAGCTGGTGCTCAACACGATCACCACCGGCGCCATGATCCGGCTGGGCAAGGTCTACGGCAACCTGATGGTGGACCTCCAGGCCTGGAACGAGAAGCTGGTCGACCGGAGCGAGCGGATCGTGATGGAGACCACCGGCGTGGACCGCGCGGCCGCGCGCGCCGGCATCGAGGCAGCCGGCGGGCGGGTCAAGACGGCGATCGTGATGATCCGGCGGGGAGTGGACCGGGCCGAGGCCGAGCGGCTGATCGAGGAAGCTCACGGGCGGCTCCGCCCGGTCGTGGGCGATCCGCCCCCGGTGGCAGGGTCGTGACCGAGCGCCCCTCGCTCGGCGTCGGGCTGATGTCGGGCACCTCGCTCGACGGAATGGACGCGGCGCTGGTCCGCTTCACCGGGCCGACCAGCGCCGAGCTGGTGCAGTTCGTCACCCGGAAGTACGACGCCGGCGAACGCGACAGCCTGCGGCAGATCCTGGCCGGCGGGCTGCCGTCGGAATTCGCCTCGACTCCACGTGGCCCTGGGGGAGTGGGCCGTCGAGGCGGTGGATGCGCTGCTGGCCGCGGCGCACGTCCGGGCCTCCGAGCTCTCCTTCATCACCTTCCCGGGACAGACCATCTGGCACGAGCCGCCGCGGGTGACCTGGCAGCTGGGCGAACCGGCGCTGCTGGCCGAGCGATTCGGGGTCCGGGTGGTGAGCAATCTCCGGGCCCGCGACGTCGCGGCTGGCGGGCAGGGGGCGCCGCTGGTGCCGATCGCCGACGTGCTGCTGTTCGGCGACCCCGCCGGTCCGCGGGCGCTGCTCAACATCGGCGGGATGGCCAACGTGACCTTCGTGGCGCGGCGCGACGAGGAGGCGGGCGCGTTCGCCTTCGACACCGGTCCCGGCGTGGCCGTGATCGATGCCGTGGCGCGGCTGGTGGAGCCGGGCCTTCTCTTCGATCGCGACGGCGCACTGGCCCGCAAGGGGCGGGTCAACACTGCCGCTCCTCGCCGAACTGCTGGCCGATCCGTTCTTCGCCACCCCTCCGCCGCGCAGCACCGGCCGGGAGCATTTCGGCGATGCGTTTGCCGCGGCGCTTCCCGGCGGGCGCCGGGCCCCGACGGTGTGGCGACGGCGGTGGAGCTGACCGCGCGCAGCATCGCCGACTCGGTGGCGCGGTGGATGCCCGCCGTGCCGGAAGTGGTCGCGTCGGGAGGCGGGGTCCACCACCCGGTCCTGATGGAGCGGCTGGGGGCCCTGCTGTCGGAGCGAAGCGGCGGAAGGACGGTGCTCCGGCGGTTCGACGAGCTCTTCTTCGACGGCGACGCCAAGGAGGCGGTGGCCTTCGCGCTGCTGGGCTACCTCACCGTTCACGGCCAGCCCGGCAACCTCCCCGCCGCCACCGGCGCCGCCGGGCCCCGCGTGCTCGGCACGATCACCCCTGCGTGACCGGCTTCCCGGCCGCCCATCTCGTCCTCCCGGCCCTCCGGGCGCAGGCGGACGGCAGCTTCGATCACGAATCCTCCCGCGTCACCGAGGCGCTGGCACTCGGCGTCGGCGGCTTCATCCTCTTCGGCGGGACGGCCGCGTCCGTTCGCGCCCTGACTACCGGGCTGAACAATCGTGCGGGGCGTCCGCTGCTCATCGCATCCGATCTCGAGCGCGGGGCCGGGCAGCAGGTGGCGGGATTGAGCGAGCTGCCGCCGCCGGCCGCGCTGGCCTCCCTGGGCGATCTCGACGTCATTCGCTGGGCGGGGGCCCTCACCGCGAGCGAAGCGCGCTCGGTCGGCATCAACTGGGTGCTGGCCCCCGATGCCGACCTCGACATCCTGGCCGCGAATCCGATCGTGCAGACCCGTTCGTTCGGAGCCGATCCCGCGAGAGTCGCCGAGGCGGTCGGGGCGTGGGTCGGGGGCTGCCAGGCCGGCGGGGCCATGGCCTCCGTCAAGCACTGGCCAGGGCATGGCCGCACCTCGACCGACTCGCACGACGGTGTGCCGGTCGTGGCAACCGATGCCGCCACGCTGCGGGAGAGCGACCAACGGCCGTTCGCCGCGGCCATTGCCGCGGGGGTCGGGAGTGTGATGACCTGCCACGTGTCGTTTCCCGCGCTCGATCCCTCGTGTGTTCCGGCCACCCTTTCGTCGCCGATCCTCCATCGCCTCCGCGAAGACCTCTCGTTCGGCGGCCTGATCGTGACCGACGCCCTGATCATGGCGGGAGCCCGGGGCGAGGATGCCCTGGTCCGCGCGCTCGGGGCGGGTTGCGACCTGCTGCTCTACCCGGACGACACCGCCGCCGCCGTTCACGCGGTCGAGGCAGCGATTGCCTCGGGGCGGCTTCGCGAGAGCCAGGTGGCCGCGTCGGTCATGCGTGCCGAACGGGCCGCGAGCCACTGGTCGGCTGCACCGGTCGCCTTACCGACCGGACGGTTCCGCGATTCGGCGACCCTGGCCGATGCCCTGCTCGAGCGGCCGCTGCTCCGTGGCGCGCCACCCCGGCTCCGCGGCGGGCTCGAGCTGGTCGTGGTGGACGACGACCTCGGTGGGACCTGGCCCGCCTCGCCCAGCGACTACCTGGCCCGTGCGCTCGGGGCCGCCGGCGCACCGCTGAGCGAGCTGGGCGAGCGGGTGGTGCTGGCCTTCGCCGAGCCCAGGGCCTCGAAAGGGCGGGCGGGATTCAGCGATGAGCACCGCCGACGGCTGGCAAAGCTGGTTCCCGAGGCATCGCTCGTGGTGCTCTTCGGGCATCCGCGGCTGCTGGCCGACATTCCCCGGGAAGCGCCGGTCCTCCTGGCCTGGCACCGCCAGCGCCTGATGCAGGAGGCAGTGGCCCGCTGGCTGGTGGCACGCCTCGGGTGAGCGTCCTCGACTGGGGCGTCGTCGTCCTCTACCTGGCGGGGACGCTCGCGCTGGGGCTCGTGCTGGCCCGGCGTGGCGCCAGGAGCCTCGCCGAGTTCTTCGTGGGCGGCCGGGCCATTCCCTGGTGGCTCGCCGCCACCTCGATGGCCGCCACCACCTTCAACGTGGACACCCCGCTCTACGTGGCGGGCAAGGTGGCCCAGGCCGGCGTCGCCGGGAACTGGGAGTGGTGGAGCTTCGCCTTCTCGCACGTGCTGCTGGCGGTCCTGCTGGCCCGGCTCTGGCGTCGCGCCAGCGTGATGACCGACATGCAGCTTACCGAAATCCGCTACGGCGGCCCTCCAGCGGCGGTGCTCCGCGGCGCCCGGGCCTTCCTCTTCGCGGTTCCCCTCAACTGCATCAGCATCGGCTACGGCATGCTCGCGATGCGGAAGGTCTGCGTCGCACTCGGATTGTTCGATCACCTGCCCGCGCTGCCCGGCGATCCCCGCCTCTGGGCCGTGATGCCGATCGTCCTGGTCACGGTCGCCTATACCGCCGTCGCCGGCCTCTGGGGTGTGGTGGCAACCGATTTCCTCCAGTACATCCTGGCAATGGCCGGCGCGGTGACGGTGATGTTCTACGCCCTGCACGAGGTGGGCGGCCTGCACGCGATGACCGCCGCCCTGCGCGACAGCGGGCAGGGCAGCCACCTGCAGCTGGTCCCGCACGGAGCCGATGCCCTGGTGCCGTTCTCCACGTTTCTCGGCTATCTCTGCATCCAGTGGTGGGCCTTCCGCAACTCCGATGGCGGCGGAATGTTCGTCCAGCGGCTGTCCTCGACCGCCGACGAGCGCGAGGCGACGAAGACCGCGCACGCCTTCAACATCCTCAATTACGTGGTGCGGACCTGGCCCTGGGTCATCGTGGGGCTGGCCGCGCTCATCCTCATGCCCGGCCTGTCCGATCCCGAGCTGGCCTACCCGCTGATGATGCTGCGCTACCTCCCGTCGGGAGTCCTGGGGCTGGTCTTCGCCAGCTTGCTGGCAGCGTTCATGTCCACGGTCTCCACCCAGATCAACTGGGGCGCCAGCTACCTGGTGCACGACGTGTGGGCCCGGTTCTCCGGGGACCGCGACGAGGCCCGCCTTCTCCGGCTGGCCCGCGTCCTCTCGCTCCTGCTGGCGCTCCTCGCGGCGGCGGTGTCGTTCTTCATGGACAGCGTGGGCCAGGTGTTCCGCTTCCTGATCCTGATCGGCAACGGCCCCGGACTGGTGCTGCTGCTCAGGTGGTTCTGGTGGCGGGTGAACGCCTGGGCCGAGATCTCCGCCATGCTGGCGGGGCTCGGCATCGCGCTCGTGACCTACCTTCCCGCGCTGGCGGGACTCACCTTCGGCCAGCGACTGGCGCTCACCGCGTTCGGCTCGATGGCGGTCTGGCTGCCGGTCATGCTGCTGACCGCCCCCGAGCGCGCCGAGACGCTGGACGGGTTCTATCGGCGGATTCGACCCTGGGGCGCCTGGGGGCCCAGCCGCGAACGGACCGGCCTGGTGGCGCTCGACGACTGGCGGCGGGACCTGGCCAACTGGGTTATCTGGGTCGTCCTGATCTTGGGCGGGATGCTGGCGGTGGGGTGGTGGGCACTGAACTGAGAGGGGCGGGGGGGCAGGGGGGCGGAGGCGACTAATTCAGCGGCAGGTCGTACCCTCGAGCTATGGCGGTGGCGGCCAGGACCATCAGCATGACCAGCGCTGCTTCGAGGTAGCTGATCCGGGCCAGGCGCAGGGCGGCGCCGGTGTCCGGCACCCCGCCACGAGAGAGCCGGATGCGCCAGCGGATCAGGGTGATCATCGGCCCCGCCTCGAGCAGCAGGATCACTGCCAGCAGCGCCATCTTGATCCAGAAGATCCGGTTGTTGAAGTAATACGAGGGATCCTTCTCCAGCCCGCCGAACAGCCGGAACAGGCCGGTCACGATCCAGAGCACCGCGGCGATCCCCCACCAGTTATCGGCGTAGAAGACTCGCTGGAGCCCTGCCCGGTCCAGGGTCGACCCGAGCGCACGGGCGCGGGCCCAGACGGCGCCCGGGCCAAAGCCAAGCGCCAGCAGGTGAAGTGCCGCGGCGAGCCAGCGGAGCGGCACGGCGTTCAGCGCCCCGGGCTGGCAGGCTTCGCGCGCTCGACCCTCAGCCGCTGCAGGAGCAGCAGGTGACTGGCGATGATCAGCGGAACGAGGAAGGTCGGAAGCAGGCTCAGCGGGAGTCGCAGCAGCGCCACCATCGACAGCGGGTCCGCTGTGGCCAGGCGGCTGGCGGTGAGCACGACATAGAGAATGTCGAGCAGGCCGAGGAGATTCCAGCCCAGCACCCATGGGCGCCGCGCACCGAGGTCCGGCACCAGGAGGACGAGGATCAGCGCCCCCGTTGCGATCGCGATGTCGCCCCAGCCGCCCGGCACCGCGAAGGCGTAGGGCAGCTCACCACGCGAGTAGAGCACCAGGAAGTAGATCCCGACGAAGCGCAGGATGTGGAAGGCCACGATTTGCCGGACATTGAGGCCCGCCAGCCAGTGCCGGAATCCGGGGGCGAAGGCCCCGGCCAGGACCAGGCCCACCGTGAGTCCGAGGAGGACGAGCTGGGGAACGGGCGGGTGGAGCTGCGACAGCCGGCCGGAGCCGCCCAGGACCAGGGCCACCACCAGCCAGGCGAGTCCGATGGCCGGGTAGAGTCCCCCGCGGGAGGATGAGGCTGCCATGAGTCAGCCCTCCTGGGCGGCGCGCCGGGGCCGCCTGACCAGTTCACCGCCGCAGTTGGGGCAGGCCAGCGCCATTTCCCCGGTGCAGCGGAAGCAGAAGGTGCATTCGTAGCTGCAGATGAAGGCCAGGTCCTCGGCGCCCAGCGGGGCCTGGCACTTCTCGCAGGTGGTGCGCATCTCGAGGGGCACTGAGGTGCTGTCCTAGGCCTTGTACCAGAGCCGCGCAGCCACTACGACGAGGAGGACGGCGAATCCCCGTTGCAGCACCTTCACGGGGATCACCAGCGCCAGCCGGGCTCCGGCAGGGGCGGCGATGAAGATCCCCAGACCGACCAGCAGCGCGGCCGTGATGTTGAGGTCGCCCTTCTTGTAGTACTCCCAGGCGCCTAGGGCGCCGACGGGCAGGAGCATGGCGCCGAGCGATGTCCCCTGAGCCGTGGTCTGGGACATCTTCGAGAAGAACATCAGCCCCGGCACGATCAGGATGCCGCCCCCGACGCCGAAGAGACCCGCGAGCACCCCGGCGGCCAGCCCGACGATGAGATTGATCATGATTGACTCCAGGTAAGCTGCGTCCGCCCCTCTGCCCCTCCTACCGTCCCTCGAGCAATTCCTCACCGAACCGGATCGGCACGCTCAGCACGATCCGCCCGTTGCTGCCCGACTGTCCGCCGTAGACGATCCCCACGACCTTGCCGTCGCGGTTGAAGACCGGGCTGCCGCTCGATCCCTCGGCGCCGTAGCCGTCGAGCTGCAGCAGGGAGGGGATCACTCTCGAAGCCGTGCCCAGCGTCAGGGTGGCCTGGACCCCTGCGGAGGAAAAGTCGCCGCCCATGGGGAGGTCGAGGCCGAGCGGATACCCGATCATCGCCACAGGCTCTCCGACGCTGACCGGAGGAGCGCTGTCGGCCAGCCCAGCTACGATGGGCACGCCGTGATTGACCAGCACCCGCAGCAGCGCCACGTCGGCGGTCGGATGCACCTTGAGCAGCTCGGCCCGGAAGTTCTGGTTGGAGCCGTTGAAGGCGACCCCGATCTTGAGCGGCGGATTACCCGCGCTGTCCACCAGCACGTGCCGGTTGGTGAGCAGGAGCCCGCCGGTCGGGTCGGAGCGCACCGCGAAGGCGCTCCCGGTGTAGGAGCGCCCGTCCTGGAACTGGACGAAGATCAGCGCGACGGCGTCCTGGTTGGCGGCGGCGATGGCCTGGGCGTCGAGTCGCGCGGCCGAGGCGAGGTTGCGCTGCTGCCGGAGGGCCTCGTCCAGCTGGCGCCGGAGCGCCTCGAGCTCGGCTGGCGTCCGGCGGGCGCTGTCGATCTCGGTCCGAAGCCTCCTGGCGTTGGCCTGGCTCGAGTCGAGCACCTCGCGGAGCGACTGGGCCGTCGCGGCCACCCGGGTCACCTCTGCCATGAGGCTGTCCACCTGGCCCAGGAGGCGCTGGCGTTCCTGCTCCATCCGGCGCATGCTCGAGTAGCGCTGCCAGAGTGCTGCACCGGCCAGGAGAATCACCAGGGCGCCCAGGCCAAGCAGCGCGCTGCGGAGGTGACGGGTCTGGCGCTCGACCTCGACCCGCACCCGCACGGCCGTGTTGGGACGCGGCTTGGATTTGTCCGCCATGGCGGGGTACGGATTGCCCGACGTGGTGCGGATGGCATGGAGCGGGTCCGCCACCGGCAGCTCCTCGCCGGGAACCGCACGCGACCCGCCCTCCTCGTCATCGGACGACGGCCGGTAGACGTGAGTGCCTCCGTCGGCCGCCGCTCCCGAGGATCGCACCATCTTGAATTGAATGCGGGGCCCCTTGGTGCCCAGCTGGATCACGTCATCGTTGGCCAGCAGGTGCTCCTCGATGAGCCGGCTGCCGTTGACGAAGGTGCCGTTGGTGCTGTCCAGGTCCCGGAGGATGTAGAAACCGTTCTCGAACGTGATCGTGGCATGGCGCGCCGAGACGTCGAGGTCCTGCTCTGCGTCGCAGCGAAGGTTGGAGGCGGGATGGCGGCCGATCGTCATGTAGCTCATGCCGAGCAGGTCGATCTGGCCCGCCCGCGCGCCGGAAAGGAAGGTGAACTGCGCCTTCACTGCCGGAGAACGAGATAGAGTGCCGCGCCGAGCAGGGCCAGCGCGCCGCCGATGATCAGCCAGGAACGGGGGTCGTGTCGCTCCAGCGGTTCGGGGGCCGGGCTGCCGGTGTAGACCGGCACCGGCTCGGTGGTGGATTCGTCGCTGGCCAGGGCGTACACCTGGTGGCCGACATGGGCGCTGGTGTCCGGCTCGGGAAGGCCGGGGCCGTCGAAGCGCGCCACCACCGCGGTGATGTTGTCCGGTCCGCCCCGCGCGTTGGCCAGGTCGATCAGCTTGCCGCAGAGCGCCGACAGGTCGGGCGTGGTGCTCACCAGCTCGGCGATCTCCTCGCGCTTGACCTGTCCCGACAGCCCGTCGGAGCAGATGACCAGGACGTCGCCCCGCTGCAGCGACTGGTAGGTCAGGTCCACCTTGACCTTGGCGTCGGGCCCCAGCGCCTGGAGGATGATGTTCTTGCGCTCGCTCTGCTCCGCCTCCTCCTCGGTGAGCTCGCCGGCGTCCACCAGTCGCTGCATCAGCGACTGGTCCTTGGTCAGCTGGATGGCCACGCCGTGCCGGATCAGGTAGCCCCGGCTGTCGCCGACCTGGCAGAGATAGAGATCGCGAGCCGAAGACTCCCGCCGCCGTCACCGTGGTGCCCATGCCGCGGACCTCGGGGTGCTCCTTGCTGTAGGCGTGGATCATCTGGTTGGCGATCTCCACCGCCTCCTTGATCCGGTAGGCGAAACGCTGCGCGGTCTGCTCCCGGTCGTTGGGCCAGACCGTGGTCATGTGGGTGAAGATCGCATCGCGCGCCATCGCGCTGGCCACTTCGCCGGCCGCGGCGCCGCCCATGCCGTCGGCCACCAGGAAGAGCGAACCGCCGGCGCCCACCACGTGGTCGCGCACCTCGGGCTGGAGCGTGGCGATTCCGGGTGGTCAGGTCGGCCACGAGGAAGGTGTCCTCGTTGTGGTCGCGGGTGCGGCCCAGGTCGGTCTTGCCGAAGACCGAGACGCGGACGCCGGTCCTGCTCATGCGTGCCTCACGGTCCGACCTTTTGCCTGAGCTGGGTGATCAGGCCCTTTGTCGCGCTGGTGGGCCTGAGACTGTCCGATCTCGTCGCCCAGGCGAGGGCATCCTTCCACTGTGCATCCTCCATGTCGGCCGAGGCGATGAACGCCGCCGCCATGGCCCGGATCGAGTCGGGGACGTCGCGGCGGCCGTAGATCTTCTGGGCTTCGATCCGGGCCGGCCCGCGGGTGCTGGCACTGTCGAGCGCCTCGATCGGCGGCAGCACCACCGGGACCGCGGGATGTGCTGTCGACGTCGAGTCGACGCCGTGCCTCGGTGAAGCAAGGCTGGAGGCGGGAACCGAGACCGGCGGGTTGCGCTTCGGCGCCGGGGGTTTGGCGCCGCGATTGCTGTCACCTGCCGTGGGGGGCACGGTGGCCGGAGTGCCGCCGGTGGGCGTTCCCGTCGGCGCTGCGGTGGTGTCATGACTCGCCTGCATCGAGTCGGGTGCCGTCTGCCCGTCCGCGGGCTCTGCGGACTTCCTGTTGCCCGACAGCGCGCCCCCCTTGATGGCCCAGGCGCCGCCGGCGACCGCCAGCAGCACGACGACGGCGCCGGCGACCGGCATCACCTTCGAGCGCGGGCGGGCGGCCGGGGCGCGCACCGCCCGTTGCGCCGTCGGCGTGGGGGGCTCCTCGCGTGCGGCACGGCGCGCCGCCTGGGCCGCCGAGTCCACCCGGGTCGCGGGGATCGCCTCGGTCGCACCCGAGGGGCGGGCCATCGCCTGGGTCGCTCCCTCCGCGTCCACGGCGCTCGAGGCGGTGGCCGCCACCCCGGCGACGTCGCGGCCGAACTCCGCGGCCGTGGCATAGCGGTCGGCCGCCGAGCGGGCCAGGGCCCGGTTCATGCACCGGCTGCAGGCGGGGCGGGAAGCGGCCGTCCCGGCAGCGCCTCGGCCAGCGGCAGCGGCTCGTCGGTCAGCCGCTTGATCATCGTCTCCTGCGCCGACTCCGCCTGGAAGGGCAGGACCCCGGTCAGCATCCGGTAGAAGACCAGCGCCCAGCGAGTAGATGTCGCTCCGGCCGTCGAGCGGGTCGCCGGAGAGCTGCTCCGGGCTCATGTACTCCGGCGTCCCGACGACGAGGCCGGTCTTGGTCACCTTCTGGCTCCGCGAGTCGGCGCCGGTGGCCTTGGCGATGCCGAAGTCCACCACCTTCACGACGTCCCGCCCGCGGGCCGTGGTGATCATGATGTTGTCGGGCTTGAGATCGCGGTGCACGATGCCGAGGTCGTGGGCGGCCTGCAGCGCGTCGGCCGCACTGGGCCAGGATGCCGCCGGCCCGGGGCAGGGGAAGGGGCCCCGTCTCCTCGAGGAGGTCGGTCAGGCTCCGCCCCTCGATGAACTCCATCGCGAGGTAGATGAGCCCGTCGCTGGTCTCGCCGAAGTCGTAGATCGCGCAGACGTTGGGGTGGGAGATGCGGCTGGCGTTGGCGGCCTCGCGGTTGAAGCGGCTGATCGCGTCGGGGTCGTTCGATCATCGCCGCGCTCATGATCTTGATGGCGCAGCGCCGCCCCATCTTCACATGCTCGGCGAGATAGACCTGCCCCATCCCGCCTTCGCCCAGCTTCTTCTTGATGTGGTAGCGCTCGGCGATGACCTGGCCCACCAGGTCGGCGGTCGGATCGCTGGCCCGCAGCGGTGTGCCGTCCCGCTGGCAGAACAGGACGTCGTCGGGATACTCGATGCCGCAGGACGGTGCAGACCTTCACGCGAACTCCACCCGGATCAACTGGTCGCCCACGAGCAGACGGGTCTTGTCGGCACAGGGCGTACTCGCCACGGACCGCCATCGCGATGCCGTTGCGGCTGCCCTCGTCCGCGAGCACGAAGTCGGCGTCTTCGCTCCGGACGCTGGCGTGCAGCGCGCTCATCGAGGGATCGTAGGGGAACTGCCAGTCGCCCTGCTCGCGGCCGATCCGGAGGGTGCGGCCCGGCGAGAGGTGCATCATGTCGCGGACGGAGCCGTCGGCACGGATCTGGGCCAGGTTGGCGATGTCGGCGCTGCGGGGTGAGGCTGCCCAGGCGCCGGGTCTTGTCCTGCCTCCGGGAGGACGGGGACCGGGATAGCCCAGCCGCCGGTAGCGCAGGATCTGGCTCCCGATCAGGACCAGGTCGCCGTCGCTCAGCCGGTGCGGGTGCTCGAGGTAGACCCAGGTGCCGTTCCGGCTGCCCAGGTCGCGCACCAGCAGGGTGCCGTCCATCAGCACGAACTGGGCGTGGATCGGCGAGAGGTAGGCGTCGTCGGGAAAATTGAGGTCGGCGCCCTGGCGCCCCAGCGTGGTGATCGCTCCCTGCAGCCGGTAGCGCGCCGTCTCCTGGGCCGATCGATCGAGGATGACCAGGGTCACGGGCCGGGCCGGACCGCCGACGGGGCGGACCGCGGGCAGCGGCTTCGGGGTCGGATCGGCGAGCGGGTGGCCGCAGGAGGGGCAGAATCGGTTGCCGCCGGGATCGGCGCGGCCGCAGTTAGCGCACGCCGTCGGCGAAAGATGGGCGACGCGAGTGCCGCAGGCACCGCAAAATGGAAGGTCGCTCTGGATCGGTGTGGCGCAGGAAGGGCAGCGCCGTTCACCGGGACGTGGTGGAGATACCGATGGGGGGGACTTGGGGTTCAAGACCACCGTCCTCCGCTCGGGTGGAGTTCCGGCCACCTCGTGATGACGACCAGGGAATCGTTCGAGCAATCTACCGGCCGCCCGGGGCACCGTCAACGGCGCCGTTGGCGTAAGTCCTAGTCGCTGTGTACCTTGTGCGCATGAAGCGCCGGGCCTGCGCGTTGGCACTCCTGCTCCTCGATTGCACCGCCGCCAGCACTCCGCCGGCGGGAGTTCCACCGGTGACGGGAGCCCCCCCTGTGCCGCCACCCTCTTCCACGACCAGTCATCTCCCCCCGGTTCCCCGGGTCCACGGCCCCCTGGCAATGTCGGTCGTCTATCCCGCCGCCACTGACATCGTGGACGCCGGAGACTCGAGCTTCCTTTTCGGCAACCTCGGTACCGGTGACGCGACGCTCACGGTCAATGGGGCAGCGGTGCCGGTCTGGCCCAATGGCGCCTGGCTGGCCTGGGTCGCGCTGCCTCCCGACAGCGTGATGAACTTCGACCTGGTAGCGCGCACCGCTACCGATTCAGTGACTCTCACCTGGCCGGTGCGCCGGGCCCGCCGCTTCGTGGCGCCGGACAGCGGCTCCTGGATCGACACCCTTTCGATCCGGCCGAGGGGAAGGGTCTGGTGGCCACGTGGCGAGTGGCTTCCCGTCTCGGTGCGTGCGGCGCCTGGCGCCGCGGTGCAGCTGCGCTGGCCCGACGGGAGCACGACACCGCTGGCTCCCGACCTGGGCCCGGAGGAACTCCCCGCGGCGATCCGCGCCTTCGACCGGGATTCCTCGCGTCTACGGCCGGTGATCACCCGGCAGCGCTATGTCGGCGCCGTGCGCGGCCTCGCCATCGGGGCCGATCCGGGGCCGATCGTGGGCACCCCGCCGCCTCCCGGCGGATGTCCAATGATGGCGTCCGCCGGAGGTGCCTGTCCGATGCACGGTCGCGCCTCGCCGCAGCCCTCACCGATCTCCCCGCCGCTTCCGGTGATCGAGGCGATCGTGGGCACCGACACCGCCCGCTCTCCCTGGGACATTCAACTCGCACTCACTGACTCCCTGGCGGCCGAGATCGTGCTCGACGACGATACCGCGGGTACGGGAACCACCGACAGGTTGACGGTGGGCAGGGCCCTTCCGGGCGGCACCTACCAGTGGTTCTTCCCCACCGGTACTCACGCCGCCGCCACCGCGCGGCTCGGAGACGATCTCCGCCTTGCGCTGTCGCGGGGAAGCGTGGCCTGGGTCAACGTCGCCGACGCCCAGCCGCTTCCCGCCGGGCTTCCGCAGCCCCGCGGGGTGATCGAATCGGTGACCCTCACGCCGGGAGCCGGCAGCATCGTGCTCCGGGTGCCTTCGAGCATCGCGGTCCCCTACCAGGTCATCGAGAGAGAGCGATCGCTGATCCTGCGGCTCTACGGCGCGGTCGGCGATGTGAACTGGATGCGCTACGGCGGAACCGATCCCTACGTCACCGCGATGGCATGGGACCAGCCCGCCGCGGACGAGGTCACGATCACCCTGTCGCTGGCCTCGCCCCTGTGGGGCTACCGGGTTCACTGGGAGGGAAACGACCTCCTGCTCGAACTCCGTCGCCCGCCGGTGATCGACGCCTCCCATCCGCTTGCCGGCCGGCGGATCGTCGTCGATCCCGGGCATCCTCCGGTGGGAGCAACCGGGCCGACCGGGTTCCGCGAGGCCGACGCCAACCTCGCGGTGGCCCTCAAGCTGCGCGACCTGCTGGCCGCGGCCGGCGCCGAAGTCCTCATGACGCGGACCACCGATACACCTGTGGATCTCTGGCCCCGTGTGCATTTTGCCGACAGCGTGAACGCCGAACTGCTGGTCTCGATCCATAACAATGCGCTGCCGGACGGTGTGGAGCCCTACCGGAATAACGGGTCGAGCGTGTTCTACAATCAGCCCCAGAGCATCGGGCTGGCCATGGATGTCGAGCGAGCGCTGATCCGCCTGCTCGGTTTGCGCGACCTCGGCGTGGGTCGCGGTGACCTCGCGCTGGTCCGGCCGACCTGGATGCCGGCGGTGCTGTGCGAGGGGATGTTCATGATGCTGCCCGACCAGGAGGCGGCCCTGCGATCGCCTCAGGGCCAGGCGCTGTACGCCCGGGCGGTATTCGACGGGATCGAACGTTTCCTGGAGGAACGGGCCGGCTTGTGAATCTTCACGAGCCCGGCTTCGTCTCCTCGCTACATATGTCCCTGCCGCCGAACCTGCTGCGACTCCGCCTGATCGCCCTGACTGTCCTGACCATTCTGTGGGTGCAGGCGCCCTCCCTTGCGGCCCAGGCACCGGCGGATCGGAGGATGCTCGAGGCCTTCCGGGACTCGCTGGCCTCCACTCGTGATACGACGGGGCTGCTCGCGGTCGAGAAGAAGATGATGGCGGTCGCCAAGGTCCACCGCGACAGCACGCTGCTCCACTTGAAACTCGGCTTCCTGGCACTCCGGGTGACGGACCTGGGCGGCAAGGCGCACCTCGACGACGCGGGCAGCGAGTTCGAGTGGGCGGCGCAGCTGGAGCCGAACTGGCCCTACCCCTGGTACGGGATCGGGGAAGTGGAACTGGGAGAAGTGGACGTGGGGGCCCCGGTGATCACCGGATTCCAGACCCTCCTCGGCAAGGACCCCCTGACCCGGGCCGCGAACGCTTTTGCCCACTCTGCCGAGGTCGATCCCTCCTTCGTGAAGGGGCTGGTGGAACTGGCGGCGACGGCGCTTGAGCAGCGGATCAATTCCCGGATCACCGTGGCGCGCACGGCACTGCGCGAAGCGGCCCAGACCAGTGCCGCCGCCAACCCGGAGGTGCTTCTGTACCGCGGTCGGGTCGAGCGGGAGGTAGGCGACGTCGATTCGGCACTCGCGGCCTTCTGGGGGTATGTCGACAAGGGGGGCGTCCGCGCGCTGGGTCTGCTGGAGGTTTCGCGGACGCTGTTCCTGCTGGGCCGGCTCGACGGGCAGGCACCGTATTACGAGGGCGCCGCGCTGGACGACACCGCGGGAGTCAATGCCTACCGCGGCGATCTTTCCTATATCATCGAGCCCGGGGTCCTCAGGGAATTCGACCAGGCCCGGGGCGCCTACCGAGCCGAGTGGCTGCAGCGGTTCTGGTCGGCGCGTGACGCGGCCGATCTCCGGGCCCGCGGGGAGCGGCTCCGGGAGCACTATCGCCGACTGTACTTCGCCCGCAAGAACTACCGCCTGATCGCTACCAACCGTCACTACTTCATCACGGAGACCTTCCGGTCGGGCAGCCGCGACTTCGACGACCGGGGGCTGATCTACATTCGCCAGGGCCCGCCCGACGCGATAGCCACGTGGACCGCCCCCGGTCTGCAGCCCAACGTGACCTGGCGCTACGACCGGCCCGACGGCAACCTGGTGCTCCACTTCGTGGCCAACGAGGATGTCCAGGATTACAAGCTGGTCGAGAGCGTGTACGACATCCTCGGGTACGAAACCAGCCTCGCCCTGCTGCGTGGGGACTCGCTGTTCCGCGCCTTCGAAACCGCCAACCAGCTGGTGGTCTCCCGCGACCGGCTCGACCCGATCTACCACAAGCTCGAGATTGCCGGCGTAGGGTCGCCGGCCGGGTTCCGGATTGCGAAGGATGAACGGGAGCTGGGCCGACTGAGCATCGCCGCGGGAACGACCACCGACAGCTACGTCCGCACGTTCCAGCAGCCGCTGGCTGCGCGGGCGGTGGCCACCGCCGTCGGGGTCGAGGGCGACCGCCCCGTCCTCCATATCGGGTACGCCATCAGCGGCAAGTCGCTGGTGCCCATCGCCTCGAGCCGCGGCTTCCTCTACCCGATCCGGATCCATGTCGCGGTGCTCGACCTCCAGGGCTCGGTGATCGCCACGCTGGACACGACGCGGGTCTTCCTGGCCCGCGAGCAGATTGCCGAGCAGCAGCACCTGCTGTCGCAGGTCGCGGTGCCGGTCATTCCCGGCACCGGGATTCTCCGCCTCTCCCTGCAGCAGGGCGAGGAGACCGGCGTCCTCTTTCTTCCCGATACCTTCCAGGCCGGCGATCCGAGCGGCCCGGGCTTCAGCGCCAGCGACGTCGCCATCGGCAGCCGGGAGAACTCCATCTCCTTCCTGGCCACGCCCGAGGACACCGTGGTGCTCAATCCGCTGGCCACCTACCCGAAGGGCGGCTCCCTCGAGATGTACGGCGAGGTCTACGGGCTGGCTCCGGAAGCGCCCTACCGGATGGAGCTGGTGGTGCTCAAGCGCGGGGGGGGCGGGCTGTTCGGCATCTTCGGCGGGAAGAAGACACAGGTCGGGCTCAAGTCCGAGGAGCACGCCACCGGCCCGCGAACCATCCTCCGCCGAAGCCTCGGTCTCGAGAAGCTCTCGGCCGGCGACTACTGGCTCGAGCTCGACGTCACCGACGGCGAGGGGCATACGGTGCGCCGTCGGCAGGCCTTCCAGGTGATCGAGCCGAAGCTGCCTCCAGGCCATTGACGCCGCCCCGCGCGGGGACCTAGCATTCGGCCAATGTTCTGCTCCCGCTGCGGTTCCGAGGTCTCCCAGCCCACGCAGTACTGCCCGACCTGCGGCCTCGATCTGCGGGGTACCACGCCCGCCCAGGCGATCATGAGCGCCGAGGTCACCGAGCAGGAGGTGGTGGCGGAGGCCCTCGGGTCGGAGTACGAGATCCTCGAGGAGCTGGGCCGGGGCGGCATGGCCATCGTCTACCGGGCCCGCGAGAAGCAGCTGGACCGCGAAGTCGCCATCAAGGTCCTGCCGTTCTCCCTCGCCTTCGACGCCGAGTTCGTCGAGCGCTTCCAGCGCGAGGCCCGCACCGCGGCCCAGCTCGAGCACCCCAACATCATCCCGATCTACCGGGTCGGCAAATCGGGGCGGGTCATCTACTTCGTCATGAAGTTTCTCCGGGGGCGCTCGCTCTCCCGGATCCTCGCCGAACGGCGCCGCCTCCCGCCCGCCGAGATCAAGCGCATGCTGCTCGAGGTCGGGCCACGCCCTCGGGTACGCCGCGCAAGCGCGGCATCGTCCACCGCGACATCAAGCCCGACAACATCATGTTCGACGAGTTCGGCCAGTGCGTCGTGACCGACTTCGGGATCGCCAAGGCGGCCACCGGGCAGAAGCTGACCGGCACCGGCATGTCGATCGGGACGCCGCACTACATGAGCCCCGAGCAGGCCCGGGCCCAGGCCATCGACGGCCGGAGCGACATCTACAGTCTCGGCGTCGTGGCCTACCAGTGCCTGACCGGGCAGGTGCCCTTCGACGGCGAGGACAGCTTCTCCATCGGCTACAAGCACATCATGGAGCCGCTGCCGGTGCCGACGCTGGGCTCGGCGGAGGAGCGGCGGCTGTTCGAGGTCGTCAAGCGGATGCTGATGAAGGACCCGCGCAGACCGGTTCCAGGATTCCGACGAGCTGATCTATGCCCTCGAGGGTAACCCTCTCGCCCCGGTCGGATCGGCCGCCCGGGCCATCGCCGCCGCGGCGACGGGAGGTCAGCGCGCCAGCATCACCAACCAGCCCACGACGCCGATTCCCGGGCTCGCTACCGGGTCCCAGGTTCCGGAGCTGACGCGACGCTCCGTGCCCCGGCGCTCGGCGTCCAGCAGCCTCGTCGGGAGGGTGGGGGTGGCTGGTCGGCTTGCTATTCCTCGGGCTTGGCGGTGGTGGGCGGGTTCCTGCTCTTCCGATCGCGGGGCGCCGCCGTGCCCGTGGCGCCCGTTCCTTCACCCACGGCGGCCCCCGCTGAGAGCCTCCAGCGGGTCCGGCCCGGCCCCAGGCGATTCGACCCGGCACGATTCCCTGGCCGGTCCTCCTGCGGCCGCGATCCAGGCCGACACCCACGCCGCGACTCGTCGGCCACCGATACGGCCCACGGCGTCGTGGCGTTCAATCCCGGCGGACAGCGGCAGCCTCCGGTTGACCGGGCTGCCGCCCGGCACCACGGTCATGGTGGACGGACAGCCGGCGACCAAGGCCACGATGCGGCTTCCCGCGGGCCCCCACGAGATCGCGATCAGCGCGCCGCGCTACGAGTTCTACGTGGACACGGTGCAGGTGCCGCGGGAGGACCTGCTCGAGCTCTCACCGTCGCTGGTGCCGATCGGCGCGGCGCTGGGCGGCGCCAAGCCCGACCGGACGGCGCTCTCCCAGGCGGTCCGCAACTGCGAGGTGCCCGGCCCGGCCAACCGCTTCGGCCGCGACTGCTACGACGAGCCGCCGCGCCCGCGAAGCCCGACCCGACTCGCCGGCCCCGGCGGGCTCGACCGCCACGCCCTCGGCCCCGATCTTCATCGTCAAGGTCTCGGCCGATGGGAAGACCCTCAACGCCCTGGCCAAGACGCCGTCGAATGACCCGGAGTTCCAGCGCCTGGCCGCCGAATACGTGCTCAGGATGACCTGGACCCCGGCCACCAAGGGCGGGAGCTCCGGTCATCGGCTGGATCCAGCTCGTCATCCAACCCCTCTGAGGGGCTCCATGCCCGACATCCACCCGACCGCCTTCGTCGCCCCCACCGCCGTGGTGATGGGCGACGTGACCCTGGGCGCCGACTCCAGCGTCTGGTACACCTCGGTCCTCCGGGGCGACATGGCGCCGATCCGATCGGGGCCCGGACGAACATCCAGGACGGGACCATCGTGCACGTGGACGAAGGGTTTCCCTGCACCATCGGCGAGCGGGTCGGCGTGGGCCACCGGGCCATCCTCCACGGCTGCACGGTGGAGGACGACTGCCTGATCGGGATGGGGAGCATGCTGCTCAACGGGTGCCGGATCGGCGCCGGGAGCGTGGTGGCGGCGGGCGCGGTGGTGCCGGAGGGGATGGAGGTGCCGCCCGGCTCGCTGGTCATGGGGGTGCCGGGGCGGATCGTGCGGAAGGTGGATGCCGGCGCTGGCGGAGCGGATTGCAGGGACGTGGTCGCATTACGTCGACCAGGCCAAGGCGCACCGGGCCGGGAAGTATCCGCTGCACCGCTGAACACGTTTGTGATGTGAACACGCGAACGCCGCGCAGCTGCGCGACTTTTCGGCGTATTGTCCGCGCCACGTGCATTGGCCTACTTTGATCCTCCGCTCTCCGCTGTCATCTTCAATCCGACATCGTGGTTTCATTACCACTCGTCTGAGCAAACCAGGACGGGCAAATGTCTGCTTCGGAATCGTCTCGCGCACTCTCGCTCTCCCCGAACGCCCTCACCGTGCTCGAGAAGCGCTACCTGATCAAGGACGACACGGGCAAGCCGGCCGAGCAGCCGGCCGACCTGTTCTGGCGGGTGGCCGGACCATCGCGGCGCCCGACCAGAAGTACGGCGCCTCGGCCGGGGCCGTCGAGGCGCTGGCCGAGGCCTTCTTCGGCTTCATGGCCGACCGGCTGTTCATGCCCAATCAGCCCGACCCTGATGAACGCCGGGCGGCCCCTGGGCCAGCTCTCGGCCTGCTTCGTCCTGCCCGGTCGACGACACCCTCTCCAACGGCAAGAGCGGGATCTACGACACCCTCCGCGCCATGGCGCTGGTCCACCAGTCGGGCGGCGGCACCGGGTTCTCCTTCTCCCGGCTCCGGCCCAAGAACGACATCGTGCGCTCCACGATGGGCGTGGCCTCGGGGCCCGTCTCCTTCATGACGCCTGTACGACGCCTCGACCGACGTCGTCAAGCAGGGCGGCACCCGGCGGGGCGCCAACATGGGCATCCTGCGGGTGGACCACCCCGACATCCTCGACTTCATCGACCTGCAAGGACGACACGACCAAGATCACCAACTTCAACATCTCGGTGGCGGTCACCGACGCCTTCATGGCGGCGGTCGAGGCCGACGGGAGCTACGACCTGCTCCACCCCAAGACCGGGCAGGTGGTCGGGCCAGCTCCGGGCCCGCGAGGTCTGGCAGAAGATCATCCACGGCGCCTGGAAGACCGGCGAGCCGGGCGTCTTCTTCATCGACCGGGCCAACTCACTACAACCCGGTCCCGCACCTGGGCGCCTACGAGGCCACCAACCCCTGCGGCGAGCAGCCGCTGCTGCCCTACGACGTCTGCAACCTCGGCTCGATCAACCTCGGCGCCTTCGTCAAGGACGGCAGCGGTCGACTGGGACCGGCTGCGCCGGGTCATCCACCTCTCGACCCACTTCCTCGAGAACGTGATCGACGCCAACAACTACCCGCTGCCCGAGATCGACCGACCTGGCCCAGCGGATCCGGCGCATCGGCCTCGGCGTCATGGGGCTGGCCGACCTCCTCGTCCGGCTCGGCATCCCCTACGACTCCGAGGAGGGGGTCGAGATGGGGCGCCAGATCCAGAAGTTCGTGGACGACGAGGCCAAGGTCGAGTCGGAGCGGCTGGCGAGCATGCGCGGCCCCTTCCCCGAGTGGGAGCGGAGCATCTGGGGTCCGGACGCCAGCTGCGCCCGCGACCCAGAGGGCGAGCGGATCCGCCCGATGCGCCGGCTCCGCAACTGCAACGTCACCACCGTGGCCCCGACCGGCACCATCTCGCATCATCGCCGGCTGCAGCTCGGGCATCGAGCCGCTCTTCGCGGTGGCGTTCATGCGGAACCAGGCCGGCGTGCTGATGCCGGATGTCAACGAGGACTTCGTGGCCATCGCCCAGGCGGAGGGGTGGTACTCCGAGGCGCTGATGCAGCGGATCGCCGAGGCGGGCACATCGACTTCGAGGAAGTGCCGGCGCAAGTGGCAGCGGGTGTTCGTCACCGCCAACCAGATCAAGCCCGAGTGGCACATCCGGATGCAGGCCGGCTTCCAGGAGTACAACGACTCGCGCCATCTCCAAGACCTGCAACTTCGCGCACGACGCCACCGAGGCGTACGTCGAGGAGATCTACCGGCTGGCCTTCAAGCTCAACTGCAAGGGTGTCACGGTCTATCGCGACGGCAGCCGCGACATGCAGGTGCTCTCGACCGGCTCCACCGCCAAGAAGGTCCAGGAGCAGGCGGTAGTCGGCGGGCGCGTCGGTGGCGCGGCGGACGCTGGCCGTCCGCTGGCCGAGCCGGTCCCGACGGCCGACCTCCATGGGCGAGCTGGCCGAGATCCGGACCGAGAACGACCGGCTCCGCAAGATCGTGCACGACCTCGAGGCCGAGAACCTGCAGCGCCGCCAGAAGCGCTCGCGGCCCGAGACGCTGCGCGGCACCACCCGCCGGGTCGAGACGCCGCTCGGCACCCTCTACGTCACCATCACCGAGGACGACCAGGGCCAGCCGTTCGAGGTCTTCATGAGCCTCGGCAAGGCCGGCGGCGCCCTGATGGCCGACGTCGAGGCCATCGGCCGGCTGGTATCACTGGCGCTCCGCTCGGGCATCCCGATGAAGGAGATCCACCGCCAGCTCCGCGGCATCAGCTCCGACCGGGTCATCGGCCTCGGCCCCAACAAGGTGCATGTCGGTGCCGGACGCCGTCGGCATCGCCATCGAGAAGTGGATGCAGGAAAAGCAGGGGATCCAGCAGGAGCTGCTGCCCGGCGACGACCGGCGAGTTCCCGGCCGCCGCCGCTCCGGCGCCACCGGTACCGGTGGCCGTCACCGCGGGCGAGCAGAGTTCGCGCTTCCGTCACACCGAGCCGACGCTGGCCGGCGCCTGCCCCGACTGCGGCTCCCAGCTGGAAATGGCCGAGGGGTGCATGAAGTGCCATGTGTGCGGATACTCCGAGTGTGGTTGAGGCCAGGTCGTGAGTCGTGAGTCGTGAGAGGGGGCGCCGGGTGGCGCCCCCTCTTCGCTCCGGTCATGTGCCCCGGGATCGACAATGAATTGAGCATCGCGAATTGATCCGTTTCACCTCTTCACTCCACCATCCGCCGTCGCTAACTTGGCCGCGCTCGTTGTGATCGATCCCCAAATCGAAACGCGAAAGGTGGATATCCGCTTGCCGCTCGGTCGTATGCTGGTCAACCGGAGCACTGGCGTGCTCCTCGTCTCTTCCATCTCCCTGGGCCTCCTGACGGCCTGCAGCGATTCCACCGGCTCCGGCGGCAACGAGACCGGTCGTATCTCCTTCATTCCGTATCAATTCCCGCAGGGGGTCTCGCCGGACGGCAAGACAGTCATGTTCCAGAACCTGGGCGGAGCGACGGGCGCGGAGATCTACCTCTACGACGTCGCGACCCGCCAGACGTCACTCGTGACCACGGCCGGCCCGAATCCGAACGACATCGCCAATGGCCTGTCGAATAATGGGGTGATCGCCTCGGCCTATGGCGAACCCGTGCAGGCGGGCACCTGGAGCCAGGCCAGCGGGTGGCAGGTCATCGCAAGCCCGTTCTCGACCGGTTGCGACCCCTTCGATGGTGGTGCCTGGGACGTGAGCGCCGATGGCTCGGTGGTGGTGGGGCACTTCTACGAGGGATGCGCCAACCAGGCGTTCCTCAGCAGCGGTGGAGTCACGACGATGCTGGCCAGGGTCGGGACAAATGACTTTGACTCGATTCCCTGGTCGCGCGCCACGGTCGTTTCGAACGACGGCACGACGGCCGCTGGCTACTCCACGCTGGGCGCCCTGGATCGCATGCCTGCGATGTGGCATGCGGACGGGAGCGGATTCATGGTCCCCACCGGCGGCGTGTTTCCCGACGATTGCCCGGGCGAGATCAACGCGCTCAGTGCCGACGGGTCCATGGCCGCCGGCGTCTGGTGTGAGCGCGCCTTCTACTGGACCCAGGCCGGTGGGCCGGTGGACCTCGGGCTTCTGCCCGGAACCGATCCGTCGGACGCCTCGTTCGCCGACGCGATCGGCGACAATGGGCAGCTCATTTTCGGCACCAACGGCAAGGGCGGGTTCGACGGTGGTCCTCAGAGCGCCTTCGTCAGGACTGCCGCGGCTGGCATGAGGTCGCTCCAGGATGTGGCCAGGCAGTACTTCGTCCAGATTCCCGCGGGCGCCACGCTCCTGACCGCCTCGCACGCTTCGGCGGATGGCACGGTGGTCATTGGCCAGGCCATCGGTCCCGACGGATCGTTCGGGACCTATGTCCTGACCATGCCGGTCTCCGCCTACGGGTTGTAGGTCGAGAGTCGAGGGTTGAAAGTCGAAGGGGCGCCGGGTGGCGCCCCTTCTTCATTGTCGGGCTAGCGGAGCGTGGCCTGCAGCCAGGCGCCCGCCCAGGCCAGGCCGATCACGATCAGCAGCCCAGGAATGACCTGTCGTGCGAAGGGCCGGCCTCCGGCGCTTGTCGCCAGGGTGATCTTGGTGACGGTATTGGTGGTCAGCGCCGCAAGAATCGGCACCACGGTCTGGGCCGGGGTGAGCTTCGAGCCGGCGGAGAGTGAGGCCACCGAGGCCACGGCGGCCTGCGCATCGGCCAGGCCGGCCAGCGCGGCACCTGCCATGGTGCCGGCGGAGCCCAGCCACTGATTGAGGCCGGCAACTGCCACGGCAATCGTCGACAGGGCTGCCGCGAAGATCAGGGCGGTGCGCAACCGGAACGCCCGGCCGTGCACGTAGTCGCCGGGGAGCGGGGCATGGATCGCCCGCCGGGTGAAGACGAGGCCGTAACCGACGGCACCGATTCCGGCCAGCGCCGAGCGACCAGCGCCATCGCTGCCAGCGCCCGCGGGTCGAGAGCGCCCAGCACGATCGCGGTCAGGACGACCGTGCTGACGGTCGAGAGTACGGCCGCGGCCACCGACTGCTTCAGCAGCGTGGGGTGCTCCGCCGCCCGGGCCCCCATGGCGCCAATCGTCGCGGAGCTCGAGGCAAACCCCGAGGCGAGGCCCGCCAATGGCAGGCCGATTTTCGGCCCGAAGAGCCGGATCGCGATGTGGCCCAGGCCGCCGATCGACATCATGAGCAGCACCAGCCGCCAGACGACCCGGGGATTGAGGGCGTTGAATGGCCCCAGATAGCGGTCTGGGGCGAGTGGCAGGATCACCAGCGCTGCGGCCGCGAGCAGAAGGAGATCGTGCAGTTCGTCCTCGGTCACGACGCTGCGGACGAAATGGTGGACCCGGCTGCGGGCGAAGAGCAGGATGGCGACGATGACGCTGAGCCCCGCCGCGACGGCCGGCTCCACCATGGCGAAGCCGCCCAGCACCACGGTGAACACGAGAGCGGCCTCGGTGGTCAGGCCGGGGTCGGGCCCCCGGGCGCGGCTGTAGGCAACGGCGGACAGCGCGGCAACGCCGATGGTCGCCACCGAGAGGAGCAGGCCGCCGCCCACCGCGAAGCTGAGGGCGCCGAGCAGGGCGACGATGGTGAACGTGCGAATCCCCGCGGGCGCGCGCGTGTCGCCGCGGCCCTTGCGGCGCTCGCGCTCGGCGCCGATCAGGAGGCCGACCCCAAGGGCGACGGCGAGGTTGGTGACCAGCGGATTGAGGAGCAGCATGCCGGCGGTAATCTGGTGGACTCCTGGCTGCCGCTCAATGCATCACGATCGACTGATGCGGGAAGTCGAGCCGTGGGCGGCTTGACCAGCAAGGCCGGAACAGCGTGTAACGGGACCGCCGTCAACATTTCGTTCGATCTTTCTCGCTCCTGAAAATGCTCCTTTCGTGAAGGCCAGGGTCCCCGCTATCTTCTCGCGCTTGCTGTCGGCGGCGGTGACCGCCGACTCCATTGGTGCCCGCGCAGAATCGCCCGACACGCTCTCGACCAGAGGAACATGACCCTGCATTTCCCGAACTTTTCGTGGCGGGCTACCGCCAGGTACGCGCTACTCCCGGCATTAACGCTCGGCGCCCTGTCGGCCTGCAGCGACTCCACCGGTTCCGGCGGCAATGAGCCGGGCCGGATCAACTTCATTCCGTACCCCTATGCACAGGCGGTCTCTCCCGACGGCAAGACCGTCCTGGTGCAGGACCCGTTCGGCGGGGCGATGGACGTCTACTTCTACGACGTCGCCACCAAGCAGGTCTCGCTCAAGACCCAGGCCGGTACGAATCCCTCCGACGTCGTGTGGGGCATCTCGAACAACGGCGTGATCGCCGGCAATTACGGCGAACCGGTCCAGGCAGCGACCTGGAGCCAGGCCGGCGGCTGGACGACCTTCCCGAGCCAGTACCCGTCGGGTTGCGATGCCTTCCTGTCCAGCGGCTGGGACGTCAACGCCGACGGTACTGTTTTCGTCGGGATGGACTGGAACACGTGTACGGTTTCCTCGTGGATGGTGAACACCTCGACCGGCTCCCCGGTCGTGACCCAGCTGCAGATCCTCGGCACCCCCTTCCCGGGCGACACCGTGCCACCTTCCAACCGGGCCATCGTCGTTTCCGACGACGGCACCATCGCCGGGGGGACGGCACAGAACGGGGCGGCAAGCGTCGATCGCGCTCCCGCCATCTGGCACGCCGACGGCAGCGGCTTCCTGATCCCGACCGGCGGTGTCTTTGCTGATGACTGCCCGGGCGAAGTTCTCGCGCTCAGCACCGACGGCTCGATGGCGGCCGGCACCTGGTGCCAGAACGCCTATTACTGGACCCAGGCCGGCGGCGTGGTGGACCTTGGGCGGCTTCCCACGACCGACCCGATCGACCAGGTATTCGCGAATGCGATCGCGGCCAACGGCCAGCTGATCTTCGGAACCAGCGGCAACGGCTTCTTCGGGCTGCAGCAGGCCTGGGTCTGGACGCCGGCCAAGGGGATGCGCGCGCTCCAGGACGTTCTCAAGGAGTACTACGTACAGATTCCCGACGGCTACTCCCTCCTCACAGTCAAGTCGGCCTCGGCGGACGGGACGGTGGTCACCGGCCAGGCCGCGAGCGCCGACGGCAAGTTCTTCGGCACCTACGTGCTGACGGTACCCGTCTCGGCCTACGGCCTCTGAGCGGTGCCGGCCCACCAGGGCCAGCGGCAGCGGGGCAGGTCAACGGGGGCGCCGAAGAGGCGCCCCTGTTTTATTTCCGCCATGACCTTCCGATGCCTCGGCGCCTGGGCCCTTCTATTTGTGGCCTGCGCTCCCCGCAGCAAGGAATCGCCGGAGCAAGTCGTGCAGGCCACCTACGTCGGCCGGATGGCGTGTACCGGCTGCCACGCCGCCCAGGACTCCGCCTGGCGCGGCTCGCACCACGACCTGGCCATGCAGCCGGCCGAGTCGGCCACCGTCCTGGGCGACTTCAACAACCGGACCTACGACTACGCCGGAACCCGTTCCACCTTCTTCCGCAGGAACGGTGGCTTCTGGGTCCGGACCGATGGAGCGGATGGCCGGCTGGCCGAGTTCCCGGTGGCCTACTCCTTCGGCGTCTATCCGCTGCAGCAGTACCTGGTGCCCTTTCCGAAGGGGCGCTACCAGGCCCTCCCGATCGCCTGGGATGCCCGCCCGCGTGCCGAGGGAGGGCAGCGGTGGTTCCATCTCTATCCCGGCGAGAAGGTCGATTCGCGCGACGTCCTGCACTGGACCGGCCTGCTGCAGAACTGGAACTTCATGTGCGCCGAGTGTCATTCGACCAACCTGCAGAAGGGCTACGTCGCGGCCGCCGACAGCTACGCCACCACCTGGTCGGAGATCGACGTCTCCTGCGAGGCGTGTCACGGGCCGGGGTCGGAACATGTCAGGCGGGAGGGCGGGAAGGCGGGAGGGCGGGAAGCTAGGTATCAAGGGTCTGGACTGGTCGTCGAACTGGCGCCGGTGGCGGCGGGGACGTGGGTGCTCGACTCGGGCAAGGCGATTGCACGGCGCGCCACGCCGCTCGCCTCGCACGCGGAAATCGAAACCTGCGCCCGTTGTCACGCCCGGCGGTCGGTGCTCTGGCAGGAGTACCGCCAGGGGCAATTGCTCGAGCAGACCCATCGGGTCGCCGTGCTGGACGAAGCGCTCTACTTCGCCGATGGCCAGCAGCGCGACGAGGTCTACGAGTACGGATCGTTCCTGCAGAGCCGGATGTACCGCGCAGGGGTGACCTGCTCCGACTGCCACGACCCGCACAGCGGCCGGATCCGGGCCCCGGGCAATGCGCTGTGCGCCCGTTGCCACCTGGCCACGAAGTACGACGACCCTTCTCACCACCACCACCGAACCGGCACCGTGGAGGCCAACTGCGTCTCCTGCCACATGCCGACTCGGAACTACATGGTGGTTCACGCCCGCCTCGATCACAGCATCCGGGTGCCGCGTCCCGATCTATCCGCGCGCCTCGGCACGCCGGACGCCTGTTCAACCTGTCACGCCGGCAAGTCCGCCGCGTGGGCTGCGGGGGCGACCGCGAAATGGTACGGCCACGCCGACAGCATCACGGCGACGCAGCGCTACGCCGAGGCGATCCAGGCGGGAAGGGATAACAGCCAGGGGGCGGCGGGACTGCTCCTCGTGGCTGCGGCGGACACCTCGATCCCACCGATCGCGAGGGCCACGATGGTCTACCTGATGGGGGCCAACACCGGACCGCAGACCCTGACCGCGCTGCAGAACGCCCTGTCCGATCCGGCCCCGCGGATCCGCCGCTCGGCCGCCGAGGTCCTCGAGGCCGTGGACCCGAAGATGCGCCTCCAGATGGGCCTGCCGGCTCTCACTGACACGGTGCGGAGTGTCCGCCTCGCCGCCGTTTCGGCCCTGGCCCCGGTGCCCACGGCACTCTGGTCCGCGGAGCAGCGCCGCGTCTTCGACCAGGCCGTGGTTGAGTACCGGGCGGCCCAGGCAGTCGATGCCGACCGCCCCGAGTCACATCTCAATCTGGGCGGGCTGGACCTGGAACTCGGCCAGACGGCCGAGGCGGAAGCCGAGTATCGAGCCGCGCTTCAGCTGTCCCGGCAATTCGTCCCCGCCTGGGTCCAGCTGGCGGAGCTCGAGCGGCTGACCGGCCATGAAGGGGCGGCCGACTCCGTCTTGCGGGCGGGGCTTGCGGTGCTCCCCGACGCGGCCGACCTGCACCACGCGCTCGGGCTCTCACTGATCCGACAGCGGAGGTTCCCGCAGGCGGTGGAGGAGCTGGGCACCGCGGCGCGCCTGGCACCGGACAACGCGCGCTACGCCTACGTCTACGGAGTGGCGCTGCACGACACCGGGCATGGAGCGGAAGCCATGACGGTCCTCCGGCAGGCACGGACGCGGCATCCCAACGACGCCGCCATCGCCGCAGCCCTGGCCAGCTATTCGAAGGGCCCCGGCCAATGAAGGGTCCTGTCATTGGTCCGGTTCTGCTGGTGGTGCTGGCTGCATCCCCTCTTCCGGCCCAGCAGGACCATGCGGGGCTCTCGGTCTTCGCCGGTCCGACGCTGGCGTGGTTCGGCGGCAGCGACGCCGCTCAGTCTTCGCCTCGGGTGGGAATCGCCCTCGGCATCCATGTTCACAGCCCGCTGGGCAAGGGAGTCTCCCTCGATCCCGAGCTGACCTTCGCCTACAAGGGGTCCGACCTGACGGGGGCGCCGGGGAGCAGTGTCGAGGCGGTGCTCAACGCCCAGCTCTGGTACCTCGAACTGCCGGTGCCCCTGCGCTACAGCATCGGACGTCCCGACGCCCTCCGCTTCCGGTTCTATGCCGGTCCCTACATCGCCATCCTGGCCGGATGTACAGGCAAGATCCAGATCGGCAGTGAGGTCCTCGCCCAATCGTGCAGCGACTTTCCCAATCCGGTCGATACCAGCCAGACCTTCGACCCGTTCGTCGGGTGGGATGCCGGTGCCCTGGCGGGGGCCGGCGCCGGGATTCCCCTCTTCGGCATCCGGATCGAGGTGGACCTTCGCTACGAGCAGGGATTCGTGAACCTGGAGCGGTCCAGCAACGGGTGGCGCGCTGTACAACCGCATGGTGCTCCTGGGGGTGGGAGTGCCGTTCTGAAGAAGGGGTCTTCGTCAGTCCTTCGATCCCCCAATCCCTCGATCCCTCATATCCCAGTTGACGAATGCCGGATTCCGGTCAGATTCCGCACAGCATTTGTGTTTCCGACCCACTCAGCCGAGGACACCCGACGATGCCATCCGAACCCCCTGCGGGCGAACTCAAGCCGATTACCCCCGCACGCATCGCCCAGGAGCTGATCAAGCTCACCGCGGGGCGGCGGTCCGGTGAGTTCACGCCGGCGAGCTACGACCAGCGTTTCGCCCGGATGGTCCGGGAGCTCAATGAGCGGCGGATCGATGGCGACCGTGCCGCGGTGCATGCCGCCCTGCTGCCGCTCGTCGAGCAGAACACGATCAGCCGGATGGAGTTCGAGCGCCTAGTCAAGCAGCTGGGGATGGAATGACTGGATTGAGGGATTGACGATTTGCGGATTGAGGGATTGATCGGCACTACGACTCGGCGGTCCAATCCCTCAATCCCTCAATCCCTCAATCCTTCAATCATTCAATCCCATGCGCACCCTCCCCCTGGGTCCCGGAGCCCCCGCCGTCTCGGTCATCGGATACGGGGGCATGCATCTGTCGATCGACGGCCGCCCCCCCGAGGCGGACGCGATCCGGGCCATCCACGCCTCGCTCGACGCGGGTGTCACCTTCATCGACACCGCGAATGTCTACTGCCTGGGTGACGACGACCTCGGGCATAACGAGCGGCTGATTGCCCGGGCGCTCGGCAATTGGCGGGGACCGCGTGACACGATTCTGGTCGCCACCAAGGGCGGGTTGACGCGGCCCGGCGGAGGATGGGAGCGCGACGGACGCCCAGCCAGCCTCAAGCGGGCCTGCGAGCAGTCCCTCAAGGCCCTCGGCGTTGAGAGAATCGCCCTCTACCAGCTGCATGCCCCCGATCCCGCGGTGCCGCTCGAGGAGAGCGTCGGCGCCCTGGGCGAGTTGCGAACTGAAGGGAAGATCGAGCGGATCGGTCTCTCCAACGTTTCGGTGGACCAGATCACGCGCGCCGGCCGCGTGGCGCCGATCACCTCGGTCCAGAACCGGCTCAATCCCTGGTTCCGGGAGGCGCTGACGACCGGGGTGGTGGAGCACTGCAGCACCCAGGGCATCGGGTTCCTCGCCTACAGCCCGACCGGCGGGGGGCGCCTTACCAAGAAGATCGCTGACCACTCCGCGGCCAAGGCGGTTGCCGCCCGCCGAGGCATCTCGCCCCACCAGGCGGTGATCGCCTGGGTGCTGGCCCAGGGCCGCACGGTGATGGCCATCCCGAGCTCGCGGAAGGTCGAACACGCCGTTGACGGGGCAAAGGCGGGCAGTGTCGCGCTCGATCCCGAGGACCTGCGCGAACTCTCCAGCGCGGAGTGGTCAAAGGCCTGAGCCCCTCTGTCCGCAACCGAGCGACCCCCAGTCGCGAGGAAGCCCCTTAGCGTCTGTCCGTCTGTCCGTCTGTCCGCCTGTCAGCCTATATTTCCCCTCTATGTCAGCCCTCTCTCGTCGCCCGACCGTCACCACCATGATCGGTGGTGTCCCGGTCGGTTCCTGCCACCCGGTCGTCGTCCAGTCCATGACCAACACCGATACCGCCGACGTGGCGGGCACGGTGCGGCAGGTCGCGGCGCTGGCGCGCGCCGGCAGCCAGCTGGTCCGGGTGACGGTCAACAACGAGGCGGCGGCGGCGGCGGTCCCGGAGATTCGTCGAGGGGCTGGACCGGCTCGGCGTCGCGGTCCCCATCATCGGCGACTTCCACTACAACGGGCACCTGCTGCTCACCCGGTATCCCGCCTGCGCCGCCGCGCTGGCCAAGTACCGGATCAATCCGGGCAACGTCGGCGGCAAGCGCCACGACGAGCATTTCCGGGCCATCATCGACGTGGCGCTGGCCAACGACAAGCCGGTGCGCATCGGCGTGAACTGGGGCTCGCTCGATCAGAATCTCCTGACCGAGATGATGGACGAGAACGCCCGGCGGCGCGGAGCCCCGCGACGCCCGCGACGTGACGATGGATGCCATGGTCGAGAGCGCCGTCCGTTCGGCCCTGCTGGCCGAGTCGTTCGGTATGGCCCACGACCGGATCATCCTGAGCGCCAAGGTGTCCGGGGTGCAGGACCTGGTCGACGTCTACCGCCTGCTGGCCGCCCGCGGCGACTGGCCCCTTCACCTCGGCCTCACCGAGGCGGGCCTCGGCATGAAGGGGATCGTGGCGAGCACCGCCGGTCTCGCCATCCTTCTGCAGGAAGGGATCGGCGACACCATCCGCGTTTCCCTGACCCCTGCCCCCGGCGGCGACCGCACCGAGGAGGTGCAGGTGGCCCAGCAGATCCTCCAGTCGCTCGGCATCCGGAGCTTCACTCCCCAGGTGACCAGCTGTCCCGGCTGCGGCCGGACCACCAGCACCTTCTTCCAGCAGATGGCCGAGGACATTCAGCGACACCTGCGTGACCGGATGCCCCTTTGGCGGACCGAGTATCCCGGGCGTCGAGGAGCTCAAGGTGGCTGTCATGGGATGCGTGGTGAACGGTCCGGGGGAATCCAAGCACGCCAACATCGGAATCTCGCTGCCGGGCACCTTCGAGGATCCTCACGCGCCGGTCTTCGTGGACGGCCGGCTGGTCACGACGCTGCGGGGCGAGGGCATCGTGCCCGAGTTCCTCCGCATCCTCGAGGAGTACGTGGCCACCCGCTATGGCGCCGGGGAGCCGGCCGCCCGCGCCTGAGGCGCGGCCGGCATGGCGATGCAGGCGGGTCTCTCGCTGCTGCAGGAGCATCCGTTGGCCTCGCTGCCGGTGGTGTTCGCCGCCGGCCTCGCCACCAGCTTCACGCCCTGCATCTACCCGATGATCCCGATCACTGCCGGAATCCTGGCCGGTGGCGCGGCAGGGGGGCGGAGCCGGCCCCAGGCGCTGGCGGCAAGCCTGTTGTACGGCCTGGGCCTGGCTCTGGTCTACAGCACCCTCGGGCTCCTGGCCGGCCTCACCGGGGCGATCTTCGGCAGCGTGAGTTCCAGTCCGTGGGCCTATCTTGCCATGGGGAACTTCCTGCTGCTGGCGGCCCTGGCGATGTTCGACCTGTTCACCCTGCAGGCGCCGTCGCGCCTGGTCGCCTGGGCGGGAGGAATAAGCGGTGGATCCTACGCCGGTGCATTCGCGATGGGGGCCACCTCGGGCCTGGTGGCGGCACCCTGCGGCGCCCCGGTGTTCGCTGCCGTCCTGACCTTCGTCGGCGCCACCGGCAGCGCGGCGCTGGGATTCCTGTACCTGTTCGTCTTCTCGCTGGGGATGACGGCGCTGCTGGTCGTCGTGGGAGCCTCGGCGGGCAGCCTGGCCTCCCTCCCGCGCGCCGGCCGGTGGACGCTGACAGTCAAGCGGGGCGCGGGAATCGTCCTGCTGGGCATGGCTGAGTACTACTTCGTGCAGATGGGCAAGGTATTGTGACTCGAGGGCGACGCAACCTGATCCTGGTGGCCGCGGCGGCGGCCGGCCTCGCGGTCTTCGGATCGCCGTCGGCCGCGCAGGTCGAGGCGGGCATCAGGGTGGGCGCCGCCGCCCCGGTCGTCTCGGTCGATGACCTCGACGGGAAGCCGGTGGACCTGGGCCAGTGGATCGGGAAGAAGCCGGTCCTGCTGGAGTTCTGGGCCACCTGGTGCCCGAACTGCGAGGAGCTCCTGCCCCGGCTCAAGGAGGCGTGGAAGGTCTATGGCGACCAGGTCCAGTTCATCGGCGTGAACGTGACGGTGAACCAGAAGCCCGACCGGGTCCGCCGCTACATCGCCGAGCACGAGATACCGTTCCTCGTGCTGTTCGACGACCGGGCGGCCAGCATCCGGGCGTACCAGGCGCCGGCGACAGCGTATTTCGTCATCACCGATGCCTCGGGGAAGGTGTTCTACACCGGCCTCGGCGTCGACCAGCAGTTCGAGGCCGCGCTCAAGGCCGTGACGGCCTCCCAGTGACCCTGACCGGAGTACCCAACGGCGCAATGCGACTCATTCCGCCCGTCCTGACCGTCCTGACCGTCCTGTCCGCCCCGCTGGTCCAGGCCCAGGAGCCCGCTCCAGCTCCCACTCCGGCGAAGGGACCGCCCACCGCCCGGTTCGACAACGGTCCCGAGGTGGGACAGCGGCCCCGGGATTTCTCCCTTCCCTGGGCATCGCAGGAGGGCATTGGCCAGCAGTGGTTCAGCCTGAGCGGCCAGCAAGGCAGCGTGGTCGTGCTCCTCTTCTACCCACTCGACTTCACCCCAACCTGCACCGTGGAGATGAAGACGCTGAGCGAGCAGTATGACTCCCTCTTTCCCAAGGGTGCCGTGGTGGCGGCGATCAGTCCCGACTCGCTGGACACCCACCTTCGCTTCGCCCAGGGCATCGGCATACCGTTCAAGCTGCTCAGTGACGTCTCCCAGTCGGTTTCCCGGCAGTTCAGCAGTGCCGACCAGGGCGGCTACAACTTTACCACCGCGTTCGTGATCAACCGGAAGGGTGTGGTCACCTACCGGGACCTGGAGTTCAACGCGAGGAAGACGAAATCCTACCAGCAACTGAAGAAGGCCGTGGCTGCGGCCGTCGCCGACACCCGGTCGTAATCCGGATGGCCCTTGCGTTTCGCCGCCTCGGACTGGGGCTGGCCGCCACCGGAATGCTGGCAGCGTCGACCGCCGCGGCCCAGGACGCCCCGCGGGCCCGGGTGACCCTCGAGCGAATCCGCTCGGCCTGGTGCATGGATTTCCTCGCCGAGCCGGGCGAGCTGGCCAAGCTGATCCCCAAGGGATGGGCCGGGGCGCCCGCCACGGCAGTCCCCGACATTCCCGCCCCATTTCGGATCACCATGGAGGAAGACCCGCGCTACGCCGCCTGGGTGCCGTCCCGGGTCTGCCTGGTGGCATTCGGGGCGGTGTCGGTGAATGGCGACGAGGCGGACGACGACAGCGAGCGGAAGCCGATGGCCCTCGCCTGGTGGCAGGTTTCCGCCCGCGCCGACTCCGGGACCACGGTGGCACCCCTGATCACCATGCTGGCCAGCAACTCCTACAAGGTCCGCAACCCCCTCGGCCGGCTCGGCCTCTCGCTGGAGGACATGGGCTTCGAGATGGGACCCAACAGTAAGAGCCAGGATCCGACCCAGAACGGATTCCAGGTCAAGCTCGCCGGTGCCACCCTGTTCTGGAAAGGCTATCTGAGCATCGATTCGACCCTGGGTACCGGTCGCAGGACCCTCGACGCGTCGGTGGGGAACCAGTCCAGGCCCTGGTCGGCCCGCGGCTGGGTGGAAGTTGCAGGCGCGTCACGGGTGGCGGGGGTGGTCGGCGTCATGGGGAAAAGTGACCTGGGCAAGATGCTCGATCGGTCGCCGATCCGGATCATGTCACCGGTCGGCATGGGAGGCACGGGAGACTTCTCCTTCGATCGCATGGAGTAGGGTAATTCGGACCTCGGAGGCCGATGAATGTCACACTTCCCGGCCGATATGCAGGGCGGCTGCATATTCAGAAGCCGCCAAACGACACTGTCACCATCCTTATTTTCCACATTAGTATCAACACGAAACCCATTGTCTGGTAACAACTTGTGGATGGAGGCTGAAGTTGATAACTCCTCCGCGATCCTTGTCCTTCCAGGTCATGCGGTTTGAAGTGCCATTCAACAGGAAATGTGGGGTGTCGTGTGGAAAACGCCATTCTCCACACGCCATTGCCATCGATAGGAACGGTCCTGCTTGCTTGAAGAGAGCCTGAGTCGTTCTGGATTCCTGATTGCAAGGCGGGTGCTGAACTTCGTGCCCGGCCCGGAGGCTGACGCCATCTGGTGGGACCACGGCCGGGTCCGAATGGCGGGATCCGCCGCCGAACTCGCTCGCAAGGTCCCCAGCTCGGTGCCCAGGTACGAACTGCCGGGCTGCCTCGTGACCCCGGGTTTTGTGGACAGCCACACCCACTTCGCCGCCTGGGCGCTGAACAGGCGGAGGATCGAGCTGGCCGGCGTCAGGGATCGGTCCCAGGTGCTGGCCAGGATAGCCGCCGGGGTCCCGGAACAGGGGTGGGTCCTGGGCCAGGGGTTCGATGCCAACGATTGGGATGCGCCGCCCGATCGGGGCCAGCTGGACGCCCTCCACACCGGCCCGGTCTTCCTGGACAGTCTCGATGTCCACGCGGCATGGGTCAACTCCGCCGCCCTGGCAGTCACCGGGATCGACCGGAGTACTCCCGATCCCTTTGGGGGGGTCATCGTCCGCGACGCCAATGGCGAACCGACCGGACTCCTGCTCGAGCGGGCCGTGGACCTGGTGGCCTCGAGGCTTCCTGCTCCCGGTCCTGACCGGACGCTCCGGGCCGTGCGCGATGCCCAGGCGGTGGCCCACCGGCTGGGGGTCACTGGAATTCATGACGTCGAGGGGCCCGACGCCCTCCGCGCCTTCCGCACCATGGAGTCGGCGGGCGATCTCGCCCTCCGGGTGGTCTTCCACCCCCCCGTATCCCAGCTGCCCCAGCTGGTCGAGACAGGGGTCCGCAGCGGGCAGGGCACTGAGTGGCTGAGCCTCGGGGGGGTCAAGCTGTTCCTCGACGGCTCGCTGGGCAGCCGGACGGCGTGGATGCTGGCTCCCTACGAAGACGGCCGGGATTGCGGGATGCCGATCACAGCGAAGGAGGACGCCGCGGCGGCGGTCCGGATGGCGGCGGAAAATGGCCTCGCCTGTACCGTCCACGCGATCGGCGACGCCGCCGTGCGTCGCGCGCTCGATCTGCTCGAAGCCGCTCCCCGGGTGGACCTCCCACACCGCATCGAGCACTTCCAGTGCGTCCACCCCGACGACCTCGCCCGGGCTGCCCGGGCTGGCATCGCGGTCTCGATGCAGCCGGCCCACCTCCTGGTCGACGCGCCCTTGGCCGAGTCGCGGTGGGGAACGCGCAGCCAGGGGGCGTATGCCTTCCGCACCCTGCTCGATCACGACACCATGATCCTCTTCGGAAGCGATGTCCCCGTCGCCTCAATCGACCCACGGGAGGGGGTCTATGCCGCGATGAGCCGGATTCCCGCGGGGGGTGATCCCGGCCGGCCGTGGTACGGCGACGAGCGAATCACCTTCGAGGAGGCGGTGCGCTGCTACACCCAGGCTTCCGGCGATCGCCGCAGCGATGAGCGATCGGCGGGGCACTCTGGCGGTGGGACAGGATGCCGACCTGGTGGCCTGGGAGGTGGATCCGGCGGTGCAGGCGGAGGAAGGCGAAGCGTTTCGCGAGGCGCGCAGCCGGCTTACCGTGGTGGGTGGCATGGTCGTCGTGCAGGCGTGACCGCCATCGATTAGAATGCACCCGCCCGCGACCGTCGGGAGTCCTTCAGGGCTCCCTGGGTCAGGCCGTCGAGCTTCCGGAGAGTGTCGTGTCGTCCAAGTCCATCCGCCGCACCAAGATCGTCGCCACCCTCGGTCCCGCCTGGTCGGAACCCTCCCGGATGCACGCCCTGCTCGACGCCGGGGTGGATGTGGTCCGGGTCAACGCCTCCCACGGCACTCCCGAAGTCCGCGCCGGCTGGATCCAGACGCTGAAGGAAGTCCGGGCGGCTCGGCGCTCGAGCGTGGCGATTCTCTTCGACCTGCAGGGCCCCCGGATCCGGGTGGGAGCGCTGGAGTGCGTCGATCCGTCTGGTCGAGGGGGCCGCGGTGGTCTTCGCCCCCGAGGAGAACGCCAAGGCCGGGCGAGATCCCCACCACCTACGCCGACCTGGCCACCGACGTCCACGTCGGCGCGCGGATCCTGCTCGACGACGGATTGCTCAGCGTCGAGGTGACCGCGATCGAGGGCGACCGGGTGCGCGGGCGGGTGATCTATGGCGGCGAGCTGAAGTCCAGCAAGGGAATGAATCTGCCGGGCATCGAGGTCAGCGCGCCGGCGCTGACCGAGAAGGACCGGGAGGACGTGGCCCAGGCCATCGCCCTGGGCGTGGACTACATCGCGCTCTCGTTCGTCCGGCGGGCGGAGGACCTGGACGGACTGCGGCGCCTGGTTCCCAGGAACATCCGGCTGGTCGCCAAGATCGAGAAGGACACCGCGCTCAAGAATCTCTGCGCCATTCTCGAGGCCTCCGACGCGATCATGGTGGCCCGTGGCGACCTCGGGGTCGAGCTGCCGTTCGAGGAAGTTCCCGCTGATGCAGAAGCGGATCATCCGGGAGGCCAACCTCCACGGCAAGCCGGTGATCACCGCCACCCAGATGCTCGAGTCGATGGTGCACTGCCCCGCTGCCGACCCGGGCCGAAGCCTCGGACGTGGCCAATGCGATCCTCGACGGCACCGACGCGGTGATGCTTTCGGCCGAGACGGCCGTGGGCGATTTCGCGCTCGAGGCGGTGCAGGCGATGGACCGGATCTGCCGGGAGATGGAATCTCACCGGCAGGGCCGGAGCCCCGCCTTCGACGCGGCCGTGGGCCGCCGCTCGGCCGAAGCCGACGACGCCGGACATCCGCGCCCCGGAGGCGCGGCGCCCGCCCGCACCGAGGACGCCATCGCGGTGGCGGTCTGCGCCGCGGCCGACCTGCTCCACTGTCCGCTCATCGTCTGCTTCACCAGCAGCGGATTCACGGCGCGCAAGGTGTCCACCTACCGTCCCACGGTGCCGATCCTGGCCAGCACGCCCGAGGTGGAGACCTACCACCACCTGAGCCTGGTCTGGGGCGTCGTCCCGGCGCTGAGCGAGCACTTCACCGAGTACGAGATGCTCCTCGCCTCCGCCCGTGAGACGATCCGCGCCCGCGATCTCGGTGACCCCCGGTGACCGGGTGGTCGTGACCGCCGGGATTCCCTTCGACGTGCCGGGCACCACCAACCTGCTCAAGGTTGAAGTGGTCTAGCCGGATGCGGCTGATCTTTCTCGGCACCGGCACCTCGTTCGGCGTTCCGCAGGTCGGCTGCGACTGCGCGGTCTGCCGCTCGCCCGATCCGCGCGACCGCCGGACCCGGTGCGGGGCGGTGGTGCAGTCGGGAGAATCGGCCCTGCTCATCGACACTCCGCCCGAACTCCGCCTCCAGCTGGTCGAGCGCGGGATCAGCCGGGCGGACGCCGTCCTGTTCACGCACGAACACGCCGATCACGTCAACGGCATCGACGATCTCAGGGCCTTTTCGGTACAGCAGCGGCGATCGCTTCCCTGCCACGGCCCCGCCGAGACGCTGGAGCGCCTGCGCCAGGGCTTTCCCTACATCTTCGACGATGCCTACCAGCCTCCGCCCGGCACCTCCAAGCCCCGGCTTGAGCTGCGTCCGCTCGAGCCGATGGTCGAGGTGGAGCTGGCCGGGATCCGGGTCCTTCCGCTCGCCTTCCGGCATGGCACCATGCGCGTCTTCGGGTACCGGTTCGGCAAGCTGGCCTACCTGACCGACGTCAAGGCGGTCGAGGCGGCGGAGCGTGAGCGGCTCCGGGGCCTCAGCGTCCTGGTGGTCAACGCGCTCTGGGACCGTCCCCATCCGACCCACCTCAGCATTCCCGAGGCGGTCGAACTGGCGCGCGACCTCGGGGCGGAACGCACCTACCTGACCCACCTGACTCACGAGACCGGCCATGCCGAACTGGCCGGCCGCCTTCCGCCTGGCGTCGAGCCGGCGTACGACGGACTCACCGTCGAGGTCTGAGCGGTCCGTACTGGACGCTCCTCGCCGGCATTCCTACATTCGGCTTGAACGGATCGAGGCGCCGTCTCGCGGCGCCGAAAGGAGGCCCTCGTGCCACGCGATCATGATGATGACCGGGAGATCGTCCTGATAGAACGGGACGGCAGTTCCCGCCTCGGCCCACTCTTCCTCGGTCTCGCGCTGGGCGTCGGTCTCGGCTTGCTCTTCGCGCCCCGGAGCGGGGAGGACACCCGCCGAGTGCTGCGGCGCCGGTGGCGCCGCCTGCGGGCTGCCGCCGAGGACCAGGCGGAGTTGTTCGGCGAGCGGCTGTCCGAGGGGGTGGAGCGGCTTCGCTCGGGGGCCTGGCTCGAGGATGACGACGACGAGGAGGACGAGCCCGGGGCCGAGCGCCCCCCGGCGCCCCGCGGCGCCCCGGGCTCGGCCCGTGAGGAGCTCGAGCGACGGCTCACCCGGAGCAAGGCACGCCGCCGCACGCCGGGCAAACCGCCGGCGCCGCCCACCGGGCAGGAGCCCGTCGCCTGAGCGCCGCCCGGCGCCGGCGGGGGGCGGGCTCGCCCTGGTACTTTCTCCGAGAGACCCTGGCGGCATCCGACGCCGCCCGGCTCCCCTTCCTGGCCAGCGCCATCACCTTTGACGCGCTGCTGGCCGGCCTGCCCCTCATCATCCTGCTGCTGGTCGGCCTCACCCACTTCATGCGCCTCGGCGCCGAGGGAACCGAGGCCGATGTGGCTCGAATCATCGACCGGTTTCTGCCCTCTCAGGTATCGGTGCGGGGCCAGGACCCGATTGGTCACATCAAGGGCCTGCTGACCGCGGTGACCCGGCGCCGGACCACCCTGTCACTCTACGCCGCGCCACTCTTCCTCTGGTTTTCCACCCGGCTCTTCTCCAGCGTCCGGACCGCCCTGAACCAGGTCCTGCAGGCGGCGCCGCCCGCGCGGCCCCGCCACCCGCTGGTGTCGTTCGTCTACGGCAAGGTGCGCGACCTGTTCATGGTCGTGGCCGTCCTGATGTTCTTCGGGGCGAATGCGGCGCTGACGGCGGCGCTGGGGGTGGTCGAGGCCCGGGGCGAGGCGCTGGTCGCCGCGGTGCCCGGCCTCGCGTTCCTCGTGACCTCGCTCGGCCGCCTGCTGACCGAGGGGCTCGCCTTCCTGTTTGCCCTGAGTCTGTTCTTCCTGATCTACCATTTCGCACCGAACCGCCGGATGACCTGGCGGGCCGCGGTGATCGCCTCGACCTTCACGGCGTTGAGCTTCGAGATCCTCAAGCGGCTGTACGGGCTCTACCTTCAAAACGTGGCCACCATGGAGCATATCTCGGCCGATGCCAACGTCGGAGCGCTCTTCCTCTTCGTGCTCTGGGTCTACTACACGGCGGTGGTATTTCTGTTCGGCGGGGTGGTGGCCGATACCTGGGAGGGACAGCGGCTCAACCGGGGGCCCAACCGCGGCCGGCGGGCTGGCGATCACGCCGGTTCAGTGCAGTAGGAGGTTGAGCCCGGAAATGCTGTCGCCGTTGGGGTCGACCTTGACCGTGAAGGGAATCGGGTCGGCCGTGAGCTTGAGCTTCCGCTGGGTCCCCTCGCTCACCATGACCTGGTAGTCACCGGGCTTCACGCCCAGGACGTAGAAGGTCCCGTCCGAGAAGGTCGTGGTCACCAGCTTGGTGCCGTGCACCCGGTCGACGATCACCACCGAGGCGCCGCTCACCGGCACCGCGCCGGACACCGACTGGCGCAGGACGCTTCCCTCGACCACTCCCGACGGGACCACCGGCAGGTTCACGAAGCTGAACCCGTTGGGCGCGGGTTCGACCGTCACCACGTTCGACTCCGGCACCCAGAGCGGCGATTCGAGGCTGGTCGAATCCACCGCGACCTGCACCGGTTCGTAGGCGTACATGTTCCACGCCTTGAACCGGCCCAGGGAGTCGGTCGTCGCCGTCTGCACGCCCACCCGCACCGTCACGCCGGCCAGGGCCTGCTCCTCGGGCTGGCGCTTCCCGTCGCCGTTGGCGTCCAGGAAGACGATGCCGCGGACCCCCGCCCGCTGCAGCGACGGCCCTGTCGCGAAGGCGAAGTTGCGGGCCTCGGGGCTGTAGACCACGGAGCCCTCGACGTACTCCGACCCGGTCACGGGACCCCTGGTCGGCGCCACGAAGGAGGTGTAGGAACGGACCGAGTGGAGATCGGTCGTCAGGGTGAGCGAGAAGGTCGTCCCGTTGCCCCGAAACCAGCTGCCTCCCAGCTCGGCCCGCAGTCCCCGCACCACCTGCCGCGAGAAGAAGGCGGAGAGGTTCAGCGCCTGCCCCTGCGCGTTCATCACGTAGTTGCCGCGTGCCATGATGCCGCCGAAGAACCGGCCCAGCATCGGGAGCGGCATCACGTAGGTGTCGAGGCCCAGGAAGGTCTGCTGGTAGGCCGGCCCGGTGAACGAGCTCGAGCGCTGGACGTTGACGAACGGGTTGAGGCGGAGCTGGGCGGCCTGCCACGATCCCCCGATCCGCGCATTGGTGCTGTTGCCGAACACCGACTGGCTGCGGTCGAGCGAGCCGTCCAGAGTGACCGCCCACGAGTTCGGAATCGGGCGGAAGGTGGCGCTCGTCAGCCAGTCCGACTTCTGGGCCGTGGGGGTGATGATCGGGTTCTTGACGTTCTGGTCGTACAGGGTGTAGACCGTCGTCGCCCGGAGGGCGGTGGTCGGCTCGAAATCCACGCCGCCGACCAGCGGAGGCGTTCGCCGTCGCGGCGACGGTGACCAGGAAGGCGTTGGTCGGATTGCCGCTGAGCCCGATGTAGGGGTGGAAGAGGTCGGGATCGTTGCTGCGCCAGAACGCGTCCATGCCGGCCTGCGCCACCCAGCGGGGGGCGAAGGCGTACTTGAGGTTCAGGCTGGCGTTGGCATCGCAGCTCATGAAGCGCAGGCGCCGCCCGAGGCGGAATACTCGAACGTCTTGTAGGGCAGGGCATTGCCGAGGACCCGGTAGGTCTGGCTGAATTTCTTGACTTCGCCGTGGGGCCGTAGGCCACGAAGTCGAGCGGGTTCTCGCCGTACTGGATCGGGACGTTCACCGCGAAGTCGCCCTGGGTGCCGACCGAGTCGAAGGCGATCATCTGCCCGTTGCGGTAGGCCTGGACCTGCCAGCCGTCGCCCAGCTGGCCGCGGAACGGCACCTGGCCGATGTAAGTCGGGCCGCACGTAGGGGGAGTTGGTGAGCGAGAAGCCCACCACGTTGCGGGTGTACGGCCCGCTGGCGAAGGCATCGCCCAGCCGGAGCTGGGTGAGGTACTTGCTCTGGCGCCAGACTCCGGTCCACGAGCCGTTGACCCGGGCATCGCCCAGGCTGGGCGAGGAATAGCTGTACACCTGGGCCTCGAGCGAGCCGCCCAGCACGTCGGCGCCCAGGCCGAACTGCCAGCTGCCGGCCTGGCCGAATCCCTGCGTCGGAATCTTGAACGAGTAGTCCAGCACCGCCCCGCTGATCCGACGGCGGTCGAGGCCGATGACCGGACCCTGCTGCGGCGTTCTCGGGCCGACTGCGCCCGGAAGCTCTCCAGCTGGCGGTCGCGCATCGCGCGCTGACCGATCGGCAGCACCTCGGGGTTGCGGATGTAGATCTGCAGGTCGCTGTAGTCCACCAGGAAGTCGACTCCCGTCACGTCGCGGATCACGCGGAGCGAGAGGAAGTCGTCGTCGCCGCGCTGCAGCCGGCTGGCCTTCCGGATGCCGACTTTCCGGTTGCCGACCTGGATCGTGTCGCTGGTGGGCGAGACGACGGTCCGGACATTGCCCGGCTGGAGGTAGAACTCGAGGTCGCCGTTCGGCGTTGCGTCCCACCGGATTTCTGACTGGTCGAGGAACTCGCGGATCGGCAGCAGGATCTGGGTGCCGATCCGGTAGACCTCCATCGTCCGCGAGGCGACCCGCCCGAAGTAGACCTCGACCAGCATCGACTCCGGGATCGAGTCGGCGTCATCACCCGCCAGGCGCACCACGTTCCAGGCCACCGTGTCGTCCACCTCGACGCCAGCCGGCGGGGCCACTCAGCGCGACCTGCTGGGCCCGGAGCCTGGCAGGGTACGACCAGTCCCGCCGCCGCGACCAGCGCGGCTAGCGCCCAGACTGCGAGCGCGGAGCGGGGCCGGGAGCTCACGGCAGCGTGACCTCGATCGAATCGGTGACCGGCGTCATCGGCAGCAGGGAGGTCAGCGGGCAGGTCCTCGCGCTCGCTGGCCAGCTCGATCCTGAGCTTGTACCGTCCGGCCGGGAGCCTGGGCGCGCTCAGGTACATCCTCGGCTGCATCGTGAAGTAGACCGCCATCGGGATCTTGGCCTGGGCCACGACGATCCCGGCGGTGTCCACCACCGCGGCCCGGAGGACGCCGAGGAAGGCGGCGTTGCCCTCGCGGACCAACGAGGTATTCACGGTCAGGGAATCAGGGCCCAGACGGGTCAGGAGAGGGCAGTGATCTGACGCCGGTGCTGACCGCGCCCTTGCGGTACAGGACCGGCAGCACGGTGTTGACCTGGAGGTTGATCGACGACCTGCACCGCCGCGGTATCGTCGGGGGCGCCCTGCACCGGCACCTGGCCGGCCATGACGCTGACCTTGAGCCGCGCCCAGTACTCGCCCGTCGGGGAGATTGGCCGGCGGCCGGCCCAGGAGGCGGACAGTCTGGGTCCGCTGGGGGCCGATCACGACCTTTCTCGGAAAGGCCTGGATCCAGGCCGCGGCCGAGGGGAGGGTGCTGTCCGGGTCGTCGACCGTCTTCAGCTCGAACTGGCCCGCGGAGTCGCTGACGGGGTAGCCGAAGAAGACCGACAGGTCGGCTTCGATCGGGTCGGTGCCGGGATTGTACAGCTCGACTGCGGCACTTCGCACCCGATTGTCGATAAAGATGGTGTGCGGAGCGATGACCACGCCCTGCGCGGCGAGCCGGCCGGTGACCGAGGTCGCGAAACAGAGGAGCAGCGCCGGAAGCAGTAAGGAGGCTCGCATCACTGTACCGTCACGGTCATGGAGATCGTATTGGAATAGACTCCCGAATGCCTGAGCCGCCGCCGGAGTCACGGTGCCGCCGATCCAGACATTGAAGGTGTTGCTGGAGACCAGGTTCCAGGTGTTCGCCACTTTCGGATTGAAGACGATGAGGAGGCTGGTCGGTCCCTGCCCCTTGAGGTTCCCGTCGGTGGTGCTGAACGAGATCGGCATCGTGGCGCCCGCCGGCCCGTTGAGACGGGTCGGAAGGGTGAAAGTGATCCGCACGGTGTTGTTGAGGGTGGCCCTGAATTCGAACTGGCCGCTCCTGATCGGATCGCCGGGCAGGATGTGCTTGGCTACGCCTCGCATCACGCCGCCGAAGGCAAGGGTCCGCTGGCCCGTGACGTACGCCAGCTGCGCCTCAGCCCGGCGGGCCGCGGCCGCGGACCCGAGGACCAGCACCGCGAGAGTCAAGGAGCGGCACATCACAACACCGTGACCGTCATCGATATCGTGTTCGAATAGGCGCCCATTGCCTGGGCCGCCCCGGGGCTGACCGTGCCCCCGATCCACACGTTGAACGTGCTGCTCCCGGCCAAGGTGAAGGTGTACCTCGCCCTCGGGTTGAACGTGACCGGGGGGGGGCTCGAGGGGCCCTGACCCTGGAGGATCGCGTCGGTAGTGCTGAACGAGACCGGCATCGTGGCGCCCGCAGGGCCATTGAGCCGGTTGGGCAGCGTGAACCGGATGCGGACCCGGTTGCCGATGACCGCCTGGAACTCGAACTTCCCGCTCCTGATCGGATCGCTGGGCAGGATGTGCTTGGGGATGCCCCGCATCACGCCGCCGAAGGCGAGGGTCTGTTGTCCCGAGACGTACACCAACTGGGCCTCGGCCTTGGTGGCCGGGACGGCAATCATCAGGACGGGAAGCAGCGCGTAGGCGAGTTTCATCGGTCCTTCTTTCAGTCCGGGAAGGACTGCGCCGGTCGAGGAAGAGTCACTCCCCGGCCGGCGCGCCTTACCGGTGTCCTTCAGGGGTCCTCAGTTATAGACCACGCCCATGGTGACCGTACCGGTGTACGCACCGGTGGCCTGGGCACCGCCCGGGGTCACGGTGGCACCGACGAACACCCAGAGCGAGGTGGCGCCAGCTGCCGCAGTCGTGGCCACCGTGGCCGCGGCCGACGGGGTGAAGGCGGTGCCGCCGCTCTGACTGTTCAAGGTGTTCCAGAGACCGGTCCAGGTGCCGATCGGCAGGTTGTTGGCGCCCGAAGTCAGGTTCGCGGGCAGGGTGAAGGTCAGGCTGACGGGAGCGCTGTTGGCAGCGTTGACGTCAAACCGACCCGCGCCGGCGCCGGTCGCCAGCACGACCTTGGCGACGCCCGGAGTCACATTACCGAACGCCAGGGCGGCGCCGCTGGCAACCGTGACGGTGGACAGCACGGTGGCCGTCGCATTGATGCTCCCGGTGATCTGGGCATTGAGCGCAGTAGTTCCGAGGCAGAGCCCGAGAACAACCGCCGAAACTGCCTTAATCTTGCGCATCTTTCTCTCCGTGTCCATAAGTGATTGTTTTACAGCAGCTTGCGATTGTGCTCCAGGGCTCGTTCGTCCCTGACGGCCATGATTTGAGCAAGAGAGGTGCCAGTTCAAATTCAACCGACAAATAAGTGTAGATTCGCGCCGCCGAAGGCGACCTATCTGCTTGCTATGATTGGAGAAAACCAGCGCAAGAATTGTATAATAATTATACAACAACGTTCCCGGTGTTTGTTTGGAAGATGCTGGGTAACTGATAGTCTGTCAGGAAGTTACACGACGCGGCGGTGGTGGCCTGTTGCATCGGTTCTCAGGAGTGCGATCCTTCGTCCATCGCGACTGACAATTCGGGGTCAGCCTCCTCTCCATCCCAGGCCGATTACCGCCGCCTAAGGGTTGAACCACCTTGAATCCAGGGGGTCCGGCCCGGCCCAATGGCACCCTGCAAGTGTCGTTACGGGACCATGGCGCCTCCGGGAGCGAGACCGAGTCAGAACGTGCCATTAGTCTCTGGTTTCGAGGGACCTCATCCGGGTATATTGGGGGTGCCCCAGGTCCGAAGGGCGCTGGCGCGCGAACCGCGTCAGGACCTCGCCGGTAGCAGCGCTAAGCGATGTCCGGTGTCGCTTCGGGGTGCCTGGGGCATTTTTCTTTAGAGGGGCAGATCGGTTCACTGCCCCTCCGCCCCTCAGCCCCCCTGCCCCCCATGGCTCTCGCACTCGCCCGCCGCTACCGACCCCGCCGCTTCAGTGAGCTGCTGGTGCAGGATCACGTCGCCGCCGTGCTCCGCGGCGCGGTGCTGCGCGACCGGGTCGGCCACGGGTACCTGCTGACGGGGCCGCGCGGGCGTGGGGAAGACCACGGCGGCGCGGATTCTCGCCATGGCGCTCAACTGCGAGCGCAAGGCGACGATGGACCCGCCGGGGGAGCCCTGCGGCGAGTGCGCGGGCTGCCAGCGGATCTGGAACGGGGGAGCCAGCCTCGACGTGGTCGAAATCGACGCGGCCAGCAATCGCGGGGTGGACGACGCGCGGGACCTTCGCGAGCGGGCGATGTACGCCGCCTCCGAGGCGGGGCACCACAAGGTGTACATCGTGGATGAAGCCCACATGCTCACCCGCGAGGCCTGGAACGCGCTGCTCAAGATCCTCGAGGAGCCGCCGCCGGGGGTGGTCTTCGTCTTCGCCACCACCGAGCCGCAGAAGATCGCGCAGGCCGGCCGCGCCGGTGCTCTCGCGGCTGCAGCGCTTCGATTTCCACCGGATCGGCCCGGCCGCCATCCGGAACCGGCTGGTCGAGGTGCTCGCGGCCGAGAAGATCGAGGCCGAGGACGACGCCCTGACCCTGATCGCACGACACTCCGACGGCGGCATGCGCGACGCGCTCTCGGTGCTGGACCAGTGCCTGAGCTTCGAGGAGGGCAAGGTCACCGCCGCGCGGGTCCGCGCGGTGCTCGGGCTGGTCGAGGAGGAGCTCTATCGCCGAGCTGCTGGCCCTGGTGGCCGAGCGGCGGCCGGCGGCAGTCTTCCCGCTGATCGAGCGGCTCATGGATGCCGGCGCCGACCTGGCGACTTTCCTCGGCGGTACCGGCGAGATGCTGCGGGCGCTGCTGATGCTCCAGCTGGGAACGGAGCCAGGTGAACTCACCGAGGCGATGCGCGCGGTGCTCGAGCGGGAACGGGAGCGATTCGCCGCGGGCGACCTGCTCCGGATGCTCCGGATGCTGACCGAGGTGGAGCCCGGCGTCCGGCGGAGTGGCCAGGCGCAGCTTCTGGTCGAAACGCTGCTGCTTCGCTGGGCGATGCTCGACCGGGTGATCGACCTGCAGGAGGTCCTGGCCGGCGGACCGCCACCGGCGGCGCCCGCCTCGCCGGCCGCCCCAGCTTCGCGCGCAACGCCTGCCGCCGCCGGGGCGTGGACCGCCGTCGCGCCCCCCTGCCGCGCTGCGCGATTCGGCGCCGGTGCTGCCGGCTGAGCGTCCGGTGGCGCCGTCCGCAGACGCGGCGCGGCCCGCTCCGGGCGGGCTGGCCTTCACCCTTCCGGGTCTGCAGGGTGGCTGGGAAGAACTCCTCGCGGCCGCCCGGACCCAGAGCCGGTTCGTGGGCGAGGCGCTGGCGGCGTCCCGGCTGGAGGCGGTGGCCGCGCCAGACGTGACGATCCAGGTGCCGGCCGGCAACCCGATGTATGGGGAGACGCTGGAGCGCGCCGCGGAGTCTCTCGAAACGCTGTTCGGCGCCGCGCTTGGCGCCCCGGTCCGACTCCGGTTCGTGGCCCCCGGCGCAGCGTCCGTCGGCTCCGCCCGCGCGGCGCTATTCGGAGGCCGAGGCCCGGGCCGAACGGCTCGGCTTGCTGGCGAAAAAGGATCCCGCGCTCGAGGCCGCCGCGCAGGAACTCGACCTGGAGATCGTCGAGTAGCTCGGGTTGCGGGGGCAGAGGGGCGGGCCTAGTTTCCTCAATTCAGCGGTAAGGTCGTCGAGCAATGGCAGACTTTCAGCAGCTCTTCCAGTTGACCCAGCAGGCCCAGGGTCGCTTGCAGCAATTACAGTCGGATCTCGCGTCGCGCACGGTCGAAGCCCAGGCCGGCGGCGGGCTCGTCCGGGTCCAGGCCGACGGTCGGGGCACGATTCGCGCCGTGCGGATCGATCCCGAGGCCTTTGCCGGGCGGGACGCCGAGCTCCTGGGCGACCTGGTGCTCGCGGCGGTGGCCGAGGCGCAGCGCCGGGTGGCCGAGCTGGTTCAGGCGGAGTTGCGCGCCGTGCCGGCGCCGCCTTCGGCCGGCGGATCGCTCTGATCCGTGGGCGTACTCGACGACCTGATCACCGAGCTGGCCCGGCTTCCCGGATTGGGGCGGAAGTCGGCGCAGCGGATCGCCTATCATCTGCTGCAGCAGCCGCCGGAGCGGGGCCGCCGTCTCGCCGAGGCGCTGCAGGCGGTCGGCGAGCGGATCCGTCCCTGCGTCGACTGCGGCGCGCCGGCCGAGGCCGAGCGGTGCGAGATCTGCCTCGACCCGCGGCGCGACGCCGGGTTGCTCTGCGTGGTGGAGGAGCCCTCGGGGCTGCAGGTCGTGGAGCACTCGACGGAGTACCGGGGCCGCTACCACGTGCTGGGTGGACGGCTCTCGCCGCTGGAGGGCATCGGGCCGGAGCGGCTCCGGGTCGAGCCGCTGCTCAGGCGGCTCGAGGCGGGCGAGGTGCGCGAGGTGATCCTCGCGACCAACCCGTCGATGGAGGGCGAGGCCACCGCGACCTGGCTCCAGCAGCTGCTGGCGGGGCGGGGGCTCCGGATCACCCGGCTGGCCCGCGGACTCCCGGTCGGTGGCGACCTCGAGTACGTGGACGGCGTCACGATGGCGCATGCACTGAGCGCCCGGCAGGAAGTCCGGTAGGGCGGGTGTCAACGGCGGCCCGGTCCGCGGAGCGCGATGACCGCAGGGGCTTCGAGCTGGTCATTCCACGAGGAAGATTCGCACCGGATCCACGCGATCCTGGGCGAGTTCCTGCGTGAGGCCAACGCCCGCAGCGGCCTGATCGTGGACCGCACCGGCCAGATGGTGGCGATGGTGGGCGAGGCCCCGGAATTCGACCCCACGGCCTTCGCCTCGCTCACCGCCGCCGATTTCAGCGCCAACGACCAGCTGGCCCGGATGATCGGAGAGGCGGAGTTCGGCAGCCTCTTCCACCAGGGCGAGAAGGAATCGATGTTCCTGGCCGACGTGGCCCGGCGGGTCATCCTCGTGGTCCTGTTCGACAACCGCACGACACTCGGCCTGGTCAAGCTCCGGGTCAAGACGGCGGTGCTCCAGCTCAACCAGGTCTTCCTGGACATGTTCAACCGGTCCGGCACCACCCAGCCCCAGGTCGAGACGGGGTTCGTGGGCGATGCGGAAGACGAGCTCGACAAGCTCTTCGGCGCGTGAGGAAGGGAACTGACCGATGTCGATGATCAACTACGCCTCGCGCGAGATCAACTGCAAACTGGTCTATTACGGACCGGGCCTCGGCGGGAAAACCACCAACCTCGAGTACGTGTTCAACAAGGTCGCCCCGGGCGCGCGCGGCAAGCTGATCTCGCTGGCCACCGAGACCGAGCGCACCCTGTTCTTCGACTTCCTGCCGGTGGACCTGGGCACGATCCGCGGCTTCAAGACCCGGTTCCACCTCTACACCGTGCCGGGGCAGGTGTACTACAACGCCTCGCGGAAGCTGATCCTCAAGGGCGTGGACGGCGTGGTCTTCGTGGCCGACAGCCAGGTCGAGCGGATGGAGGCCAACATCGAGGCCATGCAGAACCTGTACGACAACATGGCCCAGCACGGCTACAACCTGACGACGATTCCCTTCGTCATCCAGTACAACAAGCGCGACCTGCCCAACGCCGCGACGGTCAAGGAACTCCAGGCGGCACTCAACCCGGGCTGGCCGCATCGATGACCCGACCCGCCAGCGGCCGACGCCCGATCCCTACCACGAGGGCGAGTTCCTGGTCGAACAGGTGGACGGCCAGTGGATCGAGCGGGCCACCTACTTCGAGGCGGTCGCCATGAACGGCGACGGCGTGTTCGACACCCTCAAGGCCGTCAGCAAGCTGGTGCTCAAGACCCTCGGGTCGTAGTGATGTGGAACCTGCCGAACATCCTCACCGTGGTGAGGATCTGCCTGACCCCCGTCATAGCCCTCCTGCCGTTCATCGAAGGATACTGGCCCAAGCTGATCTGCTTCGTCGTCTTCCTCTTCGCGGCGATCACCGACGTGTGGGACGGGTACCTGGCCCGCAGCCGCAACATGGTGACCGATCTGGGCAAGCTCCTCGACCCGATCGCCGACAAGCTGCTGTTGTTCGCTACGCTGATCCCGATCTACATCATCAGCCGGACCCGGCACGACCTCTACGACATCCCGCTGTGGGGCAGCATTCCGCTCTGGGTCTGCGTGCTGCTCGTGGGGCGTGAATTCGCGATGACGGGCTTCCGCTGGTACGCCAAGCGCCGGGGGATCGTCATTCCGGCCTCCGATGCCGGCAAGCTCAAGACGGTGGTTCAGAACGTCTACATCGGCGCGACCATCCTCTGGTTCGCTTTCCGCGACGCGCGCAAGCCGCTGGGGTGGGAGCACAGCCGCTATGCCGACTGGTGGAACCAGTTCCACGGCGGGTTCGTGGCGGTCACCCTGGGCGTCGCGGCCATCCTCACGATCTACTCCTTCCTGCATTACATGAAACGGTATCGCGAGCTGCTGGGTCCGCGGCGGGGCTGAGCGGTGGACCTCGAGGTCGTCACCGTCGGCACCGAGCTGCTGCTTGGCTTCACGGTGGATTCCAACAGCGCCGAGATCGGCCGCCAGCTGGCCAGGGTCGGGGTTCGGGTCGCGCGCCGGACCTCGGTGGCCGACGACGCCGGTGCCATTCGCGACGCGGTCGGGACCGCCCTGGGGCGGAGCCGCATAGTGCTGATCACCGGGGGGCTGGGCCCCACCCGGGACGACATCACCAAGCACGCCGTCGCCGGCCTCTTCGACGCCCCGCTCGAGTTCCGTGACCAGATCTGGCAGGACTTGGTCGAACGCTGGGCCCGACTGGGCCGGCGGCTTGCCGAGGCCAACCGGACCCAGGCCATGGTGCCCCGCGGGGCGACGGTGCTGCCCAACCGCTGGGGGACAGCGCCCGGACTCTGGCTCGAAGGCGGGCCTGGCCTGGCGATCATGCTCCCGGGGGTGCCACGGGAAATGCGAGGCCTCCTGGAGCACGAGGTGGTGCCCCGGCTCGCTTCGCAGGCGGTGGGCCGGGTCATCAGGTCGCGTACCCTGCGGACCACCGGCATCCCTGAGTCCAGCCTGTCGGACCGGGTCGGACCGATCGAGGGGGAGCTCCTCCCGGTAACGCTGGCATACCTGCCAAGCCTTGAGGGGGTCGACCTCAGGGTGACCTGCTGGGATATGGAGCCCGGTGAGGCCGACCGGAGGCTCGCGGCGGCCATTGAGCGGCTGCGGCAGGCGGCGGGGAGTCATGTTTACGGAGAGGAAGACGCCGACCTGGCCGCGGTGGTCCTCGATGCGGCGCGCGGAACGGGCCGCACACTCGCCGTAGCCGAGTCGTGCACCGGGGGTCTGGTGGGCGGCCGGCTCACCGCGATCCCGGGGAGCTCGGACGTATTTCTCGGCGGAGTCATCGCCTATCACAACGAGGCCAAGCGGACATTGCTCGGAGTGCCGGCCGACGTGCTTGAACGGGAAGGGGCCGTCAGCGAGGCGACGGCACGGCTCATGGCCGAGGGGGCGGCGCGGCGCCTGGGCGCCAGCGCTGCGGTGGCGGTGACCGGCATCGCGGGCCCGGGAGGCGGCAGTCCCGAAAAGCCGGTCGGGACGATCTGCTTCGCCACGACTGTCGGAGGCGCGACGCAATCCTCCCGAACCATCCTCCCCGGAGAGCGCCACGACATCCGCACCCGGGCCACCCAGCTGGCGCTCCACCTGCTTCTCGGGCGGCTCCAGACCGAGGGGAGCGACCCACCTCGATGACGTACGAGTTCCTGGCCGAGGCCTACGCCACGGAGCGGCTCAAGACGCTGACGGTCTGGTCACTCTTCACCGATGGCGACCTCGGCCACCGGCCCGCGTCGCTGAGCCGCTCGATCCGGGAGCAGATGGTGCACCAGTGTCTCTCGGAGGATGGCTGGTTCGGGAAGATGCTCGGCATCGACATCGGCTGGCCGCCACTGCCGGCCTCAGAGTCCCGGAGCGCATTCCTGGCCCATTACGCCGAGGCATCGGGCCGGCGCCTGGACCGGCTCAAGGAGCAGCCCGCCGCCTGGTTCGAGGCGGTCACCTCCTTCTTCGACGTGCCCCGCTCGCGGGCCTGGATCCTCCTCCGGCGGATCGCCCATTCGGCGCACCACCGTGGCCAGCTGACCGTCTCGCTACGCTTGCTCGGCCATCCACTCTACTCCACCTATGGCCCGACGGCAGACACCGGCGGGCTCGCCCCCAGCGGCGGCCGGGTGATCTACCGTTACGAATCGGTGCCTGCGCTGCTGGCCGGGGAAGCAGGGGGAGGCACCTGGCCACCTCTTCCGGCGCCGGGTGGGGCTCCCGTGACCGAGCGGCCCGACGCGTCCTGATTCGAATTTCCACCGGGCTGTCCACTCCGCTATCTTGCACCCCCTGTCGGGCATCCGCCCTTCACGGCCAGCCGACCTCGTCGGCCACTCGTCAGGCATGCCCGGAGCATCACTTGCCCAAGCGCAATTACGGGTTTGAAAAGCGCCAGAAGGAACTCAACAAGCAGCGCAAACGGGAAGAGAAGCAGCAGCGCAAGCTCGATCGGGCCTCCGGTCGCGGGCGAAGACGGGGCGCCGGAACATGAGGCGGGCCCGGCTGACCCGGCCTCTGCTCCGGAAGGGTCCGCGTGAGCACCTACAAGAACGAGCAGCGCCGCATCGTCTTTCGCGGGCGGCATTTCCATTTCGTTTCGTACGATGGTCATCCGGCCAACATCCGGCGCGGGGAATCCGCCGAGCCGCCCATGTGGTACCTGATGGGGCCGGGGAAGCGCTGGCCCGTCTTCGAGCAGGTGCCGGGACAACCCGAGGAAGAAACCGAACGTGCACTGCTGAAATGGCTGCGCGAGCAGGACCTGGGCAAGGCCTGAGGCCGGACCGCCGAACGATCGTCCCGCTCTATCCCGTAAATTCGCGTGCACTACCTCCTCTTCTATGACGTCGTCAAAGACTATGCCGCCCGGCGCCTGCCGCTCCGGGCGGAGCACCTCGCCCTTGGCCGTGCATCGGTGAAGAGAGGGGAATTGGTGCTGGGGGGCGCCTACGCCGATCCCATCGACGGGGCGGTGCTGCTCTTCCGGGGATCGTCGCCGGCGGTCGCCGCGGACTTCGCCAGGGCCGATCCCTACGTGCGCGGGGGCCTGGTGACGAAGTGGTGGGTGCGGGAGTGGACCACGGTGGTCGGCCCCGGTGCCGAAGCGCTGGTGCCGCCAGTTCCGGGAGAATCGTGATGGGACGGGGACGGCTGGAGGCGTTCAGCGACGGGGTGATTGCGATCATCATCACCATCATGGTGCTGGAGCTGAAGGTGCCCCACGGCGCCGACCTGGCCGCTCTCGGCGGGCTCCTTCCCGTGTTCCTCAGCTACGTGCTCAGCTTCGTCTACCTCGGGATCTACTGGAACAACCATCACCACATGCTGCAGACCACCCGGCGGGTGACCGGCGGGATCCTCTGGGCCAACCTGCACCTCCTCTTCTGGCTGTCGCTCTTCCCGTTCGTGACCGCCTGGATGAGCGAAAACCATTTCGCGCCGGTGCCCACCGCCCTGTACGGCGTGGTGCTGCTGCTGGCGGCCATCGCCTACTACGTCCTGGAGCGGACGATCATCGCCTCCCAGGGGCCCAACTCGGTGCTGGCCAGGGCGGTTGGCCGGGATCTCAAGGGCAAATTGTCGCCGGTGGCCTATGTGATCGGAATCGCCGTGGCCACCATTCTGCCGGCGCTGGCCTGGTGCCTCTATGCCGGCGTGTCCCTGGTCTGGCTGATTCCGGACCGGCGCATCGAGCGGGTGCTGCCGGACGACATGGGGACCGACGCGTGATTGCCCCGCCGGCGGGAGCGATCCGCCGGATGCTCGGCGCGGCGATCGCGGCCCAGCTTGTCTTCGCGGGCGGGGCCGTGGGGCAGGGGGCCGGACCCGCCTCCGCACCGCCATCCATCCTGGGCTACTGGCACGGGCGTTCGATCTGCATCAAGGCGGCGTGGAATGCCGCATGCAACGACGAGGAGGTGTTGTACCATTTCGTCCCCGTGGCGGACCATGCGGGGCAGGTCCTGCTCAAGGCCTACAAGTACGTCAGTGGCGCGCCGGAGTCGATGTACGATCTTCAGTTCGCCTGGGACAGCACCCGGCACCAGTGGGCCGCGCGGTACAGCAACGCCCGGGTGCGCATCCTGTGGAGCTACACGGTCCAGGATACCATCCTCCTCGGCCGGCTGGCGGACCTTCCCGACGAGCGCCTGGTGCGAAACGTCCGGGCCACGTTCGTGGCCGATTCGGCCGGACGGTCTCCCGACCCGTAGCAACCCTGCCGCCGGGCCGGGCCCGATTATCTTTGATCCGAACCCAACGCCTGTCGAGACCGCACTTGGCCGATGATGCACCGCTGGTGAGCGACGAACCCACCGATCCACCCGACACGGCCGCCGCCCCGCCGGGCGCCGCCGGCGTGCCGATGGAGCCTACCGAGCAGGCCGTCGAGCGGCTGAACGCCGAACTCGCCGACCAGCGCGAGCGCTACCTGAGGCTGGCGGCGGAGTACGACAACTTCCGCAAGCGCAACGCGCGGGAGCGCGCCGACCTGGCGGACAAGTCCCAGGGCGCCTTTGCGATCCGGCTGCTGGAGGTCCTGGACGACCTCGACCGTGTGGTGGGGGTAGACATGGCCTCGGACCCCATGGTCATCCACCAGGCGCTGCAGCTGATCGACCGGAAGCTTCGCAAGGAGCTGGAGGGGGCAGGGCTCGAGCGACTGGACCCCGTCGGCCTCCCCTTCGATCCGGCCCTGCACGAGGCCGTGCACGTCCTTCCTCCGCCGGAACCGGCGCTCGACCATACCGTCGCCGCCACATTCCAGGCAGGGTACCGCTTCAAGGGGGCCCTCATCCGCCCGGCCAGGGTCCAGGTCTACTCCAGCGGGGAGCAGGACTGAGTGGCGGGACGCGATTTCTACCAGGTCCTCGGCGTTCCCGAAACGGCCACCGCCGCGGAAATCAAGAAGGCCTACCGCAAGCTGGCCAAGCAGTACCATCCCGACGCCAATCCCAACAATGCGGCGGCTTCGGAGCGCTTCAAGGAGATCTCCGAGGCGCACGGCGTGCTGTCGGACGAAGACAAGCGGAAGAAGTACGACCAGATGCGGAGGCTCGGCGCCTTCACTGGGGGTGGGCCGAGGCGAACGCCGGGCGGAGCCCAGGGTAGCGGGGCGGGCCCTGGCGCGGGGGACTTCGCCGATCTCGACCTCGGCAGCTTCGGCGGCCTGGGGGACATCTTCTCCTCGATCTTCGGCCGCAGCGGCCGCAGGGAGGAGAGCCGGCCCGAAGTCGAGGCCGTCATCGAGGTCCCCTTCCGGACGGCGGCGCTCGGCGGCAAGGTGCCGGTCACCCTGCCGGTCACTGAATCCTGCCCCGCCTGCAAGGGGAGCGGTGCTGCGCCCGGGGCCAAGGTCAGCACCTGCCCCGAATGTGACGGCCGGGGCTCGGTGACCTTCGGCCAGGGCGGATTCGCCGTGAGCCGGCCCTGTCCGCGGTGCAGGGGCAAGGGCAAGGTACCGTCGCAGCCCTGTCCCGCCTGCCAGGGCGCCGGCGAAGTCCGCCTGGACCGGAACATCATGATCACCGTCCCGCCCGGCACCGAGTCAGGGGGCAAGATCCGGCTCAAGGGACAGGGAAGCTCGAGCCGCCCCGGCGAGGCCCCCGGCGATCTCATCGTCACGTTCCAGGTCCAGCCCGACCGCTTCTTCAAGCGGGAAGGACTCGACCTCGTGTGCGAGGTACCGATCAACCTCGCCCAGGCCACCCTCGGCAGCCGGATCCGGGTTCGAACCATCGATGGCAAGAAGGTGGTGCTGAAGATCCCGCCCGGCACGCAGCCGGGGCGGAAATTCCGGATCAAGGGCCTGGGGCTGGAGAAGAACGGCCGCCGCGGCGATCAGCTGGTGACGGCGCAGGTCACCGTGCCGACTACCCTGACGGAAGAGCAGGCGGAGCTGTTCAGGAAGTTCGCGGAGGGAGCGGGGTTGGGCAGTTAGGAGTCGAGAGTCAAGAGTCGAGAGTTGAGAGAGTTGAGCTCATCACCAGGCCGGTTCGGCCGGTCTCCAGAAACAATCGCTCGGCCAGCACCAGGTGAAAGGGGATCGCGATCTCGTCGGTGCTGATCGCCACCTCGTTGCCGCTGATGCGGATAACCCGCCCGGCGACAGGGGCGGTGTCGCCATGCCGGAGGCAGATGATGCCGCACAACTCGCTGCCCACCCGGGTGCCTGCTTCGGCGGCCGCGGCGGTAGAGCGATGGCGGAACCTGAGGCCGCGCACCGACAGATCGAGCACCTCGACCGCCTCTGCACCGAGGAGGAAGCCCGACTTGCTGGGGTGGGGGTAGGACACCCGGGCTTCGTTCCGCTGATCCATCGGCATGGCCATGACCGGGCTCTGGGAATGAGTGCCCAAAGTCTTGTCCCCGGGCGGCTGATTCGCAAGTGGCCGAGGCCGCTCAGCCCTGGGCGTGTTCAATGAATCGCCGGTGGGTGGCCTTCTCCGGTTCTCCCTCCCGGGCCCGGCGCTGGATCCAGGTACCATCGGGCTGGAGGTCCCAGGCCTGCCGGTTATCCTCGAGCATGAGCTCCATGATCTCGAGGATGGTTCTCCGCTGGCCGGGATCGCCGATGGGGGTCGCCGCCTCGACCCGGCGCTCCAGGTTGCGGGGCATCCAGTCGGCGGACCCGATGTAGACTTCCTCCTCGCCGCCATTGAGGACATAGCAGGCCCGCGAGTGTTCGAGGAAGCGGCCGATGATGCTGACCACCCGGATCCGGTCGCTGATGCCCGGAATGCCCGGCCTGAGGCAGCAGATCCCGCGGACGACGAGGTCGATGCGGACCCCCGCCCGCGAGGCCTCGTACAGTGCGGTGATGATCTCCTGGTCCACCAGCGCGTTCATCTTGGCGACGATCCGTGCCGGGCGGCCCGACTCGGCGCAGGCCGTCTCCCGCCGAATCATCTCCAGGTACCTTCGCCGCATGTCGCGCGGGGCCACGATCAGCTTGCGGTAGGCCGGCGGGTCGGCGAACCCCGTCAGCACGTTGAACAGGTCGGACAGGTCGGCGCCCAGGTCGGGGTCGCAGGTGATGAGACCGAAGTCGGTATAGAGCCGGGCCGTGCGGGGGTGGTAGTTGCCGGTGCCGATGTGCACGTACCGGCGCATCGCCTCGCCCTTCGCGACGGACTACCAGCAGCACCTTGGCGTGGGTCTTCAGTCCCGCCACCCCGTAGCTCACGTGGGCGCCGACATCCTCGAGGCGCTTGGCCCAGACGATGTTGTTCTCCTCGTCGAACCGGGCCTGCAGCTCGACCAGCACCGCCACCTGCTTCCCGCGCTCCGCCGCCTGTGCCAGCAGCCGGGGGATGATCGATTCGCTCCCGGTGCGGTACAGTGTCAGCTTGAGGGCAACCACGTCGGGGTCGTCTACGGCGGCCTGGATCAGGCGCTCGACCGAGGCCGAGAAGCTGTCGTAGGGGTGGTGAAGCAGGAGATCCCCCTCGCGGATCACCTCGAACATATTGCGCTTGGCGGCGAGCCGCGGCGGGGTGACTGGCTGGAAGGGGGGGTCGCGGAGTTCCGGCATGTCCCTGCACGGGAAGGGTGAGGAGGTCCGCCGAGTCGAGCATCCCTTCCACCTCGTAGACATCCTCGGCGGTCAGCGGCGCACTCCCCTGGGCCTGCTCGGCGGTGAATTCAGCCAGCAGCACGTCGCGAATCGTGGCCGGCATATCCGGCGTGACCTCGATCCGGGTGACGAAGCCGAACCGGCGGTTCCGGATTTCCTCCTGGATGACGCTGAGCAGGTCCTCCGCCTCGTCCTGGTCCACCTCGATGTCCGTATTCCGCGTGATGCGGAAGAGGTGCCAGCCGATGATCGGCACACCCGGGAAGAGCTCTTCGAGGTGGGCGCCGATCAGCTGTTCCAGCGGCACGAAATGATTGGGCGGCCCCACCGGCACCCAGCGGGAGAGGATCTTGGGCACCTTGACCCGGGCGAATCGTTCCTCCTCTTCCTGGCCGGCCAGGACTACGGCGATGGAGAGGCTCAGGTTCGAGATGTAGGGGAAGGGATGGGCCGGGTCCACCGCCAGCGGCGTCAACACCGGGAAGACGTTTTCCTGGAAATAGCGATCGAGGGTCTCGCGGTCCTCGGCGCTGACGTCGGCCAGGTCGAGGAGGTGGACCCCGCTCAGCGCCAGCTCGGGTCGGAGCAGGCGCTGGCCGGCCCCGTGCTGGGACTGGAGGTCTCGCACCACCGAGCGGATGGTCCGCAACTGCGCTTCCGGGGTCATTCCGTCGTTGCTGCGCTCGGCGTAGCCGGCGCTCACCTGTTCCTTGAGGCCGGCGACGCGGATCTGGAAGAACTCGTCAAGGTTGGAGCTGAAGATGCCGAGGAACTTCAGGCGCTCGAGGAGGGGAGTACGGGAGTCCAGCGCCTCGTTCAGCACCCGCCGATTGAACTCGAGCCAGCTCAACTCACGGTTGAGAAAGAGCGAAGGATGGGCCAGGTCTACCGGCGCCGATGCGGGGGCATGAGGGGAGGGCACCGGCGGCGCCGAAGGGGTTGCGGTCATGGATTGATGATACGAGCCGGGGGCACGGGCGGAAGGGCCACCGGCGTCACGGGCCCGTCACGGTGGCCGAAGTGCCCAGGCATGCCGTGCTAACCAATTGTCCAGTAATCACTTGGGCATTGGATCCGACGCCACTGTGTTGGCGCCGGACGGGCTCCCGCTACCATTAACGGTAGTTGTGCCCATTCCTCGGTTTCCTCATGTTTGGCAGTCTGTCGGGACGGCGACCGCTGCTCGCGGACCGCTGGCTGTCCCAGGCGTGGATCGGCACACAGGTAGCCCCTCTTCCGGAGGTGACCGTGGGCAGGAACGACCATGGGCTGGGGTCAAGGAGCCGGTGAAGGTGAAGCCGGGCGGGCGCCACGGAGCGGGGTGCGTTCGTCTGCGGGGGTTCGCGGCGGCGCTCGTAGTGTTGACCGGAATCGCCGGTGCCCTCCCCGTTGCCGGGCAGCGACCGCAGGCGGTCTACCAGCGGAAAATGCCCTGGCTGGTCGGCCAACCGGCCGACAGCGCCCGCGTGGTGCTGGCGGCAATGCACCTTCAGCCTGGTACGGGCGTCACGCTGACTGTTTCCGCCGGCAATTCGCCGGCGCCGTGGATCTTGGCTCTGCCTGTTCAGCACGCGGAGTCGGTTACGGTGCCCGATCTCCATGACAGTACCCTCGCCGGCGCCGCAAGGCTGCTCAAGCGTGTCGGCCTCGGTCTGCGTCCAGTGGATGCCAGTCCGGCCGCAAAGGCGACCGGGCGGATCGTCGCGCAGAAGCCTCCGGCCGGACGATCTGTTCCAAGGGGGTCGATGGTCGCGGTGGAGGTCCGGGTTGAGCAGCAGGTCATCGTCCCTGACCTGACCGGGCTAACGCCGGAGGCGGCTCGCGCCCGACTCGAAGGCGTGGGCCTCCTTCTCGGCGAAGTCAGTCAAATCGCCCGGATCGACGCGACCGGACTCGTGTTTTATCAGAAACCTGCCGCCGAGGATACCGTGCCCCGGGGCACCAGCGTAGTCGCGGGCATCTCGATTCCGTTCCCTCGAGTGAATGTTCCGCCGGTCCTCGGTCTCACGGAGAAGGATGCCGTACGGATCATCGAGGCCGCGGGGCTCCTTGCCGTCCCGATCACCCATACTCCCGGCCCGTCCGGCAATGACCAGGTGGTGAGGGAACACCCGGAGCCCGGCACCACGGTCGCCCGCGGCAGCGCCGTGGCGCTCGATGTGGCGGTGCCGCTCCTGCCGCCTGCGCGTGTGATGGTGCCCCACGTGGAGGGCCGGACCCCCACGGAAGCGGATGCCATTCTCGAGAATGTCGAGCTCCACCTCGGCAACGTGGTCGTCATCGAGACCACCGCCACCGCCAATCGGGTCCTGCGGCAGGATCCCCAGGCCGACGCGGTGGTGGATACCGGCACTGAAGTTTCCCTCGCGGTTTCGAAGCCGCTTCGGCGGGACACGGTGCCGGAGGTGCGGGGCCAGTGGCGGGCCTCGGCGGAGTCGACGCTGGCGGCCCGCCGGTTCACCGTAACTGTCGACGACAGCACGTCCGACCGAACCGATTCGGGACGGGTCATCGACCAGGATCCTCCTGGCGGCACCGAGGTCACTCCCGGCAGTGAAGTCGAGCTGCTGGTCGGCGTGTACGTGCCCACACCGCTCTGGCTGAAACTGCTCGCGGCATTGGGGGGCATCGGAGGGGGCGTGTACGGATTGGTCCGGCTTCGCCAGTGGCGGAGCGACCGCCCATGGCGGGGGCGGGTGACGATCACGCCGCGGAGCGAGCCGGGACCGCCCGGGCGGATCGATACCGACAACCTCCTGACCGGGCCCGAGCTCGGGCTGGCGCCGCGGGCCACGCCAATCAGCACAGCGATGGCGGACGACGAACCCCTGATCGAGGAAGAGTCCTCATGACGAGCCCGATCGACACCACCGAGTTCCAGCTCAACCCCGGAGAACTCAAGCTGGACCCGCTGATCGAGACCGTCGTGAAAGCCCTGCGCTCGCTGCCGGGGCTCGCGGTGGCCCGGGCGGCGGTCTCGCCCCGGTTCTGGCTGGCGGCGGCGAAGACCACCCCCGATCTGGTGATCCGCCTGGCCCACCTCCAGGTCGCCGACGTGCTGACCGGGGCCTGGAAGACCCACCGCAAGCTCAAGAAATTCGCCGATGCGAAGCAATACCCGCCGGGGACCGCCTCCACCGTGACTCTCGCCACCCACCACGTCAAGGTGAGCCAGAAGCCGTATCTCGAAATTACCGTGGATGGCGTGCCGCAGGGCAAGATCGAATTCGATCTCGATCTGGATCTGACCATCGATGCCGGCGTGCTGATCATCCAGAACGGGCGGATCATGCGGCTCGAGGCCGCCAAGGCAAAACTGACCGGGACGGTCAAGTGCGATGGCGTGGTCGTGGTCGAGCACGCCTCGCGGGAGTATGACTGGACCGCCGGGGTCTCCTTCCGTGAGGGGGTCCTGATTTCCGCCTGAGCCTGTCGCCACCACCCGCTCACCGAAGGAGATTGCGCCGCCGAAGGACTACTCGATCAGGAGACACCATGCGCCGGACCAGGCTTGTGCTCGCCGCGCTGCTCGTCGTCGCGCTTGCGCCGCCCGGGGCCGGGCCCGCCGCGGCCCAGGTGCCCTATTCGGCCTGCCTCGACCGACACGGACAGGTGATCCCTGCCGTCGTCAACAACGACATGTACTGGTCAGGAGTCGCCAAGCTCCAGAATGGGAGTCCGGTCATCCTCTGGAACGCGAAGGCGAACCAGGCGCTCCCTGATTTCGTCCAGATGTTCATCTATCTGCATGAGTGCGCCCACCACCTGCTGGGCCATGTCTACCAGTCGGGCGACGCCAACGGCCGAAAGCGGGAGGACGAGGCGGACTGCTGGGCAATCCAGCTGCTGGTCGACGGCGGAATACTCAAGGTGAGTCATATCGACGCGCTGGAGCAGGCGCTTCGCAATACGCCGCAGGACAAGGATCACCGTGGCGGCCAGGACCTGATTCTCAGCCTGGCACGCTGCCTCGATATTCGGACGGACCAGGCCGCCTGGGACACGGCGCTCACTGTCTTCGTGGCCGCCAGTGCCGACAGCTTCACCACCAGCCGCGGACGCCTGATCGAGAAGGGAGTCGATGGCGCAATCTACGAATCTGTGCTCGACGCTCCCGGCACCTATGACTGTGAGGTCGTCGGCTGGAGCGTACGATGTATGGTCTTCGCCTCACGGTCGCTCGGACCTGCCCGGCATCGCTACGACGAGCTGGTGAAGATCTATCGCGCCTGGCTCTCCGCCGGCTGGACCTCCAGGGAGGATGACCAACCGCCGGACGGGCTTGCCCGCCGCTTCATGGCCCAGGAAACACAATCCGGGGCCCTGATCACCCTGCTGCTGACCACGAACGCAAGGCTCTACCTGATCGTGTCGCGGGCCTGAGCTCCTGCCGACCTGGCGCTGATCTGCCAATTTCTTTTCGCCCGGAGGCGAGCGTCTTGACCCCCACCTGCGCCTTCAGGCGCGTCGACGCGCTGCTGGAACGCGCGCTGCCGAAGCGGGGCATCTTGCCGAGGGATTCAATTCCTTCCGGGGAGTCCCTCGCTGTGGGCGAGCACCTGCTCGAACTCCGGCGTCTGCGTCGCAGGCAGGCCCACCACGCCGCCCGCCGTATTGTACCGGTACCCCAGGAAGATCAGCGCCAGGCCGATGAATTCAGTCACGTAGAGCACTTCGGTGTAGCCGAACCGCGTGAATGATCCGCCGATGCCGGGAAGCAGCGCGCCGATGGCGATATAGACATTGCCGATGAACCGGTGGCGGGTCCCGGTCTGCTGGTGGTATCGGAGGGCCGAGACGATGGCGCCGCCGACCAGGAAGATCAGCGCGTAGAGGTTGATGAACGGGCTGATTCCCCGGACCCACGTCCAGGCGAGGACGTTCCCCGAGAGGTGGTAGGGGCGGATCCGCTCGACGACGATGGGACTGGCCAGCACACAGACCGCTCCGAAGACCATCGTGGCTACCAGGGCGACGCTGAGGCGGTTGGCTGTTCTCCGGGGCAGCAGCAGGTACACCGTGCCCTGCGCCAGCGGGGCTCCGCCCAGCAGCGCCCCCGTGATGTACCAGGCTCGGAAGACCGGTTCGTGCCAGCCGATCAGGGTGGTGAGCGACTCGGTGATCGTCCCCAGCGCATAGGTGAACGTTCCCACCGCCCACCACAGCAGGTGCGGGCCGCCCCTGGCCCGGTAGCGCCGCACCAGGACCACGGAAAAGGCCAGCGCCAGGAAGGTCGTGGCGATCGGGATGTAGGCGATGAGGTTCACGGACTCGCCTGGTCAAAAGGTGGTGGCGAGCTCCAGCCGGAGCTGGCGCTGGGACTCGGGGCGGAAGAAGCTCTGGTTCGGTGTTTCGGCGTAGAGCGTGTTGGCCAGGTTCAAGACCGCGAGATCCAGCTCGGTGCGGTACCGCCCCCGGTCGAAGAGCAGCACTCCGCCGCGGACGTCGCTCACCGTGAATGCCGGGAGGGTGGTCCCGACCGGCAGCGGCGGCGATGGTGGCTGGGGCAGGGGCACATCGGGCTGCGCGGCGTTCCAGCGGAAGTCGTACTGGGCCCAGAACCGGCCGTTCGGATATCGGTAGGTGGCCACGAGGCCGAGTTTCTGCGGGTAGGTCTCGCCGATCGGCTCGTTGGGCTTGAGCACGTCCTGGGACGTGAGCCAGGTGTAGTTGGCGCCGAGCGTCACCCCCCGGAGCACCACCGCCTCCGCGCTGATCTCGATTCCCTGGTAGCGCAGCTGATTCACGTTCTGGTTCTGGTAGGCCGGCAGCCCGTTGAACGTCCCGCCGGTCGGCTCGGTACGGATCCCGTCGTGAATCGTGTTGTTGAAGTACCAGGCCTCCGCGGAAAGATGCCGGATCCGGTAACGGGCGCCGAAGTCGAATTCCAGGTTGGTTTCGGGGAGCAGGGCCGGATTGGCGATCTGCCACCCGTTGACCTCAGGGACCGGGCCATTGAAGAAGGACTCCACCAGGTTGGGCGACCGGAATCCCCGGCCGACCGCACCGACCAGGTTGAAGTCGCCGGTCACCGCGACGACCAGGTTCACGGTCCCCACCACCGTCCCCTGGGTGTTGTTCACCAGCGGGGCGGTCACCCCCGGCGTCGGGTTGGTCTGGCGGTTCACGTTCTGGTAGCGCGCTCCCAGGATCAGGTTGGTCCTGGGCAGGAGGCGCAGGTCCCCCTGGGCGAAGACGCCCAGGCTGCGGAGGCTGGCATCGGGCACGCTGGGGGTGGTGTCCACGATCTCGACCGGCGGCGGGGGGCCGAAGCCGGTGAGCGTGGTGAGGCTCGAGTCGGTATTGGTGGAATTGTCGTTGAAGAAGTCCGCGCCATACGTCAGCAGCTGGCGCCCCAGCACCTTCCTGGCCTCGAGCCGGAAACCGGTCGTGCCGAGGTCGGTGTAGTTGAAGGAATTCACGCCGACCGTGGCGCCGGGACCGGCGGGAGTCAGGATGTTGGTGGTCAGGTGGCGGCGGTTGCTGTTGTAGTACCCGGTGACGTTGAGCCGGTCGAAGATCACCGCCTTCAGGGCAGGGGAGCTGTAGGCCGCCGTCGTCCTCCAGTAGCGCTGGTCGGGATACCGGATCTGGACGAACGGCTGTCCCGGGCCGAGCAGCGACGGATCGATGTAGCCGAACCCGGCGTCGTCGGCGCCGTAGCTCTCGATCTTGGCGGAGAGCTGGTGCCCTCCCGTGAACTGGTAGCCGACGGTCGCGTTGAAGCTCCAGTCGCGGAGCTGCGAATCGTTGAGGATTGTCCCATTGGCCAGGTTCACGTTGCCGAAGCTCCCGGCCGGCACCCGGTAGTTGCCGGCGGTTCCGATAACTGCCCCCGGCCGTGAACCCCAGTCCGCCGCGGTGACCCGCCAGAGTCCCGAACACCCGCGAAAGGTCCCCGGCGGTGGCGTAGGTATAGCCCAGCGTGCCCCCGACGGCGCCTCCCGCGTCCGCATAGGTCGGACGCAGCGTGATCATGTTGACCACCCCGCCAATCGCATCGCTCCCGTAGAGCACCGACATCGGTCCGCGGACCACCTCGACCCGTCGTACGCCGACCAGGTCGAGCAGGGAGGGCAGCTCACCAAAGTCCGACTGGCGGCGGGCGTTGGCCATGGGGATCCCGTCCTCCAGCATGAGGACCCGCTGGCCGCGCTGGCCCCGGATGCCGGGCCGGATCTGGTTGGGGCCGACGCCATTGATGTCGAGGCCTGGAAGGTCACGAAAGACGTCCACTGCGTTGTTGGGGATCGCCCTGACCAGGCGGCCCGAATCGACGATGGTGACCGGCGCCGGCACGTTGAAGACGTCGCGGGGGTCGCGCGTGGCGGTGACGGTCACCGAGTCAATCACAATGGCCTTGGTGGTGTCGCTGGCCTGCGCCCCGGCCACCGCCGGGATGGCGGTGAGACACAACAGCGCCGCCATGTGGACGTGGGTCAGTGTCGGCAACGCGGTTGTCATGATCGGTCCAGGGTGAGTGGGGAAGAGCGGCTCCCTGGCCAGCAGTATAGAAATTCAGCTCGCGGTGAAACATTCGGAGTACTACGGAGCGGGAACTACGGGGTGCGCCGTTGGCGCTTCTCCATTCACTCCTTATAGAGATCGTTCTCGATGGCGTAGCGGGTGAGGCCGGCGACGGTGTGAATGTGCAGCTTGCGCATCAGGCTGTCGCGGTGCGCCTCGACGGTGCGCACGCTGATGCCGAGCTCGGTCGCGATCTGCTTGTTGGTGTGCCCGCGGGCCACGCCCTGGAGCACCTCCCGCTCCCGCGCGGTCAACGGGTCGCGCCGAGGAGCGGGGGCCTCCTCGCGGAGCGCGTCCGAGAGGTGCCGGGCGGCGACCGGGCTGAAGAACGCATCGCCCCGATGCACGGAGCGGATGGCCTCGCGAAGGTCGGCCGGCGTGGTGTCCTTGCGCAGGTAGCCGTGGGCACCCGCCCGCACGCTCTGCACCACGTACTCGGTCTGGTCGTGGACGCTGAGCATGAGGACGCGGGCCTGGGGCGCCGCCTTCCGCAGCGCGTCCAGGACATCGAGTCCCGAATCGCCCGGCATCGAGATGTCGAGCAGGACGACGTCGGGCTGCAGCGTGCCCGCCAGGGCCAGCGCCTCCCGGCCGCCCCCGGCCTCGCCGACCACCTCGAACTCGCCGCCCTCCGCCAGGACGTGACGGATCCCCTCCCGCACCACGGCGTGATCGTCCACCAGCAGAATACGGATCGGTGCCGTCATCGGACGTTCTCCTCGGTCGGAATCCAGACCCGCAGTTCGGCGCCGCCCCCGTCACGGTTGACGATGCGGAGGCGGCCGCCCAGCGCCTGCACCCGCTCGCGCATCCCGACCAGGCCGAGGTGCCCCTCCGACTCGAGCCGGGCAGGGTCGAACGGACGGTCGAGACCGGTGCCGTCGTCGCTCACGGTCAGGGCCACGCCTCCATTTTCGCGCTGGATCCCGACGGCCGACGGAGGCGGCGCCCGCATGGCGGGCCACGTTCGAGAGCCCCTCCTGCAGCGCCCGGTAGATGGCCAGCTCGGCATCCTCCGTGAGCGGTGGGAAGGGCGCCGCCGGTGCGGATCCGGGTCTCGATTCCGGTGCGCTCGCCGAAGTCCGTGACCAGCGAGCGGAGGGCAGGCACGAGCCCGAGGTCGTCCAGCAGCACGGGGCGGAGGTCGTTGGTGATGCTGCGGATGCCCCGGATGCCCGAGTCGATCAGCTCGAGGGAGCGATCGAATCGCGGCGCCAGCGCCGGGATCGGCCTGCTCGCGCAGCAGGCCGAGTTGCAGCTTGACCGCCGAGAACAGCTGGGCCGTCTCGTCGTGCAGGGCCAGGGAGAGCCGCCGGCGCTCCGCCTCGTTCTGGCGGACCATCTGGCCGGCGAGTCGCTCCAGCTCGGCGGTTCTGCGCCTGGAGCCGGGTGTTGAGATCGGTTCGTTCCAGCGCGGCGCCGACCTGCTGGCCGAGGGCGATCAGGAATCCCTCGTCGAGCGCGGTGAGGGGGTCGCGCGCATCGCCGACCATGACCAGGGCCCCGGTTGGCGCCTCGTGCTGGAAGATCGGCAGCACGGCGCCGAACGCGTAGCCCGCCGGGAGCTTGTCCTGCGGGCTCTCCGGCCACTCGCCGGAAAAGACCGGGCGCCCGCTCTCGAGCGAACCGGCGATCAGGCGGGCCGGCTCGCCGGTGGGAACGTGGCCGGTCCAGTCGGCGCAGGCGCCGACGCCGGAGACGAATCGCCCCTCGCGGTCCTGCCGCAGATACATCGCGGCGCCCCGGACCCCGCGCAGGCTCAGTGGACGGCGGAGCAGGGCGTCGAGTCCGTCGGCGGGATTGCCGCCGACCGAGAGATCGCCGGAGAGGGCGACCAGGGCCGCGACGCCGCGCTGCAGGTCCTCGAGGACGAGCAGGAGGATGCCGGCGCCCACGCCGGATTCGAAGAGGATGTCGAGGTAGTAGCCCCAGGGGTTCCACGCCCCCCGCGCGCGGAGCAGCGGGTAATCGAGGTGATGGACGCCCCAGAGCAGGAAGGCAATGCCGAGGAGGAGGGAGCCGGTCGAGCCGGTGCGGCGCCAGTCCTGCCAGAAGGTGAGCCCGGTCCAGGCGGTGGCCAGGCTGAGAAAGAGGACGGCCGGCCCGGCGGCGAGCAGGAAGTTCTGCATCAGGTAGATCGCCAGGAAGCTCCAGAGCGGCGGAAAGAGCGCCGGCAGGAGGTAGATCGGCCGCCAGCGGAGCTGCCGCGAGAACTTGAGCGCCGCCCAGAGCAGGGCCAGCGCCGTCCACCCGGTCACGACCTGGTGCCAGTAGAGCCACTGCCGATTGGTCGTGAGGAGGAAGGTCAGGATGGCGCCCAGCCGCAGCAGGTAGAGCGCCCAGGCGATCGCCCACCAGAGGAAGTAGGGCTTGCGGAACCGCCCGTAGAGCAGCGTGCAGAGCAGTGCGAGGCCGGCAGTGACGGCTGCCTGCAGGATGGCCGCGTGCAGTTCGCTGAACGTGGCGGGAGACGGCGGCATGGCGGGAAAGAAACCATCCCCGGCGTACGGCGCCAGTCGCCGGGGTCGCTCGGCACCGCGCGGATCGTGGTATTCTTCCCGGGTGATGCAAGCATCGATTCCTGGCGTCGACCGGGTCCCCGGGCGTTCGCCTCCCCCAGGGACTTCGCCCAATGAGCCGGCGCCTGCGGTCACTCGCCTTCGCCGTCGGCCTGGCGCTCTTCGCCCTGTTCATCATTCGTGTCGGGCCCGAGCGAACTGCTGGCCAATGCCCGCCGGACCGGCTGGCTGCTGCTGCCGATCGTCGGGCTCTGGGCCGTGGTCTACGGCCTCACCACCGCCTCCTGGCGCCTGATCCTGGCCGACGAGCCGGGGCTCCCCCGGTTCTCCACCATGCTCGCGGCCACGATTTCCGGATGGTCCATCAACTACATGACCCCGTTCTTCAGCGTCGGCGGGGAGCCGTTCAAGGTGGCGGCAGCGACCTCGTGGATCGGGAACCGGCGCCGCGCCGCGGCGTCGGTCATGACCCACCGCCTGCTCTTCACGATGGCGCACCTCATCAGCCTGATGCTGGGGGTGGCCATCGGCGTGGCGCTCTTTCCCCACCATCCGCTGACACTGCTCGCGCTGGGCGCGGCGGGCATCGTGGTCCTCGGCTTCATCGCGCTGGTGCTGATGGTGCACCGCCAGGGGATCTTCGAAAAGTTCCTGAATGCGGCGCACCGCATTCCGGGCCTCCGGGCCCTGGCCCGCATCATCGAACCGAGGCGTGAGGCGCTGGTGGAGCTGGACCGCCACATCACGACCTTTCACCACGGCAGTCCGAGGCGGTTCTGGACCGCGCTGGCGCTGGAGTTCGTGGCGCGCTCCCTCATCATGGTGGAGTATGTGCTCATCCTGTCGAGCGTCGGTGTGGCGGTGAGCTATGCGGAGGCCTACGCCATCGGGACCATCACCGGGATGGTGGGGATGGCGCTGTTCATCATTCCCTTCGAGATGGGCACCAAGGAGGGAGCGTTCTACGCCGTCTTCCAGGCGATGGGGATCGATCCACACCTCGGGGTGTACACCGCCATCATCAACCGGATCTGGGAAGTCTGCTGGATCGCGATGGGCCTGGCGCTGATCTGGCTGCAGGGCGGGGCCCGCCAGGTCGCCGCGGTGGTGGAAAAGGCCCGGCACGTCGTGGAGACGAAGCCGGAGGCGCACGGAGCAGAGGAAATGTCCCGGTGACGTCACGCCGGCGGAGCTGACGGCTTACCGGCCGCGGCGCAGGCCTGGCTCAGGATCCGTTCGAGGAGCTCGTCGCCGCGGCTGACCCAGTCCCGGAAGCGGCTGCTGTCGAGCCGGTCGGGAAGTTCCTCCAGCCGGTCGAGCCGGAAGGTCGTGTCGCTGATGCCCAGCCCCGCCTGGACCACGTCCAGTGCGTTGAGCGTCTGCTCGGCGTGGTTCTGGACCGGGACGACCAGGACCGGCTTGCCGAGCCAGGCCGCCTCGCACACCGATTCGAAGCCCGCGGTGCTCACCACCGCGCGGCACCCGGCCATCATCCGCAGGAACTTCTTCCCGTCGAGGCGATGGAAGGTGAGGGTGCCGTCGACCACCTCCTCCGGGGGCGCATCCGGCCGGTCGTAGAAGCAGTGCAGGGCCACATCCGGATGCATCCGGTGCCAGGCCCGGATGTCCTCGCTGTACCCGTGATTGACCAGGTAGATCAGCACATAGTCCCCCGCGTGGGGGTGAGCTCGAACAGCTCGGGCCTGAGAATCGGTGGACTGACCAGGAGGCGCCGGTCGGGGAGGTCCGCTTCGGGCGTGAGCGAGAGCGCGAGCTTCCATGACCGGGCGCCGACCAGACCGGCGAAGAAAGCCAGTCCCATCCGGTCGACGGCACCACCGGGGAGCCTGACATAGGCAGGGTGGTCGATCATGTGCTGGTGGGCCACGGCCACCACCGGAACCGGCAGCGGACTGAGCAGCTGGAGGAGGCCGGTCAGCGGTTCGAAGAAATTGATGACGAGGTCGGGGCGGGTTTCGTCGACCAGCGCACGCAGCCGGCGAATGCTCTGCCGGTAGGTGGGGAGGCGGCGCAGGGTAGTCCAGAGCGTGGCCGGGAGGTCGATCGAGCGGCCGTCGCGGAAGGTGAACCCCGGGCTGTGGAGACAGGGTGACGGGAACGTTGAAGCCGTGAACGAAGAAGTCGGGCAGCGACCGGCCGTCGTGCCGGCCTGCCGCAACGCCCACCAGCTCATGCCCCGAGCGGGACAAGTTCCGGTGCACCGCGAGCGCCTGGGTCATGTGCCCCCGGCCCTCGCCCTGCACCGTGAACAGAATTCTCATGGAAGTGGATGAGGCTGAAGTTGCCCTCGAAGTCCTCGACCAGGGCGGTGCAGCTCTCGACCCAGTCGCCGCAGTTGAGGTAGGTCATTCCGCCGATGTCGCGGATCTCGGCCCGGTGGATGTGGCCGCAGATGATCCCATCGACCTGGTGGGCGGTGGCGAAGCTCACCATCGCGGTCTCGTAGTCGGTGATGTACTGGACCGCGCCCTTGGCCTTCGACTTGAGGAACGCGGCGAAGGACCAGTAGCCGAGTCCCAGCCGCCGGCGGAGGCGGTTGACGTACATGTTGAGATTGAGGACCCAGTCGTAGAGCCGGGAGCCCAGCCGCTCGAGCACCCGGTTGAAGTGGGTCAGCCCGTCGAACTGGTGGCCGTGGATCACCAGGTACCGCCGGCCGTCGGCGGCCACGTGAATCGCCTCCTGCGCCAGGGTGACGCCACCGAACTTCAGCCCGATGAACGATTCGAGGAATTCGTCGTGATTGCCGGTGATGTAGGTGATGCGGGTGTGCTTGCGCTGCTTGCGGAGGAGCTTCTGTATCAGGGTGTTGTAGCCGTCCTCCCAGTACCAGCTGCGCTTCAGTTCCCAGCCGTCAATGAGGTCGCCGACGATGTAGAGGTACTCGGATCGGTTCTGCTTCAGGAATGCCAGCAGCGCGTCCACCTGGGCGTGTCGCGTGCCGAGGTGCACGTCGGAGATCCAGATCGAACGCCATCGTCGCGAGTCAGCCGCCGCGGCCACCGGGCATCCTGGTTGCGCTCATCGTGAGCACAAGCTACGGATCGCCGGGGGCGCATTCAATGGAAAATCGCAGGTGTGACCGTCCCGGAACGGCGACGATATCGTGCCACGACCGTTCCGTTACCCGATCGTCACGGAGCGGGGTGGGCGGGTGGCGGGACGCTCCGCGTGAGAATCTCGGCTCGGGTCAGGCCGCAGGAAGGAGGAGGCCGGCGCCGGTGGCCACCTTGTCGTAGAGCCCCGCGATGCGAGTGATGAAGGCGTTTGCCTGAAAGCTGGTGACGAGGTCCAGGGAGAGCTGCCGGGCCCGACGGTACTCGGCCGGGTCGGCCAGGAGCGCGCGCAGGGCGGCGATGAAGCCCGCGGCATCGTCAGCCGCGCGATAGCCGGTCCGGTAGAGCTCGGCGTACACCGGCAGGTTGCGGAAGATCACCGGCAGCCCGCAAGCGGCGGCCTCGATCGGGGCGTAAGGGCAGTTCTCCTGCAGCGAGGGAAAGAACATCACGTCCGCGGCATTGTAGAGCAGCGGCATCACCGCCAGATCATGCAGCCCCGCGAACCGAAGATTGGCGGGCGTGGTCGACATGAGGTGATTGAGCTCGTGAAGGCCCGCCGAGACCAGACCGAACGGACGGCCTCCCACCCAGATGAAGTCCACCTCCGGGAAGGCACGGGCCACCTCACTGAAGTCGTGGATGCCCTTCCGGGGCTGCACCTGTCCGACCCCCAGGACGACCGGCCGGCGGCCATCGATGCCGAGGAGCGCCCGCCCCTCGCGGCGGAGCGACTCGGAGGGAAAGAACCGCTCCGTGCGGATGGCGTTGGATACGACCTCGACCGGTGAGCGGACGGGGAGCCGCCGGAGCGATTCGGCCGAACGTGGATCCACCGCCACCACGATGTCCGAGAAGTCGTAGATCCGCTTCAGGTACCGGCGGACGAACGCGCGGGTGCTCCCGCACATGAACGGGAGGGACCCCTCGGCGCTTTCCGGGATGGCGTGGGCCGTCAGGATCCGCCGGCCGGGGTACCGGAGCCCGCGCAGGTAGTAGCCCGGCCCCCAGCTGTGGGAATGGAGGACATCGCACTGGCGCTTGCTGTTAACGAACACCTCGAGATCGGGGTGCCGGCTCATCAGGTCGATGCAATCCAGGAAACCGGTATGGCCGCCCTGGCCTTCCATGCCCCAGAAGGCCGTCTCGGAGGTGATGTTCACCCGGAGGCGGCGCCCCCGCTGGCGGCGGAATCGCAGCGGCGACCCGCCCTCGACGCGGGGGTTCCTATCCGTTCCGGGACCGCGCACGGCCAATGCCGACATGTTCAGCAACCTCTGGTTGGAGATGCGATGGTGTGACGACGAGACGGCACCCGGGAGCGAAGCCGCGGACTCCCGGCCACCAGTTCCAGCGGCCGGCCAGGTGCATGAGTGCGGGAACGAGAATCATGCGGATGACGGTGACGTCCAGCAGGACTGCCACCGCCAGCCCGAAGCCCAGGAACTGCACCGCCAGCGTGCGAGCGAAGGCGAAGGCGCCGAAGACCAGGATCATGACCAGGGCGGCCGAGGTGATGGTCGAGGCGGTGGTGCACAGGGCCTCGGAGGTCGCCGCGTCATTGTCCTGCGTGCGGTCGAAGCACTCCTTCATGCGGGTGAGCAGAAACACCTCGTAGTCCATGCTCAGGCCGAACACGACGGGCAGTACGACGACGGGCACCAGGAAGAACACGGCGGCCGTCGGTCCGGGGAGGCCGAAGAGCCGGCCGCCGAAGCCTTCCTGGAAGACCAGGACCATGGGGCCGAACGTCGCCCCGACCGCGAGGGTGTTCATGAGAATGGCCTTGACCGGCACCAGGAAGGACCGAAAGACAAGTCCGAGAATCAGCGCCGTGACGCCGAGCACCCAGAGCACCAGCCCGAGGGAGTGCCTGGCCATCGTGGTCTGCACGTCGAGGACTTCGGCGCCGTAGCCTCCCACGAGGATGGTCGCTCCCCGGAGGCCACGGGGCGGGGTCACGGCGAGACGCCGGGCCAGCCGCGTCACGTCGATTGCCGAGGTGAGCGAGACCGAATCCGCCAGCAGGACGTCCACCAGCGCGCTCCTGCCGTCGCGGCTCAGGTAGGCATCGATGAAGTCGGCATGCTCACGCCGGGCGGCGGCAAGGTCGCTGTACAGCAGGGAATACCCGAGCAGCGACATGCCGGGCTCGAGGCCGACGAGGCTGCGAACCTGGCCGACGCGGGGGTCGGCCCGGAGGGAATCGCCGAGCTGCATCAATCCGCGCAGGCCGCTGGCGGAGGTCATCCGCTCTCCGGCCGGCAGCGTCACCACGAGCCGGATCGGGTTGATGATGCCGCCGGCCCCCATCCGTTCCAGCGCCTCGACCCCTTGCCCCGCCTCCGTGGCGGCAGGCCACCACCCGTGGGCGGGGAGGCCGATCCTGAGGTGACCGACCGGGACGATCAGGATGCAGGTGAGCGTGCCGCCGATCAGGAGTGCGGCCCCGGGGTTCCGGCTGACGGTTCGCGCCCAGCGCCTCCACAGTGCCGCCTGCCGGTACCAGGCGAGTCGCTCCGAGATCCAGCGGGGGCGGTCGATGCTGCGGCCAAGCACGGCGAGCAGCGCCGGCAGGAAGGTGGTGGCCAGGGCGACCGTCACGGCGACGACGATCAGCCCGGCGATGCCAATGCTGCGGGTTTCCAGCAGGGGCGTGAGCAGGAGCGCCAGGAATCCGACCACCACGATGGCGCCCGACGTTACAACCGCGGCCCCCGCCGTTCCCGTCGCCTGGGCCACTGCATCAGGGACCGCCAGTCCGCGGCTGAGCTCCTCCCGGAAGCGGGTGACGATCAGCAGGGAGAAATCGATGCCCATGCCGAGGCCGAGCATCGTCGTCATGTTGAGCACGAAGATGGACATCGGCATCGCGTGGCCGAGGACCCAGAGAAAGGCCAGCGTGGCCCAGATGGCCATCATGCCGATCGCGATGGGGAGGAGTGCCGCCACCAGTGCGCCGAACGCGAGGATCAGCACCAGCAGCGTGAGCGGCAGCACCCGGAGTTCGGCCCGCTCACCGTCGCTTGCGCTGAGGGCTCGCACATCGAGGTCGAGGGGGGCCAGGCCGGTCACCAGCACACCCGGGTCCGTTGGCCCAACCTGGGCGAGGGCTTCGTGGATCACCCGCCGCACCGGGAGGACCAGCTGGCCGAGGCTGTCCTGGGAGGGGACGTGCATCGCCAGGACGAGAAACGTCCGGGTGCCGTCCCGGCTCAGGAACGTAGAGTCGTGGGTCGAGCGGAACGAGATGACGCTGGAAACGTATGGCTGGCGCACCAGGGCGGTGCCGAGGCTGTCGAGGACCAGCCGGGAGCGCGGTCCGTCGATCCCGTCGGGAGTCGGGACGGTGACCGCGAACAGGTCGCTCAGCGGCCGGGCGAAGCCCTGGCGCAGCATGAGGCCGGCCCGCACCGCTTCCATGGTGGGATCGATGTTGCTCTGCAGGCTCAGCACCTCGAGGACACGGGGCGCCCCGCGCCAGGCCAGGGCTCCGCCGGCGATCCAGGCCAGGAGCACGACCCATCGCCAGCGGACCAGGGCGTGCCCCAGCCGCGTCATCAGCGACGAGCTCGAGTCGTGGAAAGACGTCAACGATGCGACCCGGAGGGGAGCGCGGAACGGAAGGCGGTGGCGACGGCGGCGTTCACATGGGAAACCTGTCCTTCATGGATGACGGGAGAGTGACAATGCCGGGGCCGCCCTGTCATCGTCCGGTCATCTCCCTCAGTATCCTTCCTCTGCTCCCGTCAGACCGCCTTTCTCCGGAGTCTTTTCAATGCGAGCCCGCCACGCTCTTCTGGCTGCCAGCCTCGTCCTGAGCCCGATTGCACTTCACGCCCAGGCTGCCCCGGCCACCCAGGCTCCAGTGTCGCTCACCCAGGCAAAGCCGGGCCTCCTGACCCAGGCCAAGGTGACCGATGCGGCGGCCCGGCAGGCGGCCCTGGCCAGGGTGCCGGGTGGTTCGATCGTGAAGGCGGAACTCGAACAGGAAAAGGGGAAGCTGATATTTTCCTACGACGTCAAGGTCCCTGGGAAGGATGGCATCCAGGAGGTCGCAGTTGATGCGACATCCGGCAAGGTGCTCTCCGTCGAGCACGAATCGTCCGCCACCGAGGCGAAGGAAGACTCGGCCGACGCGAAGAAGAAGTCTCCCTGAGGCAGCCTTGTCCCGCGGGGTACCCGGTGCGCGTCCTGATCGTTGAAGACCAGCCCGAGGTCGCCGACCTCCTCTCCCGGGCCCTGCGCGAGGCGGCGTGGGCTCCCGACGTGGTGGCGACCGGCCGGGCCGCGCTCGAGGCGCTGGCGGTCACCGAGTATGATCTTGCCGTGCTCGACGTCGGCCTGCCCGACATCGACGGCTTCGAGGTCTGCCGGCGCTGGCGGGCCCGCGGCGGCCGCACCCCGATCCTGATCCTGACCGCCCGGGGCGAACTCTCGGACCGGATCACCGGCCTCGATGCCGGTGCCGATGATTACCTCGCGAAGCCCTTCGCCATCGAGGAGCTCCTGGCCCGGCTCAGGGCGCTTGCCCGCCGGCCGCCCGAGGCGCTCAGCGTTACACTCCGGCTGGCCGATCTCGAACTCGACACGGCGAGCCGGACTGCCCGCCGTGCCGGTGAAGTCGTCCGGCTCACCTCGCGCGAGTTCGGTCTCCTCGAATACCTGATGCGCAATCCGCACCGGGTCGTGAGCCGGGGCCAGATCCTGGAACGGGTCTGGGACGACAACTTCGACCCCGTCGCCAACGCCGTGGACGTGCTGGTCGGCCGGGTGCGTCGAAAGGTCGATACCGGACCAGGGCCCCGCCTGCTCCAGACGGTGCGCGGCGCGGGGTACGCCCTGTCCGATCGCGCCATGGGCGATGCCTCTTAGCCGGCTGCGGCTCCATCTCGCGGCCTGGTTCGGCGCCGCGTTCATCGCGGGCCTCCTGGTCCTCGACGCCGGTTTCTTCATCTACTCGGGACGCAAGGCAGAGGCGCGGCTGACCCGTGACCTCGGCACGACGGCGCGGGGAATTGCTGCGGCCATACGCCAGGAGATCCCGCACCATGCCGGAAATCTCGCTGCGGCGGTCCAGGAGGTCCTGGGGGAGTGGCCCCCGGGCCCCATCGCGGTGGAGGTCTGGAATGGAGCCGGTGAGATCGTCGGTGGGCGGGGATCCAACAGGCTACGGAGCGTGGCGATGCAGAGGCCCTCGGCGCCGGCCGGCCTTTCCTTCCTGCAGCTGCCACTCGACCAGGAGGGGGATGCCCGCGTCGCGCTCTACAGGGATTCCTCTACTGCGTCAGCCACCGTCGCGGCCATCCTTTCCACCAGCCAGATGCGGGAGGAAGACGAGGTCCTGGCCGGCTGGCTGCTGTTCAGCCTGCCCCTGGTGCTCCTGATCGCGATGGCTGGCGGGTACGTCCTCGCCCGGCGCGCCCTCGCGCCAGTCCGCGAATTGTCCTCGCGCGCCGCTGCCATCGATCCCGAGGCGCTGCATTCGCGCCTGCCGGTTCGCCACCCGGCCGACGAGATCGACGCGCTGGCCGACCAGTTCAATCAGCTGCTCGAACGCCTGGAGCGGTCACAGGCCACCAACCGGACCTTTCTGGCCCGGGCCGCCCACCAGCTCAAGACGCCGCTCACCGTGGTGCGCGGAGAAAGCACCCTCGGCCTGGAACGTCCACGCAGCGTGGAAGAGTACGAGGCCATCCTGCGGCGGATCGAGCTCTCCGCCGACCAGATGTCCCGCCGGGTGGGAGAGCTGCTTCTGCTGGCCCGTGCGACGGCAGGCGACCGGCCACCCCTGGAGGACGACGTGGAACTTGATGGCCTGGTCTGGCAGTGTGCCGACCTCATGCGCTCCCGGGCACAGGTGACCCGGCATCGGCTGGAGCTGGGCGAGGTGGAGCCGCTGACGCTCAGGGGCAACGAAGACCTGCTGCGAGAGGCCTGCCTTGAGCTGGTGGAGAACGCCTGCCGTCACGCACCGGCCGACACTCCGATTCGCCTTTCCGTCGTGGCGGAGGGCGGCTTGGCCGAACTTGCGGTGACGAGCGGAGGGCCGCCGGTCCTGCCCGGACGGCGGCCGGCTCACGTGGATGAGGCGCTGGACGGCGGGCTGGGCCTGACGATCGTCGAATGGATCGCCGGCGTGCACGGGGGGAGCCTGGCCACCGTCGCGCGCGATGGTGAGAACTCATTCGTGATCCGGCTTCCGCACGTCGCGGCCACCGGCGTGGGAGGCGCGAGGCGCTGATGGTCATCGCACTGCTCTCTGCGCTGCTGCAGGGCCAGGCGGCGCTCACCCTTCCCGAGGCCTGGGACGCCGCCCTGCGGGGCCGCGGTGTCGCGCGCTCCGCGGCGGCCGGCGTCGCGGCGGCGTCGGGCGGCTTGCGACTGGCCGGCCAGGTGCCCAACCCCCAACTCCTCCTGAGCTACACCGGGGCAGCGCCGAGCGGGCACGCCATTCTCGACCAGCCGCTGTCCTGGTTGGTGACTCGCGGCTCGGAGAAGGACGCCGCGCGTGCCGCCCTCGAGGGGGCCCAGGCCGATTCCACCGCGACCATCGCCCAGCTGGGAGCGGAGGTCCACCGTGCGTTCTACGGGCTCCTGGCGCGTGATGCCCGGCGGCGCCTGCTCGAGGAGCAGCAGGCCGTGGCCGACTCGCTGGTCCGAATCGCCAGCCGGCGCTACCAGGCCGGAGACATCTCGCAGTTCGAACTCGAGCAGGTCGAGCTGGAATCCCGGCTGCAGGGGCAGCTCCTCGCGGCGGAAGAGGTGGAGGTCGACGTGGCCCGGGGCCAGCTTGCCCGCGTGATCGGGTGGCCCGACCCCCGGGTCCCTCCTCTCGCTGGAGCACTGGATGACGGGCTGGCGAGTGCGACTGGCCCTGACTCCGGGCGGGAGATCCCGATGGTGCTTGTGGCCAGGGCCGATTCTTCCCAGTGGGCCTCGTCGCTTCAGAGCGCACGCCAGGCCAGGATTCCCATTCCCAGCCTCGAGGTTGGCATCGAATGGAACGACTCCACTGAGCCAGGGCAGACCTTTGCCGTGCTCGGCGTGTTCATCCCGGTGCCGATCTGGAACCAGGGCGGGGCCCAGGTCGCGGAGGCGCAGGCGCGGGCCGAGGCATCGGCCGCGGCGGTCATCGAGGCCCGGCTGACGGCACGACAGCGGCTGGAGGAGGCCCGGGTCCGGCTCGCCGGCACCGCGGCCCGCGCGGTCGTCGCCCGCGATTCACTCGTCCCCGCCGCCGCGCGACTGCGCGGCCGGGCACTGGCTGCCTACCGCGCCGGCGAAACGGGACTGGTGCCCGTCCTCGAAGCGGTGCGCCGTGAACGGGACATCCAGCTGGCGGAGGTCGATGCCCTGGTGTCGTTCCAGGACGCGGTGGCCGCGCTTCACGAACTCCTGGGGGAGGCTCCATGAGGCGGATGCTGCCGATGATGCTCGGGAGCGGCCGCCATCCTGGGCTGCCGCGCCGCTGACACGCCCGGCGCGGGGGCGGGAGCCGGTACCCTCGTCCCGGTGGGCCTTGCCCTGGTCGTGCAGGATACCATGCCGGAGGAAGTCGACGTCGTTGGCGATCCTCCAGCCCTCGCCGGGGCACGCCGCCATGCTCACCGCTCCCGTAGCCGGCGTGGTGGAGCGTACCGTGGCGCAGGTCGGCGATCGGGTGGCCGCCGGCGATCTCCTCATCAGCCTCGATGCGCCCGAAGTCGCAGCGGCGGCCCAGCGAAGCGCTCTGGAGGCCGAGGTGGCCGAGCAGGATGCCCAACGGCAGCAGTCGCTGCTCGATGAAGGGGTGACGTCGCGTCGCGCCGTGGAGGAGAAGCAGGCAGTGGCCCGGAGCGCTCGCGCCGAGGCGACCGCGGCGGCCGCGCTGCTGGCCCGGGAGGCGGTGCGGTCACCCGTCGCCGGGGAAGTCCAGCACATCTTTGTCCAGCCAGGAGAGCGGGTGGACGCCGGGTCGCCCCTCGCCGAAGTGGTTGATCGCTCGAGCCTCGACCTGGTGGGTGCCGTCCCGGCGCCGGACCTGGCGAATATCCGCCCTGGTCAATCCGCCGTGGTCCTCGCCGAGGGATTCCCGGCCGGGGTTGCGGGACGGGTGCACGCAGTCGCCCCGGCGCTCGATTCCGCGTCACACAGCGGACAGGTGATCATCCGGGTCGTCAACCCAGGACACCTGCCCGCCGGAATCGGCGCCACGGCGCTGATCCGGATCGGGGTGCTCCGCGACGTCCTGATCGTGCCCGACTCCGCGCTGGTGGTCGTCGGCGATTCACAGACGCTGTTCATCGTCGGTGCCGATTCCATCGCGCATGCCCGCGCGGTGCAAGTGCTTGCGCGGCGACAGCGCCGGGTGGCGGTCCAGGGGGACTTCAAGGCCGGCGACCACGCCGTGACCTCGGGCGCGTGGGGGCTGGCCGACGGCATGCGAGTCTCTCCAGCCCGGCCGGCGCCCGCCCCGTGAGCTTCACCCGGGTCATCCAGGAACACCGCTATTCGGTCTACCTCGGGACCGCGCTCGTCACCTTCGGCGGACTGGTGGCGATGTTCACCCTTCCCGCGGGAGCCTACCCCGAAGCCGAATTCACCCGGATCGTGGTGCTGGTGGAGGGAGGCGCCTTCGAGCCGCGCGACATGATCGTGGCGGTTACCCGGCCGCTTGAAGAGGCGATGACCTCCGTGTCGGAACTGACGCGGATCCGCAGCCGGTCGGTCCGGGGCGCCGCGGAGCTGAACCTCGATTTCCGCCCCGGGGCGGACATGCGCTTCGCGCTGCAGCAGGTCCAGAGCAGGGTCGAATCGGTGCGCCCCTCGCTCCCCGACGGGCTGGACATCGCGGTCGAACGACTCACACCATCAGTCTTTCCGATGATGCAGTACGAGCTCACCGGCGGCCCGCCGACGCTGCTCCGCGACCTCGCACAGTTCACCATCCGGCCGCGGCTGGCACGGCTTCCCGACGTCGGCGTGGTCGACGTACAGGGCGGCTTTGTCCGCGAAGTAAGCGTGACACTCCTTCCCGGCCAGCTCGCCACCCATGGGGTATCCATACCCGAAGTCGCCAATGCCATTCGGTCGTCGAACACTGTGGTCTCGGCCGGACGGCTGGACCAGGAGTACCGGCAATTCACGGTGATGGTGTCGGGGCTGACCGCCACCCCTGACGCGGTGGCCGACGTGGTCGTCAAGCGGACCGCCGGCGTCCCGATCCGGGTAGGGGATCTCGGCCGGGTCGCCTACGGGGTGGAGGACCGGTTCGACCTGGCGGCGGGGAACGGTCAGCCCGCCGCCCTGATCAACGTCTCCCGGCAGCCCCGCGGCAATACGCTCACCGTCGAGCGCGCAGTCGATCGGGAGATCACCACGCTGCAGGGCGAGCTGCCGGCGGGTGTGCACCTCGAATCGGTCTACAACCAGGGCGCCCTGGTCCGCGAATCGATCAACGGGGTCCGCGACGCCATGCTGATCGGCGCGGCGCTCGCGATGCTCATCCTCGTGGTCTTCCTCGGCGGGCTCCGTTCAGCGCTGGTCGCGGGGATCACCATTCCCCTCGCGCTGGCCGGCGCCTTTGCGGGGCTCGGCCTCGCAGGCGATTCGATCAACCTGATGTCGCTGGGCGGCCTGGCCGTCGCGATCGGGCTCATCATCGACGACGCCGTGGTCGTGGTGGAAAACATCGAGCGGCGCCTGGCCCTCCATCCAGGCGCTCCCGCGCGGGAGACCATTCGCGAGGCCACCGACGAAATCTTCGCTCCTGTGGCGGGATCCACCCTCACGACGGTCGTCGTCTTTGCGCCGCTCGGACTGCTTGAAGGGGTCGTGGGCCAGTTCTTCCGCTCGTTCTCCCTCGCCCTGGCCTCGGCGGTCATTCTCTCCCTGGTCCTCGCCCTGACACTGATTCCCCTGCTGGCCGAACGCCTCCACCGGGCTCCGAAGGCCGGGGTGCCAAGGCAGCCGTGGGCCACCCGGACGCTGGGCCGTCTCCTCGATCGCTACGAACCGGCGCTGGCCGCCCTGCTGAGCCGGCGGCGCCTGGCCTTCGGCGTGGTCGGGGCGATCGTGCTCGTGATGCTGGTGGCCGCACGCACTGTGGGCACCGGGTTTCTTCCCGAAATGGACGAGGGTGGCTTCATCCTCGATTACTGGACGCCGACCGGCAGCTCGCTGGCGGAGACCGATCGCGAGTTGAACCACTTGGAGGCGATCCTCCGGGCTGACCCCGATGTGCAGGCGTTCACGCGGCGAACGGGAACCGAGCTCGGATTCTTCGCGACCTCGCCGAATCGGGGCGATCTGACTGTTCGCCTCCGCGCCAGGAATCAGCGGAAGTCGTCCGTCTACGTAGTGATGGACCGGGTCCGGACCCGAGTGGAGTCCGAGCTTCCGGGTGTCCGGATCGAGTTCGTCCAGATCCTGCAGGACCTCATCGGTGACCTGGCCGGGCTCGCCGAGCCCGTGGAGCTGAAGGTCTTCCATCCCGATCTCGCCACCGCCGAGCGCGCGGCGCGGACCGTGGCCACGGCGGTGGAACCGGTGCCTGGACTGGTCGACCTGTTTGACGGCGTGCAGGGCACGATCCCGGAGAGCCGCGTCGACCTCGATCCGGTCAGGGTCAGCCGGCTTGGGCTCACGATCGCTGATGTTGCCGATCAGACGCGCGGGGCGCTCTTCGGAGCACCGGCGGGTGCCATTCGGGAGGCGGACCGCCTGATTCCGATCCGGGTGCGTCTCGAGGATGCCGACCGGTTTGCGCCCCGGATCGTGCGGACCCTGCCCATCGTCGGTCCCGATGGCTGGGCCCCCCTGGGCGACCTGGGCGTCGTGCACGACACAGCCGACGCGGCGGAGCTGACCAGGGAGAATCTCCGGCCGGTGGTTCGGGTAACCGGCGCCGTGGACCTGAGCCGGTCCAACCTTGGATCGGTCATGCGCGGCGTGCGTCGGGCGACGGCGGGGTTGGCGCTTCCGGCCGGTACCACCCTCGAGCTGGGCGGCCAGTACGCCGGCCAGAAGGCTGCGTTCCGTCAGCTCCTGATCGTGTTTCTGCTGGCCGCAGGCGCGGTTCTCCTCGTGCTGGTGGGGCAATTCCGCGATTTCCGCGGGCCGCTCGCGATTATCGCGGCGGCGCTGTTGGGCCTGACCGGGGCCATCGTGGCGCTGGCGGCCACCGGGATTCCGTTCAACGTGTCCAGCTTCATGGGCTTGATCCTGCTCATCGGGCTGGTGGTCAAGAACGGAATCATTTTCCTCGATGCCGCCCAGCACCACCGGGCTGTGGGAGCCGAGCCCCGCGCGGCGCTCCAGGCCGCCGCCCGCCTCCGGCTGCGGCCGATCCTGATGACGACGCTCTGCACCCTGGTCGGGCTGGTGCCGCTGGCGGTGGGTATCGGATCGGGCGCGGAGCTGCAGCGCCCACTGGCTGTCGCGGTCATCGGCGGGCTCACCTTCTCCACTCTGGTCACCCTCTTCCTCCTGCCGCTGGCGCTTGAACTTGGCGGCGCCCTCGACCAACTGCCTGATCAACCTCTCCCTGCGAGAATTCCATGACGTCCATTCGCTCAATTTTCGCCGCGGCGGTCGCCGCATTCCTGGTCGCTTCCGCAGCCCGCGCGCAGGACGCCAGCGGCTATCACCTTGTCAAGAAGATCCCCATTGGTACCGACGGCGGCTGGGACTATGCCCTGGTCGACGCGGAGGCGGGGCGGCTGTACGTCTCGCATGGAACGAGGGCCGTGGTGATCGACCTGACGACCGACAGCGTGATCGGCGAGGTGACGCCCTCCAACGGGATGCACGGGATAGCCGTGGCGCACGAGTTCAATCGCGGCTTCACGAGCAACGGGAGAGACACCACCGTCACGATCTTCGACCTGACGACCCTCGCGGCGCTCGGCTCGGTGACGGTGACGGGCGCCAACCCTGACGCGATTGTGTACGACGACGCCTCGAAGCGGGTCTTCACCTTCAACGGGCGGGGCAGCCAACGCTACCGCGATCGACGCCGCTTCCGGGACGGTCGTCGGCACGATTCCATTGCCGGGCAAGCCGGAGTTCGCCCAGGTGAACGGCAAGGGTCTGCTGTACGTGAACATCGAGAGTGACACCGGCCAGATCGTGGTCATCGACACCAGGGCCATGACCGAGGTGAAGCGGTACTGGCTGCCTGGCTGCCAGGAGCCTTCCGGGCTGGCCTGGGACGGGAAGTACGAGCGCCTGATGTCCGTCTGTGGCAACGCGGTGATGGTGGTGTCCGACCCGGCGGCGGGTACGGTCGTGGCGACCCTGCCGATCGGCCCTGGAGTGGACGCCGCGGCCTTTGATCCGGAGACCCAGGCTCGCCTTCGCCTCGAACGGGGGCGACGGCACGCTGACGGTGGTGCGGCAGGAGAGCGCCGACACGTACACGGTGCTCGGCAACGCCGCCACCCAGCGCGGCTCCCGGACGATGGCTCTCGATCCGAAGACCCACCGGGTCTATCTCGCGGCGGCGGAGTTCGGGCCCCCGCCGCCGCCGGCCGAGGCGGGCGGCCGCCCGGGCAGGCCGCCGATGATTCCCGGCTCCTTCTCCGTGCTCGTCCTCGAGCCGAAGTAGCCCGCCGGCCGATGGCGTCGTTCGCCGACCACTTCTCGGGCCACGCCGGAGCGTACGCCGCCCGTCGCCCGACCTATCCGCCGGGACTCATCGAGTACCTGGCCTCGCTCTGCGCAGCACGCAAGCTGGCCTGGGACGCCGGCACGGGGAGTGGCCAGGCGGCGGTGCTCCTGGCCGCGCATTTCGAGCGGGTGCTGGCCACCGACGCGAGCGCCGGAGCAGATCGGGCATGCCCAGGCGCACCAGCGAGTCGAGTACCGCCTCGCCCTGGCCCACGACTCGGGGTTGCCATCGCATTCGGCCGACCTGGTGACCGTCGCCCAGGCCCTGCACTGGTTCGACCTGCCCCGGTTCTACGCCGAGGTGCGGCGGGTGCTGCGGCCGGGCGGAGTCGTGGCGGCCTGGTGCTACGGCAAGGTGACGATCGCACCGGAGGTGGACCCCGTTGTCGAGCGATTCTACGCCGGGCGCGTTGGCCGCTACTGGCCTCCCGAGCGCCGTCATGTCGAGGCCGGCTATCGCGATCTCGAATTTCCGTTCGACGAGCTTGCGCCGGCGCCGTGGGCGCTCGAGGCGCACCTGAGCCGGGAGGAGTTCCTGGGCTACGTCGAGACCTGGTCGTCTGTCGCGGCGGCAAGGAAGGCGGAGGGAACTGACCCGATGAGTCGAGCTCGAGCGCGAGCTGGCCGCTGTCTGGCCGGAGGTGAATCAGCGCCGCCTGGTCACCTGGCCAATCGGACTCAGGATGGGCAGGGTGGCCGCCCCGGCGTGAGCGCGCGGCGATCGCTGGTCGTCTCACGGCCGCCTCACGTTCCCTTCACGCCCGCTGGCCTATTCACTCGGAGAGCCGAGAGGGGAGGTCGCGATGATTCGAGTGCTGGTGTTGGTTCCGGCTGTGGCCGTGTGCATGGCCAGCGCCGCGATGGCGCAGGGAGGCGCCGCGCGCTACGACAGCGGACAGGTGACTTACTTGCAGGCGGAGGACGAGGTGACCCTCCCGCTGGTTCCGGGCGGCACCTTCGACGTCGACACCACCCGGCATCGCCGGGGAGCCACGCTGGCATTCGCGCCGGCCGGGAAGTCCGGGGCGACGCCGACGTTCTACCTCCACTTCTGGACCAGCGATGGCCGACCCGTTCATCGCCGCCCTCGAAGTGCGGGGGGGCCAGGGAGGCAACGCCTATTTCGCCCAGGCGGAGAGCGGGTGCACGTTGACGGTCACGCGGCTCGACGCCAACGCGGTGGAAGGGTCGGGCGCCTGTAGCGGGCCATTCGAGGGTGGTGGGGCGCCGGTCGTCTCCTTCCGGTTCGCCGCAAAACGATAGCCGTGGCGGAGGCTTGGCCTCCGCCACGGCTGGGACCTGTCTGCAGCGCCTGGCCTAGAAGGCGAGCCAGACGAACAGGAAGAGGGTGTCGTTACCGGATGCATTCCGGCCCGACCCATCGTAGTCGGTGCTGGCGCCATTGAAGTTGCCGTAGCCGGTGTACTGCACGCCGACCCGGGTGTTTTCCCACGGATTGAAGTCCACCTCCCCGATGAATCCGGTGGTCTTGGGGCTGCCATTGGCACTGCCGTCCACGGGGTCGGCGGGGTAGAGCAGGGGGTCCGTGGAGCCGGTGGTCTCGAAGTATCCCGCCGTCAGCCCGAGCCACTGCATCGGGTAGTAGCTGGCGTTGAACTTGATCGTCGAGAGATTGTTGGCCGCCGTGGTGGCCTCACCGGCGGAAGACGCCGCGTTCAGTGCATTCGGGCGCCGACGGCGTCACTCGACGTATCGGACCGGGCCGGTGCCACCTTTCCACGAAGAGGCTCGGGGCTTACTCTTGAGGCGTGAACCTGGGAATTCGAGGAATCGCCGGATGAGGACTGGTGCGGTCGGGCTGGTCGTCCTGTTCATGCTGGGGGCGGCCCGGGTAGCGCATGCCCAGGACGCCGACACCGCGGCCAAGGCCGGGACGGCCCCGGATTCGGCCCTGCTGACGACGGCCATCTTCGACCGGGGACGGAAGCTCTTCCACGGGCATGGCAACTGCTACGCCTGTCACGGCGATAAGCTCGAGGGCGGGCCGATTGCCCCGCCGCTCAAGGGCCCGACCTGGCGACACATCGATGGCAGCTACGACGCCATTGTGCACCGGATCGACGAGGGGATGCCGGGAACGGCCATGGTGGCGCACCCGGGCGGTATCGCCGAATCCGACGTCCTCATTGTCGCCACCTACATCTACGCGGTGAGCCGCGGGCTCACCAAGCCCTAGGTCGTCACCGCCTTCCCGTAGTACCACCCGACCACGCCGCCGTACACCAGATGGCCCGCCAGGCTGCCGATCAGGCGGCCCGGGTCGCCACTCGAGAAGATGCCCGACCCCACGAGCGGCATGACCACCAGCTGCGCGCCGAGGAAGACGACGGCCCCGTAGGAGGCTCCCCGGAGCGCGGGCGCTCCCGGCAGTCTGCTCGCCGCCACCCCGGCGTAGATCAGGGCCAGCACGATCCCCACCGCGAAGTGAACGAACCATCCCCCGACAAATCCCACCGGGAAGTGGGCCACTGTCGCCGACATCACCGTGCTCAGAATGCCGCCCTCGGACATCTTGGGGAGTCCGAGCAGCGGCTCGATGAAGAACAGCAGGGTCATGGCCACCGTGCCGATCACTCCGGCTGCGGCCGCACGTCGGGCGTTCATGGAAGCTCCCTGCATCTGGGGGGTGGGTGAAGTGTCCCACCGCTGGGCATCGTGCGCAAGGCGACGAGGGTGCTCGCTGATGGGAGCTACCGCGCCGGCCGCGGCACCGCCACCAGTCCCAGCGCCACGCGGCGCCAGCCGGGCCAGCGATGCGTCTCACCGGGGTCCCGGATCAGCAGCTGGCAGGAAATGCCGCCGTCGAGGAGCACTGCGGTTCGGGCGCCGAGCGCCCCCATGACCGCGGCCATCTCGGGGGTCGTGAGTCCCACTGGGAGATTGGCCAGGATCCCGCCGAGCCCCTCGAATCGCGTCATGGCGATGAGCAGCCGTCCATCACGCTGTACACCGAGGGCCAGTCGTGCATCGCGGTGGGAGAGGTCCACTCCCATACCGTCCTGTCGGAGCGGAAGGGGAATGTCGCCGTCGCCCTCGAGGAGGGTGGGATAGGACTGAAAGGCGAGCCGGGCACCGGCGCCGGCGGCCGCTCAGCGAGTCGGGAGGGACCAGGCGCACCGCGCCCGACCAGTCCACGACGACGCCGGGCGCCAGCGGTCCCGTGCCCGGGCGCTGCCGCTCCCGCCCCTCATCGACCAGCCATCCCCAGGGCTGGTCGGTGAACTGGCCGGCGTTGACGGCGAGGACGGCCTCGTCGGGCGCCTCGCTGATGTCCCATCTGCCGCCGAAGACCGGGCCATCCACCGGCTTGATGAGCTGGAACTCGAGGGAGTCGGGGTCGAGCCGCGCCACGATCAGCCGGACTCGTGACAGCTCCTCCTCGCCGGCCAGTGACAGCTCGCCCCATTCGACCCCCGCTGCCGCCCGCCGCCAGGCGATCTGACCGGCGACGGCGGGCAACGCCGCGCTCCACCGTGACCGGCGCGGAGTCGCCGCCGCCACCAGGTCTGCCAGCCATCGGTGCCGCGAACCGCGAGCGAGGCAGGGCCAGCCGCCAGGCCGGCGACGAGCATCGCCCCAGCCAGTAGCCACCCGGGGCGCATCAGTAGGGCACCCCCGTCTTCTTGAACTGGACGAGCAGGCTGTCGGTCGTTTTGAGGGCGGCGTTGAAATCGCTGGCCTGCTGCTCGTTCATGTCCCCGCCGGGCTGGGCCACCGTGTTGCTCTGGACGTAGCCTTCTCCATCATCCAACCAGACCGCAAACTGGTACTGGGTCGTGCTGGCGGCCTCGGCGCCGGTCTTTTGCAGGATGTCACGGGGGCTGGATGGCGCCGCCGCCGGCGGGGCCGGTTCCGCCGGGGCCTTGCCGCATTCCTTTTCAAGGTGGGCCGCGGCTTGCTGGTCCGAAGCCGACGCCTCCTGCATCGCGCTGGCCGCCTGCTGGCTCTTGGCCGAGACGCCGGCCATCATCTGCTGGAAGTCCGCGAGGGTCTGGCGGTCCGCCGCCGTCGCGGTCCCGTTGGCGACCCGCTCGGCCGCCGCCTGCGCCTTCTGCGGCCAGGGCCATCAGCTGGTCCTCCTGGCTCTGGTTCATCTGGTTGGCCTCGAGCGACTGGTCGACCTTGGCGGCCAGCGAGTCGTGCTTGGCGCCTTGGGCCGTCGTCACCCGGTCCACGCAGGCGTTGTACGACGTGGCCTTCTTGTCATACTCGGCACGGGCCTTCTCATAGTCCTGGGTCTCGCGCTCGAGTTTCTTGTTCGCGTCCTCGTAATCCTTCTGCGCGGAGGGCGCCTTCGCGATCATCGCCGAGAGCCCGGCGTTGAGCTGCTTGAGCTGCGCCGGCGTCATCGTGACTGACTTCACATACGTCGGCGGCTTGGTCGGCACGCCGGACGCCTCCGTGGCGGTTGCGATCGCCTTCTTCTTGAGCTTGCCAAACTGGGCGTGGGCCGGTGCCAGGGCCGCGGCGGCGAGGGAGAGTCCGAGGGCCAGCGGGACGGCGTGGGAGACCGTGCGGATCATCGCTTCCTCCAGGGGGGAGTCGAAAGGTCCGGGATATGGTGTCACAGCCTTCCCGAATCCGCCAGCCCCGCCCACCCCGCTGGCGGCCGCCAGCGGGCGGCGGTACACTCCCGAACCCGGGCGGCGGTGGGGCTGCGCTGCCGGGGCCTTCCATTTCGCTGAGGCCGCGGACTATGCTGCAGCTGGGGACACAGGTCGGCGACATCGCGCACGTCATCCAGCTGGCGGTGGCGCCGGTCTTCCTGCTCACCGGCGTCGCGGCGACGCTGACGGTACTGACCAACCGGCTAGGCCGGATCATCGACCGGGCGCGGAACCTCGAGACGAGCCTCGCCGCCATCCCAACCGACGCGGCTGACGCCATGCACTATGAGCTCAGCACGCTCTCCCGCCGGGCCCAGTTGATCCATCGCGCCATCACGCTCTGCACCACCTGCGCCCTGTTGATCTGTGTCGTGATCATCATGCTCTTCCTCGGTGCGCTGCTGACCGCCGAATTGTCGGCGCTCACCGCGCTGGTCTTCATCGCGGCACTCTGCGCCTACCTCGGCGCCTTGGTGAGCTTTCTCCAGGAGATCAAGGCGGCCACGGGCACGCTGAGATTCGGGCCGAAGTGAGCCTGACCGGCGGCCGGACGAAGCGTTGGTGGCACTCCGCCGCGCCGTGGTCATGGGCTGGCTGGTCGTGGCCCCGCTCGCCGGGCAGGACAGCCTGCCGCCGCTTCGCACGATCAGTCTCGCTGCCCGACGCGAGGTCCAGGTCAGTTGGCCGCTTGTCGACTTCGTCCTGACGCCGAATACGATCCGGGGGGTCTCCGTCTACATGGCGCCGAGCGTTCGGAGCGCGCAGGGGCGCGGACGCACTCGAGCGTCCAGCACATCACGTTCGATCCGACGTACGTCCGCCAGTGGGCGGCGCTGGTGGAGCAGGGAATCCGCCAGCCTTGGCCCGATCCGCGACCGACCAGCCCCGGTACCCGTGGCGGTGGCTCTCCCGGCGGAGACCGGTCGGGCCTTTTTCCTCCTGGGCAAGGACCCGACCCCCAAGGCCCGGGCGCCGTTTCTTCTGATTTACCACGATTCGGTCAGCCACGCGGGGTGGACTGCCTACGCGAGCCCGGATGAGGTGGCCCAGCTCCTCAACGCACTTGAGGATGTCGCCTCCCTGAGCAGCTACGATTCCGCCGCCACGGCGCGCGCCGACTCCGTGGGCCGGATGCACGAGAGCCGCGAAGTGCAGCAGGTGCCGAGGCTGATCTCCATGCACTCGCTGCGATTTCCTTCAGCGGAGCACTCGGAGGGCAGGGTCTGGGTCCAGTATGTGGTGAGTGCCTACGGCCTGGTGGAGTCCCAGTCGATCGAGGTCATTCTGAGCGACGGGCCGGGATTCAGCGAGGCGGTGAGACATGCACTTGCCACCGCGGTTTACGAGCCGGGCCGGGTGAACGGGGTCGCGATCCCGGTGGCGTGTTTCCAGGTCTTCACGTTCAGATGGCGGGGATGAGCCAGGCGGGAACAGCTCCCACCGCTTTCCACCGGGCGCAGGCGAACACACACCGAGCTTGAGGAGACGGTCATGCCGACATTGGGACCAATTACCCGCCTGATCGCCGCCGTCGTGGGAGCGTGGAGCGCCTGGGGGCTGCTCAGTGCCATCCACTCGCGAGACTGGTCGATGACCGCGCTGCTCGCGATCGTCGTGGCCTGCGCGGCCTACGCGGCCGTCACCGGGCTGGAGACCAGGCCGCCGCGAAGGTGAGGAGCGCGTGAGCGGAGGGCTCCTGGCAGTGCGCGACTGCCAGTCGACTTCGAGCATCCTCGACTGGTGGCCGTCCGGTATCGCCTCGGGCCTGGGCTGACCAGTTCGTGCCCTCTCCGTCTGACGAATCCCTTTTCGAGGTGGCATTCATGCCGAATGAACCGGGTCCGCCTCCCCCGGCCCACCAGCCAACCGCCCGCGAACGAACCCTGAGCGGCTACATCTTCTCGGTTTCTGCTGGGCTTGTCGGCGTCTGCCTGACGGTCGTTGGGCTGTTGAACATCTTCCAGCGTCCGGGCGAGGCCCAGAGCATTGCCGACAACCTCGTCGCCATCGACGCGATGGTCTTCCTTGCGGCATGTCTCTTCGGCTACCTGGCCCTGCGTGCCGAGCGAGAGTCTCGCTGGCGGCGCATGGAACGGTATGCCGATGTCCTCTTCCTGGCTGGGCTCTCCGGCATGGTGCTCATCAGCGGCCTCATCGCGTACGAACTCGTGTAGGCCCCTTGGTGACCATCGCCGTTGACGCCTGGCCTTGCGCAGCGGTCATCGGGCTCGAAAGCCGCCCGCCGCGACGGTCAGATGGGCAAAAGACTGGGCCTCTGAAGCGATGGGAACGACCTGGCCCCGCCCGGCACCGCGCCGGGCGGGGGCGCTGCCTGCGCTACATCTTCATGCTGCTATTCCAGGTGTCACGGTAGATCATCCAGCCGGCACCCAACTTCTTGTAGATCGTCACGTACGTGCCGTGGTCCAGATGCTTGCCGTCAGGGCCCGTGACCACGTAGCCGCCGATCGCGATGGCATAATTTCCGCCATCGAGCACTTCCCCGGTGGTCAGCGTATTCGTGGCACCCTGTTTGACATCTTCCGTGAAGTAGGCCTGGATGGCCGCACGCCCGGAGACTGTCGCACTCCCGGGCGCCATGACCTTCGCGTCCTCCGCGTACAGGGCCGCGACACCAGCCGCGTTCTTCGCGTTGTAGGCCATCTGCCAGGCCTGGTCCAGCTTGGTGATTTGGGCCTTCAGGTCGCCCGCCTGCGCCGCGGCAGCGAGCGGCATGGCAAGGACCAGCACGGCAAGGCCCAGCAGAATGCGTCGAGTCATGAATCCTCCTGAGTGGGGTGTTGGCTTGGGATCAGGTCCAAGGTATCAGCAGGAGGGCCGGGCACAAGGCAGCGTCATTCCGCCACACGCGCGAGCCGGCTTACCCCCCGAACATCGCGGCGAACGGCCGCCCGTCGAAGGCCGACGCCACGTGATGGATCCGTCCGTTCTTCACCTGGTGCCACTCCGCCACCTGGGTGACCGCCTCGGCCGGGGCCCGGGTCTCCAGCTCGAAGAACACTGCGACATTCGCTCCCTCCGCGATGACCACCTTGAGGTCGAGGCGGGTCGTGATCTGCATCAGGCCCGTGAGTGCCTTGAGGTACGCCTCCGCATTCGGGTAGGTCTCGAACAGTCCCTCGAAGACGAGATCATCGGCGAGGTACTTCCGTGCCTCCGGGAAATCCCGACCAATGACGGCTGCGTAGAAACTCCTGATGACATCGCCCGAGGTCGGCATGGTCCCTCCTCCTGCTCTCGCGACTCCTACCTCTCACCTCGCACCGCCACCACCCTTACCCTGTCCTCGCCCAGCAGCATCGACAGCACCAGGCTGACCACCCCGATCAGCAGCCCCGCCCAGAACGCCGGCCGGAAGCCGTCGACGGAAAAGCCGAGGTCAAACTGCCGCGACAGCCACGCGGTGAACATCAGCATCAGGGCGTTGATCACGAAGGTGAACAGTCCCAGCGTCAGCAGCACCAGCGGGCAGGTCAGCATCGTCAGGATCGGTCGAAGAACGGCGTTGACCAGGCCGAAGAGGGCTGCCACCACCAGCAGCTCCACGGGACTGCCGTTGAAGTGGATCCCGTGGACCCACCGGATCGCGAGGTAGATCGCCAGCGTGTTGATCAGCCAGCGGATGAGGTGGTTGCGCATCATTTGAGGTACTGATCCATCCAGTCGAGGACGGTGCCCCACCAGAGCCGGCGATTCCTCGGCTTGCCGACCCAGTGCCCCTCGTCGGGGAAGTAGAGGAACTTGGCCGGCACGCCCAGCAGCTCGAGCGCGGTGTAGGCCTGCAGCGCCTCGGAGAGATCAATCCGGTAGTCCAGCTGCCCCTGCACGATCAGCATCGGGGTCCGCCACTGTGACACGCTGGCCGCCGGGGACCACTTCTGCATGGTAGTGCGGCCGTCGGTCGTGACCTGGCTGCCTCCGAATTCCTTCGTGGTGAACCACAGCTCCTCGGTTGAGCCGCTCATGCTGAGGGGATTGTATACCCCATCGTGTGCCACGAGGACCTTGAACCGGCTTGTGTGCCCGGCCATCCAGTAGATCATAAAGCCGCCGTACGAGGCGCCGGCGGCACCCATCCTCGTCGAGTCCACGTAGGGCAGACGGGCGACGACGTCGAGCCCTTTCATCAGGTCCTCGTAGGGGTAGTCGCCCCAGTGCTGCGAGATGGTGTTGGTGAACTCCTGGCCGTACCCCGTCGAGCCATGGAAATTGACCGCGGCTGTCACGTACCCCCGCGCGGCGAAGAGGGCATAGTTCCAGCGGCCGTGCCACTGGTTCAGCCAGGCGCCCTGCGGGCCGCCATGGATCAGGTAGATCACCGGGTAACGCTTCGTGGAATCAAATCCCGGCGGCTTCATCGTCCAGCCGAAGACGCTGTCCCCCTTGGCACCGACGAAAGCGAAGGACTCCAGCGGGCGGATGTCGAGCCCTGCCATGGCGGCGTCGTCGAGGTGCGTCAGGGGGGTCGGCTCACCGCCGTCGCTCTTGGCGGTCCAGATCTCTGGTGGCCGGGTCGCGGTGGAGTGGAGAAAGACCAGGCGGTCCCCTTTCGGGGTGACCGAGACGTTGGTGTTGAGCCCGCCGATGAGCAGACGCGTCCGCTTGCCGCCGGGCAGTTCGACCCGGTACAGCGCCTCGGTGCCCCGCTCCTCCACCTGCGCGACCAGCGCCCTGCTGTCCGGCATCCAGGTGATGGCCCCGACGCTCAGCTTCCAGTCCGGCGTCAGCGCGGTCCGCTTGCCGCTGGCCCGCTCGTACAGCATGATCTCCTGCCGGTCGGCCTCGAAGCCCGGCTCCCGCATCGCGAGGTAGGCCACGTAGCGGCCGTCCGGGGAATAGGCGGGACTGTTGTCGTTGGCGGGGTTCTTGGTGATCGCCTGCCGGCCGCTGCCATCCACCCCCATCAGGAAGACGTCGTTGTTGGTGCTGGTCGCCACGACGGAGTCCGGGTTGTAGACCACGGCCAGCTCGGTCCCCAGGGGCGAAACGGCGAGGTCGTTACCTCCCAGCGCGATTGGCGGCACGTCCCGGTCGATCGGGGTGAGGTCGGTGACGTTGCCATCCACCGCCGAGGCGCGAAAGACGTGCGTCCTGACGCCGACCCGCCACTCGTTCCAGTGTCGGTAGAGGAGCGTGGTCCAGATCAGCGCATCGGTGGGGTAGGGCCCGGCGCGGCGGGCCGCCTCGGTCGTGTCGGGCCAGCTGATGTCGGAGAAGAAGTAGAACGCCGAGGCATCCGGCGCCCAGATGAAATCGGAGATGCCTGAAGAGAACGAAGTGACCTTGGCCGCCTCGCCTCCCGCCAGCGGGAGCCGCCAGATCTGCGGCCCTCCCTGCCTGGTCGAGATGAACGCCAGCCACTTGCCATCGGGTGACCAGCGCGGGGCCCGGTCGCTTCCCGGCCCCCCCGTCAGCTGCCAGCTCTTGCCGGTGGCCAGCTCCACCACCCAGATCCGGGAAACGTTCTTGTTCTCCTGGAGCGACGCCGTGGTGATCGTGTAGGCCACCCGCTCGCCGTCGGGCGAGAGCTGCGGATCGCCCATGATCGGCATGGTGACATACTCGTCGATCCCGATGGGGCGCCTTTGCTGGGCGGAGAGGGCGGGCGAGGCGGACACGATCGACAGGACGGTCAGGACGGTTGCTGAAGCACTTCCTCGCCGCCAGGTCGTCGCCAGCGGCGCCCACCGGCGGCTCGGTCGCGGGACGGACAGGATCGGGCGTCGCGGGCCGGCAGGCCTCGGAGACATGGGAACTCTGGGCTGAGGTAGGGGCGTTGCAGGCGGTCAGGCGATGACGCCGCCGCCCAGGACCCGTCCGTCGTCGCCGTAGAGCACGCCGGACTGGCCGGGTGAAATGGCGCGGACCGGCTCGGCCAGCGCCAGCGAAAGTCCATCGTCGCTCCGCCCGGTGACCGAGGCTGCCACCGCGCGGGCGCGGTAGCGGATCTGTACGCCGCATCGGTCGCCGGTGTGCAGCGGCTCGGCCAGCCAGTTGACCTCTTCCAGCCGGAGCGCGTGCCCCGCCAGCGCCTGGGCGGGGCCGATTACCACTTCGCGGCTGTCGGGCCGGATCGCCACCACGAACATCGGCTCGGCGAATCCGCCAGGCAGCCCCTTTCGCTGACCGATGGTGTACCGGGCAAACCCCTCGTGCTGGCCGATCACCTCGCCCGAGGTGGTCACCAGCGGTCCCGGCACCAGCGCCGGGGCGTCGGCCGGCAGGTGCTGCTCGAGGACGCCCACGTAGTCGTCGTCGGGCACGAAGCAGATCTCCACCGACTCCGGCTTCTCGGCGGTGCTCAGCCCCAGCTTCCGGGCAAGGGCCCGCGTCTCCATCTTGGTCAGGCCCCCCACAGGGGTGAGCATCCGGGTCACGACCGCCCGGTCGATCCCCCAAAGGAAATAGCTCTGGTCCTTGGCCGGATCGGCGCCTCGGTAGAGCCCGCCCTCGCGGGCCTGGGCGTAGTGCCCGGTTGCGATGAATCGGCAGTCGAGCGCGTCGGCGTGGGCCAGCAGGTCACGGAACTTGGTGAAGGAGTTGCAGCGAACGCAGGGAATCGGCGTCCGTCCCCGGCTGTACTCGCTCACGAAGTTCTGGATCACGTGCAGGCTGAAGCGGTCCTCGAGGTTGAGGACGTAGTGCGGGATTCCCAGCTTCGCTGCCACGTCCTTCGCGTCGTTGATCGAGTCGAGCGAACAGCAGGGGCGGTCGGGGACGCTGTCACCGTAGCAGAACAGCTTCATCGTGGCGCCGACCACGTCGTAGCCCTGCTCGACCAGCGCGGCGGCGGCGACGGAGCTGTCGACGCCGCCGGACATCGCGACCAGGACCCGGCTGCCCATTGGGGCGGGAAGGCGGGAAGGCGGGAAGGCGGGATTACTCCCGTTGTCTCCCGCCCTCCCGCCCTCCCGCCCTCCCGCCTGCTCAGACACGCCCAAGCACCTCCGCCAGCTTCCGCACCTTGGCGACCACCCTGGGGAAGACCTCGGCCACCCGCGCCACATCGGCCTCCGTGCTCTCGTGACCCAGGCTGAATCGGAGCGTGCCCAGCGCGAGCTCTCGCGGGATCCCCATCGCGATCAGGACATGGGACGGCTCCACCGCGCCGGTCGAGCAGGCCGAGCCGCTGGAGGCCGCGACCCCGGAGAGATCGAGGTGCATCAGCAGCGCCTCGCTGTCGGCGCCGGGCACCGACACGCTCAGCACGTGGGGCGCCCGGGGCCCCGATGCCACGTTGATGACCAGGTCGGGCACCGCCGCCTTGAGCCTGACGGCAAGGTCGTCGCGCAGGCGGGCCAGCCGCGGGGCCTCGGCCGCCTGCTCGGCGGCCGCCAGCTGCGCCGCGCGACCCAGCGCCACCGCGCCGGGGACGTTTTCGGTGCCGGGGCGGATGCCGAACTGCTGGCCGCCGCCGTGGATGATCGCCTCCAGCACCTTGCGGTCGCGCACCACCAGCGCGCCGATGCCCTTGGGGGCGCCGATCTTGTGGCCGGAGAGTGTCAGCAGGGTGCCATGGAAGGGAACGGAAGGAGACGGGAATCTTGCCGAAGGCCTGGACGGCGTCGCTGTGCAGCGTCGCGCCCGCGGCCTGACATCGGGCCCCGATCTCCGCCAGCGGCTGCATCGTCCCGACCTCGTTGTTGACCCACATCACCGAGACCACCGCCGGCCGCTCGACCAGCGCCCGATCGAGGGCGTCGAGGTCGACCACGCCGTTGCCGTCGACCGGGAGGACGATCTCGCGGCCTCCCAGGTGGCAGACCGCGTGGGCCGAGGCGAGGATCGCCTTGTGCTCGATGGCGGAGACCACCGCCAGCATCGGGCGAGCCGTGGTCGCGTGCGGCGAGGCAGCAGCCGATGATGGCCAGGTTGTCGGCCTCGGTGCCTCCCGAGGTGAATACCACCTGGTTGGGCTCCGCCTCGACCGCCTCGGCCACCTGGCGGCGCGCCTCCTCCAGCCCGGCCCGGGCGGCCCGGCCAAAGCGGTGGGCGCTGGACGGGTTGCCGAACGCCGCCTCGCCGAGGTAGGGCAGCATGGCCTCCAGCACCTCCGGGCGAACCGGGGTGGTGGCGGCGTGGTCGAGGTAGACCGGGGAAGTTGGCATCGGGGCAAAATAACGTGGGGGAGCAGGGAGCGGGGAGCAGGGAGCAGGAATTCGAGGAGAGGGGCAGTTACCGCTCCCTTCTCCCTGCTCCCCGCTCCCCTCTAGATCGACTGGACGCCCATCGTCACCACGTCATCCACCCGCACCGTCTCATCGGTGAAGAAGGGCTCGCCGTACCGGGCAACGGATCAACGATCCATAGTGGGCATTCTGGGTTTCGACGAGGCCGTAGAGGTCCTGCCCCGTCGGGAAGATCTCGCCGGCGGCCTTGGCGCCGTCGAACTGGCTGCCGTAGCACCGGATGGCGGCCATCTTCCGCTCCATCTGCGTCCGAGATGTCCACCACGAAGGTCGGCTTCACCGGGTCTTCCCGGTAGGCCAGGGCGTACAGGATCTTCACCGGCCGCGCCGGGTGCGCCGGCGGCCTCGTAGCGGGCGAGGCCGGCCAGGTAGCAGGCGTCCCGCCCCAGCTCCGAGGCGATCCGGTGGTCGGGGTGGCGGCCGATGGGGAAGGGGAGGATCACCACCCGCGGCGCGAAGTGGCGGATCAGCTCCACCACCACCCGGCGGCTGGCCTCGTCGTTCTGCAGGTGGGCGTCGGGCAGTCCGGCGTTCCGCCGTTCCGCCACCCCCAGCATCTCGGCGGCCCGCGCGGCCTCTTCACCCCTGAGCTCCGCGCTGCCCCTGGTTCCGCTCTCCCCGGCGGTCAGATCGATGATGGCTGTTCGATAGCCGGCATCGGCGGCCTTGAGCAGCGTACCGGCACAGGTCAGTTCGACGTCGTCCCGGTGGGCGGCGATGGCCAGGAGGTCGATGGGCATGCGTCAATGATAGGCGGGAGAGCGGGAGGGCGGGAGGGCGGGAGCAGATGCGCTGGTCCCGCCTCCCCGCTCCCTCCCGCCCTGCCCGCCCTATTCATGCCGCAGCGCCTCCACCGGATCCATTCTCGCCGCCCGGTTGGCGGGGTACAGCCCGAAGGTCAGGCCGATGGCGACGCTGACCAGGGTGGCGAGGACCGTCGCCCAGATGGGGACACCTGCCGAGATGTGGAGGAAGTGGCGCAGCACCAGGCCGAGCAGGAGGCCCACCAGGATGCCGAGGAGGCCCCCGACCAGGGTCAGCGTCGCGGCCTCGACCAGGAACTGCCAGAGAATCTCCTGGCGGGTGGCGCCGACCGCCTTGCGGAGGCCGATTTCGCGGGTCCGGTCGGTGACGGATACCATCATGATCGCCATGACGCCGATCCCTCCCACCAGGAGGGCCACGCTCGAGAGCGCCACCATCACCGCGAAGAAGGCGGTGGTGAGGTTGCTGACCGTGTCCAGGATCTGGTCCTGGGTGATGACGTCGAAGGTGTTGGGCATCCCGGGCCGGAGCCGCCGCTCCCGGCGCAGCGCCGCGATCGCCAGGTCCTTGGCGCGGGGCACCGGAATCCGGGGCCAGGCCTTGGCCGAGATGAACAGGCCGTTGGTCTCGTCGTAGTGGTAGTTGCGCCGGGCGGTCTGGAACGGCATGATCGCGCCGATCTGCTGGCCCGGCGGCTCGAAGATGTTCGAGGGCCGCTGGTAGATCCCGATCACGGTGAGGGCCACGCCGCCGATCCGGATGTGCCCGGCCGAGCGGCTCGACCAGGCCGAACAGCCGCTCCGCCGACTCCTCCTCGAGCACCGTCGACCGAGCTGCCGTTGAGCTCCGCCGGCGAGAAGAACCGGCCCCGCAGCAGCGTCCCCCCCAGGATGTCCATGTAGTGCTGGTCCGCCCCGTACACGGTCACGGTCTGGGTCGGACACGCCCTGGTACTCCATCCGCTCGAAGAGCTGGACCCAGAGCCCGGCGTACTGCATTTCGGGCACGGCGGCGATCGCCTCCGCGTCCTCCTCGCTGAAGCACCGGGCGGATCCGCACCTCGTAGGGGAGCGCGTCGGGGTTGAGCGGAGTCTGGGAGAAGTACCGCATGACGTAGAAGGCGCTGGGACCCGCGGTGTTCATCGCGTTGAAGATCTGACCCCGGATCCCGTCCACGATCGATGCCATCGCCATGACCGTGGAGACGCCGATCACCACGCCGAGGATGGTGAGGCCTGAGCGCAGCTTGTTCGAGCGCAGGGCGTCGAGGGCGATGGTCACCCCCTCGCCTACGTTGCGGAGGATCACTGGAGGGCTGGAGGGCTCATTCGGCCCGGAGCGCGGTGATCGGGTCCAGGCGCGCGGCGCGGCTGGCGGGATAGACGCCGAAGAGGATGCCGGTGCCGGCGCCGAGCGCCAGCGCCACCGCGATCGACCAGGCGGTGATCCGGGCCGGCAGTGGAGTCCAGGCCGCCACGGCAAGGGAAAGCAGCCATCCGCCCAGCACCCCCTGCAGGCCGCCGAGGGTGGAGAGCACGACCGCCTCGACCAGGAACTGGCGCCGGATGTCGCGGCGGGTGGCGCCGAGCGACTTCCGGATCCCGATCTCGCGGGTCCGCTCGTTCACCGACATCAGCATGATGTTCATGATCACGATGCCGCCCACCACGATCCCGATGCAGACCACCGCCGGCACCACGGTGAACAGCACCTGGGTGAGGCTCCGCCAGAAGGCGACCAGGGCATCGGCCTTGTCCACGGTGAAATCGTTGGCCTCGCCAGGCCGGAGGCGGTGGGCCAGCCGCATCGCCTCTTCCGCACGGTCCATGGCACCCGGCAGCTCCTGGGCGTCCGCCATCTTGACCGAGATCGTCGTGGTCTTCCGTCGTCCGTAGATGCTCTCGAAGGTGCTGATCGGCATCAGGGCGAAGCCGTCGAATGACTGGCCCAGCACCCGGCCCTTCTTGGCGGTGACGGCCTTGACCGTCATCTCCCGTCCCGCGATCCTGATCCGCCGGCCGATGGCGCGGGCGGGATCGCCGAACAGCTTGTCCGCCACGTCGAAACCGAGGACGACAACCGGCCGGCGGTCTGTGACGTCCGGGTCGGCCAGCGGATCTCCAGCGGCGAAGCGGTAGTCCTGGACCATCTGGTAGGGAGGGGTGATCCCGAAGACCACTACGTCGCCAACGGTCCGATTGCGCCAGGTGACGTCGCTCTGCGCCGGCGGCCATCCCGACTGCATCGAGACCGCGAGGGCGTCGGGAATTGCGCCCCGAACCACCTCGGCGTCCTCCCGGCTGATAATCGGCCGCTTCTGGAGCTGGCGGATCTCCTCGTCTGACAGCAGTCCGGCCGCAATCGGCGTCCGGCGGACCTGGAAGGCGTTGGTGCCGATCACCGCCCCGGTGACGTTGTCCTTGACGTAGGAATTCATCCCCTGGATGACCGCGACCACGACCACCAGGAAACCGACCGAGACGATGATGCCGAGGAGGGTGAAGAAGGAGCGGAGCTTGCTCTGGGCGATGGACTGGAGGGCGAGCCGGAGCGCCTCGGCGTAGGGCATGCCCGAAAACTAGGCGGGAAGGCGGGAGGGCGGGAAGGCGGGAAATTCGAAGGGCGGGAGGATGCCTCTCCTCCCGCCCTCCCGCCCGTTCTTGCGGAATCTCGCGCGGGCCTGGATGCTCCCGCCTTCCCGCCTACTCGTATCGCAGCGCTTCAACCGGGTCCAGCCGGCTCGCCTTGCTGGCGGGGTAGAGCCCGAAGAAGATCCCGGTCACCGTCGAGGCCAAGAGCGCCACCACCACCGACCAGAGGGGGACCGCCGCCGGAATCGGAGTGAGCTTGTTGATCCCCAGCGAGATCAGGCCCCCCAGGATCATTCCGGCGACGCCACCGACGAGGGTCAGGGTCGCGGCCTCGACCAGGAACTGGAACATGATCTCGCGCCGGGTGGCGCCGAGCGCCTTGCGGACCCCGATCTCGCGGGTCCGCTCGGTCACCGAGATCATCATGATTGCCACGACGCCCACGCCACCCACCATCAGGCCGACGCTGGAGAGCGCGAGCATCACGAGGAAGAAGCCGTTGGTCACCTTGTTCCAGGTCTCCATCAGCCGGTCCTGGCTCACCACGGCGAAGTTGTTCTCCTGCCCCGGCTTGAGGCCGCGGGAGCCGCGCATGGCGGCGATGACCTCGTCCTGGGTCTCCTCAACTGTGGCCGCTGCGGTCGGGCTCACCGCGATGTCCATCCATCCCTTCCAGTAATCGGCCACCTTGGTGAAGGTCGAGTGCGGAATGGTGACCGTCGGCGTATCGTTGTCGCCGAAAAGGCTCTTGGGCTCGACATAGAGGCCGATGACCTCAAAGGGCTGGCCGAACACCTTGATCTTCTTGCCGATCGGATCGCGGCCCGGCATCAGGGCCTCGGCCAGCTTGTCGTTGATGACGGCCACCCGCGCGTTGGACGCCTCTTCGAGGTCGGTGTAGTTCCTGCCCTCGCTGATCGAGCCGCCGGTCACCCGGACCCAGGCGGGGCTGAATCCGACCACCTGGACGCTGGTCAGGTTCACGTCGCCGTACACCACCGGGCCGTTGGTGTTCTCGCGCCAGGTCACGTCGCGCACGGTGGGGAGCTTGGCCAGCATCTGGGCCTCGGACACCTTGAGCCACGGATTCCTCCGCCACGGCGACAGCTCATCCGACCCGTCGCTGATGTTGAGTCCGCCGGAGAAGAACCGCTGCACGAAGAAGGTCTTGGGGCCGAGGGTCTCGAGCTGGCTCGAAACGCTGCGGTTGATCCCGGTGATCGCGGAGGCCATGGCGATTACCACCATCACGCCGATGGCCACGCCGAGGATGGTCAGGGCGGCGCGGACCTTGTTGGCCCGGAGCGAGTCGAGGGCGATGCCCATCCCCTCGAAAATGCGGAAGAAGTTCATGCGGCCACCCTCCCTATTCGGCCCTCAGGGCCACGATCGGGTCCAGCTTGGAGGCCCGGGTGGCCGGATAGACGCCGGCCACCATCCCGACGAACACACCGAGGCCGACGGCCAGGAAGATGGACCAGGGGGCCACCGCCGCCGGGAGCGGGGTCAGCGCCCGGACCGCGAAGGCGAGTCCGATGCCGGTCCCGATGCCCAGCGCCGCACCGACGGTCGACAGGGTGGCCGCCTCGACGACGAACTGGGCCAGGATGTCGCGCCGCCGCGCCCCCAGTGCCTTCCGAATCCCGATCTCCCGGGTGCGCTCGGCCACGGCCATCAGCATGATGTTCATGATCACGATGCCGCCGACCACCAGCGAAATCGCCACCAGCCCAGGCAGGGCAGTGATCAGCACCTTGGAGATCTTCTTCCACCCCTCCAGCGCGCCGGCCGCGTTTTCCAGGTTGAAGTTGTTCTCCTGCTCCGGACGGAGGTGCCGGCGGGCCCGCATGATGGCCTCGACCTCGCCCATGGCGGTCAGCATCTGGTCGGGATTGGCTGCCTTGAGCTCCAGCTCGTCGAGGACGTTGAGCGGGCAGATGTAGCGCCGGGCCGGCGCCATGAATGGCATGACGGCGAACTTGTCGAGCGACAATCCGAACAACGTGCCTCGCTTGGCCGCCACCCCGATGACCCGGTAGGGCAGCCCCGCGATGACGATTTCCTTGCCCAACGGGTTGAGGCCGGGAAGGAGCTTCTCGGCCACCAGGTCGCCCAGCACCAGGACCGGCACCCCGGCCCGGACTTCCTGTTGGGTGAAGGGCCGGCCCTGCGCGATGTCGATGTTCTTGATGTCGAAGTAGGACGGCTCCGTCCCCATCAACTCGATGTCCTTGGCCTGCTTGCCGTTGTAGTTGAGGACCATTCGGTCGGAGCAGAACCGGGCCACCACGACGGGCGTTGCGATCTTCGCCGCGATCTCGTCGGCGTCGTCGTAACTGATCCGGGGCCGGCGCATCCAGGCCCGCCACATGTCGTCGGTGATGTTGCCCATGCTGAAATTCGGCATCCGCCGCAGGGTGAAGGTGTTCAGGCCGATCAGCCGGTTGGCGAATTGATCTTCCATGTACACGTTCATCCCCTGCACGATCGACACGACCGCGATCAGGAAGGTCACGCCGATCAGGACGCCGATCAGCGAGAAGAAGCTCTTGAGCTTCTGCGTCACGATCGTGCGGAACGCCATGCGAACCGCTTCGAACAGGGGCATCCTAGGCCGCCACGCGGGGAGTCAGGGTATCCGAGTCGATGCGGCCGTCGCGCAGGATGACGGTCCGGTGCGCGAAGGCCGCGATGGACGGCTCGTGGGTGACGAGAATGATGGTCTGGCCCTGGGTCTGGAGATCGCCGAACACCTTCATGATCTCGTCGCTGGTCGTGCTGTCGAGGTTGCCGGTCGGCTCGTCGGCCAGCAGGATGGACGGCCGGTTCACCAGTCCCCGGGCGATCGCCACCCGCTGGCGCTGGCCGCCCGACAGCTCGTTGGGCCGGTGCCCCATCCGCTCGCCCAGGCCGACCCGGGTCAGCGCGTCCTCGGCCCGCCGCCGCCGCTCCCGCGCCGGCACGCCGGCGTACACCAGCGGCAGCTCGACGTTCTGCAGCGCCGTGGAGCGGGGCAGGAGGTTGAAGGTCTGGAACACGAACCCGATTTCCCTGTTGCGGACCCGGGCCAGGGCGTCGTCGGGCATCCGGCTGACTTCCTGGCCGTTGAGCCAGTACTCGCCGGCAGTCGGCGTGTCGAGGCAGCCCAGGACGTTCATCAGGGTAGACTTGCCGCTGCCCGACGGGCCCATGATCGCCACGTACTCGTTGCGCCGGATATCGAGAGTGACACCACGCAGCGCGTGAATCAGCTCGCCGCCCATGTCGTATTCGCGGGTCAGCTGCCGGACCTGGATGACGGTGTCGCTCATGACTTCTTCACCACCATGCCCTGGCCGCTGTCCGCCTTGGCGGGCTTGACCTTGGCGCCGTCGTGCAGGTCGCGGATGGCCTGGTAGCTGCCGCTCACGATCGTCTCCCCCGACTTGAGTCCCTCGAGGACCTCGAAGTACTCGTCGCCCGCGATGCCGACCTTGACCGGCCGGAAGTTGGCGACGCCGTCGGTGACCACGAACACGCCCTCCGTTTCCGCCTTGGCACCCGGCTTGGCCTTGAGTGGTGTCGCGCTTGACCGACTCGTTCGGCACCGGCGTGTTGTCCCGGACGGTCAGGGCGATGATCGGGATGCTGAGCGCCTCCTTGCGGGTATCGGTCACCATCCGCGCGGTGCAGCTCAGGTCGGGCCGCACGTCGGCCGGCGGATTGGCCAGGGTGACCTCGACGTCGAAGTCCACCGCTCGGGTCGTTCGAGCCCGAGGCGGTCGAGGTCGAGGCCAGCTGCGCGCTGTTGCTGATCTTGGTGACCCGGCCCACGAAGCTGGTGTCGGGGAAGGCATCGATCGTGACCTTCACGGAATCGCCCAGGTGGAGGCGCACCACGTCGGTCTCGTCCACCTGGACCTTGGCCAGGATCACCGACAGGTCGGCGATCGTCGCCAGCAGGCCGACTTCCGCCGAGAAGGTGCCGGGAACGGCGATTTCACCCACTTCCTTGTCCATGCGGACCACACGGCCGTCGATCGGGGAGACCAGCGTCGTCTTGCTGAGCGCCGACTCGGCGTCCTTCAGGCCGGCCTGGGCCTGGTCCACCTGGGCCACGGCGGAGTTGTAGTTCGCGACCGCCACTTCATAGTTGGTCTGGGACTGCTCCACCGTCTCGGTCGACACCAGGTTGGCGTTCGACTTCTGCATTTCGTTGTTCCGGTCGGCGATCCGCTTGGCATTGTCGCGTGTGGCCCGGGCCCGGATCAGGTCGCCCTGCGACGCCGACAGCAGCGCCTTGGCCCGCGCCACGGCGGCCTCGTACTGCGCCGGGTCGATCTGCATCAGGAACTGGCCCTTCTTGACCATGTCGCCCTCACGCACGCCGATCTTGACGATCCGGCCCTGGATGTCGGGACTCACGTCCACCGAGGTCTTGGGGCGGATCGTGCCGCTCGCCGTGACGGCGGCCACCAGATCGCGGGTGCCCACCTTGTCGATGCGGACCTCCACCGGCTTGCCGCCCTTCTTGGCCGCCGAGAGGGCGACGATCGCCCCGATGAGGACGACGACGACTCCGCCGAAAAGGCTCAGCTTCATTCGACGCGACATGCTTGCTGGTCCCCCTGGTTAACGAAGCGTATGGCCGACCGCCGCTTCCAGCGCGACGATGGCCTCGTGGTAAACGAAGATGGCATTCACGTACTGGCCCTCGGCCTGCTGCAGCCCGTTCTGGGCATCGGCGATTTCGAGGGCGTTGCCGCTGCCCAGCCGGTAGCGGTCCTGGGCCAGCCGGAGCTGCTCGCTGGCGGCATCCATGTTGGACTTCTGGACCCCGATGGCCTCGTAGGCGCTGTTGAGACCCAGGTACCGGCCGGTCACGTCGGCCTGCAGCTGGAGGTCGCGGGCCCGGAGCAGCTCGTCGGCGTCAAGCTGCTGCTGCTTGGCCTGAGAAACCCTGAGGGCCCGGCTGAAGCCCTGGAAGACCGGCAGTGAAATCGTCACCGAGGCGAAGAACGGCTGCCCCGTGAACTGGAAGGGCCATTTGCTGTTGGCATCCAGGATCTGTTGCTGGTAGGCAGGCGCCAGCGCCGTTCCGGTAGAGTTCAGGTTCGCGTAGGTGTAGCAGTCGTTGATGATGCCGCCGTTGGGCTGACCCGGAATGCCGCCCGGCCCGTAGGTCAGGCCCAGAATCACCTGGTTCTGGAAATTGCAGTTCGAATACAGTCCCCTGCGCGCTGGCCAGGTTCTGGCTGATCAGCAGGTTGTCATTGGTGTACTGCTGGGTGAAGCCGCTCCAGCCGGCGTTGGCCGACAGCGACGGCAAGAACTCGGACTTCGCCGAACTGACACCATAGCTGGCCACACTCTCGCGCGCCTTCAGCGATTTGAGCGATGGATTCTGCGACTCAGCCAGGCTGAGCAGGCTGTCCAGCTGCCAGGTCGGGTTGCGTCACCGGGAAGCTGTCGACCAGGGAGATCTGGTCCAGCGGGGCCGGCGGTCGTACGCCCATCCGGCGGAAGAGTTCCAGCTTGGCCTCGTTGGAGAACTGCACCTGGCGGAGCACCTCGACCTTGGCCAGGCCCAGGCTGACCTCGGCCTGCTTGACTTCGAGCAGGGTGCCCTGGCCGACCCGGTTCTTGGCATTGGTCAGGTCGAGGAACTGCTGGTTCCGCTCGACCTGCCGCTGGGCCACGATCACCTGAGCTCCCGTGCGCTTGACCTCGAGGTACTGGGTGCTGATGTCGGCCCTGAGCAGATTTTCCTGCTCGAGAATGCTCTCGGTCACGGCGGTCTGGTTGGCCTTCGACTGGCCTGGGGCGAGGATGGTCGAGCCGTTCAGCAGGTACTGGAACCCCGCGGAATAGCTGGAGCCGGTCTGGGCTGAAATCGGCTGCGGCGCGATCACGCCCTGTCCAAGGTTGGCCTGGCCCGACCCGGTGTAGCTCAGCCCCCCGCTCACTCCGAAGGAGGGGAGAAGGTTGCCCCAGGCACTCTTGACTCCCCATGAGGCCGGAGACGCCGCGTTGAGCGCCTGCCGGTAGAGCGGGTTGTTGGCCTTGGCCGTGGTAAGGGCCTGGTCGAGGGTCAGCGTATAGACCTGCCCCGCCGGAGCCGACAGGGTCGGGGTCTGTGCCGGCAGTGCCAGCGGGCACAGGAGGGCGGCGAGGGCGAGGGTCGTCCTGTGGAGCATGTGTCTTCCTCTTATGTGGCTGGGACGGTCGGCTGGGCGTGATACGGGGGGTGGTTCATGGAAGTTTCAGCTTGGTACGGCCTAGTCGGCGAGACGAGTGACCTCCACGCCAGCGGCCGGGAAGTCCACTTCCAGCAAGCGGCCCTTGGCGTCGAGAAAGAGACTGCCCGTCACCCCCCCGGTCAGGTCGATGACCGTGGTCGCCCCGGTGTCTCCTGCGGGGGTGAGCGCGGTTCGCGTTGCGGTGATCTGGATCCGGCGCGATGCCCGGGGGAAGACCGCGACCACGTTTTGCCCCTTCTCCGTGGCGTAGCGGGCCAGGGGGAGATACAGCGCGTACAGGCTATCGTCCAGCATGACGATCGGGCTGCCGCCAGGAAGCTCGCGGGCGGACTCCGCTCCCTGTCCCACGGTCCGGATGGTGACCCGCCCGCGGCCGATGCTGGCCAGCAGCTGGATCGATTGCTGGCGCCGGCTCACGTCGAGTGTCAGGGTGAGCGGATCTCCTTCGGGATTGGTTTGGAGTACGGCCTGGAAGATCGCCTGGGGACGGGACTCGGGGTAGCGAGCGGCGGAGAGAAGGCTATCGCCGACAGAGCGACCTGCCTTGCCGGGCCGGATCTCGAACTCCTCGTGACCAATTTCCCGGCCGTTCCTCTTGATGGAAAACGTGCCCCGATCGCCCCCCTGGCCCAGGAGAGGGGTGACCGCCATTCCGAGGAACACCATTGGAACGACGAGGAGCCGGGCGCCGGACATCCGCTTGGCTGTCATTGAGGGAAGGAAGTTAACCGATTGCCCCCGCCGGGGATAACTTTCGGCCATGGCTCACCGCTTCCGACTGGCGCTGGCCTCACTTGCGCTCACCGCCGTCGCCGCCGAGTGGCTGCGGCAACCGGGCCCGTGGCTGGTCGTCGCGATGGTGGTGGCCACACTGCTGGCCATCGTCGCGCTGCGTGAGCTGCTCTGGCAGGGGCCTCCGTGGCGGCGCCTGCTCACCGCTGTCTGCCTCGCCGCACTCCCGGTCCAGCTCGCCTACCAGCAGTTGCAGCTCCGGGCCATCGAGCAGCAATGGCCGGTGGTGCGCGAGACCGCGATCCGCCGGGCCTCGGCTCGCCTGGCGGGGGAACTGCACGCCGCACTGGTCCGCGCCGACCGCCTCGCCGAAGCCGGCGCCGCGACCGCGGGCGAGGACCGTCGTACCGCCTTTGCGCAACTCCACGCCAGCCTGCCCGGACGGGGAGACGAGTCCGGCGTCGCCATCCTGGAGCCGGATGGCGCGCCGTGGGCGTGGGCCGGCAGCCACCGGCTGATGCCGGTGATTTCGGCCGACTCGCTTGCCGTCGGCAGCGATGGCTGGCACCTCGAACTCCAGGTCCGCCGCCACGGAGAGGGGGGCCGCCAGGCGATGGGGAGCGTGCTGCTCTGGGCCGATTCCCTCATCGAGGACGCGGCTCCCTCGCTCTCGGCCCGCTTCGCAATGGAGACTGGGGTCGGCCTGCGACTCATTCCGCCTGATTCGGTGGTCCGCTGTGCCGATCCGTTTGACTACGAGGAACCCACGACCGCCGGATTGCGCCGGCTGTTCACCGCCTGCCCGGTGCCGCCCTCGCAGGGGGAGGCCAAGGAAGCCCAGCTCGCTCGGGGGCTTGCCGCTGTGGGGTGGCTGCTCCTGGCCGGGACCATCCTCGCCCTGCTCGGCGCGGGGGACGCCGTGCCCCGACTCATCATCCTCGTCGGGCCACTCTGGCTGGTACTTCGCGCCCCCGTCCCCGAAGGCTACGGCCTCGGCGAGATCTTCTCCCCATCCACCTACTTTCGGCCGGCGCTGGGGCCACTGACCCAATCGGCGGGGGCGCTGCTGCTCGGCGGACTGGTCGTGACCATGGCAGGGATTGCCCTCTGGCACCGCCGTCCGGCACGTCGCCCCTGGGGGATCGTCCTTGCCGTGGTGCTGCTCCTGGGCGCCCCCTATCTCATCAGTGAGCTCGGCAGCGGAATCACACCGCCTGCCACCGGTGTTCCGATCCGGCTCTGGCTGGCCTGGGAGCTGGCCCTGGTGTTCGCGGCCTGCTCGGTGATCGTGCTCGCGGCCGCACTGCTTCGCGGGAGGGAGCCCGCGACCGAATCGCGGGGTCTGGCCGCCCTGGGTGCGCTGATCGCGGGCGGGGCGGCGATCGTCGGCCTGGCCACCTGGCAGCCTCGAGGGGGGTGGCCAGAGTGGTACCCCTTTCTCTGGACTCCCGCGCTGATCCTCGTGACGCTGCCGACCCGACGGTGGGCCACGATCGCGGGCATCGCGATCGTCAGCGGCAGCGCCGCCGCGCTGGTCACCTGGGGGGCCGACCTCGGGGCCCGGGTGCAGGTCGCCCAGCGCGACATGCTGCGCCTGGGCAACGAGGGAGATCCCCTGGCCGTTCCGATGCTCAACAGTGTGGCGGAAGGACTCGGCCAGGCCCATCCCGCCACCGTGGCCGGGCTCTACACCTTCTGGCGCAATTCGGTGCTGGGCGACGACGCCTACCCGGCGAGGCTTGCCCTGTGGACTCCCGAGGGAGCACAGCAGGCGGCCCTCTCCCTCGATGCGCTCGATCTGCCGGCGTCGCTGGTGAGCACCCTGGTGCGGGCACTGCCCCGCGACAGTACACGCCAGGTGGTCAGCCTGCTCCGGGTTCCCGGCGTCTACTACATCCTGCTTGTTCGCGTCGATCCGGCGAATGTGATGTCCGTCGCCATCGGACCGCGCTCCCGCCTGATCGCTCCCGATCGGCTGGACCGGCTGCTGGACGCGCCTCCCACCGGTCCTCCACTCTATGAGCTGACTCTCTCGCCGCCGACACCCGGCATGGTCGCCGACAGCGCAGGGATCCAGTGGCGCCGCGAGGGGTGGTCGCTGCGGAGCGAGCGGCGGATTTCCCTGCCCGGCGGCGTCCGCCACGTGCACGCGGTGATCGACATGCACAGCGGCGCGGCGCTCCTCGTGCGGGGGGCGCTCGCCGTCATTCTCGACATGCTGGCGCTGGCGCTGGTCTGGCTGCTGGCCGAGGCGGGACCGGACGCTGCGGCGCGCATCGCCCGCTGGCCCCGGGCCGGCCGCTCGTTCCAGGCCAGGATGGCGGTGGCGCTCGCACTCTTCTTCATCGTGCCCGCGGTCGGATTCACCGTGTGGAACGAGACGCGGCTCAATGCCGAGGATCGCCGGGCCGGCGACATCCTCATCCGCCAGTCCCTCAGGGACGCGACCGCGCCGGTGGCGGCCCTGGCCCAGGCACCTCCGGATCTGCTGGAGGATGGAATGCGCCTCCTCGGCGACCGGCTGGACCAGGGGCTCGCGCTCTATGGAGGCGGCCGGCTGCTCGCCACCAGCGACCCCCTGCTGGCCGATCTCGGGCTGCTGCCGCCCCTGGCCGATCCCGTGGCGTTCCAGGCGCTGGCACTCAATGACGAACTCGAGGCGACCCGCACCGACCAGCGACTCGGCGACGCGATGATCACCGGATACCGCACGGTCGAGGCGGGTGCGCCCGGCAGCGTGGGCATGCTGGCGACGGTTCGCCGGGTAACCGAGGCGGGGCTGCGGGAGAGCCAGACAGATTTCGCCATGATCCTGCTGCTGGCCACCATCATCGGAGTGGCCGCGGCCCTCGCGGCCGCCCAGCTGGCGGCACGGACGCTGGCGCGCCCCGTCGGCGACCTGGGCCGCTTCGCGGCTGCTGTCGGACGCGGATTGCCGCTGCCCGCCGCCTCCGCCACGCCGCCGCTCGAGTTCGAGCCGGTCTTCGCCGCCATCGAACGGATGTCGGCCGACGTGCGGGCCAGCCAGGAGGCGCTCGAGCTGGCCCGGCGGCGGACCGCGGCGGTGCTGGCCAATGTCGCCACCGGCGTCGTGGCACTCGACGGCGGGTCGCACGTGCTGGTCGCCAACGCGCGGGCCGAAGCGCTGCTGGGCCGGACACTCGAGCCGGGAGGAGACTTCGCGGAGCAGGCTGGAGCGGGGTGGCTGTCGCTGCTCGACGCCGTGCGGACCTTCGTGGCGGCACCTCCCGACGCCCCCACGGCGGTGGAGCTCGAGTCAGGCGGGCGGCGGATTCGCCTGCAACTGGCATCGCTCGGCAGGGGTGGTGTGGTGCTCGCCTTCGATGACGTGACGGAGGTGGCCAGGGCGGAGCGGGTGCTGGCCTGGGGCGAGGTGGCGCGCCAGGTGGCGCACGAGGTGAAGAATCCGCTCACCCCGATCCGGCTCGGCGTCCAGCATCTGCGCCGGGTGTTCGAAGCCGGCGATGCCGGGTTCGCCAGGGTCCTGGGCGAGACGTCCGACCGGATCCTGGCCGAGATCGACCGGCTCGACACCATTGCGCGGGCCTTCAGCCGGTTCGCCGCTCCTGGAGTCCAGGCGCCGGTGCTCGAGACGGTGGAGCTCGCCGAGATCGCGGAGGAGGTCGCTTCGCTCTACGCACTGGGGGGAGGCGGGGTCGTCGTCCTGGCCACCGGGGCTTCGAGCGCGCGAGTCGAGGCCCGCCGCGATGAGGTGAGAGAGGTGCTGGTCAACCTGGTCGAGAACGCCCGTGCGGCGGGTGCGCGGCGGATCGAACTGGAAGTTGATTCCAGGAGCATTGCCGTGCGAGACGATGGCCGCGGAATTCCCGAGGCATTGCTGAGCCGCATCTTCGAGCCACGATTTTCGACCACCACCAGCGGCGCCGGCCTCGGGCTCGCGATCGTCCGCCGGCTGGTGGAGGGATGGGGAGCCGCAGTCGAAGTCACCAGCGCGGAAGGGAAGGGGACGACGGTGACGGTCCGCTGGTAGCTTTGCGTAATTCCGAAACCACCGGCGCGAAATTGGTGACAGGGGATTGCCGGATCGCCGCTAGCATCGGGAGTCCCCATCCCGAGGCCCGATGCTCGCCCGCATCCATTCCGCCGCCGTGCTCGGCGTCGAAGCCTACATCGTCGCCGTGGAGACCGACCTCTCCGGCGGCCTCCCGTCGTTCGCCACGGTGGGCCTTCCGCAGGGGGCGGTGAAGGAGGGCAGGGAACGGGTCAACGCCGCGCTGGTCAACGCCGGCTTCGACTTTCCCCTGCGCCGCATCACCGTAAACCTGGCCCCCGCCGACGTCCGCAAGCAGGGCTCGGCCTTCGACCTGCCGATTGCCCTCGGCATCCTGGCCGCGAGCGAGCAGATCCCGGCCGGAGTACTCGAAGGCCAGGTCTGCTGCGGCGAGCTGGGGCTGCAGGGCGACCTGCGCCCGGTGCGCGGCGCGCTGCCCATGGCGCTGGGGGCCCGTGCCGCGGGATTTCGCGGCATCATCCTCCCGGCGGCGAATCTCTCCGAGGCGGCCGTGGTCGAAGGGATCGAGGTGCGCGGCGCCGCGACGCTCGATGCGCTCTGCCGGCACTTGTCGGCGAATCACCGATCGCGCCGACGCGGGTGGACGCCCGCGCCCTCATGGCAGAACGCGGCACCGACCTGGTGGACTTCGCCGACGTGCGGGGGCAGGCCGGTGCCAAGCGGGCCCTCGAGATCGCCGCGGCGGGCGGCCACAATGTCCTGTTGCTCGGGCCCCCGGGTGCGGGCAAGACGATGCTGGCCCGCCGGCTCCCGACCATCCTGCCGGCGCTGACGCTCGACGAGGCGCTCGAGACCACCAAGATCCACAGCGTGGCCGGGCTGCTTCCCGCCGGCCACGCGCTCTGCACCACGCGTCCGTTCCGGGCCCCGCATCACACCATCAGCGACGCCGGGCTGATCGGCGGCGGATCCTGGCCCCGGCCCGGCGAGGTCAGCCTGGCCCACGGCGGCGTGCTCTTCCTCGACGAGCTGCCCGAGTTCCGCCGCAACGTGCTGGAGGTGCTGCGGCAGCCGCTGGAGGACGGGATGGTGACGCTGAGCCGCGCCAGCGCCAGCCTGACCTATCCGGCGCGATTCACGCTGGTCGCCGCGATGAACCCCTGTCCCTGCGGCTACGCCGGAGATCAGGTACGCGGGTGCCGCTGCCCGCCGGAATCCGTGGATCGCTATTTCGGGAGGATCTCCGGGCCGCTGCTCGACCGGATCGACCTGCAGCTCACCGTTCCCGCGGTAGCCTACCGCGACCTGGCGGGGGCGGGCGCCGAGGAGAGCAGCGCCGTGGTGCGAGGCAGGGTCGAAGCGGCGCGCGAGCGCCAGCGGGTCCGGTTCCGGCGGACAGGCGGGTCTCTTCGCCAACGCCCAGATCCCGCCGCGGGACCTGCGGCGCCACTGTGCGCTCGACGAGGCGGGCGAGGGAGTGCTGGCCGCGGCGAGCAGCGCGGCTCGGCCTCTCGGCCCGCGCCTGCCACCGGGTGGTCAAGATCGCCCGCACCATCGCGGACCTGGCCGGGGCCAGGAGCGCATCGCGCTGGCCCACCTGCGCGAGGCGATCCAGTACCGGACGCTCGACCGTGGCCGCGCATCGGGCGCGATGGCCCGTGTGGCACGGACCGGCTAGGACCGGTTCACGATCTCCACTTCCCGTCCTCCTCGATGCTCTCGCGAACCCGGAACGCGGTGATCCTGCGGATCAGCGGCAGCGGCAGCGGCTTCCCCAACGGGAACTGGATCGACCCCTTGGCTGTGACGAACTTCGCCAGTTCCTTCGAGAAGGCGCTGACTGCCGACGGGGTGGGATAGAAGCCGATGTGGTGCTTGAACGCGGCGAAGGTGACCAGGATCCTCTGGTAGGAAAATGCGGGCATCCCCCACTTCAGGCTTTCGGTGGCCCCGGGCGCCGCCTTGCGAATGCACGCGCGCATATCGCGCAGCGGCTTCCTGGCCTCCTTGGGGGCGGCATTGATGTACTCGGTGATCGAGCGCGGTCGCGCCTTGCCGGGAGTCATGAGTCGGCTCTCCTCCTCCTTGGCAATTAATACACGTTGAAGTCCTTCGAGTATGCGCCGCCCTCACTGGTCCGGCCAGTGTCCGATGTGACGCTCATCCGGAGACGGTAGGCTCCGCTCTCGTAGATGAACACCACCCCCTGGGCCGACTGCCCCGGCATCAGCTTCAGAGGTGACGGCTGGCCCCCGTTGCAGTATCCACCCTCCGAGAACATCCAGCCTCCGCGGACCCACTGGTCGATTTGGGCGGCCGGGCCGCCATCACACTGCGGCACGTACACCAGTGTTGTGCTCTTGTTCGTGATGGTAAAAGGCACGGACAGCGGGGACTGGCCGCGGCGATGATAGGCGGCCGAATCCAGGGTCAGGACGAGCGGTGACGGCTGGACGACCGGGGGATGGCATGCACCGAGACCGAGCGCCGGTACCAGTGACATGATGGCTAGAACCACTGTTAAGCGCATCGATCTCTGACCCTTCACCCGCAAGCTTCCATCCCAACCCACGGGCTAGAGCGGCCGAGCGTCCTTCAGCAGCATCTCGCGCCGCTCCGGCGGCAGCGTCGGCTCGGTCAGGATGTCGACCTGGCACTGGAGCAGGAGACTCAGGTCGACCTGCAGCCCGCCCCAGTTCCGAGTCGTTCTCGTATCCGGGATCGAACTCCACCATCAGTTCAAGCCCTGGCGACCGCGCCGAGAATGGGGATTCCGAGGCGCCGGGTGAGGATGATCGGGTTCCGGGCCCGGCGCCGGGCCAGGATGTCGAGCACCTGCTGGCCGTCGGTGGAATCAGCGGGTCGATCGGGGGGGTGGTCGGGCATCCAGCCTCTCCAGTCAGCGTTGCCCGAAGCTACCGGCCGACCTTCAACGGATCGTCAACATCCTCCGGCTGTCTGCAGTTAGTCCTCGTCCCGGACCCGTCCGCGCAGCCGCTTGATGCCCGATCCGCGTCTTCTTCCCGGACAGGCGGGCCTCCTTGGACGCCCTGGTCGGCCTGGTCTTGACCCGGCGCTTCGGGAATCACGAGCGCGCGGGCCACCAGCTCCCGCAGTCGTTCGAGCGCCTCCTCCTGTTCTGCCACTGGCTCCGCCGGCTGGCGGCGACCACCCGCAGCGAGCCGCCGGCTGACAGGCGGGTGGCCAGCTTCTGTCGCGCAGGCGGGCGCGCTGCGCGGAGTTGAGGGCCTTGCTGGCCACGACGTTCCAGATGCAACTCGATCCGGGTGGAGGAGGTGTTCACGTGCTGGCCCCCCGGCCCTCCGGCGCGGGTGGCCCGGAATTCCAGTTCGTCCCAGGGAATGCTGAGCTCCGGGGTGATCCGCCAGCCGCTGTCGTCGTTCATCGGGGGAAAGCTGTCATCCCGCGCTGGAGGAGGGAAGCAGGAAGGGGGAATCCGTTCCGGCGGCGCCGTTTCGGGATTACGTTTCCGCCGTGTCGGATCTTCCCTGCTCTTCGCTCCCACCTCGCCACCCTCGGCCGGGTCCTGCTCGGCTATTCCGGGGGCGTCGATTCGGCCCTCCTCGCCGTGGCCGGCCGCCAGGCCCTCGGCCCGGACCGGTTCCTCGCCGTGATCGGGCGGAGCCCCTCCTATCCCGAGGCCCAGTACCAGTCGGCGGTGGACATCGCCCGCCGGTTCGAGGTCCCGCTCCTGGTCGTGGACACGGAGGAAATGGCCGACCCGAACTACCGGGCCAATCCCTCCAACCGCTGCTACTTCTGCAAGGCCGAGCTCTGGACCCGGCTGGGTGAGGTCGCTCGCAGCCGCGGCTTCGACCTCATCATCGATGGCACCAACGCCGACGACCTGGGTGAACATCGTCCCGGGCTGCTGGCCGCGGGAGAGCGGACAGGTGCGCTCTCCACTCGCGGAGCTGGGGTGGACCAAGGCCATGATCCGGTCGGCCGCGCGCGAACTCGGCCTGCCGCTTTGGGACGCGCCCGCCGCTCCCTGCCTGTCGAGCCGGGTCGCAGTACGGCCTGGAGATCACCGAGGCGCGGCTGCGCCAGGTGGAGGAGGGAGAGTCGTACCTGCGCGGACTCGGCGTCACCGGCGACCTGCGGGTCCGCCACCACGGCGACCGGGCCCGGATCGAGGTCCAGCCCGTGGAGTTCGCCCTTCTCGAAAGGGACTGGGCCGCGATCGAGGCGGAATTCGCACGACTCGGCTTCGACAGCGTCGAGCTCGACCCCCGCGGCTACCGCCGGGCGGACTGTTGTCCGAGCTTCCGATCTTGGGCGCATCCGAGCGGCTGCCCCTCAGCCCCTCTGCCCCTCTGCGACCGACCGGCCGCTCCGCCCGCCCAATGACCCACCGCATCCTCGTCATCGACGACGAATCCGGCATCCGCGAGGCCCTCCGGCAGGTCCTCGAGTACGAGGGCTACACGGTGCGAGTCGCGCCCTCCGGGCCAGGACGGACTGCTCGCCTACCAGTCCTTTCACCCGCACCTGGTGCTGCTCGACGTGAAGATGGCCGGGCATCGACGGCCTCGAGACGCTCACCCGCCTGCGGGAGCAGGACCCGGCGACGCTCGTGGTGATGATCTCGGGGCACGGCACCATCGCCACGGCGGTGGAGGCGACCCAGCGCGGCGCCTTCGACTTCCTGGAGAAGCCGCTCGACACCGACCGCCTGCTGATCACGCTGCGGAACGCGCTGGCGCAGCGCCAGCTCGACCGCGGAGAACGAGCGGCTCCGCGCGGTGGCCGACACGCCGCTACGGGATGGCGGGGCGGAGCCAGGCGCTCCGGGAGGTGCTGCGAGCTGATCGAGCGGGTGGGCCCGACCGACCGCCCGGGTGCTGATCACCGGCGAGAACGGCACCGGCAAGGAGCTGGTGGCCCGGGCGCTCCACCAGCGCTCGCCCGCGCCACGGCGGCGGCGTTCGTCGAGGTCAACTGCGCCGCGATCCCGTCCGAGCTGATCGAGAGCGAGCTGTTCGGGCACATGAAGGGCTCGTTCACCGGCGCGGTCGCGCGACCGGACCGGCAAGTTCGAGCAGGCCGACGGCGGCACGCTCTTCCTCGACGAGATCGGCGACATGTCCCTGGCGGCGCAGGCCAAGGTGCTGCGCGCGCTCCAGGAGGGCGATCATCACGCGGGTCGGCGGCAGCAAGGCGATCCAGGTGGACGTGCGGGTGATCGCCGCCACCAACAAGGCGCTGGAGGAGGAGATCGCCGCGGGCCGGTTCCGGGAGGATCTCTTCTACCGGCTGAACGTGGTGCCGATCCACGTGCCGCCGCTGCGGGAGCGGCGCGAGGACATTCCGGACCTGGTGGCGCTACTTCGCCGAGCGGCTGGCGGAAACGCGCCGGCGTGCCGAACCGGCCGTTCGAGCGCGGCGGCGCTCGAGCGGCTGCAGGGGCTGCCGTGGCCGGGCAACGTCCGCGAGCTGCGCAACACCGTCGAGCGGCTGCTGATCCTGGCCGCGGGCAAGACGATCACCGCCGCGGACATCGAGCCGTCCGCCGGCAACGGCGGTGGGCTACGCCGTCCGAGGAGACGCCGTGCGGCGGTCGGCGGCGCCGAGCCGGGCACCTTCGCGGCCTTCAAGGAGGACGCGGAGCGGGCCTTCCTCGTGGCCAAGCTCCGGGAGCACGACTGGAACGTGGCCGAGACGGCGCGCGCGCTGGAGATGCCGCGGTCCAACCTGTACAAGAAGATCGAGCGGTACGGCCTGAGCCGGGAGTCGGTGTGAGCGAGCAGCCGCGGGACTGGGACAAGGAACTCGCCGCGATCGACAAGGTCATGGCGAAGGCGCCGGCCCCGCCGCCGGCCCAGGGCGGGGGCGGGGCGCCGCGCGCCGGCGCGGCCGGCCGGCGGCGCCGGTCACCGCGGTGGGCCGCAAGGCGCGCGTTCTTCACCTGGCTCCGGGTGCTGCTGGCGGTCCTGGTCGCCGGCGGCCATGACGCAGTGGCCCTACGCGCACGACTGCGGCGTCGAACCTCTTCCTCTACCTCGGCGCGGTCGGCGGCGGTCATCGCGGCGGGGCTCTGGAGCGGTGTCACCAGCTGGCAGCGCCGGCTGGGGCTGGCCCACACGATCTGCGCTGCTGGTCACCCTCTGGGGCCTGGTCGCTGCGCCGCCGGCGCAGGTCCTGCCCCGCGGATCGGCTACGCTCCGTCATATCGCGGCATCACTGGTCGGTGCCTCCTGACCCTCCGGCAAGCTGATGGCGAAGACCTTTCGGAACTTCATCGGCGGCCAGTGGGTCGCCCCCGCCTCGGGACAGTACTTCGACAATCGCAATCCCGCCGACACGCGCGACCTGATCGGCCGCTTCCCCGATTCGGGCGCCGCGACGTCGCCGAGCGCGGTGGTCGAGCGCCGCGCGCGGCTTCGAGCTCTGGACGCGGGTGCCGGCGCCGGCCCGCGGCGACGTGCTCCGGCGCGCTCGGCGACCTGCTCGCCCGGGACGAAGGAATCGCTGGCCGACGCGATGACGCGCGAGATGGGCAAGGTGCTGGCCGAGACCCGGGGCGACGTCCAGGAGGGGATCGACACCGCCTACTACGCCGCCTCCGAGGGGCGCCGGCTCTTCGGGCACACGGTGCCGTCGGAGCTGCGCCGACAAGTGGGCGATGAGCTTCCGCCGGCCGATCGGCGTGGCGGGGCTCATCACCCCGTTCAACTTCCCGCTGGCCATCCCGACCTGGAAGATGTTCCCCGCGCTGGTCTGCGGGAACGCCGTGATCCTCAAGCCGTCCGAGGACGTGCCCCACACCGCGCACCCGCCTGGTCGAGCTGGCCTGCTCGAGGCGGGGCTGCCGCCCGAGGTGATCCAGCTGGTGCACGGCCGGGGCGAAGTGGTCGGCAAGGCGCTGGTCGAGCATCCCGACGTGCCGCTCATCTCCTTCACCGGCTCGACGGCGACCGGGTCGCTCGATCGGCGCAGACCTGCGGCCGGATGCACAAGCGGCTCTCGCTCGAGATGGGCGGCAAGAACGCCATGATCGTGATGGACGACGCCGACCTCGACCTGGCGCTCGACGGCGTGCTCTGGGGCGCGTTCGGCACCACCGGCCAGCGCTGCACCGCCACCAGCCGGCTGATCCTGCACCGGAAGATCCACGACCGGTTCCTCGCGCGAGCTGGCCGACGCGCGCGCGGAAGCTCCGGCTGGGCGACGGCCGCAAGCCGGACGACCGACGTCGGCCCGCTGATCCACGAGGCGGCGCGCGAGAAGGTCGAGCGTACGTCGAGATCGGGCAGGAGGAGGGCGCCGAGCTGGTGACCGGCGGCGGCGCGGCCGCCGGGGCGCGGCTCGCGCACGGCTGGTTCTACCAGCCGACCATCTTCGCCGGCGTGCACGCCGGCGATCGCGGCTGGCGCAGGAGGAGATCTTCGGCCCGGTGCTGAGCGTCATCCGGGTCGGCTCGCTCGACGAGGCGATCACGGTCAACAACGGGGTGCGGTACGGGCTCTCGAGCTCGCTCTACACCCGCGACGTCAACCCCGCCTTCCGCGCGCTGCAGGAACTCGACAACGGCATCACCTACGTCAACGCGCCCGACCATCGGCGCCGAGGCGCACCTGCCGTTCGGCGGCGTGAAGCAGACCGGCAACGGCCACCGCGAGGGCGGCTGGGAGGTCTACGAGTTCTTCTCCGAGACCAAGGTGGGCTACGTGGACTACTCCGGGACGCTGCAGCGGGCGCAGATCGACAACTACGAGTGATCGGCGGTCGCCGGCGCGATCACCGCCCGTTGCGCCCCGGGGAACCCGTGGGTAAGGTTCGGACAGCAATGCCCGTCAGCGGCATCCCACCGCGAGGTCGCGTCTGATGCGCCCCATGCACGTCGGCGCCGGCAAGCGCGGTCCGTCGTCGGACGAGGGCTCGCTCGACCAGTACCTCCGCGAGATCAGCAAGTACCCGCTGATCCCGCAGGAGGAGGAGGTCACCCTGGCCCAGCGCATCCGGGCGGGCGATGCGGAGGCGCTCGACAAGCTGGTCCGCAGCAATCTCCGCTTCGTCGTCTCGGTCGCCAAGAAGTACCAGAACCAGGGCGTCTCCCTCGCCGACCTGATCAACGAGGGCAACCTCGGCCTGATCCGCGCGGCCCACAAGTTCGACGAGACCAAGGGCATCAAGTTCATCTCCTACGCCGTCTGGTGGATCCGCCAGGCCATCCTCCAGGCGCTGGCCGAGCAGAGCCGGATCGTGCGGGTGCCGCTCAACCGGGCGGGCACGCTGCACCGGATCGGCAAGCGGTCGCTCGCGCCCTGCTCCAGGAGCTGGGGCGCGAGCCGACGCCGTCGGAAATCGCCGAGGGAATGGACATCACGATGGAGGAGGTGCAGAAGACCCTCTCCATCTCGCAGAACCACCTCTCGCTCGACGCGCCGCTCACGCCGGGCGAGGACAACCGGCTGCTCGACTACCTCCCCGACACCCAGAACCCGGCGCCCGACGCCGAGACCTTCGAGCACGCGCTCACCGAGTCCATCGAGGAGGTGCTCTCGACGCTCAAGGAGCGGGAGGCCAAGATCCTCCGGCTCTACTTCGGGCTCGACAGCCCGGAGCCGATGACCCTCGAGGAAATCGGCAGCCTGCTCGGCATCACCCGGGAGCGGGTCCGCCAGATCAAGGAGAAGGCGCTGACCCGGCTCCGGCACGTCAGCCGGTCGCGCGCGCTCGAGAGCTTCCTGAGCTAGTCCTCCCCCGCCTCATCCCGCAGGATCGCCACGACCTGGTCCCACTCGATCAGGAAGGCGTCGTGTCCGCAGAGGGACGCGATCTCGACGTACCGGGCCCTGGTACCCGCCGCCCGGTAGGCTTCGACCCACTCCTTCACTTCCGCCGGATAGTAGAGGATGTCGGTGTCGATCCCGACACCGACGATCTCGCCGACCCTCGCCGCCGTGGCCCGGGCCGCCGCGTGGTGATCGCCGACGGTGTGGCTGTCCATGATGTGGGTGAGCGCGACGTAGCTCGCCGCGTCGAACCGCGCCACCAGCTTCTCGCCCTGGTAGCGGAGGTAGTTGTCGATCTCGAACCGGGTGCGCCCGCCGTCTGCGGCGTCCGAATCGCTGGTCGAACTCCGCGCCCGAGCGGTAGGTGATCATCGCGATGGCGCGTGCTGCGGCGAGGCCCGCGGTCGGGCCCTCGCCCGCCGCATAGCGTCCATCGTTCCAGGCCGGGTCGGCCTCGATGGCCATGCCGCTGCGTCGCGTTCCAGGCGATGGACTGCGCCGAGGTCGCGGCCGGCGCCGCGAAGACGACCACGCGATCGGTGGGCACCGGCGTCTCGCGGGCCCACTGGAGCGCCACCATGCCGCCCAGCGACCCCCCCGTGGCGAGGGCCACCCGCTCCACGCCGAGGTGGGCGAGGAGCGGGACGTGGGCCCGGGCCAGGTCTGCGGTGGTGAGGAGGGGGAAGGGAAGTGCGGGATTCCAGGTCCCGGGGGAGGGCCCGGTCGAGCCGTAACAACTGCCCAGCAGGTTGGCCGCCACGACCGGCCGGTGCGACGGGTCGAGCGGCCCGCCGGGTTCAAAGAGCGGCCCCCACCAGCGGTCCACTTCGTGGCTGCCGGTGAGGGCATGAAAGACCAGCGTCCAGCCCCGCGTGCGCCCCAGGGCCGGGTCGCCGTAGACCCGGTACCTGAGGCGCGCGTCGGGAAGGACCTCGCCCCCGGCGGTGGTGAAGTCGCCGAGGTCGAAGTCCGCGGTCACTGCTGCGAGCGAGGAAACGGCCGTCACCGGGCGGCCTTGGTCCCTGTGGCGGCGGTCGCGGCCGCCGTCTCGGGAGCCCCACCCAGTGCCTGATCGAGGTCGTCGATGAGATCGCGCGCATCCTCGAGGCCCACCGAGAGCCGGATCAGGTCCGGCGTCGTGCCGGTGGCCACCTGCTGCTCGGGGGTGAGCTGCTCGTGCGTGGTGGACGCCGGGTGAATGATCAGCGACTTGGCGTCACCCACGTTGGCCAGCAGCGAGAAGAGCTTGACCCGGTCGATCAGCGCCTTGGCGGCCTCCTTGCCGCCCTTGATCCCGAAGGTCAGCACCCCGCCGAACCCGCCCTTGAGGTACTTGGCGGCGTTGCGGTACTCCGGGTGGGATTCGAGGCCCGGATAGGAGACCCACTTCACCCGGGAGTCCTTGGCCAGCCACTGCGCCACCGCCAGCGCGTTCTCGGAATGCCGCCGGATCCGGAGCGGCAGCGTCTCCAGCCCCTGCAGGAAGAGGAAGGAGTTGAACGGCGAGAGGGCGGGGCCCAGGTCGCGCAGCAGCTGGACCCGGAGCTTGATGATGAACGCCGCGGGGCCGAACGCCTCGGTGTAGACCAGGCCGTGGTAGCTCGGGTCGGGCGCGGTGAATTCCGGGAACCGGCGCCGCGCGGTGGGGCTGGCCCAGTCGAACTTGCCGGCATCCACCACGACGCCGCCGATCGCCGTGCCGTGGCCGCCGATCCACTTGGTCGCCGAGTGCACCACGATGTCGGCGCCGTGCTGGATCGGGCGGGACAGGGTGGCGGCGCCGAAGGTGTTGTCCACCACCAGCGGGATCCCGGCGGCGTGGGCGATCTCGGCCAGCGCCTCGAAGTCCGGCACGTCGAGGCGCGGATTGCCGATGGTCTCGACGTACAGGAGGCGGGTGCCGTCGTCGATGGCCTTCCGGACCTGGTCGAGGTTGTGGATGTCCACGAACTTCGTGGTGATGCCCCACTTGGGCAGCGAGTAGGCGAAGAGGTTGTAGGTCCCGCCGTAGAGCGTCTGCGAGCTGACCAGGTTGTCGCCGGCCCGGGCCAGGTTGAGGACCGTGAGCGTCTCGGCGGCCTGCCCGCTGGCCACCGCCAGCGCCGCGACGCCGCCCTCGAGCTCGGCGATCCGCTTCTCGAAGACGTCGCTGGTCGGGTTCATGATCCGGGTGTAGATGTTTCCGAATTCGCGCAGGCCGAAGAGATTGGCGGCGTGCTCGGTGTTGTTGAACACGTAGCTTGTCGTGGCGTAGATCGGCACGGCGCGCGCGTTGGTGGCCGGGTCGGGGGACTGTCCGGCGTGGATGGCGAGGGTATCAGGCTGTACGACATGGTGCTCCTCCTTGCAGGTCATCGGTGACGGCGGTCGGGTGCCGGAAAAACAAGAGCCCGGCACTCCGGAACGAGGGCCGGGCTGGATCGTCGTGAACGGGGGCGGGTCGAATGGCTACCCGGGCATCCGCGTACATCGAGATCGCAGCCGACCCCGGCAGGGCCGACAGCACGCCGCGATTCGAATACACATCGAATGACCGACCATCCTCGACCTCGCCGTCTGCCGTCCTGAAATCAAAGCCCCCCGGGGCCTGGTGCGCGCGGGGGGTGACGACCTGCCGGCGCTTTAGCTCTTTGGTTCGTCTCCAAGCCGCAGGACTTGGGACAGGCGGGAGCAAGTGGCCAATAAATCCACCGCCGTCGTGAATCCCAAGCTAGGGAAGCGCCCCTGACCCGTCAAGTGGTGCTGCCCGTGACCCCGGGACACCGGCCGTCGTCCGCCTTTTCCCCCAGTCCCGACCCGGTAGCTTTCGGCCGACTCCCTCCTCAATGGTCCCGACGGTCACCCATGGCCAGCAATCCTTCCTTCGACATCTCCACCGGCGCCGACCTCCAGGAAGTCGACAACGCCGTCAACCAGGCGCTGAAGGAGATCGGCCAGCGCTACGACTTCAAGGGCACCCAGTGCGGGATCGAGTTCGACCGGGACAAGGCCGAGATCCGGCTGCACGCCGACGACGAGTTCCGGATGGACGCCCTGCTCGACGTCCTGCGCGGCAAGCTGGTCAAGCGCGGGGTTCCGGTCGCGCAACCTCGTCATCGGCGATCCGGTCGTCGGCTCGGCCAGACTCGATCCGCCGCACGGTGGGGCTGACCCAGGGCATCGCCGAGCGACACCGCGAAGAAGATCGTCAAGGCGATCAAGGACAAGGGCTTCAAGAAGGTGCAGGCCGCGATCCAGGGCGAGGAAATCCGGGTCACCGCCCCTTCGCGCGACGAGCTGCAGGCCGTGATCGGCATTCCTCCGGGGCGAGGACTTCGGGATCGAGCTCAAGTTCGGCAACTACCGCGGCTGACGGAGTGCGGACCCTGCGCCCTTTCCCCGGTGGCTGATCACGGTCGGTGCCGCCGCCCTCCTGACCTGCGGCCGCGCGAAGCCTCCGGAGGTCGCGCCCCAGCCGGAAGGCCAGCCGGCCGTCGCCGCTCCCGAGGCCGCGCCTCCGGCCGCTCCGGTTCCCGAGGTGCCGCCGCCTGCACCCGAACCGGCGGGCGGGATCGAACCCGAGATCGCCATCGGCCTGATCGTGGGGGCGACCAGCCTGACGATCTCGTCCGAGGCGGCGATCACCATCACCGACACGATGGGAACACTGGTGCCAGGGCTCCCCGCCTCGCAGGCCTGGGCCGTCGTGCCGGAAGGGTCGGGGTTGACGCTGGTTTCGCCCGACGGCTGGCGTTCGGAGCGGAGGTCGGAATTCCGCCTGGCGCCGACCAGCCCCGCCACGACGCTGACCTTCGGTACCCGGCAGTACCGCGGCCGGATGCATGCTCCGCCGGGACGCCCGCGGGCTGACCGTGATCAACCAGCTGGGAATCGAGAGTTACCTGGCCGGCGTCATCTCCGCGGAGATGGGGCGGCGCGACTCGAGCGACATCGAGGCGCTCAGGGCCCAGGCGGTGATTTCGCGGACCTTCGCACTCAAGAACCGGGGGAAGCGCCGCGCGGACGGATTCGATCTCAACGCCAGCGTCGCCGACCAGGTGTATGGAGGGGCCACCACCGAGACCCCGCTGGCCTGGTGGGCGGTGCGGGGCACCACGGGGCAGGTGCTGACCTGGCAGGGCGGCCTCATCGACGCCTTCTTCAGCTCGACGTGCGGCGGCCGGACCGCCGAGGGCACCGAGGTCTATGCCGGCGCCGACCGGCCCTACCTCCGCTCGATCGAGGATGTGGACCTGGATGGCCAGGCCTACTGCCGGATCTCGCCCCGCTTCCGGTGGCACGAGGAGTGGACCGGCGAATCGCTGCGGGACATTCTCCGGCGGACGCTGCCGGCCACCACGGGCGTCTCATCCGCGGAAGTTTCCCGGGTGGTCGATGTCCGGGTCACTTCGCGGACTGTTTCCGATCGGGCGGGGCGGGTCGAGATCAACCTCGGCAACAGGGTCGTGGCCGTTTCGGGGCCGGACATCAGGCTCACCCTGCGCCCCACGCCCGAGCAGGTGCTGCGGAGCAGCGGGTTCACCCTGACCGAGACCCGGTCGGCGGGCAGGTCGAACGCCTGGTGGCGGACGGCAGGGGAGCGGGGCACGGGGTCGGATTCTGCCAGTGGGGAGCGGTGGGGCGGGCCCGCGCGGGCCAGGACTACCAGGCCATCCTCGCGCGCCTATTTCTCGGGGACGGACATTCAGCGGCTGTACTGAGGCCGGGAGGCAGCATGCCTGATCCAATGCGCATCGGAATCGTCGGTGCCGGAGCGGTCACCCAGGTGGCCCACCTGCCTGTCCTGCGCAAGTTCAAGGGTGTCCAGGTCACCGTGATCTGCGACAACGACCTGCCCAAGGCGCGGGCGCTGGCCGATCGCTACGAGATCCCGGTCGCGGTCAACGACATCGAAGAGATGCTCGGCCTCGGCGAGGTCGACGCGGTCCTGATCTGCACCCCGAACCACCTCCACGAATCCCACGCGATCGCCGCGCTCTCGGCCGGCCTCAACGTCATGGTCGAGCGACCGCTGGCGCCCACCGCCGCCACCGCGCTCAAGATCATCAAGGCCGCGGAGAAGCGGGATCGCGTGCTCATGGCGTCCGCCGCCCACCGCTACCGGCCCGACGTCCAGATCGTGCGGAGCTTCGTCCAGAGCGGGGAGCTGGGCAGCATCACCAGCGTCCGCGGCAGCTGGCACACCTTCAGGCCGGGCCGGGCCCAGCTCGGCTGGCGGCTCCGCCGCGAGGAGGCCGGCGGCGGCGCCATGCTCGACCTCGGCTATGCCGTGCTCGACCTCGCCTTCTGGCTGGCCAACAGCCCGACTCCGGTCCGCGTCTCGGCCAGCCTCGACCTGCCGGCGGGGACCAAGGGCATCGAGCCCTCGGGCAGCGCCTTCGTCGTTTGCGAGGGGGGCGTCTCGTTCTTCGTGGACGTGACCTGGCACCACATCGGTGAAGGGGAGCGGTTCGGCGTCGGCATCCGTGGCACCAAGGGCACCGCCGGCATCAATCCGCTGCATGTCTGGAAGGAACTCAACGGCGTGCCCGACCAACATGGCACCGACCGGCTCGGTGGGGCGCGAGAATCCGTTCGTCTCCGCCACCCGGGCGCAGTGGGCGCACTTCCTCGCCGCGATCGAGGGAACCGCCAAGCCCACGGTCCTGCAGGAGCAGGTCACGCTCCTTCGTGTGATGGACGCCATCTATCGCTCCGCCGCCGACGGCAGAGACGTCACGCTGTGACCGCTGCCGGCCGCCGGGAGTGGGGGCTGATTGCCGCCTATCGCAATCCTGACCTTTCTGGCCTATCCGCCGTTCAACCTGCTGTTCCCGTCGTTTCTCTGTCTGGTTCCACTGGTCGTGCTCTTCGCCGACGCCGCGGCCGGCCCCGATCCGGTCCGGCAGGCGGCGCGCGTCGGGTTTCGTGCAGGGCTCGCCGCCGAGGCCCTGCTGATCTACTGGCTGGTGGCGGCGCTCTGGCACTTCACACCGCTGTCGGCGCTGGGGTATGTGGCTACTGTCGTGATCGTCGGCTGGTACACCGCGGCCCAAGGCATGGCCATCGTGCTGGTGTGGCGCCGGGTGCCCGCCGCCCCCCGGTGGCTGGTCGTTGCCGCGTTCTGGACCACGCAGGAATGGATCATCGGCCATTTCCCCGACGTCCAGTTCCCCTGGCTGGGCCTGGGTTTCTCACTGACCGGGCACCCGGTCCTGGTCCAATGGGCCGACATCGCCGGGGCGCGAGGGGTCGGCGTCTGGCTGGCCGCCTGCAACGCCGCGCTCGCGCTCGCACTTCTTTCGCCGCGCCGCCGCTGGCCGCTGGTGGCCGGTGTGGCAGCATCGGTGGCGCTGGCGTGGGGCTACGGCGCCTGGCGCATGCGGACCCTCCCGGTGCGCACGGCGGGGACGGTCGCGCTGATCCAGCCCAACATCGGCTTCCGTGAGAAGTGGGTGGAGAGCGAGAGCGCCCGGATCGTGGGCGGCATGCTGGCCCAGACCGACAGTGCCGTCGCGATCGCCCGGCCTGATCTCGTCATCTGGCCCGAGGCGGCGGTGCCCGCCCCCTTCCAGTTCCGTCCCGAGTATGCCCAGGCGATCAGCGAACTGATCGGCCGCACCCGGACTCCCATCATCGTCGGGGGGCCTCAACTACGTCGTCGCCGACGGGGCAGGCCAGCGAGGCACCTACTACAACGCCGCCTTCTACTTCGATTCGACCGGGGCCTGGCAGCCGTATCCCGTCTATGCCAAGTACTACCTGGTCCCCGTTGTGGAACGGGTGCCGTTCATTCCGCCCTCCTGGCTCTCGGGGCTGAGATTCTTCGGCGCCTTCGGCCGGGGACAGACCCGCCCGCTGTACCCCACGCCGGTGGGGCGCGCGGGAGTGGTGATCTGCTTCGAGTCGGCGTTCGAGGACCTGTCGCGGAACTACCGGAAGAGCGGTGCGGACATCCTGGTCAACATCACCAACGACGCCTGGTACGGGGAGACTACCGCACCGAGCCAGCACGCCGCCCACCTCGTGATGCGCGCCATCGAGACCCGGGCCGGCATTGCCCGCGCCGCCAACTCCGGCATCTCGGAGGTGGTGAGCCCGCTGGGCATTCCGAGCGCTCAGACCAGGCTCGAGAGCCGGACCGTCGTGGTCACGCGCCTCGAAACCAGCGATGTAATTCCGCTCTATGTCCGTTGGGGCGACTGGGTGGCGGTGCTGATCCTGGTGGTCAGCGGCGGGCTGCTGGGGCTCGCGCTCCTCCGGCCGGTGCGCGCGGCCGAGCTGGTGCCGATGGCGTAGGGCGTTCGCGCTTCTGGTGGTGGACCCGCGGGTGAACCCGCCCTAAAGGACTCCCTCCGGTCGCGGCTCGACCTCTGTCCCTCAAGGGACGGGGGCTTACCAGGCTATCCCGTCCCTTCAGGGATCGCCTGCCGAGCCGCGGCTTCAGCCGCGAGCTCGTTCGGTCCCGGCGTCGGCCGCCAGCCGGAAATCGCCTCATTCGGATGGTGAACCGCCTGCTGTTGCAGGTACACCCTGATGCGATCCACCGCGCGCCACCCCACGGTTTCAATCGTGTACCCTTTCGCCCAACGCAACGGAACGGCTCGCCGGGCATGCCCCTCCCGATTCGCAACGCAGCCGCTTCCACCCTTCAGGCGCTGAACCAGGTGCGCGATCGATGCCCTGGGGTGAAGTCGAACGAGAAGGTGCACATGGGTGGAGACTATTCCGAAGGCGAGGAGGGTTGCCGATTCCTGCCGGCAGACGGGCGGGATGAATCGTTCGAGGAACGACGCGAGTCTGGCGTCGATCAACGGCTCCCGGCCACGGGTAGTCCAGACCAGGTGGAAATAGAGACGGTGGCGCATTGCTCATAGTCGCCACGCCGCCCGCGCAGCAGGTGACCGGTCTCACGCCGAGCCAGTCATCGATGTTTGCGTTGCCCCTTCGCCAGTTACCCCTCCAGCTGGTCGAAGGTGCGGCCGAAGCTGCGCTGCATCCCGCGGAAACGGTTACGCCCGCTGCTGCTCGTAGACCTTTCCCTCCACGAACAGCCGGAACAGCTCGGCATCGAGCATCCCCGCCTTCACCTCCTCGGTCAGAATGTCCAGCGCCCGGGAGGCCGGCAGGGCGCGCTTGTAGGGGCGGTCCTGCGCGGTGAGGGCATCGTAAATATCGGAGATTGTCATGATCCGGGTCTGCACCGGGATCTCCCCGGCCCGGATCTTCCTCGGGTACCCGCTCCCGTCGAGCTTCTCGTGGTGCCCGTGCGCGATGATGGGGATCTGGCTCAGCTCGCGGGTCCAGGGAATCCTGCGCAGGAACCCGAACGTGTGGGTCACGTGGCTCTCGATTTCGAGGCGTTCCCCCTCGTCGAGGCTCCCCTTCCGGATGCTCAGGAAGCGCACCTCGTCCGGGGTGAGGTACGGCCGCTCCTCGCCCGCCATGGTCTGGTACCGCCGGTCCGCGAACTCGCGCAGCGCCTCGAAGGTGCCCTCGGCCAGGATGGAGGGCCGGTTGGAGCTCCTCGACCACCTGGAGGAAGCGCTGCAACCGTGTCTCCTCCTCCGCCAGCTCGACGCTCAGCTCGGCGAGGTGGCGCTGGTAATCCCGCCCCGGGCCGTGGGCGGCGAGGAAATCCGCCCGGGCCCGCTCGAACCGGTGCTGGGCGCTGCGCAGGATGAAGTCGTGGCGGTCCCGGATCAACTCGAGGTCGGCGGGATAGAGCTTGTTGGCCTTGACCAGGACCTGCTCCCGGACGCCGACCTTGCCGAAATCGTGCAGCAGGCTGGCGTAGCGGAGCTCCCGCACCTGCTCGGGCGAGAACCGGACCACCGCGTAGGCCCCGTCGCGGGCCCGGTCCACCGTCTGGGCCAGGCCGACCGACATCGTGGCCACCCGCTCGGAATGGCCCGACGTGGTTGGGTCGCGCTGCTCGATGGCCGTCACCGCCGCGCGGACGAAGCCCTCGAACAGCCGCTCGATGGATTCGTAGAGCTGGCTGTTCTCGACCGAGACGGCCGCCTGCCCCGCCAGCGACTTGACCAGCTTCACCGTGTGCGGGCTGAAGGCGACGACCTGGCGGGTGGTCTGCGCCGGATCGTCGAGGATGGTGGCGGGGTCGCGCTTGCGGTTGATCAGCTGCAGCACGCCGATTACGTCGCCCTGGTGATTCTGCATCGGGATGACGAGCATCGACTTGGTGCGGTAGCCGTACCGCTCGTCGAACGACCGGTTGAACGAGTAGGCGACGTCGCCGGGCAGCATGTAGACGTCGTCGATGACCAGGGGCTCGCCCTCGGTGGCGGCGTAGCCCGCCAGCGACGCGTGGTCGATCGGAATCGTGAATTCGACGAACGGAATGTCGGGCCGGCTCTGGTTCTGGCTCAGCTTGAACCGCAGCTGTCGGCCGCCCTGCTCGTCGGTCTCCACGATGTAGAGGCTGCCGGCGTCGGCGTGCGTGATGCGCCGGGCCTGGTCCAGGATGAGTTCGAGCAGGGCGTCGTAGTGCTTCTCGGTGGTGAGCCGCATCCCGATGTCGCTCAGCTCGGTCAACTCGCGCATCCGCGCGGCCGACTCGTCGCGGGCCAGGAGCGCCTCGCGCCGGGCGGCCGAGGCACGGAAGGCGGCACGCAGCGTCAGCAGCAGGAGGCTGGGGCCGGCGGGCGCCGGGAGAAAGGCCGCCAGCCGCTCGGCAGGCAGAGTATCCGGAACATCCCCCTCGCCCGCAGCGCCGAGGGCCACGACGGCGGCGCCCGCCTCGAAGAGCCGCTCCAGGCGGCTGCCGGTGAAGGCGGAACGATCGGCTGGCGCGAGCAGGAGGACGGTGGGGCGGCCGTCGTCGCGGAACTCGTCCCCGGAGCCGAGGGCGCGGCGCTCGACCTGGTCCGCTGCCAGCGCGTCGGCGATCGCGGCCGGGTTCCACCCGGGGGAGTGCAGGAGGAGGAGCTTCACCGGCCGGGCTTCCTCCCGAGCTGATCGAGGCAGTAGTCCATCATCAGGCCGATGTTGTCTCGCGGCGAGAAGATGTGCAAGAGGCCGTCTCCGAAGGAGTCGGAGCCGATGCCGAGATAGACGAAGCGCGCCAGCGCACCCACCCGGGCGAGCCAGCGCGCCGTCCGTCGCCCAAGGGCGGCGAGGTGCCGTCGCACCTCAGGCCGGCGACACCTTCTTCAGCCCTTCGTCGGCCTCGGTGTAGCCGGGGAACGCCACGAGGGCCTTGCGGAAGTATTCCGCCGCCTTGGCGTTTTCGCCGCGATCCTGGTAGAGGAGGGCGCGGCTGTAGTAGGTCAGCGCGTCGGTCGGGATGTCGCGCTTGGTGGCGCTCGTCTGCGCCCCCGTCAGGGGCGGCAGCTTGACGTCGGTCATGATCTGGACCGCGACGGTCTGGATGATGTCGAACAGCTTGTTCCGGTCCTTGCGGCTGGAGACCACCTTGAGGATCTCGCTGGTCTCCACGTCGACGATCCGGGCGTCGACCCGGAAGTCGCCGTAGAAGTCCACGAAGCTGCCCAGGATCATGTACCGGGCGCCGACCAGCTTGCCGATCTTCGCGGCGGTCGCGGCGTCGACGCGCCCGGCGGTGGCCAGGTTCTGCTCGCTGAGCAGCTGGTTGATGTCGCGACGGTCCACCAGGCGGGCCGCCGGGATTCTGTGCTCAGCTCGCTGATCAGCATCGCGGGGATGCCGAGTTGCAGCGCCTCGAAGTTCTCCTTGTCCTGGCCGTAGGAGCCGCCGTTGTCGAACGGCAGCACCGCGATGCCCGGCCGGGTGTCCTGCGCCGCCGCCGCCGTCGCGAGGACGGCCAGGGCCGCACCGGTGGTCCAGAGATAGGCGCCAGCGCATATGGATCATCCTCCTCAGAGGTTGAGCGTCAGTCCTTCAGCGGCGGCATCCACCTTGAGCCGTGGGAACCGCCGGGCCCCGTACCCGCGAGCGTCGGCCACGAGGCGGTCGAGCTCCTCGTCGCCGTGTTCCGGCTCGTGATGAAACAGCAAGAGGTGCGCCACCTCGCTCGCCGCGGCGAGATCGATGGCCTGCTGCGGGGTGGAGTGCCCCCACCCGGCCCGCTGCTCGATCTGGGCCTCGGTGTACATGGCGTCGTGGATCAGAGTATGCACCCCGCCCAGGAACGCCACCAGCCCTTGCACGCCATCCCGGGGGCACGTCGTAGCTTCCGCCCGGCCCCAGCTCGTTGTCGGTGACGTAGGCGATGGCACGCCCCCCGTTCACCGGCACCAGCTTGAATGCCAGCGTGGTACCCGGATGCCGCAGCCGGTACGCCTCGACGAAGAACCCGTCGATCTCGAAGCGGCCCGCCCCCACCTCGCTGATGGAGAGGTCCGCCGACAGCGCCTTCATCGGCACCGGAAAGACGACCGGGTCCATCTGCCGATCGAGAATCTCCTCGAGCGGGCGTCCGGCCTGGGCCGCACCGTAGATCCGGACCGAATTGCCGCTCGCGTACAGCGGCTGAAAGAAGGGCAGCCCCTGGATGTGATCCCAATGGGTGTGCGTGAGCAGGATGTCGAGGCTCGCGCTCGCCGCCACTTCCCTGGTGAGCGCCTGACCCAGGGCCCGGATTCCGCTCCCCGCGTCGAGAATCACCAGCTGGTCGCCGCGCCCGGCGATCGAGACGCACGAAGTGTTGCCCCCGTAGCGCACGGTGGCCGCACCCGGCGTCGGAATCGAGCCGCGGGTCCCCCAGAATGTGGCGCGGTAGCTCACGAAGTCCTTGCTCCAGGCCCGTTTGGCAATATGTGCGGCGGCCCGCCCCGGGGGCCGCACCTGGGGTCACCCGTGGAGGGTGACTCCGGTCACGTGCGCCGCGCGGCGGCTTCCAGCGCGGGCCGGTCGAGAATCGTGATCTGGCGGCCCTTGACGCCGATGAGGCCGCGTTCCACGAAATCCCGCATGGTGCGGGAGACCGTCTCGCGGCTGGCGCCGATCATCTGGCCGATGAGGTGATGGGTGAGGCGGCGGGTGATGAGGTCCCCCTCTTCCTCGGCGGCCGACTGGAGCAGCAGGTCGGCCACCCGGCCGCTCACGTCCAGCAGGACCAGGCTTCCGATCCGGTCGTCCGCGCGGCGCAGGCGGCGTGAGAGCTCGCGGAGCAGGGTGATCGCCAGTTCGGGTGAAGCCCGGAGGCGATTGCGGAAGTCCTCGCGCCGGAGCAGCAGCAGGCGCGAGTCGTCCAGCGCGATCACGTGGGCCGAGCGCGGCTCGTCGTCGAGCAGGGCCATCTCGCCGAAGAAGGCGCCTTCGCCCAGGACGGAGAGGACGACCTCGCGTCCGTCCTCGCCGATCAGGACCACCTTGACCTGGCCCGCGCCGACCAGGTAGAGGGTGTCCCCCTGGTCGGCCTCGAAGAGGATGACGCTGCCCTTGGGGTACTCGCGCTCCCGGCAGAGGTCAGCCAGACGCGGCCAGGTCGGCTTCGGGGAGTCCGGCGAACAGCGGGACCCGGCGGAGGACCGCCAATGGGGGCGAGGGTCAGGGTGGGCCTCGAAAGGGGTGGAAGTGACGATATTCACGATACTTGCGCCGTCGGAAGGTGTCAATTTGCCGGCTCCGGGCCGACCGGGATGGCCGGTCCCGGCCGCGGCCGGGAGTTGCCGCAGCAGTGGCGTAACCGGTTAGATTGAAAGGCTTTCCGCCCAAGGGGCGGAGCGGGAATTCGCCCCAATATCAGGAGTCCGACCGTGAAGGCCGACATTCATCCGAAGTATCACAAGATCACCGTGCAGTGCGCCTGCGGGAACCGGTTCGAGACCCGTTCCACGTCGGCCAGCGTGCACGTCGAGGTCTGCGCCCTCTGCCACCCGTACTTCACGGGCAAGCAGCGCCTGATGGACACCGCCGGCCGGGTGGATCGCTTCCGGCGCAAGTACCAGGGCGAGAAGCCGGCCGCGGAAGCACCGCAGAGCTGAGCGCGTGGAGGCCCGACTCCGCCAGGCGCTCGCCCGGGCGGAGGAGGTCGGGCGCGCGCTGGCCGACCCCTCGACGGCCAAGGACCCCGCCAAGCTCGCAAGTCGCTGGGGCGCGAGCACACCCGGCTGGCGCCGATCGTCCGGGCCGCCGAGCGACTGCGCCGGCTCGAAGAAGAGCTGACCGAGGCTCGGGAGATGGCACACGAGGCCGATCCCGAGCTTTCGTCGCTGGCGCGGGGCGAGGTCGCGACGCCTCGCCGCCGAGGTGAAGGCACTCGAGGAGGAGCTGCACGACCTGCTCCTGCCCCGCGATCCGCACGACGACCGCGACGCCATCGTCGAAATCCGGGCCGGCACCGGCGGCGACGAGGCCGCGCTCTTCGCCGCGGATCTGCTCCGGATGTACACCCGGTTCGCCGAGCGGCACGGACTGACGGTCGAGCCGATCTCGCTCAGCGAGGGCAACGTCGGCGGGCTGAAGGAGGCGATCGTCGCGGTTCGCGGCGACGAGGCCTACGGCCTGCTGCGCCGCGAGTCGGGCGTGCACCGGGTCCAGCGGGTGCCGGCCACCGAGACGCCGGGACGGATCCACACCTCCGCGGCGACGGTCGCCGTTCTGCCGGAGGCGGAGGAGGTGGACGTCATGATCCAGCCCAACGACCTCAAGATCGACGTCTTCCGCTCCTCCGGCCCCGGCGGCCAGAGCGTCAACACCACCGACAGCGCGGTCCGGATCACCCACCTGCCGACCGGGCTCGTGGTCTCCCAGCAGGACCAGAAGTCCCAGCTGCAGAACAAGCTCAAGGCGATGGAAGTGCTGCGGGCCCGGCTGCTCGACCGGATGATCGCCGAGCAGGAGGCGGCCCGCTCGCGGGAGCGCCGGGCCGATGGTGGGCACCGGCGACCGCTCGGCCAAGATCCGGACCTACAACTTTCCGCAGAGCCGGGTCACCGATCACCGGATCAACCTCTCGGTGCACAACCTGGCCGACGTCCTGGACGGCAAGCTCGACGAGCTGGTGGGCGCGCTGCGGGTGGCCAGCCAGCAGGAGGCCGCCGGTGGCTGAGACGCTGGTGCGCCTGGGCGATCTCATGCGTGAGGCGCGCGCGGTGCTGCACGAGGCCGGCGTGCCGGAGCCGGCCCGGGAGAGCCGCTTCCTGTGGGAGAGCGTCGGCGGCAGCGCGTCGGACCGCTACCAGGACCCGGCGAGCGCTGTCGATTCCGGCGCTCGCTGGCCGGTACGCGCTGCAGGTGGAGCGCCGGCGCCGGGGCGAGCCGCTCGCCTACGTGATCGGGTGTCGCGGGATTCCGGCGGCTGGGACTGCCTGGCCGACCGCCGCGCCCTGATTCCGCGGCCCGAGACCGAGGGACTGGTCGATCTGCTGCTGCAGCGGGTCCGGACCGGCCTCGTGGCGGATCTCGGCACCGGGAGCGGCTGCCTCGCGCTCAGCCTGGCGGAGGAAGGCGGTTTGCCGGAGTGTCATCGCGGTGGACCGCTCCCGGGAGGCGCTGGCGCTGGCCGCGGAGAACGCGCCGGCACACAGGCCTCGAGCTGCGCCTGGTGGCCGGCGACTGGCTGACACCGCTGGCCGGGGCCACGCTCGATGCGATCGTCTCCAATCCTCCCTACCTGACCGGAGGAGGAGTACGACCACCTCGACCCGTCGGTGCGGGGGTGGGAGCCGGCGGCGGCGCTGGCGAGCGGCGCGGATGGCCTCGCCGCGACCGGCGTGCTGCTCCGGTCGGCGCCCGCAGGTGCTCCGGCCCGGCGGCTGGCTCGCGCTGGAACTGGACTGCCGGCGGGCGACGGAGTCGGCGGCCCTGGCCGCGGCCGCCGGCTGGGATTCGGTGACCGTTGAACATGACCTCTTCGGGCGGGCGCGATACCTGCTCGCGCAAAGGAGCGACCGGCAATGATCTGGGACAAGGCGGAGGAACTGGGACGCCTGATCGGGCAGACACCGGAGTGCAAGGCGCTCCGGCGGGCGGAAGCGGTGCTGCGCGAGGACCAGGAGACGCAGCAGAAGCTCGCGACGATCCAGACCCTGGCCCGGCAGGTGGACCAGACGCTGGCCCAGGGACAGATGCCCGATCCGGCCACGACCGAGAGTTACGAGAAGGCGGTGCGGGATCTCGAGGTCAGCGTCATCGGCCAGGGCTACGTCGTGGCGCGCTCCAATTTCGACAAGATCATGCTGAAGGTGAACGAGCAGATCGCCCAGGGCATCGAGAAGGGCGCCTCCAGCGGGATCATCACGCTGGGATGACGCACCCCGGGTTCTTCATCGTCCTGGAAGGTCCGGAGGGCGCGGGGAAGTCCACCCTGGCCGCCGGCCTCGTCCGGCGGCTTCGCGACCTGGGACGGGAACCGCTGCTGGTACGGGAGCCGGGCGGCACTCCGCTCGCGGAGGCGATCCGGGGCGCCCTGCTCGATCCGGCGCTGGCCCACGACGGCCCCACCGAACTGCTCTACTTCGCCACTGCGCGCGCCGACCTGGTGAGCCGGGTCATCCGTCCCGCGCTGCTCGCCGGGAAGGTGGTGATCTCGGATCGCTTCACGCTTTCCACCGAGGCGTACCAGATCGGCGGGCGCGGCGTGCGGCCGGAGCTGGTGCGCGACGTGAACCTGATCGCGACCGGGGGGCTGCAGCCCGATCTCACCCTGGTGCTCGACCTGCCCGCCGATGAGGGGGCCCGCCGGCAGGCGATGGCGGGGAAGGCAGCCGACCGGATGGAGCGGGAGGACGACGCGTTCCACCAGCGGGTTGGCGGAGTGGTATCAACCAGGCGACGGGACCGGGGATCCGGCACCTCGATGCCTCGCGCACCGCGGCCGAGGTGCTGGCCGCGGCCTGGGAGCAGTGCCGGGCGGTGCGGCCGGCAGCGTTCGCCGGCACGTCACGTTAAGATTGAATCGAGGGCGGCCCGGGGACCGGGCGGCCGAAGGAATCTGTCGGAGGACAACATGCGGAACCGGATCGGGATGGTGGTGGTCGTCGCGCTGATTTCGTTCTTCACCGGCGGGTGGCTGATGCAGCAGGGCATCGCCTCGGCCGGCGGCGGCTACCACGGGCGCGCGGACTGTTCGACGACGTGATGTCCTACGTCAGCCGCTACTACGTCGACTCGCTGGGCGAGGAGCAGCTCTATACCAAGGCCACCAACGGGATGCTCGAGGAGCTGCACGATCCCTACTCCGTGCTGCTGGTGGGCGACGACTACAAGGCCCTGACCGAGACCACGACCGGCAACTACGGCGGCCTGGGCATCCAGATCGACGTGCGCGACGGCTGGATCACGGTGGTGGCCCCGCTGCCCGACACGCCGGCCGAACGGGCCGGGATCGAGACCGGCGACCAGATCGTCGCGATCGACGGCAAGCCGACCGAGGGCTGGAACAACGACCAGGCCGTCCGCACGCTCCGCGGGACCGCCGGCTCGGACGTGACGCTGTCGGTCCGCCGGGTCGGCTACGGCGATCCGCTCGAGTTCAAGCTGACCCGGGCCCAGATCCACGTCCGCTCGGTTTCTCCCGGCACGATGTTCCCCGACGCGGTCGGGCTACGTGTCGCTGAGCCAGGTGAGCGAGACCTCGTCCGGCGAGCTGCACGACGAAATCGCCGCGATGCTGTCGAAGGGGATGAAGTCGCTGGTGCTGGACCTCCGCACCAATCCGGGCGGGCTGCTCGACCAGGGGGTCAAGGTCTCCGACCTCTTCCTCAACAAGGGGCAGGAGGTCGTTTCGACCCGGGGGCGGGCCCAGGGCTCCAGCCGCGAGTTCTTCGCCGACGCCAAGCCAGCCGTGGCCGGCGCTGCCGATCGTGGTGCTGGTCAACGGCGGGTCGGCCAGCGCCGCCGAGATCATCGCCGGGGCGCTGCAGGACCACGACCGCGCGGTCCTGGTGGGGACGCCGACCTTCGGCAAGGGGCTGGTCCAGACGCTCTTCCCGCTGTCGGACAACTCCGCGCTCAAGCTGACCACGGCGCGCTGGTACACGCCGAGCGGCCGCACCATCCAGCGGGTGGCGCAGAGCGAAGAGGACCAGATCGCCCAGGTCGAGCGGGACGCGACCGGCGCCCCCAGCGCCGGCGACGCCCGGCGCCGCGGCGGCGGCGGCGGACTCGGCCCACCCGATGTTCAAGACCGACGCCGGCCGCAGCGTGCGCGGCGGCGGCGGCATCATTCCGGACCTGATCGTGCGCCCCGACACGCTGACCGGCGGGGAGCGGGCGTTCGCCACGGCGCTGGGCAGCCAGCTGCCGGTCTATCGCGACGTGCTCACCAGCTACGCGCTGGAGATCAAGAACCAGCACCTGGTCACCAGCGAGAACTTCGTGGTGACGCCCGCCATGCGGCAGCAGGTCTACCAGCGCCTCAAGGCCAAGGGCGTGACGATGCCCGAGTCGACCTTCGACGGGGCGGCGACGCTGGTGGACGACCAGCTGGGCTACGAGATCGCCCGCTACGTCTTCGGGCGGCCGGCGGAGTTCCGCCGGCGCGCCGCCGACGACAACCAGCTGCAGACGGCGCTGGGCCTGCTCAAGACCTCGCCCACGCCGAAGGAGCTGCTGGCCATCGCGGCCGGGCAGGCCGGGACCCAGAACCGCAACTGATCCAGGGGGGCTCGATGCCCGGCGAAGCGGCCGACCGGCGGGTGCTGATCATCGGCGCCGGCCGGATGGGGCGGGGAGTCGGGCTGGCTCTCGCGCGTGAGGGCGTGGATGTCCGGCTCTTCAGCCGGACCCGTCGCGAGGTGGTCGCCCCGGTGGAGAGGCCGACCCGCCGAGGGCGACACCATCTCGTCGGCGGCGGGCGCCCGTGATCTCGTGCTGCTGGCGGTGCCTGACGACGCGATCGTCGCCCTCGCCGCCGAACTGGGGCAGGGGAGCGCCCTCGGCGCCCGCCACGCCATCCTTCATTTCTCCGGACTCCTCGACCGCACCGCACTCTTCGGCCTGGCCGCCACGGGCGCCGCGCTCGGTTCCTTCCATCCACTGCAGACCATCGCCGATCCCGCCACGGCGCCCGAACGGCTCCGGGGCGCCTATGCCGCGATCGAGGGGGACGGGGCGGCGCTCGAGGCCGCGCGCTGGCTCGCCGCGCGGCTGGGAATGGAGCCGGTGGTCATTCCGGCGGCGGGGAAGCCGGCCTACCACGCCGGCGCCACGATCGTCGCGAACTACACGGTGGCGCTGCTGGGGCTGGCGGAGCGTCTCGCGCTGGCGGCGGGGGTCGGGCCCGAGGTGGCCGGTCGGCTCTACCTGCCGCTGCTGCGGGGGGCGGTCGCCAACCTGGAGCAGCTGGGCGCGGTCCACGCGCTGACCGGGCCGATCCGGCGGGGCGATGTCCGCACGATCGCCGCGCACCTCGCGACGCTCGATGAACGGACGGCGGAACTCTACCGGCTGGTGGGGCTCGAGGCGCTCGCGCTGGCCCGCCAGGCGGGGCTCGAGGAGTCGACCGCCCGGCTGGTGGAGCAGGCGCTCACCGGGCGCCCGCGGGATGGTGGTTGAGCGGCGTCACTCCGCCGCCCGTGCCCAGCTCCCGGAGCATCACCCAGTCTTCCTGCAGGTCCGGGCCCATCGGGAAGAACTGGGTCCCCACCGTTTCGAACTTCCAGCGGCGATAGAAGCCGATGGCCCTCTCGTTCTTCTGCCAGACCCCGAGCCAGAGCCCCGTTCCGCCCTTGATCGCTCGCCTCGTCAAGCGCTGCCGCCATGAGGACGTCGCCGATGCCGCCGCCCTGGCATTCCCGAGCGACATAGATCCGGGCCAGCTCCACCGGGACCGGGGTATGCACGCAATCCGGCACGAAACCCTGGCGCACCTGCGCGTAGCCGGCAAGCCTGCCGTCCGTCTCGGCGAGGAGCACGACCGAACCGGGGGCGGAGAGCTCCGCCCGCCACTGCTCGACCGTGAGCGACTGGCGGAGGTAGTCCTCGAGGTGCTCGGGGCGATTGTGGGCGGCGTAGGTATCGATGAAGGTCCGGCGGGACAACTCGGTGAGCGCGGCCACATCGTCCGCGCCGGCGCGACGCAGGGAGGGGAGCCGCCCACCGTCCTACCGTTCCACGACGCGCACCCCGGAAGGCACGGTGAAGCGGAAGGTCGCCGCGGAGACCGGTGCGTTGGGCCGCAGCCTGGTGAACGAGAGCGTGCGCCGGGCGCCGCTCTTTTCCTTGACCTGGACCCGGTGGGGCAGACCGTCGTCGCGACCGATCCAGAGTAGGGCTTTCACGAATGGCAGGGAAGGATCGATGGGCGCGAGGGCGATCATGTCCGTCTGGGTGCCGTTCACGCGTCTCGGCCCCGACGAAGCTGATGCGATAGCGCCGGACCGGGTCATCGAGCAGCCAGGCCAGCACGTTCGGCCCGAAGGTCGGCCCGCTGGGGAGCGGCATCTTTATGACCTGGCCGGGCGCGGTGCTGGGCGTGTAGACCCAGAGCCACTGTCCGTCCATCACCAGCGCGTCGCCCTTGGGATCGGCGAACTGCATCGAGAGCCTGGCGGTGCCGGCCTGGATCAGCCGCCCGCTGCTGGTCGAGATCGCCCAGCATCGAGTCCTCGATGACCTGCTGGAAATCGGCCTGGAAGGCGCTGAGGCCGCGGTAGACCTCGGCAGCCCGGGTGGCGATCGCCGCCGCGGCGCTGTCCGAGCGGGACCTGCCTGACGGGACCGGCACCGGCGGCAAGGGCGGCCGCCCACAACAGGGCCAGCATCGTCAGCGCCGCCACGGTCGCCGGCTCGGCGATGCGGCGGCCGATGGCCTCGGCGATGATCCGGGTCTCGGCCATCAGCCGATCGAACTGCTCGGGGTAGAGGCTCTGGGCGCCGTCCGAGAGGGCCCGGTCGGGAGTCGGGTGGACCTCGATCAGGAGACCGTCGGCGCCGGCCGCGACCGCCGCGCGGGCCATCGGGGTCACCATGTCGCGGTGCCCGGTGCCGTGGCTCGGGTCGGCCACGATCGGCAGGTGCGACAGCCCGTGGACCACCGGCGATGGCGGACAGGTCGAAGAGATTGCGGGTGGCGGTGTCGAAGCCGCGGACGCCGCGCTCGCAGAGGATCACGTTGGGATTGCCCTCGGCCAGGATGTATTCCGCCGAGAGCAGCAGCTCCTGGATCGTGGCCGAGAGCCCGCGCTTGAGGAGCACCGGCTTGCGCAGCCGCCCGGCCTGCTTGAGCAGCGAGTAGTTCTGCATGTTGCGGGCGCCGATCTGGATGATGTCGGCCACCTCGGCGACCTGCTCGAGCCCCTCGGGGTCCATCGCCTCGGTGACGATCAGCAGCCCGGTGTCCTCGCGGGCCATCGCCAGCAGCTCCAGCCCGCGGCGACCCAGTCCCTGGAAGGAGTAGGGCGAGGTGCGCGGCTTGAAGGCGCCGGCCCGGAGCACCGTGGCGCCCGCCGCGCGCACCGCGCGGGCCGCGGCCATGATCTGCTCCTCGCTCTCGACCGAGCAGGGCCCCGCCATGACGACGACCTCGCTGCCGCCGATCCGCAGGCCGCCCGGCAGCGACACGACGGTGGATTCCGGCTTCCACTCGCGCGAGACCTGCTTGTAGGGCTTGGTGACGTGGAGGACCTCGGCCACGCCGGGGAGCGCCGCCAGGCGCGAGCCGTCCACCCGGCCGTCGTTGCCCACCAGGCCGACGGTGGTCCGCTGGCGGCCGGGCATCGGCCGGCTCTGGTAGCCCATCTCCGCGATCACCTCGCAGACCCGCTCGACTTCCTCGGGGCTGGCGCCGTGGCGCATGACGATCAGCATCAGGCCACCCGCTCCGCCTCGCCGAGCCGGACGCCGACGATGGTGGAGACGCCCGGCTCCTGCATCGTGACGCCGTAGACCGCGTCGGCCGACTGCATGGTGCGCGGGATTGTGGGTGATGACCAGGAACTGGGTCGTGGCCTTGAACTCGTCGAGCAGGCGGGTGAACCGCCCGACGTTGGCGTCGTCCAGCGGCGCGTCCACCTCGTCCATCAGGCAGAAGGGGCTGGGCTTGGTCAGGTAGATGCTGAACAGCAGCGACACCGCCACCAGGGTCCGCTCGCCGGAGGAGAGCAGGTGGATCCGCTGGGTGCGCTTGCCCCGGGGCGCGGCGTGGATGTCGATCTCGCTCTCGAGCGGATCGTCCGGATTGGCCAGCCGGAGGTCGCACTCGCCGCCGCCGAACAGGGTCTGGAAGACGTGCACGAAGTTGGCCTGGATCGCGTTGAAGGTCTCCAGGAACATGGTGCGCGCGGTGCCGTCGATCTCGCGGATGGCCTGCTGCAGCGAGCCGCGGGCCGAGACCAGGTCGTCGCGCTGGCTGGAGAGGAACGCCGAGCCGCTTGCTCTCCTCGGCGTGTTCCTCGACCGCGAGCGCGTTGACCGGACCGATGGCCTCCAGGGCGCTCACGATCCGCGCCGCCTCGAGTCTCGAGGGTCTCGAGGTCGAGGTCGAGTTGCGGCGCCTCGGCCAGCAGCTCGGCGATCGGCCGCCGCCACTCGGTCTCGATCCGCTCGACGATGCTCTGGCGCCGGGCGGCGCCCTGGGCCATCTCGAGCTCCAGCCGGTGATACTCCTCGCTCGAGGACTCGAGGTGGTGGCGGGCCGCGGCGAGCGACTGCTCGGCCTCCGCCAGCGCCGCGTCGGCGGCGGCCAGCTCGTCCTCGGCATCCGCCGCGGCGGCCTCCAGCTCGAGGACGGCCACCCGCTTCTCGGCCCGGCTCTCGCCCCAATGGGTCTGCTGGATGGTGAGGGACTCGATGTCGCGGGCCAGCTGCTCCAGCTCGGTGCCGAGGCTGTCCGCCGCCGTCACGCCTCCGAGCCGGCCTGCTCGGCCTGGCGCAGGCGGCCGGTCGCGGCCTCGAGGCGGGCGGCGACGTGTGCCTCCTGCACCTGCCAGTGGACCCGCGCATCGCGGGCGGCTTCCTGCTCCGTTTCCAGCTCGGCCAGGCGGGCCCGGCACTCGCCGAGCTGCTCCTCCAGCCGCGCCCGGGCCAGCTCGCCCTCGGTCAGCTGGACGTCGATCTGGGCCATGCGACGCTCGGCCCGGTCCATCCGCTCGGCGAGGCTGGCCACCATGTTCTCGGCCTCGGCGAGCTCACGGCCCAGGTTCGATGCCTGGCGGATGGCGTCCTCGCGGGCCGCGACCGCGGTGCGCTCCGCCTCGCGCGCCTGCTCGGCGGTCGCGTTGGCCTGTTCGAGGGACGCCTCGACTTCCGCCAGACGCCGGACCGTCTCTTCCAGGGCGGCGGTCATGGTGGCCAGCGACAGATTGGCGGTGGCGAGCTCCGCGGAGAGGGCCTCGAGGTCGGCCCGGCGGCGCAGGGGGCCGGAGGGGGCTGTGGCTCCTCCGAGATAGATGGCGCCGTTGGCCCGCCGGAGCACCCGACCGGTAGCGTCGAGGACTTCCGATCCCGCGAGAATGGCCCGGACCCACGCCGCCGCGGGGCCTTCGGCCCGGAGGCGATGCTCCAGAGGCTGGGCCCCGCCGGGATCGCGCGGGCCCGGATGGGCGGGCAGCAGGAGCAACGTGCCAGGCTGAGTTTCGGCGTGCCAGGCCTGGATGGCCGGCAGGGAATTGGTGTCGCGCACCAGGATGGCATGGACCCAGTCGCCCAGGAGCCGCTCGGCCAGCTCGGCGTCGGACTGGGTGGTGCCCATGAAGTCGCTCAGCGGGCCCAGGATCGCATCGCCGAACTGTCCCGGGCGGCGAGCAGGGCCGCCGCGCCGGGGCCAGGCCGACCCGGTCGCGTTCCAGTTCCTCGAGGGCATGTCGCCGGGCGCTCATCTGCGCCACCGCTTCCTCGGCCGACCGGCGCGCCGCCCGATTGAGGGCCTCCTCGCGCTTGGTCTCCGCCACGAGGTGCCGGGCCCGCTCCGCTTCCGCCGCCGCGCGGCGAGACTCCTGTACCTGGCGCTCGGCCGCGGTCACCGTCTCGTCCCGGCGCCGATCCGCGGCCTCGACGTCCACCTGGAGCGCGCTCCGGCGGGCGGCGGCCTGAAGCGACTGCTCCCGGAGCGCGGCGAGGTCGCTGTCGAGGGCGGCGCGTTCGCCCTCGAGGGAGCGCAGGGTCTGCGACCGGCGGACCAGGTCCTCTTCGAGCTGGCGCACCTGGGTGCGCTGCTCACCGAGGCGGACCCGGACCTCCTGCTCGGCGCGGGCGCGGGTATCCAGCTCGAAGCGGATCCGCTCCTCGTCGCCGAAGGCGGTGCGGTGCTCCTCGCCCGCCCCTTCGCGCTCCCGCGCCGCGTGGGCCATGCGGGCTTCCGCGAGCGCCCGGTCATCGAGGACCCGTCCCCGGCGGTGCCCGGCGTTGGCCAGGCGTTCCGCCGCCAGGGCGAGGTCGCCGTCGAGCCGGCCCAGCTCGAGCCGCACGCCGCCCAGGAGGCGGGCGATCTCGGTCCGCTGGGATTCGGCCGCCCCGCGATTGCGGGCGGCCTCCTCGCGCAGGTGCTCCGCATCCACCACCATGTCGCGGGCCGAGGGAAGCGCCGCCGCCAGCTCGCGGTGGCGGTTCTCGCTGCTGGCCAGCTGGTCGGCCAGTTGTTCGAGCAGGCGGCGGCCCAGGGTCAGCTGTACCGCGAACTTCTCCTCGGTCAGCTTGACGTGGCGTTCGGCCTTGCCCTTCTGCCGGGCGAGGCTGCGCAGCTGGGTCTGGACTTCGGCGATCAGGTCCTCCACCCGCTGCAGGTCGAGGGCGGTCTCCTCGAGCCGGCGCTCGGTGGTCTGCCGGCGGTCGCGGTAGAGGCCGATGCCCGCGGCTTCCTCGAACAGCGAGCGCCGCTCGTCGGCACGGTCGGAGAGGAGGAGGTCGATCATCTTCGCCTCGATCACCACCCCGGCGTCGCTGCCGAGGCCGGTGCCCCGCAGCAGGTCCTGGATGTCGCGCAGGCGGACCGGCGAGCCGTTGAGCAGGTAGTCGCTCTGCCCTGAGCGGGAGAGGCGGCGGGTGACCTGGATCTCGCGATAGGCGACGGGAAGGGCGCCGTCGGAATTGTCGAGGAACAGCGAGACCTCGGTCACGTTGACCGGGCGGCGGCCCGCCGCGCCCTGGAAGATCACGTCCTCCATCTTGCCGCCCCGGAGGAGGCGCGCGGACTGTTCGCCGAGGACCCAGCGGACCGCGTCGGAGACATTCGACTTGCCGCAGCCGTTCGGGCCGACGATGGCAGTCACGCCCTCGCCGAAGTCGAGGCTCACGGTGTCGGCGAACGACTTGAATCCCGAGAGTTCCAGGCGGGTCAGCTTCATGGGCGGCTCACTGTCCGGCGCGGGGGCCGGGTTGATAGATGAAGAAGGGCCGGCCCAGCTTCCGGCCCGCCGATTCCGCCTCGGCCCGCGAGGCGTAGGGACCCAGCACGACCCGGTATCCCTCGTCCGGGCCGTGAGGTTCGAGCACCGAGGCCGGAAGCCCGGCATCCCGCAACTGACTGGCCAGGTCGCGGGCCCAGGCGGGATTCTGCGAGCTGCTGACCTGCAGGTAGACCTCGTTGCTCGGCTCGCCCGCCGCCCCGGAGTCCACCGCTTGAGTCGAGTCGGTTGCGGCCACGGTAGCGGCCTCGGGGCCGGGGATCCAGGCCAGGGGAAGCCAGAGATCAGCCGCGCCGCCACTGACCTTGCCCACCGATGGCCATCCTTCGCGGCCGACGTCGTAGGCCACCACGTCGGGACCCTGCTTGACCAGGAGGAGTCCCTGGTTGGTTACCGTCGGGAGGTCGGGCGCCCAGTCGGCCCGTACCGCACCCGCCGCGCGATTCCGCGCCATGTCCACCAGCCAGACGGAGTCGCCCTTCCCGGGGCGGACCAGGAGCCAGCGGCCGAAGGGATCGGGCCGTATCTCCGCCGCCGGCCCGGGCAGATCGATCGTCTCCAGCATCTCACCGGAGTAGCGGTTCATCACGTGGATCCGGCCCTCGCCGTCGGCAATGAACAGCCGGTGCCCCGATGGAGAGAACGCGACCAGCCGGGCTTGTCCGGACACCCTCTCCGAGCGCGCCGGTGCCCCGCCGCGTGGATCGATCAGGACGACCGCGGAATCGGCCGCGACCGCGAGCAGGTCTCCCCAGAAGGTCGAGGTAACCGGTCCCGCCGGCAGCGCCGTCGCAGAGTCGTGCGAATCGGTGCCGATCACCGCCAGCGCGCTGGTCTTGCCGACGAGAATGGCGAGCAGGAGGTCATCCTTGGTGCCGAACAGCGCGCGTCGGACGCGTCGAGAGGCGGGGATGGAGCCTGACCGGGGTCCGGCGCACGGTCTGGGTGACGAAGTTGCTGTCGTCCACCGTGTACAGGGTGCCGTCGGGGCCCATCGTCACGTCCCGGACCCGGGAGCAGGAAGGGCCGGAACCGCCCGCTCTGCAGGTCGAGCAGGACCACGTTGCCCTTGCTGTCCAGCGAGTAGACCACCCGCTGGTCGAGGTCGGCGCCGATGGCCCGGCTGATCTCCGGCAGCTTTCCCTGGATCTTCCACTCCGACGGCTGCAGCGAGGGCACCCGATACACGTCGGCCGGGCCGCCGTGGCTGGGCAGCCGGAGGAGGCTCGAAGGCGGCGGTTGGGTGGCGACGGAGAGCCCGGAGGCGGCCGGATCGCGCGACGGGCGGCAGGACAGCGCAGTCAGGAACAGCGCGGCGCCGGCCAGGAGGGGGCGGCTCTGCACGGCGCAAAGATAGTGTCGCCGCAGAGGGGAACCAAGGGCCCGAGCGGACCCCCGCGGTGCTACCAGGTGGGGCCGATGCTCAGCGTCCAGAGGCCGTTCATGCCAGTCCGCTCCTGCGGGATGGCGAAGTCCAGCCGGAGGATCATGAACCCGAACACGTTCATCCGGGCCGAGACGCCGAAGCTCTGGACCGGGACCCGGACCAGCAGCGGATTGTCGCCCGGTGCCCGCTGCCACTTCACGACGCTCGGGCCGTTGGTCGCGACGCCCATGTCCCAGAAGAACGCTCCCTCGATCGGCGGAAATCCCGCGGGCACGAAATGCATCGAGGGCGTGAGGATCGGGAACCGGAGCTCCACGCTGGTGATGCCCATCTGGGTGCCGATCAGGTCCTGGAGCGGGACGCAGAGGCCGTCCTGGTAATTCCTGGCGTACGAACACTCGTCTCGCTGGTAGGAGCCGGGGGTGTTGCCGCGGACCAGGGCGGTGTTGCCGATGAAGACCTGGAACAGGCTCGCGTCCTGGCCGATCTGCCCGAAATACTGCGCGCGGAAGGCGAGGGTGAAGGGGCGGGGCAGCAGAATGTAGCGCCGGTAGTCGACGTTGAGGGTGGTGAAATTCCACCCGCCGACCGTCGGCGTCACCCCGATCCGGTAGCGGGTGCCGTAGGCCGGCCCGACCCACCCGTCGATCGTGTTGTCGTACACCAGGGCGGCGGTCGGCGCGATGAAGAAGACGTTCTCCAGGCCGATGATCCGGCGGGTCGGATTGCCGAGCGAGGCCCCGGTCACGGGGTCGTAGGCGTAGGAGGTCTGCTGGATCGCATCGTCGACGTTGGCCAGGCGCATGCTCCCCTCGATGCGCTGGAACCGGCTCAGCGGATAGATCGCCTGGATCTGGGCATCGCGGAAGATGAGCCGCCGGACGTTCTCGATGTAGGTCTGGGCCCCGACGAACGGATAGTCGTAGACGATCTGGCTGGGCAGCAGGTTGTAGTACGGCGTCTGGCCGATGCTGGTCGCCCAGTTGACCCGATGCACCCGGTTGACGTACTCCGCCAGGACCATCGACTCGCCGATCTGGCCGTTGATGTAGCCGGAGAAGACCAGGTTGTGATCGCCCAGCATGTCGCCCAGGACCACCGTCGAGCCGCCGTAGAATCCGCCGCCGAAGCTCTGCCGGGTATAGCCGATGGTGGGGCGTGCCAGGTAGTCGACCGAGTAGTGGACCTTGTAGGGCCGGAAGAGGAAATCGAGCGTGTCCGGCAGCCCCGGAGTGGCGGTGTCCATCAGCGCGCTGATCGACACCGGTGGCGGCACCGGGAGTCGGCGCTGCTCGTCGGCGCGTCGGCCGCCCGGAAGCCCTCGGGTGTCCGGTAGAGCGAGGTGACCGCGGCCTCGGCCTGGGCGGTGTCGGGGCGGATCTGTGCCCGGGTGGTGTCCGGCGCGAGGGCCAGCTCAGGGGTCGGTCGAATCGGCGCGGGCGCCCGCCGCCGGCTCGGGCACCATCGGGGTCCCATCTCGGGCGATCCGGTAGGGCGGCGGCTGCCAGGGCTCTCTGGCCAGGCCGCGCGGATTGCTCACGGCGTAGATGTCGAAATCCCCGGCCTCGTAGTACACGAAGGCCAGCCGGTCGGCGGTCGCGCGCCCAGGAGATCACCGGCGCCGTCGACGTGATGCCCTGGATGCCGGTGTAGAGATTGGTCAGCTGGTAGATCTGCTGATCGCTGAACTTGTAGAGATAGAGGTTGCTGACCCCGTTGCGGTCGGAGACGAACGCGATCGACTGACCGTCGGGCGCCCACTGCGGGTTCACGTTCTTCCCCATCTCCATCCGGGGCAGCACCTCGGTCGTGCCGTCATCCAGGTGGTACAGCGCCACCCGCATGTTGCCGAATCGGAGGGTGCTGAAATCGGTGCCCGGACCCCGGTCGGTGGTGAAGGCGATCGTCTTCCCGTCCGGCGACCAGGCCGGCTCCAGATCGGCGTACTTGTCGTCGGTCAGGCGCTGCAGGCCCGAGCCGTCGGTGTTGACGATGAAGAGGTCGGAAATGCCCCCGGCGTAGCCGGTGAAGACGATGCGGTTCCCGTCCGGGCTGAAGGACGGGGAAGTGATGGCACCGAGCGGGGGCTTGATCTCCTTGACGACCTTGTTGCGCTTCACATCCACGATCAGGATCCGGTCGCGTGGTCCCTGCTTGGCCGCCAGGACGATCTTGGTCCCGTCGGGCGACCAGGTCGCGGAGGAGTTGATGAACCGGAAGGTCTCGAATGCCCCGGAGTAGGTGGACTTGAGCAGCCGCTTCCTGACCTTGCCCGTGGCGGCGTCGGCCAGGTAGAGGTCGAACGAAATCCAGTTCCGCTCGCTGAAGTACACCAGCTGCGAGCCGTCGGGGGACATGCCCGGTGCCAGGTGGTAGTCGCCCTCGGCGGTCTTCTCGGTCAGCAGCTGGGTCGAGAAGCTCCGCGCCTTCTGCCGGTTGGCGATCTCGGGCAGGTATTTCTTGTTGACGTAGTCCCGCCACTCGTCCGACAGCTGGTCGAGCGAGATGCCGATCGAGCGCCGGAACGCCCCGTCCAGCCCGCCGCCGCCCGCCATCGTGGAGCGCATGATCGTCCCGATCGACTCGTCGCCCCAGCGCTCGCCGATGTAGGCCAGGATCGCGTGGCCGAAGCGGTAGGGAAAGACCCGCGGGTCGTGCTCCAGCTGGTTGATGGTGGGCAGCGTGCCTTCCAGCGCCGCGTCCCGCAGCCACATCGCCGTGTTGGGGTCGACCGGGCCGATCGAGAGGTACTCCGCCATGCCTTCGACGAACCAGAGCGGGGGATTGAGCTGGATCAGGAACTGGAGCCCCGCCCCCGGCGTCCCGTTGCTCCAGATGTCGTACTGGAACTGGTGCGTCATTTCGTGCTGCATGACGTGCTCCAGCTCCTCGTAGCTGCCGGTCAGCGGCAGCACCATGCGGTGGCGGTAGAAGTCGGTGACACCGCCGGTCGCCTCGCTGGGCTGCTCCCCCAGCGCGTTGGTCTGCTGGAAATCGGAGTGGCTGGCGTAGAGGATGATCGGCTTCTTCTCGCGGAAGTCGTGCCCCAGCACGTTGGAGAGGCGAATGTACGAGCGCTCGGCCATCCGGGCGGCGTCGAGGGCGACGGCGCGGGCCTGGTCGTAGTAGAAGACGTCGAAATGCTGGGTTTCGATGATCTTGAACTTGAAGGCGGTGTACTGCATCCGGTTCTGGCCGAAGTACTGGGCGGCCAGGGAGGCAGGGGCGAGGGCCAGCAGCAGCAGCAGCGCCAGCGGCAATTCGCTTCATCACGACGGCGACACCTCAGGCGCCAGGGAGTACCGACGGCGCATCGCTCCAGAGACGCTCCAGCTGGTAGAACGAACGCGTCTCCGGGTGAAACAGGTGGACCACGAAATCCACAAAATCGAGCAGGACCCAACGACCTGTGGTGACGCCCTCGACATGGTGTGCTTGCACTCCGGCACGGTCCAGCTTCTCCAGTACCGAATTGGCCAGCCCCCGGACATGGGTGTCTGAGGTACCCGAGGCGATCACGAAGAAGTCAGTCGCGTCGTTGAGCCCTCGCAGGTCCAGCACCACCAGCCGCTGGCCCTTGAGGTCCTCAATGGCCCCGATGGCCAGCCGCACCGCCGAAGGGAGCGGCTGACTCACTTCGATCCCGGGCCGGGTCGCTCCGGGGTCCCGTCTTCGACCTGGTAGAATAACGCCCATGCGCCCACGCCGACGTGGGTGCCCAGGACCCCGGTCGCCAGCGAGACGAAACAGTCCCGGGGCTGGTAGGCGGCCACGAGGGCGGTCACCAGCCGCTCCGCCGCCTCGGGAGCCTCGGCGTGGGCAATCCCGAACCGGACCCTTTTCGGCCGGGGGGTCAGGCGGCGGTCCAGCAGGGCGAGGACCCGGGGGATCATGTTCTCCCGGCCCCGGATCCGGTCGATCGGCACAATCTGGCCCGAGTCGTCGATGGACAGGATCGGGTCGCAGGTCCAGCATGCCGGCCAGCCAGGCCCTGCCCCGGGTCACCCGGCCCGACCGAAGGAGGTTGTCGAACTTGTCCACCGTCACGAAGACGCCGGACTGGCGGCGCACCCGCTGGATTTCCTCGACGATGGCCTCGACGGGCCACCCTCGCTTCCGCCAGCTCCGCGGCCCGCAGCGCCAGGAGGCCGATGCCGAGGGAGGCGGTGGCGGAATCGACCAGGTGGATGTGATCCAGCCCGGTCGCCTTCACCGCGGCCTGGGCAGAGCGGATGGTTCCCGAGAGGCGGGCGCCCAGGAGGATGGCGATCACCTCGTCCGCCTCGGCCCGGGCGTCGCGGAAGGCCTGCACGAAGCTTCCAACCGCGCGGCTGGGAGGTCGTGGGGAGGGCCTTCGATTCCCGCATCCGGCGGTAGAACTCCTCGGGGCGGAGTTCCACCCGGTCGCGGAAGGTCTGGTCGCCGAACATCACCTGCAGCGGCACCATCGCGATGTGGTGCCTGTCGAGAATACCATCGGGGAGATCGCAGGAGCTGTCGGTGACGATCGTCACAGGACGGCGGGCCCCATGCCCCAGCGCGCGGTGCTGGGCCCGCATGTCCTCGGCCTTGGTGGTGGCGACCGTTCCCCAGCGCCCGGCCAGGGTGAAGACCGCCTCGGGCGTGTCGGTATGGACGTGCAGCTTCAGGAGGTCTCCCGACACCACGACCTGGATCGAGCCGCCCAGGCTGCGGAGGGCCGCCCGGACCTCGTTGGACGGAGGGCAGCTGGCTCCCCTCGACCATCACCTCGGTGCAGAACTGGAAGTCCCGCTCGGCGGCGACCTCGACGAGCGCCGCCGGGGCAAACTCCTCGGAATCGGGCAGGTCGCCGACAGGGAGGATGGGGTCGCCCTCGATCAGCCGGACCACGCCCTCGAGCATCCGTACGAAGCCCTTGCCGCCGGCGTCCACCACCCCGGCTTCCTTGAGCACCGCCATCAGCTCCGGGGTTCGGGCCAGGGCGGCCTCTCCCTCCTGGAGCATCCGGGTCATGAAGACGCCCGATGTCGGGGGAATCGGCGGCGGCCCGCTCCGCGGCGAGCGGCCGCTTCCCGGGCTACGGTGAGGATGGTGCCTTCGCGGGGGTCGTCGAGGGAGTTGTACAGCCGGTCGGCACCGACCCGGATCGCGGCGGCGATCTCGCGGGTGCTCGCGGTCTCCTTGCCGTCGAGGGAGTCGGAGAAGCCCAGGAGAAAGTGGGCCAGCATCATCCCCGAGTTGCCGCGGGCGCCCAGCACGGCGCCGCGCGCCGCGGTCCGCGCGGTCTCCGGAAGCGACGCGTCGCCGAGCGCCCGGAGGGCGTCGGCGACGGAGCGCAGGGTCAGGCTGAAAAGTTGGTGCCGGTGTCGCCGTCGGGGACCGGAAAGACGTTGATCCGGTTGATCTCCTCGCGCCCCGCCGCCACCCAGTCGGAGGCGGCGTACAGCGACCGCGCGAGGCGGGGCCCGTCGAGGTAGCCGATGCCGGTGGTCACCGGGTGTGCCTACTCGGCGACAACCGTCAGCTTGACCTCCGCCTGGACCTCGTGATGAACCCGGACCGGCACCGCGTGGAAGCCGAGCGTCTTGATCGGGATGCTCCAGCTCGATCTTCCGCTTGTCCACCGGGTGGCCCGCCTGGGCCAGCGCATCGGCGATGTCCTGGGCGGTGATCGAACCGAAGAGCCGGTTCTCCTCGCCGGCCTTGGCGGCGATCCGGATCGCGAGGCCGGAGCAATGTCGCGGCGACCGCCTCGGCCTCCGTCTTCTCGGCCGCCTGGCGGGTCACCCGGGCCTTGGCCTCGGCCTCGATCCGCTTCTTGTTGCCCTCGGTCGCCTCGTAGGCCAGGCCGCGCGGCAGCAGGATAGTTCCGGGCGTAGCCCGGCTTCACCTTCACCAGCTCGCCGGACTTGCCCAGGTTCGACACGTCTTCGCGCAGAATCACTTCCATACTGTCAACCCTCCGCAGGGGGCGGCGCCAGCCGCCGCCGGAAATCGAGCCAGGTATCGGCCAGCCCGAGCGAGAGCAGCCCGCCCAGGGCGACCGGCAGAATGAATAGCAGGCTCAGGGCCATCAGGCCGAGCAGGAGGCCCGGCGCCTGCCTTGACCAGCTCCGCGCGATGGCCAGGCCGCGCACCACGTAGAGCCCGCCGAAAAAGAGGACCAGGTTCTGGCCGGCAACTCGCACGGCCTCGTCCGCCGGCACCACCAGCAGGGCAATGCCCGCCACCATGCCCCAGACCAGCTGATCGCTGAACCGGAACTGCGCGAGCTGTCCCAGCGGACCGCCCAGCGGCTCGTGCGTAATGCGCTGGTACCAGCTCCAGGCCATCGCCAGCCCCGCCAGGGCGCAGAGCGCCATCAGGGAAGGAAAGACGGCCGCCATCGGCCCGACACCCTGGGCTACCATCTCGGCCAGCGGCATCGCGCCGGCCAGCGCCGCCGTGCCACTCCCTCCCGTGGACTGGGTGAGCTCACGGGCCATCTCCCACCCTTGGCGCAGGACGGAATACTGGATGTCCTGCCACCCGATCCCCAGCCACCAGCCCCAGAAGATGAGCGTGACCCCCGCCAGTGCCAGTGCCGCCAGGGCTCGATCCAGGAAGGGGCGGGACCAGCGGAGTACCAGGACCAGGAACGCTCCTGCGGCCATCGTTCCGCCGGCCATGACGGTCTGCTGCATCACTCCCTGGCTGGCCGCCGCCGAGGCGGCGAGCCAGACCAGGGAAGCCCCGATCCAGCACCATTCCTGGAGCGATCTCGGCCCGGAGAGGATGAGCAATCCCGCCAGCGGCGCGAGGGTGAAGACCGGCGGCGTCAGGACCAGGAACAGCAACAGGCCCAGCGTGGCCGCCACCGAAGCGCGCGGCCGGCCGACAGCCACGTCGGCCATGGCGGTCAGCCGCCGAATCCCTTGATGTAGGGAAGCAGCGCCAGCTGCCGGGCCCGCTTGATCGCGGTGCTGAGCTGCCGCTGGTGCCGGGCGCAGGTGCCCGAGAGACGGCTGGGCAGGATCTTGCCCCGCTCGGTCAGGAAGCGCTGCAGGGTCCGCTCGTCCTTGTAGTCGACGACCCGGACGCCGGACTCGCAGATGGCGCAGGTCTTCTGGGGCCGCCTCATTCGTCGTCCTCCTCGCTCGGCTTGCCGGCGGTCACCGGCACCGGCTGCTCGCCCTCGCTGACGACGACCAGGAAGCGGAGCACCCCTTCGTCGAGCTTGACCGCGCGCTCGTACTCGGGCAGCGCCTCGGCCGTGGTCTCGAACTTGGCCACGACGTAGTAGCCGGTCTGGTGCTTCTTGATGGGGTAGGCCAGGGTCCGCTTGCCCCACTGATTGACCTGGGGGGCTTCGGCGCCGGGCTGCTGGATGAGGGCGTGGAATCGCGCGAGGCGTTCCTGGATCGCGGGCTCTTCGAGGGCACTATCGAAGATATAGACCGCTTCGTACAGACGGGTCATGACACCTTCCTTTGGACTGGTCGCCCCGGCCCTGGTGTGGGGTCCGGGGAGGAGATATGTGGACGCGCAAATATAGACTGGTGAAGGGGTTGGTGGTAGCCCAGCGGGGCGGTGGGGCAGAGGGGCGGGGGCAGACGCAAAGGGCCCCGGAGCTCGGCTCCGGGGCCCTTTGCCTGCCAGTCGGCCGGCGACTAGTTCCGGCTGCGGCCCATGAAGCGGAGCATGAACAGGAACAGGTTGATGAAGTCGAGGTAGAGGGACAGGGCTCCGCCGATGGCGTAGCTCCCGACCTGGTCGCCCTCGACCTGAAGCGCCATGCTCTTGAGCCGCTGGGCGTCCCACATCGTGAGGCCGGTGAAGACGATCACGCCGCACACCGAGATGACGAACTGCAGGGTGTCATTCTGCCAGAAGATTCCGACGATCGAGGCCACGATGATGCCGATCAGCCCCATGAAGGCGAACTGGCCGACCCCGGCCAGGCTCCGCTTGGCCACGGTGCCGTAGATCGCCAGGGCGCCGAACATCGCGGAGGTCGTCAGAAACGCCGAGGCGACCGAGGCGCCGGTGTACGCCAGCAGAATGACTGAGAGCGTGACCCCGTTGAGTCCTGAGTAGGCAACGAAGAGCGCCGCTGCCTTGCCGGCGTCCATGGTGGCGACCCTGGATGAGATCCACCAGACCAGCCCCAGCTCGGCGAAGATGAGCGCAAAGAACATCCACCGATTGCCGATAACGGTCTGAACAATCGCAGGCGAGGACGCCACGTACAGCGCCACCATGGCGGTGATCGCCAGCCCGGCGAACATCCACCCGTAGACCTTCGTGAGGAACGCGCTGACCCGTTCGGCCTGGTCGAGACCGCCGGCAATCGGCGCAGAGGGCGCTTGTGAGAACGGATTCGACATCAAGTACTCCAGTTTGGGTACGTCTGAAAGATAACAAGTCGTGAGTCGCAAGTCGTGAGTCGTGAGCTTGGCTGTGAGGGGTGCAGGTGGCAGCTGCCCCACCTCACGACTTGCGACTCACGACTCACGACTTCGCCACCCGAATCTCAAACGTTGAACCGGAAAAGCATCACATCCCCATCCTGCACCACGTACTCCTTGCCCTCCGCCCGGGCCAGGCCCTGCTCGCGGGCGGGCTTCCAGCCGCCGACCCGGACGAAATCGGCGTAGGCCACCGTCTCGGCCCGGATGAAGCCCTTCTCGAAGTCGGAGTGGATGACCCCGGCCGCCGCGGGGGCCTTGTCGCCCCGGTGGATGGTCCAGGCCCGGACCTCCTTCTCGCCGGCGGTGAAGTAGCTCTGGAGGCCGAGGAGGTGGTAGGCGGCGTGCGCCAGGCGGTCGAGCCCGGATTCGGTCAGCCCGAGCGACTCGAGGAATTCCTTGCGATCCTCGACGGGCAGCTCGGCGAGTTCCGCCTCCACCTTGCCCGAGAAGGTCACCACCTCCGCCTCCTCGGCGGCCGCGGTGATCGCCGCCTGGAGCGCCGTCACGTGGGCGTTTCCGGTGACCACCTCGCTCTCGAGCACGTTGGCGGCGTACAGCACCGGCTTGGCGGTCAGCAGGTTGAACGCACGAAAGGCCGGACGCTCCTCGTCGGTCGGCTTGACCGTCCGGGCGGGCCGCCCCGCGGAAAGGGCCTCCTGCAGCTGCTGGAGCAGCCGGGCCTCGAGCTTGGCCTGGGGCTCGCCCGACTTGGCGGTGCGGACCGTCTTGTCGAGCCGCTTCTCCACCGCGGCCAGGTCGGCCAGGACGAGCTCGAGGTTGATGACCTCGCGATCCCGGACCGGATCCACCGCTCCCATCACGTGCTGGACATCGGGGTCCTCGAAGCAGCGGACCACGTGCACGATGGCGTCGACCTCGCGGATGTTGGCCAGGAACTGGTTGCCCAGCCCTTCGCCCTGGCTGGCGCCCTTGACCAGCCCGGCGATGTCGAGGAACTCGACCGTGGCGGGAGTGGTGCGCTCCGGCTTCACCAGCCCGGCCAGGACCTCGAGCCGCGGGTCCGGCACCGTCACCACGCCGGTGTTGGGCTCGATGGTCGCGAAGGGATAGTTGGCCACCAGCGCCCCCGCGGAAGTCAGCGCGTTGAAGAGCGTGGACTTGCCGACGTTGGGGAGGCCGACGATGCCGAGGCGGAGCATGAGAGTCGTGAGTCGTGAGTCGCGAGTCGTCAGTCGCGAGTCGTGAGTCGTGAGCCTGGTGATCAGGGGCGAGGGAGCAGGGGGCTCACCGCTGGTCTCGCAATATTCTGTATCGGTTCCGCGACAGAGGGATGACAATCCTCCCTGAGTTTGGCGGTACCCTGGGGCAACTCAATCATGCTTCAGGGGACACCATGGGTGACTACAATCAGTTGAAGGTCTGGGAGCGGGCCCACGAACTCGCGCTGGCGGTGTATCGCAGCACCGAGACGTTTCCAGCCTCCGAGCGAGTCGGCCTGACCGGGCAGCTTCGCCGAGCCTCGATTTCGATAGCCTCGAACATTGTCGAGGGCTCCAGCCGTCGTGGGGACGGGGAGTTCGGGCGATTCCTGTCCATCGCCCGAGGATCCGCCGCCGAGGTCGCCTACCAGCTGCTCCTGGCCCGTGACCTGGGCTACTTGCCGCCCGATCACTGGGAGAAGCTTGACGGCCTGGCACAGGAAGTCGGCCGAATGCTCTACGGCCTCACCAAGGCGATTCGCAAGTCGGTTTCCAAGTAACCTGCGACCTCAACCCCTCAGGGCCGAGCTCACGACTCACGACTCGCGACTCACGACTTGTTGAACCTGCTCATCGCCTTCTCTATGCCCTCACCCATCCAGCATTCCACCGCCTCGGCCATCGGGTCGAGGAGGGACTGGATCGCGGCCAGCTCGTCGGGCTCCAGGGGGCCGAGGACGAAGTCGGCCGGGTCGTTCCAGTCGGGCGGCAGGGGCCCGATGCCGATCCGGAGCCGGGCGTAGTCCTGCCGCTGCAGGGCTCCCTCGATGCTCTTCAGCCCGTTGTGTCCGCCGGTGCCGCCGGCGCCGCGCAGCTTGAAGGTGCCGGTGGCGAAGGCGTACTCGTCCACCAGCACCAGCAGGTCGGCGGCCGGGTCGAATCCCGGAAGCGAACGGAGCGGGGCCAGCGCGGCCCCGCTCCGGTTCATGTACGTCCACGGCTTGATCAGCCGCAGGTCTTGTCCGAGGACCCGGCCCTGTGCCACCCGGGCATTGCCCTCCCGCTTGAACGCCAGGCCCCAGCGCCGCGCCAGGTGATCCGCCAGCATGAACCCGGCGTTGTGCCGGGTCCCTTCGTACTCCGGACCCGGATTGCCCAGGCCGAGGATGGCCCGCAGGGGCTAGGCCTTCTTTTCGGTCTTGTCCGCCTCTTCCTCGTCCTCGGGCTTGACCTTGCGGATGAGCTCGGGCTCCGCCACGACCGCCACTTCGGCGACCGGGGCCACGACTTCCTCGGCCCGCGGGGCGACGACGGTGCAGACCGGCAGGTCGCCGGTCGCCATGATCTCGGCCTTCTCGACCGTCGAGGTCGCGGACGAAGATCGAGTGGCCGATGGTCAGGTTGGTCACGTCCACGTCGACGTGCTCCGGGATGTCGGCCGGGAAGACCCGGATCTCGAGCGTCGCGGATGACGTGGTCGAGGACGCCGCCGAAGTTCCGGACGCCGTCGGGCACGCCGACCAGGTGCAGGGGGACGCGCGACGGTGATCTTCTCGTCGGCCCGGACCTCGTAGAGGTCGAGGTGGATGATCTGGTTGTGCGGATCGACGTCGCGCTGGATCTCGCGGATCAGCGCCTTGACCGGGGCGCCGCTCGTCGACCGCGACGTCGAACGAGCGTGCTGGAGGCCGAGATGCCGAGCAGCAGCTCTGGAGCGCGGTCGCGTCGACGGTGAGGGCCTCGGGCTCGCGGCCGTGGCCGTAGATGACCGCCGGGACCTGCCCGGCGCGGCGGAGGCTGCGGGCGGCGCCCTTGCCGGTCTGCTGGCGGGACTGCCGCCGTGAGAGTCACCTGGTGTGCCATGGTCCTGGTCCTTCCGCTCAGTCGAACAGCGAGCTGACCGACTGGTCGCTGTGGGTGTAGCCGATCGCCTTGGCCAGCAGGCCGGCGATCGAGAGAATCTTGAGCTTCTCGAACTTCCGCTCCGGCGGGAGGGCGATCGTGTTGGTGACCGCGACTTCCGTGACCGGACTGTTCCGCAGCCGCTCCACCGCCGGCCCGGACAGCAGGGCGTGGGTGGCGCAGGCAGTAGATGTTCTCGGCGCCCAGCCGCTTGAGCGCGTGGATCGCCTCCGACATGGTGCCGCCGGTGTCGATCATGTCGTCCGGGATCAGGCAGTCCCGGCCCTTCACTTCACCGACCACGTTGACCACTTCGGCGACGTTGGCCGACGGCCGCCGCTTGTCGATGATGGCCAGCGACGCGTTCAGCCGCTTGGCGAACCCGCGGGCCATCTTGGCCGCCGCCGACGTCGGAGGCGACGACGACCAGGTCCTTCAGTCGTCTTCTGCCGGTAGTGGTTCACGAACACCGGCGCCGCGTACAGGTGGTCCACCGGCAGGTCGAAGAACCCCTGCAGCTGGTGCTGGTGGAAATCCATCGCCAGCACCCGGTCCGCGCCGGCCATCGAGACCATGTTGGCCATCAGCTTGGCGCTGATGGCGACCCGCGGCTGGTCCTTCCGGTCCTGGCGGGCGTACCCGAAGTAGGGAATGACCGCCGTGATCCGCGCCGCGCTGGCCCGCTTGGCGGCATCCATCAGGAGCAGCAGCTCCATCATGTTGCTCGGCCGGCGGATTGGTGGGCTGGATGATGTAGACATCCCGGCCCGCGCACGTTCTCGTCGATCTTGACGAAGATCTCGCCGTCCGCAAACCGCTTGATCGTGACCTGGCAGAGCGGCTGCCCGAGGTGCTGCGCCACTTCTTCCGCGAGCGGCCGGTTGGCCGTGCCGCTGAGGAGGAGCATCTGGCTCCGCGAGATCGAAAGGTCGTTCATGGCGACAGCCTGCAAAGTAATTCGGGGAGCGGGATGAGTCAACCCGAAGTGGCGAGAGGATTTAGCCGGAGGGACGATTGCCCCTGGTGGATTCGAACCACCATTCACGGATCCAAAGTCCGCTGTCCTGCCATTGGACGAAGGGGCAGCACCCGAGGAACGTAATCCGTTGCACCGCAACGCGAAACGGGGCCGGCCGGCCTCAGGAAGCCCACTGGACGAGGCGGGGCAAATGTCCGATCTTGGACTACCTCCCACCGTCAGAGCCGCCGATGCACAATCGTCGCTCGTTCGTCTCGTCCCTCCTCGGGGCCGGGGTCGCCCTTCCCGATCCTCCGGGCCACCGCCTTCCGGGATCTGGCCTCGGCCGCCGGCATCGGGACCGGGCGGAGCGCCGCCGACCTGGCCAGCGACGAGGACTACTGGGGTGAGATCCAGCGCGCCTTCGAGCTGGACCGCACCATGATCAACCTGAACAACGGCGGCTGCAGCCCCGCGCCGACCCACGTCCTGGAGCAGATGATCCGGGACATCCGGTTCTCCAACGAGCTGCCGGTCGATCACATGTGGCGGATCCTCGAGCCCCGGATCGAGAGCGTCCGCCGCGAGCTGGCCTCGGAGTTCGGCTGCGACCCCGAGGAGATGGCGATCACCCGGAACGCCTCCGAGGCCAACGAGACCATGATCTTCGGCCTCGACCTGAAGCGGGGCGACGAGATCCTGGTCACCAACCAGAACTACCCGCGGATGCTCACCTCCTGGGACCAGCGGGTGCGCCGCGAGGGACTGGTCCTCAAGCAGATCTCGATTCCGCTGCCGCCGCCGTCGCAACAGGACATCGTGGACCGGTTCCGCGCGGCGGTCACGCCGCGGACGAAGGTCATCGAGGTCACCCACATCACGAACCTGAGCGGCCAGATCATGCCGGTTCGCGAGCATCGTGGACTTCGCGCGGCCGCTCGGCATCGAGGTCTTCGTGGACGGGGCCCACGCCTTCGCCCACTTCCCCTTCAAGCGCGACGACCTCGACTGCGACTACTACGGCACCAGCCTGCACAAGTGGCTGCTGGCGCCGGTCGGCACCGGGCTTCCTCTACGTGCGCAAGAACAGGCAGCGGCAGCTCTGGCCGCTGATGGCTGCCCCCGCCGAGATGAACGAGAACGTGCGGAAGTACGAGGAGATCGGGACCCACCCCGCGGCCAATCACAACGCGATCAGCGTGGCCCTGGCCTTCCACCAGGCCATCGGCGCCGAGCGGAAGGTGGCGCGGCTGCGCTACCTGCGCGACCGCTGGGCCCGCCCGCTGGTGGCGGAGAGCGACCGGGTGAAGATGCTGACCCCGATCGACAGCGACACTTCGGCCGGCATCGGGCTGGTGCACGTGGAGGGAATCGATCCGGGGAAGCTCGGCGGGTGGCTCATGGACCGGTACAGGATCGTCTCGACACCGATCGTGCACCCCGAGTTCAACGGGCTCCGGGTGACGCCGAACGTCTACACCACGCCGGCCGAGGTGGACACGTTCACCGAGGCGATGTTGGTGGCGATTCGAAGAGGGGTGGCGTAGAGCTGTTGGAGGGGCAGAGGGGCAGAGGGGCAGTGCTGCCCGTCTGCGACCGCAGGGAGTCCTTTAGGGCCCCTCCGCGTCAGCAGCCAGCGACAATTGGGATCAACTGGCCGTACTTACGCCCCATCTGAATGGCGGCGTCGTCGCGATCGCCGGTGGAGCGATAGACCGCGAAGAGTGCTGAGCCACTGCCGGTCATCCGGCAGATGAGCGGATGGGTGCCTGCCAGGCGCTCGAAGGCCGCCCGAATTTCCGGGTGCCGGCCGAAGACCGGCGATTCGAAATCATTCCCTGACAATCGTCCGATGCCACCCCAGCTCCGGAGCGCTTCGAGATCGAGCGCGACGGCACCGCGCCGCGCTCCGGTCTGCCGGCCCTCATCGATCAATGCGTAGGCCTCCGGAGTCGAGACCCCGACCGGCGGGATGACCAGAAGGGCGGGATGGGGCGGGAGGGGCGGGAGGGAGAGCATCCGTTCGCCGTGGCCCCAGGCGAGGGCGAGTGACCCGCCGCTCAGGAAGAACGGGACGTCGCTCCCCAGCCGGGCCCCGAACTGCAGGATTTCATGCGTGGGGACGGCATTCCCGGCGAGTTGGTTGACCCCGCGGAGTGCCGCGGCGGCGTCGCTGGAGCCCCCACCGAGTCCCGCCCTGACCGGGATTCTCTTGGTCAGCGCCAGATGCAGCCCGAACTTCCGGCCGGTAGCCGCCAGCACCATCTCCGCGGCGCGGACCGCCAGGTTCTCCCCCGCCGGGCCGGTGTCGGCACCGCTGACCTCCAGGCTCACCCTGCCGCCCTCGCGCCGTTCCAGGCGAAGCTCGTCGGCCAGGGCCACCCGGCAGTACAGCGTTTCCACCGCGTGCCAGCCGTCCGCCTCGCGGGCCAGCACCCGGAGGAAGAGGTTGAGCTTGGCCGGTGCCTCGAGGACGACGGCGGGCTCGGTCACGTCGCCGCGGCCCGCGCCGCGCGCAGCCCGAACCCGGTCCGCGCCACCGACCAGAGTCCCAGCAGGGTGATCGGCACGAAGGTGGTGATGTGGTAGGTGAAGGCGTAGGAGACGGCCTCGCTCTTGGGGACGAGGAAGAGCGCCAGCACCGCCACGACCGGGACTTCAAAGGCGCCGAAGTAGCCCGGCGAGGAGGGCACCGCGATCACGAACATGATGGCCCCCTGGAGCACCAGGGCCCCCGCGAAGTCCACCTGGAGGCCGAAGGCGCCGAACATCGCGTAGAACGAGGCGGCGTTGCAGAGCCAGATCACCAGTGACCAGCCGACCACGGCCGCGACCTTGGTGGGCGATTGCAGCGCCGCCATGCCCTGGGTCACTCCCTCCACGAGTCCAGCGAGTCTCTCGGCCAGCCGGGGCCACGGCACCACGCGCCGCACCAGGGCCTCGGCCCTCCGGGGAAAGGCGACGACCAGTGCCGCGGCGGCGAGCCCTGTGAGCGCAATCATCGCCAAGGTGGCGAGGAGAGGCGCCAGATGGACGCCGGCGATGGTGGTCCCCGGCGGAAGCCCTGCCAGGAGCAGACCGATGCCGAGGAGGAGGACCACGGCCAGTACATCCATCAACCGCTCCACCGCCAGCGAGGCGAGCACCGCCGGCAGCCGGGCTCCGGTCAGCCGGGTGGCCGCCAGGGCGCGAATCAGCTCTCCCATGCGCAGGGGAAGGGTGTTGTTGGCCATGAACCCGATGGCGATGGCGTGCCAGAGCGGAATGGAGGGCAGCGAGCTGCCGTCCTCGCGTCGCAACAGCAGCTGCCAGCGAAAGATGCGGAGGGCGAACGGGAGGGTGGCCAGCGAGACCCCGAGCAGGACGGGGCCGGGGTGCGCCCCACGGATGGTCCGCCAGACTTCGACGAAGTCGACGTCGTGAAGCGTCCACCAGAGCAGGACGATCGAGACCGCGATCCCGAGCGCCGCCTGCCAGATCTGGGGTCTGCCTTGGAAGGAAGTCCCGGTCAAACGGACTCGACGAGGGCGAGCTCGACCAGGTCGAGCAGCTCTTCGACCAGTGGGTCGACCTCCGGGCGCGGGGGCGGCGGCGCCACGAGCGACCCGGATCTGGTCGCGCACGACGGCCGCCCGTTCCAGCGCTGCCCTGCCGCGGTAGCAGAGGGTGGTGATGTCGATGACTGGTCCCTCCTCCGTCATCGCTGGCGCGGCCGGGAGGGTCGGAGCGGTCGGAGATGTCGTAGAGGTCGAGACAGTTGGTGCAGGCTCGGCTTGTGGTGGTGCGGCCCGGGGGGCCTCCTCGATACGCGTGCCCACCATCAGGACTTCGAGCGAGGCGACCGCGGGACGGCCGAGGGTGGCGATGAGGCGCTGGTAGGTGGTGAAGCTCCCTGCGAGTCCCGCCAGGGCGGCGGGTGATGGCGCGGCAGCCGGAGACTCGGGCTCGGGGGCAAGTGACTCGATCGGCACGACCGGTTGCTCGGCGGTCAGCTCGAGGCTCGGTACCGAGATGCGCCGGGGGCGGGCTCGTCGAACAGCAACGACTCGATCGGCACGATCGGCAGTGATTCGTCGGGCGAGGGCGGCGGCGGGGCGGCAGCCGGTGGCGCGGGTGGCTCGACTGCAGCCGCGGCCGAGCGCCGATTCGACAAGGCTGTGGGTGAGCTCGCGGAGGCTGATCAGGATCGACGAGACGGCGTGTTCGTCCTCCCATTCAAGCAGCAGGTCTCCGGCCCGGCGGAGGTGCACCCCCAGGTCGGCGGTCTTCCGTCCGGCGATGGTGGCCAGGGCGCCGGCACCGAAGAGGTGGAGGCGGTGGCCGAGGTCGCCGCTGATGCCGCGGGCCAGGGCGCGCAGGTCGAGGGCGATGGCGTGCAGCCGGAGGTCCCGCTGGGTGGGGGAGGCGGCGCGATCGAGGTCGTCGGCCACCTGGCGAAGCCGCTCGCCGCGGCTGACCACTACGCCGTGCCCCAGGACGGGGGCGACGCCCCGCTCGACGATGCCGGGCTCGTCATCCTCCGGGAAGAGTTCCTCGATGGAAACGATTGCGGGCAGACTGGCCCGGGCGCGGGCCAGGAGGTCGGCCAGCCGCCGCACCTCGTCCGCCTCGGGATCGGGACGGCCGGCGCCGATCACGTCGCGCGCGGCCCGGCTCATGGCGCGGGCCGCGGCATCGAGCAGCTCGGCGCCGCCGTGGGGGTCGAGATCGCCGCGCTCGACGTCGGCGGCCGCCAGCTCGACGGCATCGAGTATTTCGGCGAGCGGAGGGTAGTCAGCGAGCGCGGCGAGCCCGCGCAGCGGCTGGGTGCGCTGCAGCGCGGCCTGCAGCGCCTCGCGCGATCCGGGGCCGGAGCGCAGGATCCGCCCGGCCTGGTCCAGGGTGCTCGCCACGGCGGCGCCCTCTCGGGCGACGAAGGCGCGCGTGCCGGTATCGGCCACGCCGGTGGCTGGCGGGGCGGGGGCCGGGCGCGGAGTGGCGCCGGCGGCGCTTTCGAGCTGGCGGGCCAGCGCTTCCGCCGCACCGGTGTCGGCATCCGACCAGCGGGCCAGCCGTCCCAGGTAGGTGCGGAGCTCCGCGACCGCATCGGCCGTGGTGCGGGCCATGACCGGATCCCAGGTGCGTCGGCCGTCGCGCAGCGCGCGGGCCAGCGCTTCCAGCCCGGCGGCGGCGCGCGCGATCGGCGCCTGGCTGGCCATAAGCGCGCTGCCCCTGAGCGCGCGGGTGGCCCGCAGCAGCTCCTCGACGGGTGGCGGCCCGTCGGCAGCGACCAGCGCCGCGAGCCGGTCGAGATATTCACCGGCCTCGAGGACGAAGAATTCGTTGACGCCGAGCGGAGCGGTCATGGATCCCCTGGCGGAGGGAGCAACGGGAATGCCGGATGAATAGTGGGGTCCGCGGGGTCGTCGGTCAACGCGGCCGGGCCTGCCGGACCAGGCGTCCCATCTCGGTCACCGCCTCGCGGAGGCCGGTCAGCACCGCCCGGCTCACGACGCTATGCCCGATGTTCAGCTCTTCGAGTTCAGGAATCGCCGCGACGGGGAGCACATTCCGGTAGGTCAGCCCGTGCCCCGCATGCATGGCGAGGCCGAGACCGTGGCCGTGCCGGGCGGCGGCGCGCAGCTCGGCGAGCGCGTCATCGCCCTGGGCCCAGCTGTGGGCGTAGCGACCGGTGTGGAGCTCGACGGCGGGGACGCCGAGGGCGGCGGCGGCATCGAGGACCCGGGGGGAGGGATCGATGAAGAGGCTGACCCGGATTCCCGCGCCGGACAGCCGCGTGATCGCCTCGCGGAGCCGGCCGGTGTCCCGCGAAAGGTCGAGGCCTCCCTCGGTGGTCAGCTCCTCCCGACGCTCGGGCACCAGGGTGGCCTGGAAGGGGCGGAGGCGGCAGGCCAGGGCCAGCACGCTCTCGCTGGTGGCCAGCTCGAAGTTGAGGACGGTGCGCACACTGCCGGCGAGCGCGATGACGTCCGCGTCCTGGATGTGGCGCCGGTCCTCGCGCAGGTGGACCGTGATGCCGTCGGCGCCGGCCTCCTCGCAGAGGCGTGCCGCGGCGACGGGATCGGGCTCATCGGTGCGCCGCGCCTGCCGGAGCGTGGCGACGTGATCGATGTTGATGTAAAGACGCATCGCTGTCATTGCCCGCGTGATTGGGGGCGTTTAACTTCGGCATCCGGCAACTTCAGGAACGTGGATCGATGCTTCGAACGCGGGTTCTGCTCTTCGCGCTGCTTCTCGCCGCCTGTGGCGGCGGCCAGTCGGGTCCTTCCCCCGAGCCCGGCCCAGCCACCCCGGACGCCGCCATTCGGCGGTTCATGCAGGCCGCCAGCGACAGCAATCTGCCGGCGATGGCCAATATCTGGGGCACCGAAAAGGGAGCCGCGGGCCGCACCGGCCAGCCGCAGGACTACCTCAAGCGGATGCAGGTGACGCAGCTCTACCTTGCACACGTGCCGTACAAGGTCGTGCGCATCCAGCCCTACGAGGACGATCCGCGGCGCCAGCAGGTCGACGTGCAGTTCGACCGCGGCTCCTGCCAGCGGACCGTGCCGATCATCGTGGTCCATACGGACAAAGACGGCTGGATCGTCAACCAGCTGGACCTGACCAAGGTCGGCGCACCGAATCGGCCCTGCAAGGACGCCACCGAGGCGCCCCCGGCCCCTTCGAAGCCCTAATAATAGGAAGGGGCCTACTCGGTCAGCTCCAGCAGGATCCCGCCGGTCGACTTGGGGTGTACGAATGCGATTCTGCGACCACCGGCCCCCCGGCGGGGCTCCTGGTCGATGAGCTGGTAGCCGGCGAGCCGGCAGGCCTCGAGAGCGGCATCGAGATCAGGCACCCGGTAGCAGATGTGGTGGATGCCGGGCCCGCGGCGGGCAATGAACCGGCCCACCGGCGTGTCGGCGTCGAGCGGCTGCAGCAGCTCGACCTCGCTCTCGCCGAAGCTCAGGGAGACGATCGTGGCGCCATCGGCCTGTTCCGGCGTGGTGCGGTTCGAGGCCGAGCACGTCGCGATAGAACGCCAGTGCGGCGTCGAGGTCGGGCACGGCGATCCCGATGTGGGCGATGCGGGGGAACTGGGGCACGGGCGATGCGTTTTAGAGTGATGGGGCCGGGTCACCTGGCCTCGCAGGACAAGCTAATCGGCGCGGGGAGGAGTGCACAGAGCCCCGCGCGTACCTGATCCGAACCTGAAGGGAACCACGATGGCCAACAGCATCACGACACTGCAAGTGACCGACGAAACCTTCACCGCCGAAGTCGAGCAGGCCGGCGGCCTGACCCTGGTGGACTTCTGGGCCACCTGGTGCGGCCCCTGCCAGATGATCGCCCCCGTGGTGGAGCAACTGGCGACCGAATACGCCGGCAAGGTGCGCATCGCCAAGCTGGATACCGACATCAATCAGCGTACGGCGGTCAAGTACAACGTGCGCTCGATCCCGATGATCCTGTTTTTCAAGGGCGGCAAGGTGGTGGACCAGTTCGTGGGCGCCGATCCGCGGATCAAGTCCATCCTCGTCGACAAGATCCAGAAGCACCTGAACTGAGCCCCCCCTCCCGGGGGAGGCGGTGTTGGGTCACGTCCCGATGCTCGCCTCCCCCGGATCTTTTCAGGCAGGATGGCCGGCACCCTCTACGTCGTCGCGACTCCGCTGGGCAACCTGGGCGACCTGACCGGCCGGGCCGCGGAAGTGCTGCGCCAGGTGCGCGGTCGTCGCCGCGGAGGACACCCGCCGGAGCCAGGGGCTGCTGAGTCACCTCGGCGCCCACCCCCGCCTGATCAGCTTCCACGCCCACTCTCCGGACAAGCGGATCGCCACGCTGCTGGAACGCCTGGAGGCGGGCGACGACGTGGCACTGGTACGGATGCCGGAACCCCGGGCGTCAGCGATCCCGGCGCCGAGCTGGTGGCCGCGGCCCGCGCGGCCGGCGTGCGCGTGGTGCCGATTCCCGGCGTCTCCGCCGTGACCACCGCGCTCTCGGCCTCGGGACTGCCGGCCGACCGCTACCTCTTCCTCGGATTCCTGCCCCGCAAGGGGAGCGAGCGGCGGCGGCTGCTGGCCCAGGCGGCGGCAGCGGAGTGCACCGTCGTGCTTCTACGAGGCGCCGCTCCGGCTGGCGGCACTGCTCGAGGACCTGGCCGAGGTGGCCGGCGGCGCGCGCAGGGCCGTCGTGGCGCGGGAACTGACCAAGATGTACGAGGAGTTCCGCACCGGAACGCTGGATGAACTGGTCCAGGTCTACGCTGGCGAGCCGCCGCGGGGCGAAATCACGGTGCTGCTGGAGGGCGCTGAGCGCGGCGCCGAGCAGCCTGGCCGAGGCGCCTCGACCTGGTGGCCGAGGCGGCCCGTCTGCTGGCCGAAGGGGAGACCCGGAAGGATGCAGTGCGGATTCCTGGTGGAGCGGCATGGGTGTGCCACGGAACGAGGCCTACCGGATCGTGACGGCGCTGCCGTGAGCCGCCTGCGCGCGGTGTCGCTCGGGCTCGTGCTCCCGCTGCTCCTCGCCGGCGGGCCGCGGCCGAAGCCCCGCTGGTGGTCGGCCGCCTGCACTACGATGGCGGCGGTGACTGGTACGCCAACCCGTCCAGCCTGCCCAACCTGCTCGCGGCGATCGGCAGCCGGACCACCTTCGGGTGGCGCCGCGCGAAGTGGTGGTCACGCTCTCGGGCGACGAACTGTGGAACGTGTCCTATCTCCACATGACGGGCCACGGCAACGTGCACTTCAGCGACGCCGACCTGGCCACGCTGCGGCGCTGGCTCCGGCAGGGGGGATTCCTCCACGCCGACGACAACTACGGCATGGACCAGTCGATCCGCCGCGAGCTGGCCCGGCTCTTTCCCGATCATCCGCTGGTCGAGGTGCCGCTCGACCACCCGATCTACCACCTGGTGTACGACTTTCCCCAGCGGCCTGCCCAAGATCCACGAGCACGACGGGAAGCCGGCCCAGGGATTCGGCATCTTTCTCGACGGCCGGCTGGCGGTGTACTACTCCTACCAGTCCGACCTCGGCGATGGCTGGGAGGATCCCGACGTCCATCACGATCCACCCGAGAAGCACGAGGCGGCACTCCGCATGGGAGTGAATCTGTTCGCCTATTCCGTGGGGTACGGCGGGTGACGACCGCACTCCTGCTCGACTCGCTGGGCGCCTCGCTGAGGCGGTGGCGCCGCGCGGCGTGGAGCGCCTCGGCGCTGGCGGTGGTGAGCATCTGTCTCGCCGTCTTCGCCTGGCTGGCCAGGGGCGGGGTGTTCGCGCACCCGGCATGGGTGCTCGCCGCCTGGCTCGTGGCCGCGCTCGGCCTGGCCATCGTGCTGCTGATGGCGAGGCGGGACCGGCGTTTTTCCTCCCGGTGGCTGGCCGTGGACCTGGAGTCCCGGGCCGAGTGGCGGCGGGGCGCTCTCACCGGACTGCTCGAGCCGAGCGCCACGGGCACCAGCCCCGCGCTGCTCGCCGCCGCCGACCAGGCCACCGCGGCGGAGCTCGGCGCCAAGGCGCCGCCGCTGCTGGCGCCGCTGGCCCGGGGAATCCGGCGCCGGGCCGCCGGGGCGGGCGTCCTCTGCCTGGCCGGCATGCTCGCCCTGCTTGGCGCCGGGCCCTCAGGCGGCGAGGCCGGCGGCGCTCTGGCATCCGGGCCGCGCCTGGCGGGCTGACCGTGGCCCCGGTCCGCCTGCATGCCTCGCGCACCGAGGTGATGCGCGGGGATTCCGTGACACTCACCCTGGATGCCTTCGGTCGCCGGGCCGGGACGCTCTGGCTCCGCGCCCCGGGCGAGACCTGGAAGGCCGAAGCGGTCGCCTTCGACTCGACCGGCAGGGCCGAGCGAATGGTGGGCCCGCTGGATGGCGATCTCTTCGTCCGGTTGTCGAGCGGTGGACGTGGCTCGGACACGCTGCACATCCGGGTCACGATGCCCGCTTTCCTCGGCGCGATCACGCTCACGGCGCACTACCCGCGCTACCTCCATCTCGAGGACGAACCGCTCCCCACCGACGGCGACACCCTGGTGATTCCCGCCGGCACCCGGCTCGACGTGACCGGCTCGGCGACGGCACGCCTGGCTGACGCGGCGTGGGAATCGGCGGGCCGGCGCTGGGCCCTCGAGGCCGAAGGCGATCACTTCCGGGGCCGGCTCGAGCCGGTCCAGTCGGCCAGCTACCGCCTGGCTCTCTCCACCCGCGATGGCACCCCGCTGGTGGGCGATCCTGTCGTGCTCCCGGTCCGTGTGGTTCCCGACCAGGCGCCATTCGTGGATTTGCCGGTGCCGGGCACCGATACCGTGATTCCTCCGGGCCTCTCGATGGTTCTCGTCATCGACGCGCGGGACGATCACGGACTCGGACGAGTCCTGGTGGAGAGCCGCCGGATCAGCCGGCTGGGTATCGTCGACTCGGCGGTGATCCAGCCTGTGCCCCTGCGCGCCGAAGGGCCCGACCGGGTGATCCTGACCTTCACCCTCGACCTCGCCGACCGGGGACTCCTGCCCGGGCGACACGGTGAAGGTTCGCGCCATCGCGCAGGACAACGCGCCATCACCGGGGACGGGACGGTCCCGGGAGTACGTCTTCCGGATGGCCGCGCTCGACGAACTGCGAGAGGCGGCCCGACAGGCGGCCCAGGCGCTGAGCGGGCAGCTGGACAGCCTGAGCCAGAGCGCGCGAAAGCTCGAGCGGCAGACCGAGGACCTGGCGCGGGAGCGGGCGCACGGCGGGGACGAACCAGGGCCAGTCGCAGGAATCGTCGCTGGCCTTTGACGCGGCCAAGCGGGGCGAGGCGGTGGCGGCGGAGCAGGAGCGGCTGCAGCGGCAGGCTGAGGAAGTGCGGAAGAACCTCGAGGCGCTGCAGCAGGCGGCGCGCGAAGCAGGGCTCAACGATCCGGCCTGGATGGCCCGGCTGGAGGAAGTGCGCCAGCAACTGGACCAGGCGCTGACGCCCGAGTTGCGTGAGAAGCTGGCCGCGCTGCAGCAGGCTCTCAAGTCGCTCGATCCGGAGCAGGCCAAGCAGGCGCTGGCCGACCTGGCTCAGGCCCAGCAGCAACTGCGCGAGGCGCTGGAGCGGAGCAAGGAACTGTTCCGCCGTGCCGCACAGGAGGGCGAGCTGGCCAACCTGAGCGCCGAGGCGAAGGATCTCGCCCAGCAGCAGCAGAGCTGGAACGCGCAGGCCGCCACCGCCGACTCCACTCGCGCCGCGGCACAGGAGACGCGGCTGGCGGAACGCGCCGATTCGCTGTCCTCCGCGCTTACTCGGATGGCGGGCCAGATGGACAGCGCCTTGCGGCAGAACCAGATGGCGCAGGCGGGGCAACAGGCCCAGCGGTCGGCGGCCCAGATGAAGGCGGCATCCCAGGCCGCGCAGCAGGGCCAACGACAGTCGGCCCGGCAGCGCGGCGAGCAGGCTCTCCAGGAAATGCAGCCGCTGGGCGACCAGCTGCAGCAGCAGCGCCAGGAGATGCAGCAGGAGTGGCGCGAGGAGGTGGTTCGCGCGCTCGACGCCTCGATGGCCGACGCGTCTCGACTGAGCGAGCGGCAGCTGGCGCTGGCCGACCGGATGCGCCGGGGCGAGAGCGGCGCCGACGTCCGCGGCGAACAGGGGGCGCTGCAGGAAGGCGCCGCTCGCCTGGGCGAGCAGGTCCGCGAGGCGCAGGGAAAGAACGCGCTGGTCTCGCCGCAGGCGGCAGCCGCCCTCAGCGCCGCGGAACGGGCGATGAGCCAGGCCCGCGAGGCCATCAGCACCCCCACACCGGACACCCGCGCGGCCGCCGAGCAGGCGGGTGAGGCGGTCGATGCGCTGAACGCGGCGTCGATGCAGCTGGCCCGGGCCCGTGGCGATGTGTCGGGGTCCGGATCGGGATCGGGGCTGGCAGAGGCGCTGGAGCAGGATGAACCAGCTGGCCTCGCAGCAGGGACAGGTGGGGCAGCAGGCCGGCGGGATGCTCCCGATGATGGGAGCGGGCGGCGGCGCACTCCAGGAGCAGCTGCGGCAGCTGGCGGCCCAGCAGGCCTCGATCGCCCAGGCGCTGGAGCGGATGCGGGCCAGCGGTGAGATCCCCGGCGCGGGCGCGATGGCCGACCACGCCGCGGACCTGGCCCGGCGAGATGGAGGCGGGGAGGCTCGACCGCCAGACCGTCGAGCGGCAGGAGCGGCTGTTCCGCCGGATGCTCGACGCCGGGCGGACCCTGCAGGGCGAGCAGCAGGACGAGCAGAAGGAGCGGCAGAGCACGACCGCGACGCGACGACTCGATCCACCTGCCGCCGGCGCTCCGGGCCCGGCTGCAGGATGCCCGCGGCGTGGTCCGCCTGCCGGCATGGGAGACGCTGCAGCAGCTGGCGCCCGAGGAACGGCGTCTCGTGATCGAGTATTTCCGGCGGCTGACCGAGCGGGGGCCGCAGTGAGCCGCCGGATCGCCATCAGCGGTCTCGTTGCCGCGCTGGTGGCGGTGGCTGCCGAGTCCGCTGTCGGGGCAGCAGTCCGAGGCGCTGAACCGGGGCTACGACCTCGAGCGCCGTGGCAACTACGCCGGCGCCGAGGCGATCTACCTCGGGGTCCTGGATGCGCAGCCCGCCGACCTCGGCGCGCTCCTGGGCCTCGAGCGGGTGCTGGTGCCGCTCAACCGGCCGACGGATCTGGTCGCCCCGCTCCGCGCTGGCGCTGACGGCCGACTCGACTCAGGGAATCATCTACGGCATCGCGATCCGGACCTGGACCTCGATGGGGCAGCCGGACAGCGTCCGGCTGGCGGCGCTTCGATGGGCCCGGCAGCATCCCGATGACGATGCGCCCTACCGCGAGTGGGGCGCCGCGATGCTGGCCATGCAGAACCGGGCCGGGGCGCAGGCAGGCCTATACCATGGGGCGTGAGCGGCTGGGCCGGAGCCGACGCCCTCGCCGCCGAACTGGCCCAGCTTGCGGTGCAGGAACAGAACTATCGCGAGGCGACCCGCGAGTGGATCGTGGCCGTCCGCGACCTGCCCGGCTACCGGGGCACCGCGGTCTCCACGCCTGGCGCCGGCGCCGCCGGCGGTTCGCCCGGAGCTGCTGGCGACGATGGATGCCGCCTCGGGACCCGCGGCGCGCGGAATGGCTGTGGATCTCCGGGCCCGCTGGGGCGATCCGCTGGGCGCCCTGCAGCGGCTGATGACCGGCCTCCCCGGCGGCCAGGCCGGACGCGCGACGAGCTGCAGCAGTTCCTCTCGGTCCTCAAGTCGATCGCGACCCGTGACGCGACCCGGGCACGGGCCCGGGTCTACGAGGCGCTGGCCGAGCGGGCGCCCGCGGCCCAGCAGCCGTCCCTGCGACTCGAGGCGGCGCGGGCCTATGGCGACGGGGGCGAGCCGGCCGATGCCCGGCGCATGCTCTCGTTGCTCGCCCGGGATCGCTCGTCGCCGGCCATCGCGGCGGGGGCAGCGGCGACACTGGTCGAGCTCCTGGTCACGGCGGATTCAATCGAGGCGGCGGCCGCTCAGCTGGCCACGGTGCACGACCTGCTCGATGCCGAGGAATCGGCCCGGCTCACCCGGCTGGTGGCTTCGGGGTGGATGGCGCGGGGCGCCTTTGCCCGGGCCGACTCGATGGTGGCGGCGGACAGCTCGGTCGAGGGGCTGGCGCTCCGCGGGCCGGCTGGCGCTGGTCCGGGGTGACCTCAAGGGCGCCCGCGCCGCGCTGCGCGAAGCGGGGCCGTTCGCCGGCACGCAGGCGGACGCGACGGAGCGGGCGGCGCTGCTCGCGCTGCTGCAGCCGATCGACGAGGACTCGCTGCCGGCGCTGGGCGCCGCGTTCCTCGCGCTGGCGCGACGCGACACGGCCGGCGCAGTCGAGCGCTTCTCCGCAGTCGCCGCCCAGCTGCCGCCGGCCGAAGGTGGCGCCGAGCTCCTGGTCTACGCCGGTCGCCTGCAGGCGGCACAGGGCCAGTCCGCCTCGGCGGAATCGCTGTTCCGAAAGGCCGTGAACAAGGAGGCGCCCGGTGCGGCGGCGGCGGCCGAGCTGGAGCTGGGCCGGCTCTACATCTCGCTGGCGCGGCCCAAGGACGCGATCGCGGTGCTCGAGGACCTGGTGCTCAACTACAGCGGCAGCCCGCTGGTGCCCCAGGCCCGGCGGCTGCTCGACGTGGCCAAGGGAGCGGTGCCGGAGACATGAGGCGGCGGCAGTTCGTCCGGCAGCTGGCCGGCGCAGTTGGAGCCGTCGGGGTGACCGGATTATTCCCGCCTTCCCGCGACCGTCAGGGAGTCCTTTGGGCCCTCCCGCCATTCCGCCCCCTGGCTCCTCGTCCCGATGGACGACAGCCAGACCGATCACCTCAAGGCCTACGGCGTCGCCTACCGGCTGCTGCAGCGGGGAGGGCGGGCGGAGTGGTTCCTCAACTACCGCGACGGCTCGTTCCTGCTGCCCGTCGGATGACAGCCACGACGCGGGATGCGGCGCTGGCGGGGGTAACGGTCGAGCCGATCGACGAGGGCCGGCTGCTCGGCGATCCGGGGCGAGATCCAGCAGGAGAACATGGACGCGGTGCCGCTGGAGAAGGCGCCGCAGGTCGCTGTCTACGCGCCGCCCAACGCCGCGCCGTGGGACGACGCCGTCACCATGGCGCTCAAGTACGCCGGGATCGACTTCGCCAAGGTGTGGGACGCCGAGGTGCTGCGGCGGGCGGCTGCCGGAGCACGACTGGCTCCACCTGCACCACGAGGACTTCACCGGCCAGTACTCCAAGTTCTACGTCAACTACGCCGGCGCGCCCTGGCTGGCCGACATGGTCGAGCAGAACACCGCGGATGGCGCGCCGCTGGGCTTCCGCAACGTGCCGGCGCTCAAGCGGGCGGTGGCGGAGCACGATCGCGACCTTCGTCGAGCAGGGCGGGTTCCTGTTCGCGATGTGCACCGCGACCGAGACGCTGGACCTCGCGCTGGCCAGCGCCAGCACCGACATCGCGGCCAGCTACGCCGACGGGACGCCGATGGCGACCCGACGCCTCCTCGAAGATGGACTGGAGCCGGGCGCTGGCCTTCCAGGAGGCCCAGCTGGAGCTGAGCCCGACGACCACCAGCTTCTCCGACATCGACGGCCACCAGGTCAACGACCCGGTGCGGCGCCAGCCGCTCGGCGCCTTTACGCCTGTTCAACTTCAGCGCCAAGATCGATCCGGTGGCGACGATGCTGGTGCAGAACCACCGCGAGGTGATTCCCGATTTCTACGGGCTGACCACCTCGTTCCGCCGCGACCGGCTCAAGCCGAGCGTGACGGTGCTGGCCGACGAGACCGGGCGCCCCGTGGGTCAAGTACATCCACGGCGAGCGGGGCCAGGGCACCTGGACCTTCTACGGCGGGCACGACCCCGAGGACCCGCAGCACCAGATCGGCGACCCGCCGACCGATCTCTCGCTCCACCCCCATTCACCGGGCTACCGGCTGATCCTCAACAACGTGCTCTTCCCGGCGGCGAAGAAGAAGGAACTGAAGACCTGAGCGCCGAGCGCCTGTCTAGCCCGGCGGCCCGGAGCCACCCTCGCCGCCGAAATCGCCGGCCGCGCGGGGGCGGGAGGTGTCGTTCGTCGCCGACCTCGACGCCCGACGGACGGATCCGGCGGCGCGGGCCGTGGCGCGCGGCACGGTCGACTGCGTGCTGGCGCTGCCGGGCGTCGCGTCAGCGGGGCGAGATGCTGCTGCACAACCACCCGAGCGGCGTGCTCGAGCCGTCGGAGGCCGACCTCACGGTCGCGGCCCGGCTGCACGACGGCGGCGTCGGCTTCGGCATCGTCAACAACGACGCGCACGCGCGCTCTACGTCGTGGTCGAGGTGCCGCGGGCGCGTGCGTGCGGCTCGGCTCGACCCCTTCGAGGTCATCGCGCCAGCTCGGCGAGCGGGGCCGCGTGGCGCGCGTGCTGGGCCAGTACGAGGACCGCCCCAGCCAGCGCGACATGGCGGCGTACATCGGCGACGCCTACAACGACGGCGGCATGGTGCTGCTCGAGGCCGGCACCGGGGTCGGCAAGTCGTTCGCCTACCTGGTGCCGGCGCTGGCCTGGGCCCGGGCCAACGGCGAGCGCACCGTCGTCAGCACCAACACGATCAACCTGCAGGAGCAGCTGGTCGGGCAAGGACCTGCCGCTGCTGCGCGGGCCCTGGCAGATGGCGACTGGCAGCCCACGTTCGCCCTGCTCAAGGGGTGGCGGAACTACCTCTGCCTGTCGCGGCTGGAGCAGGCCGTCGCCGGCGCAGCGCTCGCTGCTGGAGCCCGAGAAGCAGGACGAGCTGGTGGCGCTCTCGGACTGGGCCGGCCGCACCTCCGACGGCACCCTGAGCGACCTCGCGGTGCAGCCCAGCCAGCGAGGTCTGGGACGAGGTGAGCGCCGAGGCGGATCTCTGCACCCGGCTGAAGTGCCCGCACTTCGACGCCTGCTTCCTGTTCAAGGCGCGGCGCCGGGCGGCCGAGGCCGACGTCGTGGTGGTCAATCACCACCTGCTGGCCAGCGACCTCGCGGTGCGGCAGGCCCCGGACAACTGGGAGGAGGCGGCGGTGCTGCCGCCCTACCGGCGGCTGATGCTCGACGAGGCCCATCACCTCGAGGATGTCGCCGCCAGCCACCTCGGCATCCAGGTCACGCAGCCGCGGCGTCCGGCGGCTGCTCGGCCGCTTCGAGCGGAACGGCAAGGGGCTGGCGCCGACGCTCGTCCTACGAGCTGTCGCGGTCGGACGACCTGCTGAGCCGGGCCAGCCTCGACCTGCTGCAGCAGCGGCTGCTGCCCGGCCCTCGGCGACGCGCGCCGGGACAGCGACGCGATCTTCGACCGGCTGCACGAGCGGCTCGAGGGAGTGCCGGGCGGGGTGCTCAGGCTCGGCGACGACTTCGCCCAGGACTCGCTCTGGGCCGAAGGGCTGGGCCGCGAGCTCGATGCGACGCTGGGCGCCTTCAAGTCGCTCAAGGACCAGGTCGAGACCATCGCCGACCGGCTGCCAGGGCGACGAGATCGACCGAGCGCCGCCAGCAGCTGCTCCAGGAGTGCCGCGCCGTGGTCCGCCGGCTGGAGGGCGTGGCCGACGGGCTCAACCAGACGCTCCGCGCCGCCGCGGGCGGCGCGCCGGCGGTGCGCTGGATCGAGCGCGCGGGCACAGAAGGGCCAGCAGGTCAGCCTTTCCAGCGTGCCGCTCGACCTGGCGCCGGTGCTCCGCGAGCTGATCTTCGACCGGCTGGAGACGGTGACGCTGACCAGCGCCACGCTCGCCGCCGGCGGCGAGTTCGACTTCCTCGAATCGCGGCTCGGGCTGTCGGCGAGGACAGCCCGGTCACCGTGCGGGAGATCCTCCCTTCGCCGTTCGACTTCGGCAACCAGTGCCTGTTCGGGATTCCGGACGACATTCCCGACCCGCGCGAGGACGACGCGGGCCACGCCGACGCTGTCTGCGCCGTGGTCGCGCGACCTGGCCCACGCCTCCGACGGCGGGCTCTTCGTGCTGTTCACCAGCCACTCGGCGCTGCAGCGCGCAGCGGCGGAACTGCGGGGGACGCTGGGTGCCGCGCTGGCCGCTGCTGGTGCAGGGGGAAGGGCAGCGGGACGCGCTGCTCCGGCGGTTCCGCGACGCGGGCAACGCCATCCTGCTCGGCACCGACACCTTCTGGGAAGGGGTGGACGTGCCGGGCCGGGCGCTCCGGGCGCTGGTGCTCGCCAAGCTGCCGTTCAAGGTGCCCTCGGAGCCGATCACCGCGGCGCGGCTGGAGCGGCTGGCGGAGCAGGGACAGAACGGCTTCTTCGCATTATCTGCTCCCCCACGCGGCGCTGAAGCTCAAGCAGGGGTTCGGGCGGCTGATCCGCTCCACGACCGACGTCGGCGTGGTCGTCCTGCTCGACCCCCGGGTGCTCCGGAAGTCGTACGGCGCCATGGTGCTCGAGGGACTGCCCCGCGCGGAGCGGGTGACCGGCAGCTGGGCGCAGGTCCGCACCCAGTGCGAGGACTTCTTTGCCCGTCACGGCATCGGAGCCGAGATATGACGCATGGTCACGCCATCGAAGATCGTCTGCGTGGGCCGCAACTACGTGGAGCACGCCAGGGAACTCGGCAACGAGGTCCCCGCGCGAGCCGCTGCTCTTCTTCAAGCCGCCCAGCTCGATCATCGGGCCCCGCGAGGCCGATCCTGCTGCCGCCCGAGTCGTCGCAGGTGGAGTACGAGGCGGAGATCGGCGTGGTGATCCGCAGCGGCTCCGCAAGGTGACGATGGCCGAGGCGGAGCACCTGCGGTACGGCTTCACCTGCGTCAACGACGTGACCGCGCGGGACCTGCAGAAGACGGACGGCCAGTGGGCCCGGGCCAAGGGATTCGACACCTTCTGCCCGGTGGGGCCGCGGGTGCGGAGGGCCTCGACTGGCGGACGCTCGAGGTGATCTGCCGGGTCAACGGCGAGGAGCGGCAGCGCGGGCACGCCAGCGAGATGGTGTTCTCGATTCCGCCCTGGTGGTCTACATCAGCCGGATCATGACGCTCGAGCCCGGCGACCTGATCGCCACCGGCACGCCGGCCGGGACGGGGCCGCTCGCCCCGGGCGACTATGTCGAGGTCGAGATTCCGGCGTCGGCATCCTCTCCAACCCCGTCCGCGCCGAATGATCCGCCTGAGCCAGCGGCTCGCCGCACTCACGGGCTATCCGCTGGCGGAGATCCCGGCCATCAAGCGCCGGCTGATCGAGGCCGGGGTGGACGTGATCGACCTCGGCGCGGCGACACCGACAATCCGCCGCCGGCCGAGGTGATCGCCGCGCTGCAGCGGGCGGTCGAGAATCCGGCGATGAGCAAGTACGGCTTCCAGCAGGGGCTGCCGGCCTTCCGGCGGGCGGCCACCGACTGGATGCGGCGCCGGTTCGGGCTCGAGTTCGATCCGGTCACCGAACTGCTGCCGCTCATCGGCTCCAAGGACGGCCTGGCGCACCTGCCGTTCGCGGTGCTGAATCCCGGCGACGTCGCGATCGTCCCGGAGCCGGGCTACCAGGCCTACATCGGCGGCACCGTGCTGGCCGGCGGCGAGCCGTACATCTATCCGCTGACCGCCCGGACCGACTTCCTGGTGGAGCTGGACGAGCTGCCCGCCGATCTGCTCCGGCGGACCCGGCTCCTCTTTCTCAATTATCCCAACAACCCGACCGCCGCGATCGCGCCGCTCGAGTATCTCGAGCGCACCGTTGCCACCTGTCGCCGGCACGGGATCGTGCTGGCCTACGACAATCCCTACTGCGACCTGACCTTCGACGGCTACCGGGCGCCCAGCATCTTCGAGGTGCGTGGGGCGCGCGAGGTCGCGGTCGAGTTCTTCTCGCTGTCCAAGAGCTTCTCGATGACCGGCTGGCGCCTGGGGTGGGCGGCGGGCGCGCCCCAGTTCATCGAGGCGCTCACCCGGGTCAAGTCCTACGTGGACACCGGGCCATTTCTGGCGGTGCAGCAGGCGGCGGTCACGGCGCTCGACAACGCCGAGCGACTGATACCGCCGGTCGTGGCGGAACTGACCCGCCGGCGCGATGCCGCGGTGGCGGCGCTCCGGCGCGAGGGGTTCGCGCTCGAGACTCCGCGGGCGGCGATGTACCTCTGGGTGGCGCTCCCGGAGGGTGTCGGGTCGGCGCCGTTCGCGCGGCACGCGCTCGAACGCCACGGGGTGGTCACCCTGCCGGGCAGCGGGTTCGGTCCCGGGGGCGAGGGGTACTTCCGGATCGCGCTGACGGTGAGCCCGGAGCGGCTGGTGGAGGCGGCGACGAGGCTGGGGGCGGCGCTGGCGGAGCTGAAGAATCTGGAGGTGGGGGTGAAGTAGTACGGGATTATCGGAATACGGGAATGTGGGATTGAGGTGCTCCGCTGCCGGGCCTGTCAGTTGTGCCCCACCTTGTCTGGGCGCATACTCCAGCCGGCCGGGCACTGATCACTCCCTCCCTCTCGCGCCAATTTCATGCTCGAACGCCTCAACGCAGAATTGGGTGACCGGTACGCGGTCGAGCGGGAGCTCGGCCGGGGCGGGATGGCCACGGTCTGGCTGGCACGCGACCTCCGCCTCGACCGGCGGGTCGCGATCAAGGTCCTGCACCAGGAACTTGCGGGAGCCATCGGCGTCGACAGATTCGCCCGCGAAGTCCGGCTCACTGCCGGCCTGCAGCACCCCTGCATCGTCCCCATTCTCGACTCCGGAGTTCTTCCCGCCAGCACCAGCCAGCCCGCGCTGCCCTGGTACTCGATGCCGTACATCGGCGGCGAATCCCTGCGCTCCCGACTTGCCCGGGAGCATCAGCTGCCGGTCGAGGAGTCACTCCACATCACCGAGGAAATCGCCGACGCGCTGCAGGCGGCTCACCGGCAGCAGGTCATCCATCGGGACATCAAGCCCGAAAACGTGATTTTGGCCGACGGCAGGGTATACGTGGTGGATTTCGGGATCGCCAAGGCGCTGATCGAAACTGGCGATGCCCGGCTCACCAGCACCGGTCTCGCCATTGGCACTCCCGCTTACATGAGCCCGGAACAGGCCTCGGCCGAAACCGTCGATGCCCACACCGATCAGTACAGCCTGGCAGTCCTGCTCTATGAGATGCTGGTGGGGGAGCCGCCCTTTACGGGGCCAACGGCGCAGGCCATTGCTGCCCGCCGCATCGCCGAGGCGGCCCGGCCGATCCGCCCGGTGCGGCCGACCGTGCCCCCGGGTGTCGAACAGGCGACGCTGAAGGCACTCGAGCGGGTTCCGGCCGACCGTTTTCCCGATGTCGCAACCTTTGCCAAGGCGCTCCACGGTCCGGCCCAATCCACACCGGTGGCCCAAGGCAAAAGGCTCCTCGGCCTGAACCGGCAGGCCCTCCTGGTGGCCGGAATGGTCCTCATCGCCGCCCTCGGCGCCTGGGGACTCGTGCGCCACGGCCGACCCGTCGGAAGGCCGGCGCCCGATTCCGCGGTGGTGGCGCTCTACAAGAGCGGCCAGCGGGGCTATGAACGCCGCACACCGGAAGGAACCGGCGAGGCGGTCACGGACTTTCGGGCGGCTCTCAAGCGCGATTCGACCTACGTACCGGCGTTGACCGGGCTGGCCAGGGCGTACCTTCGCGCGATCGAGCGCAATTTCGCCATTGGCGACATGACTCAGGACAGCATGCTGCACGGTGCGGTGAGTGCGTCGGAGCGGGCCCGGGCCCTCGACAGCACAAGCGCCGAGACCTGGGAGACCGTCTCCCTGGTCAGTGCACTCGTCGATCCCACGGACGCGAACCCGCCCATTCGCGCGGCGCGCCGCGCGATCGCGCTGGATTCCAACTACGCGCCGGCCTGGCACGCCCTGGGGCGAAGCTTGGCCGAGGCCGGACACCTCGACGCGGCCATGGCGGCCTGGCGGCGGTGCGTGGCGGTGAATCCCTCCTACACGCAGGGGCTCGCCTTCCTGGCCCTGGCGCACTACTGGCGCCGCGAGTACGACAGCGCCGCAGTCTGGGCAGACAGTACCATCGCGGTGAACGCCAGCTTCCTGACCGGGCGCCAGGTAGCGGGATGGGTGGCGATCGAGCGAGGTGATCGTGTCCGCGGCGTTGCCGAATTCGAAGCGGCCCGCCGGCTCAGCACTGACCTCGAGATCGTGAATGATATGGCAGGGTGGGCGTTGGCCCAGGCCAGGGGCGGTCGGCCTGCCGTGGCCCGCGACACCATGCGCCTGGCCGACTCTCTGGGAGCGACCTACAAACCTGTCGCCGTCCACACGGCGGTATTCCTTGCAGCGGCTTACTCCGCGCTGGGCCTTCCGGGGCAGGCCGTTGCCTGGCTCTCGCGATACCCGCAGCCGCTCAGCCTGCACTTCCAGCTCCACCTGCGCTGCGACCCGCCGTTTGATCCGATCGCCGGCGACCCGCGGTTCAAGGCATTGCTCACGATGCCGAGGCCGACGAAGGGCTGTTAGGCGGGAGGTGGTCCGGGCCTATGGGCTGAAAAGCTCCTCTGCCCGCACGGTCACCGTTTGCCACTCCGATTCCTCCACCAGCCGGTAGACCTTCGCCGTGTTGGCCTGCTCGGCATCGAAGCCATTCGCGGTGAGCAGTGACAAGACGGTGTCCACCGTAGCCACCACGCCAAGGCCGTAGATGTCGGGATAGAGCCTGAGGGTGTCCTGCTGCCACTCGATGGTCTCGTAGGTGATCGTGACCGGCACCGACTGCTCCAGCCGCCAGGTCGTGGTTGCCGTATCGGCGGCGATCGCGGCGACCCGCGCCGAGTCGAGGCCGGGGAGGCCGACGAGCATGACCCGCTTGGCGATGGCGATCGCGTCCCGATTGCGCATCCTGACACAGCCGTGGGAGGCGGCGGTGCCGATGGAGCCGACGTCGGGCGTCCCATGAAAGAAGTAGAGGTGCTTGAAGTAAAGCTTGACCCGGCCCATCGGGTTGTCCGGCCCGGGCGGCATCGTATCCTGACCTGCGGCCCATTCTGCGTCTGGCGGAATCCACCAGGGCCGCCACTCCACCGTGGTCACCTTGAAATCGCCCGTGGGAGTCGGATAGTCCCACATTCCGACGGCCACCGGGTAGCTCGCCTGCCATTGACCATTGGTGAACAGATCGAGCCGCCGCGCCGCCAGATTCAGTCGCAGGCTCAATGGTGGCGGTGTCGAATCTGCCTGCGCCCACGCAGGGAAAGGCCAGCCGAGGCCGCCTGCCACCAGTGCGATGGCGCGGCCGAGGGCGCTCAGGCGACGGGACGACGAGGGAGTCTTCACTGCAGGGAAGATAGGCCGTTTCACACTCGCTTCCGATGTCCTTCACAGGGCCATCGCTAACGAGGCTCTCGTGGCAGCCAGACCAGCGGGCGCGATTCCCAACGCGGAGGTCGCCCGGCTCCTGCGCGAGATCGGCGACCTCCTCGAGCTCGACCAGGCCAATCCCTACCGGATCCGGGCCTACCGCAACGCTGCGCGTGTCATTGATGGCCTGACCGCTCCGGTCGCGCTGTTCGACGCCCGCCAGGGCACCTCCCTCGAGAATCTGCCGGGCATCGGTGAAGACCTGGCGCACACCATCCGCCAGCTGGCCTCGACGGGGCGCGTACCGCTGCTCGAGACGCTGCGCACCCGCGTGGGACCCGGCGAGCTCGAGTTGGTGCAGGTCAGGGGGCTGGGCCCCAAGCGGATCCAGGCGCTCAGGAAGGCGCTCAAGGTCCGGTCGGTTCCCGATCTGCGTCGCGCGATCGAGGAGGGGAAAGTCCGAGCGCTCCCCGGATTCGGCATTCGCTCGGAGGAAAAGCTCCGGGCCGAACTGGCGGCGCGCCCGTCGGGATCGCCCAGGCTATTGCGCGCCACGGCGGTGCAGTATGCCTCGGCGCTAGCCGATCACCTGCGTGGCGTGCCGGGGGTGCGGCAGATCGAAGTCGCCGGGAGTTTCCGCCGGCGCCGGGAAACGGTTGGCGATCTCGACCTGCTGGTCGAGTCTGCTGCCCCGGCCAAGGCGGTCGCCGCCTTCGCCGCGGCGCCGGGGGTCCGCGAGATCCTGCAGCAGGGCGAGGGCGGGGCGTCGATCCGCCTCGAATCGGGGTTCCAGGTCGATCTCCGCGTCGTCCCGGCCGAGAGCTTCGGGGCGGCGCTCTACTACTTCACCGGATCCAAGGCACACAACATCGCGGTCCGGCGGATGGCCCAGGAGCAGGGCCTCAAGATCAACGAGTACGGCGTCTTCCGGGGGGCTCGGCGGATCGGCGGGCGCACCGAGAAGGAAGTAGTGAAGGCGGTCGGCCTGCCGCTGATCCCTCCGGAGCTGCGCGAGGACCGGGGCGAGATCGCCGCGGCCCAGGCGGGCACTCTTCCCGACCTGGTGTCGGTCGACGACATGCAGGGCGACCTCCAGATGCACACGATCTCCAGCGACGGACGTGACAGTCTGCCGGCGATGGTCCGCGCCGCCGCCGCGCGCGGCTACAGGTACATCGCGATCACCGACCACTCTCCCGCGGTGCGGGTGGCCCGAGGACTCGATGCCGCTGGCTTTCGGACCCAGTGGAAGGCGATCGAGCGACTGAACCAGCGCGGCGCGAGGCCCAGGGTCCTCAAGAGCGTCGAGGTGGACATCCTGGCCGACGGCGCTCTCGACCTCGACGACGACACCCTCGCCGGCTTCGACCTCGTCACCGCGTCGGTCCACTCCGCCTTCGATCTCCCGGCCGAGAAACAGACCAGGCGGCTGCTTCGCGCCATCAGGCATCCGGCGGTCCAGATCCTCGGGCATCCAACTGGGCGCCTGATTGGCGAGCGGGCCGCGATCAAGGCCGACTGGGACCAGGTATTCCGCGCCGCCGCCGGGCGCGGAGTCTGGCTCGAGGTGAATGCCCAGCCCAGCCGACTCGACCTTGATGACCTGGCCAGCCGACAGGCCGTCGCGCTCGGCGTGACGCTCACCATCAGCAGCGACGCGCATTCGGCCGCGGAGCTCGACCTGATCCGCTGGGGAGTGGACCAGGCACGGCGCGGGTGGGTGACCGCGCGGTCGGTCGCCAACAGCTGGCCCCTTACCAGGCTGATGCGCCATCGGCGGCCGAGAGCAGCGAGCCAGAAAAATTGATCCGTCGCGGTCCTTGTGCACCGCGGTACGGCAACCCAAGTTCTCCGCTGCGTCGCTCGAGAGGGCCGGTCTCGATCAGCGCCGGAAATCTTGATGTGATCCATCACGCTACGCATCGCAGCGTCTCCCATGGAGAAAAACCACGTGCTCCGCAATCGCATGGTGGCACCTGCCGTCCTGCTGCTCGGCGCCACCATCCTCGGCGCCTGCAGCTCAAACTCGCCGTCCGAACCCCCCGCCACCACGCATCCGACGGGGCACGCCGTCTACTCCACTTCCGTGGCCAACGGACCGTGGGGGGTGGCGATCTCGTCCCAGGGGCTGGCCTACATGACCCGGCCGCTGACCGACTCCGTGGCCGTGATTGACCTCTCGGGTCCCAGCGTCGTCACCTCATTCCAGGTGGGAAACCGGCCCGACGACATCGCATTCAATGCCGCCGGCACCACGGCCTACGTCACCAACCTCGATGACGGCACCGTCGGGGTGATCAACACTGTGACGGGAATTCAGACCACGACGTATCCAGTCGCCGCACAGCCGTTACGGATCGTTGCGGGCTCCGCCCTGTACGTCACGCTCACCAACGGCGACCTGGTGGTGCTCAACACCAGCACAGGCGCGCTGCTCAAGACGATTGCAATCGGAGGGACCCCGAATGGACTCGCCCTCGATGCCGGGGCCAGCCGCCTGTACGTGAGCTCGACGGCGGGCACGGTGACGGTGATCAATACGACGACCAATGCTCCAGTGGACACCTTCCTGGTCGGAGGGACGCCGCAGGACGTGGCGGTCCTTGCCAGCCGGAGCGCCCTCTACGTGGCGAACGAAGCGGGGTGGCTGGACATCCGGAACCTGACGACCGGGGCCCGGACCGATTCGCTGCCCATTCCTTCGGCATTCGGCCTGGGAGTTACGCCTGATGGCGCCCAGGTCTGGGTCACCCAGTCGGGGATGGGCCGGGTGGCCATCGTCAATGCTGCGACCGCGGCCATCGTCGACTCGGCCTTGACCCTCGGCGCCCCGCGCCATATCGCCTTCTCTCCCTCGGGCGATGCCGCGCTGGTGGCCAACGAAGCCGGAGCGGGGCAGGTCATTAAGTAGGCGGGAGGGCGGGAGGGCGGGAGGGCGGGATTGAGGGATTGATGGCTTGATCGATTGATGGACTGGTGGGAGTTGTGCCGCCCTCGGTTCAGGCGCAAGTTCCGACATGGGCCGCATCCATCGGTCGAAGCGAATCCTCCTGACCCTCTTCCCGGCCCTCATTGCGCTTCGGACGGCCGCAGCCCAGGGCGGGTCGTCACCTCCTTACCGCGATTCCACCCTCCCGATCGATCAGCGGGTCAGCGATCTCCTCGGCCGGATGACCCTGAAGGAGAAGTTCTGGCAGCTGTTCATGATTCCGGGTGATCTCGACAATCCGGGGTTACGACTACTCCCACGGCGTCTTCGGGCTCCAGGTTTCTCCCACCGGTACCCTTATCGGCCCCGCCGCCGCGAGGGCTCACGCCCAGCGGATCAACGCGATCCAGCACTACTTCGTCGAGCAGACCCGGCTCGGCATACCGATCATTCCGTTTGACGAGGGAGTGCACGGCCTGCCGCGCGAGGGGGCAACGGTCTTTCCCGCCGCGATCGCCCTGGCGGCGAGCTGGGACACCGCTCTCGCCTCCCGCGTGGGCGGGGCCACGGCGCGCGAGAGCGGAAGCCGGGGAATCCGGCAGCTGCTCTCGCCGGTGCTCAACCTTGCCAGCGATGTCCGCTGGGGTCGAGTCGAGGAGAGCTATGGCGAAGACCCCTGGCTGGCCTCGCTGATGGGCCAGTCATGGGTCGGAATCGTGGAACGTTCGGGAATCGTTGCCACGCCCAAGCATTTCGTGGCCAACGTGGGAGAGGGAGGGCGCGACAGCTACCCGGTGGACTGGAACCAGCGCAAGCTGGAGCAATACTTCTTCCCGCCATTCAGGGTGGCCATCCAGCGGGGTGGCGCCCGCTCGATCATGAGCGCCTACAACTCCGTCAACGGAATCCCCGCGAGCCAGAACCGCTGGCTGCTGACCACGACGCTTCGTGACGGTTGGGGGTTCGGCGGCTTCGTGATGTCCGATGCCGCGGCCACCGGCGGCCCCACGGTGCTGCAGCTGACCGAGGCCAGCACCGCCAGCGCCGCCCGGCATGCCCTCGAGGCCGGGCTCGACGTGATCTTTCAGTCGTCCTATCCGCAGTACCAGCCCTACTGGGCGGCCTTCGAGGAGGGATTAGTTCCCGATTCGACGATCGATCGCGCCGTTCGCCGGGTGCTCCGGGCCAAGTTTTCCCTCGGCCTCTTCGAGCATCCTTATGTGGATCCCGACAGCGCCGCAGCCGTCAATGGCAGCGCGCCGCATCGTGCACTCGCCCGCCAGGCGGCCCGCGAGGGGATCGTGATGCTCAAGAACACCGGCGCCCTGCCGCTCAATTCAATACTTCATTCATTCGCAGTCATCGGGACCGACGCAGTTGAGGCGCGGCTCGGCGGCTACAGCGGTCCCGGCACCGGCCGAGTGACGATCCTCGACGCAATACGCCAGCGACTGGGGAAGGCCGGCAAAGTGGGATATGCGCCTGGTCCGGGTCGCACGACGCTCGAGTACACCTTAATACCGGCTGCCGCACTCAGGCTCCGGGGGGAGTACTTCGACAATCCCGATCTCGATGGAACGCCGGTAATAGTCCGACCCGACTCCGTGGTGGACTTTGCCTGGACCCTTACATCAGCGGGGCAGGGAGTTCCACTCGACTGGTACTCGGTACGCTGGACTGGCACCCTCACCGTTCCGGCCGCGGGCGTGCGCCGGATCGGAGTGGCGGGGAGCGACGGCTACCGCCTCTATCTCGACGACCGGCTGATACTCGACAATTGGTCGAAGAACTCGGCTAGCGCCACCCTGGCACCCGTCACGCTTCGGCCGGGGCAGCAGGTTGCCCTCAGGCTCGAATACCGGGAGACTGTCGGGAACGGCCGGATCAGGTTGATCTGGGACTCCGGTATCGTAGGCGACTGGCAGGCCCGGATCGACAGTGCCGTCGCGCTGGCCCGACGAAGCCGCGCAGCCATCGTCGTGGCCGGCATCGAGGAGGGGGAATTCCGAGACCGCGCCTTCCTTGGGCTGCCTGGACACCAGGAGGAGTTGATACAGATCGGTGGCCCGGACCGGAACGCCGGTGACGGTGGTCCTGATCGGCGGCAGCGCCATCACGATGACGTCATGGCTCGATTCGGTCGCCGCGGTGCTCGACGCCTGGTACCCGGGAGAGGAGGGAGGACCGGCCATCGCCGACGTCCTGTTCGGCGACTACGATCCCGCCGGCCGGCTGCCGATCACCTTCCCGCGCGCCGAAGGGCAGCTGCCGCTCTACTACGACCACGAGCCGACCGGCCGGGGCGATGACTACGTGGACCTGACCGGGTTGCCGCTCTTTCCCTTCGGCCACGGCCTGAGCTACACCACCTTCCAATATTCGGCGCTGACCATCGAGCCGCGGCCATCGATTCGGGGAGCATCGCCCGGGTCCGCTGCCGGGTGAAGAACACCGGGAAGCGGGCCGGCGACGAAGTGGTCCAGCTCTACCTGCACGCGTTGCTGTCACGTCGGTGGCGCGGCCGGTGCTCGAGCTGAAGGGCTTCCGGCGGATCCACCTCGAACCCGGGGAGGAGCAGGAGGTCGCGTTCACTCTGGGTCCCGATGAATTGCGGATGCTGGATCGCGATCTTGCCTGGAGGGTGGAGCCTGGGGAGGTGCGGGTCCTCATCGGCGCCTCCTCGCGCGATCTCCGGCTTCGGGGCACCCTCATCATTCGATGAGCCGTCTTTCCCGCCGTGAATTCCTCGCCGCCACCGCGGCCGGCGCCGGAGTGCTCACCGCGCCGGGCCTCGCCTGGCCCCGCTCGCCGAGGCCCGTTCCTTCGGCGGCGCAGCTGCAGTGGCAGCGGGATGAACTGGCCCTCTTCCTGCATTTCGGCATCAACACCTTCACCAACAGCGAATGGGGAGACGGCAGCGAAGACCCTGCGCTCTTCGATCCGACGGCGCTCGACGCAGGGCAGTGGGCGCGGTCGGCCAGGGCCGGCGGTGCCCGGGCGATGATCCTCACCGCCAAGCACCACGACGGCTTTTGCCTCTGGCCCACCAGGACCACCGCCCACTCGGTGAGTGCCAGTCCCTGGCGCGGTGGGCGGGGCGACGTGGTCCGCGAGTTCGTGGACGCCTCCGCCGCCGAGGGACTGCGCGCCGGGCTCTACTGCTCTCCCTGGGACCGTAACGCTTCCTCCTACGGCTCCGGGACTCCGTACAACGACTTCTACTGCGACCAGCTGGCGGAATTGCTCACCGGCTACGGGCCGATCGCAGAAGTGTGGTTCGATGGCGCCAACGGCGAGGGACCCAATGGCCGCCGCCAGGCCTACGACTGGCCCCGGTTCTTTGCCCTGGTGCATCGGCTGCAGCCGGAGGCAGTGATCTTTTCCGACGCCGGGCCGGACATCCGCTGGATCGGCAACGAGCAGGGCATGGCGGGCGACCCCAACTGGTCCACGGTGGATCCGGCATCGGTGCCGTATCCCGGGGCCGAGGGTGAGGGGGTGATCCAGTCGCTGCTGCACGGCGACCCCGCCGGCTCCGCCTGGCGCCCGGGCGAAACCGACACCAGCATCCGCCCTGGGTGGTTCTATCACCCCGCCGAGGATGGACAGGTCAGGACCGTTGAGCAGCTGGTGGAATTGTATTTCACCTCGGTGGGACGGAACTCCAAGCTCCTGCTCAATGTTCCGCCGACCCGGGAAGGGGTGCTGTACCCGACCGATGTGGACCGGCTGCTGGGGATGCGCCAGGCGCTGGACAGGCTTTTCGCGACCGATCTCGTCGCAGGCGCGGCTCCGACCTGGCGCCAGACCGGTTCCCGGACTGCGGAGACCGAGCTGCAGCCGGGCCGCCTCGTTTCGGTCGGCATCGTGTCACTGAGCGAGGAGATCGAAGCGGGACAGATCGTGGCGTCCTACGCGATCGAAGGGATGGCGGGCGGGGAGTGGCGCCCCCTCTCGGCAGGGACCACGATCGGGTACCGGAAGCTGGACCGGTGTGGACTGCAGGCGATGACCAGGGTACGCATCCGGGTCGAGGTCGTGGAGGGACCGCCACGACCCGTTGGGGTCCGGCTCTATGAGGGAGTCTGACGAGGCATACCTGGCTGGCCTCGACCCCTCCCAATGATGGCTGGGAGATCGGTAGTCCGATGCCTGCGCTGGTGGCAGGCGGGCTGACATTCGAAGCGGTGAGCGTCTCGGATCAGGATTGCGCAGTCACGACCGGAGGCGCGGCGTACTGCTGGGGCCAGAACGCCGCGGGTGAACTCGGTGATGGAACCGGAATGGCGAGCGCCACGCCCGTCGCGGTGGCGGGCGGGCTGACCTGGACGTCCGTGAGTACCGGGTATTTCCACACCTGTGGCGTGACTGAGGGTGGTGTCGCGTACTGCTGGGGCGACAATGGCGCGGGCCAACTCGGCACGGGAACTCTTGGGAGGCTCAACTACGCACCGACGCGGGTGGCAGGTCAGCCGTAACGGGCCGGGCCCGATCCAGGCGGCTATCTCACGGGTGTCGTCTCGTGCCAATCTGGACAACCATGATCCCTCCCGACTACCTCCTCGCCTACCTGATCTCCAACGGCATCGCCCTGGCGCTGTTGGGCCCGGCGTTCCGATTGCCCTCCTGGGTCCGCTGGGCCAGCATTGCGATTTTCCTCTGGGCCAGCTTCACCAACTCCAGGATCGCACTCACCCGGCCGATGGACTACCAGGCCTTCGGCGATCTGACCTGGTCGGCGTTCTACCGCGATTTCATCCACGGCTGGTTTCTGGAGCATACTCCGCTCCTGCTGCTCCCGATCGCGGCGGGGCAGCTGGCGATCGCGCTGCTCCTCCTGGCCAACACCCACCTCTCGCGCCGCCTGGCCACGGCTGGGGCCATCGTCTTCCTCCTCGCCATCGCCCCCCTGGGCGTCGGTTCCGCGTTTCCGTTCTCCCTCACCTACAGCCTGGCGCTCGTCGTGATGATGCAACGGCTCGAGGTCGCGGAAGCCACCGACCGCCGCGGTGCGACGCGCCGTAACAGAATCGGGGTGGTGCGGGGGAGTTAGAAGATTGAGGGATGGGGGGATGGAGGGATTGCGGGATTGAGGGATTGAAGGATTGATTGGTTCATGAACCGCATCCAGACCTTCCACGCCCTCCACGAGTCAAGCTGCTTCGTCATCCCCAACCCCTGGGACGTCGGCAGCGCCCGCCTCCTGGCCCAGCTCGGTTTCCCGGCGCTCGCCACCACCAGCTCGGGCTTCGCCTGGTCGCTGGGCCGGCCTGACAACCACGTGACCCTCGACGAGGTCCTGGGCCACCTCCGGGCAATTGCGGGCAGTGTCGCGATTCCCGTTAATGCCGACTTCGAGGCTGGCTTCGCGACGGTGCCGGAAGCCGTCGCGGAGAATGTCTCCGCCGCGACCGCCACCGGGATCGCTGGCCTCTCGATCGAAGATTCCACCGGTGACGCCGCCCACCCGCTCTTCGACTTCTCCCAGGCGGTCGAACGGATCACGGCGGCCCGCGCTGCGATCGACCGGAGCGGCACGGGTGTGCTCCTGACGGCGAGGTCGGAAGGATTCCTGGTTGGCCGGCCGGACCTGGCCGAAACGATTCGCCGCCTCCAGGCCTACGCCGAGGCGGGGGCGGAGTGTCTGTACGCGCCGGGGCTCAGGTCCATCGCCGACATCATCGCCGTGGTCAAGGCGGTGGCTCCCAAGCCGGTCAACGTGCTGGTCGGGAGCGACTTCACCACGGTGGCGGAGCTGGCTCAGGCGGGAGTCCGTCGGATCAGCGTCGGGGGCGCGCTAGCCCGTGCGGCCTGGACCGGCTTCCTCGAGGCGGCCAGGGAGATCGCCGAGCAGGGCGCCTTCGTAGCCCTCGGTCGAGCCGTGCCGTTTCCGACCATCAATGGTGCGTTTGGCGACCCGCAGTGACTGACAGGCGGGCACCCCTGCCAGCATTGGTAGGGGTAGGCCGTCCGCTTGCGCTCCACCGTCCCGGGTCCTAGCGTATCGCGTGTTAAGACGGACCGACGGACAGAGGGACGGACGACTCAACGCGGAGGATCACCATGACCAGCAAGAACTCTCCCAGCAAGAAGAATCGCCGGACCACGCGCTCGACCAAGGCGATCAAGGACCTGCCTCCCCGCCCCATGGGCGACCCGGAGAAGCGCCAGGTCAAGGGCGGGGCGGTACCCCTGCAGGATTTCCACTTTACCAAGTCGACGGACAAGAGCACACCGATACTCTAGGACGGGCTGCATATGTCGTCGTCAATGAAAGAGGGCGGCCTGATCCGCCAGCTGGCGCATTACCAGGTGCGGCCGGAGGAACTGGAGAAGTGCCTGGCGGCCATCCACACCTTCGTGGCCTACGTGCGGGCCAGGGAGCCGGGGACCCTGCGCTATGAGGTCTGGCAGGAGAAGGAGGACCCGACTCGCTTCGTCCACCTCTTCACCTTCCGGGACGCCGAGGCCGACCGTATCCACTCGGAGTCGGAGGAGGTCAAGCAGTTCGCCTCGGTGCTCTATCCCGCCTGCGTCAAGCCGGTTGAGTTCGTGGACTATCGAAGGGTGGTGGGGAACCGGGATCCGGAGCCGTAGGGCGGCATGCCGCCGCGCTCCTTCAACCAGGTATTGCTGGAGGAGCTCAGGCAGCTCCGGCCCAAGGCCTTCAGGGATGTGACCCAGGCCGAGGGGATGGTCCGGTGGGGAGTCTCGGACGCGGAGTGGGACGCCAACCGCGACGCGCTGGCGAAGGAACTGCGCGAACTCTACGCGCGGCTGGGCCGGCTCAAGGACAGCGAGGATGGGCAGGGGTCGCTCGCCGCGCTCTGCCTGTCCGGCGGCGGAATCCGCAGTGCCACCTTCAACCTCGGTGTGCTGCAGGGGCTGGCGGAGCGGAACCTGCTGGACCGCTTCGACTATCTCTCCAGCGTGTCGGGGGGCGGGTACATCGCCAGCTGGCTCAACGCCTGGATCCACCGTGAAGGCCGGGACAAGGTGCTTCGCGGACTGGCCCGGTCGGCGGCTGACCGAGGGGCGAATCCGCTGGCTCCCGAACCCAGGCCCCTCGATCACCTGCGCGAGTTCAGCAACTATCTCACTCCCAGGGCCGGGCTCTTCTCGCCCGACGCGTGGATGCTGGCAGCCACGGTCCTCCGCAATATCCTGCTCAACTGGCTGGTGATCCTCCCCCTGCTGGTGGCGGTGCTCTGGATACCGCTCATGCTGCCGCGGGTGCTGGAACTCGAGCCGCCGCCCGGCGCGCTGGTGCTGCTCTTCATTCTCTCCCTGGCCTGCGGGCTCGTCGCCAGCTACTTCGCGCATCGCTACCGCCGGTTGCCGTACCGCCAGGATCTCCATCAATGGACTGTCGTGGTGCGGACCGTCCTGCCGCTCTACGCGGCGGCGCTGCTGCTCTCGTGGGCCGCCGCCTGGCAGCCATGGCAAGACTGGTGCTGCGCCGGCCTCCCGCCCTCGCTGTTCGGGATACTCTGCGCCCTGGCCTGGACGCTGGGCGTGCCGCTCGCGGGGTGGTGGCTGGTGGGGTGGGAGAGGGCGGGGTCGGAAGCGGCAGGTACGAGTCGCCTCGGATGGCCGGTGCACGACCTGCTCGGCCTCCTCGTTTCCGGCCTGGTGGCGGGGGGGCTGCTGCTGGCGCTGGCGCAGTGGCCGGCTCCCATCGCGACCGAAGGCGCCCGAGCGCTGTACGTGGTCCTGGCGCTTCCTGCACTGCTTGCCACCTACGTCGTGGCCCGGGCGATCTCCGCCGCGGTCACCAATCTCGGGGTGCTCCGCCACCACGACGCCGACCGCCGGCTCAAGGACCACGACCTGGAGTGGTGGGCCCGCTACTCGGGGTGGGTACTGCTGTTCGCGGTCGGCTGGGCGGCGGTCACCGCCCTCTGCCTGTACGGCCCGGTGACGCTCAGGATGCTGCCGGGATGGGGAAAGGCCGCCGTCGCCGCGATGGGAGGGGTGTCCGGCCTCGTCGTGCGTGCCCTGGGCAGGAGCGCAGCCACGCCGGCGGGGCGTCGGACGACTACCGATGAGAACTCGCCGGCGCGCAATTGGGCGCTGGCGCTGGCCGCCCCGTTCTTCATCGCCCTCCTCATCGCCGTTGCGGCGCTTGGCGTCACTGACCTGGTGAGGTGGGTAGCCGCGCAGCGCAATGCCCTCGCGCTCGCTGACCTGGGGGAGTGGGCTGCCTTTGGCGGGGCGATTTTGCTCCTGTCACTTCCCGTGGGCATCTTCGCCGGGGTGGCGTGGCTGCTCGGCCTGCTGGTCAACACCAACGACTTCTCATTGCACGGGATGTATCGCAACCGGCTGGTGCGGGCCTACCTGGGTGCCTCGAACCCCGGGCGGAAACCGGACCCCTTCACCGGCTTCGCCCGCGACGACGACCTGCCGCTCCACGAGCTGCGGCGCGATGCCCGTACCGGCGAGAGTGTCCGGCCGATGCCGGTCATCAACGTCGCCCTCAACCTGGTGACCACCGGCGAGAAGCTGGCCTGGCAGCAGCGGAAGGCGGAGTCATTCTCGATGACGCCACTCTATTGCGGCAACTTCCACGACGGGTATCGGGACACCGCCCGCTATGGCGGCCACGGCGGCATTACCCTCGGCACTGCGATGGCGATCTCCGGTGCCGCGGCCAATCCCAACATGGGGTATCACTCCTCCCCGGCAATCACCTTTCTCCTCGGGCTGTTCAATGCCCGGCTCGGCGTCTGGCTGGGCAACACCAACTCCTTCGGAGACGAGACCTATATGCGCAGCGGGCCTCCCTCCGCCGTGGGCCCGCTGGTGGCCGAGCTGCTGGGCTTGACCAGCGCGCGGGGGCCGTTCGTCAACCTTTCCGACGGGGGCCACTTCGAAAACCTCGGGCTCTACGAGATGGTGCTGCGCCGCTGCCGCTACATCGTGGTCTGCGACGCCGGCTGCGACCCCGGCGCTACCTTCGAAGACCTGGGCAACGCGATCCGCAAGATCCGCATCGACTTCGGGATCTCGATCGAATTCCCGCTCGGCATCCAGATCAGGGGCCGGGACGAGGGAGTGCCGGGCCTCTCCTGGGCCACTGGGGTCATCAACTACAGGGAGGCGGATGGGGCCGAGGTCTCGAATGGCGAGATCCTGTACATCAAACCGACCTACTACGGGCGCAAGCGGCCGCCGCCCTACGACGTCGTCAGTTACGCCGAATCATCCCGGCTGTTCCCCCAGGAGCCGACCACCGACCAGTGGTTCGACGAATCGCAGTTCGAGAGTTACCGTGCGCTCGGCCGCTTCGTGGTGAGCGAGATGCTGGGTGGCGGGCCGCGGCGGAGCGTCGCGGAAGCGGTGCAGCGGGTCAGCTCCACCTACGGCACAGTACCGCCTCTTCCCCCCAATTCTGCGAAGTAAGGAGAATCCCATGATTCATCTTCGGCAATTGCTTCCCACAATCGCATCCGTGCTCATCGGCGCGACCCTGGTCCCAGCCGCAGCAGCAAGCGCGCAGCAGGCGCCGCCGATGACCAAGGGAGAGAAGATCGCCAATGCCATGACGGCGGCACCGGCGCAACTGGCCAACGAGGCCACCATCATGGACTGGCCCGCCAGCGATTCCGGCCAGCCCACCATGCTCCGGCCGGGTACCAACGGCTGGATCTGTTACCCCGATCTTCCCAGCTCGACGGGCAACGACCCGATGTGCATCGACAAGAGCTGGCAGGAGTGGATGAACGCCTATATGGCACACAAGCCGCCCCAGGTCACCAGCCTCGGCATTGCCTACATGATCGCCCCCGGAGGCGCCGAGGGCAGCAACACCGATCCCTATGCCACCGGGCCCACCTCGGACAACCAGTGGGGGCACGACGGGCCGCACCTGATGCTGGTGGTCGCCAACCCGAGGGCGCTCCTGGGGCTGCCGACGACCCGCCAGGAGGGGGAGCCCTACGTCATGTGGCCGGGGACGCCGTACGTGCACATCATGGTGCCGGTGGCGGCCAAATAGGCGGGTTCCTTCACTGGGAGCCCCTGGGGTCCAGGGCGGGTTTGGACAGCGTGCCCCATCGGATGTTGGCCAGCACCACGGTGTGCTCGGGGGTGCTCGACTCCTCGAACCGCCGGCCGAGGCCGGTCTCGATCCAGAAGCCGGCCGCCACGCGAAACTCGATGCCGGCCGACCACGCACTGGTGGACATCGGAACACCTGCCGGGGCGCTGGTGGCCGATTGTCCGAGCAGCTCGGCGAAGCCGTTGAACGTCGTGGACCCGACGTTGACCCGGGCGCCATACGACCAGGCCTGGTACGAGCTCAGGGTGTCGATGCCGGGACGTGACGTGAAGGCGCCATAGCCGATCAACTGCATCGGCCCAAAGCCGTAGCTGCCGACCGCCCAGACGCGGTTCCCGATGCCCCCGGCCTGGTTCAGCGCGGAGCCCTTGAGCCGTTGTCCGCCTGCCCAGGCCACCATCACCCGCGCCGCATTCCAGTGCGATCGCGCGAACTCCCTGGCCAGGCTGTCCGACGTCCGGTCGATGCAGGCGAGCTGTGCGGCCTGGTCGGCGTCGGAGGGCTCCGGGGCGGGACCGGTCGGAGGGGCCGTCGGCGCGCAGGCCAGCATCAACTCCCCGAGGCTGCTGGTCGTGGCCGAGTCGCGCAGCGGATCGCCGGCATCGTAGAGCGTGGCCCGCAGGCCGTAGCCAAGGTCGGTGGAGGCGCTGTCGCCGGAGGTGGCGACGGCCGCGAAGGAGAACTGCAGGTTGCTGAGCCAGTACTTCGGGAGGCTCGAGCGGTATTCAGCCAGGGTGAGATGAAAAGCGGGAATAAGGGCGAACGGACTCACCTCGAGCCCCCAGCCCTGGCGCGCGCGGCCCTGGGCGTCGATCCCGCTGGCGAGGGCCGCGAGGAAGGCCTTTGGGGTGACCGGCTGCGTGATCCGTGCGGCGGAGGCATTGAGGAAGGTGATGGCGGGATTCTCGGGGATCGCGTAGAGCGACGCGACTTCCTCGCCGCCCTTGAGGGCCGTCGAGTCGGCACTCTGCCCATGCGCGGGGGAAGGCTGCGCCAGTCCGAGTGCCGCGCTGAGGGCCGTCAGGGCGAATGCTCGCCAGGTGCGGGCGCTCACTGGAAGAACACCACGTCCTGGGTGACGTCGTTACCGGCGGTGTCGGTCTTGCCGGTCCAGGGAATCGTGCCGCCCATCAGGTGCTTGCCGCCCTGGCTCAAGGTGAGGGTCACTGCGTACACCGAACCGCCGTGGAAATTCCCCACTCCCATCCAGTAGTAGAATTGCGACCCGGCCGCCGGTGTGAACGTCGTGTGGAAGGTTCCGTCGGGCGGCGTGTGGCCCTGCGCCAGCAGCTTCCACTGCGCCTCAGGGCCGGGGCGTGTCCAGCAGCGGTATGCGAGCACATGCGGCGTGGTCACGGTCAGGTTGAGGTCGACCGGCCCGCCGGGCGTGGCGAGAAGTACGGTGGCGGGCATCGGTCATCCTCCGCGGTACGGAGTGGCGCGTGGCGTGGCGGGGGGAGCGTCAGGCGCGAGCCGGTGCAGGCGCACGGCGAGGAGCGCCTGGTCGCCGGCGGTGGGATGGGCGCTCGGGCCCGTGATCTCGGGGGGGGCCGCCGGGGCGCTCCGGTGGAGCGCGGCGGCCAGCTGGCGGCGTTTCGCCGGAGTGAGCGGCGCCGGGTCGGCCGTGCGCCCCTTCTGCTTCGGCGCTTCGCGGAGGCGCCTGACCTTCGCCCGCGGTTTGCCTGCGGGCCGTGATCTTCCGGTCATCGGGTAGTCTCCTGCGTGCGTGGTGCCCTTACTGCACCAGTCGAATCGTCCAGAAGTCGTCGCTCAGGTCCGCGTCGAGCAGATAGGCGAAGGGCATCGTGAAATAGCCCTGCCGGAGATCGCGGGTGAGGCGCACGCTCTTGATCCCGTCGCGGATCTGGGCACCCGAGTCTTCGTCGATCGTGCCTTCCATGGCGCGCTCGGGGAGGTCGGGTGACCAGCCGTACCATTCGGGAGAGCGCACCACCACCTTGGGCCGTGCGGTTGCCGGGTGTGGAGTCATGGGTCCCTCGCTGCTGAGTGACGCCGGGAACATGGGAAATCTGCCCGAGTCCGGCAACTACCAACGCTGGCAGGGGGGCCATCCTCGTGCCGGCATCATGGCACTCGGAGGTGCGCCATAACTCCCGGCCTGCCATCAACTTGGCAGCCTGCCGTCGTCCCGGGTGTTGTGCCCTTACCGACTTCACCGCATGTTGTGGCCCCACCCGTTCACCAGCTCCGGCGAGGAGGCTGCCATGCATATCGCCCGTTGGCTGACAACTGCGCTCTTCGGAGCCGCACTCGCTCTCACGTCGCTCTCGGCCCAGGTGCCCGACAGCTCGGCGGGAGTGAAGGCGGTGCTGGCGGCGGAGACGGCGTACTGGCAGGGAGAGATGACGGGAGATACGGTCGCGATGGCGCGGCTGATGGCTCCCAACTACGTCGTGGTCTACCCGGGGCAGGGGGCCGCTCGACCGGCAGGGTCTCCTGGGGATGATCGGACCCGACACCGCCGGTGAGACCGAGGAGATCGGCAACTGGCACTTCATGGACTACGGCAGCACGATCGTCGCCGTGGCCGACTACGTGACGGTGATGCAGGGTCAGACCAGCCGGTCGCAGGTCTTCGACACCTGGATGAACCGGGGCGGAAGGTGGCAGGTGGTCTTCGGGGTGATCGCCACCGTGCCAGGACCGGCCGTCGGACAGTAGATACCGGGTCGCGCGAGCCCCCGGGCTCATTCACCTTCCCACCAGGAGCGCACCATGATCGTCGTCCGCAATGTGTTCATCGCCAAGCCGGGCCAGGCCAGCAAGCTCGGCGACACTGTTCAAGGCCGCCGCCGTCACCGGCAAGCTGCCCAATCACCGGGTGCTCACCGACCTGACCGGCGAGTTCAACCGGGTGGTCCTCGAGTACGAGGTCGAGAACATGACGGCGTTCGGGGCCCAGCTCAAGGAGTACGCCAGCAACGAGGCGCTCCGGAAGGCGATGACGGGCTATACCGACATGTACCTGACCGGCCACCGGGAAATCCTGCAGACCGCCTGAGCCGGTCGATCCATGACAAGAATCCTGGTGCTTGGCGGTACCGGCCCGACCGGACAGCAGGTCATCGCCCAGGCGCTGGAGCGGGGCCACGAGGTCACGGCGCTTCACCCGAAGCCCCGCGAAGCTGCCGATCAGGACGGCCGACCGGATCTGTGTCCTCCGGGGCACGCTCCCCGACGACTGCCCGGGCGCTGAGCGAGGCGCTCCGGGGCCAGGATGCGGTGATCAGCACGCTGGGGACGGGCAGCTCGCTCAAGCCGGAGGGGCTCATAGCCCGGATCATGCCGGTCCTGGTGGAGGCGATGCAGATTCGAGGCGTCCGGCGCCTGGTCTTCACCTCGGCGTACGGGGTAGGGGAGACCATGCGCGATGTGCCGTTCATGCCGCGGTTCCTCATCGGACTCTTCCTCAAGGACATCTACGCCGACAAGGCTGCGGGCGAGGAGGTCCTGCGCCGGAGCAGCCTCGACTGGACCCTGGTCTATCCGGTCACTCTGACCCATGGCCCTCGCAAGGGCGGATACAGGATCGGCGAGCGGCTGACACTCAAGGGTCTGCCGAGGATCTCGCGGGCCGACCTGGCCGACTGCCTGCTGGCGCTGGTCGAGGGCGGGACCTTCATCCGGCGGGGGGTCCTGGTCGCGAGCTGAGGCGATTGCGAAGGACGGATCAGTCTACAGCATCAGTAGCGAATGCGATCGGTTTCGATCGGAATCACCAGGAGCAGCGACAGGGCCAGCCCGTCGTGGTCCACTGGCCATCGAAGGTCGGGCGAGCCTGAGAAATAGTAGGCCACCTGGGGGATGAACATCACGGGGCCGGCCCGAATCTCCACCAGCACAGTGGGCGCCACCATGAACTCCGTGCCAATTGCGCCGATCGGCGCCGCGGTCGGGGTCGCCGCCGGTGTGGTTCCCTGCCAGAAGCGAACCGCCCCGATCGTCATCCCTCCCACGATTTCCAGCCGGCCGACAGGGAATTCGAGCCCCAGGTCGGCGGCAAACAGCTGCGCCCGGGTGGTGACGTCATAGCTGCCGCTCGTATCGGTGAGCTGCTCGGTGCTGCCGAAATAGTAGATCCAGCGCAGCCCCATGTAGGCGAGCCGGCCGGGGGAGTAGCTGGCAGTGAGACCCGCCCCGGCCTGATAGGCGTCGCCCGTCCCGAAGCTGCCGATTGCCCCGAAGTGCAGCTCGCTCAACTGCGCCTCGGCCAATACCGGGATGAACGCCGCCACCAGCAGCCACCGCATCGGGCGCACGAGGATGGTGCTCACACCCCGTCCTTGAGCACCCGCGCCCACCGGCGCCAGTACTCGGTGGGTGGCGGCACCAGCCGGTCGAGCTCCTGCTGGCTCGTCAGCCAGGTGGTGGTGCCCTCGAGAAAGATGAGGTCCAGCAGGGGCACCAGTGTTTCCGGGCCGCTGAACACCAGGCCGACCTCCCCATCCATGAACATCCCACGGTAGTCCTGGTTCTGGGATCCCATGATGACGTAGCTCGCCGCGCCGGGCACCCCGCGCGAACGGGCCTGGATCAACTCGGCGATGTCCTGGAGTCTCGCAGGGAGTTGGATGGCCTGGGTGGCATCATTCCCGGCGGCATACGTGGCCGCCCGATACCCGATATACGCGGCCATGAAGTCGGACCACTCCGGCGCGCCCGCGATCGCTTTCCACATCGCCTGGGTACCGAGGTATTGCACCTTCTGGTGCAGCTTCGGCCGGTTGGTGCCGGCCTCGGCTGCGGGCAGTTCGCGGGCGACGACGCCCGGCCAGCTGGTGGGCAGGAAGGGCATCAACTCAGTCAGGAAGGGAGTCTCGGCGACCTCCTCGTTCCAGACCTGCACCCGGCTGGCCAGGCCGTTCCTGTCGGGCTCGAGGGCATAGAGCCCGATCTTCAGCAGGCCCCTGGAGGCGTCGATCGCCGGGCCCAGGGCCTGCCGCGCCGCCAGCAGGCGGGTCATCAGCTCCCACTCCCGGATCATCTGGGGCAGCCCCGCGCTCGGCGCGTTGGCTTCTGCCGGCGCGATGACCAGCACGTCCGCGCCCCGCAGGCACGCGCCCGCCAGCAGGCCGGCATAGAGGAACGAGTTCCAGAGGGAGTCGGGAATCTTGATGACCGATCCGGCCGGCATCAGGGAGTAGAGCAGCGCCTTCCCCACGTTGAGCGGCTTGGGCAGGAACCCCGTTCCGTTGGTCAGCTGCAGTGCGCGGGCATCGAAGCTCTCCCGGCGCTGGCCCGCGGCCAGGAGCGAGTCGTATGACCTGGACCTGGGCTCCACCTGCAGCACCAGCGGTATGTCGCGCTCGCGCATTCCCTGCGTCACCAGGAGCTCCCGCACCGCACGCTTGAGCTCCACCAGCATCGGGCCCTCCACGATGATGGCTCGATCTTCCCAGCTTGGGCCGAAATACTGCTTACCGACACCCATGCCGGTATACACGGCGAGCCCGCGATATGGATCCGCCTCGGTCACGTCGTAGAATGCGACTTTGCGATGGTCGCGCATGAGGTTGTCGGGATAGGCGAAGAAGCTGGAGATGATGCCCCCGCTCCAGTACGCCTCGTCGGCCCGATTGGTGATGTTCACGTGGACGCTGATGCGGTTCCGCAGCCAGGCGTCCCCGTATTGTCGTGCTTCCGCCTGCAGCACCGCGGAATTGGCCACGGCCGTCCGGAGCTGTTCGAGGGCACTGGCCAGCACTGCGACCTGGTCCGGGGTCGCGTGCGGCAGGTTGGCGGAGGCCTGCAGGGGGTCCTGCAACACGTTCATCCAGATGCGGGACTTCCGGAGTTCGTAGTAGTGCTCGTCGAGAAAGATGAAGTAGATCGGAAGGGTCCGCACCCGGTCGTACGCCTCGACCCGCTCGGCCAGCGTGTTGACGTAGCCGAGGACCTGCTCGAATGCCGCTGAATCGAGCTGGCCCGTGCTGGTCACGGCCGGGAAGTCATGGATCAGCAGGACGTGATAGTTCTCCGCCCGGGCAATCGTACGCATCAGCTCCCAGTGAAACTGCACATTGGCGAGGTACCTGATCCGGTTGCCGTCGGTGAAGTCCACGTGCGTCGCGCGTTCCACCAGCGAGTCGAGCTCGGCCTGGGAGTCGTGGTCCTCCGGGAGCAGGGCGTACTGCAGCGGCAGCCAGACCAGGCGCGGGTCGTCCCACTCCTTCGCCGCACGGTCCCGCTCGGTCTCGAGCAGTTCCGTGAGCTGCTGGAAGACGTACAGCACTTTGTCGATGCTGTCCGGGGGCACCAGGCCCCCGGCGGCGACGCTCCCGCCGAACCGTCCGCGGGCGGCGATGCCCAGCTCGACCAGCTGGTCCAGCCGCTTCTTCCTGCCCAGGAGGCTGTTGTAGGGGAGGATGACCTCATCCAGCAGGATGGCGCGGGCCTCCCGGGCGAGCTGCTGGCCGGCCCTGTCGCTGCCGGCGGCCAGGGTGAAGGCGCGGACCAGCCCGGCATGGAAGTAGCGCACCTCCTGCTCGGCGCTGCGCACCGCCAGGTGGGCCCGCAGCTCCTCCAGGTAGGCCGCGTTGCGCTGCTGTGCGATGGCGAAGTCACGCCCGTCCTGGTCCAGGAACGGCACGGTGACCCGCCGCACCCACTCGGCCGACTCCCGCAGGGAGTCGAGCACCGCCTCGATGGCCGGGGCCTGGACTTCATAGGGCTTGGGCGTGGGAAATTTCTCCGCGACCACCACGTAGTCCTTGCGTGGCCGGCCCCGCCCCGTGTAGGGGTCGCCGAGGGGGATGACGAACCCCACGGTGAAGCTGCTGCTCTCGGTGGGGTACCAGTTGACCCGGACTGTACCGCCGGGCCGGAAGATGCCACCGCGGATGACGGGAGACTGCGCCGTGACCAGGAAATTGAGGTGGGCATCGAGGAAGTCGTATTCACCACCGACGCCCATGCCGAGGAAAGGCACCCGGAACAGCGCCCGGACGCCGCCGTCGAGCCTGGTGTCCCGCAGGCCGATGAACCCCTCGGCACCGATCTGGGCGAGGCCGGTCACCGGGTTGAACAGGTCGTGGTAGGTGCCGACTCCGGCCCGCAGCATCAGCTCCGACCCGGGCCCCTCGAACCAGCCGCCGGCGGAGAAGCCCACGCCCCAGTGCCAGCGGGGGGGTTGGCCAACCGACGCGACGAACCCGCCGTCGCTCGGCGGCCTGGCCCACTGGGCCGACCCGCTCCGCGGCGCGCAGAGGAGCACCACTGTGATGAAGATGGCGACAATGCGGAACCGCACGAGTCTATCTACCCCTCGGTGCGGCAGGGGGCAAGGCTTTTCTGCCAGCATTCCCGATCTATTCTGTCGTCGGGGCACGTGGGAGCCACCATACCAGCGGCAGTGGTTGCTATCGGAGGAAAGTCCTCGTGAGGTCCGCTGATGCCACTGCCCCGAGGCCTGATTGCACCCTGCCTCGCCGACGAGCGTGACTGTCTCATCCCGATGTCGTCGCGAGGCCCCTAGCCCCCCCGCCACCCAGGGATATCTTCTGATCCTCGGCCCTCGGTGAGAGCCGGCTGGCTCAGATTCGGAACTCGATGCCCAAAGTCCACTTCACCGACACTCTCCAGCGCCATGTCGCCTGCCCGCCCACCGAGGCGGCGGGAGACACGGTGCGCGAGGTGCTGGACCGGGTGTTCGAGGAGTACCCCCGGGTCAGGAGCTACGTGCTGAACGAGCAGGGGGAATTGAGCAAGCACATGGCCATCTTCCTCAATGGGACCATGATCAGGGACAAGGTGGGGTTGAGCGACCCGGTCGAGCCGACGACCGAGCTCTACGTCATGCAGGCACTGTCGGGCGGATAGTCACCCAAGGAGAGAGCAATGAGTGAACGGATCCTGGTCGCCACCCGGAAGGGGCTCTTCACCCTGGTCCGCGGCAAGAGCCGCTGGACCATCGACAAGAAGATCGGCTTCCTGGGCGACAACGTCTCGATGGTCTATCCCGACCCCCGCGACGGCTCGACCTACGCCGCCCTCAACCACGGACACTTCGGGGTCAAGCTCCATCGCCACGGTGGCGGCCGGAAGAAATGGGAGGAGATCACCCCGCCCGCCCTCCCCAAGCGCGGAGAGGGAGAGGAGCCCCTGATCGATTTCCTCGGGCGCACCGATTCCCGACAGCGTGCAGCTGATCTGGGGCCTCGAGGGCGCCGATGCGAAGACTGCCGGCACCCTCTGGTGCGGCACCATTCCGGGCGGCCTCTTCACCTCGAAGGACGCCGGCCAGACCTGGGACCTGGTGACGGGCCTCTGGAACCATCCCAAGCGGAAGAGCTGGAGCGGAGGCGGAGCCGACTGGCCCGGCATCCACTCGATCTGCGTGGACCCCACCGACAGCCGGAAGGTGGCCGTCGGCGTCTCCACCGGCGGGGTCTGGGCCACCGAGGACGGCGGCGCCACGTGGGAGATCAAGAGCCACGGGATGCGCGCCGAATACATGCCGCCGGAGCTGCAGATGGACCCGTACCAGCAGGACGTCCACCGGCTGGTCCAGTGCCAGGGTCAGCCTTCGGGATGGTGGGCCCAGCATCACAACGGCGTCTTCCGCTCGACCGACGGCTCAAAGAGCTGGCAGGAAATCGAGATCCCGCCCAGCTCCTTCGGCTTCGCGGTGGTGGTGCATCCCGCCGACGCCAACACCGCCTGGTTCGTGCCCGGGGTGAGCGACCAGCGCCGGATTCCGGTGGATGGACGGGTCATCGTCACCCGGACCCGGGACGGCGGCAAGACCTTCGAGTCGCTGACCAAAGGACTGCCCCAGAAGCACGCCTACGACATCACCTTCCGCCACTGCCTCGACCTGGATAAGGGCGGCAACCAGCTGGTCTTCGGCACCACCACCGGCTCGGTGTGGGTCTCGGAGGACCAGGGCGACAGCTGGAAGGCGGTCTCGGAGCATCTGCCGCCGATCTACTGCGTGCGGTTCGTCGCGTAGCAGAGGCGCCGTAAGGGCGCGGCGTGCCGCGCCCTTACAGCGTGCCGCGCCCTCGCGCCTGCCGCGCCCCCTCGGCTCTCGGAGATCAGATATGCTCGCCAAATCCCTCAACCCGATCCTCAACGTCTCCAGCATCCTGGAAAGCTTCGCCTGGTTCGAGAAGCTGGGGTGGGAGAAGGCGTGGGACTGGGGCACCCCGCCGACTTTCGGCGCCGTCTGCTCGGGGGAGTGCACGATCTTCCTCTGCCAGGACGGGCAGGGGGGAAGGGGCCGGAGCGCCCTGAGTTCGACCAAGGGGGTCTTCGACGGCGAGGACCAGGGAGTCTGGATGTCGATCTGGGTCGCCGACGTGGACGCGATCTACCGGCACTGCCTCACCAGGGGGCTCGAGGTCACCTGGCCCCCGACCGACGAGCCCTGGAACGCTCGCGAGATGCACCTCCGCCACCCCGACGGCCACGTCTTCCGTATCAGCCAGGGCATCCCGGAATCGGCGTAGCGGCACGGCATGCCGTGCCCCTACGCCGATTCCGGGATGCCCTCTATGCGTGTCCGCCCGCCCTCCCGCATTCCTGCCCTCTTCCTGTAGAGCAGCACACACGCAGCGACCAGTCCTGAGCCGATGGCTATGGCGGCAAGCAGCCCGGCGGGGATATGGAACCGGGCGCCGAGGGCGGCGGCGATCCAGATCTTGGGAAACCTCCCGATGGTATCCGCGACGACATACCGGCGCACTGGATAGCGGGCGACCGCCGCAATCGTCCTCGTCACGGCATCGGGGATCGGCGACAGCGCCGTGAATGCGATGGCCAGGATCGGCGCCCGCTCGAACCACCGCATGGCCCGGGAGCCCTGGACCGAGCCCCGGATCCGTTCCATGTGTGAGAGCCCCATCACCCCGCGGAAGAGCTCGAGCGACACATATTCTGCGTAGGCGCTTGCACCCGTGGCCACCACCGCCACCAGGAGTGCGGGATAGACGCGGGCGTAGAGCATCAGCACCGGCTCGAGCCCGACCGGGATGAGGGCCGACGCCGGACCCCGCATCCACATCGTGGCGATCACCAGCCCCATCAACGGGCCCGCCTCGGGGATGAAGCTGACGACCGGAATCCCCATGAGGCCGATCATCGCGGTGGCTCGAAGCACCCGGTCCCACTCGGCGTTGCCCAGGCGGCGCAGCAGCAACGATGCCGCTCGGCGCACTGGATGGCCCCGCGGCTCGCGGTCAGGCATAGATCGTCCGGAGCCGGAGCACGAGGAAGGCGATCACGCCGATCTCGACGACCCACGCCATCGGCTGCGCGTAGTAGCCGCGGTACATGCTCCAGCCCCAGGAGCCGGTGTCCTTGAACAGGGCCAGGGTGTACTTCTTCTTCGAGATCGGCCAGAGGAGCGGCAAGCCCACCGTGCTGCCGATGTCGGCCGCATAGTGCGCCAGGATGGCTATCAGGCCGAACAGTGCATAATGGGCCGAAAATGGCAGGATCAGTGCGGAGACGACGAGGGCGAAGAGCAGGCTGTGGGTCACGGTGCAATGGAACCCTGGCTTGGCGAGTCCCGCCCGCTCCACCAGGGTGTCGGTGTTGGGCAGCCAGTGCATGGCAATGCAGAACACCGCCATCTTCGGGTTCCAGTCGTAGGTCGCGATGGCGAGAGCCAGGGGCAGGTGTCCGAACTGCATGGCGGGTCTCCTCAGTAGACTGGTGATGCCGCCGGGGCCGCGACGACGCCGCAGCTCTCGTAGGCGGACTCGACGACGACAACAGCTTCTCTGGCCCGGGCCAGCCTCATTCGCGGCTCACAGCCGGTGCGCAGCACGGCGAGGAAATCCCGCCACATGCCGCCATACCCTGCGATGTCGCCCGGCCGGGCCCAGAGCCGCGTCCGCCTGCCTCGTATCAGCGCAACGAGGCCGTTCGACTCGAAGGTGATGCTTCCTTTAGTCCCGGTGATCTTGGAGAGACGGAGTCCTTTGAGGGCGGAGGGCGCCTCCCAGGAGTGCAGCAGGACGCCGATTCCTCCCTCCTCGTACTGCACCACGAGCGCCATCGTCCGTTCGAGTGCCTCCGGGTCACCGGGACGGAACCCCTGGACCGATTCGATGTGGAGCCCGATGTTGGCCAGCAGGTCGACCCAGTGGATTCCTCCTTCGAAGAGCGCACCCCCGCCGGCGACGGCCGGATCGCCCCGCCAGTCCTCGAGGGGCTGCCATTTCATCGCGTTGAGCAGGGCGATGCGGATCTCCCCCAGCTCTCCCGAGCCGATCACCGACCTGAGCAGGCCGGCGATCGGCTTGTAGGCGTAGTTCTCCGCCACGAGCACCTGCCTGCCGGCGGACGATGCGGCCCGCTCGACCAGGTCGAAATCCGCCGAGTGCAGGAAGGCCGGCTTCTCCACCACCACGTGCTTGCCCGCCGCGAGCGCCGCCAGGACGAGGTCGAGATGCGAAGCGGGTGGTGTCGCCACCACGACGACGTGGACGCGCGCATCCGTCATCGCGTCCTCGTAGGACCCGAACCAGCCCGCTCCTCCCAGCTGCTCCGCGGCCTCACGGGCCCGGGGCGGGAACCGGCTGGCGAAGAACCGGGTGAGGGCCGGGGACAGCCGGCGCAGGAGCGCGCTGTGCCGCCGGGTGGCGGCTCCGCATCCCAGGAAGGCCAATCCGAATTCAGGCGGCATGGGGGATCTCCTCTTGACCGGACTGCGCCACGAGCGTCCGGGCGATGCGAAGCGCGTTGGCCGCGATGGTGAGGCTGGGGTTCACTCCGGCCGACGTCGGGATGACGCTGCCGTCGGCGATCAGCAGGTTGGCGAGTCCCCGGAAACGGCCCGCCCCATCGACCGGCGAGGTGGCGGGATCGACGACCCATGCGCGCCGTGCCCAGGGCGTGGGAGAAGGTGCTGATCACGTGCCGGACGCACGCGACCGCGCCGGCGGCGCGGAGCAGGCGTGCCGCCTGGCGGGCGAGGGCGCGCCCTGCGGCGCGGTCCCGGGGGGTGTACACGTGGCGCACCACGAGGCCGGGCATGCCATATCGATCGGAGGCGTCGTGGCAGAGCTGCACACCGTTCTCCGGGCAAGGCTGATCCTCGGCGAGCGCCAGCATCGCGGCGCAATGGTCGATCACCGGAGTGGCCAGCCAGCCCAGCAGGCGGGGCACCATCGCGCGCACGACGCTCGCAGGCGGCAGCGCGAGCTGCTGCAGCGCTCCCAGCCGGTCGCCGAGGTGGGGAGCGGCGGGGTCGCCGTGATAGAAGTCGTGGACGGCGACCTGCTTGAGGAAGCGATGGCCGGCGTTGGGAGGGGAAGGGAAGAGGCCCACGACGACGGTGTTGTGGTGCCGCATGAGGTAGCGGCCCACGCTGTGGGGTGCTGAGCTGAACCGCTCGAGTCCGGAGGCGAGGAGCAGGTGAGGTGTGGCCAGCGCGCCGGCTGCGAGGATGACGTGGTGGCCACGGAAGATCAGGCGCTCACCGGTGGTGGCATCCGCCGCTTCGATCGCGGTGACCTTCCCTCCGTCGGTGATCAGCCGGGTCACCACGGTGTCGGGTCGCAGATCCAGGCCCTCGCCGACCAGCGGGGCGAGCATGACCGTGGCCAGGTCGTTCTTCGCCGCGATGGGACAGGCGAATCCGTCGCAGGCGTCACAGGAGACGCACCGGGTCACCCCGCGCCGGACCCGCTGGTCCATGGCCACGGGCACGCGGAACGGGCTCCACCCGAGCGCCCTGGCGCTGTCGAACAGGCGGGCCGAGATCGGGGCCAGGGGAGCGGGTGGGGCGCCGTACGCCGAGCTTCTCGAGGGTGCGGTCGGGTCGCCGTTGGGTTCGCCGCAGATGCCCAGGAGCTGTTCGGCCTCCGAATAGTGCGGTTCGAGGTCGGCATAGCTGACCGGCCACTCGGCGTCGCCGTGGAAGTCGGGCTTGGCCATGAAGTCGCGCTCGCGGAACCGCAGGGAGGCGCCGCCGTAGAAGACCGACGCTCCGCCCACGCAGAAGAAGGCGCCGGTGCTGCCTTCCCCGCGGCGTTGGACGACGCGATAGGGGGCTTCGTTCGAGTAGTACGGGGAGAGGAGGCCCGACTGCCCGGGCTCCCACCGGGCGGCGTCGCGCCGTACCCACGGGCCCCGCTCGAGAAGCAGGACCTGCCATCCCGCCTGCACGAGCACCTGGGCCGTCATGGCGCCGCCAAATCCGCTGCCGACGATGATGGCGTCGTAGATGCGTGCGGCAGCAGCGGTGATCGGGCGAGGCATTGGGGACCTCCAGGCATGGGATTCGAACCGATCTGGCCGACTGCCTCATTGCTGCTGGCAGTACCGGCGCCTAGGTTCGAGCATCAACATCTCCCAGCCCCGTGACCCACCGATGTGCCTCGCCGTGACCCGGCGGAGCGGGCTCAGGTCACGCCTGGAGGACGGCCTGGCGTGACACTTCCACTCGTGCTCCGTCTCCGCACTCTCGGCGCGATCGATCTCACCGACCACGATGGCCGGGAGCTCAGGGTCGTCCTGCAACAGCCCAAACGACTCGCCCTGCTGGCCTATCTCGCGGTGTCCACGCCCCGCCGCTTCCACCGCCGCGACTCGCTGCTCGCCCTCTTCTGGCCCGACCTCGACGCCGAGCACGCCCGAGCCGCCCTCCGCCGCGCGCTCTACTTCCTGCGCCAGCAGGTGGGGGATGGCGTCGTTGGATCCCGGGGCGACGAGGAATTGAGGGTCGGGGAGGAATCGATCTGGTGTGACGCCACCGCGTTCGAATCGGCACTCGACGCCGGCGACCTCGCGGGGGCGCTGGCGCTCTACCAGGGGCATCTGCTCGAGGGGCTCTATGTCGCGGGGGCACCCGAGGTGGAGGAGTGGCTCGACGGCGCGCGCACCCGGCTCAGGGATCGCGCGACCGATGCCGCGTGGCGGCTGGCGGAAGCGGGAGCGACTCCGCCGCAGGCCGCGGCCCGGTGGGCCCGGCGGGCGGTCGATCTCTCACCGGGTGATGAGCAGGGGATCTGCCGGCTCATTGCGCTCCTGTCGCGGCAGGGCGATCGGACCGGCGCGCTGCGGGCCTACGAAGAGTTCGTGCGCCACCTCGCCGCCGAGTACGAGCTCGAGCCCGGCGCCGACCTGCAGAAGACGATGGAGGGCATCCGGCTCAGGGTGGATGCCCCCCGCTCCCGGCCGGTGGAGGTCCATCCGCCATCTGCCGGGGAGCGGGAATCCATCGCCGGCCTGGTCGTGGTCATGCCGTTCGTCGTGCACGGCGGTGCGGCCTATGCCTACCTCGCCGAGGGAGCCATGGCGCTGGTGAGCACGGCGTTGAATGGGGCGGGTGACCTCCAGACGGTGGATCCTCTCGCCGTGACGGCCGCCCTGGCCCAGCATTCATCCCGCGATGAATCCACCAACGGCCACCTGGCGCGCGCCTTCGGCGCAGAGTTCGTGGTCGAGGGAACCATCACCGAGGCGGGTGGCCGCCTGCGGGCGACGGCAGTGCTGCGCTGTGTGACCGAGGACCGGGTGGTGAGCCGCGCCGAAGCCGAACGAACAGGGGAGGCGGAGCTCTTCGACCTGGTGGACGACATCATCCGCCAGCTGCTCGCGGCACGGGCGACCGGGCCCGAAGCCCACCTGGCGCGGAGCGCCAGCCTCACCACCAGCTCGATCCGGGCTCTCAAGGCGTACCTCGCGGCGGAACGGGAGTTCCACCTGGGCCGTCATTTCGAGGCGATCGCCGGCTTCGAGCAGGCGGTGGCGGCCGACCCCGCTTTCGCACTGGGGCACTATCGCCTGGCCGGTGCCCTCGCTGCTGCCGCGATGATCGGTCCGGCGCGAGAGTCCTCCGCCCGTGCGCTCGAATACCTGGACCGGCTGACCGGACGTGACCGGCTGCTGCTCCAGGCGCAGCATGCGTGGCTCGGCGGCGATGTGGCCCTGGCCGAACGTCATTACGACGCAGCGGCGGTCGGCAATCCGGACGATCTCGAGGCCTGGTTCCTCCTGGGCGACCTCCTGTTCCACAGCAATCCCTACCGGGGCCGCTCGATGGTGGAGGCGCGCGAGCCGCTCGAGCGCGCCCTCAGGCTCGATCCCCGTCACGTCAGTACCCTGGTCAAGCTGGCGCGCATCGCCGCGCTGGAAGGCGACGGCGGGCTGGTCGACAGGCTGGTGGCCCGGGTGCTCGAGCTCAGCCCATCGAGCGACCAGGCCCTGGCCATGCGTGCCCTCGGCGCGTTCACGCTCCGGTCGGAGGAGGATCAGCGCCAGGTGATCGGGGAGCTGCGCACCGCCCGCGCGCTGTCGATGGCCATCGCCTTCACCGACGTCGCCCTCTACTCGGGCGACCTCCCCGCCGCGACCCGCTTCGGCCGAGAGCTCGCCCGGCAGGCTCGCTCCGACGGCCTGCGTGGACTGGCCCACCTCACCCTCGCCCATCTCGAGCTGGCCCAGGGCAGGATCTCGGCGGCGTGGGCCGAGCTCGACCGCAGTGCATCACTGGCGCCGGCGTGGACGCTCGAGGTGCGGGGCCTCTTCGCCGCGCTCCCTTTCCTGCCGGCGGGAGCGATCGATGTTGCGGCGGTCCGGGCGGCCCTGCAGGAGTGGGATCCCGCGGTGGTTCCGCCGGACCCGACCTTTCCCCTCATGCTCCACGACCCGATCCACGGGCACCTGCGGGGGTACCTCCTCGGCCAGATTGACGCGCGCCTGGGCGACATCACGGCCGTGCACGCAGGCTCGGAAGCCCTGGCGGAGCTGCCGGTTCCCGAAGGCGCCGAGGCACTGATCCAGCGCCTGGCGCGATCGCTCGAGGCCGCAGGTCGCGAGCTCCAGTGCCGCCCGGACGAGGCGCTGCGGACGGTCGAAGGCGCGCGGACCGACGTCTGGTACCAGTGGGCGCTGGCGTCGCCGTTCTATGCCGGCGGCCTCGACCGGTTTCTTCGCGCCACCTGGTTGGAGCAGGTGGGACGTGATGACGAGGCGCTGGGATGGTTCGGCTCGATCGCGGAGCGCTCCGCGTGGGAGTTGCCGTTCGCGGCGCCAGCCGCGTTCAGGATGGGGGAGATTTGCGAGCGGAACGGAGATGCCGCCGGCGCCACGCGGCACTACGGCAGGGTCGTCGAGCTCTGGCGGGACTGCGATGAGGTCCTGCGCCCTGTGGTGGAGGAGGCCGCCCGGCGCTCGGCGACCAGTGTCATGGCGGGCTAGACCGAGCGATGAAGTCGCGATGAAGCCCGCCCCTCCGCCCCCCTACCACGTCATCCAGTTATCCGTCCACGCATTCCTGACCAGCTGCAGCCCGGCGAACCGGCTCAGCGCGTTCGCCAGGGCGCAGGAATCGTAGCGGTAGAGCTGGGCGGTGCTGCTGACATCAGCCGGCCCGATGGCGGCCGCCACGGAGTCGGGATTGCTGCCCAGCGTGATATTGAGTCCCGAGTAGATGGCACCGTAGACCGTGGCACTCCCCGTGGTCGTCAGGTTGCCGCCGACCAGGATGAGCCCGCTCCAGTCGGTCGATGCGACGATGTTCAGGTCCCCCGTCACGATCAGCAGCCCCTGGCCAGCCGGCAGCGTGAACGCCGAGCCCCGCCCGCGTTGTCCACCCTGATCACCGGGTACGTCCCTCCGAAGAACCAGGTCGTGCTCCACCCGGCGCGCGGCAGGGTGTAGTCCGGAACGATGCTGGCGCCCGAGGCGATGCCGCTCCAGTCGAAGGGCAGCGCCGTCGAGGCGGCCGGCGTGGCGCCCAGCGAGACGATGTCCGGCGAGCCACTCGGGATCGGGGTACCGAAGCGTCTGGCTGTAGCCGGGCGCATCGGGCACCGCCACACCGCCGACGGCGGGAGCGGCACCGCAATGATCGGTGCCGCTTAGGGTGCCGGTGTTGGCGGACTTGTGAATGCCCACCAGGCAGACCCACGCCGCGGCGGGAGTCAGGATCGCGTGATTCCACTGGATGTACTGCGCCACGGTGCGTCGGGCGTTGGGCGCGTGGAGGTAGCCGAGCGCGGTCCAGACCCCGGTGGAGCGGAGCACGTAGAGCGCCGGAGAGGAACCGACCTGCGGCTTGATCTGCTGCATCACCACGTCGGCGTATCCGCCTGGGAGCACCACCCGGGTGGACTCGGTCACGGCTGGCGGCGACGGCGGTGAATCCCAGGTCACTGCGGTGCAGGGCGAACTGCTGGAGTCCGGTCTGGGCCAGAGCGTAGGCCTTGGTGGACACCCGCTGGTTGTCGGTCACCCGTCGTTCCGCCAGCACCCGGACGAAGCCCGCCGCCACCATGATGCTCAGCACCGCCAGGATCATGAGCACCATGAGCAGGGCGACGCCGCGCTCGTCGCCGGCGATGCCGCGTGGTCGGGTGGCGGCGGCCCATCAGTCGAGCCGGTTCTGGAAGAAGATGGTGGTGGTCAGGCTCACCACCTTGGGGCCGGCCGCTCCGTACGGCGTGGCCCGGCTGGCACCGGCCAGCCGGAGCTCGATGCCCCGCGTGGTCGACAGCGGAGAGGGTGCCGCCGCCTGCGAAGTGTCAGAGTCGAGCCGGTAGAACCGGAAGGCGGCGGTCGAGTCAAACGGTGCCGCCAGCTCCTCGGCGGTGCCGGTGGCCACCACCGTGCGCCAGAGGCCGATCCTGCCGGGCAGCGCGCTCGAAGGGGCGAAGCGGTAGCGGATGCGCTGGAACAGGAACACCGGTGATCCGGTGGGCGTCCCGAACGGGGCACCCGGCGTCAGGGTGATGACCTTGCCACCGGGCAGGGTCGACACGCTGTCGGGGACGCAGGCGGAGGCGGTGCTGGTGCCCACCGTCGTGCCGCCCTCCTGGTAGGAGTAGACTGCCCAGGTTGCTTCGCCAGGCATAGCCCGAGAAGCCGGCGTTGGCAGTAGAGCACCGAGTCGGGAGGAAGGAGACTGACCACCGTCTGCGCCGCCGGTCGCGTGGCAGATCACGCCGAGGGCATACGGGACCCGGACCGTCAGGTCGGTCGGCGCCGCCGCGACCACCCCCCCGGTGGCCTCCACGGAGCGGAGGTCCGCGTTCAGGCGATCGAGCTCCCGGCGTGAAATGCCACGCGCCTCGCGCCAGGCGTCCTGCGTGCGCACGAAGCGGTTGTTGGCCAGGATGAAGCCCGCCATCACCCCGCCGAGCGAGGAGAGCAGCACCAGCGCGATCAGCATCTCGACCAGGGTGAAACCGGAGCGTGACGAGAGGGGCGATCGCATCGGTCAGAACCCGAACGGATTGGTGGCGGAGGCGATCCGGTCGAAACTGGTCGTGTCCGGATGGATGCCCGTATAGACCGGGGCAACCACCAGCATGATGTGCTTCTGGCCGGTGGTGACGTCGGTGACGGTGATGCAGCGGGTGTGGGGGAAGGGCGCCGCGGTGATCGTGGTGCAGCCCGTCTGCGCGGAGAGGGAGTCGAACTGCATCACCGAGAGGCGGCCGACCTGGCGGGCGACCTCGGAATCCCGGTAGGTGGCGAACATCGCGTTGGTCGACTGCCGGGCCAGCAGGCTGACGTGGCCCGCCCCAGGGAGACCACGATGACGGCGAACGCCGAGAGCGCCAGCATCACCTCGATCAGGGTGAAGCCGGCGCGGCCTTCCGTCGGCCCGGGTCCTGGGCCATCAGAATGTCACCTGTCCGGTGCGCGAGACGACCACCTGCCGCGGTGTAGTCTCCCGCGGCGAGCGTGATCGTGATCGGCCCGGAGGCAAGGCCGGCAGGGAAGATCTGGATCGAGGAAGGGCGAGCTGGTGAGGCTCTGGACCGAGTACTCTGCCGCCGCTCCCATCTCCCGGGTGAGCAGCACCGTCCCGCTGGCCCGGTCGGTGATGGTGTAGCGCAGCAACGACGCATCGATGGTGAGCACGACCGGGCTGCGCTCACGTTCGGCGAGGCTCTGGGCGTACTCGAGATCGGAGGCGAGCACCGCCGCCGCGCGGTCGAGCCGATACTGGGACAGGGCGGTGGTGACCCGTGGCGCGGCGAACGCCGTCGTGACGCTGAAAATCACGACGACGACCAGGGCCTCCACCAGGGTGTACCCGGACCGGTTCGAACGTGCCATGTTGAATCGCTCTGGCCTCTGACTGGCCTCACCCCGAGTCACCGCAGGACGACAGACTGTCTAGCGGTCAAGCAATTGAGGTGCCACTTGCGGCGGCCTGGAACGATGCTGTAACAATATACTGCCCAATTGGTTATGAGGTCGAGGTTGTCATGCCGCCGGAAGGTGCCACGGGCTGTGGATTGCGAAGCTCCCCGCAACCCTCCCGTCCGTCCTTGCGCCGACACCGCCCGTGCCGCCATGATGGGCCACCCGGCGGAACGTGGCTGGTTGCATCGATGTCCGGCTCATTTTCCTGGTCTCCTGCTGGCCCTGCTCCGGCCAGGCGATCCCTTCGGGCCGTCGGCGTCGGTCCTCCGGGTGACTCGCGCGGTCGAGGCCGAGAGCTCCGCCGCCCTCCGGGCCCGCCTCCGGTCCTCGCTCCGCCGCACCCCCACCGATCGCACCACCCTCTTCGAGCTCGCCACCCTCGAGCGGCTGACCTACCACCCGATGCCGCTCCGCCCGCTCTTCCTCGCCTTCTCGCCGGCGATTCGATCCCGCGCGATCCGCTCGGCGTGGCCGCGCTGATCGGCCTCGCTCTGCTCGATCTCGATGCCGGCAATTGGGACCTGGTCCAGCGCCGCCTCGACGTCGCGGCGAACCAGCGCCGCCCGACTCGGCGACCCATCGCTCGAGGCGGAGGCCCTGCTCGACCTGGCACCCGTCGTGGCCCGCACCACTTCGGCGCTGTCGCCCGACACCATCTACTCCCGGGTGGCCGCGATGCTCCCCGACACGGCGACTGCGGCTCTGGGCTCGACTCCACTGCGCCCGCGCCGGCCCGCCCGAAGCAGCCCGGCGAGCTGGATGAGGGCGAGGAGGCGATGGCCGGCATCGCCCTGGCCCGTCGCGTCGGCGACCGCCGTATCGAGGCCGTCTGTCTCACCAGTTACGCCAAGGCGCTCTTCCGCCGCGGGATGGTCGACTCCGCCATCGCGATCAACGGCCAGGCCGTGGCACTCGACCGGGCAACGCGCGACGGCGCAGGTTTGGCGGCAGCACTGCAGTGGCAGGGCTACGCGCTGGTGGCCGCCCGGGAGTATGGTCTCGCTCGCCGCACCCTGCTCGAGGCGCTCGACGCCAGCCGGGTCTCAGGCAACTGGCTCCCGGCTGGCGTGGCCCTGATGTCGCTGGCTTCGCTCTCGGTCCGCTTCGGCGAGCTGGGTGGCGCCCGTCGCTACGCCAACTGGGCCGATTCACTCCTCCTGGCCCAGGGCAACGAGCGCAGCCGCGCCGGAGTCCAGGCGGTCCACGGCGATATCGCCCGTGCCGCCGGCGACACCGCCGCCGCGCGCCGGGCTTACAACGCCGCGCTGGCGCCAGGCCCAGCGCTTCGGCGGCTACGGCATGGTGGCGCCCGCAGCGCGGGCTCGCCGCGCATTTCCCGCGCGCTGGAGACTGGCCCGCCGCCGCGGCCCACCTCGACACCGCCCGTATCGTTGCGAAGCAGCAGGGGATGAAGGAATGGGCCCGCCGCCTCGACTACGATGCCGGATCGTTCGCGCTGGCCCAGGGCGACCTGGTGGCGGCTGAGCGGGAGTACCAGGCCTTTCTCGCGGGGCTGGCGCCCGACGACCGGGCGCTGGCACTGCCGGCCCGGCTCCATCTCGCCGAGATCGCGGCCCGACAGGGCACGGTCGCCCGAGCCGAGTCGCTGGCCAACGCGGCGTTCGACGACCTCGACCGTTGGCGGGGCCAGGTGGATGACCGGACCCTTCGGCTCCAGGCCCTGGCTCTGCGGGAGCTCGATCTCGATCCCGGCCTCGGGCTGCCGGTGATCGCCGGGGCAGTGGCGGCCGAGGGGCGGGCTGAGGCGGCGCTGGCGCTGGTGGAGCGGGGAAGGGGACGCGAGCTCGCCGACGCACAGCTTCGCCTGGGGAGCTGGGCGGGGACTGGCACCTCAGCGGTGCGCGAGGCTCAACCCGCCCGTTCTTTCGTGCCCGACTCGGCGACGGCGGTGATCGAGTTCGTAGTTGGCGGCCCGACCGAGCCCACGCTCGCGTTGCTGTTGACTCGAGGCGCCGTGCGCGCGTTTGCCGGGCCACCGGTCGGGGGGCTCGAAGATGCGGTGGCGCGGTTCAGGGGGTTGGTGGAGTCCGGCGCCGATCCCGCCCGGCTCGATCGCGGATTCACTGCGACTCTCATCGGGCCGGTGCTCGAGGCGATCCCTCCCGGAATTACGACCCTGGTGATCGTGCCAGATGGCCCGCTCCACCGGGTACCGTTTGACGCGCTCAAGCTGAGCGGGAACGAACTGGTGGTGGATCGCTTCGCGGTAGTCGTGACTCCCTCGGTCAGCACCATTCAGCCGGCACCGCCCGTGCAGTCGACTGCACCGACCCTGGTGCTGGCCATCGCGAATCCTCTCCTTGGCAACCCCGCCGACCAGCCGGCCCGGGCGGAGTCGGATCTCTTCCGTCGCTCCTTCGCCGCCGCCGGCGGCTTACCTCCCATTCCCGCCAGCGAGGGCGAAGCCCGCCGGGCCGCCCGGGTGGCGCCGGGCTCGACCCTGCGGCTCCGCGCAGATGCCAGCGAGAGCCTGGTTCAAGCAGGCGCCGCTCGACCAGTTCACCCTGATCCACATCGCCGCCCACGCCGTGGTGAGCGACGACGACCTCGGCGGCTCGGCGGTGGCACTGGCACCGGGCGGCGGGGAGGATGGCTTCGTCACTGCGGCCGATCTGGCGGCACTGCGCTCCGGGCGGAGCTGGTGGTGTTGTCGAGCTGCCGGACGGCGGGCGGGGTGGTGATGGCCGGCGAAGGACTCCAGGGTCTCACCGCGCCGCTGCTCCGCGCCGGGGCCCGGGCGGTTCTGGCCACCAGCTGGCAGGTGCGCGACCGCGACGCCAGCCGCTTCACCGCTCTGCTTCTACCGCGAGCTCGAGCGGGATGGCCTGGTCGTCACCGCGCTGGGCCGCGCCAAACGGGCCGCGCGCGCGGCCGGGATGCCGGCCGGCGTGTGGGCGGGATTCGTGCTGGTGGGCAGTCCGGCGGCCCGAGTGCCACCGGCAACGTCACCGGTAGGGTCGGAGCGCTGAACCGGGAGAGGCGCGAGCGAAGCACAATCCCTTCGTCGAGCCGGGCTGTCACCGACCACCGGTAGACGGCGCCGGGCGCGAGGGCGGTGCTCGCGGGCACCAGTTGCAGAGTGTCGGCGGTGGACCACCCGGCAAGCAGGCTACCGTCGTCGGCCAGCAGCTCGACCTCGTACCCATGGGCCCCGGCGGCGGGGTGCCAGGCCAGGGTGACCGGGGCCGAGACTTCGGCATCAGGCGCGGGTGCCGCCAGGGCCAGTTGGTGGCCGGTGCCTCGCCAGGGATCCTCGGTGCAATTTCTCCCGGCGCCAGACCAGCGTTCCCCCTGCGACCAGGAGAATCGCCGCTGCGGCCAGAAGCCGGGGCCAGGTAGTCGAGCGGTGCCGCTCTGCGGCGACGAGGGCGCGGAATGTGTCATACTCGCGTCGCAGCTCCTCCGACTGCATCACCCGGTCAAGCATCGCCAGTCGCTCGGCCTCGGTAGCCTGGCCCATCGCCACTCGACGGAGCAGGTCGGGGTCGGGTGCCTCCGGTGGACTTTCCTGCCGCCGGATCGCCTCCTGGTAAGCTCGCTGCAGCTCGTCGTCGCTCATCGCATTCCCTCCGGCCCAACGCCCCTGGCCAGCAGCCGCTCGCGCAGGTCGGCCAGTCCCCGGTAGATCAGGTTGCGGGTCTTGGGCTCGCTCCACCCCAGCGCCTCCCCGATTTCGGTGCGGCTATAGCCGGCCAGGTGCATCCGCACCGGGACCCTTCGAGTTTCGGGCAGCTCAGCCACCGCTTGCAGGATCTGGCTCACCAACTCCCTCCCCTCGGTCCGTTCCCCGGGATCCGGCGCCGCGCCCAACGGGAAGTCTCGCGGCCGGGCCGCGACCAGGGCGGTGCGCTGGTCCCGGGTTCGCCGCCGGCGGAAGAGATCGATCGCCGCCGCCTCCGCCGTCTTCCATACATAGGACGCCGTGGCGGTGCTTCCGCTCTCACGCTCCTCTGCCTTCCAGAGCCGGATCCGGACCTCCTGGGTCAGCTCGTCTAGGTCCGCGTCGCGGAGCCGGAACCGGCGGCCCACGCTGCGCAGCGCGCGCTCGAAGCGGGCGAGGGGGCGGGAGAGCCCGGGGGGAATGGGGTCGGTCATCGCGGTCGAGCGGGCCCGCAGGGGTGGAGTGAGAATCCCAGCCCCGGTGCGGCGTCCTACCTCCTGTCAGGCCAGGTGAATCTACCCTTCGGCAGCGAGGCTGAGTATGCCACAGATCCCGGGCGCCCGCCGGCGCAACACTATCCACATCGCCATCGGCCTGCTGCTCGGCGGCGGACTCCTGGCCGCCTGCAGCAGCGACACCATGAGCATCTATGGCAACGTGAGTGTCGATGTTGCCGGTCATGGCAGTGGGAACGGCACTGTCTACGCCCCCGATCCGCAGGTCGACATCGACTGCACCTTTGTCGCAGGGTCGTCGGGGGTCGCCTGTCACGACGACTTCCCCGAGGCGGGGGCGGGCGGGGTCTTCACCCTCCTGGCGACCGCGGCGGCCGGCAGTCATTTCGATGGCTTCACCGGTTGCAGCTCCGTGACGGGCACCGTGTGCACCCTTTCATTCGCCGGCAACGACACCACCTTCGACGTCGGTGTGACCTTCACGCTCAACGAAGGTCCGCCGGCAACCAACACGGTCAACCTCTATAACGGGGCGGAGATCTCGGTCTACCTGGTCGGGCCGGGCGAAGCGACGACTGCAGGCGGCCTGATCGCGCCGCACGCCGAACGCTCGATCGAGATCGACACGACGGTGGGAAGCACCGACTTCTTCCGGGCCTACAACTCGACTCACACGCTGATCGCCTCCGTCACATGCCAGGTGACTGCCGACGCGTGGACCGGCGCGGGCGACCCACTGGTCGTGCTCAACGCCTCCGAGGGGTACTTCATGACCTGCGATAACGGCCTGGTGATGGCGCCCTGACCTGGCGACGCCGTGAAGAGTCCGGGGCTGGGGGTACTCACGATCGTCCTCATGATGACGCCGCTCACCGGGCTCAGGGCCCAGTGGGCGGTGGAGGCGTTCTTCGGCAGCGCCGCCAGCGCGCCGAGTCCGCTGACCATTCACCAGGCGGGAGAGCCGGACCTCCGGTTCACCGCGCACTACGCCACCCGGCCCACCGAGCCGTCGGTCTACTACGCCGTGCGGTTCTCGCACTGGTGGGGCCGGTGGGGCGGATTCGTCGGGTTCGTCCACCACAAGCTCTACCTGACGAATACCTCGCCCGACGTGGAGTTCTTCCGGGTGACCTACGGCTACAACCTGGGGGGAGTCGGGGTGGGGTACCTGAGCCGGGGCTGGACCATGTTTGGCAGCGTCGGCCCGGTGGTGTCGAACCCCGCCTCGACGGTGCGGGGCATGCCCTATGTGCACGAGGGCGGGATCTTCTCGTCGGGCAACTACATCGATGGATTCAACGTCCAGCTGGGGCTCAATCGGCGGGTCTATCTCTTCAAGTGGGGGTTTCTCACCGCGGATGCGCGCCTGTCGGCGGCGTGGGCCAGCATGCCGATCGCGCAGGGGAGCGCCAGCACGCCGAACTATGCGTTTCACCTGCTGATTGGAGTCGGAGCGGGAAAGAAGCGCGTGGGCTAGGGCTGGGAGATTTCGCCGGCCTCGGAGAGCCGGGCCCCGGACTCGAGGCCGAAGTCCTGGGCCGAAAGCTGATTGATCATCGCGGCGGCCTGGCCCGCGGGATCCGGCTGGGGGCCGACCCGCGGGATCTGCATCAGGGGCACTGCGCGCCCCCGTGCGAACCCGCCGTCAGGTCCCAGCTCAACCTGCAGTACGGTCGTGAGGCCGTTGGGCCCGGTCAGGTTAAATCCCTTGTAGGTGGCAAAGTTGCCCAGCGAATAGGCGATCAGCGTCCCCCGGTAGAATTCCATTCCTCTCAACACGTGGGGCCCGTGCCCCACGATGATGTTGGCCCCCGCGTCCACCACCGCGTGGGCCCAGTTGCGGAGATCGCCCCGCGGCTCCTTCCCCAGCTCCTCCGGCCCATTCGGCACATGCTGCGCCTCGGCGCCCTCGGCGCCGCCGTGGAAGGTCACCACCAGGATGTCCACCAGCGGCCGGAGCGAATCGATCAGCGCCACGCTGGCGGGAATGTCGAGAAGGTTATTGGCGAAGGGATAGGTCGTGAAGCCGACGATGCCGATCACCGTGATGCTGTCGCCGTGGACGACGGTGTCGATGTCGATCTGCTCCCAGCGGGCCGTAGGTCTGTAGTCCCAACGAGCGCAGGACCGAATCACTCGCCAGCCGGGCCGCAAGCCCCATGTCGTTGGCGTGGTTGTTGGCGAGGTTGAGATTGGTGAATCCCGCCTCCACCAGCCGCACCGCCAGCCAGGTCGGCGTGGCAAAGGCATAACACATCGTGCTGTGCGGTTTGCATTTCGGAGACGTCCCGGTGTCGGCCAGCACACCCTCGAAGTTGCCGATCACCCGGTCGCCGACCAGGAAGGAATCCACTGACGCAAACAGCGTCCGCCCGCTGTCGGGCGGCAGGGCGTCGGGGATGGTGGTGGTGCCGAGATTGATGTCGCCGGTGAATGCGAAACGGACGCTGGCGCGGGGGGCAGGGGGGCGGGGGGGCAGGGGGGCGGTAGTATCGGTGACCGGGTGGGTGATGGAGTCCGTGACGAGCGTCGTGGTGTCGCGGACGGTCACGGAGTCCTGGGCGAGCAACTTTCCGTGTGCGACAAGCAGGAGTGTCGCGCACGCCAGCCAGAATGCAGATCTGCGAGTCATTGACTCGGCCGCGGTTCCACTCGTGGGACGATCCTATGGTTGCGTCACGGCCGCGAAGCGGCGATTAGCCAGGCGGGGCTGTCAGCCCCGCGAACCCTGAACCACACCTGAAGCAACAACGTTCGGTCCGCTGTCCTGGTGTCCTGCCGTATGGCGCTCCCGCCTACCGCCTCCGCCGCCCGGCACTGGGGGACGTGACATCGCGGGCCTGAGAGGCCCGCCTGGCCAATCGCCGCTCCGCGGCCTTGCCGCGATCATGGCACCACCGTGCGATCTCGGACCGCCGCGAATCTTGATTCAAACTCAACTCGGCGATTTTCGGCCCGTCCGCCCGTCCGCCCCCCCTCAGCCGGCTATCGCGCGTTCGAGACGTGCCAGGCTCTCTTCCCGCCCCACCACCGCGAGCAATTCATTCACCGGCTCCGAGACCGTCGCCCCCGTCAGCGCCACGCGTACCGGCTGCAGGATGTCGCCCAGCTTCTTGCCGCTCGATTCGGCGACTCCCTTCGCCGCGGCCAGCAATGGCTCCGCCGTCCACCGCTCGGCCGGCAGGGCCGACAGCGCCGCCTTGACCAGCTTGAGGTTGTCGGCGAACGCGGGGCCGAGCTTCGCGGCCAGCTGCTTCGGCCTTGGGGTCGCGGACGTACGTCCCGCCCGGGAGCCGCACCGCCACCTGCTGCGCGATGTCGAGCAGGGTGCGTGACCGCGCCTTGACCGAGTCGATCAGCGGCAGGAGGTCGCGACTGTCGGGATTGACGCCCATCTCCGCCAGGTGGCCGGTGACCGGCACCAGCAGTTCCTCGGCGGGGCGCATCGAGAGATACTGCCCGTTCATCCACTCGAGCTTGGCGGTGTCGAACACCGCCGGCTTCTTCTGGATCCCCTCGAGGGAGAAGAGCCCGATCATCTCCTCCTCCGGCAGGATCTCCCGGTCGCCGCCCGGCGACCAGCCGAGCAGCGCGAGGAAGTTCCGCATCGCGAGGGGCAGGATCCCCTGGTGCTGGTAGTCGCCCACGGCGGTGGCGCCGTGACGCTTGGAGAGCTTCTTCCCGTCGAGCCCCAGGATCATCGGCACGTGCGCGAAGATCGGCTCCGGCGCGCCGAGTGCGCGGTAGATCGCGATCTGCTTCGGGGTGTTGGAGATGTGGTCGTCGCCCCGGATCACGTGGGTGATCTGCATGGCGATGTCGTCCGACACCACCGCGAGGTTGTAGATCGGGGTGCCGTCGCTCCGCAGGATGATGAAGTCGTCGAGGTCGTGGCCCTGGAAGCTGATGCGGCTCGTGGACGGCGTCGTCCCAGGCGATCTCTCCCTCGGGCATCCGGATCCGGAGGGAGAAGGGCTTGCCGGCGGCCATGCGGGTTTCGATTTCCGCCGGCGTCAGCCGGCCGCAGCGCCCGTCGTAGCGGAAGCCGCCGCCTCCCTTCTCGCGACTGGCTCCGCAGCGGTCGAGCTCCTCCTCGGTGCAGAAGCAGCGGTAGGCCTGGTTGCCCGTCGAGCAGCCTCTGCGCGTCGGCCCGGTGCCGGTCGTAGCAGGCACCCTGGAAGAACGGCCCTTCGTCCCAGGTGATGCCCAGCCACGACAGCCCGTCGAGGATCACCTGGGTGTGGGCCTCGGTGCTCCGCTCCTTGTCGGTGTCCTCGATCCGGAGCACGAAGATGCCGCCGGTGTTCCGGGCGAAGAGCCAGTTGAACAGCGCCGTGCGGGCGCCGCCGACGTGGAGGTAGCCGGTGGGGGAGGGGGCGAACCGGACCCGGGGCGAAGCCATGGACGGCCTGGGAGGAAAGGGGAGCAGGGAGCAGTGAGCAGGGAGCAGGAGGAGATGGAATCCACCGCTCCCCGCTCCCTGCTCCCCGCTCCCTGCAGTACGGAGTCGGAGGGATTCGAACCCTCGATAGAGCTTTAAGGCCCTATAACGGTTTAGCAAACCGCCGCCTTCAGCCACTCGGCCACGACTCCAGCGCGGCAGGAAATTGGCCGGGGAGCGGGACGGAGGCAAGGGCGCCGCTCAGTCGTCCTTGAGGATCCGCTTGGGGGGGTCGTCGAGGTCGTCGAACTGGCCCTGGCGCACCGCGCGGACGAAGAGCACCGCGAAGATGGCGCCCAGCGCCACGGCCACTGGAAGGAGGATCAGGATCGCGGTCATGGTTCCCTTTGGCGGCGCATCGCGCGCTCGACACCAAGGGCGCCCCAGATGACCATCCCGCTGGACAAGGGCATCAGCACGGCGGCCACGAGAGGGTTGACCAGCCCGGCCGCGGCAGCCGCCACCGCCGTGATGTTGTAGACGATCGAGCGGCGCTGGTTGGTGCGGATCGCCCGGCGGGCGGCATTGGCCGCGCGCCGGCCGGCCAGCAGCGGCTCGATGCCCGGTCCCGCCACCACTCCGTCGGCCACCAGCACCGTGGCCGCTGCACCGGTGCCCATCGCAATTCCGACATCGGCCGCCGCGAGCGCGGCGCCGTCGTTGATCCCGTCGCCGGCCAGCAGGACCCGGTGCCCTTCGGCCTGCCGCGCCATCACCCAGGCCCGCTTCTCCTCCGGGCCCGTGCCGCGCCAGCACCTCGTCGATGCCGCAGTCCGCCGCCACCGCGGCCGCGACATCGGGGTGATCGCCGGTGATGAGCACCACCCGCAGCCCTTCCTGCTTGAGCCGCATCACCGTGCGCGCCGCGTCCTCGCGCACCCGGTCGCCCAGCAGCATGACGAATCGAGCACCATCGTCGGCGGTGACGATCAACTCTCCCGCCGTCCCGCCCTCCCGCCCTCCCGCCCCAAGCGACCAGATCCGTCCGTCCACCACGCCCCGAATCCCGATTCCCGCCGTCTCCACCACCTGCGTTGCCCTCGGCAGCGGAATCCCCCGATGGTCCGCCTCGGCCAGGATCGCCCGCGCGATCGGGTGGGCGCTGAATCGCTCCAGCCCGGCCGCGATCCGTAGCGCCGTCGTCGCTGGCCGAGATCACCCGGGGAAGACCACCCGTCACCGTCCCGGTCTTGTCGAGCGCCACGATGTCCACGTCGGCCAGCGCCAGCAGCGGATCGGCCGAGCGGAGCAGGAGGCCTCGGCGGGCGGTGGCACCGAGTCCCGCTGCGGCGGCCAGCGGCTGCGACAGCGCGAGGGCGCAGGGGCAGGCCACCACCAGCACCGCCACGGTGCGCGCGATCGCCGCCCCGGTGCCCGCCGCGAGGTACCAGCCAATCGCGGTGGCCGTCGCGACGATCAGGGTGGCGAGGGTGAACCAGGGCGCGATCCGGTCGGCCGCCGTCGGCGCCAGCCCCCGGTCCGCGGCCTGGCCCAGCTCCCGGGCCATCCGGCGGAGCAGGGTATCGTCGCCCGCCCGCTCGACCACGACGGTGAGGGCCCCGACCTCGACAACGGCTCCGGCCACGACCCGGCTGCCCGGCTCCGACCGCGACGGGTTCGGCCTCGCCGGTCACCAGCGCCATTCGGACCTGTCCGACGCCCTCGACGACCTCTCCGTCTGCCGGTATCTCCTCGCCGCTGCCGATGATCGATCCGGTCTCCTGCGACCAGTGCCGTCGCCGGTACGATCTCGATGCCATTCGCCGTTTCTCTCCGCGCCGTCGCCGGCAGCGTCGAGGCCAGCGCCGTGGCGGCCTCGGCGGCGCGCCGTCTTCCCCGGCCCTCGAGCATCCGGCCGGCGAGGAGCAGGGTCACCAGCATCGCCAGCGAGTCGAGGTAGCCGTCCTGTCCCCGCAGCGTCGCCGCGAAGCCGTGGAGGTAGAGCAGCGCCACCGCCAGCGCGATCGGCAGGTCCATGTGCAGCTGGCCGCGGCGCAGCGCCGACCAGGCGCCGGTGAAGAACGGCTTGGCGCACCAGAGTGCTACCGGGGTCGCCAGCACCAGCGTGCTCCAGCGGAACAGCATCGCCCAGCGGGGTTCCATCGTCTCCCACCACCCGGTGTACACCGAGGCGGCGAGGAGCATGATGTTCATCGCGGCGAAGGCCGAGATGCCGAGCCGCACCGCGAGGTCGCGATCGGGCTGCGCCTCCGTGCCGAGTGGGCGGGGGCGGTAGCCCAGCTGGGCGATCCGGCTGGCGAGGGCGGGGAGGCTGGTGCGGGCCGGGTCCCAGCGCAGGGTGGCGCGACCGGTGGCGTAGCTCACCGTGGCGTCGAGGACACCGGGGGTCCGCTGCAGGACCGCCTCGGTCACCCAGACGCAGGAGGCGCAGCGGAGATTGTCGATCACCAGCCGGACGCTGGCGGTCCCGTCGTCCGGCGGCCTCGATCGGAACGGCGCCCCACCCCGCGGCGATCGGCTCGGGGCGGGGGGCGCAGGCCTCGCGCTCGGCGTAGTAGCGCTCGAGCCCGGCGCCGCGGATGATGGCGGCCGCCATCTCGCAGCCCTGGCAGCAGTACAGGTCGACGGTCTCCCTCCACCGCGGTGCCGCAGTGGGGGCAGCTGGAAACGCCGCTCGCGCGCGGCCTTAGCGCGAGGGGGTAGAGTAGGTGCTGACAACGGGGTCGGCTCCGCGAATGGCGATCCAGGCCAGCGCGACGTTCACCAGCACGACGAACAGCAGCCCCAGTCCGATGGCCAGCGGCCATCGGCGCGACTCAGTCGTGGGAGTCATCTTCTCCAGCCTCCGTCTTGAACGTGGCATTGAGGACGAGCGAGCCGTCGGGGCCCTTCACCCGGACGTGGAAGGGCACCGTGCGGGGAAGGTCCTCCCCTGGCGGAACCCTGATCACCAGCGGAAAGGTGCGGCTCTCGGCCGAGCCGAGCCTGGTGTCGGGCACCGTGACCTCGGCCCCCGGCAGCCCGTCCACCGTGACGGTGTAGGGCATCTCGGCGGTGGAGGGATCGTTGTTCGTGATCCGCATCAGGTAGGTGTTGCGGACCCAGCCGTCGGCGTCCTCGGTGAACAGCGAGCCGGGGGCGCGGGAGACGGTGGCCTCGAACGGGTTCCGGGCGAGCAGCACCACCAGCGCCGCGGCGGCGAGGCCGCCCAGCAGCCCGCCGTAGGCGATGGTGCGGGGGCGGAAGAAGCGGACCTTCTTCCCCTGCTGCTTGGCGATGCTGTCGTAGCGGATCAGCCCCTCGTGTCCCAGCCGGCCCAGCACGTCGTCGCAGGCGTCGATGCAGGCTCCGCAGGCGATGCACTCCAGCTGGAACCCGTTCCGGATGTCGATTCCCTGGGGGCAGACGGCGACGCACTTGTCGCACTCGATGCAGCGGCCCGCCGTGACCGCGTCGGCGCCGCCCCGGGGCTCGCCCCGGGCGATCTCGTAGACCAGCAGCAGGCTCTCGTCGTCGGTCAGCGCGCTCTGGAACCGGGCGTAGGGACAGAGGTAGTTGCAGAACTGCTCGCGGAACCAGGCGAAGTCGAGGAACCAGATGGCCGCGAAGATGGCCACGATGCAGTACATCGTCGCTGCTGCCGCCGCCGGTCCAGAGGACGCGCGCCTCCTCGAAGTAGCTCCCCAGCGTCATCGAGACCACGACGGCGGCGATGGCATAGATCGACCACTTGGCGCTCTTCCGCCAGAGGCGGTCGAGGTCCCACGGCCCCTTGTCGCGCTTCATCTGCAGTCCGCGGGAGCCCTCGATCCAGTGCTCCAGCGGCCGGATCCATTCCTCGAGGAAGACGGTCTGCGGGCAGGCGAAGCCGCACCAGAGCCGCCCGAAGAGCGAGGTGAAGAAGAAGAGCGCGAAGGCCAGGAAGAGCAGGATCAGGAGCAGGAGCACGGTGTCCCGCGCCGTGAACATGGCCCCCAGGGCGTAGACCCGCCGGGCCGGCAGGTCCACCATCAGCGCGGGATGCCCGTTGAGCCTGAGCCAGGGGGTGACGAACAGGATCAGCTGCAGGACGATGGAGGTCCGGTGCCGCAGGCTCCGGAAATGTCCGGTGACCCGCTGGGCGTACACCCACTGACGGTTCCCCGCGAAATTCAGCACGTCAGGGCAGGCTCACACCCGTGATCGGGTGCCCCGTCGCCTCGGCGTTCCGGTACACCACGTAGGCCGCTACCTCGGCCACCTTCTCGGGGCCCAGGATCGGGCCCCAGGTCAGCATCCCCTTGTCGGGAACACCCACCGTGATCGTGTGCCGGATGTCGCCCGGCGCCCCGCCGTGGATCCACAGGGTGTCGAGCAGGTTGGGGCCGATGCCGCCCTTCATGTCCGCTCCGTGGCAGGCGACGCAGTTGGCCTGGAAGATCGCCTGGCCCGCCGCGACGGTCTGGTTGTCCACCACCAGCTCCCCTTCGGCGCCGCCGCCGGCGGGGGCCTGGGGCCACTTGGCCTGGGCCGCCGCCATCTCCGCCTTCAGTTCGCTCACCTGCGAGCGGTGGCCGATGAAGTGGTAGTGGACGGTGTAGATCACCGCCCAGATGATGCACAGGTAGAAGAGACCGAGCCACCAGTCCGGCAGCGGGTTGTCGTACTCGTCGATGCCGTCGTTGTCGGCGGCGTGGCCCAGCAGCTGGTCAGGGGGTGACTTTTTCACTGGTCTCCTCCGTCGTCCAATGGGAGTCGGGCGGCCTCATCGAGTTCCGCCTTGTGCTTGGGGCTCCAGGCCCACCAGATCCATCCCAGGAAGAACAGGATGAAGGCGGCGGTCGCGATGCCCGTGATCCACCCGGTGGTGACGTTGGCCGCGGCGTCGTGCAGCAGGGGGTTCATGGGGTGGACGGCCCTCCTCCCTGGCCCGCGGCGATGGCGGCCCGGCCGTCCTTGCCCAGGCGCTGCAGGTAGGCGATCAGCGCGATGATCTCGCGGTCCGGCTCGGCGGTGATCTTCTGCGCCGCCAGGCGGCCCACGATCTCCTGGGCCTGGGCCTGCATCGCCGCCGGTGCGTTGGCGATCTCCTCGGCGGTGTAGGGCACCCCGACCTTGCTCAGCGCCCTGAGCGAGGCCTGGATGTCGGCCGGGTCGTACCGGTCGCGCAGCAGCCAGGCGTAGGTCGGCATGATGCTGCCCGGGGCTGGTGCTCCGCGGATTGCGCATGTGCTCGTAGTGCCAGGCGTCCGGGATACTTGCCGCCCACCCGCTGCAGGTCGGGGCCGATCCGGCGCGAGCCCAGCAGGAAGGGGTGGTCGTAGGCGTACTCACCCGAGCGGGTCCACTCGCCGTAGCGCAGCAGCTCCGAGCGCATCGGCCGCACCATCTGCGAGTGGCAGGTGTAGCACCCCTCGCGGATGTAGATGTCGCGGCCGGCCACTTCCAGCGGGGTGTAGGGAGTGACACCCTGGAGCGAGGGCGGGCCCGCCTTCGCGGTGAACATCGGCAGGATCTCGACCATCCCGCCGACCAGGATCGCGAGGGTGGTCAGGATCGCGAAGAGTCCCAGGTGCCCCTCGATGACTCGGCGGTGGAAACCGCCCGACTGCTGTTCAGCCATTGGGTCCTCTCCGTCAGTGAGCGGCGGCCAGCGTGGCCGGTGCCGTGGCGGGCGCCGGTCGGCGGACCGTCTTGATGAAGTTCCAGGCCAGCATGAGCATGCCGACGAAGTACATCAGGCCGCCGACCAGCCGTAGCCAGTAGAAGGGCTGCAGCTGGTGGACGATGTCCACGAAGCTCGGGTACTTGAGCTGGCCCGCGGCATCCACGGCCCGCCACTCCAGCCCCTCGCTCAGTCCCGCCGCCCACATCGAGACGGTGTAGAGCACGATCCCGATCGTGGCCAGCCAGAAGTGCGTGGTGGGCAGATTGGGGTAGGCCAGCGGCCGGTTCCACAGCCGGGGGATCAGCCAGTAGAGGATCGCGAACGAGATCATCCCGACCCACCCCAGCGCCCCGCTGTGCACGTGCCCGATGGTCCAGTTGGTGTAGTGCGACAGGGCGTTGACCGCCCGGATGGACATCATCGGGCCTTCGAAGGTGCTCATCCCGTAGAAGCTCACGGCCACGACCATCATCTTGAGGATCGGGTCGGTGCGCACCCGGTCCCAGGCGCCCTTGAGGGTGAGGAGGCCATTGAGCATCCCGCCCCACGACGGGGCCAGCAGCATGATGCTGAACACCATGCCCAGGGTCTGGGCCCAGTCGGGGAGGGCGGAGTAGAGCAGGTGGTGCGGTCCGGCCCAGATGTAGAGGAAGACCAGGGCCCAGAAGTGCACGATGGACAGCCGGTAGCTGTACACCGGGCGCTCGGCGGCGCGGGGGAGGAAGTAGTACATCAGCCCGAGGAACGGCGTCGTCAGGAAGAAGCCGACCGCGTTGTGCCCGTACCACCACTGGACCAGCGCGTCGGTCAGGCCGGCGTAGACCGGGTAGGAGCGGGTGAAGGTCGCCGGGATGGCCAGGCTGTTGACGATGTGGAGCACGGCGATCGTGATCACGAACGACATGTAGAACCAGATCGCCACGTAGAGGTGCTTCACCTTCCGGATCGCGATCGTGCCGAAGAAGTTCACGGCGAAGATGACCCAGACCACGGTGATCAGGATGTCGATCGGCCAGATCAGCTCGGCGTATTCCTTCGACTCGGTCAGCCCCAGCGGCAGGGTGATCGCGGCGCAGACGATGATCAGCTGCCAGCCCCAGAAGTGGAGGCGGGACAGCGCGTCGCTCCACATCCGGACCTTGAGCAGCCGCTGCATCGAGTAGTAGATGCCGGTGAACAGCATGTTGCCGGCAAAGGCGAAGATCACCGCGTTGGTGTGCAGCGGACGCAGCCTCCCGAAGGTGGTCCACGGCAGCCCCAGGTTGGCCGGCCACCAGGCCAGCTGCAGCGCGATGATCACCCCGACCAGCATCCCCACTACGCCCCAGGTCACGGTGGCGATCAGGAATTGCCGGACGATGTCGTCATCATACCTGACGCCGTCCGGGTTCTGAGCCGCGGTATATTGCACCCCGTCCTCCTCTCTGGTGTCGTGCCGAAGGTCCTTCACCCTGGCCCCGCTTGACGCCCTTCCTGCTGACCGCTCTGCTCGCCGGCCTGGCCGGCAGCCCCCATTGTGTCGCGATGTGCGGTGCCTTCGCCTCGGCCTGCGCCGCCCACCGTCCGGGGTTCGGCGCGTGGCACGCCGGCCGCCTTGCGGCCTACGCGGCCCTCGGCGCCCTGGCGGGAACGGTGGGCCGGCTCATTCCGGGTCCCGCCTGGCTGGCGCCACTTCTCGCCGCGCTGTTGCTGCTCTGGTTCACCCTCACCCTCGCCGGCCTGGTCGGCGAGCCGGTCATTCCCCTGGCCGGGCTCACCCGCCTCGGAACGCGGCTCGCCGGACGGCCGGGACTCCTGCCCCAATTCACCTTCGGGGTCGTCAATGGATTCCTGCCCTGCGGGCTGGTGTATTCGGCGCTCAGCCTGCCGGTCGCGCTGGGACAGGCTGGGCAGGGCGCGCTGGCGATGCTCGCCTTCGGTGCCGGAACGGTTCCGCTGCTTTCGGTCGCCGCCCTGCTGCTTCGCCGAATCACAGCGGCCAGCCTGGCGCGTCGCCGAGTGCTGGCCGCAGTGATCCTGATCCTGGGATTGGCCGCCATCGCGATGCGCAGCGGAGTGATCGGCACCGGCCATGTGCACCACGGAGCACCAGATCACCCGACGAGTGATTAGCACACAACCGCCCCGTGATGCACGTCCGGCAGAAAACTACCGCGCCGGCATAAAGCCGGATCGATGATAGAATGAATGCTTCTTAATCCTTCTTCTTCTCGTCGGCCAGTGACTTGTAACTGAACTTCTGCCCCCCGACGCTGGCCTCATACATCAAGCCTCCCTTGGCCATGGTGAACACCGCCACTCCGTTGCGGTAGGCGGCGTTGGCGGAGGCACCCGCGGTGACGGCCACCGCACTGACCTGGGCGTCGAAGGAGAAATCGCTGTTCTTGAACCCGTCCAGCGTCTTGGCGGTCTGGAAGAAGATCAGCTCGGAATAGGACTGGCCGCCGAGCTGGAGACCGACCGTCACCTGAGACAGTCGGGCGGTTCCGATCTGAGCCCCGCCGGCGTACACGCATCCCGTTCCGGTGGCGCCGCCAATGCCGATGGCGCCCTTTGCCGATGCTCGGAAAGATGGCGTAGCCGACTGCGTCCTTGAAGAACTTGTCGATCCCGGAGTCCTTCTTCTTCATTGCCGTCACGGCCTCCTGGCACTTCGCATTATCGGGGTCGTTGGCGCGGCCTGTCGGTCACTGGCGGCCAGTGGCGGCGACCAGGGCGGCAGCGACTGCGAGGCGTGTGATCATTAGTCCTCCTGAGATTAGAAGGGAATGTCGTAGGCCGGCGGTGTGACCCCGTTGAGTCGAAGGTAGGGCACCGTCTGGCCAAGGGTCCAGACCGAGTGCTCTAACGATAGCTCCATCCAGCGGAATGCGGGCTGGACGTCGGGGCCGTAGACCTTGGTCGGCTCGGACAGCGACGTCGGCGTGGCCGCCTGGAGGGCGGCGAGGACGTAGTCGTAGGTCGCCGCCGCGTAGGCCTTGAGCGCCGACTTGTCGTGGAGGTAGACGGCGGAATCTCCCAGCGCCGGGAACTGCTGGACACCCTTCAGGGCCCGGGCCGCCACCTGGAGGTTGGTGGTCACGATGTGGTCGAACTGCTCGGCGAAGGTGCGCACCCCGGGGGTTGGGCGGAATCCCATCGCACTGTCGGGCATAGCGTCGATGTAGGCCAGCACGTTCTTCCGGCTCCGCTCCCAGTCGCCCAGGGCCGAGCTGGAGGGGGTCTGGGCAGCGGCGAGGGCGGGGGCCAGGAGCAGCAACGTGGACAGGACGGCGGGTCTCATGCAGGCATCCTCGGTGGGGGGTTCCATTTTGGGCCAGGGGGCAGGTTATGTTCCTTGCCAATGGACATAGCCTTCGGGCCCCGGTGAACTGGCAGAGCAGACCGGGTGATCAAAGTGCCACGAACCATCGTCCCGGTTGGTGCATACGCACTGGACCGGGCGTTGTGTTTTCAGGACCTGCATTTCCCGCCCTCCCGCGACCGAGCGACGAAGTCGCGAGGAAGTCCTTTAGGGCCCTCCCGCCCTCCCGCCCTCAGACATCAAGTCGCTGCGAATAGGGCACCATCTCCCCCTTCTCGAGGTGTCGGCGGAGAATCCGGAGGTACATCGCCCAGCAGTAGCTCGACACCCGGAAGTGCTGGTTCATCTCGGGCCAGCCGGTATGATAGAACCGGACCTCGGTCGTTCCCGGCCTCTGCGCGGCCAGCCGGAAGCCGACCCTGGAACCGGTCCAATCGCCGTCGGCCCGGGACATGGTCAGCTGAAATGCCTCCCCCGGCAGGCACTGGGTGACCACGGCCCGCCAGTCGTTGTCCGGACCGAACCAGAGCTGGTACTCGGCGCCCATCCGGGCCTCGCCCGAGGAGCGGGCGGTCCACCACTGGTCGAGGCCGGCGGGGGTGCTTACCGCGTCGAATACCTGCGCCGGCGAGGCCGCGATCGGAAACTCGTGCAGAATCTCGTACATGCGGCTCCTTTCGGGCCGGAGCCGGTCGGCCGCGCCCACCTTGCCAGTATCTCAGCGGCCCGGAATATTCCGGGCTGGAGTCCCGCCTCTATTCTTCAACGGTCCGAGAACTCATGAACGCCGCCGACATCCGCCAGCTCCTGGGAGACCAGGCCGCCTCCCTGCTCGATTTCAACAGCCCGAAGATCGGCAGGGAGCGGCTCCACCTCCCGGGGCCCGACTTCATCGACCGGGTCTTCGGCCCCTCGGACCGGAACATCCGGACCCTGGTCAACCTGCAACGGCTCTACGGACACGGCCGCCTGGGCGGGACCGGCTACATGTCGATCCTGCCGGTGGACCAGGGCATCGAGCATTCGGCCGGGGCGAGCTTCGCGAAGAACCCGGACTACTTCGACCCGGAAAACATCATTCGGCTGGCCATCGAGGGGGGCTGTAACGCCGTGGCCACCACCTTCGGCTGCCACGGTGCAGTGGCCCGGAAGTACGCCCACAAGATCCCCTTCCTCGTCAAGATCAACCATAGCGAATTGCTGACCTATCCCAACAAGGCCGACCAGATCCTCTTCGGGACGGTCAAGGAGGCGGCCGACCTCGGCGCCGCGGCGGTCGGGGCCACCATCTACTTCGGCTCCGATGGGGCGGGGCGGCAGATCGTCGAGATCAGCCAGGCCTTCCAGCAGGCCCACGAGATGGGCCTCGCCACCGTCCTCTGGTGCTACCTGCGGAACAACGCCTTCAAGAAAGACAAGGACTACCACCTGTCGGCCGACCTGACTGGCCAGGCCAATCACCTCGGGGTCACCATCCAGGCCGACATCATCAAGCAGAAGCTGCCCGAAAACAACGGGGGGTACAAGGCGCTCAACGTCGAATCCTCCTACGGCAAGATCGACGACCGGGTTTACACTGAGCTGACCAGCGACCACCCGATCGACCTCTGCCGCTACCAGGTGGCCAGCTGCTACATGGGCCGCTCGGGGCTGATCAACAGCGGCGGGGCCTCGGGCAAGAACGACCTCAAGGAGGCCGTCCTGACCGCGGTCATCAACAAGAGGGCAGGGGGAACGGGGCTGATCTCGGGCCGCAAGGCCTTCCAGCGCCCGATGAAGGAGGGGGTGGCGCTCCTGAACGCAATTCAGGACGTGTACCTGGCCAAGGAGATTGGGGTAGCCTGAGACAGGCGGGAGGGCGGGAAGGCGGGAAGGCGGGAGGAGAGTCTGTAGTCCGTCTCGTCCTCCCGCTCTCCCGCCCTCCCGCCCTCCCGCCCCACGGCGTGGGAAGGATTCGAACCTTCGAGGGCCTTTCAGCCCTGGCGGTTTTCAAGACCGCTGCATTCGACCACTCTGCCACCACGCCAGAACCGCATTTTCCCCGGAGCCGTTGCACCGGGCCGGACAAGAATAGCCCACCCCCATTTCCCTCACCAGTTTCTGCCCCTCTGCCCCTCTGCCCCACCGATAATCTTAAAGTAACTTCTCACTAGCTAAGTCGCTGCAGTTAAATGTCCTGACTCACTTGCACCCACCTGTGGCAACCGCGCGATGCGCCTGATCACGGGAGGCCTGCCGGCCGGGCGCTACCTTTGCCGGCTCTCCCCGGATAAGGCATCGGACCCTATGCGACTCATTTCCACATTGGGATTCCTCCTGGTTGCCACGCTGCTGGCCTGCAGCGTGAGCGATGGGCTGGGCACCCTCCCGCCGCCTCCGGACACCACCACGCCGGGCCTGGGCGTCGGGGCCAGCCTGGAGGGCCGGCGGCCCTTCCCCGATGACAACCCCTGGAACACCCCGGTGGACGCCGCTCCGCTGGATCCCAACTCCGCAGCCCTGATCGCTGACATCGGGCCGGGTACGGCGCTGCATCCCGACTTCGGCGCGAACTGGAATGGGGGGCCGTTCGGCATCCCCTACATCGTGGTGGCGGGCTCGACGCCGGGGGTCGGGGTGACGTTCGACTATGCCGACGAGAGCGATCCCGGTCCCTACCCGATCCCGGCCAATGCCCCCATCGAGGGCGGAGCCGCGAGCGGCGGCGACCGCCATGTCCTGGTCATCGACCGTGACCACTGGATGCTCTATGAACTCTTCGCCGCCTACCCGGTGGCCGGTGGTGCCCGCTGGACGGCGGGATCGGGGGCGATCTTCGACCTCGCCTCCGACGCCCTCCGCCCCGCGGGGTGGACCTCAGCTGACGCCGCCGGACTGCCGATCTTCCCCGGCCTGGTCCGCTACGACGAGGTCGTTGAGCAGGGGGTGATCCGCCATGCGCTCCGCTTCACCGTGAGCCGGAGCCGCCGGGGGTACATCTCCCCGGCCCGGCACTTCGCCTCGAGCGACACCAGCACCAGCCGTCCCCCGATGGGGATGCGGGTCCGCCTCAAGGCCGGCTTCGACCTCAGCGGCTATCCCCCCAGCGCCCGGGTCATACTCCAGGCCCTCAAGACTTACGGCATGATCGTGGCTGACAACGGCAGCGACTGGTACCTGTCGGGGGCGCCCGATGCCCGGTGGAGCGACGACGAGCTCAACACCCTGAAGACCGTCCACGGGGGGGATTTCGAGGTGGTCAGGATGGGGCCGGTCACGACACAGTAACCCGTTCTCTACCCCGTCCTGCGACCGCGCATTAGCATTAGGGACCCCAACCGACGGGATTCCGTGGCCACAACGCCCGAGGGCACCCTGGCCTGTTCGCGCTGCGGGAGCGAGATCGCTCCCGGGGTGCGTTTCTGCGCCATGTGCGGCCACGATGTCTCGGGCGTGCAAGCCTCGATTTCCACCGAGCAGATGGCGGCGCAGGCGCCCCTCCCGCGGGGGGGCGAGGCGATGCAGCAGGAGATGGTGGATCATCTCCGGCACGCCACGCTGGGGGAGTACGAGATCCAGGGCGAGCTGGGACGCGGCGGCATGGCCACCGTCTACCTGGCCCACGAGATCGCGCTCGACCGCAAGGTCGCCATCAAGGTCATGTCCCCCTCGCTGGTGACCGGCGAGGGGATGATCGAGCGCTTCAAGCGGGAGGCCCGCACCTCCGCCTCCCTCAGCCATCCCAACATCATCCCGGTCTACGCCGTCCGGGAGACCGACCGGCTGCTCTTCTTCGTGATGAAGTTCGTCCAGGGCCGTCCCCTGGATTCGATCATCAAGGAAGTCGGCCCCCTGCCGATCCCGATGGTCAAGGCGATCCTGGCCCAGGCCGGCAGCGCCTTCGGCTACGCCCACCGGCGCGGCATCGTCCATCGCGACATCAAGCCCGCCAACATCATGATCGACGACGAGGGCTGGGCCGTCGTCACCGACTTCGGCATCGCCAAGGTGTCGGAATCCCAGGGGCTCACCATGACCGGGATGACGGTCGGCACCCCCACCTACATGAGCCCCGAGCAGTGCATGGCGCAGGACGTGACCGGCGCCTCCGACCAGTACTCCCTCGGGGTCGTCGCCTACGAGATGCTGACCGGGCGGCCGCCGTTCTCTGGCGGGTCGATGATGGCCATCATGTACGGCCATTTCAACGAGCCGCCGCCGCCGATGGAGCGGTTCCGGCCCGACGTTCCCGACGATCTCCGGATGGCTGTCATGCGGATGCTGGAGAAGCCGCCCGAGCGGCGCTGGCCGTCGGTGGATGAAGCCATCGCGGCCATCGGCGTGCAGCCGCTGGCCCACGACGACCCGACTCGCACCCGCCTGGTGGCGCTGGCCAGGGACGGTGCCTTGAAGACGCAGGCGATGATGGGCAAGCTGATTACGCCCATGAGCCCGATTCCCGGGGGCCGGAGGCAGGGGCGGACTGCTCCGCCGGCTGGCGCGGCAGGGGCGCCAACCGCGAGGGCCCAGCCGGCCGGCCGTCCGGTACCCCGGTCGGTCCCTGCGCCGGAGAAGGGCTCGAAGAAGGGCCTCCTGGTTGGCGGGGGGGTCGCATTGCTGGCGATCGTGGGTGCGCTGGCGGTGCTGCATCCCTGGCGGAAACCCACGGTGGCCGAGCCACCCGCGCCTTCGGTTACTCAGCAGGCCCCCGTCGAGCAGGCTCCCGCGCCGGAAGCAGCTCCGCCCGCTGCGTCCGGGGCCGCCGAGTCGGGCGCCGCGGCGGCGCCCCCGCCCACGACCGAGTCGCCCGCGCCGCCCAAACCGGCAGCCAAGCCGCCACTGGCCGAAAAGAAGAAGGTGGTCGGGGCGGCTCCGTCGGAGGCGGAACCGCGACTCCACGCCCAGCCCAGCAATCCCGAACCGGCGGTGACCCACACCGGTGGCCGGATCGTTCCCGACCCGCAGGAGCTCGAGCGCGACCGGACCCTGTACCTGAAGCTGCTCGCCAATGCCCAGTCGGCCAGGCAGGCCGCGGTCGCCGCCGGCGCCACCGACGCCGACCTGGCCGGCGGTGACCTGCTCTTCAGGAACGCCCAGAACATGGCCGAAGCCCAGCAGTACATGGCCACGACTGATCCCCTCAACTCCGCTTCATCGGCCTATGTCTCGGCCGCGACCACGGCCCGCGATCGCGCCTCCGCCGCCCGCGCCGCGGTGGAGCCCGTACTCCCTCCCGCCGCGGCCCCGGCAGCACCGGCCGTCGACGAGCAGGCCAACGTCCGGCAGGTGGTGCAGGACTATTCGCGGGCCCTGGCGGCCGGGGACCTTAACGGCGCCCTCGCCGCGTTCCCCGAGATGTCGGCCGAGATGCAGGCCGGGTACCGGGATTGGTTTCAGAAGGGAATTCGCCTCGATACCAGCAAATGGGCCATCACCTCGATCAGCGTCTCCGGGACGACGGCTACGGTGACGATGAATGGGCCGGTCGCGCTGCTGGACAAGAAGGGCAAAGCGAGTGAGAAATCGGCCGGGCCCAAGTCCATCACCCTGGGCCAGGGGACTGGGGGCTGGCACATCACCAACCTCAGCAACTGATCCTCGCCGGCCCGGGCCGGATCCTCACCACGTGGCATCTTCCCCCCGGGCTTCCCGACTGATATCGTAACCGGTCCCTCAGACAATCCGTTGCGCCGCACGCCTTTCGGAGGTCCGATGCCCAGTCGCCTCGTCCGGTGGTGCCTCCTTTCTCTGGCACTTTCCGCCCCGCCCCTCGCCGCGCAGCAGGAGTCCATCACCGACAAGATCGGCGACCTCTTCCGGTTCGGGACCTGCGGCCAGCCGCTCTGCCTCGATGGATCGATCAACGCTCAGAACGGGCACGGCGACCACTTCATTCCCTCCGCGGTGGCCGGCAACCTCCAGGTCATCAACTTCCTGACCGACGCCGTGGCCTCGACCGGCTCGAATTTTCCCATCGGCTCCACCAGCGGCGGCGCGACCTACCGCCTGGTGGGTGGGGTGCCGGTCAAGACCAGCAACTCGCTGGGGCCGATCTTCGCCGAGCGGGCAGACAACCTGGGCCGGGGGCGCTTCCTCATGGGGGCGGTGGTCAACTTCATCAACTACCAGTCGATGCGCGGGGTGCCGATCAACAACCTCTACTTCAATTTCACCCACCAGGACGTGCCCCCGGCGGGACTGGGCAATCCGCTGCGCGAAAACGACATCATCGTGGTCCAGGTGGCCTTGTCGGTGAACCAGGTGGTCACCGCCTACTACATGACCTACGGGCTGCTCAGCCGGCTCGACCTGAGCGTGGCCGTGCCGGTGGTACACGCGTCGATGGAAGGCTCCAGCACCGCCCAGATCATGCCCTTCGGCACCCCGGCGGTCCACTTCTTCTCGGGCGACAGCGCCAATCCGGTGCTCCGGGCGGCGGCGACGACCTTCGGCTCCGCCAGCGGACTGGGCGACATCGCCGGACGGTTCAAGCTGGGGATCACCGCGGCGGAAAAATTCTCCTCATCCCTGCTGGTGGATGTACGCTTCCCGACCGGCGACGCCGACAACCTGCTCGGCGCCGGCACCTACTCCGGCCGGGCGCTGGCGATCTTCTCGTCCCACTTCGGCAACTTCAATCCGCACGCCAACGTGGGATACCTCTTCCGCGAGGGCGACCTCAATGACGAGATCGTGGCCAACGCCGGGTTCGACGCGATACTCGCCCCCTACGCCACCATGGCGATCGACGTGCTGAGCAACTGGGTGCTGGGGACGCCGTTCCAGGTGCCGCCACCGGTCAACTACATCGCTCCCTATCAGCGCACCGTCGTTCCCACCACCGTTCCCAACATCCACGACCACCGGGTCGACGCCAGCGCCGGCTTCAAGTTCAAGATCGGCAAGCCCACCACCATGATCGTGAACGCACTGCTGCCGATCAGGGACGGCGGAGTGGAGCCGAGCGTGGTCTGGACCGGCGGCGTCGAGTTCAACTTCTAGGCGATGGCGGGGAGTCGGGAAACGGGAAAGGCCGGGGGACTCTCCCCGGCCTTTCCCGTTCCGGCTACCCGCCCGTGCCGCGTCAGGGGGGCGGCGGCGGCACAACCGTCACGAAGGCGGTATCCGCGAAGCCGTCGAGCGAGGCGATAATGCTGTCCAGGCCCAGACCGGCCCCGGTCACGATGCCGCTGACGCCGATCGTCGCGACGGCCGGATTGCTCGTGTTCCAGGTGACCGCCCGGCTGGCCAGCAGGGCGCCCGTGGCGTCGAGGCCGAATCCGTGCAGGGTATCGACCGCGCCGGGGATCATCTGGAGCGATTCGGGGACGATCCGCACCGCGGCGACCGGGCCGGGCCCGATGTCCGTGTCGGTGCTGCAGGCGGCCCAGGTCAGAGCCGAGCACAGGCTCAGGGCGACAGCACGACGGGTAGCCGATCCAGGTCCGGTACGAGGCGCCATGTGCTGGCCTCCGGCCCCCGAGGGGCGGCGACAGATGACCCGCGGAAGAATCCGTTGAATCTGCCAATCTGCGGATTCACTGTCAAAGGGCGCGGGAAGCAGCGTCCCGCGCCCGATGATTACCGCTTCTGCTGGATGTTCCGCTGGATCTCGAGCGCGATCGAGTCCGCCCGGGCGGCCGCGGCGGTGTCCCCCTTCTGCCGCATGCTGGACGCGGCCCCGCTGTAGGCCACCAGGTAGAGCTGGAGCATCGAGGCGGATGGCGGATCGACCCAGCCGTGCGGCCGGTCCTTGGTGGCCGTCTGCCAGTGGTAGACATCCCAGAGCAGGTTCATGGTCCGCGGATAGTCGAGATAGGCCAGCCCGCGGTTGAGCAGAATCGTGTCGTTGGGGACCACCGCCGTGTATTGCAGCCGGCGGCCGAACCCGGCCGAGACCAGATAGGGGGTCAGGTCGAAGGTCGCGTCCGGGTAATTCCCGTCGCTCCAGCTGAAATAGACGGGCCGGGCGCCGATGTTGTCCCGGATCATGAACAGCGTGGCCAGGTCCTTGAGCTCGAGGTACTGGTCGCCGAAGCGGACCTGGAGGCTGTCGAACTTGACGCCCGAGCCCTTGGGAATGGAAGACAGCTCGGGCAGCGAATCGATCTGGGCCGGGGTGAGCTGCAGCGCCGGCTTGGTGGGGCGCACCCAGGTCCCGGTGCGCCAGATCGGCGCCGCGCCGGCCGGGTTGAACTCCGGTGTCACCCGGCGCGACAGCTGCTTGAGGTGCCACCGGGTGTTCATCAGCGAGAGGTTGGCCAGGGTGACGTCGGTCCGGATGCCCTCGACCTCCTGCGCGTACCAGAGCGGGAAGGTGTCGTTGTCGCCGGCGGTGATCAGGATGCCGTAGGGCTCGACCGACTGCAGCATGTCGATCGCGGCGTCGCGCGCCATGGTCTCGTTGGCGCGCGACGCCGTCAGCGTGGTTGCCCGCCAGCGGCACCAGCGCCAGGGCCAGGACCGGCGAGGCGGCGAGCCACCGGCTCCGCTCGCTGCCCCGGGCCTTGAGCGACTCGACGATCGCCGTCATCAGCGCGCCGAGGCCGACCGCCACCCAGAGGCCGAAGGCCGCGAAGGAGACCACGAAGAAGTAGTCTCGCTCGCGGACCTCGCGGGCCACCTGGTCGCGCCCGATGTCGTACGAGTAGCCGTACTTGAAATTGAGGTAGAAGATGAGCGCAATGGTCAGCGTGCCCATCAGCGCCGTCGAGGCCGCCGCGGCCCGCTTGTCCTTCTGCCACAGCGTCATCGGCGCCGAACAGGCCGAGGACGGCGAAGAGCCCGGTGAAGATCCCGTTGGCCGGCGCCCAGTCGCGGGCGAACTGCCAGTTGAAGTACTGCCAGTAGTTGCCGAGCTGCGAGATGAAATCGGCCTGGCGCTGCCAGACCGGAGGCTTGCCGTACTGGACCCGGTTGAGCACCTCCATCAGCGCGTTGCTGAAGAAGCCGATCGGCTCGCCCTCGTTGATCGGGGGGAAGTGGGCCGCGCGGATCGGCAGGAAGAGGTAGTTGGGGCCGATCGCGACCAGCACCGCGATCGTGCCCAGATAGAAGATCGGGCGGCGGAACTCGGCCGGGTCGCTCCAGGCGGTATAGAGCAGCAGGGTGCCGTAGGCCAGGATGATGGCACCGCGTCCCGACATCGGTCCCGTGACCAGGACGGCGCCCAGCCCCGACACCGCCAGCGCCAGGGTCAGCGCCATCATCAGCACCCACGGCTTGAGCGCCAGGCGCCAGTCGGTCCAGAGGACGTAGGTCGCCACGGCGATCGACCCCAGCACGCCCATCATGTGATTGGTCGAGCTGATCGCGATGATGTAGGCGATCAGCACCAGCCACCGGTCGCGGTGGGGGCCCGGCTCGTCGTCCGCCCAGTGCACCCCCAGCCACGTCACCAGCGCCGTGGAAAACATCGAGACGGTGTACACCTTCTCGTTGACCGTGGACTGGTTCCAGACCGTCCAGCTCGTGGCCGACACCAGCGTGCCGGCGAAGGCCGCCGCCAGCCGGGCCCAGCGCACCGGGACCACGTCCCGCATCCACCGCTCGGCTACCAGGAACCAGAGCCCGGCCGAGGCGGCGCTGGTGACCGCGGCGAAGAGGTTGATCCGCACCGCGTAGCTGGCCGCCAGCGGCAGCGCCCCGAAGGTGTGGGCCAGCATCGTGAACAGCGGATTTCCCGGCGGGTGCGGGATGCCCAGCACATACGCGGCGGCCAGGTACTCGGAGGTGTCCCAGAACGCCGTGGTCGGCGCCAGCGTGGCCACGTAGATGCCGAAGACGAGCAGCGAGGTCAGTGCGGCGTAGCCGTAGGGAGGGCGGGTCTCGGTCGAGTCGGTCATGTACCCTGGGGAACGGGGAAAGTGGGAGCAGGAAGCAGGGAGCAGGGGGTGTCGGGAATCATCCCGCTCCCTGCTCCCCTCTCCCTGCTCACCCGGGTTTTAGTGTCTGAACTGCCGCCGGCCGGTGAACACCATCGCCAGGCCGTGCCGGTCGGCGGCGGCGATCACGTCGGCGTCGCGGATCGAGCCGCCGGGCTGGATGATCGCGGTCACCCCCGCCGCCGCCGCCTCGTCCACTCCGTCGGCGAAGGGGAAGAAGGCGTCCGAGGCCATCACGGCGCCCTTCGGGTCGTGCCCCTGCTGGCGGGCCTTGTGCACCGAGAGGAACGAGCTGTCCACCCGGCTCATCTGTCCGGCGCCGATGCCGATGGCCATCTCGTCCCGGGCCAGCAGGACGGCGTTGGACTTGACACTGGCCACGGCGGCCCAGGCGAACCGGAGGTCGTCCCACTCCGCGTCGGTGGGCGGACGGGAGGTGACCACCTTCCACTCCGCCTCGGAAGGCTCGAAGGTGAACCGGTCCTGCAGCAGGAAGCCGCCCCGGATCCGCTTGACGTCGAGGGCCGGCTCGCCGTGGCCGACCGGCAGCTCGACCACGCGGAGGTTCTTCTTTCTGGCGAAGAGCTGCCAGCGCCTCCTCGTGGAACGAGGGCGCCACCACCACCTCGAGGAAGAGCTCGTCGAGCGCCGCAGCCGCCCGGGCATCCACCACCGTGTTGAAGGCGACGACCCCGCCAAAAGCCGACTGCCGGTCGCCGGCGACGGCCTTGCGGGCCGCCTCCTCGGCGGTGACCCCGACGGCCATGCCGCAGGGCGTGGTGTGCTTGATCACGGCGCAGGCGGGGCGGATCGGCCACAGCGCCACGGCGCTCATCGCGGCGTCGAGGTCGAGCAGGTTGTTGAAGGAGAGTTCCTTGCCCTGGCGCTGCTTGAGGTCGCGGATGCCGCGGGGCTCGTCGGTGGCGTAGAGCGCCGCGCGCTGCGACGGATTCTCGCCGTAGCGCAGTCCCATCACCTTTTCGACCGAGACGGTGATCTGGCTGGGCAGCCCGTCCTCGCGGGGAGTCAGGTAGCGCGCGATCGCGGCGTCGTAGTTCGCGGTGTGGCTGAAGACCTTGGCCGCGAGCTGGCGGCGGCACTCGGTAGACACGGTACCCGCCCGGAGCATCTGAAGCACCCAGCCGTAGTCCGTTGGATCGACCACCACCATCACCGAGTCGTGGTTCTTGGCGGCGGAGCGCAGCATCGCCGGGCCGCCGACGTCGATGTTCTCGATGGCGTCCTCGAAGCTCACGTTCGGCTTGGCGACCGTTTCGCGGAACGGATAGAGATTCACCGCCAGCAGGTCGATCGGTTCGATCTTGTGGTGCGCCATCGACGTGCGGTGCTCGGCCAGGTCGCGCCGGCCCAGCAGGCCCGCGTGGATCACCGGGTGGAGGGTCTTGACCCGGCCGTCGAGGATCTCGGGGAAACCGGTGACCGACTCCACCGTGACCGCCGGGACTCCGGCCGCGCGGAGAGCGGCGTGGGTCCCGCCGGTGGAGATGATCTGCCAGCCCATCGCCACCAGTTCCTGGGCGAAGGGGACGATGCCGCGCTTGTCGCTGACGGAAATCAATGCACGGGGCATGAGGACTCAGCCTCTGGGCTCCTGCGCGAACTGCACCGGGACCGGGTGCCCGGCCCGCGCGGCGGCCAGGACCACGGCCGGGAGCAGTTGATGTTCGACGTCCAGGACCCGGGCCCCCAGCCGTTCCGGGGTGTCGTCCGGGAGGACGGGGACCCTGGCCTGGGCCAGGATCGCGCCGCGATCGTAGACTTCGTCCACCAGGTGGACGGTGGCGCCCGACTCGGGCCGGCCCGCGGCCAGCACCGCCTCGTGGACCCGGCGGCCGTACATTCCCCCGCCGCCGAATTCCGGAAGCAGGGCAGGGTGGATGTTGATGATCCGGCCCCGGTAACTTCGCGATGACGGCGGCCGGCACCAGCTTGAGAAACCCGGCCAGGACGACCAGGTCGACCCGTGCCTCCTCGAGATGCCTGAGCCACTCCGCGCCGTCGCGGTGGTCAGCCAGAACCCGGGTGGCCACGCCGTGTTTCCGGGCCCGCTCCAGCCCTCCGGCCCGCGGAGTGTTGCTCAGGACCAGGACGACTTCCGCCGGGGCCCCCGGGCCGAGGGCCCCGATCAGGGCCTCCAGGTTGCTGCCCCCGCCCGAAATGCAGACCCCCACCCGCATCGGCATGGCGCAACAAAGTAATCGGCGAGGCGTTCGATTCACAGTCGCGCTACCGGGGCACGGTCGCGCTTCCGCGGGACTTGATGCGAGGCGGGAGACTGCGTGGCCGGGCTACCCCTTCACCATCCTCCAGGCGTGATACGCCCCACGCGCGACCGTCGATGCGGTCCGCCGGCGGGCTTGAAGGGTCAGCTCCTTTCCCTTGACCAGTTCCTGCATCGGCATCCCCGCCTCGATCCGGGTTCCTTCCTCCAGCAGTTTCTCCAGCAGCCGGGGACGGTCACCGGCCCGGCGGAAGGCGGCCAGGCGCCACTTCATGACCCGCATCATCGGGAACGGCCGGGGCATCGCCCCCAGATGCAGGCGGAGGGGGACGCCGGCGAGCTCCGCCGCGGCCTGGAGCCAGCGGAGAAGGAGGTCGCGATTGCGGATTTCGCGCGAGGTGAGTCGCTCGCCGATGACGTCCCAGTAGATGGCCGCGTCGCCCCCCATGAGCACGGCCGCGTCCAGCAGGTAGTGCAGGCGGAATGCGTTCGTCCCCTCACCGGCCGCGTGCGTCAGGGTGTGCCAGAACAGCTCGGTCACGCTGGGGACGCGCAAGGTGAGCTTGTCGCGCGCGACCACCTGCGACTCGAACATCTGGCGGCGCCAGGCGTCCGGCGGCTTGATCTCGCGCGAGGTCGAGGTGTGGATCTCCACCGCCACCCGGTTGGCGCCGGCCAGCGGGATCAGGTGCCAGAGGTCGACGGGGGTCAGGTTCGGGTCGGCCGCGAACTTGTAGCCGGACTTCTTCAGGTCCTCCCAGACCGAGGAAGCGTGCTCGGCCGGAAGCAGCACATCGACATCGATGGTGGAGCGGGCATCGATGTAGGGGTAGCGGTCGGCCAGGAGCCTGCGGGCGATTCCCTTGAGGAAGACCGCCGGGATGCCGCCGGCGGTGAGCAACTCCGCCAGCCGGATTGCCTCGGCTTCGACCAGGAGCCCGTTCGCCGTTTCCACCCGGGCCCGCCTGATCAGCCAGGTCCAGAAGGCGGGCGGCAGCTCATCGCCGACGCCCAGTCCCCTGAGGCGCCGGTACAACCAGATCGTGACCTGCTCGTAACTGACCAGCTCGCGCAGGCCTGACGGGTCGGTCCGCAGCCAGGCATCCTTGAGACTGGCGGCATCCCACCCCCCGCGCAGGCGCACTGTCTGGTACAGGACCTCAGCCGCGTTGAGCGTCATTGATCAGGTTGCCGCGGAGGGATCGGGGAAGACAGCGATCACGGTGTGGGCTCCCGGCGCCTCCGGTTCGGGTTCGAGGTAGAGCAAGTTCTCGAGCAGCAGCCAGGCGTGGGCGGCCAGCTTCCCGTCGGGCCCCCGCCGGACCCCGATGACCAGTTGCAGCGGACGCCCGGCCCCGCGCAGCAGGTGATAGAGTACCGCGGCCCGCTTGAGACAGGTATACCGCCAGGGGCCCGGCAGCCGGCGCAGAACATCATCCACCCAGCCGGCCAGGGCCGCGTCCTCGAAGGGCGGCATCGGGCGACGCTGCCCCAGGCGGGCCACCAGCCGCTGGAACGAGACGAGCAGGATCAGCGGCGGGATCCACAGCGAGGCCGCCAGAGCCCGTATCCGGATCCCCACGGACAACCGCTCACTCACTCGCTGCGGTCCTCGATGACCAGCTTGGCGCCGAGGCACCGGTCGAGGAAGTGCCGGGCGCTCACTTCCGCCTTCTCGGGCGTCACCTCGAAGCGCTTGACCAGGGCGGCGCCGATTTCGGCCAGCGTGGCTGAGGGCTTCAGGGCCTCGAGGATGGCCAGTCCGGTCTCGTTGACGGTGAAATAGCGCCGGCTGCCGAGATGGAGCACTACGCCCTCGCCCTCGAGGGCGGTCAGGCGGAGCTCCGGGTGAGCGCGGTATCGGGTCGTCATGGGGGTGCGATGGTTGCGAGAATGGACGGATCGAGGAAGAGGTCCCGTCCCAGGATGACGCGGAGGCACCGGGCCTGCCGGGCCAGGGCGTTGAGGAGATCGAGATGCGATTGGGCCAGGTCGGGCTCCAGCGCCACCCAGGCCGACCAGCGCACCAGCTCCGCGAGCACCTCGGCTCCCCGGATTGGCTGGGCTGAAGTGTAGTCGGTGCCGACGCTGGTGAAGAGAATGATGTCAGGATGGACGGTCCCGATCCAACGGCCGCCGAGTTCTTCGGGCGTGAAGAGCCGCTTGCCCCGCTGCGCGATCAATCGGCCCCCCCGGCGCGCCAGGAATTGCTGCCCCTCTGGCCGGAGGGCGATCGGCGTCCGGTAGGCGTGGACGACGACCTCCGGGCCCGAGCGAGACAGGAAGGCGATGTCGTCGCAGCCGACTTCCCACCCCAGGCTGGCCAGCAGGGCCGCGGTCGTGGATTTGCCGGCGTGAGTGTTGCCAGCCAGGAGCCAGCCGCGGCCTGCTGGATCCACGGCGGTCGCGGCGTGGACGTGGTGCCACCCCACCCGGCGCAGCAGGAAGATGAGGGCGACCATCCCGAATCCGCGGAGGCACTCATCCAGGCGATCGTGCGCCTCGGGGGAGAGGATCAGTTCCGCCTCGGCTGTCTGGCCGTTCAGCCTGGCAACTGCGGGGGCGCCCTCCCACGAGACGAGAACCTCGCCTTGGGGCTCACCCCCCGAGCGGATCAGAACGTTTCCCTGTCTGAAAGTGGGCCGTGTATCGGTCGAGAGGTCGGGCGGGGAGCCGATTTCGACCCGAATCGTCAGCGGACGGGGCGGGGTCAGCTCCGATCCGTCGAGCCAGGTCTGGATTGCCCGGGTCAGTTCGGGATGGGCGCCGATTACCGTGAAGGAGGGCACGGGGGAAAGATCACCCGCCCACCAATCGAAACGCCAGACTCTCGAGGGAGTCTGGCGTTTGGTGCCGCTCAATACTGGGAACTGAGCCGATCAGCCGGGGCAGTTCTCACCGGTGCAGGGAGCAAGGTCCCCGGAAGCAAGCGTCAGTTCAGCCAGCGAGGCCTCTTCAGTGAGTGTGGGCTCAACGAAGGGCTTTCTTTCGACGTGCGGCATCGGTGCCTCCTGAGCGGGTAAGTGCGGAGTCCCCTCTCCAAGGGACGACGTCGCCTTTCTCGCAATTCTCGCACCGCTACAAATCGTGATGTTGATTAGTGTAAGTCAATATTTTATTTGCACTTGTAAATCTTCGGTATCTGCAATTCCGGACCCATGTCGGCAGGATTCATCAACAGCGATGGGAGAGGCGGGTGTGACAACGCCGGATTTCCTGGGGAAATCCGGCGCTGACACTGCTGGGTGAGGCGTTGGCTCAGTTGCGATCGCGACCGTAGGCATGGCCGTGGCCGTGACTATGACGCTGGCCTTGGCTCTGGCCCTGGTCAAATTGCTGGGCCGAGGCACTGCTGGCGGGGGACCCGGAAGTCAGGGTGATGTCCGCAAGGTCCGCCTCTTCGACAACTGTGGGATCCACAAAGTGCTGTTTCGTCGTGTCCGGCATAGGTACCTCCGTTAAGGCAGGCGAACCCTATGTCCTCCCGGCACAGGAATCACGATTATCAGGATAAGCAATGCGCGGGCCAAAGCGATACGTGATGTTCGGGATCATAACACGATGGGGCATCATAGGTTCAGAAGGTACTATAGGGCAATCGCTAGCTGACTGTGGCCTGCCTCCCTCACCGAATCTGTGGACCCGCCGCCAACTCAACGAGCCAAAACAAAGACGCCAGACTCGGCTTTCAGTCTGGCGTCTGCACTCCCGAGGAAGATTCCGAGGGGGCTCAGTGGTGATGTCTGTCGTACACCCTGGGGCTGGTATTCGAGGTCAGGGTGATCTCGGCCAGTTGTGCTTCCTCGGTGAGCTTGGGCTCAACAAAGGGCCTTCTCATCGCTTCGGACATACTCTCCTCCAATTGGGCAGGGGCCATCGGCACCCGTTCGACGCTCATGGTTCGGCAACCTTACGGTGCAATCTCCAAGCCACTGCAATTCGTGATGTTGAAAATTACAACACCTTGCATCGCAATGGCATCGGAATGTGCCAAATGTGGACCCCTGCATCACTGTGGGCCGGACCCCTCATCGGATCTGTGGAGTGCCCGCACCTTCATCGGGTGGCGAGAATCCACCGCGCGGCAGCCGCCAGGTCATCCTCCAGCACGAATTCGGAAGTTGAATCCATTCCCGTCGGCGCTGCCGGAAGACCGGGACCAACCCCGATTCCTCGGCCCCCCAGCAGTCTTGCCGGCAGGAGGTCCGTCACCCGATCTCCTATCCACCAGCTCTGCGCCGGGTCGATGCCAAATCGTTCGATGGCCCGCCGGTAGAGATCCAGCCCGGGTTTCCGACAGCCGCAGGGGCCGCTGATTTCGGGCAGGTGCGGGCAATGGTACTGGGCATCCGGGGCTCCACCCGCCTGTGCTAACAGTTCGGCCGTCCGGGCCGCCACCGCCTCGTACTGCCTGGGGGTGATCAGGCCGCGAGCGATTCCCGACTGGTTGGTCACGATGATCAGCAGAAAGCCGGCTCGCTTGAGGCTTGCCGCGGCCTCGCCCGCCCCGGGCAGCAGACGGACCTGTACGGGATCGTTGAGGTATCCGGGATCCTCAAGCAGGGTCCCGTCCCGGTCGAGAAAGACCGCTCGTCGAGGGGCAGAGGGGCGGAGGGGCCCTAAAGGACTCCCTGTCGGTCGCAGGGGGGCAGCCACGCTACTCCTCAAGCGCCCGCTTGAGAGCGCCGCCGACCAGGTTCGAAGCTTGCTTCCGGGAAGCGTCCGTGGATCGAGAAGGACCCTGCCGTTGGCCACGCGCGTGATCACCGGTGGGTCGCCCAGGCGAAGCCGAAGGGCGAGGCCGTCGGCCCCAAGCGGTCCCGGGTCGATAGCGATGAGCGTGGTGGGCAGCGCGGCCCCGGGGAATGCTCCCCCGCCGACGGCGGACTCCCCCCTGAGCAGGGCGGGCGGGCGGGCGGGGGGGAGGGCGGGAACCAGTGAGCGATGGAGACTCTGCGCCTGCGCTTCCAATTCAGCGGCGCTCCTGGTGAGCATGCGGAGTACCGGGATTTCCTCGCGGGCCCGGGCCGGATCACGGTACAGCGACAGCGTCGCCTCGAGGGCGGCGAGGGTGAATCGATCGGGCCGTACCGCCCTCGCGAACGGGGCCCGACGGCAGCGTTCCACCAGCTCCCCACGCCCTACCAGGCACCCCGCCTGCGGCCCGCCCAGCAGCTTGTCCCCGCTGAACAGCACGAGGTCCGCCCCCGCGGCGACTGCCTCCGGCACCCGGGGCTCATCGGTCAGCCCCCACGGGGTGAGGTCCGCCAGCAGCCCGCTCCCGACGTCGTGCAGGTAGGGCACTCCCGCCTCGTGCGCCAGCTCCGCCAGCGCCGAGGGCGGCGGGGTGGCGACGAATCCCCGCTGCTCGAAGTTGGAGCGGTGCACGGTGAGGATCGCCGCGGCGCCATCGAGGCCCCGCCGGTAGTCGTCGAGGTGGGTCCGGTTCGTCGTGCCCACTTCCAGCAGCCGCGCCCCGCTCGTGGCCAGGATGTCCGGGATCCGGAAGCTGCCCCCGATCTCGATCAGCTCGCCCCGTGAAATCAGCACCGGCCGCCCCGCCGCCACCGTCGAGAGCGCGAGGACCAGCGCCGCCGCCGCGTTGTTGACTGCAAGTGCGTCCTCCGCCCCCGTGAGTTCACTGAGCAGGGCGCGGCAATGATCGGCACGCTGCCCCCGCGTGCCCGAGTCCAGGTCGTACTCCAGGGTGCTGTAGTCGCGGGCCACCGCCGCCATGGCGTCGGTGGCGGCAGCGGCAAGGGGAGCACGGCCCAGGTTGGTGTGGAGCACCACACCGGTGGCGTTGAGCACCGGTCGGAGTGACCGGGTGACCCTGCGCGCCAGTCGCTCGGCGATGTCACCGGCCCAGTCTGGAGGGACTCCCGAGCGGCCCGAGCGGGCGGATTCAAGTGACTCCCGAATCGCCGCCACCAGGACGGAGCGGGGGTGGGCCTGCAACAACTCCACGAGGGCCGGCTCCGACAGCAGCCGGTCGACCGATGGCAGGTTCCGACGGGGGTCGGTCATCGGGGCCTGGTCGAATCGCCGGCTGCCGGCGAGCCCGCCGGCGGGCGAGCGGTGGAATCGGCCTTAGTCGCTTTCGATTCCGGCACCGCCAGACCGCCCCGGACATTGCCGGTGGCTCCACCCAGCCCGCGAAGGCCGCTGATCTCCAGCACGTACTTGTTGCCGGGAACGAAGGGTGTCGGCATCCGGATCACCAGGCGGTCCTGCAGGGCTGGGCGCTGGGCCAGCAGGGCGGCAAGGCCGACGGTGTCAGGCGCTGCCTTCGCCCCCTTGACCGCCTTGCCAGGCGGGGGGACCGGCCGGGCCGGTACCGGTGCGGCGGGTTTGGGTGTTGTCGTGTCGGCCCTCTCCGCCTCGGCCCGCTGGCGGGCGCGAAGACTGTCCTGCTCGGCCCTGGTGACGAGGCTTGCGCCCTCGACGACGACCGAGTCGGGCAGGGCGAGGAGGCGGAAAGAGGCGAAGGGTGGCGAGCTGTAGGGATCGAGCGGCCCGGTGAACTCGACCGTCGCTGCGGTGCTGTCCTCCACGGCGATCGACTGGATCCGCGGCGGCACGGTGTCGTGCGGCTGCAGCCAGAGGGCGGGCACCTCGCGTGCTGTCCTCGCCCATCCGGATCGTGTCGGAAAGCTCGCGGGAATCGAGCCGGCGATTGCGGTTCTGGTCGACGAAGGCCTGCATCAGGTACTGCCCCGCCGGCAGAGGTGCCAGGTCGTAGCGTCCACCCGAGTCGGCATAGGCCAGGTAGGGGAGGCTGTCGGGCAGCAGCACCGCCGCGACCAGGGCGCCGCGCCCCACCTGCCGCGTGGTCCAGTCCACCACTCGTCCCCGCAGCCGGCGAGTCGGGAGCGGTGCTCCCGTGGTGAACGTGACGACGACCAGGGAATCCTCGGCGTTGTTGCGGATGTCTTTCACCCCGGGAAGCAGCTCGACCCGGTAGACCCGGTTGGGGCGCCACCCTTCCTTGGGCCGGACGCTGAGCCGGCTGCGGTGCCAGCCGACGTCCGGCACATTCGGGCGTGGGAGAGACCAGGACCAGGCGTTCGAGCTCGCTGGTTCCCGTCCCGAGGCTCGGAGTGCCTCCCTCCGACAGGGTTTCGTCGAACTGGAACTCGACGTCCCCCTTGAATTCGGGATAGACCCCCAGCGACTCGGGGACGGTGGACAACAGCCGCGGCGGCGCCTTGTCGGGTGGGCCGCCGGGCGGCGGGACCCATTCGGGCACAGGAGGAGGTCGAGAGGACGGAGAGGACGGAGAGGACGGAGAACAGGGTCGTGAGGACCTCTCCGACCTCTCCGTCGCTCTCCGACCTTCGCAGCGTGTCTCACGCCGCGCCGAGCTGCGCCAGCTTCGCTTCCAGCGCCTGCGCCTGCTGGCGCCAGCTGGCGAGCTTCTCCCTCTCCTTGTCGACGATCTCCGCGGGGGCCCGGGCCACGAATTGCTCGTTGCCCAGCTTCTTCTCCTGGCCGGCGACGAGCCCGTTGAGCCGCTCGGTTTCCTTGGCCAGTCGGGCCCGTTCCTGGGCCAGGTCGATGGCGTCACCGAGCGGGACGAAGACGGTGGTGCCGTCGGACAGCACGGCGCTGCCACCGGGCTCGCGGGGAGGCTGGCCAAACTCGATCGGTCCGGTGCGGGCCAGGCGCTGGATCGTCGCCAGCTCGCTTTCGAACGCCTCGTGGCGGGCCGAGACCCAGGCCCGCACCTGCTGGCCGGGCTGGATGCCGTACTCGGCGCGGATGGTCCGGATGGCGCCGACCAGCTCCTGGACCAGGGCGAAATCGCGAAGCGCTGCGTGGTCGGCGGCGCGGCGGTCGCTCTCCGGCCAGGGCGAGGTGATCAGCGTGGCCTCCCGGCGCGCGACCCGGGAAGCGACGCCAGAGCGTCTCGGTGATGAACGGCATGACCGGGTGGAGCAGCTGGAGCGCCACCTCGAAGGTCCGCTGCGCCACGGCGCGCGCCACGTCGCCGCCCGGCTGGTCGCCGTAGAGCCGCGGCTTGATCTGCTCGATGTACCAGTCGGCCAGGTCGCTCCAGAGGAAGTGGTAGACCACCGCCGCCGCGTCGTTGAGCCGGAACCGCTCGTAGGCCAGCGTCGCCTCGAGCACCGTGGCCTCGCAGCGGGCGATGATCCAGCGGTCGGCGAGGGTCAGCTCCTCGCGTCGGATCACGCCGGGACGCTGCCCGGCCAGCGGCCGGACCGGGCCGTCGAGGTTCGAGAGCAGGAACCGGCCCGCGTTCCAGATCTTGTTGGCGAAGTTGCGCCCCGGCGCGAACGATGCCTCGAGGTCCTCGGGATCGAGGATCAGGTCGGTGCCCACCGCCATGCCGGCGATGATGGTGTAGCGCAGGGCGTCGGCCCCGAAGCGCTCGACCACGTCGAGCGGGTCGATCCCGTTGCCCAGCGACTTCGACATCTTGCGATGCTGGGTGTCGCGCACCGTGCCGTGCAGGTACACCGTGGTGAAGGGCAGCTCGCCCATGAACTCGAGCCCGGCCATCACCATCCGGGCCACCCAGAAGAAGAGGATCTCCGGCGCGGTGACCAGGGTGTCGCCGGGGTAGAATGCCCGCGAGGTCCTCGGTCCGGTCGGGCCAGCCCAGGCTGCTCATCGGCACCAGCCAGGAGCTGAACCAGGTGTCGAGCACATCCTCGTCCTGGCGCACCGGCCCGCGGCAGGCGGGGCAGGCCTCGAGGCCGGTGCGGCTCACGTGGGCGCCGCCGCAGGCCGGGTCCTCGCAGTACCAGACGGGAATCCGGTGCCCCCACCAGAGCTGCCGGGAGATGCACCAGTCGCGGATGTTCTCCATCCACTGGGCGTAGTCCTCGCCCCGGCGCTCGGGGATGAACCGGAGCGGCGCCGGAGCGATAGGCGGCCAGCGCGGGGGCGGCGAGCGGCGCCATCCGCACGAACCACTGCTCGGAGAGGCGGGGCTCGACCACCGTGTCGCAGCGATAGCAGTGGCCCACGGCGTGGGTGTGCGGCTCGGTCTTCCGGAGCAGGCCGAGGCGCTCGAACTCCCGGACCACGAGCTTCCGGACCTCGAAGCGGTCGCGGCCGGCGAAGAGGTTCGGCAGGTCGTCGGTCATCCGGCCATCGGCCTGGATCACCTCGATGGCCGGCAGGCCGTGACGCCGGCCGATCTCGAAGTCGAGCGGGTCGTGGGCCGGCGTCACCTTGACCGCGCCGGTGCCGAACCTGGGATCGATCTCCTGGTCGGCGATGACCGGGATCCGCCGCTCGACGATCGGGAGCAGCACCTCCCGCCCGATCAGCTCGCGATACCGGGGGTCGTCGGGATGCACCGCCACGGCGGTGTCGCCCAGCATCGTCTCCGGCCGGGTGGTCGCGACGGTGATCACCCCGGAGCCGTCGGCCAGCGGGTAGTCGAAGTGCCAGAGGTGGCCCGTCACCTCCTCCTTCTCCGCCTCCTCGTTGGAGAGGGCGGTGAGGCAGCGCGGGCACCAGTTGATGATGTACTTGCCCCGGTAGATCAGTCCCTTCTCGTGCAGCGCGCACGAAGGCCTCGCGCACGGCGCGGGAGAGGTTCTCGTCCAGCGTGAAGTAGGTGCGGGACCAGTCGGCGCTCGAGCCGATGGCCTTGAGCTGGTCGAGGATCACGGGGCCGGTCTCGCGGACGTGCTCCCAGACCCGGGCCTCGAACGCCTCGCGCCCCAGGTCGAAGCGGGTCTTCCCCTCCTTGGCGAGCAGCTTCTCGACCACGTTCTGGGTGGCGATGCCGGCGTGGTCGGTGCCCGGAAGCCAGAGCGCCTGGCGGCCCCGCATCCGCTCGAAGCGGACCAGCGCGTCCTGGATGCTGTTGTTGAGCCCGTGACCCATGTGGAGGATCGAGGTCACGTTGGGCGGCGGCATCATGATCACGTAGGGGCGCGGACTCACCGGGCCCGGGGCGCCTGTGGCGTGAACAGGCCGGCCGCGAGCCACTCGCGGTAGAGCGCGGGCCTCGAGGCCGGTCGGATTGTACTGGGGTGGAAGAGGCTCGGTCATGCCCATGAGGTGGTCGTGGAGCCGGCCCGGCGCCTGCCCGCGCCGGCACGAGGCCCTCTTACATCGGGATTCAGGAAGCGGTTAACTTAACACCGCTGAAGGGGTTGGCGCAGGAGATCAGGACCGAATCGAGGAGGCTGCATGAGCGAAGACCATACCACACTCACCAGGGCCGAGCTGGCGCGCTGGCTGCTGCTGGGCGCCGTCCTGCTGGCGGGGATCGTCGCCTACTTCGCGTACGGCCCCCGGGCCGACTCGCTGCATGCCGTCGCTCCCACCGCCGCCGAGGAATCGAAGTGACGGCTGTCCGGCTGACCCTGCCCGACGGCTCCGTTCGCGAGGTCGCTCCGGGCACGACGGCCCGGGAGGTGGCCCAGTCGATCGGTCCCGGCCTGGCCCGGGCGGCGCGTGGCCGCGCGGGTCGACGGCCAGATCCGCGATCTCGACCGGCCGCTCGCAGGCCGATGCCCGCTTCGCCATCCTCACCGATCGGGACAAGGACGCCCTCGACGTGCTCCGCCATTCGGCGGCCCACGTCCTGGCCACCGCGGTGCGCGAACTCTTTCCCAGGGCGGCGATCGGCTTCGGCCCGCCGATCGAGGACGGGTTCTACTACGACTTCGAGGTGGAGCGGCCCTTCACCCCGGAGGACCTCGAGGCCATCGAGAAGAAGATGGCCGAGGTGGCCGCCAAGGATTATCCCGTTCGTGCGCGAGGAGGTGAGCCGGGAGGAGGCCAACCGCCGCTTCCGGGACGACCCGCTCAAGCTGGAGCGGATCGCCGACCTGGGCGCCGACGAGGTCATCTCGGTCTACACCGACGGCCCCTTCGTGGACCTCTGCCGCGGCCCGCACGTGCCCAGCACCGGCGCGGCTCAAGCACTTCAAGCTGCTCAACGCGGCCGGCGCCTACTGGCGGGGCGACTCGCGGCGCCAGATGCTGCAGCGGATCTACGGCACCGCCTGGTTCAAGAAGGAGGACCTCGAGGCCTACCTCCACCGGCTGGAGGAGGCGCCGCAAGCGCGATCACCGCAAGCTGGGCCGGGAGCTCGATCTCTTCGTCTTCCATCCCTTCGCGCCCGGGGCGCCGTTCTGGACCGACCGCGGCACGCGCGCTGTACAACACCCTGAACGACTACATGCGGCGAGCTGCAGCAGGACGGCTACCAGGAGATCAAGACGCCGCTGCTGTACAACAAGGGGCTCTGGGAGCTCTCCGGCCACTGGGGCAAGTACCGCGAGAACATGTTCCTCGTCCACAACAACGAGACGGGCGAGCAGGACATGTCGCTCAAGCCGATGAACTGTCCCTCGCACCACCTGCTGTACGCCGCCGGGAAGCACTCCTACAAGGAGCTGCCGATCCGGTACAGCACCTACGACGTGCTGCATCGCAACGAGGTGAGCGGCGCGCTGTCCGGCCTGACCCGGGTGCGCCAGTTCCAGCAGGACGACTGCCACATCTACCTGATGGAATCGCAGATCGCGGCCGAGGTCCAGCGCCTCACCCGGTTCATCCTGGACTACTACGCCACCTTCGGCCTGACGGCGGCGCTCACGCTTCGCCACCCGGCCCGCAGCAGCGGATCGGCGACGACGCCGATGTGGGACCGCGCCGAGGGCGCGCTCCGGGCCGCGCTGGAGGCGACCGGCCTGCCCTACGAGCTCAAGCCGGGCGACGGCGCGTTCTACGGCCCCAAGATCGACTTCGACGTGGCCGATTCGATCGGGCGGACCTGGCAGCTGGGCACCATCCAGCTCGACTACGCCGCCCCGGAGCGGTTCGACCTCACCTACGTCGGCGAGGACAACCACGACCACCGGCCGGTGGTGATCCACCGCGCCGTGAACGGCTCGTTCGAGCGCTTCATCGCCATCCTGATCGAGCACTTCGCCGGCGCCTTCCCGCTCTGGCTCTCGCCGGAGCAGGTGCGGGTGCTGCCGATCTCCGATGGCCAGGCGGACGCGGCCCAGCGCGTGGTGGACCGGCTGCGGGCCGCCGGGACTCCGGGCCACGCTCGACGCCCACAACCAGACGCTCAACTACCGGATCCGCGAGGGCGAGATGCACAAGGTGCCCTACCTGGCGGTGGTCGGGCAGCGCGAGGCCGAGGCCGGCACGGTGGCGCTCCGGGTCCGCGGGGCGGGGAACAAGCAGGAAGCGATGTCGGTTGATGACCTGGTGACCCGGCTCGCCGGCGAGGTGGCGGGCGAGGGTGCTGGGGCCGTAGGGAGTATGGGAATATGGGATATGATGGGGATTGAGGGATTGGAAGGACTGATCAAACTCACTAACACCACTGGAATCCCGTGTCAGACGCGACTACACCGGTCATCCTCTCCGCCTGCCGCACACCGATCGGCAAGTTTCTCGGCGGCCTTTCCACGCTCACCGCGCCGCAGCTCGGCGCGGTCGTGGTGCGCGAGGCGGTCAAGCGCTCCGGCATCGAGGGCAGTGCCGATCGACGAAGTGATCATGGGCCACGTGGTCCAGGGCGGCTCGGGCCAGGCCCCGGCGCGGCAGGCGCTGATCCATGGCGGCGTGCCCGCCTCGGTCCCGGCGCTCACCATCAACAAGGTCTGCGGCTCGGGCCTCAAGGCCGTGATGCTGGCCGCGCAGAGCATCCGGGCCGGCGACGCCGCGTGCGTCGTGGCCGGCGGCATGGAGTCGATGTCCGCCGCGCCGCACTACCTCTACGGCTACCGGGCCGGCATCAAGGCCGGCAACCAGACCATCGTGGACGGGATGATCCACGACGGCCTCTGGGACTCCTTCGGCCAGAACCACATGGGGGAGTACGCCGAGTACACCGCCGACGAAGGCGGGGATCACCCGGCAGGAGCAGGACGAGTTCTCGGTCCAGAGCCACCGCAAGGCGATCGCCGCGCATCGAGGCAGGGCAGTTCGCGGCCGAAATCGTGCCGGTGCCGGTGCCGGGGAAGGGCGGGACCGGTCCCGTTCGCGGTCGATGAATGTCCGCGCAAGGACACCTCGATGGAGAGCCTCGCCAGGCTCAAGCCCGCCTTCCGGAAGGACGGGACGGTGACGGCGGGCAATGCCCCCGGCCTCAACGACGGCGCCAGCGCGCTGGTCGTGACCTCGCTCGCCTTCGCGAAGGCGCACGGGCTCAAACCGCTGGCGCAGGGTCACGCAGTACGCCACCGGCGGCGGCGAACCGAAGGAGCTGTTCTTCGCGCCGATCCTCGCGGTGCAGAACCTGATGAAGAAGGCCGGCACCACGATCGGCGACTACGACCTGATCGAGGCCAACGAGGCCTTCGCCGTCCAGGCGATCGCCGATGGCCGCGGGCTGGGCTGGGACTGGGACCGGGTCAACGTGAACGGCGGGGCGGTGGCGCTCGGGCATCCGATCGGCGCCAGCGGCGCCCGGGTGCTGACCACGCTGCTCTACGCCATGGCCGGAGCGGGATGCCGCCACCGGACTCGCCACCCTCTGCCTCGGCGGCGGCAATGCCGTGGCGTTGAGCGTGGAGCGGCTGTAGCCGCCGCGTGAGGCGCACAATTCGACTGGCCCCTGGCGCTCGCCGCCGGGGTCGCCGGAGTGGCGGTCGCGGCGCGGGCGGCGCTGCCGCTGCCCTTCTCGCCGGTGCCGGTGTCGCTGCAGGGGCTCGCGGTCCTGCTCACCGGCGGCCTGTTCGGCGCAGGCGCTGGGCGCCGGCGCGATGGTGCTCTATCTCGCACTCGGCGCCCTCGGCGTCCCGGTCTTCGCCGGAGGAGGCAGCGGACTGGCCCACCTCTTCGGACCGACCGGTGGGTACCTCCTCGCCTTTCCGCTCGCGGCCTTCGTCACCGGCCGCGTGGCCGAGCGGGGCAAGCTGGTCCGGTGCCTCTCGGGCGCCGCCCTGGGCATGGCCCTGCTCCACCTGGTCGGCCTCACCTGGCTGGCCATCGCCACCGGGCGCCCGCTTTCTTCCGCCGTGGCCGGCCTGGGCCCCGTGGCGTGGAGTGACCTGGCCAAGGTACTGCTGGCAACGCTCGTGCTCTGGCAATTCGCAGGGACACTGAGGCCCCGGGCATGACGGCTTCCCCGCCGGATGCCCGGGTCCGCAGTATTTCCAGCGTCAGCCATCGCCCTGGGGTGGTCGGTCCTCTACCTCGTGGTGGGATTCGCCCTGACGGTGGCGCTCGCCTTCGGCGCGATCTTCATCCTGGGTCCGCGGGAGCACCCGTTGAGCATGATCGACCAGCCGGGCCCCCTCTCGCTCCTGGTGCAGGGGGTCAGCGCCCTGGCCGGGTTCGGAGTGGCGACCTGGCTGGTGGGTGTGAAGGGGGCCCGGCTCACCGCTGCCGACCTGCGCTGGCGAATGCCGGCACCGAAGGGTGACGCGGTGCTTCGCGGCATCGTCCTCGGTGTGCTTCCCGCCGCCGTCGTGATCGCGCTCTCCACCATCCTGGGCGGGGCCCGCTTCACCCCGGACACCGGGACTCCCATCGACTACCTGAACCGGGTGGGCCTCACCATTCTGGTACTCGCGCCCGCGGCCCTCAGCGAAGAGCTCATGTTCCGCGGTGTGCCCCAGGTCGCTGCTCGCCGGAGTCTGGGGACGGGTCGCGGCGCTGCTGGTGACCTCCGCCGCTCTTCGCGCTGGCCCACCTGTTCAATCCGAATCTCACGCCTCTGGCCATCGGCAACATCTGGCTCGCCGGTCTCTTTCTCGGCGCGGCCTTCTACCTTCCGGGCGGCATCTGGACCTCGTTCGGGGCCCACCTGGGATGGAACGCCACGCTGGCCGCCTGCGACGCACCCGTCAGCGGGCTGCCGTTCGCGATTCCGCTGGCTCGACTACCAGCCGGGCGGACCGGCCTGGCTCACCGGGGGCGCCTTCGGACCCGAGGGCGGCCTCATCGCCACACTCTGCCATCGGCCTGGCGCTCGCCTGGGCCGCACGGCGGATCCGCCGGGAGGAGTCGTGAAGCACGTTGCGGTGATCGGCGCCGGGCACCATGGGCAACGGCATCGCCCAGGTCTACGCCATGCACGGGACCTCGGTCGTGGTCGATGGACGTCTCCGCGGACGGCGCTGGCCAGCGGGGCTCGAGACGATCCGCGGCAGCCTGGCCCGCGTGGTGAAGAAGGGGACGATCACCCAGGACGGCGGCGGATGCCGGCGCTGGCCCGGATCGCCACCGTCGACGGACCTCGACCTCGCTGGGAGACCCCGACCTGGTGGTCGAGGCGGCCACCGAGCAGCCGGCGCTCAAGTTCACGATCTTCGAGCAGCTCGATGCGCGCCTGCCCGCCGGCCACGATCCTGGCCACCAACACCAGCTCGATCTCGATCACCGAGATCGCCGCGCGGACCAGGCGGCCCGACCGGGTGATCGGGATGCACTTCATGAACCCGGTGCCGGTGATGCAGCTGGTCGAGGTCATCCGCGGGCAGGCCACCAGCGACGCGACCACCGGGGCCGTGATGGAATCGGCCCGGGCGCTGGGCAAGACGCCGGTCGAGGTCAACGACTATCCCGGGTTCGTTTCCAACCGGGTGCTGATGCCGATGATCAACGAGGCGATCTTCTGCGTGATGGAAGGCGTGGCCACCCCCGAGGCGATCGACACCGTGATGAAGCTCGGGATGGCCCATCCGATGGGCCCGCTGGCGCTGGCCGACCTGATCGGGCTCGACACCTGCCTGTCGATCCTCGAGGTGCTGCACCGGGGCCTGGGCGACGACAAGTACCGGCCCTGCCCGTTGCTCCGGCAGGATGGTGGCGGCCGGGCGAGCTGGGACGGAAGACGGGGAAGGGGTTCTACAAGTATTGAGGGATTGGGATGAGGATTGAAGGATTGACGGCATTGAAAGGAACTTCATCCATTCCTTCAATCCTTCAATCCATCAATCCTCAATCTTGCAGCGATCTGAGCCATCCATCGACACTCGGAGTCCCGACACTCATGGATCTCTTCGCATCGCTGGCAACGCTGGGCCACGAACAGGTCGTCTTCTGCCACGACGCCTCCTGCGGCTATCGGGCATCATCGCCATTCACGACACCACGCTGGGGCCGGCGCTCGGCGGCACCCGGTTCTGGAACTACGCCAGCACCGAGGAGGCCATCATCGACGCCCTCCGCCTGGCGCGCGGGATGACCTACAAGGCCGCGGTCGCCGGGCTCAACCTCGGCGGCGGCAAGGCGGTCATCATCGGCGACAACAAGCGGGTGGACCGCGAGGCGCTCTTCCGGGCCCACGGCCGCTTCGTCGAGACGCTGGGCGGTCGCTACATCACCGCCGAGGACGTGGGCACTTCGCCGGCCGACATGGAGCTGGTCCGGATGGAGACCGACCACGTCTCCGGCCTGCACGGCCTGTCGGGCGATCCCTCGCCGGTGACCGCCTACGGGGTCTACGTCGGGATGAAGGCCACCGCCAAGGTGCGCTGGGGCTCCGACTCGCCTGGCGGGCAAGACCGATCCTGGTGCAGGGCTGCGGCAACGTGGCCCGCTCGCTCTGCGAGCAGCTGCACGAGGAAGGGGCCAAGCTGGTCGTCACCGACATCGACCAGGCCAAGGTGAAGACGGTGGTGGAGGCGACGGGGGCCAAGGCGGTGGCTCCCGAGGCGATCTACGACCAGCCCGGCGACATCTACTCGCCCAATGCGCTCGGCGCCACGCTCAACGACGACACCCTCAAGCGGCTCAAGGTCGAGGTGATCGCCGGCGGCGCCAACAACCAGCTGGCCGAGGAGCGGCACGGCGACGAGCTGGAGAAGCAGGGCCTGATCTACGCCCCCGACTACGTGATCAACGGCGGCGGCGTGATCAACGTCTACGGCGAGCTGCAGGGCTGGGACCATGGACCGGGCCAAGCGCAAGGCGGGGCACATCTACGACACGCTGCTCCAGGTCTTCGCCATCGCCAAGCGCGACGGGATCCCCAGCTACCGCGCCGCCGACCGGATGGCGGAGCAGCGGATCGCGGCGGTCGCCGGGCTGGAAGCTCTAGGGATGAGGGGAGATTGCTTCGTCGGCCCCTAAAGGACTCCTGTCAGTCGCCTGCCGAGGCCTTCCTTCAGCTGCGCTCAGGACAGGCACTCGCAATGCCGATGGCTGGTTATGATTATGAGTGGCCCTGCATGAAATACGCTCGCGATGACTGAACAGATTCCCGTCGGCGCGGACCACGCCGGCTTCGCGCTCAAGCAGCGGCTGATCGCCGAGCTCGAGGCCCGCGGGCTCACGCCGCTCGACCTGGGCACCCATTCGACCGCATCCACCGACTATCCGGACTACGCCCACCCGGTGGCCGAGCGGGTGGAGACCGGCGCAGCTCGCGGCGGGGCATCCTGCTCTGCGGCACCGGGCTCGGGATGGCCTACGCCGCCAACCGGCACCACGGTGTGCGGGCCGCGGTGGCCTGGAACCCGGAGGTGGCGCAGCTCTCGCGCCAGCACAACGACGCCAACATCCTGGTCCTTCCGGCGCGGTTCGTGTCGGAGGCCGAGGGACTCGAGATTCTCAGGGCCTGGCTGGACACGCCATTCGAGGGCGGCCGGCACGCGCCCCGGATCGCCAAGATCGAAATCGAAGAGGAGAAGAAATGACGCTCGACCACAACGCCTCGCTCCGGAAGGCCGACCCCGCCGTCGCCGCGCTGATCGACCAGGAACTGTGGCGCCAGCAGCACGGCCTCGAGCTGATCGCCAGCGAGAATTTCGCCAGCCGGGCGGTGATCGACGCGATGGGCACGCCGCTGACCAACAAGTACGCCGAGGGGTACCCGGGCAAGCGGTACTACGGCGGCTGCGAGGTGGTGGACAAGGTGGAGCAGCTGGCCATCGACCGCCTCAAGCAGCTGTTCGGCGCCGACCACGCCAACGTGCAGCCCCACTCCGGGGCGCAGGCGAACTTCGCGGCCTTCATGGCGCTCATCAAGCCGGGCGAGCCGCTCCTCGGCATGTCGCTGGCGCACGGCGGCCACCTCTCGCACGGCGCCGCGGTCAATCACAGCGGCACGATCTGGCAGGCGATGCACTACGGCGTGGATCCGGCCACCGGCCGGATCGACTACGACAAGGTCCGCGACCAGGCCCGCCTGGACCGTCCCCGCCTGATCGTGGCCGGGCGGGAGCGCCTACGCCCGCATCATCGACTTCGCCGCCTTCCGCTCGATCGCCGATGAAGTCGGCGCCTATCTGCTGGTGGACATGGCGCACTTCGCGGGGCTGGTGGCGGGCGGGATCTATCCCTCGCCGGTGCCCCACGCGCAGGTCGTCACCAGCACGACGCACAAGACGCTGCGGGGTCCGCGGGCCGGGCTGATCCTCTCCACGGCCGAATTCGCCACGGCGATCGACAAGTCGGTCTTCCCGGGTACCCAGGGCGGGCCGCTGGAGCACGTCATCGCGGCCAAGGCGGTCGCCTTCGGCGAGGCGCTGACGCCCGACTTCAAGCGCTACGCCAGGCAGGTGGTGGCCAACGCCAAGACGCTGGCCGATGCGCCTGGTCGAGCGCGGCTTCGCCATCGTCTCGGGCGGCACCGACACCCACCTCATGCTGGTGGATCTGCGGCCCAAGAACATGACGGGCAAGGCGGCGGAGGAGCTGCTGGGCCGGGCCGGCATCACCGTCAACAAGAACACCATCCCCGACGATCCCCAGACGCCGTTCGTCACCAGCGGGATCCGGCTGGGCACGCCGGCGCTGACCACCCGCGGCATGGGCGTCGCCGAAATGCGGAAGATCGCCGACCTGATCGACCGGGTGCTGACCCGCCCCGACGACGCCACCATCGCGGCGGTGCGCGGCGAGGTCCGCGAGCTGGCCGACGCCTATCCGCTCTACCAGGCGCGCAAAGCTTGACCACCCGACTGAGGCGGCCTAGCTTCGCTGACATGACCTTCAAGCGGCGCCGCCCCGGCGGATGAACGAGCTTCATTTTTCGGAAGCGGTACTGGCCCGCCTCCGTGGCTCCCAAGGGGAGTACCACGAGCGGGCCTATCTCTTTGTGCTCGCCACGATCGAGTTCCTGCAGACCCGGCTCGAGGTGCGCCGCCACGTGACGGGCGGGGAACTCGCCTGGGGGTGCCGGGACTTTGCGGTGGAGCGATTCGGACGCCTGGCCCAGCCGGTCCTCGCCTACTGGGGGATCCGGCGGACCGACGACATCGGGCGCATCGTCTTCTCGCTGGTCGAAGTCGGCCTGCTCGCTGCGCTGCCGACCGATCGCGAGGCGGACTTCGCCGGGGTCTACGATTTCGACGAGGCCTTCAACGCGCCCTACGCCTGGGAAGGCGTGGCGCGGGACTGACGGGAGGGAGGGGAGAGCCATGGAAACGAGGGATTGGCCGGCCTGCCGCAAGTGCGGGCAAGGGATGCTGATACCGCTGTCCGACTACGGCCGCGAAGGCGCGCCGATCACTTACAAGGCGTGGGTCTGCACCAATCCCGAGTGCGGCTTCAACCTCCGCATCGACAACGGCGAGATCTCGATCGGCCGCACTATCGGACCGAGCTTCAAATAGGGAGCGGGGAGCGGGGAGCAGGGAGCAGGAATGTCTTCCTGCTCCCCGCTCCCTGCTCCCCGCTCACTTTCAATGCCCATCCCCATCCTCTCCCCCGAACAGTCCGCCGCATGGGATCGCCGCGCCGAGGCGGAGGGAATCGCCTTGTCGCTGCTCATGGAGACGGCAGGCCGGGCAGCAGCCGGGGTGCTGGCCGAGAGGTTCCCCTTCCGCCTCGGCGCGGGAGTGCTGGTCGCGGCGGGTCCCGGGAACAACGGCGGTGACGGCTGGGTGACGGCCCGGGTGCTCCATCGCCATGGCGTTCCGGTCTGGGTGACCGGGCCGGCCGGTGACCAGTCGCCGCTCTGCCGGGAGATGGCCGAGCGGGCGCGGAAGGAAGGGGTGCGCGAGGTGGCGGGCGATGGACCGTGGCCCAACGTCGGACTGGTCGTTGATGCGCTGCTGGGCACCGGGGCCAAGGGTGCTCCGCGGCCGCCGGTCCAGGCGCTGGTAGACCGGATCGCCGACCTCGAGGTCCCGGTGCTGGCGATGGACGGCCCCACCGGGCTCGACCTCGCCACCGGCGCCTCGCACTCCGCCGTCGCCCCCGCCGCCGTGACCGTCACCTTTGGCGGGCTGCGTCGCGGCCACCTCCTGGCCCGGGACGAGGTCGGCGACGTCGTCGTGGTCGACATCGGCCACCCCGCGATGGATCCCGCCTGGCCCCTCCTGGTCACCGATGAATTCGCCAGCCTGCGCCTGCCGCCGTTCGAGGCCCGGGCCCACAAGGGCGTCCGCGGACGGGTGGTCGTGATCGGCGGCGATGCCGGGATGTCCGGCGCACTGCGGCTCGCCTCACGCGCCGCCTTCGCCGCCGGCGCCGGGCTGGTCCACGCGGTCGCCCCCGAGGCAACCATCTCGGCTCTGCTGACGGCGGAGCCCGACCTGCAGACGCTGGCTCATCCGCTCGAGCGGCCGCTGGATCCGCGGCTGCTCGGGCTGCTCGAGCGATGCGACGCAGTCGTGATCGGCCCCGGGCTGGGCCGCGCCGCCGGCGCGCCGGGCGTTCGTCGAGGCGGTGCTGGCCGCGCGCACCCCGCGCGGTGGTGGACGCCGACGCCCTGATGGCTTTTGCGGGTGGAGCGGAGGGACTGGCGGCCGCGGCGGGGCGCATTCCCCTGGTCCTCACCCCGCACGCCGGCGAGTTCCGCGCGCTCTTCCCGGCTCACTCCGACGGAATGGAACTGGATCCGTGGATGGCAGCCGCGGCGGCGGCCCAGGGCGCCGGTGCGACCGTGCTGCTCAAGGGCGTCCCCACGGTCATCGCCCGGCCGTCGCGGGTGCCGCTCTGCGTGGCCTCGGGCAATCCCGGCCTCGCCACCGGCGGCAGCGGCGACCTGCTCTCCGGTTTCGTCGGCGCGCTGCTGGGGCAGGGGCACGAACCCGAGATCGCGGCGGCGCTCGGGGCCCAGATCCTGGGGCGGGCCGCCGACCTGGGTGCCCGGCGCCATACCGCGCGCGGCCTGCGCCCGATGGACGTGCTGGCGGCCCTCCCCGACCTGTGGCGAGCGTGGGAATCGTGGCGCACCGCGAGACCTTCTCCAAGGCCACCCGTCCTTCTCGAGCTGCTGCGCCCCTCGACGACCTGACATGACCCCCCGCCCGATACTGCTCGCCGCCGGCCTCCTCGCCGCCGGGGGGCTCCCGGTCACCGCGCAGGGCAGGAACTGGTCGCTGGCGGACCGCACCATCGTCAGCGATGGGGCGATCGTGACGGCGGTGGCCGCGGCGAGTCGACCGGGTCTTCGCCTGCGGACCAGGCGGCCTCCTGCTCTATGACCCGATGGCGCGCGTTTGGAGCGGACCGTACTTCCCACCGGTCCCGGGAATGCTGGCCCAGGTCAGCTCGGCGATGATCGACCCGATAGACGGCTCGCTCTGGCTGGCCGCCGGCTCCGACTGGCTCCACTACCTGCCGGTGATTGACTCGTGGGAGCAGGGATCGCTGGCCGGCACCATTGGCACCCTCGCCTTCGACGCCGACGTATCAGCCAGCGGCGTCTACTTCCGCGTCGGCGCCCGCTGGTATCTCATGCCGAGAGGCTCGAATCTTCCCGCACCGGCACCCGCACCGGCGCGAATGCTCCGACCCGCCACCGTCGAAGAGGCGTTGCGGGACAATCCAGGTCTGGCGCTGATCGGCAACTCATTGCTCCTCGATGGGCGCCGTCAGCCCGCGCGCCTGCTGTCGGTCGCTCGTGATCCCGGGGGGCGGGGCTGGTGGCTGGCCACCGACGGCGTGGGCCTGCTCTTTCTCCCCTTCGGGGCCACGACGCCCGATCGAATGATGTTCGGCCTTCCCTCGCGTTCGGTCGAGGCGGTGTACTCCGCGCCCGGCGGGGTCTGGGCCGCGACCGACGTGCTGGGCGGCACTCCCGCCGCAGTGACCTTCCTGCCCGGCAGTCTGGCTGGAGCCCGCTGGAACTTCGGCCCCCCCGCGACCGGATTGCCCTTCACCCGGGTGGCGCGGATCACGGCGATGGAACAGGACCTCTGGCTTGCTACCGATGGCGGATTGATCCGGATGCCGATCAACGGCGACCGGATCGAACGCTTCGACGAGGGACGGGGCCTTCCCGACTCGCGGGTCTATGCCGTGCTGGCCCGGCAGGGGCGGGTCGTGGCGGGCACCGCGCGCGGCCTGGCCGAGATCGGCGATTCGGGCCGGATGAAGCGGATCGCCCCCTCCTTCGGCGATCCGGTCAACGCGCTCGAAATGAACCGGGATACGCTCTGGGTCGGCACCAGGCTGGGTCTCTTCGCGGTCCGGCAGGGCGGGCTCGACCTGCAGCTGCCGGCGGCGCTCGACCAGGGGCCGGCCTTCCGGGCCCCCGTGCTGGCGATCGCGTGGCTGGGCGACACCCTGGTGGCGCTCAATGTGGATCGCCTGCTGTACCGGGTGCCGGCCACCGGCACGTGGACCCTTGGTCCAACAATTTCCACCGAGCTCGGTTCGCTCCGCACCATGGTCGTGTACGCCGATGGCCTCTTCGTCGCGGGCGATCGCGGTGTCGGCTTTGTGCGGGTCAATACCTCTCCCTCCCGGGTGATTCTCGTGCCGGACGATCTTCCCTCAGCTCCGCGAGACCTTGCCGTCGACAATGACTACCTCTGGGTCGCTACCGCGAGCGGCCTGGTGCGGTGGAACGTGTCCGTGGTGGGACCATGACCCATCAGCTGCTCGGGCCCGGCGCCGAGTTCGACCGGATCCGCAAGATCGCGGAAATCCTCGGCGGAAACGCCCAGGGGCTGGGTGACGACTGCGCCCTGCTCGAGGTCGGCGGCGAGACTCTCGCCATCAGCACCGACGTGTCCGTCGAAGGCATTCACTTCCGGCGCGACTGGCTCTCCCTGGAGGAGATCGGCTGGCGTGCTGCCGCGGGCGCCCTCTCCGACCTGGCCGCGGAAGGGGCCGATGCCCCGTCGGTGGTGGCGGCGCTCTCCCTGCCGCCCAGCGTGGATGCCGAGGCGGTGACCCAGTTGATGAAGGGTGTCGGCGAGGCGACCGCCGCGGCCGGGGGCCACGTGCTGGGGGGCGACCTCTCCTCCAGTGGCGAGCTCGCGCTCTGCATCACGGTGATCGGGCACGTGGCCCACCCGGTGCGCCGGGTCGGTGCCAGGCCGGGCGACGGCATCTGGGTGACGGGATCGCTGGGGCTGGCCCGGGCCGCACTGGCCACCTGGCTCCGGGGGGAGGTGCCCCAGCCCGCCACCCGCGCCGCTTTCGCCCGCCCGGAGCCGCGGATCAGGGTGGGCCGATGGCTGGCGGGACATGAGGCGCACGCCATGATCGACATCAGCGATGGACTCGCCGGCGATGCCCGCCACCTGGCGGCCGCCAGCGGTGTGCGGCTGGAGATCGCGCTGGACAAACTCCCCGTTCCTCCCGAGGTCGATGCCGCTGCCAAGGCGGAGGGGAAGACCCCCGTCGTCTTCGGGGCGCTGGGCGGCGAGGACTACGAGCTGCTGGTGGCGCTGCCACGGGATTTCGGGGAGAAAGAGGCGAGGGAGTGCCAGCGGGCCACCCGCGTGCCCCTGACCCGGATCGGCGAGGTGGTGCAGCGAACCGAGGGGGGCGGCTCGGTCATCTTCTGGCTCAACGGTGAGCCTGTGTCGCTCAGTGGGTTCGATCATTTCCGATGATCGGTGCGTTCCGGTACTGCCTGAGCGTCTTCTGGTTCACCCTCTACCATGCACTCCGGGTCATCGTCGCCGGGTATCGCGGCATCCCCGATGAGCCGGGCGGCATCTACGATCGGGTGCCCCGCGAGTGGGCCGAGGACCTGGTCCGTGTCAACCGGATGGGGGTGGAGACCGTCGGGCTCGAGCACCTCCAGCCGGGCCAGTCGTACGTTTTCGCCTCCAACCACCTCTCGTGGGTGGACATCTGGGTCCTGCTGGTGGCCATTCCGGTGCGGCTCCGCTTCGTGGCCAAGCGGGGCCTTTCGTTCGTTCCCTTTCTCGGGCCGGCGCTCCGCACGGCGCACCACATATTCATCGATCGCCACCATATCAGCCGAGCGATGGCCGCCTACGATGCGGCCGCGCAAATCATGCGGACGGGAATCTCGGCGGTGGTCTTCGTGGAGGGAACCCGGAGCCGGGACGGCCGGCTTCGCGCGTTCAAGAAGGGCCCGTTCGTCATGGCCATCGCGGCCGGGGCACCGGTCGTGCCGGTCCGGATCAGCGGCACCTTCGAGATCCTGCCGCGCAGCAGTGTGGTGCTCAAGCCCGGCACGGCGTGGATCGCGTTCGGGCCCCCGATTCCGACCGCCGGGCTGACCTACGAGGACCGTGAGGCCCTGATGCTCCGATGCCGGGCGGCGATTGAACAACTCGGGGAAGGGGGGAAGAGGGGAAGGGGGGAGTGACATTCCCCCCTTCACAATTCCCCCCTTCCTCCCTTCCGGCTACAATTCCGACCGTCACACGCGCTTGCTTTCTTCCCCTTTCGGAATCTCATGAGCACCATCATCGAAGTGCATGGTCGCGAAATCCTCGACAGCCGCGGCAATCCGACGGTCGAGGCGGAAGTCATTCTCTCCAGCGGCACGGTGGGGCGGGCGGCGGTGCCCAGCGGCGCCTCGACCGGCGAGCATGAGGCGGTCGAGCTCCGTGACGGCGACGGCGGCCGCTACCTCGGCAAGGGCGTGCTCAAGGCGGTCCAGAACGTCAATGACGTGATCGGGCCCCGGCTCGAAGGGCTTCCGGCCGAGGAGCAGGTCGTCGTGGACGAGGCCCTCATCGACCTCGACGGCACACCCAACAAGAGCAACCTCGGCGCCAATGCGATGCTCGCCGCCTCGCTGGCGACGGCCCGCGCGGCGGCGCAGGACTCCGGCCTGCCGCTGCACCGCTACCTCGGCGGCCCGATGGCCAGGGTCCTGCCGGTGCCGATGATGAACATTCTCAATGGCGGGGCCCATGCCTCCAACAACGTCGACGCCCAGGAGTTCATGGTGGTCCCCATCGGGGCCGACGAGTTCGCCGATGGACTGCGGATGGGGGTCGAGGTCTTCCATGCCCTGAAGAAGGTGCTGGGCAAGATGAAGCTCTCCACTGCGGTGGGAGACGAGGGCGGCTTCGCGCCGATGCTGCCCTCCAACGAGGCGGCCCTCGACGTGGTGATGGAAGCGATCCGGCAGGCCGGCTACGAACCGGGCAAGGACATTGCGATCGCGATCGACACGGCCGCCTCCGAGCTCTACCAGGACGGCGAATACGTCTTCAAGAAGGGCGACGGCAGCCGGCGCTCGGCCAAGGACATGATCGACCTCTATACCGGCTGGGTGGATCGCTATCCCATCGTCTCGATCGAGGACGGCCTGGCGGAGGACGACTGGGAAGGCTGGAAGCGACTCACCGAGGCGCTGGGCCACCGGGTGCAGATCGTGGGTGACGACCTCTTCGTCACCAACGTGGACCGGCTGTCGCGGGGCATCGAGCAGGGAGTGGGCAACGCCATCCTGATCAAGGTGAACCAGATCGGGACACTGACCGAGACCCTCGAGTGCATCGACCTGGCGAAGGGTACCGGGTACGGCGTGGTCATTTCCCATCGTTCAGGCGAAACCGAGGACACCTTCATCGCTGACCTGGCGGTGGCGACGAACGCGGGGCAGATCAAGACCGGCAGCGCCAGCCGGACCGACCGGGTGGCCAAGTACAACCAGCTGCTCCGGATCGCCGAGTCCCTGGGCGACATCGCCCACTACCCGGGGCGGGACCTCTATTCGCTGTGAGCCGGGGTCGCTGGGTCGCGGTGGTGGTCGTGGCGCTCGCGCTGGCGTTTGCGCTCGGCGCCGGCGAGTACGGGACCTGGGACTGGATCATCCTGCGCCGCCACGAGCGCGAGGAGGCGGACGCGGTGGCCCGGCTCCAGGCCACCGTGGACTCGCTCACCCTGGTGCTCAAGGCGGTGCAGGGGGATCCGGTGGTGCAGGAGCGGATCGCGCGGGAGCGGTTCGGGATGATTCGGCGGGGAGAGTTTCTCTACAAGATTGTGCCGGCGGACAGTGACAGGGAGCAGGGAGCAGGGAGCGGGGAGCCCTAAAGGACTCCCTTCGGTCGCGGTGATTCCGGCTTGAGTTCGGGTTCCCATTTCGATAGGATTGTGGCCCCCGAAGAGGGCCCCCGGCCGTGTCAGGGAACCACTGCTCCCTGCTCACTGCTCCCCGCTCCCTTCGGTTCGGCAGGGTAGCTCAGGTGGTTAGAGCACGGCACTCATAATGCCGGGGTCGTGGGTTCGAGTCCCACCCCTGCTATGTCCGCAGATTCCGCAGATTCCACAGATTGCTCCTGCCTCATCGCTCATCTGCGGCATCTGCCGATCCGAGTCCCACCCCGGTCATGTCCCCGCAAAGGGGCCGTTGCTCTAGGCTTGGGCCTTCTGCTCGAGTACCACGCCGGGGTGTCGTCCAAAGCCTGCCAAGCCTGCGGATCTGCGGGGCGCTTTCGATCTAATGCCTGGCCTTCCCCGGAGTAGCCTGGCTGGGCCGAGTTTCACGGCCGGTTCATCCTTTCTGTACTGCCTGACTTGCACCATAGAGCCCTTGGAGTGCATATAGTTCGCCATGCAAGTGGGGGTTGAGAAAGTCAGCTCACCAACCAGGAAGAGGACCCAACCATGAGCCAGATTGCCGAGCAAGCCGGGAAAAGCGGTTCGAGAATGCGCCTGCTGGGAGGACTCACCATCGTCCTCGGCCTCCTGGCCCTGCTGACCCCGATGCTCACCGGATATTCCATCATCCTCCTGATCGGGGGCCTGGTGGCTGTCGCAGGGGGGATGCGGATGTTCTGGGCCTTCAATGCGGGCAGCCTCGGCCGAGGGCTGCTTGTCTTCGCGGTGGGCGGCCTGACGCTGCTCTGCGGCCTCGCACTCCTCGCCAACCCACTCTTCGCCTCGAGTCTGGTGACGCTGCTGATGACGATCTACTTCATCGCCGACGGCGCGGCGGAAGTCGTCGCCGGCCTGGGCCGGCGGCCGGAGTCAGGCTGGGGCTGGCTACTCTTCGGCGGCGTAATCTCCATCGCCTTCGGGATCATGCTCTGGCGGCAGGCACCCCTCGCCGGGCCCTGGGCCCTGGGACTGTTCTTCGGCATTAAGCTGATCTTCGCTGGCATCATGATGCTGACCATCGGGAGCGCTGTGAAGGCGGTTGCCAGGGGGTAGGGGCGGGTGGGTCAATGGACGGTGCCTCACCTTGGGCTCCAGGACATTGTCGGTGATCCTCATGATGGTGCCCTCATTGTTCGCTCTCCCTCAAGGCCGCGGTCAACGCCTGCACCGCGACCGCGGCCACCAGGGCGGTCACAAGCACCCCGCATACCCCGATCAGGATGGCGAGCAGGCGGGCGATCAGGGTCACTGGTGCCAGGTCGCCGTAGCCAATAGTAAGGCCGGAAACGAAGGCGAAGTAGATCGAGTCCTGGAGGCTCCAGCCTTCAGCCAGCCCGGCCAGCAGGCCAAGCACGACAACGGTCGTCAGCAGACCCGACAGAACCGGCCAGACTACCCCCAGTCCGTTGACCAGTCCACGATTGAACGCCTGCCTCAGCTTGCGTGAATTCATATGCACCTCTCGATCGACTCCGGGCGACGTTCGATATCACGGGCCATCACCGATACGCCCCGGCAGACTCCGCGACGGCCAATGTGCCGGGGCGGTCGCGTGCCGGCGTTCTCGATTGTAATACCACAACCAGAGAAAGCGCTCTTCGATGAAAGCTGACTGATGCCGGACATCAGACGGATGAATTGACTCATCGGGGCAAGGACTGCCTTGTCTAGGTCCCCACTCGCGCGGTCGTTCGGGACGCACGCCTACGTGCGCTGTGCTCGCGAGTGGAGCCTCACGGCTGCGGTGCAGCCTTGCCCCCTGGGCCGTGCCGACTAGTAAGAGACTGCGCCCCGGCACTCGGCGCGGTCGAGACTGAACCACAGGCTGAACCAAAATCAGTCGAGCTCAGTGGAGTTCGGTAGAGCCGTGTGGAGCCGGGTGAGAAGGGGGAGCAACGCTCCCTGCGGGAGTCCGGCCCTCATGATGCCAGGGTCGTGGCTTCGAATCCCACCCCTGCTATGTCCGCAGATTCCGCAGATTCCACAGATTGCTTCTGCCTCATCGCTCATCTGCGGCATCTGTGATATCTGCGGATCAGAGCCCCACCCCTGCTGTGCCCCCGACAAGGGGGCATTCTATTTGCTCGTCGGCTTCCCAGCATGACGATCCTTTCATTCGTCTGGTCGGACCTGGATTACTTTGTTTCAGGTGGCAATGTCGAGAGCGAGAAGATGAGCCAGAAACTCCCTGCCGGTGTGAAGATCACGGGGCCAGTCGAGCCGGGCTTCGAAGCGATCCTGACGCCCGAAGCCCTGGCCTTCGTGGCCAAGCTGCACCGATCCTTCAACGCGCGGCGCAAGAAACTGCTGGCCGCGCGGGTGGAGCGCGGCAAGCGGCTGGATGCCGGCGAGCGGCCCGATTTTCTGGCCGAGACCGCGGCGGTTCGCGCCGGCGACTGGCGCATCGCGCCGCTGCCCAAAGCGGTCGAGTGCCGCCGGGTCGAGATCACCGGCCCGGTGGATGCCAAGATGATCATCAACGCGCTCAACTCCGGGGCCGACAGCTACATGACGGACTTCGAGGACAGCACCTCGCCGTCGTGGGCCAATCTGATCCGGGGCCAGGTCAACCTGGTCGGTGCCATCCGCCGGACGCTGACCTTCGAACAGGGTGGCAAGCTCTACAAGCTCAATGACAGGACCGCCACGCTGCAGATGCGACCGCGTGGCTGGCACCTGGATGAGAAGCATGTGCTGGTCGACGGCCAGCGTGTCTCGGGCGCCCTCTTCGACTTCGCCCTGTTCCTCTTTCACAACGCCCAGGAACAGCTCGCCCGCGGAGCGGGACCGTACTTCTACCTGCCCAAGCTCGAGAACCACCTCGAAGCCCGGCTCTGGAACGAGGTCTTCGTGATGGCCCAGCAGGAACTCGGCCTGCCGCAGGGGACGATCAAGGCCACCGTGCTGATCGAGACCATCCTGGCCGCCTTCGAGATGGACGAGATCCTTTACGAGTTGCGGGAGCACAGCGCCGGGCTCAACGCGGGGCGGTGGGACTACATCTTCAGCTGCATCAAGAAGTTCAAGCGCGACCGGAGCTTCTGCCTCGCCGATCGGGCCCGGGTCACGATGCATGTACCGTTCATGAGGGCGTATGCCCTGCTCCTGCTGAAGACCTGCCACCGGCGGGGGGCGCCCGCCATCAGCGGCATGAGCGCACAGATCCCGGTCAAGCACAGTCCCGAGATCCACGCGATGGCGATCGAGGCGGTTGGAACCGACAAGCGCCGCGCCGCGGAGGATGGCTACGATGGCGCCTGGGTGGCCCACCCTGGCCTGGTCGAGGTGGCGATGAAGGAGTTCATTGCCGTGCTCGGCGACCGCCCCAACCAGTGGGACAGGCAGCGCGACGACGTGACGGTGACAGCGGCCGACCTGCTCGACTTCCAGCCCGAGACGCCGATCACCGAGGCCGGCCTGCGCCTCAACATCAATGTCGGCATCCATTACCTGGGAGCCTGGCTGGCCGGCAGCGGCTGTGTCCCGATCCACAACCTGATGGAAGACGCCGCGACGGCCGAGATCAGCCGCAGCCAGGTCTGGCAGTGGATTCGCTCGCCCAAGGGGGTGCTCGACGATGGCCGCAAGGTGACGGCCGACCTGGTGCGGGCGCTCATTCCCGAGGAACTGGCCAAGGTCAAGGCCACGGGCACCGAGGGGCGGTTCGACAGGGCGGCCCAGATCTTCGCGCACATGAGCACTCAGCCCGACTTCGCCGAGTTTCTCACCTTGCCCTTGTACGAAGAGATCTGAGCGCGATCCGCCTGCGGACGCCATGATGCCCTGCGGGCCGTCAGGCGCCCGCAGGGCATCGATCCAGCAACAACGTGGGTGCTGTCTTCCGGCCACCGGACCTACGGGTTCGTGATGGCCGTCGCGTCGAGCGTGACCGCGGTCTGGGCCAGCGCGCGGCCCGTCATCGTGGTGCCGGTCTCCATCGCGATCAACGTCTGCGACAGGATGATCCCCTTGAAGTTCGATGTCGTGCCAAGGGTCGCCGATCCCGCGACCTGCCAGAAGACATTCTTGGCCTGGGCACCGCCGGTCAGCGTCACGACGGCGCCGTTGCCCACGGTGAGCGTCTGGGCGATCTGGAAGATCCACACATCGTTGGCGCCGCCCGACAGGGTGACGACGGTGGGGATCGAGACTCCCGTGCCCCACTTGTACAGGCCCGGAGCGAGCGTCAGTCCGTCGATGTTCCCGGCGCCGAGTTCGGTGAAGTCAGGCAGGGTGCGGCCGGCGGCGTCCGTGTACGCGGTCTCCATGTCGAGCACCGCGGTGGTCAGCACCGTCGGGGTCGGCGCGTCGTAATCGGACGCGAAGACCTGTCCGGTCACCAGGGCGGAGGTCGAGAATGTGGTCGGGGGGGCGGACAGTGCGAAGCCAGTGATGAACGATGCAGCGGCCGGGCTCAACCCGACATCCCCCACCACGGCGGTAGCGCCGGTGGTCGATATCGCGGACTTGGCCAGGATGACGTAGTTGGCGGCCGTGCCAAGGTCAACCGCGGCCGGGCCCGTCGGTGACGTTGCGACCGTGGTGAAACTCCATGTCTTCGCCGCGGCCAGCGCACCGCCCGCGATGTCCTTGGCACCGGTCGAGATGGTGGCGGTGAACGAAGTGTTCGGGTCGAGCGTGTTCGCGGGGTTCAGCGTCGCCGTCGTGCCGGCATACGTCACCACGCCAGGAATGACGGTCGCGCCGTTTCTGAGCGTGAAGGTCGTCGCGTTGATGGTCGTGGGGTCCATCGCCTCGCTGAAGGTAGCCGTGACCGAAACATTCCTGGGGACTCCGGTCGCAGCACTGGCGGGGCCGGTCGCGGTCACCGTCGGCAAGGTATTGGTCGGCGTGGGGGAACTGCTGTCGCATGCCGCGGAGAGCAGCGCCAGCGTGATGAAGGTTGCCGCGGCCAATCTGGGTGGCGCAAGCGCCCGTGCCAGATGCATGCGGCGATTGTTCGTGAACATAGATGGATCTCCTCAGGGCAGTGGTGCGCAGCCGGACAGGGAAGTGCAGCACCAAAGCTAGGGATGATCGCCTTGAACACCCATCGCTCGAAGGGATGAAAGAGGAAGTAGGCTTTACGAGCGAGATGAGAGCCGTCCATCGTCTACCACGTGCGCGCACTGATTCCGGAGGAGCTGACCAAGAGAGTTTCGCCGAGCTTCTCACCTTGCCGGTGTATGGGAGATCTGCGCGGGCGGGGCTCGTGGTGCTGAAAAGGAACGCCCCTCCCGGTGCTGGGAGGGGCGTTCGTTTGACTTGCCGCTCGCCAGCTGGTGCGACTCAGTGTCCCTGGTCGTGGGGCACGGTGACGGTGGCGGTCGCTTCGGTCGCGTTGCCCGAGGAGTCCGTCACCCGGTAGACGAAGGTGTACACCCGCCCGCTGCCGGTGCCGGAGCGTTCGGCGCGCACCTGTACGGTGCGGTCATCCGTGCCGATATCGGCTCCCGAAATGTCAGGGGCGGTGTTCCCGTCGCCCAGCCCGTTTTCGGGTTCGTTGCTCGTCACCGACAGCAGCTCGACCCTCGGCGCCAGGTCGCAGTCCTGGATGTCCAGGATGGCATGGACCTCCTTCATCTTGTGATTCGGCGGCCAGAGGTGGTCCGGGCTCATCGTGAGGGTGACCACCGGCGCTTCCGTGTCGGTCACGGTCACCGTGACCTCGTCGGTCGACGTGGCACCAGCCTTGTCGGTCACCTTCAGGGTCACCACGGTGGCACCGGGTGGCAGGCTCACCTGGACCACTTCGCCGGTGGCGATCAGGGAATCTCCAATGAACCATTCGAACGACGCGATGTCGTCATTGGTGCCGGTGGTCGAGTTGGAGTCGGTCGATCCCGATCCGTCCAGGGTGACGGTACCGCCGCTGGTGAGAGTCAGACCTGGGCCGCCGCCACCACCACCGCCGCAGGTGAGGGTCTGATCCTCGCCCGCATTCGCCACGGGCGGGAAGTCGACGGCAACGACTGCCGACTTCGTCGAGGCTCCCGAGGTGCCGGTCACGGTGACCTCCCCGATCTGGTCCTCCGTGACATAGAGCGTGTCCAGGGCCAATCCGTCCTGGTCGGTGGTGACCGGCTGCCCGGCGGAGAACAGTGTGCCCGCGCTGGTACCGAAGGTCACTTCGACACCAGGCACCGGCTGCAGCGTGGCATCCAGCACGATCGCGGAGATCGCACTCTTGCCGGTGAGCTTCTGCGTGCCCGGATCGCGCGGCGCGCTGGGATTGTTCGGGTCGAGGATGATCAGGGCCGGGTCGGCCGAGAGATTGACGCCCTCCTCCAGAATCGACCGCTGGGTGCCGTTGCCCATCACCTTGTCGCTGCCGGCATCCGAGCAGGACAGGGTGAACGTTGCGAGCAGGGCAAGTAAGGGGAAAGGCCACGAGAGCCGTTGGGTGCGCATGGTGAGTTCCTCCGGGGGACTGCCCGCTCCTGCCGGATCGACGTGATCCGGAAGTCGAATCAATGACAAGCTATCAACCGTGTCGGCGGCTCGGCAACTCTAGGCTGGATTTCGGTGAGATGGATTCCCGGCAAATCTACGGGTGCCACCACTCGATCACCCTTGTCCTCGAATCGCATTCCTCACGGCGTTCGCCGCCCAGATCAGCAGCATCCGGATACCGAGGTGCAGGCGGACCCCGATCGGAAAGTGTCGCAGCGAGCGCCAGGCCTCGCGATCGCGAATCGCGGAGAGCAATCCTGCGACCGTGCCCAGGCGGACCTGGCTGCGCAGCCGGTTGGGGCCGACCACGGAGACGACCCCGGGGACGAATCGCTGGTCGGCGGAGACTTCCCGTCCCTCGAGCACCGCGGTGAAAGGATCGAACAGCTCGACTCCGGAGTCCGAGGCCGTGGTGATCGACCCCCAGGGCCTGGGGTTGACTTCGAGGAACTGAAAGGCGCCCGCGCGATCACGGATGAAGTCAGCGTGGGCCAGCCCGGTCCAGCGCAGTCCCTCGAAGATCCGCCGGGTGGCATCCGCCAGCGCCGGGTCGTCGTCGGAACGGACCGAGGTGGCCTGGCCCCGCTCAGGCGGGTCGAGCGCCAGCTTTTCCGCGGCGTAGTACCTGAGCATCGTGCCGTTGAGAAACAGTCCGGTGGCCATCCAGGTCGGGCCTGGGATGAACTGCTGTGCCACCAGGCCGCCGGCGGATCCGGCCCCAAGTTCCAAGACCGCCAGTTCCGCCTCGTTGGCTGTCCGGGCCATGCGAACCCGATCGCCGCCCAGGCCGGTGTCGCCCTTGATGACCATTGGATAGCCGAGGCTTTCGCCGGCGGCGGCCAGGTCGGCCGGCGTATGGAGCCAGCGCTGTTGCGGCGCCACGAGGCCCAGGTCGGCGGCAAACTGGGCCAGTCTGCCCTTGCTGCGCACCAGCTGCTGTTGCCACACTTCGGTGCGTGGAAAGAGCAGCGGCGCCCAGCGGGGTCCCGCGTCCCACAGCCGGTAGAGAGCCGGCTCGAATAACGGCATGACAACCGTGGCGCCGGTGCGGGCGACCGCCCGCTCCACGGCCGGAAGGAATCGATCGCTGTCCGGATGCGCGACTCGCGACTGCGAGGCCAGTCCGCTCAGGAACAGCGGGTCCACCCATCGAGTCCCCAGGCGGTGGACGCGGTGACCCCGGCGGCTAAGTTCGTGGGCCAGCAGAAACGCCGACGGCCAGCCGTCGTCTATGATGAGGAGATCCATTGGATGCTGCCCAATCTGCCCTCTACAGACCACCTGCGCCACAGGACCCGGAGCGTCCGCGCATGCTGATCCGCCGGGCCTCGACCGACGACCTCTCCGTCCTCGCACCTCTGTTCGACGCCTACCGCCAGTTCTACCGGAAGCCGGCCGACCTGGCGCTGGCACATCGCTTTCTGGAGGAGCGGCTCTCGCGGAACGAATCGGTGATCTTCCTGGCCTTGTCTGATGCCGCTGCGGGGGCCGATCCGCTTGGGTTCACGCAGCTCTACCATACATTCTGCTCCACTGCGGCCGCCCCGATCCTCGTCCTGTACGATCTCTTCGTGACGCCTGGCGGCCGGCGCCGGGGCGTGGGTCGCAGCCTGATGGAGGCCGCCCACCACTACGCCCGCGAAGCCGGTGTCCAGCGAGTGGTCCTTTCCACCGCCCACGACAACCTCAAGGCCCAGGCTCTCTATGAGTCCCTCGGCTACCAGCTGGACACCGCATTCCGGGTCTATGAACTGCCGCTCGGGTAGCCGGCTGAAACCCAGCCTCCGTGGCCCCGTTAAGGGTCGCGACGTGATGGCCCGCCACTCCACCGCCCGAATCGAGAGCACCTGATATGAGGACCCGTCTGACGTCCCTGGTCATCCTGGCGACCGCCCTCCTCCTGGCCGGCGCCCTCCCCGCTCAGCAACCGGCGGCTCCCGCCGCGCCGGCCAGGCCCGCCGTCCACAAGCCGGCCCCTTCGACCACCGTCGTTGCGGTTCCCGGGCCGAGCGTGGAAGGCATTTCCGAGTACAACCTGCCCAACGGCCTCAAGGTCCTGCTCTTTCCCGATCAGTCCAAGCCGACCATCACGGTGAACATCACCTACCTGGTCGGCTCCAGGCACGAAGGGTACGGCGAGACCGGGATGGCCCACCTCCTCGAGCACATGCTGTTCAAGGGCTCGACCCGCCACCCCGACGTCTGGCACGAACTCGATTCGCACGGCGCCAATCCCAACGGTACGACCTGGTACGACCGCACCAACTACTTCGAGACCTTTGCGGCCAGCGACTCGAATCTGGTCTGGTCCCTCGATCTCGAGGCCGACCGGATGGTCAACAGCTTCATCGCGGCCGACGCACTGAAGAGCGAATTCACCGTGGTGCGGAACGAATTCGAGCTGGGTGAGAACGATCCGGCCGGGATCCTGGAGGAACGGGTGCTCTCGACGGCCTACCTCTGGCACAACTACGGCAACTCTACCATCGGCGCCCGGTCCGACATCGAAGGCGTGCCGGTCGACCGGCTGAAGAACTTCTATCGCCGGTATTACCAGCCCGACAACGCGGTGCTTGTGGTGGCCGGCAAGATCGATCCCAAGCGGGCGCTCCAACTCGTGGTCCAGAAGTTCGGCCGCATTCCGCGGCCTGACCGCGGCGGAGTTCTCAAGATCTATCCGACCTACACCCGGGAGCCGGTGCAGGACGGCGAACGGTATGTCACCCTGCGCCGGGTGGGCGACGTGCAGGTGGTGACCGTCGCCTACCACACGCCGTCGGGGGCCGATTCCGAGTTCGCGGCGGTGGACGTCCTGGCCCACGTCCTGGGCGACGCCCCGTCGGGCCGGCTCTACCAGGGACTGGTCCAGGCCGGCAAAGCCGCCACCGTCTCGGCCTATGCCAACCAGTTCCGGGAACCGGGCACTCTCGTCGCCTCGGCCACGGTCCGCAAGGAGGACTCGCTCCCGGTGGCCCGGGCAGCGATGGCGGAGGCCATTGCGGGCATCCTCGCGACGCCGGCGACTCCCGATGAGGTGGAGCGGGCCAAGGCCGGGATGCTCAAGCGCATCGACCTGACCCTCAACAACTCCGAGCAGGCGGCGCTCTCGCTGACCAAGTGGGTGTCGATCGGCGACTGGCGCCTCCTCTTCCTCAACCGCGACCGGATCAAGGCCGTCACCGCCGGGGACGTCTCCCGGGTAGCGGCGGCGTATCTCAAGCCCTCGAACGCCACGTGGGGTGAATTCCTCCCCACCGAGAAGCCCGACCGCGCCGAGATCCCGCCCACGCCCGACGTGGCGCTGCTGGTCAAGGACTACAAGGGCGACACGGCACGGACCGTGGGCGAGGCCTTCGATCCCTCGCCCGCCAACATTGACGCGCGCACCACGGTCAGCACCCTGCCTGACGGGATGAAGCTGGCCCTGCTGCCCAAGCAGACGAGGGGCCAGACGGTCAACGTCCGGATGACCCTCCGGTTCGGCACCCGCGAGGCCCTGCAGGGCAAGGCGACGTCGGCGGACCTGGCGGCCGACATGCTCCTTCGCGGAACGCGCACCCGCACGCGCCAGCAGATCAAGGATGAGCTCGATCGCCTGAAGACGACGCTGGCGATCAGCGGTTCCCCCACCGGGGCCCAGATCCGGATGGAATCCACCCGGCCCAACCTCCTCGAGGCGCTCACCCTCCTGGGCGAGGTCCTCCGGGAGCCGGCCTTCGACACCAAGGAGTTCGGCGAGCTGCAGCAGGAGAACCTGGCGGCGCTCGAGTCGCAGAAGTCCGACCCGATCGCCCAGGGCCAGATCGCGTTCAGCCGGTACATGAACCCGGCCCCCAAGGGCGACCCGCGTTACACCCCCACGACCGACGAACAGGTGGCGGACTACACGGCGGCCACCGTCGACCAGGCCCGCCAGTTCTACGCCGAATTCTACGGGGCGTCGAATGCGCAAATGGCAGTGGTGGGGGACTTCGACGCCAGGCAAGTCGGCGATCTCGTCGGGTCGCTGTTCGGCGCCTGGAAGAGCAGCACGCCCTTCGTCCGCATTCCGTTCACCTACGACGACGTGGCGGCGAGCGAGATCACCATCGATACGCCGGACAAGGCGAACGCCTTTCTCCTGGCAGGCGAAAACATGCCGATGCAGGATGACGACCCGGACTATCCCGCCATGGTCATGGGAGACTACATGCTCGGCGGGGGCAACCTCAGTTCGCGCCTGGCCGACCGGATCCGGCAGAAGGAGGGCGCCAGCTACGGGGTCGGCTCGTTCTTCACCGCCCGGCCGCTCGACAAGTCGGGGCAGTGGGGAGCCTATGCGATTTACGCTCCCGTCAATGCCGGCCGGGTCGAGACTGCGCTCCGCGAGGAGATCGACCGGGCGCTCAAGGACGGCTTCACCCCCGCCGAAGTCGCCAACGCCAAGCAGGGGTGGCTGCAGAACGCCGCGGTGGAGCGCTCGCAGGACGCCTCCCTCGCGGGAGCACTGGCCAGCAACCTCTTCCTGGGCCGCACCCTGTCCTTCGACGCCGGCATCGAGAAGCGGGTGGCGGCGCTGACGCCGGACCAGATCGTGGCCGTCATGCGGCGCTACCTCGACCCGGCCAAGGTGACCGTGGTCAAGGCTGGCGACTTCACCCAGGGGGCCGCACCCGCCAAGCCGTAGGGAAGCTCTGCCTCGCCGACCAGAAGATTGCTTCGGCCATTATCTTCCAGGCATGTCTCTGGTCGATCGCTTCGCCGCCAGAATGGCCGAACTCGGCCTCCACGATTGCCGCGCCGTTGTCGCGGTGAGCGGGGGGAACGATTCGCGCGTCCTGCTCGACCTGCTGCTCGCCACCGCGGAGCACCACCGGCTGGATCTCGTCGTGGCCCACGCCGACCACGGCATCCACCCCGACAGCGCCGAGGTGGCCGGCCGGGTCCGCGAACTTGCCGCGGCGGCGGGGCTCAAGGTCGAGATCGGCCAGCTCGGGCTGGGCGCGGCGGCCACCGAAACGGTGGCCCGCGAGGCACGGTACGCTTTTCTCGAACGGGTCCGGCGGGAGCGCGGTGCCGAGTGGATCATCGCGGCGCATCACGCCGACGACCAGGTCGAAACCGTCCTGATGCGCGCGCTCAAGGGCTCCGGTCCTGCCGGCCTCGCCGCCATGGCCGACCGTGACGGGGCGCTGGTGCGGCCGCTCCTGCCGTTCCGCCGGGCGGAGCTCGAGGAACATGCCCGGGAGCGTGGTCTCGCCTTCTGGGATGATCCGGCCAATCGCGATTCGCGGTTCCTGCGGAACTGGCTTCGCCACGAACTCCTGCCGGTGCTGCGCGGACGGCTGCCCGAGGTGGAGGAGGACCTGCTCCGCCTCTCCCGGCAGGCGGCGGCGGATCGCACGGGCTGGGATCAGCTGCTGCGCACCACGGCCGCCCTCGACTGGCGGCCCGAAGCCCAGGGAGGCTCCGCTTGCCGTGGCGGGGCTCCTGGCCTGGGACGGCCCGCTCGCGATCCGGGTGATTGCTGCCGCCGGCCGCCGAGTGGGAATCACCATCGGAGCGACGCGTGCGAGCGCCGTCATGGGGCTGGTCCGTACCGGATCCAGCGGCTCGGCCGTGCAGCTGGGGGAGGGGTGGCGGGCGGAGCGCGCCTTTGACCGGATCAGGCTGGTCCGGGAAGGCACCGCCGGCGGGCTGGCGCCGCTCGAGATCCACGGCTCCGCCGGTTCCGGCATCTGGGGCACCGAGTGGCAGCTGGACTGGCGACTCGAAGCGGCTCCCGTCCAGCAGGCCCGCGACGCCATGGCCGCCTGGTTCATCCCTGAGGCGATGACCGTCCGGGGGTGGCTCGCCGGTGAGCGGATCCGGCCGCTGCGGGGCAGGGGCCGGCGGCTGGTCGTCCGCTGCTTCCAGGAGGCCCGCGTCCCGCGGTCGCGGCGGACCGGGTGGCCGGTGGTCGAGGCGGTGGGACGGGTCGTCTGGGTGCCGGGTGTCTGCCGGTCCGACGACCTGCTTCCCGAGCCCGGCGCCCTGGCCCTGCGGGTGGAAGCCCGTGGACGCTGAGGCCGCCCGCCTGATGTCCGAGGGGGAAGTCACCCGCGTCATCTACGACGAGGCGACCATCGCACGACGGGTGGCGGAGCTGGGCCGGGAGATCACGGCGGCCTACCCGGAGGGCGAGCTGCTGGTGCTGGGTCTGCTCAAGGGCGGCTTCATCTTCATGGCGGACCTGGTCCGCCAGATCCGGCGGCCGCTCCAGGTGGACTTCCTGGTGGCCAGCTCCTACGGCCCGGAAACGGTCTCCAGCGGGCACGTCCGGCTGCTCTACGACCCGGCCGTTTCCCTGGCCGGCCGACATATTCTGCTCGTCGAGGATATAATTGATACGGGCAGGACGCTGGCCCGCCTGGTGGACATGCTCCGGGCAAGGGGTCCGCGCAGTCTGGCGATCTGCGCCCTGCTCGACAAGCACGTGGCCGAGAATCCGCCCGCCGAAATCCGGTGGATCGGATTCGACGCACCGCCCCTGTTCCTGGTCGGGTACGGCCTGGACCGGGCGGAAGAGTTCCGACATCTCCCGTTCATCGGGGCATTGAGCTGAATGGCTGATCGTCTTCCAACTCCGCGTCCTCCCCGGCCCAGCTGGGGCAGCCTGAGCAAGAACCTCGCGCTCTGGCTGCTCGTCGCCGTCGTGGCCGTGGCCCTCTTCCAGATGATGGGCCGTCAGCGGAGCACCGTGCAGGAGTTCACCTACTCCGGCTTCAAGCAGCAGCTCGAGGCCGGCAACGTGGCGTCCGTCGTGGTCTACGACGGCAAGCAGCTCGAGGGTGAGTTCCGGGCGCCCATCACCCAGGACGGCCGCGCCGCCAAGGGCTTCACGGTCCTGCTCCCCATCGCCAACAGCGAGCAGTTCCTGGGCGACCTCGAGAAGGCCGGGGTGCCGATCTCCGCCAAGGAGCCCAAGGTCGGGATCGCCAGCTTCATCCTGGCCGCGCTTGCCGTGGATCGTGATCATCGGGCTCTGGCTCTTCCTCCTCCGCCAGATGCAGGCCGGTGGCAACCGCGCCTTCACGTTCGGGAAGTCGAAGGCCAAGCTGCTGACCGGCGACACGCCCAAGGTCACCTTCGCCGACGTGGCGGGTGCCGACGAGGCCAAGGTCGAGCTGCAGGAGATCATCGAGTTCCTCAAGGACCCGCAGAAGTTCACCCGGCTGGGCGGCCGCCTGCCCAAGGGCGCCCTGCTGGTCGGCCCTCCCGGCACCGGCAAGACGCTGCTGGCCCGGGCCGTGGCCGGCGAGGCGGGGCGGCCCTTCTTCTCGATGTCGGGCTCCGACTTCGTCGAGATGTTCGTCGGCGTGGGCGCCAGCCGGGTCCGCGACCTCTTCGAGCAGGGCAAGGCCCACGCGCCCTGCATCATCTTCATCGATGAGATCGACGCCGTGGGGCGCCACCGCGGCGCCGGTCTCGGCGGCGGGCACGACGAGCGGGAGCAGACCCTGAACCAGCTGCTGGTCGAGATGGACGGCTTCGAGTCCAACGAGGGCGTCATCCTGATCGCCGCGACCAACCGCCCCGACGTGCTCGACCCCGCGCTGCTCCGGCCGGGGCGGTTCGACCGCACGATCGTGGTCGACGCGCCCGACGTCCGCGGCCGCGAAGGAATTCTCCGCGTTCACTCGCGGAAGATCCCGCTCGCCTCCGACGTCAAGCTGGAGATCCTGGCCAAGGGCACGCCCGGGCTGACCGGCGCCGACCTGGCCAATCTCGTCAACGAGGCCGCGGTGCTCGCGGCCCGGCGCAACAAGTCGCTGGTCGACATGTCGGACTTCGAGGAGGCCCGCGACAAGGTGATGCTGGGCATCGAGCGGCGGAGCCTGCTGCTGTCGGATGAGGATCGTCGCCTGACCGCGTACCACGAGGCCGGCCACTCGGTGGTCTCGCTGTACACCCCGGGCGCCGACCCGATCCACAAGGTCACGATCGTGCCCCGGGGCCGCGCCCTCGGCCTCATGACCTCGCTGCCCGAGAAGGACCGCTACGGCCTGACCAAGGAGTTCCTGATTGGCCGCCTGGCCATCAGCTTCGGCGGCCGGGTTGCGGAGGAGATGATCTTCGGACCCGAAAAGGTCACCACCGGGTGCCGGGAGCGACATCGAGCAGGCCACGGCGATCGCCCGGCGGATGGTGACCCAGTTCGGCATGAGCGAACGGGTCGGGCTCATGGCCGTGGGCGACCGGGAGCAGGAGATCTTCCTGGGTCGCGAATTCGGCACTCGCCGCGAGGTGTCGGAACGAACCGCCGAGATGGTGGACGACGAGATCAAGCGGCTGCTGGATGAGGCGTGGGCCCGGGCCCGGACGATTCTCGATGAGCACCGCGACCTGCTCGACCGGCTGGCTGCCTCCCTGCTGGAGCGGGAGACAGTCGATGGCGAGGACATCCAGGTCCTGCGCGAGGGCAGAACCCTGCCGCCCCTCGAGCTGTCGAGTCACTCCCAGGCCGGACCGGCCGCGCCGCCGCCCCCGCCGCCGCCAGCGCGTCCCGATTCGACCGCGGTTCCCTCGATCCTCGGCGCGCCGCCGGCCAAGCCCGCCGGCGCGTGATCGTCACCCCGCTGGCGATCCATTCGCCGCGGGCGGTGCGGGACACCCTGCTCGCCCATGGGTGGGACAGCACAATGGCCGGGACCGCTTCGACGGGTCTCGGCCCTTTTGCTGTCCGCTTCGATGGGGTGACAGCCGAGGCACTCGAGGCGCTGGTCCGCCAGGCCGGCAAGCTGGGGCTGGATGTCATCACCGGGACGGACTGGGCGATCCTGGCCGGATCGTTTGCCCGCCTGGGTGCGCTGGCCCGACCCTGGGTCCAGCCTCCCGAACTCGCCGACCTCTGCTATCGTCTCGGACTCGCCCTGCCTCCGGATCCGGTCACCGAGTGGGTGACCGCCCGCGGGGCCGTCTCGCTCTCCGCTCCAGTCCTCGTCGGCATCCTGAACGTCACTCCCGACAGCTTCAGTGACGGCGGCCGCTTCGTGGCCCCGGCGGCGGCCCTGGCCCAGGCGGAACGGATGCTCGAGGACGGGGCCGGGATCCTCGACATCGGCGGAGAGTCCACCCGGCCCACCACCCGGCAGCCGGTGACCGAGGCGGAGGAACTCGGCCGGGTCCTTCCCCTGGTCGAGACGCTGGTCGGCCGGCACCCCTCGCTCCTGCTGAGCGTGGATACCGTCAAGTCGGCGGTCGCGCGTGCGGCGCTCGCAGGCGGGCGCAGCCATCGTCAATGACGTATCCGGATTCCGCCTCGACCCTGCGATGGCGGGCGTCGTCGCGGCGGCCGGGGCGGGGGTCATTCTCATGCACTCACGCGGCCCGCTGTCCGAGATCTCCAGCGATGTCCACGCGGATTATGCCGGCGATGTCACGGCGGCGGTCGTGGCGGAGCTGGGAGCCGCGCTCGAGCACGCCACCAAGGGTGGTGTCGCCGCCGAGCGGATCGCGATCGATCCGGGGCTCGGATTCGCGAAGACGGCGGACCAGAGCCTCGCGCTGCTGGATGGCCTCGCGGCGCTGCGTCCGCTGGGTCGGCCCGTGCTCGTCGGCCCCTCACGCAAGCGATTTCTCGGCGCGGCCACGGGCAGAGGCGTGGCCGAGCGGGACGTGGCCACGGCGGCCGCCTGCGTCGTGGCCTACGAGCGTGGCGCCCGGCTCTTCCGGGTGCACGACGTCGCGGTCGCGCGTGATGCGCTGGCCGTGGCCCATGCCACGAGGGAAGGCCCTCCGGCTTGACCGCGACCGCTGGTTCGCCTCCGTATCGCGCGGCGGCCGCAGTCGCCGGCCTCGTCCTGGCCGGCTACCTCGTCACGCTGGCGCCCTCGGTCACCTTCTGGGACGCCGGGGAGTTCATCGCCGCCACCCGCACCCTGGGCATCCCGCACCCGCCGGGGACACCGCTCTTCGTGCTGATCGCCCACCTCTGGGCCGCTCTGGTGCCGATCGGCGAGTACGCCATCCGGACCAACCTGCTGAGCGCGCTGCTCAGCGCCATGGGCGCCGGCTTCCTCTTCCTCGTCGCGTACGAGTCGCTGGGGCCGGCGACCAGCGACCTCCCGCCGCGCGAGGGAGCGCTGGTCCGGAACGGCGGCGCCCTCGCCGCGACACTGATCGGCGCCTTCACCTTCACGCAGTGGCAGAACTCCAACGAGACCGAGGTCTACGCGGTCGCGGGCGCGACCATCGCGCTGACGGCGTGGCTCTGCCTGGTCTGGCGCCAGCGGCGGCGGAGCGGCGGGCCCGCGGCCAACATGCTGCTGCTCATCCTCTACATCGCGGGGCTGTCGATCGGCAACCACCTCCTGGCCCTGCTGGTCGGGCCGGCCGTCGTGATGTTCCTCTGGGCCACGCTGCGAACGGAGGCCGCCCCGGACTCGGTGGTGCGGCGGCGCGAGTGGGCCGAGGTGGCCGTCGTGGCCGGCACCTGGGCGCTGCTGATCGGGATGGGGCTCGGCAGCGCGCCGCTCTCGATCCTGGGGGGGGTGCTCTGCGCCGCCGCCGTGGTCTTCGCCGTCGTCTCGGGCTCGCCGGCGTTCGGCCTGCTGGGAGTGGCCCTCGCCGTCTTCGGGATCACCACCTACTTCTTTCTCTACCTCCGCTCCGGCCAGCATCCACCGCTCAACGAGGCCCAGCCCGATAACTGGCACTCGCTCCTCCTGGTGATCCGGCGCGCGCAGTATCCCGTCCGCACGCCGCTCGACGATCCGACGGTGCTGCACGGGCCGAACAACCCGGGCCGCACCCTGCGCATTCTCTGGCTCCAGCTGATCAACTACCTGCAGTACTTCGACTGGCAGTGGGCCAATGGCGTGCCGGGAGGGATCCCGGCGGGGAAGGGCATGCTGCCCTGGCGGACCGGGGCGACCCTGCTCTTCGGCTGGCTCGGGCTCCACGGACTGCTGCTCCAGCGCCGGACCGACCGGGCCGCGTGGTGGCTCTGCTTCACGCTCTTCCTGACCACCGGACTGGTGCTGATGCTGTACATGAACTTCAAGTTCGGCTACAGCCTGGCCCGCGATCTGTATCCCGACAGCCAATCAGCACGAGGTCCGTGAGCGCGACTACTTCTTCGTCGTGAGCTACATCCTGTGGGGCTGGTGGGCGGGGTTCGGACTGACCGCCCTGGCCCGCCGGGTGCTCGAGCGGCGGCCTTCCTCGCGCGCGCTCTCCGCCTCGGTGTTCGGCATTGCCGCGCTGCCCTTCCTCCTCAATTTCACCGCGGCCAGCCGCCGGCACGGCGCCGACGCGCGCCTGCCCGGGGACTTCGCCTACGACCTGCTCAACTCCGTGCCCCCCTACGGAGTGCTCTTCACCTACGGCGACAACGACACCTTTCCTCTCTGGTGGGCCCAGGAGGTCGCCGGAGTCCGGCAGGATGTGACGGTCGTCTGCCTGGCGCTGGCCCAGACCGACTGGTACATGCGGCAGCTCCGCGACCGTCCCCCCGGCGAGTTCGACGAGGCGGCAGCGCCCGCCTACTGGCAGGGCCGGCACCCAGTCAAGCCGGACTGGCCGCTGCACACGATGACCGACGGCGAGATCGAGTCGGCCCACCCGACGATGCTCTCGGAGTCGCTGCCGGTCCAGATCGGTCCGATGCGGGTGACCTATCCCGCGCGGACGGTCTTCTACACCAATGACATCCTCGTCGTCCGGGTGCTCCAGCAGAACCTCGGCCGGCGGCCGATCGTGTGGGCCCTGACCGCGGGAGGCAATTTCGCCGGCCTCAACCGCAACGTGATCCAGCGGGGGATGGGGTTCGCCCTCGAGCCCGCGCCGATCGACAGCACCGCGCCCGGGGTCGATCCCTCGTACGTCCTCGGGGCGCCGCTGGATGTCGCGGCCACCGAGACGCTGGCCTGGAACGTCTATCGCTACGCCGACCTGCTGAGCCGTGGTGCCGGGGGACTCGACCCCACGGCGCGGGGCATCGCCGGCAACCTCTCCCTCCCGTTCACCCGGCTGGCGGATCACTACGACCGGGCGGGCGAGACGGAGAAGTCGATTGCCAATCTGGAGCGTGCGGCGAAGCTGGCCCCGAGCCTGGCGATGGACGAGGCCCTGACCGCCCTGCGGCTCCGCCTGCTGAATCCCGATTCCGCCGGGTCCGGCGCGCCCCTCCGCTGATCCTCACCCCTCCCGGGCGGCCGCACTCCCTTCATCTGACTCGTTGGCGGGCTTAGATTTGGCCGCCATGTTCTACCCGGGGCTGGTCGATCGCATCGCCCGTGTGCGGGCGCTGATCGCCGAGCACCAGGCACGGCGGGGGTGGACCCATCCGGTCAGGATCGTCGCGGTCACCAAGACGCACGGGCCGGAGGCGGTGCGCGAGGCGGTGGCGGCGGGACTCGATGCCGTCGGCGAGAACAGGGTGCAGGAGGCGCTGGCCAAGCAGGACGCGCTCACCGATGTGCCGGTGGAGTGGCACCTGATCGGCACCCTGCAGAAGAACAAGGCCCGGCACGCCGCCGGCCGGTTCGCCCTGATTCATTCGGTCGATCGCGCCGACCTGGCGGTCGAGCTCGCCCGGCGGATGCCGCCGGGGCGGCGTCAGGCGGTGCTGGTCCAGGTCAACTGCTCCGGGGAGCCCCAGAAGGGCGGAGTGGAACCCGACGGCCTCGAGGCCCTGGTGCAGGCGGTCGGACAGCTCGACGCGCTCGATCTCCGCGGATTGATGACCATGGCGGAGCTGGCCGAGGATCCCGAGCGCCAGCGCGACGCCTTCCGGCGGCTGCGCGAGTTGCGCGACCGGTGCGCTGCCTCGGGGGCGGTCCTCCCCGAGTTGTCGATGGGCATGTCGGGCGACTATCTCGTCGCCGTCGAAGAAGGCGCGACGATGGTTCGGCTAGGTACCCTGCTGTTTGGAGAGCGTCACCCATGACGGACGAACAGGCATTTCAGCTCACGCCGCACGAAGCGCGGAGCCAGGTATTCGACCGCGAGTTCCGCGGCTACGACCGGCACCAGGTGGATGAGTTCAAGCAGCGGGTCTCCGAGGAACTGGAGCGGCTGCTGCGCGAGCGGACCCAGCTCGAGGAGCGGGTCAGGGGCGGCCAGGAACAGCTCAAGGCGTTCCGCGAGCGGGAACGGGCGATGAACGAGGCCCTGGTCGCCGCCCAGCAGCTGCGCGAGGACTCCCGGGCCGCCGCCGAGCACGAGGCCGAACTCATGCTGCGGGAGGCCCGCGCCGAGGGGCTGCGGATCGTGGCCCAGGCCCAGCAGGACGAGCAGGGGCTGCGCGAGCGGTTCGAGACGCTGCACCGGCAGTTCGCAACCTATCTCGCCAACTTCCGCGCCCTCCTCGAGCGCCACCTCGGGGAGGTCGAGGGCTACCAGGTCCACAGCCAGGTCATGCACCAGGTCCAGACCGAGCTGCTCCTCAAGCGCCAGGCATGAGCCGGCCGGCGTCGGGCCTGTGGGAACAGGTACAGGCCGCCGCGGCCGTGGTGCGCTCCCGCTCGCCGCTGGTGCCGGAGGCGGCGGTCATCCTGGGGACGGGGCTCGGCGGCCTGGCCGACGAGATGCAAGGTGAGTACCGAGATCGCCTACGCGGACATCCCCGGCTTCCCGCTGTCCACCGTCGAGACCCACGCCGGCCGGCTCCTGCTCGGGACACTGGGCGGACGCCGGGTCGTCGCCATGCAGGGCCGCTTCCATCGCTACGAGGGGTACTCGCTCCAGCAGGTGACCTTCCCGGTGCGGGTGCTCCATGCGCTGGGTGCCCCGGTACTGCTGGTCTCCAATGCCTGCGGCGGGATGAACCCGCTCTGGGCCCCCGGCGACCTGGTCCTCCTCAGCGACCACATCAACCTGCTGGGCGACAATCCCCTGATCGGCCCCAACGACGAACGCCTGGGCCCGCGCTTTCCGGACATGTCCGAGCCGTACGACAGGGACCTGCGCGCCCTGGCCCGATCGATCGCGCTGGAGGAGCGGATCGTGCTCCGCGAAGGGGTCTACGTCGCGGTGCCCGGGCCCGAACCTCGAGACCCGCGCCGAATACCGCATGCTCCGAACGATCGGCGCCGACGTGGTCGGGATGTCCACCGTGCCGGAGGTGATCGTCGCGGTGCACGAAGGGATGAAGGTGCTGGGTCTCTCGATCGTGACCGACCAGTGCCTTCCCGATGCCCTCGAGCCGGCCGACATCGCGCGGATCATCGCCACCGCCGCCCGGGCCGAACCGCAGCTGACCCGCCTGGTGACCCGCCTTGCGGAGCGCCTCGCCTAATGGCCTTCGCCGCCTGGCCCCCCCGTACCGCCGACGAACTCGAACGCGAACTGCTGGAGAAGTGGTCGGCCGAAGGGCTGTTCCGGCAGACGCTGGAGCAGACCAGGCACGGCACGCCGTTCGTCTTCTTCGAGGGACCGCCCACCGCCAACGGGCGGCCCGGCATTCATCACGTCTTTTCGCGGACCATCAAGGACCTGATCTGCCGGTTCCGCGCGATGCAGGGCCGCCAGGTCACCCGCATCGCGGGGTGGGACACCCACGGCCTGCCGGTCGAGATCGAGGTCGAGAAGCAGCTCAAGCTCAACGGCAAGAAGGCGATCGAGGAATTCGGGGTCGAGAAATTCAACGCCCTCTGCCGCGAGAGCGTCTTCACCTACAAGGCGGACTGGGAACAGCTCTCCGACCGGATCGGCTACTGGCTGGACTACGAGCACCCCTACATCACGTACAGCAACGAGTACGTCGAATCGGTCTGGTGGCTGCTGGGCCGGCTCTTCGAGAGGGGGCTCCTCTACCGCGGGCACCGGGTGCTCCCCTATTGCCCCCGCTGCGGCACGGTGCTGTCGAGCCACGAACTCTCGCTCGGCTACGACAAGGTGAAGGACCGGTCGGTCTACGTGACCTTCCCGCTCACCGACGGCAGCGGCCGGGAACTCGTGGTCTGGACCACCACGCCCTGGACCCTGCCGAGCAACGTGGCGGCGGCGGTCCATCCGGAAATGGAGTACGTCGTCCTCACTCCCAATGCGGGTGATTTCAAGGGTCGCAAGCTGGTCGTCGCCGAAGGCCGGATGCGGGCGCTGGCGGACCTCCTGCACCTCACCCTCGAGGGCGCGCCCGCCACGGCGTCGGTCGCGGGGCGCTGCGGGGGAGGGAGCTGGTCGGCCTCCGGTACGAACGCCCCCTCGAGGTCGTGCCGCTGCCGGAGGACAAGGCGTCGCGAGTCGTGATCGCCGCGGAGTTCGTGACCTCCGAGGACGGTTCCGGCATCGTGCACATGGCGCCGGCCTTCGGCGCCGACGACTACTCGATGGGGCAGCTGCACGACCTCGCCCTGGTCCGCCCGGTGGCGCCGGACGGCACCTTCCAGGGAACCACCTGGCCCGAGCTCGAGGGGAAGCTGGTCACCGCCGACGAGACCAACGAGACCATCATCCGCCGGCTCAAGGCCGACGGCCGCTGGCTCAAGACCGAGCAGCACGAGCACGACTACCCCTTCTGCTGGCGCTGCCGCAGCAAGCTGATCTACTACGCCCGCGATTCGTGGTTCGTCCGGACCACGGCGGTCAAGCAGCGGATGCTGGACATCAACGCCCAGGTCGGGCTGGCACCCGCCCGAGGTCGGCGCCGGGCGCTTCGGCGAGTGGCTGGAGAACAACGTGGACTGGGCCCTCTCCCGCGACCGCTACTGGGGCACGCCCCTGCCGGTCTGGGTCTGCGACGGGGACCCGGCGCACGTCGAGGTGATCGGCAGCTACCAGCAGCTGGCGCAGCGCTGGGGCCGGCCGCTGCCGCCGGACTTCGACCCCCACAAGCCGTACATCGACGCCTACCGCTGGCGCTGCGCCTGCGGCGGCGAGATGCTCCGGGCGCCCGAGGTGATCGACACCTGGTTCGACTCGGGGTCGATGCCCTACGCCCAGTGGCACTACCCCTTCGAGCACGAGGCGGAGTTCACGGCCCACTTCCCGGCGGACTACATCTGCGAGGGCGTGGACCAGACCCGCGGCTGGTTCTATTCGCTGCTGGCCATCGCGACGGCGGCCTTTGACAGCCCCGCCTACCGCAACGTGATCGTCAACGAGCTGGTCCTCGACTCCGAGGGCCAGAAGATGTCGAAGACCAAGGGCAACGTCGTCGATCCCTGGGACATGGTGCGCGAGTTCGGGGCCGACCTGGTCCGGCTCTACCTGCTGGCGTCGAGCCAGGTCTGGCTGCCCAAGCGCTTCGATCGCCGCGGCATTCCGGAGTCCGCGGGCGGATTCCTCAATACCCTGCGGAACAGCTATACCTTTTTCGCCGCCTATTCGGGCAGCTGGACCCCCGGCAGCGCCCCGGGGCGAGGCCACCCTGGCCGACCGCTGGGTGCTCTCTCGCCTCGACGCGGCTACCGAGGCGGTCACGGCCGCCTGGGAGCAGTACGACGTCACCGCCGGAGTCCGGGCGCTGATGGATTTCGTGGTCGACGATCTCTCCAACTGGTACGTGCGGGCCAACCGGTCCCGATTCTGGGCCCCCGATCACGAGGCCGATCCGGCCGCCGTGGCCACGCTGCACGAGGCCCTCGCGACGGTGAGCCGCCTGCTCGCGCCGGCGGCGCCGTTCCTGGCCGACTGGCTTCACCGCGCCCTCGCGGGAACCTCGGTGCACCTCGCGGGGTTCCCGGTCAGCGGGGGCAGGCGTGACGCGGCCCTCGACTCGGCGATGGACGCGATCCGGCGACTGGCCTCGCTGGCGCGCGCCGCACGCGGTTCCGACCTCAAGGTGCGGCAGCCACTGGCCCGGATGCAGGTCGCGGTGCCGGCTGCGGTCCGGGGACCCCGCCTCGACCAGCTGCTGGATACCCTGCGGCAGGAGGTCAACGTCAAGCGGGTCGAGGTGGTCACCTCCGATACCGAGCTGGTCCGGCTCCGGCCCAAGCCCAATTTCCGGACCCTCGGCAAGCGCTACGGGAAGCAGACGCCGGCCGTGGCGGCGGCGGCCCAGCGGCTCACCCCGGACCAGCTTCGGTTGCTGGAATCGGGCGGGTCGGCCGGCCTGGAGGTGGACGGGATGCAAATCACTTATCTTTCCGAGGATGTAGTCGTGGAGCGGGAAGTCACCACCGACTGGCTGGTGCAGAGCGACGGGCCCTACGTGGTCGCCCTCGACCCGTCGCTCTCCCCGGAACTGAAGCGCGAGGGAGCTGGCCCGGGAGCTGGTGCACCTCGTCCAGCGCCTGCGCAAGGAGGCCGGCTACGACTACTCGGCGCGGATCGCCCTGGCGGTCCGGGCCGACGGCGCAGTAGCCGAGTCCGCCCGGGAGCACGCGGAGTTCATCGCCGGCGAGACGCTGGCGCGAAGCTTCGAGGTTGGCGGCGGCCTCGACGGCGCCGATCGGGAACAGGTCTTCGAACTCGATGGTCAGTCGGTGACCATCGCGGTTCGGCAACTCGCGGCCGGCCAATCGCCGGCCTGACACGGAACGGGACGGGATGAACAAGAAGAATCTGACCCATTTGGAAAAGCGGCTCCTCGAGGAGCGGGCCCGCGTCATGAAGGAACTCGGCTACTACGACGAGTCCTTCAACAGCACCCTGCAGGGCGCCGACGGCGACCTCTGCTCCTACTCCTTCCACATGGCAGACCAGGGCACCGACGCGATGGAGCGGGAGAAGCAGTTCCTCTTCGCTTCGCAGGAGGGCCGCTATCTCTGGCACGTCAACGAGGCGCTGCGCCGGCTCTATGCCTCGCCGGACCAGTTCGGGCACTGCCACACCTGCGGCGACGAGATCACCTTCGAGCGGCTCGACGCGCTGCCCCACGCCCGGCTCTGCATCAAGTGCAAGGAAAAGGAAGAGGATGGCAAGCGGCGCTGAACGCCGGCTGTTCTGGGTCACCGCCGCCTCGGTGGTGGTCCTCGACTTCCTGACCAAGCTGCTGGCGGAAGCTCACCTGCTGCACTCGGCGGGGCTTCCGGTCATGGGCGACTGGGTCCAGCTCCGCCTGGTCTACAATCCCGGGGCCGCCTTCGGCCTCAACGTGGGGCCCTACTCCCGCTGGATCTTCCTCGCTCATCGCGGTCGTGGCCGTGATCGTGCTCAACCGGATGTCCTCCGACGGACAGCGGGGCGACCGGTTCCGCCAGCTGGCGCTGGGCGCGGTCTGCGGCGGGGCCTTCGGCAACCTGGTGGACCGGCTGCGCAGCCCGCAGGGCGTCGTTGACTTCCTCGACGTCGGCGTCGGCTCCATGCGCTGGCCCACCTTCAACGTGGCGGACATGGCAGTCAGCTGCGGTGCCGTCGCGCTGGCCATTTCGCTCTGGCGTGAGGACGCCCGCCGCGCCGATGCGGCCGAGGCCGAAGCCGCCGGATCCCAGTCCGCCACCCCGGTCTAGGGGCCTCCGTGGCCGAGCCGCTCCGGCTCGCCGTGCTGCCCGCCGCCACCGAGCGGATCGACCGCTTTCTCGCCGACCAGCTGCAGCTCTCCCGCACCCAGGCCGCCCGCCTGGTCGCCGCCAAGTGCGTCCGGGTCAACGGCGTCGGTGGCGCGGGCCTCACGCCACCTCGTCCACGGCGAAGAGCTGGCGATCGAGTTTCCCGACCAGGAACCGCCCCGCACCCTGCAGCCGGCCCACATTGCGCTCGTCATCGTGTACGAGGATGAGCATCTCGCGGTCATCGACAAGCCCGCCGGGCCTCGTGGTCCACCCCGCGCCGGGGCACTGGCAGGACACCCTGGTGAATGCCCTCGTCGCGCGGGGCACCACGCTGGCCGGAGGGGCTGAGGGGCGGCCGGGAATCGTGCACCGGCTGGACCGGGATACCTCGGGCCTCATGGTCGTGGCCAAGACCGACCTGGCGCACCGCCGGCTGAACGCTGCCCTGGCCGCGCGGAGGGTCACGCGGCACTACGCCGCGCTGGCCTGGGGTCACCTCGACCAGAGCCCGCTCAGCATCGAGGCGCCGATCGCCCGGCACGAGAAGGACCGCAAGCGGATGGCGGTCCGGGAGACCGGGCGGGTGGCCCGGACCGATGCGCATGTCATCGCCCGGTTCGATGTCGCCGACCTGGTCCGGCTGGAGCTGCACACCGGGCGCACCCACCAGGTCCGGGTGCACCTGGCCCACATCGGCCATCCGATCATCGGGGATCCGGTCTACGGTGCCGGCGGCAGCCGCCGGATTTCGGGCTCCGCCCGGACCCGCGCCGAGCAGCTCGAGCGCCTGGCACCCCGGCAGGCGCTGCATGCCGCCCACCTCGCTTTTCGCCATCCGGCGGACGGCCGGCCGGTCGAATTCTTCTCCCCCTGGCCGGACGACCTGACGCCTCTGCTGCTCAGCGTCGCGGCGGGCTCGATTCCCGTTGCTGATACGGATTACCTTCGGTATCTTGGTTTCTTTAAAGGATATGGCTGATTCCTCCCGGGTCCGGCTCGTGGTCTTCCAGGTCGCCGACCTGTGCTGCGCCCTGCCGGTCGACACCGTCCGGGAGATCATTCCCGCGCAGGCCGCGACCAGGATCCCGGGGGCTCCCGACGCGATCGAAGGACTGATCAACGTCCGGGGGTCGCTGCTGACGGTCGCCCGGGGGACGACGGTGCTCCACCGGCCCGCCTCGACGGGCGGCGAGCACTCGGTCCTCGTCCTGGCGCTGGAAGGCCGGGCGGTGGGCCTCGAGGTCGACGAGGTGCTCGACATGGTCGACCTTGCCACCGCGGACCTGTCGCCCGCCGACCAGCTGCCGGGGGTCGATCCCGCCCTGGCCAGCGCCGTCGGCCGCTACGGCAATCGCGTCTTCATCGTGCTGGATCCCGGGGCGCTGGTCGCCCCGCTGGTGGGCGGCTGAGCCGCCCCAGAATCACTCGAGTCCCATCGCCGGAGGGGTGCGTGAGCCACACAGTCCTGGTCTGCGACGACGCCATCTTCATGCGGACGATGATCAGCGACATCCTGACCACGGCCGGCTTCGAGGTCATCGGCGAGGCTGAAACCGGGCGGGAGGCCGTCGACCGGTACAAAGAGCTCAAGCCCGACCTGGTCACCATGGACATCGTGATGCCGGACATGGGCGGCATCGAGGCGGTCCGCGAGATCTGCAAGGTGGATCCCGACGCCAAGGTGCTGATGTGCAGCGCCATGGGGCAGCAGGCGCTGGTGGTCGAGGCGGTCCAGGCGGGCGCCAAGGACTTCGTGGTGAAGCCCTTCCAGCCCTCCCGCGTGCTCGAGGCGGTGCAGCGGATCCTCGGCTGACGCCGATGGACCTGTCGAGGTACGCCGCCCTCTTCCAGACGGAGAGCCGGGAGCACCTCGGCGCCTGCAGCCAGCTGCTGCTCGACTGGGAGCGCGACCCGCGCGCGACCGAGCCGGTGGTCGGGATCTTCCGCGCCATGCACACCTTCAAGGGCATGGCCGCGGCGATGGGGTACGGCAACCTCACCGAGCTGGCCCACCGGGCGGAGAACCTGCTCGACGTGCTGCGGAGCGACCCCGGCGCCGCCACCCACGAGCTGCACGACCTGCTGTTCGCGATCGTGGATGCGCTGGAGGCGGGCGTCGGCGAGGCGATCGCGGGCAACGATGCCCAGCTCGACTTCAAGCGGGCTGCTGGCCGATCTCGACCACGCGGCGGTGGCCACCCAGCCGACCGGCAGCTGGGCCATCCCCGCCAAGGCGCCGGAGCCGGTGCTCGGGCAGGCGGGCCGCGCGGTGCGGGTCACCATCCGCCCGGCGCGCGCAGATGCGCGGGGCCCGGGCGCTGATCGCGCTCCGCAAGGCGGAGACGCTGGGCAAGGTCGGCTCGGTCCGGCCCGCCGCCGGCGGTGTTCGAGCAGGAGGACTTCGACGGCCGGTTCGCGTTCCGCCTCGACAGCCGGCGAATCCGACGAGGCGGTGCGCCAGGCGATCCTCGCCGCCGGTGACGTCGACGCGGTCGAGGTGGGCGACGAATCGGCTCCCGAGCCGCGGGCCGGCGCCGCTCCCGGAGCGGCCGACGCGGCCCAGCGCACCAGGCAGATCCGGGTGGACCTCCGCCGGCTCGACGCGCTGATGAACCAGGTCGGCGAGCTGGTGGTGGCCAAGGGACGCCTGGCCGAGCTGGTGGCGCGCGACGCGAGTCCCGAGCTCCAGGCGGTCGGCTCGCGGATCGCCCGGGTGGTCGCCGAGATGCAGACCGAGATCATCCAGGCGCGGATGACGCCGGTCTGGCAGGTCTTCGACCGGTTTCCGCGGGTGGTGCGCGACCTGTCGCGCCAGCTGGGCAAGCGGGTGGCGTTCGAGGTCGAGGGCGAAGAGATCGAGCTCGACCGGGCCCTGCTCGACGAGCTGGGCGAGCCGCTGCTCCACCTGCTGCGCAACGCGGTGGACCACGGGATCGAGTCCCCGGCCGACCGCAAGAAGCACAAGAAGTCGGCCGAGGCGCAGCATCCGGCTGACGGCGAGCCGGGACCGATCCAACGTCGCCATCCGGGTCGAGGACGACGGGCAGGGCATCGACCGCGCCAAGGTGCTCAAGAAGGCCAAGGCCGAGGGCGTGGTCGAAGGCAACACCACCGAGCTGAGCGATGACCTCTTGCTCAAGGTCCTGACCCGGCCGGGCTTCACGACCGCCGCGGCGGTGACCGACGTCTCGGGGCGCGGCATGGGGATGGACGCCGTCGTCTCGCGGGTCCGCGCGCTGGGCGGCTCGGTCCAGATCGAGTCGGAGAAGGGCAAGGGCACGGCGTTCACTCTCCGGCTGCCCACGACCCTGGCGATCCTGCGGGCCCTGCTGGCCCGGGTCGGCGAGGAGCGCTACGCGGTGCCGCTGACCAGCGTGGCCGAAACGATGGAGTTCAACGCCGCCCAGACGACGGCGGTGCAGGGCCGGGAGACGCTCGCTGCTCCGCGACGAGGTCATCCCGACGGTGCACCTCCGGGAGCGGCTGGGGGTCGGCCCCCGGCGGACCGACGGGCGGCGCCCGACGATCATCCTGGACGTGGGCGGACGGCGCTCCGCCCTGGTGGTGGACGCGCTGGTGGGACAGCAGGAAATCGTGGTGGAGTCGTTCGACGGGCCGAAGGGGATGCTTCCCATCTTCAGCGGCGCGACGATACTCGGCGACGGGGCGCCGGTGCTGATCCTGGACCCCGCGGCGCTGGTCTGAGGAGCTGCCATGGACGACGTTCGCGACTTGCACGCGCTGCAGCAGGACGCTCTCCGCGAGGTGGCCAACATCGGGGCGGGTCACGCCGCCACGGCGCTGTCCCAGCTCACCAACCGCACCATCATGATCACGGTCCCCGAGGTGAACATCACCCGCCTGGAGGAGGTGCCCGAGGTCCTGGGCAAGGCGGACGACGTCGTCGCCGCGGTACTCATGCACATGATGGGCGACCTGACCGGCCGCACCCTGCTGCTCTTCCCCGAGGCCAGCGCCCGCCAGCTCTGCGACATCCTGCTGCGACGCCCGCTGGGGACCACCAAGGAGTTCGCGCGCCATGGAGCAGTCCGGCCTCAAGGAGGTCGGCAACATCCTGAGCAGCGCCTACCTCAACGCGCTCAGCGACTTCATGGGGATGATGCTGGTGCCCTCGGTGCCCAGCCTCGCCATCGACCTCTGCGGCGCCGTGCTGACCTCGACCTACATGAATTTCGGCTACGCCCGCGACTTCGTGTTCTGCGTCGAGACCGAGTTCCTGCTGGAGGACCGCAACCTCAACCTCACCGGCCACTTCCTGCTGCTGCCGGACGTGGCGTCGCTCCGGGTCATCTTCGACGCCATCCGCCTGACTTGAGCCCGCCGTGAGCGCTCCCGCACTCTCCGAGCGCGATCTCGCCGTCCTCCGCTCGTTCGCCCGCCGCATCGATCCGTCCGACGCCGGGGCCCACAACAACCTCGGCGTCTTGTACTACCAGAAGGGGCTGGTGGCCGAGGCCATCACCCAGTTCCTGCGCGCCCTCGAGCTCGACCCCAAGATGCAGGTCGCGCAGGCCAACCTCGAGATCGCCTACCACGCCAACGGCTACTACGACCGCCGGGTCGCCGAGCTGCACGAGCGGCTCCGGCGCCGTCCCGACGACCGCGACGCGCGCTGGGAGCTGGCCCGCACCCACGCCTCGCTGGGCCATCACGGCGAGGCAATCGCCGAGTTCGAGACCCTGCTCCAGCGCCACCCCGATGACGTCGCCGCCCTGGTCCAGCTGCGGCATGGCCGAGAAGGCACGGGGACGGCTCGAGGCGGCGGAGGACTATCTGCGGCGCGCGGTCGCCCGCGACCCGGGCGGCCCGGTCACCCTGTTCCACTACGGCGAGGTGCTCTACAACCGCGGCATGGCCGACCAGGCGCGCCAGGTGCTCGAGCAGGTCGTGGCGCCGCAATCCCGACCACGCCGACGCCCACTACCTGCTGGCGTTCGTCTACGGCGACCTGGGCGACCACGACGCCGCCCGCGCCGCTACCAAGCGCGCCATCCAGCTCAATCCCACCCTGGCCCGCGCCCAGAGCAATCTCTCGCTGCTGCCGCGGCGGGAGGGCGGCCGCATCAGCCGCGAGCTGCAGAAGGTGGCCGAGGGGGCCCGGCCGGGAATCGCCGAGGGCGGGGCGCTGGCCCACTACAATCTCGGCCTCGCCTTCCGGCAGAAGGGCTACTACGTCGAGGCGCTGCGCGAGTACCGGCTGGCCCTCGACGCCGGGGAGGACCGCCGCCTGGTGCTCCAGGCCACGGCCGAGGTGCACCTGCTCCGGCGCGACCTGCCGGCGGCGCTCGCCCTCTACGAGGAGCTGACCCGGGAGGCGCCCGATTCGCCCAAGATCTGGAACGAACGCGGCGTCTGCCTGCACCAGTCGGGGCGGAAGACCGCCGCCGAGGAGTCCTATCGCAAGGCGCTGGCCCTCGACTCCGCCTACACGCTGGCCTGGAACAACCTCGGTGTCCTCGTGGCCCAGGACACCGATCCCGAGCCCGCGCTCGAGGCCTTCCGCCAGGCGCTGCGCCTCCGGCCCGGCCTGTCCGGCGCGCGGCTCAACTACGGCCTGCTGCTCTTCCATCGCCGCCGCTTCCAGGATGCGCTCGAGGCCTATCGCCAGGCGCTGGGCGATCGCGCCGCCGAGAGCGTGGCCTGGAACGGCATCGGGATGGTGCTGGTGGAGCTCAAGCGCTACGCCGATGCCCGCAACGCCTTCTCCCGCGCGGTCGACGCCGACGCCTCCCACGCCGCGGCCCACTACAACCTGAGCTTCACGCTCAGCCACCTCGGCGATTTCGACGGCGCGCTGCGCGAGACCAAGCGGGCCCTCGAGCTCGAGCCGTACTACATCCCGCAGAAGTACGCCCTGACGATCGATCTCCAGTTCGAGAACCCCACGATCGCCATCGTGCCGCAGATCTCGGCCGACGTGCACGCCGCCGAGATGGGCGACGACTTCACCCTCGACACCCGGCTGCTCGACCGGATCTTCGACGAGCTGGCCCCCGAGCCGATCCCCGCCGAGACGGCCCGGAGCGGCGAGGACACGCTGGCCATCGCCGCCGACTGCATCGCGAAGGGCCTGCTCGAACAGGCGGCGGCCGAGCTCGACCGGGCCCTGCAGCGCGGGGCACCCAGGGCCCGCGGGCTTGCCCTGCAGGGGCAGCTCTACTCCAGGCGCGGCCTCCACGGCGAGGCCCTCGAGCGGTTCCGGGAGGCGCGCTCGATCGAACCCCGGCTCACCGAGGCCAGGCTGGGCGAGATCCAGTCGCTGCTCGCGCTCGACCGTGGAATCGAGGCGGCCCCCCTGGCCGACGAGCTGGTGCAGGAGGGGCATGGGGAGGTGGATGTCCTGGTGGCCGCGGCCCGCAGCCGGTTGGCTGCCGGCGATCCCTCGGGAGCGCTCGAGCCGCTGCGCCAGGCCCAGGTGCTGGCCCCGGGGCGGGCCGAGCTGCTGCAGCTCCACGCCCGCGCCACCTCGCAGCTGGGTGACATTATCGCGGCCATCGAGAGCTACCAGGCGGCGCTGCAGCTCGACCCCGCGGTGGCCCAGGTCTGGGTGGAACTGGGCCGCCTCGAGGAGCAACGGGAGAATTGGGTCGGTGCGCGGGTCGCCTACGGGCGGGCGCTCGACCTGCTGCCGACCTTCATGGAGGCGGCGCTGGCGCTGGCCGACCTGGTCCGGCGGTCCGAGTCGGCCGCGGCCGCGGTGGTCCTGCTGGTGGACGTGCTCTCCGCCGATCCCTGGGACCTCGACGCGCTGCACCTGCTGGGCCGCTGCCTGCTCGAGGACGGGCGGCCCGATCGGGCGCTCGAGGCCTTCGAGCGCATCCTCCGCTTCGAGGCCGACCACGCCGCGGCGCTGTACCACCTCGGCGTCACCCGGGCCAAGATGCGGCAGTACGCCGCGGCGATCGACGCCTGGGATCGCGCCGTGCATGTCGATCCCTCGGGTCCCTGGGCCCCGCAGGCCCGGAGCCAGGCCCGCTCGGCCCGCGACCTCCGTCACATCTTCACCCCGCAGGCGGGCTGAGCCATGGCCATCGAGGGCCCGCTCAAGGAACTGGGGATCCACGACGTCTTCCAGCTGCTCGACCTGAGCCAGAAGACGGGGATCCTCCGGGTCACCTCCGAGCTGCGCCAGAACCAGGGCACGGTGTACTTCGAGCAGGGCAGCGTGGTCGGCGCCGCGATCGACAGCAATCCCCACCCGCTCGGCACCATGCTGCTCCGCTCGGGCAAGATCGGCGGAGGCCGACCTGACCCGCGCCCGCGCCATGCAGCAGGCCGGGCGACGCCCGGCGCCTGGGCGAGATCCTCGTCTCCATCGGGCCATCTCCGAGCGGGAACTCACCAAGCAGGTCCGGCGCCAGGCCGAGGAAGTCGTCTTCGAGCTGATGAGCTGGTCGGAGGGGTACTTCTCCTTCCAGGACGGCTCCGTCGCGGGCGCGCCCTCCGAGGCGCTGATCCGCACCCCGACCGGCTTCCTGCTCATGGAGGCCGCCCGGCGCATCGACGAGTGGTCCCGGATCGAGAAGAAGATCCCGCACCTCGGCATCGTGCCCAGCTTCGCCCCAGCGACCGACGCCGCCGGGTCGCTCGACCTGCTGCCCGACGAGTGGGAGCTGCTCGGCGTCGTCGACGGCAGCCGCGACGTGCGGGCGCTCGCCTCGTCGCTCGGCCGGCCGGAGTTCGACGTGGCGCAAGACGCTCTTCGGACTGGCCAGCGCCGGGATTATTGTGCTGGAGGATCCCGCGGTCGCGGCGCTCGGTCGATCCGGCGGCGGGCGGGCTGGCCATTCCTGCATCGGGGAGGCCGAGGCCCACATGGTCGCGGGCGATTTCACCGCGGCGCTCGGCGGCGGCGGAGTCGGCGGTGGCCGCCCACGAGCACCAGGCGCTGGCCTACCTGGTCCACGGCCGGGCGCTGCTCGCCTCGGGGCGCTACGACGAGGCGGTGGGAGCGCTCTGGCACGCGGCGCGAACTCGACCCGGTCGGCCGCGGCGCCTCTGCGGTATTACGGCTATGCCCTCGCCGCGGCGGGCCGGTTCCGCGAGGCCGGCGAGATCTGGGAGCGGTGGAGCCTGCTCGCCCCCAAGCCGCCGGAGGAGGAGGCCCAGTCCCCGGTGGTGGACCGGATGCGCCAGGCGGTACTCACCCTCGACGTCGGATTGCGGAGCGCCCATGAGTGAGGACATCCGCGCGTTGACGGCGCAAGTCGCCGCCGATCCGGGCAGCCTGGTGTTCCTCGAGCTGGCCGAAGCCCTGCGGCGCAAGGGCCAGCTCGATGCGGCGCAGAAGGTCGTCCTCAGCGGGCTGCAGCGGTATCCCCACCTTCCCGCCGCCCACGATCTCTATGCCCGCGATCCTGGCCGATCGCCAGGACTACGAGCACGCCTTCGACGAGTGGGACATGGCGCTCAAGCTCGACCCCCGCAATCTCGGGGCGCTCAAGGGGCTGGGCTTCCTGTTCTATCGCGCCGGGGATCACGCCAATGCCCTGGGTCACCTCGAGGCCGCCTTCCACCAGGCCCCGGGAGACGAAGGCCTGCGGACGGCCATCGACCGGCTCCACGAAATCGTCGGCGAGTCCTACCGGGCCGGGCCCGTTCCGTACGCGCCTCCATCCGTTCCGGTCGCCGCGGCCCCTGCGGATCTGCCGGCGCCGGTGGAGATGGTCGTCCCTGCGGGGCTGGTGGATCCGACCCGGCCGTCGCCGTTCGGATCGGTGCAGGGGGCGGTCGGCCAACGGCTCCTGGTCGAGCGGGGCGGGCTCCGTCTGGCGGGTGAGGTGGTCACCTGGACCGGTGAGGATGTGTCGGAGCGGGCGGCGATCGAGGCGGAGGCGGTGGCGCATGAGGTGCGCCGGATGGCCGAGCAGCTCGCGATGGGTGCCTGGCGGACCCTGGTCATCGAGTCCGATGCCATGCTCGCCTGCCTGGTCGCCCCCACCGATCGCACGGTGCTGGCCGAAATCCAGGAAGTGAACCAGCCGATCGGCCAGATCACGCTCACCGCCGAGCGGGCGGCGCGGGCGGCGCGGCAGTGGCTGGGAGAGGAGGCCTGATGCCCGACCTCCAGGCGACGCTCGAGCCGCTGGTCCGCATCCGCGGGGTACGCGGCGCCATCCTCCTGTCGGGGGAGGACGGCGTCATCGTCGCCGAGGCGCTGACCGACGACGTCCGGAGCGTCGGCGCCGCCGCGCTGGTGGCGAGCCTGGTGGACCGGGCCAACGCGCTCTCGGACGGTCCTCGGCCGCGGCAACGTGCGCTGCCTCCAGCTCCACGCCGAGAGCGGCAGCATCCTGGTCGCGCGGGTGCCGGGCGAGATGCTCCTCGCTCTCCTGGCCGGCCCGCAGACCCCGGTGGGACTGGCCCGGCTCGAGCTGCTCAAGATCGCGGAGCGAATTGCCTGATGCGGACCATCGAGGGATGGGTCGAGGCACCGCTTCGCACGTTCGTGGATGACGCCTCGCCGGAGCTCACCCTGCTGATGACCAGCGCCGGCCAGGTCGTGGCGCAGCACGGGTTCGCGCGGGCGCTCGACGTCATGTCGGCCGCGGCGCTGGGCGCCGGAATCATGGCGTCGTCACAGGAAATCGCCGTGCTGATGGGATGGCCGGAGTTCCGGGTGCTGGTCCACCAGGGCGGCGCGCGCTCCCACTTCCTGGCCCAGATCACCCTGCCCACCACGCGCTGGGTCGGGCTGGTGGTCTTCGGGGCCGAGACCAAGCTCGGCGTGGTGCAGTACTTCTTCGACCGGATGGTGGAGGAGCTGGCGACCGCCGCCCCCCAGGTCACCGAGCGGCGGGAAGTGCTCGCCGCGGACTTCGAACGCGAGCTGAACGCGAGCCTGCGTTCGCTCTTCGGACGGTGAGACCGATGTCGCTCGTGAACTTCACGACCCGCGAAATCACCTGCAAGATCGTCTATTACGGCCCGGGACGGTCGGGCAAGACGACGAACCTGCACTACATCTACGGCCGGGTGCCCGAGAGCCGCCGCGGCCGGATGGTCTCGCTCGCCACCCAGACCGACCGCACCCTCTTCTTCGATTTCCTGCCGCTCGACCTCGGCGTCATCTCGGGCTTCACCACCCGCTTCCAGCTCTACACCGTGCCGGGGCAGGTCTACTACAACGCCACCCGGAAGCTGGTGCTGCAGGGCACCGATGGCGTGGTGTTCGTGGCCGACAGCCAGGCCCGGCGCCAGGACGACAACCTGGAGAGCCTGCAGAATCTGCAGGAGAACCTGCTGCAGCAGGGCGTGGACGTGCGCCAGTTCCCGGTGGTGCTGCAGTACAACAAGCAGGACCTCCCGCGCGACCTGATCCTCACCACCGAGCGAGCTGGACGACACGCTGAATTTCCGCGACCTGAAGAGCTTCCCGGCCGATGCGATCCGCGGCACCGGGCGTGTTCGAGACCCTCCGATCGGTCTCCGAGCTGGTGCTCAAGCGGCTGGCCGCCGGAGGAACGGTCGGGTGACCACTCCGCTCAATCCGCGCTACCGGTTCGAGTCATTCGTCGTGGGCGCCGCCAACCGGCTCGCCGCCACGGCGGCCCGCGCCGTGAGCGAGAATCCCGGCGCGGTCTACAACCCGCTGTTCATCTACGGCGGGTCCGGGCTGGGCAAGACCCACCTGCAGATGGCGGTGGGCCACGCGGCCGCGGCCATCAATCCGAATCTCCGGGTCGAGTACCTCACGCTCGACGATTTCGTCGAGACCTTCCACGCCGCCATCGCCGCCGGGCAGGGCGACGCCTACCGGCGCCGCTTCACCGAGATCGACCTCCTGCTGCTGGACGACGTCCAGTTCCTGACCCACCGGCGCGAGATGCAGGCCGAGCTGCTGCGGGTGACCAACGCGATGCTCTCCGCCGGGCGGCAGATCGTGCTGACCAGCGACCGGGCCCCCTCCGAGATCGAAGCGCTCGATGAGCGCCTGATCCAGCGCTTCGCCGGCGGACTGGTCATCGACATCGCGCCTCCCGATTTCGAGACCCGGATCGCGATTCTCCGGCGCCAGGCCGAGGACCGGGGCACCACGTTTGCGCCTTCAGTCCTGGAGACGGTGGCCGGGATGGGACACGTGAGCGTGCGGGAGCTGATCGGCGCGCTCAACCGTCTCGTCGCCCTCCAGGCGGTCAACGAGGCTCCGCTCGATCCCCAGCAGGCGCTCGCCGTGCTGGGCCAGCCGAACCCGGCCGGCGACCCCCTCCACCGCCGTGCCCTCCCTGGCGGCGCAGGCCGCACCGGTCCCGTCCGGACGATGAATTCGGCTCCTTCCTGAACGAGGTCTCCATGGCGGTCGGCCAGCAGGTCGAGGCATGGCGGGCCCGTGTGGCCGAGGCGATGCAGGCCTGGGAAGGGGAGGGGTACCGGGTCCAGCGGCTGGTGAATCTGCTCAACCAGGAAACCCCGGTCGATCCGGAATCGGTCCTGCGCGAATTCGTGGGCGACATCGAGCGACTCAAGCTGCTCGAGGCCGAGGCGGCGGAGCTCGAGCCGGCCCTGGCCGGCAACAGCGTCTTCCGCGATCCCGACAGCGTCGAGGCCGCTCAGAAGCAGGTGGACCAGGCCAGGCAGGGCACGCTCCCTCCGCCCGGGCCGAGTCAGCACTGGCTGCTGGCCGACCTGGCCGAAGGCAGCGGCACCCGGCTCGCTCTGCGGGCCATCCACGACGTGGTGGCCCGTCCCGGCGCCGCCTACAACCCGGTGGTCTTCGTCGGCGAGCCCGGCGTCGGCAAGACCCATTTCCTCCACGCTCTCGGCAACGAGCTCGCGGCCCGGCCCGACGCGGTCGTCGCCTGCCTGGAGACCAGCGACTTCACCGACGAGCTGATCAAGGCGATCGAGAAGGACCGGGTGAACTGGTGGCGGGCGCGGTATCGCCGGGTCACCGCGCTGCTGCTGGACGACATCCAGCTGCTGGCGGGCAAGGAGCGCACCCAGGAGGAACTGTTCTGGCTGTTCAATCTCCTGGTCGAGAGCGGACGCCAGCTGGCCTTCACCTGCGTGTCGCCGCTGTCCGAGCTCAAGGGGATCGACGCCCGGCTGCTCACCCGGCTCGAGGGAGGGCTGGTCGTCGAGCTGCCCTCGCCCGACCGCGAGGTCCGCCTGGCGGTCGTCGCACCGGATGATCGGAGCGGGCACGGATCCGGCGGAGACCGAGGCCCTGGCCACCTACCTCGCCGGCCGGCGCGGTGGACTCGGTGCGCGCCCTCCAGGGCCTGGTGCAGCGGGTGCTCAACGCCGCCGAGGCCCAGCAGGTCGCACCCTCCGCGGCCCTGGCCCGGCGGATTCTCGAGGGGGCGCCCGCCGCAGGCTCCGCGGCGCTCCGTCGGCACCCGCACCAGCGGCGTGGTGACTCCGCTGGCCGGGATCAAGAGCCGCGAAAAGGTGGTCTGGGACTGGCCCGACTCGGTGGACCGGATGATCGAGGAGCTGCGCTGAGATGGCGATCAAGGGCAGCCTCAAGGAAGCCAGCCTTCCCGACGTGCTCCAGCTCCTCGCGCTGGGCAAGCGGACCGGGTGCCTGGCCGTCGCCGACCGGCAGAACTTCGGCTACATCTTCTTCGACGAGGGCCGGATCAGCTACGCCAGCATCGTCAACCGCCGCGACCGGCTCGGCGACCTGCTGGTCAAGAACGGCCGGCTGACGCCCGAGCAGCTCGAGGAGGCGATCCGGCTCCAGGGGGAGCGCCGCGACAAGAAGCTGGGCGAGATCCTGCTCGGCATGGGGATCATCGCCCGCGACGAGCTCGAGGAATACATGCGGCTCCAGATCGAGGAGGCGGTCTACTACCTCTTCACCTGGACCTCGGGCACGTTCAACTTCGAGGCCGGGGTCCGGCCGGAGCAGCAGGACTTCCTGGTCGCCATCAATCCCGAGTCGCTGCTGCTCGAGGGGGCCCGGCGGGTGGACGAGTGGAGCCAGATCGAGAAGAAGATCCCCTCCTTCGACCTGATCTTCGAGGTGGACCGCCTCCGGATCGAAGGCTCCGACGCGGAGCTCTCGGCCAGCCCAGCAGCGGCTGCTCGGCCTGCTCGACGGCAAGCGCGATGTGCAGCAGGTCATCGACGAGTCGGGGCTGGTCGAATTCGAGGTGGGCAAGGCGCTGTACGGGTTGATCACCGCCGGCTTCGTGCAAGCGGGTCGGGACCTCCGTCGCCAAGGTCGGAACCCAGGGTCACCGACGCCCGGGTGACCGAGCACCGCAACCTCGGCATCGCCTTCTACAAGACCGGCATGTTCGACGAGGCGCTGCGCGAATTCCGCCGGGTCGCCGAGCTCCGGCCCGCCGAGGCGAGCGCCGCCGTTCTACCTCGGGCTCATCGCGCTCAGGCAGGCGCGCTGGGCCGATGCGGTGGAGGCGCTCAAGTCGGCCCAGGAGCGCAGCGGGGCGCGGCCCGCGGTGCTGCACAACCTGGCCTTCGCGCTGGAACAGCTCGGCCGGCTGCAGCGAGGCCGAGACGGTGTATGGCGAGGCGGCGAGCCGTGCTCGCGACGACGCGCGGCCGATGACTGCCTGGGGCATCGCGGCGCTCAAGCGCAACGACCCGGTCGTGGCGCAGGGCCGCCTGGCCCGGGCCCGCGAGCTGCTCGGCGAGCGGACTCCGTCCGGCGCTCTGGTACTGGGCCGCCATGCTCGCCGCCGCGGCCGCCGGTGAAATCGACCAGGCCCTCGCCCTGGGGCGCGAGGCGGTCCAGGCCTATTCCTCCAGCGCCGTGCTGCGCAACAATCTCGCCTGCCTGCTCGAGCTCGGCGGCGACCTGGCGGGCGCCGAGGGGCTGCTCAAGGCCGCCGTCGCCGAAGACCCCTCGCTGCCCCAGGTCTTCAAGAACCTGGGCGACCTGCACTACCGGGACGGGCTGTACGACGAGGCGCTCGACGCGTACGAGCGCGCCGCCAAGCTGAATCCGGAACTGGGTGACGATCTCTACTTCAAGCTGGGCAACATCGCCTACAAGCGGCGGGACAGGGAGCGGGCGCGGACTGCTGGCAGCGGGCCACCGAGCTCAACCCCGGCCACCAGCTGGCCCGGGCCAACCTCGACACCCTGGGGGGGCCGGAGTGAACCCGGGCGACGAGGCCAGCTTCGACCGCCTGGCCCGGTATGTGTCGTCCTCGGCCGGGATGGCGCTCGACCGCTACAAGGACAAGTGCCTGCGGCGCCGGATCGCGGTGCGGATGCGGGCCTGCGGGGTGCACACCTACGACGAGTTCCTGGTCAGGCTCCGCGATGCGCCGGAGGAATTGCAGCGACTGGTCGACGTCCTGACCATCAACGTCACCAAGTTCTACCGCAACCCCGAAGCCTGGCAGGCGGTGACCAGGCACGTCGTTCCGGCGCTCTTCGCCCGGCAGCGCACCGGTCCGGGTCTGGAGCGCCGGGTGCGCCTCGGGCGAGGAGCCGTACACCCTCGCGATGGTCTTCGCCGAGGCGCTCCAGGCGATGGGACACCTGGCCTGGCTCGACCGGCTGACGCATCGACGCCACCGACATCGACCGGGAGTCGCTGGAGCGGGCCAGCGACGCCCGGTATCCCGCCAGCGCGATGAGCGAGGCGCCGCCGGACATCATCGCGCGCTGGTGCGAGGAGGAGGCCGATGGGCAGTTCCGGGTGCGGGAGCGCCTGCGCGAGCGGGTGCGGATCCTCCGCCAGGACCTGCTCCGTGATCCGGCGCCCAATCCGCCTTACGACCTGATCATCTGCCGCAACGTGATCATCTACTTCGACCGGGCCGGCCAGGAGCGACTGATGCAGACGTTTTACGACGCCCTGCGTCCGGGGGGATTCCTCCTCCTCGGCAAGGTCGAAACCATCTTCGGTCCCGCGCGGACCCGCCTCGAGCTGCTCGATGCCCGGGAGCGTCTCTACCGGAAGGGGACCTGATGGGCCAGGAAACCATCGTGCGCGTGGCCGACTTCCGGGCGGCGCGGGAGGACGGGATTCTCGTCACCCTGGGGCTCGGCAGCTGCGTCGGCATCGCCCTCTACGACGCCACCGCCAAGGTGGGCGGGCTGGCGCACGTCCTGCTCCCTTCGCCCTCGCTCGGCCGCAAGGCGGTGGACCAGCCGGCCAAGTTTCCCCAGACGGCGATTCCCGCGCTGCTGGCCGAAATGGCGGCAGCTGGGCGCCGACCGGCGGCGGCTCACCGCCCGGCTGGTCGGCGGCGCCTCGATGTTCGCCAACCTGGCGCCGCCGGGCTCGATCCAGATGGGCGAGCGCAACCTCGTGGCCAGCCGCGAGGTGCTCAACGCCCACGGCATTCCCATCACCGGCGAATCGGTCGGCGGCGATTTCGGACGTTCGGTCCGGTTCGTCGTGGGCGAGGGAAGGATTCACGTCCGGTCTGTGGCCCACGGTGAACACATCCTCTGATCGTCCGACGGTCCTCGTGGTGGACGACAGCGCCCTGTACCGCCGGATGATCACCGACATCCTCGGCGGCTCCGGCGAATTCGAGGTCGTCGGGACCGCCGCCAATGGAATGGAAGGGCGTCCGGCAGGTCCACGAGCTCAAGCCCGATCTGGTGACGATGGACCTGCAGATGCCCGAGTTCGACGGGCTCGGCGCGATCGGCTACATCATGTCGGAGTCGCCCCGCCCGATCGTGGTGGTCAGCGCCTACGCCGGGCCGGGCTCCGAGGCCACCATTCGCGCGCTGGAACTCGGCGCCGTCGAGCTGGTCGCCAAGGAGGCCGCGCCGGGCCCCGGCGCGGCACTCCGGCTGGGCCCGCGACTGCTCGACGCGCTGCGGGCGGCGCGCGCGGCCCAGATCGACCGGCTGCCGGTGCTGGCCCGGCCCAAGCGGCCGGCCCGCCGCGGCGTGGCTCCGGCTGGCGGGACGGGCCCGGTGCGTGGTCGCCGTGGCCAGCTCGACCGGCGGTCCCCGGGCCCTGGCGGAGCTGATTCCGCAATCTGCGTGGCGGGCCAGGAGGCCGCGGTCCTGGTGGCCCAGCACATGCCGCCGCGGTTCACCGCGCAGCCTGGCCGATCGCCTGGCCGCGATGAGCCAGCTGGCGGTGGTCGAGGCCGAGCGCGGGGATGACCGTCCGCCCGGACACCGTCTACGTGGCTCCCGGTGACTGGCACATGCGCGTGGTCATCGAGGGCGGCGGAAGCGCACGTGGTGCTCGACCAGAGTCCACCGGTCTGGGGGGTGCGGCCCTCGGCCGACCCGCTGTTCCATTCGGTGGCCCAGGCCTGGGGACCGGCCGCGATCGGCGTGGTGCTCACCGGGCTGGGGCGCGACGGGGCCATCGGGCTTCGTGCCATTCACGACGCCGGCGGCTACGGCATCGCGCAGGACCAGGCGAGTGCCACGGTCTGGGGTATGCCCAGGGCGGCGGCGCAGGGCGGGGGTGCCGACCAGGTGCTGCCCCTCAACGAGATCGCCCCGCGCATCACCGCCCTCCTGCAGCACTGGCGCCGGCCGTGAGCGAGCGCGGCGACTTTCTCCTGGTGCGCGCCGGCCACCGCCAGGTGGGGCTCCGCCTCGTGGACGTGATCGAGGTGGCCGACCTCGCCGAGGTGCACACCGTGCCGATGCGGGAGCCGTCGCTCCGCGGCGTGGCGCCGGCCAAGGGAGGACTCGTGCCCGTGTTTCACCTGGGCGCCCTGCTCGCCTCCGAGCCCTGCCCGCTGGAGCGGGCGGGGGTCGGCGTGCTGGCCGCGGCTGGCGGGGCGCTGGTCTGTTTCGAGGTGGATGAAGCCGACGTGGTGACGGGCGGCCTGCTGCGTCCCGTGCCGCCCGGTGAGACGATGCCCTGGGCCCTGGCGGTCGTGCAGTGCGGCGACGACCTGGTGCCGATCCTCAACCTGAACACGCTTCGCGACCGGCTGGCCGAGGCGGGGACCCGATCATGAGCAGCGCCGGCGACGAGCTGCAGTTCGTGGTCTTTCTCGTGGGGCCGCAGGAGTTCGCCCTCAACATCTTCCAGGTCGAGCGGATCCTCCGCTACGAGCGGCCCGCGGCGCTGCCCCAGTCGCCGCGATTTCCTGGAGGGCATCATCCGGTATGCCGGGGGCGTGGCCCCGGTGGTGGATCTGCGCAAGCGCCTCGAGGTGCCCGACGCCGTCCGGGAGGAGACCCGCATCATGGTGCTGGAACTCGAGGCTCAACGGATCGCCATCGTCGTCGACCGGGTGGTCGAGGTGCTGCGGGTCGACGCGGCCGACGATCACGCCGCCGCCGCCCATGGTCCGGGGACTCGCGGCCCAGTACATCTCCGGCATCATCGCCCGGGACAACCGGACCATCGTGGTGCTCAATGCCGCACGCCTGCTCAGTGCCGAGGAGCGGCTGGCGCTGGCCACCGTGGAGGGATGATGGACGACACGCCGGAAGGACTGGTCGCGGCTCTCAGGGCCCAGTACCAGGCACTGAGCGGCCGGCTCGACCGGGTGGGCACGGCGAATGAACGCGAGGCCGTCAAGCGCGACATCATCGGGTTCTTCAAGCGGGTGGATGGAGCGCTCGCGCGAGCTGACCCAGCTGAAGGAGGACATCCGGGGCCTGGTCGATCGCTACAAGCAGGTCACCGTCACGGCGGAATCGGCGCCGGCCCCGCAGTTCACCGGGGCCCGGCCGGTGGTTCACGCCGACCACCTCGGTGCCTCGACCTTCATCGAGAAGGGCTGGAGCCTCATCTCCCTCGGCGACTACGCCGGCGCCATCCAGTCGCTCTCCAAGGCCCTCGAGCTCTCGCCCAACGACACCCAGGCGCAGTCCCTGCTCGGCTGGGCGCAGATGCTGCACGAGGAGTACGACGACGCGCTCGCCACCTTCTCCAAGGTGCTGATGCGGGAGCCGGCCAACTCGCTGGCCCGGATCAACGTCGGCTACATCTGCCTCAAGAAGCGCATCTTCGGCGAGGCGATCGAGCACCTGTCCAAGGCCATCCGCCTCGACAATGACCGCAAGGCCACGCTCTACGCCCACTACTATCTCGGCCTGGTCTACCAGGAACGCGAGATGTACGAGGACGCCCAGACCTTCTTCCAGAAGACCGTGAAACTCGGACCCAACCTGATCGAGGCATATTTCGAGCTGGGCCGGGCGCAGTGGTTCTCGGGCGACCAGGAGAGCGCCCGGCAGTCGTGGACCGACGGATGGAAGGCCAACAAGTTCAGCCCCTGGGGCAAGCGGTGCAAGGAAATGCTGGACACGGTCGCGGCTGGTGGCGAACCGCCGCGCGGCGCGCCGGCCTGATCCCCCTGCTGGTCTTCCTCCAGGGAAGACCGGACACCACACAGGTGGGGCGGGTGACGGTCATCGCCCCGGACAACCGTACCAGCCTCGGCATTGCCCTGGGTGAAGAGGCCGACCACGCGCATCGCTGGCCCGGACTCCTCGCGCCCGATACCGCTCCCCTCCGGCTCATCCTCCTTCCCGACTCCGCCGCCATGGCGGCGACCTTCGCCGGACGGGCTCCCGGGTGGGGGGTCGGACTCGCCTTTCCGAACTCGCGCACTATTGTCCTGCGGGCCGACCTGCCCGATCCGGCCGAGACCCTGCGGCACGAGCTGGCCCACCTCGCCCTCCACAACGCGGTAGGCAGCCGGGTGCCCCTCTGGTTCGACGAGGGATACGCCTCGTGGGCCGCGGGAGAGTGGGAGCGGATCGAGCTGCTCCGCCTGGGCGTCGCCCTGGCTGGCGTTCAGCCTCCCGGCCTCAGGCGGCTCGATGCGATGCTCCGAGGATCGGAGCGTACCGCGGACGTGGCCTACGCGCTCGCCACCAGCGCCGTGCTCGAGCTGGCCCGCCGGAATCCGGCGGGCACGCTGGATGCACTGGTGGCGGAACTGGAGCGGGGAACGGACTTCGATTCGGCTGTTCTTCGGACCACCGGCCTGACTCTCGACCGGTTCGAAGTGTTGTGGCAACAGGCGGTTCGCAGTCGTTACAACGTGCTGACCTGGCTCCTGGCCGGGGGGTTCTGGGGGCTGGCGGCGGGGGTGGTTGTCCTGGCGATGTATCTCCGGCGGCGGGCGGACCGTCCCCGGCGGGCGGCACTGGATGAGGGCTGGGTCATACCTCCGGAGGGCGACCCGGTTGACCCGGCGGAACCGAGTCGCTAAACTCAACGGCTATGGCCACTTCGCCTACTTCTTCGACAGCGACGTTGCGCTTCGGTCGGCGCAATTTCGGGCTCCTCGGTGCGGGACTCGCGGCGATCGTCGCCGGCTACTGGTGGCTGCATCTGGGCGGCACCACGGGGGCCGCCGCCCTGCTGGTGCTCGGCTACTGCGTACTCCTGCCGCTTGGCATCGCGCTGTAGACCCCACGGGCGAATAGCTCAGCTGGTCCAGAGCGCCTGCTTTACACGCAGGATGTCGGGGGTTCGAATCCCTCTTCGCCCATGCCGGTCCATCGGGCCGGACGACTGCTTTGAACTCGGGAGGCAACTGGAATGCGTTTGACCCGTCTGGTGTTTGCCCTGCTGGCGTTGGCCCCACTGGTGCCGGCGACTGCACAGATCCCCACCAGCCGCACGACCGCCAAGCCGGCTGCCAGCGCGGCGACCCGCCTGCTGGTCGCCACGCCCTACACCTTCGCGACCCAGGACAGTGCCGCCGCCGTCCAGGTCGGTGACGGCCTTCGCGTCCGGATGGAAAAGGTCGTCGGGACCAGTTACTTCGTAATTCCCCGCGCCGAGATGAACTCCGGCCTTGCGGTGTTCAGCTATCCGGCTGACGCAATCCTTCCCCCCAATGTCCAGAAGATCTTCGCTACGTCGGAGCAGGCCCGGTTCATGGTGGGCTCCGCGCTGTCCCGTGCGAGTGGGGGGCAGTTCAGCCTCACCGCCCGGTTCGGTGGACTGAACGAGGAGGCCGGCAACACCATCGTGATGGCTCAGCCCGCAGGAACGACGCTTCCCGCCTTCGGCGCCGCAGTGGCCGACGCCCTGTCGCCAGCCGTCAAGAGCATGGGCGATTCCCGGGAGTGCATGGGCCAGCGGGTCAGCGCCCCGGACAAGGCCATCGGCTTCGCCAAGAAGGCGCTGCAGACGATGCCCAACAGCGGCATCGCGCATTACTGTCTCGCCCTGATCGCGCTGGACAAGAAGACCAAGGCCGACAGCGCCGAGGCAGAGAAGCAGCTCCAGGCCGCCGTGGCCGGCGACCAGCTGAGCCTGGCGGCGTGGACCCAGCTGGCCGTGCTGTACGAGCTCGCCAACGACACCGCCAGGACGGTCGCGGCGCTGCAGCAGATGCTGCTGGTCGCACCCGCCAACCAGCCGCTTCGCGAGCAGGCCTTCAAGGAATTCATCAAGTACGAGCGCCCGGACGCTGCCGAGCAGGCAGCCCTGGACGGCTTGAAGCTGGACCCGACCAATGCTGATCTCTGGGACCTGCTCAGCAACGCACGGGTGTACAAGGGTGACTACAAGGGTGCCGTGGACGCGCTCGAGCAGGTGGTCGCCAACGATTCGGCCAAGGCGGACAGCACGTTCCTGCTCAAGATCACTGTCATGGCTTCGCAGCAGCCCGACACGGTGCGGCTGCTCAAGTGGGCCCGCTATGGCGTGAACAAGTACCCCGCCAACCAGGGATTGCTGCTGCAGCTGCTGACGGCATACACGCTGGCTGGCCCGCTCGACAGCGCCGTCGCCGTGTCGAACCGGGTGATCAAGGCGGACAGCACCCAGGTGGCGGTGGCCCTCGAAATCTCCCAGGCGCTGAACCAGGCCAAGCGTGGCTACGAAGCGCTGCCCTTCGAGGTCTACGCAGCGAGCAAGGGAGACGCGACCGCGAAGGAAAACGCGGCCGCCCTGATGCTCAACGGTGCCCTGCCGCTGATCCAGAATGATCCCGACAAGGCGCTGGCGCTGCTCCGGGGCGCGGTTGCCAATGCCACGCCGTCCGGCAAGGTGGCGCCGATCTCCAACTTCTACCTCGGCCTCCTGGTCCTCCAGCAGGTGCCGAAGATCGATCCGGAGGCCGAGAAGCAGAAGTCCTGCGACCTCGCCACCAAGGAGCAGGCGCTCCTGACGGAAGCCGGCACGGCGCTCCAGCTCGGGGCCAGCTACAAGCCCGAGGATGCCGCCAAGTACCTCAAATACGTCGAGGGGTACAAGCCGCGCGTCGCCTCGATGCTCAAGGCCTTCTGCAAGCCGTGATGACCAGGATGGGGCGGGTCGGGGGGCTACCACCCGACCACTCCCGCCCCTATATTCCGCCCGCTTTGCGCCAGGGGCTGTAGCTCAGCTTGGTTAGAGTGCCGCACTGTCACTGCGGAGGTCGCGGGTTCGAGCCCCGTCAGCCCCGCTGGCTCCATGCCGATATCCGGCCCCGTTCGCTTCCGCGGACGGGGCCTTTTCGTTCCTTGCCGACCGGAACCCCGATGACCGACGTCCCCGCCTCTTACCACGTCCCGGTGCTGCTGCCGGAGGTGCTCGAGGCCGGCAGGTGCCGCGCGACGGGTGGTGGACGGCACTCTGGGCGGGGCAGGACACGCCGCGGCCTTCCTGGCCCGGGGCGCCGAGGTGCTCGGCATCGATCGTGACCCCGAGGCGCTTGCCGCCGCCCGTGCGTCGGCTGGGCGATCGAGCGGCATCGCGCTATCTCGAGGCGGCGTACGGCTCCGCCGACGCTCTCGAGGCGATCCGGCGCTTCCATCCCGACTTCATCCTCCTCGACCTCGGCGTCTCCTCCCACCAGCTCGATGCCGAGGCCCGTGGATTCACCTTCCGGCCCGGGGCCCCGCTCGACATGCGGATGGGCGCCGACGGGCCCACGGCCGCCGAGCTGGCTCAATGACACGCCGGAAGAGGAACTGCGGCGGGTCTTCCGGGAGTACGGCGACGAGCGGCGCGCCGCCGCCCTGGCGCGGGAAGTTCTACGGCGCCGCGTTCGGCAGGCGTTCGCGACCAGCGACGATCTGGTGAATGCGATCCGGGCGGTGCTTGGACCGCGCTCAGGGCCGGCAGACTTCGCCCGGCTGTTCCAGGCAGTCCGCATCGCCGTGAACGATGAGCTCGAGGGGCTGGCGGAGGCGCTGCCGGCGTTGCGCGATGCCCTCGCACCCGGAGGCGGGCTGGCGGTGATCAGCTATCATTCGGGCGAGGACCGGATCGTCAAACACCTCTTCCGCGAATGGGCACGTGACTGCGTCTGTCCCCCGGAGACCCCGCGCTGTGTGTGCCGGGGCCGTGCGCTCGGTGTCGCCTCCCGCCGCTCGATCGTGGCAGGGGAGGCGGAGATCGCTACCAATCCCCGGGCCCGCAGCGCGCGCCTGCGTGTCTTCCGGGTGAACGAATGAACCTGAAGGGCCGTCACTGGGTGCTTCTCTGGCTGGTGCTGTTCCTGGCGGTGACCGGCCTCGTGGTGACCCGGCAGACTTCCGCGATCAGGACGGCGGAACGCCTCGGCAGGCTGAGGCTGGAGCATCGCACCCTCGACGCCCGCCGGGGCGAGCTCGAGCGGCAGATCCGGGAGGCGTCCAGCCGGGAGAACCTGGGCCAGCACGGGGTGGAGGCGCTGGGGCTCCACCCGGCGGGAGACAGCGAGTTCGTGCTCTTCGCCGTCCCGGCCTCGCCGGCGCCGAGACACTGATGGCGCGTTCGGCGGCGCGCATTCTCCTGCTCGAGATCGGCCTGCTGGTGGCCGTCCTGGCGGTCCTCGGCCGCTCGGCCCAGCTGCAGATCGCCCAGCACGACCGGTGGGCCGGCGAGGCGAGGACCCAGCGCCAGACCCGGGTGAAGCTGCCAGCGCGACGAGGGGCGCTCCTCGACCGGACCGGGTCGCCGCTGGCCGTGACCCAGGAGTTCTACCACGTCGGGATCGCGCCCGACCAGGTCACCAACCGCCGGGCCCTGGTCGCGCTGGTCTCGCGCCAGCTGGAAGTGCCGAGCAGCCAGATCGATCGCGGCTTCGCGGAGGGAAAGAAGTACCTCTACTTCCACGGCCCCTACACCGCCGTCCAGGTCCAGCCGCTGCGCGGCGTGGCCGGGGTGCATTTCGAGCCGGACTACCGCCGGTTCTACCCCTCGGGCGACATCGCGCGACCGATCATCGGCGCCTTTGACAGCGACAGCGGCCGGGGACTGTCCGGACTCGAGTCGTCGCTCGACTCGCTGCTCACCGGGGTTCCCGGCGAGGCGGTCGTTCTCAAGGACCGATCGGGGCGCCAGTACGAGTCGCCCTCGCGTGAGGCGAAGGTGCCGGTGCCCGGCGCCGACGTCACGCTGACGCTCGACGCCGAATTGCAGGAGATCGCTCAGGGCGGGCTCGAGGACGCGGTCCGGGCGATGAGCGCCAAGGGCGGGGACGTCGTCTTCCTCGATCCGCGGACCGGGGAGATCCTGGCGCTCGCCTCGCTCCGGGGAGACGCCGGCGAGGACATGGGGGCCGCGCCGACGACGATCACCGAACCGTTCCAGCCCGGCTCGACCGCCAAGCTGTTCACGGCGGCGGCCCTCCTGGCCCACGATCTGGTGGATTCGAGCGACCGGGTATTCGCGGAGAACGGCACCTGGCTGATGCCGGTCGCGAGGGGTCGCACGCGTGCCATTCACGACGCGCATGCCGTCGCCGGCAGCCTGACGCTGGCCCAGGCGATCCAGGTGTCGAGCAATATCGCGATGGCGAAGTTCTCGGCGCGGCTTTCCGCCGAACAGCAGTACGAGATGCTGCGCGACTTCGGATTCGGGAGTCCGACCGCCGTCGAGTATCCGCTCGAGGCCCGGGGCACTCTCGACCGACCCGACCGGTGGGAGGCGGGGTACAGCGGCCCCAGCCTCGCGATGGGCTACGAGCTGGCCGTCACCCCGCTGCAGCTGGCGGCGGCCTACGGCGCGATCGCCAACGACGGGGTCCTGCTGGCGCCGACGCTGGTGAAGGAGATCCGCGACCCGGAGGGTCAGCTGCTGTACGCGCATCGGCCCGAGCCGGTACGCCGGGTGCTCTCGCCCGGAGGTCGTGGCCCAGCTCCGCGCCTTCCTGCACGGCGCCGTCGGCGAAGGCGGGACCGGAGAGCAGGCCCAGCTGGTCAACTACAGCCTGCTCGGCAAGACCGGGACGGCCATGCGGTTCGAGAACGGGCGATATGTCGAGGGCTCCTACACGGCATCCTTCGCCGCGCTCTTTCCCGCCGATGATCCACAGCTGGCCGTCGTGGTCAAGATCGACGACCCACGCGGCCAGTATTATGGAGGCCTGACGGCCGCGCCGGTGACCCGTCACATGCTGGATGAGGCGCTGGCCGCGCGCCACATCGCCATCGACCGGGGACGCCTGGCCGGCCCGGCGCGAGGCGATGGCACCGGCCGGCGAGGCCGCGCGCGAGGCACCGGCGCCCAAGGTCGTGGTGGCCTGGCCTCCCGTCGCCGAACCGCCAGCCCGGCCGAGGGAGCCGGTGCCGGCCACGGTCGGCACTCCGGTACGCCGGGCCGCGCTGGCACTCCACCGACGCGGGTTCGAGGTGGAGTTGCACGGCAGCGGGAAGGTGGTCCGCACGATGCCGGCCGCGGGCGATTCGGCAGCCACAGGAGCGACGGTGACGGTATGGGCGGAATGACGATGACGCGGGACCTGGCCGGCCTCGAACGCGTCCTCAGGGAGACGGGCCTGCTCCTGCAGGGGGCCACGGGCGCCGCGGCGCTCTCCGGTGTGAGCACCGACAGCCGCACCGTGGGCCCGGGGATGGCGTACGTCGCGGTGCGCGGCTCGCAGGTCGGACGGGCACCGGTTCGTGGCCGAGGCGGTCCGGCGCGGAGCCGCCGCACTGGTCGTCGAGGCGTCACAGGGAAGCGGGCTCCCGGAAATGATCGTCAGCGACGGGCGGCTGGCGGCGCTGCGCGGCGGCCCGGGCCTGGTACGGCGATCCCGCCTCCCGCCTGACGCTGGTGGGCATCACCGGCACCAACGGCAAGACGACGACGACGGCACTGACCCGCCACCTGCTCAACGGCGAGGGGCACGCGGGGAGCCTCGGCACGCTTGGCGCCTTCGACGGCAGCGGCGCGGCCGTGCCCTCCACGGCCGGCTCGCTGACGACACCGGGGCCGGTCGACCTGCAGGCGACCTTCGCCGAGCTGGTCCGCCGCGGCGTCACTCACGTGGCGATGGAGACCTCGTCGCACAGCCTCGACCAGGGCCGGCTCGACGGGCTGAGCTTCGCGGCCGGTGATCTTCACCAACCTGACCCGGGATCATCTCGACTATCACGGCACGATGGAATCGTACCTCGCGGCCAAGCTCCGGCTGAGCAGCTACCTGGCCCCGGGAGGCTGCGAGGTCGTCAATCTCGACGACCCGGCCTGGCGCGCGATGCCGCCGTACCGGCCCCGGCTGCACCTTCGGCCTCGACCCCGCCGCCGATGTCTGCGCGGCCGAGCTCCAGCTGGACCACGGCGGCAGCTCGTTCCTGCCTGCGGGCCCGCGAGGGGCAGGCCGCAGTCCGGCTGCCGCTGCTCGGCGAGTTCAATGTCTCCAACGCCCTGGCCGCGGCCGCGGCGGCCCTCGCGCTCGGGTGCCGTTCGATGCCGTCGTCGAGGGCCTCTGCGCGGCGCCCCAGGTACCGGGCCGGATGGAGCGGATCACCGAGGCGCCCTGCGTCGTGCTCCGCGACTACGCCCACACCCCCGACGCGCTGGAGCGCGCGCTCGAGACCCTGCGGCCGCTCACTCCCGGCCGGCTGATCGTGGTGTTCGGCTGCGGCGGCGACCGCGACCGCGGCAAGCGGCCGGTGATGGGCCGGATCGCCGCCGAAGCTCGCCGATCTCGCCGGTGGTCACCTCGGACAATCCGCGCACCGAGGATCCCGAGGCGATCGTGGACGAGGTGGTGGCCGGGCATCGGGGGCCGTCCCTTCCTCCGGCAGGCCGATCGCGGCGAGGCGATCCGCCTCGCGCTCGCGCCAGGCCGGCCGGGCGACACGGTGCTGCTGGCCGGCAAGGGGCACGAGACCTACCAGGTCATCGGCACCAGCAAGATTCCCTTCGACGAGCGGACCATCGTGCTCGAGGCCCTGAAGGCCAGTCATGACCGACTGGACCGACGCCGTCGTCCGCCGGGCCCTTGGCCTCGAGCCCCGCGAGAGCGGGGCGGGGCCGACCTACGACGCGATCAGCACCGACACCCGGACCATCGGCCCGGGCACGCTGTTCGTGGCGCTGGCCGGCGAGCGCTTCGACGGCCACGACTTCCTGGCCGAGGCGGCCCGGTCGGGCGCCCGGGGCGCGGTGGTGCGCCGGGGGACGCCGCCGACGGAAGGGCTCGAGCAGTACGAAGTGCCGGACACGCTCGAGGCCTACGGAGCGCCTGGCCCGGGCCAGGCGGCGGGACGATCAGCGGACCCGTGGTCGCGATCACCGGAAGCAACGGGAAGACGAGCACCAAGGAGATGGTGGCCGCGGTGCTCCGGACCCGCTATCAGACCCACGCGACCCGGGCCAACGACAACAACCTGGTGGGCGTCCCCCAGACGATTCTCGCGGCACCGGCGGCGACCGAGGCGCTGGTCATCGAGGCGGGCGCCAACCAGGTCGGGAGAGATTCCGCGCCTCCGCGAACGGTGATCGAGCCCATCGGTCGCGATCGTGACCAACGTGAGCCCGAGTCACCTCGAGGGATTCGGATCGGTCGCGGGCGTCCTGAAGGAGAAGCTGGCGCTGGTCGAGGACGTGCCGCTGGCGATCGTGGGAACCGACCCGCCGGATCTCGCCGTGCAGGCGCGGGGGCATGCCCGCCGGGTGGTGACGGCGGGACGCGAGGGCGCGGAGGTCCGGCCGGAGCGCGATCGTCATCGGCACCGACGGGCACGCCCGTCCTGACGGTGGACGGAATGACGATCCGGCTGCCGCTCCTGGGCCGGCACCAGGCCGGCAACGCGATGTTCGCCTGGACGCTGGTGCGCGAGCTGGGGCTCGACCGCGCCGCGGCGGCGGCGGCGCTCGAGTCGCTGGCGCTGCCGGGCGGACGGGGAGACCTGATTCAGTCCGGCGGCCTGACGATCCTCAACGACTGCTACAACGCCAACCCGGCTTCGTTCCGGGCCGCGATCGCGACGGCCCGCGCGATGCGGGGCAGTCGCCCGCTGGTGTTCGTCGCGGGGACGATGCGCGAGCTCGGCGCGGCCAGTGCCGCGCTGCACGCCGAGGTGGCCGCGCTGCTGGTGGATCTCCGGCCCGACCTGCTGGCCGCGGTCGGGGAGTTCGTCCCGGCGCTGGCGCCCCACGCCGAAGCGCTGGCCGACCGCCTGCTCACCGCCCCCGATGCGCCGGCCCTGGGCCCCCTGCTCGCGGCCCGCCTGGCGGGGGACGAACTGGTCGTGCTCAAGGCATCCCGCGGCGTGGCGCTGGAACGTATTATTCCCCATCTCACCGGCTCGGCCGCACCCCAGCACTGAGGGACGATGCTCTATCACCTGCTGGCGCCGCTCGGCAAGCAGCACCTCATCTTCAATCTCTTCAATTACATCAGCTTCCGGGCCGGGGCCGCCACGGTCACGGCGCTGCTGCTGGCCTTCGTGGTCGGGCCCGGGCATCATCCGCCGGCTGCGGGAGCGCAAGGTCGGCCAGGTCATCCGGGCCGAGGGTCCGGCGTCGCCACCAGGGCAAGCGCGGCACGCCCGACCATGGGCGGGGTGATCATCCTGATCGCCACGATCGTCCCGACCCTGCTCTGGGCCCAGCTGTCCAACCGGTTCGTGATCGTCGCGATGCTGGCGACGCTCTGGATGGGGGCGATCGGCTTCCTCGACGACTACCTCAAGATCGTGCAGGGGCAGGTCGCGCGGCCTGGTGGCGCAGTGGAAGCTGGTGGGGCAGTGCAGCTTCGGGCTCGCGCTCGGCCTGCTACCTGATCTACTTCCCGGTGGTGCCGGTCGGCGACGATCCCCGCCACGGCGACCACGGTGCCGTTCTTCAAGTACCTGGTGGTCAACTTCGCGCCCTGGCTGTTCGTGGTCTTCGTCACCATGGTGATCACCGGGAGCAGCAACGCGGTGAACCTGACCGACGGACTCGACGGCCTGGCGACCGGCCTCACGACCATCGCCGCGGCGGCCTTCGCCTTCTTCGCCTATCTCTTCGGACGCGTCGACGCCACGCAGTATCTCAACCTCTTCTACCTGCCCGGCGCCGGCGAGCTCACGATCTTCTGCGGCGCGCTGATGGGCGCCAGCCTCGGCTTCCTCTGGTTCAACGCCCACCCGGCCGCAGGTGTTCATGGGTGACACCGGGAGCCTCGCCATCGGCGGCGCCTTCGGCACCGTGGCCATCCTGCTCAAGGCCGAGTTCCTGCTGCTGCTGATCGGCGGGGTGTTCGTGGCCGAGGCGGTGTCGGTCATGCTGCAGACCGGCGTGTACACGTAGTTCAAGCGGACCCGGGGCAAGGAGTACGCCGACGGCCACCGGGTCTTCCGCATGGCGCCGCTGCACCATCACTTCGAGAAGATGGGCTGGGCGGAGACCACCGTGGTGACCCGGTTCTACATCCTCGGCATCCTCTGCGCGCTGGTCGGCGCTCGCGACGCTCAAGCTGCGATGACTCTCTTCGAACGGTGGCGCGCGGACGGCCGCGAAGTGGCCGTGGTCGGACTGGCCCGGAGCGGGATCGCCGCGGCGCACCTGCTGCGCCGGCGCGAGGGATCGCGGTGTACGCCTCGGATGCGGGCGAGCGGCCCCGAGATCGAGGCCCGGGTGGCGCCGATCCGCGAGCGGGGGGCGGCGGTCGAGCTGGGCGGGCACGATCTGGCGCGCATCGGGCGGGCCCAGGCCCTGGTGGTCTCTCCCGGCGTGCCGCCCGAAGCACCGCCGGTGCAGGCGGCCCGCGCGGCGGGAGTGCCGGTCGTCTCCGAGATCGATGTCGGCGCGTCGGCGCTGCCCGGGGTCCGCTTCGCGGCGATCACCGGCACCAATGGCAAGACGACCACGACGGCGCTCGCGGCGCACCTGCTGGCCGGCACCGGCCACCGGGCGGTGGCCGCCGGCAACATCGGGACTCCCGCTGTCGGAGCTGGCCGTCCGCGGCGAACGGCCCGGAATGGGTGGCGCTGGAGATCTCCTCGTTCCAGCTGCACGACACCCACGAGCTGGTTCCCGCCGTGCGGCGTCCTCACCAACCTCGCGCCCGATCACCTCGACCGGTACCCGACCCTCGCGGAGTACTACGCCGACAAGCAGCGACTCTTCCGCTACGGCCCACGACGGCAGCCAGCTGGATCCTCAATGCCGACGACCCCGAGGTCCTGGCCATGGCCAGGGGCGTGCCCGGCCGGCACCGGCTGTTCACGCGTGAAGCAGCGTGGCCGACGCCTGGTGCGACCGGGCCGCGGGGCATGCTGCCGACTGGGCGATGCGGACTGCTGCTGCCGCGGAAGGAGCTGCTCCTCCTCGGCGACCACAACGTGGCCAACGCGCTCGCCGCGGCACTGGTGGCCGCGGAGGCGGGGGCTGCCCCGACGGCGATCGGGGCCGCGCTGCGCACCTTCCGCGCGCTGCCACACCGGCTCGAGCCGGTCCGCGAGGTGGACGGCGTGCTCTGGATCAACGACTCCAAGGCGACCAACGTCGCCTCCACTGCCGTGGCGCTCGAGGCGGTGGACCGGCCGTACGTGCTCCTGCTCGGCGGCCGCCACAAGGGGGAGCCGTACACCTCGCTGGCCGACCGGATGGAAGGGCGCTGCCGGGCCGTCGATCGCCTTCGGCGAGTCGCGCGAGATCATCGTAGCGCGGACCTGGGCGGCCGGGTGAAGGTCGTGCCGGGAGGGAGCTTCGCCGACGTGCTGGGCCGGGCGCGGCGCGCTGGCCCGGCCGGGCGACGCCGTGCTGCTCTCTCCGGCCTGCTCGAGCTACGACATGTTCAAGAATTACGAGGACCGCGGCGCCCAGTTCCGCGCCGCGGTCGAGGCCCTCTGACCAGGTGACCAACCCGGCCGTCCGCCATCCCGGCGAGCTGCGCTGGGAAACGCGCCTGCTCGCGGTCGTGACGGCGACACTCGTCGTCTTCGGGCTGGCCTCCAGTCTACGGCGCCTCCAGCCTGGTGGCCACCAAGACCGGCGTGGTGGGCGCCAGCATGGCGCTCCGGCAGCTGACCGGCGCCCTCATCGGCGGCATCCTGCTGCTGATTCTCTCCCGCCTGGACTACCGCCGCCTCCGCCCGCTGGCCTGGCCGCTGCTCGTGGTGACGATCGTGTTGCTCCTGATCCCGGTCCTGCCCGGCACCGCCAGGATCGCCCCGATGATCAACGGCGCCCGTCGCTGGATCCAGTACGGCGTCCTCAGCTTCCAGCCCTCGGAAATCGCGCGCCTCGTGGTCGTGATCTGGTGCGCGGTGCTCGCCGCCAAGAAGGGGGAACAGCTGCGCCAGTTCAAGAAGGGGGTCCTGCCGTTCCTGGTGGTGCTGGGACTCATCTTCCTGCTGGTGCTGCTCGAGCCCAACCTCTCGATGGCCACGCTGATCGTCCTGCTCGGCATGCTGGTCGTGTTCACCGCCGGCGCCAAGATCGGGCACTTCATCCTGCTCGCCGCGCTGGGGCTGATGCTGGTGTTCTCCCAGATCCGCGACGCACAGTACCGGCTGGCGCGATTCACGACCTTCCTCAATCCCGGCGATGGCACGTCAGAGGCAGGCTTCCAGATCCACCAGTCGCTGGTCGGCATCGGATCGGGCGGTGTCTTCGGGAGTCGGGTTTCGGACAGGGCCAGCAGAAGCTGGGTTACCTGCCCTACGCCTATTCCGATTTCCTGTTCAGCACCATCGGCGAGGAGTGGGGCTTCCTCGGCGTCTTCCTCGTGGTGCTGCTCTACTCGCTGTTCTGCTGGCTGGGATTCCGCATCGCCCGTACCGCGGAGGATCCCTTCGGACAGTACCTGGCCACCGGTCTCACCGTCGCGGTCGGTCTCACCGCCTTCATGCACATGGCCGTGACGCTCGGCCTGATGCCCACCACCGGGCTGACGCTGCCGTTCATGTCTTATGGACGCTCGAGCCTGGTGGTCTCGCTTGTCGGCGCCGGGATCCTGATCAGCGTCGGGCGGATGCGGGGGAAGCCAGCAAAGCGGGGAGCGGTGAACGGTGAACCCTAAAGGGCTTCCTGCGGTCGCGGGTGAACGGGGAACGGGGCAATGACCGCCGGCCGCGTTCTCATCGCCGGCGGTGGAACCGGTGGTCATCTCATGCCTGCGCTGGCGATCGCGGCGGAACTGCGGCACCAGGCTCCGGAAATCGAGCCGGTCCTGGTCGGCGCCGAGCGGGGCATCGAGGCCCGGCTCCTCCCGACCCGCGACTTCCGGTTCCACCTGCTCCCCGCCGAGCCGATCTACCGCCGCCAGTGGTGGAAGAACGTCCGCTGGCCTTTTCTCGCCGCGCGGCTGCTGCGCCGTACCTCGGCGCTTCTCGCCCAGGAACATGCCCCTCGCCGTGCTCGGCACCGGCGGCTATGCCTCGGCACCGGTGGTCTGGCTTGCCGCCCGGCGCGGCATTCCCACCGCCATCCAGGAGCAGAACGCCTTTCCCGGGTTCGCCACCCGGCGCCTCGCCGGCAGAGTGCGCCATGTCTACCTCGGCCTTCCCGAAGCCAGGGCGCGACTCACCGCGGGCCCGCAAACGGCGGTCTTCGACACCGGCAATCCGATCACGCCGCCAGACCCCTCAGCCCGTGCCGCAGCGCTCGCGAGATTCGGAATTCCCGCGGGACGCCCCGTGGTCCTCGTGACCGGCGGGAGCCAGGGAGCCAGCGCGATCAACGAGGCGACCGCGGGGTGGCTCGCCAAGGGAGGTGGAACGGGATGCATCGTGCTGTGGACGACCGGGAGGGGAAGCTACCAGCGCTGGGCGGAGCTGAACCGGCCGCCGGAGGTGCAGGTGTTCGACTTTCTCGACCCGATGGCGGCCGGATACGCCGTGGCGGACCTGGTGGTGGCCCGAGCCGGAATGATGACCGGTGCCGAACTCTGCGCCTGGGGATTGCCCAGTATCCTGATCCCGCTACCCACGGCGGCGGCGGATCACCAGACCCATAACGCCCGTGCCCTCGAAGGTGCGGGCGCCGCGCGCTGCCTCCTCCAACGAGACCTTACCCCCAATTCCCTGGGAGCCGCCGTTTCGGAGCTCCTCGGCGATCCCGAGCGGCGCCAGGCAATGGCCCACGCCGCCCGCCAGCGGGGTCGTCCGGGGGCGTCAGGCGAAATCGTGTCGCGACTTTTGACGCTTTTCAGGGTGGGGTGAGTCTTTCGCAACTGCTGGTCATTACTTAAATTAGCCTGTCATACATGACCTTGTTTGATCCTGCCGATCCTCGCCCCGTCCACTTCATGGGGATCGCTGGTGCCGGAATGAGCGGGCTTGCGCTCATCGCCCGCCAGCGTGGCATTGGTGTCAGCGGGTGCGACACCGATCCCTCCGGCGCGGCCGACCTCGTGGCGATGGGCGCCCAGGTGTGGCAGGGGCACGATACAGCTCACATCAATGGTGTTCGCGCGGTCATCGTGACGGCGGCAGTGCCGTCGGACCATCCCGAGCTGGCCCGGGCCCGCGCCCTCGGACTCCCGGTGGTGCCCCGCAAGGAGGCGCTGGCGGAGCTGGTAAAGCAGGGCCGGACCATCGGGATCGCGGGAACGCACGGGAAGTCCACCACGACAGTGATGATGACCGAGGCATTGGTGGCCTGCGGTCTGGCACCGACCGGCCTGGCGGGGGGCCGGGTGCAGAGCTGGGGCGGCAATGCGCGCCCGGGCGATGACCGGATTTTCGTGGTGGAAAGCGACGAGTACGACCAGGCCTTCCTGGCGCTCCATCCCTCGATCGCGGTGGTCAACAACGTCGAGGCCGATCACCTCGAGTGCTACGGCTCGCTGGCTGCGCTGGAGGAGGCTTTCGCCACGCTTCGCCGGCCGGGCGGAGCGGGTTCTGGTCGGCGCCGATGATCCGGGGGCGCAGCGAATGGCCGCCCGGCTGGGCCGCAAGGTCTGGCGATTCGGGCTGGGCGAGGCCGAGATCAGGATCACCGAGGTCGAACTCGCCGAGACGGGGAGCAGGGCGACGGTCGTGCTGGCCGACGGTCGCCGGGTGCCGCTCAGGCTCCGCGTTCCCGGGCTCCACAATCTGCGGAACGCCACCGCCGCCCTCGGGGTGGTCGCCGCCCTCGACGCGCCCGCTCGAGCCGGCGCTCGCGGCGCTGGCGGCCTACGGAGGGCTGGGCCGCCGGTTCGAGCGGCTGGGCGAGATCAACGGGGTGACTGTGGTGGACGACTACGCCCACCACCCGACCGAACTGGTGGCCACGCTCGCGGCGGCCCGCCAGGCGTTCCCGGGCCGCCGGCTCGTGGCGGTCTTCCAGCCGCACCTCTACTCGCGGACGGCACAGCATGGCACGGCGATGGGCGAGGCGCTCGCCGCGGCCGATCTGGTGATCGTCACGGACGTCTACGGGGCGCGGGAGCAGCCGCTGCCCGGGGTGACCGGCGGCCTGGTGGCGGACGCGGCGCGCCGGGCTGGAACCGAGACGATCTACGAGCCGGTTCGGGCCCGGCTCACCGACCGGGTGCAGGAAGTGATCCGGGCCGGGCGACGTGGTGCTCACCCTGGGCGCCGGCGACGTCACGCGCGTCGGCCGGGAGCTGGTGGCGTGCCTGCCGGCCGCCTGAGGCGGCCGGGGTGGCGGCTGCTCGGCGCGGCCGTGATCGCCGGGGCGCTCTGGTTCGGGCTGCCGCGTTGCTTTCGGGGCTGGATTTCTTCCAGGTACGGCGGGTCGAGCTGGTGGGGGTCCGGTACAGCGACCCGGAGGCGGTCGTCGCGGCGCTGGGATTGCCCCATCGGCTCAGCATCTTCGACGACCTCGACGGCGTGCGGCGCCGGGCGTCGCGCATTCCGGGCACCAGCTCGGTGAGCGTGGGCCGGCGTCCTCCGGGAACGCTCCGCGTGGAGGTGGTCGAGCGGCCGGTCGTCGCCCTGGTCCCGGGCGACGGGCACCTCGCCATGATGGATACCTCGGGCAAGGTCCTGCCCTTCGATCCGGCGATGAGCGCCCCGGACCTGCCGCTCGCGGAGGCGGCGAGCCCGCCGGTGGCCGGGCTCCTGGGCCGGGTCCGCGATGTCGATCCGGCGCTCTTCGCCCGCATCGCCTCCGCGCGGGGCGGTCCCAACGCGGTGGAGCTCGACCTGGGCGGCCAGCGGCTGCTGTTCCGGCCCGACGCTTCTGCGGAGGTCATCCGAACGGTGATGGCAGTCGCGCAGGACTGCGCCCGCACCGGGCGCCCGTGGCGGGAACTGGACGGCCGGTTCGCCGGCATGGTGATCGTGCGCCGGGGGAATGGATGAGCGCCTCTCCCCAGCGGCTGGTGGCGGCGCTCGATCTCGGCATCGACCCGGGTCGCGGCCGTGATCGCCGAGGCGACCGGCGACGCGCGGACCACGGGAGCCCGCATCCTCGGCGTGGGTCACGAGCGGAGCGCCGGCATCCGGCGCGGCGTGGTGCGCGACATCGAGGAGACGACCCGGGCCATCACCCAGGCGATGAAGGACGCCGAGCGGATGGCGGGCGTCGAGGTCGGCACGGTGTACTGCGGCATCGCCGGCGAGCACGTGGCGGGGCGGAGCTCGCACGGCATGGTGTCCGTCACCGGCGACGAGATCCGCACCGGCGACGTGGCCCGGGTCAACGACATGGCGAGCAACGTCTCCTTCGGCCGCGACCACGAGCTGCTGCACGCCATTCCGCAGGACTACATCATCGACCAGCAGCCCGGCATCAGCGAACCGATCGGGATGACGCGGCTCGCGGCTCGAGGCCGAGGTCTACCTGGTGACCGTGCTGTCGAGCGTCGATGCAGAACCTCCGCAAGTGCGTCGAGCGGGCGGGGTACTCGGCGGCGGAGTTCGTGCTGGAGCCGCTGGCGGCGTCGCTGGCGGTGCTGACCCGCGACGAGCGGGAGCTGGGCTGTGCCATCGTCGAGCTGGGCGGCGGCTCGACCAACGTCGCTATCTTCCACGGCGGCAAGATCCGCCACACCGGCTCGCTCCTGCTCGCCGGCGGGCACGTCACCGGCGACATCGTGCACGGCCTCCAGGTGACCCAGCAGGACGCCGAGAAGCTCAAGGAGCGCTCGGGGCGGCCTACGAGCCGCTGGTGCCCGAAAACGACATCATCGAGCTGCCCGGCACGCCGGGCCAGGGGGCGCGGACGGCGCACCGGCGGGTGCTCGCGCACATCATGCACATGCGGCTGGAGGAGATGCTCGAGTACGCCCTCGACGAGATCTCGCGGGCGGGGTACCACCAGCGGCTGCCGGCCGGCGTCGTGCTGACCGGCGGCGGCGCACTGACCCCGGGCATCGTCGAGCTGGGGCGCGAGGTCTTCGCCATGCCGGTGCGGGTCGGGACGCCGGGCCAGGGGCTCACCGGCCTGGCCGACAGCGTGGAGTCGCCCCGGCAGGCGGTGCCTCGCGGGGCTGGCCCTCTACGGGGCCCGCCAGGTAACGCTCGGGAGCGCGTTCGGGGCCGGGACGCCGGCGCTCCCAGTCGATGGAGAGGTATCTTGGTCCGGTGAAGCGCTGGCTGCAGGACTTCTTCTGAGACAGGCCCGAGAGGACACCCCCCATGATCTTCGAGCTGGAAGAGACCGGAGCCCAGAGCGCCCGCATGAAGGTGATCGGCGTCGGCGGTGGCGGCGGCAACGCCGTCAACCGGATGATCGACGAACGCCTGGGCGGCGTCGAGTTCATCTCGGTCAACACCGACGCCCAGGCGCTGACGACCTCCAAGTCCGACCTCAAGGTCCAGATCGGCAGGAAGCTCACGCGCGGTCTCGGCGCCGGGGCCCGGCCGGAGATCGGGCGCCAGGCCATCGAGGAAAACCGCGACGACGTGGTGCGCTGCCTCCAGGGCGCCGACCTGGTCTTCGTCACCTGCGGCATGGGCGGCGGCACCGGCACCGGGGCCGCGCCGATCATCGCCCAGATGGCCCGGGACATGCGGCGCCCTCACCGTGGGCATCGTGACCAAGCCGTTCCTCTTCGAGGGACGCAAGCGGATGAAGCAGGCCGAGATGGGCATCGCCGAGATGCGACGCAGCGTCGACACCATGATCGTGGTGCCCAACGAGCGGCTCCTGGCGGTGGTCGGGAAGGGCATTCCCTTCCAGGACTCGCTCAAGAAGGCCGACGAGGTGCTGCTCCACGCCACGCAGGGCATCGCCGGGCTGATCACCGCGACCGGCCTGATCAACGTGGACTTCGCCGACGTGCGCACCGTGATGCAGAACGGCGGCTCGGCGCTGATGGGCACCGGCAGCTCGGCCGGGGCGAGAACCGGGCGCAGGAGGCGGCCCAGCAGGCCATCTCCAGCCCGCTGCTCGACAACATCTCGATCGCCGGCGCCACCGGCGTCCTGATCAACATCATCGGCGGCACCGACCTGACCCTGGGCGAGACCACGCACGATCAGCGAGATCATCCACGACGCCGCCGGCGAGGAGGCCGAGATCATCTTCGGCGCCGCCATCGATCCGGCGATGGAGGGCGAGGTCCGGGTCACCGTGATCGCCACCGGGTTCGACCGGACCGCGGAGGTCCAGCGGCCCTCCGGCCCGCCGGTGCCCGGGGTGATCGCCTTTCCGACGGGGGGCAAGGTCCGGGGCGCGCCCCCCTCGCCGCTGCCACCCATCCAGCAGGCGCCCGCTCCGCAGCCGCCCCGGCCGGAACCCCGCCGTCCCGCGCAGGGCGCCGCCGACGTCGCCGACATGGAGATCCCGACCTTCATCCGCCGACAGATGGATTGATGGCGGGTCGCCTCCGGCTCCTCGGTTCGCTGCTCATCCTCGGGGCGGCGCTGGTCTTCGCCGCCCGCGGTCAATGGCCCTGGCGGAGGCTCGAAGCATTGCCAGTGGCGCGGATGGTCGACGCCTACAGCGAGCGTGTCGACACGCTGCGCTCGGGGGAGACGCTCTCCGACCTCTTCGCCCGCCACGGCGTGGACGAGCTCTCCGCCCCCGGCCAGGTCTCGCGGCTTGGGCTCGACCCGCGGCGGATCCCCGCGGGGATGGTGTTCTCCTTCCGCAAGCATTCCTCCGACACCTTGCCCTCGCGCGTCCTGGTGCGGATCGGCCCCGAGCAGCGGCTCGAGTTGAAGCGGGAGCAAGCGGGGTGGCTGGCGGAGCGGCAGGAGATCCGGTGGACGCCCGAAGTCGAACGGATCGACGGCCCGATCGACAACTCGCTGTACGAGGCGCTCGACGCGCAGATTCCCGACCAGACGCTGGACGGCGGCGAACGCGCCCGCCTGGCCTGGGACCTGGCCGACGTCTTCGCCTGGCAGGTGGACTTCAGCCGCGACATCCGGCCGGGCGATCACTTCACCGTGGCCTTCGAGCGGCTGGTTTCCGAGGAGGGCGACGTCCGGATGGGCCGGATCCTTGCGGCAACGCTGCTGATCGACGGGCGCACCGTGACCGGCTACCGGTTCGAGGGCGCCAACGGACGGGCCGCCTGGTACGATGCGTCGGGGAATTCGCTCCACCGCGCCTTCCTCCGGGCGCCGGTGCAGTTCCGCCGGATCAGTTCCAGCTTCTCGCGCTCGCGGTTTCATCCGATCCTGGGATATGCCCGCCGGCACGAGGGCACCGACTACGCCGCCGCGCCGGGCACACCGGTCATGGCCGCCGGTGACGGTACGGTCATCCACGCAGGCTGGAGCGGGGGCTACGGCAACCTGATCGAGATCCGGCACCGCAACGGGATCACGACGCGCTATGGACACCTCCGGGGCTTCGCCCGGGGCATCCATTCCGGCGCCCTCGTCAGCCAGGGCGACGTGATCGGCTATGTCGGTTCCACTGGTCTCGCCTCGGGGCCGCACCTGCACTACGAGTTCCGGGTCAACGGCGTCGCGCGCGACTCCCGCAGCGTGAGCCTCGGCGGCGGGGAGCCGCTGCCGGCGGCGTCCCGTGTTGCGTTCGAGGCGGAGCGCGACCGCCTCGACGCCATGCTCGAATCGCCGGCGGAGCCGCCGGTGCGCGAATCCCGCTAGCTCCCGGGGTAACGTTCCCCGAACCCCAGTGGAAGTCTACCCCGCCATCGACATTCGGAACGGGCATGCCGTCCGCCTGAGCCAGGGCGAACGCTCCCGCGAAACCGTCTACTCCGCCGACCCCATCGAGACCGCGCACCGCTTCATCGCCGAGGGGGCGCGATGGCTTCACGTTGTGGACCTCGACCGCGCCTTCGGCACCGGTGAGAACACGGCATTGGTCCGTGCCCTGCTCGATGCGGTGGGTGACCGTGTCAGGGTCCAGCTGAGCGGCGGGATCCGTAGCCTTGAAATCCTCCAACAGATGCTGGCGACTTCCGCCGCACGCCTCGTCCTGGGGACGGCAGTCGTGGCCGATCCTGCATTCGTGCCGGCTGCGGTGGCGGCGGCGGGCGCCGGCCGCCTCGCCGTCGGCCTCGATGCGCGGGACGGCAAGGTGGCGATCCGGGGCTGGGTGGTGCAGACCGACGAGCGGGTGGACGACCTTGCCGCCCGGGTCATCGGCCAGGGAATCGGGACGCTGATCTACACCGATGTCGCCCGCGACGGGATGCTGGTGGGGCCCGACATCGAGGGCGCGGTGCGCCTGCAGCGGCTCGGCGCCGCGGTGATTGCCTCCGGCGGGATCGCCCGGCTGGAGGACCTGGGCCGGGTTCGCGACGCCGGCCTGGCGGGGGCAATCACCGGCCGCGCGATCTACGAGGGACGCTTCACGGTGGCGGAGGCGGTGCGATGCGCTTCTTCCTCCTGATCCTTCTCGGATTCCTCCTCGCCGCGTTCACCTACCTTGGTCTTGAACGGCTGGGCCGCCGCGGCTGGGTGGCCCTCGGCTTTCGCGCCGTCGGATGGTCGGCACTCTTCGTTCTCCTGGCGGACCTCACCTGCTCCTCGCGCCCCGTCACCGGGGCGCGCCCGGTCGTCCTCCTCGATCGAAGCCTCAGCCTGCAGTCGGCCGGTGCCCGTGGTGTCGACGCCTCCGACTCGGCCCGTCGCTGGGGAGACATTCGCTATTTCGGCGACGATCGTCCCGGGACCGACAGCGCCTATCGGGGTCGCTCGGTGCTGGCGCCCGCCCTCACCGCTGCTCTCGCCTCGGGGCGGCCCCTCATCATCGTCTCCGACGGTGAAGTCGACGATGCCTCGGAGGTGCCACCCGATCTGCTGGGACTGGCCGAGGTCCGTCTCTTTGCCCGTGAGCGGCGGCCCGACGTCGCGCTCAGCGCGGTGACCGGCCCGGCACATGCGACCGCGGGCGACACCGTGCGCCTCGAGGTCGAGGCACGGGCAGCGGGGGGCTGGCCCGGCGACTCGATCCAACTCGAGGTGTCGGACGAGGGCCGGGTGCTGGCCCGCGGCCGGGCCACACTGCGGGACGGCGGCGACCACGCGCCTGGAAATCGCCGTCCCCACCGGCAAGCTGTCCGCCGGCGATCATCTCCTCCGAATCGGCCTCACCGCTCCCGGCGACGGGGAGCCGCGCGACGACGCCCGGCTCTTCCTGCTCTCCGTCGCCGCGACGCCGGGAATCGTGCTGCTGGCGGCGCCCCCCGACTGGGACAGCCGGACGCTGTACGAGGTGCTCGGGCAGGTCGCCGGATTGCCGGTTCGCGGCTACCTGATGATGGTGCAGGGCCAGTGGCGCTCGATGCAGGATCTCTCGCCGGTGCCCGCCGCCGAGGTGCGGCAGGCGGCGGAGCGCGCCGACCTTCTGATCCTCAAGGGGGCGCCGGGCGAAGTCGCCGGGAGCGGGCGCAATGCCGGAGTCCTGCGCTGGCCGAGCGGTGAGGGCGGCGCACCGGTGGCGGATGGAGACTGGTACCTCTCGGTCGTCGAGGGCTCGCCGGTCAGCGGGGCATTGCTCGGCTCGCCGGTGGACAGCTTCCCGCCGGCAGGGCGGCTGGGTGCCTCCACCGTGACCGCGGCTGGCGACTGGGTGGTACTGACCGCGCAGCTGGGCCGACGCGGCGCCCGCGCGCCCGGTCATCTTCGGACGCCAGGCCGGTCGCCATCGCGAGGTGGTGATCGCCGCCGACGGACTCTGGCGCTGGGCCTTCCGTGGCGGCAGCAGCGAGGCAGCCTATCGCTCGCTCCAGTCGGCGATCGTGTCGTGGCTCCTGGCCGGCGGGGATTCGACGACGGCTCCAGCGCGGCCGCGGCAGGCGGTGGCGGAGCAGGGACGGCCGGTCACCTTTTCATGGGCGCGGCCCGGGGCTCCCCAGTCGCTGTCGATCACCCTGGTCGACAACCGCGGGCACCCGGTCGGACACCCTGAAGTTCGACGGACGCGGTGAGGCGCGGCTCTATCTCGATCCCGGCCGCTACCGCTATCGCCTCGCCGGCGGTGGAGAGGGCACCGTGGCGGTGGAGGAGTATTCCGCCGAGTTCTTTCCGCGGCCAGCGACGCTGACGCGCGCATGGTGCCCTCCGGCCGGTGACCATCGACCGGAGCCACGCCCGCCGCTTCGCCTGGCTCTTCCTGCTCACCGTGGCAGCGCTGTGCGGCGAGTGGTATGCCCGCAAGCGCCTGGGGCTCCGGTAGTCGAGCCGCCCTCCGGGTCCCGCTAGATTCCCCGGCCATGACGAAGAATCGATTGGGCGACGCGCCCAGGGTCGGCCTCTGGGGCCGGATCAAGCGGCTGGCGCTCACCGATGTCGGCGCGCTGGTTCGCGGCATGAACGCCGCCGACCTCGAGGCGCTCGAGCGCACACTGATCGAGGCCGATTTCGGCGTCCCGGCGACGCTCGAGCTGGTGCAGGTGGTGGAAGACGGTGTCCGGCGCGGCCGGCTCAAGACCGAGCAGGATCTCAAGGACGCCGTCGCGGAGCGGATCACGGCGCTGCTCGCCGGCCCTCCCGACCCCGGCCGCCTGGCCACCGGCGACGGCGACGGACCGACGGTCATGCTCTTCGTCGGGGTCAACGGCGTCGGGAAGACGACCACCGTCGCCAAGATCGCGCACCGGCTCAAGCGCGAGGGCCGGTCGGTCCTGCTGGCCGCGGCCGACACCTGGCGCGCGGGGGCGGTGGCCCAGCTGGAGACCTGGGCCGGCCGGCTGGGACTGCCGTGCGTCTCCGGTACGGCAGGCGGCGATCCGGCGGCGGTGGCGTTCGATGCCATCGAGGCGGCGGTCGCGCGCGGCGCCGACACGGTGCTGATCGACACCGCGGGCCGGCTGCACACCCAGGAGGGACTGATGGACGAGCTCCGCAAGGTCGTCCGCGTCATCGCCCGGCGCCGGCCCGGGGCGCCGCACGAGACGCTGCTGGTGCTCGACGGCACCGTCGGGCAGAACGCGGTGCAGCAGGGAAAGCTCTTCACCGAGGCGGTCCAGCCCACGGGGATCATCATCACCAAGCTCGACGGCAGCGCCCGGGGCGGCGCCGTCGTGGCGCTGCGCCGGGAGCTGGCGATTCCCGATCCGCTTCCTCGGACTCGGCGAGTCGCTCGACGACCTCGAGCCCTTCGACGCCGCGCGGTTCGCGGAGCGTCTCCTGGAAGGCTGAGCCGCTTCCGTGCCGCCGACCCTCGACACCCCGGTCAAGTTCCTCAAGGGCATCGGCGAGCGCCGCGCCGAGGCCTTCGCCCGGCTCGGCGTGCAGACGGCGCGGGATCTTCTCTGGCACCTCCCCCATCGCTATCTCGACGCCTCGACGGTGACGCCCGCTGGCCAAGGCCCGGGTGGGCGACGAGGTCGCCTGCATCGGGCGGGTCGTGGCCAAGCGGGTCATGCCCACCCGGAGCGGGCTCCGGATCTTCCAGCGCGGTGCTGCGCGACGCCTCGGGGCTGCTCGAGTGCGCCTGGCCGGGGCAGGCCTTTCTCGACCGCACCATCGAGGAGGGGCAGACGCTGCTGGTGTCCGGCCCGGTCCGCTTCTATCACGGACGCCAGATGGTGCCGCGGGAGTTCATCGTCCTGGCCGAGCCGGGGCGCCGACGCCGGCGTGGGGAGCGGCAAGGTGCTGCCGGTCTATCCGGCCACCGAGGGGCTGAGCCACAAGATCATCCGCGGGCTGGTGGACCGGCATCTCGACACGCTGGTCGCACTCTCCACCGACGTCCTGCCCGCCGCCGAGCTGCGCGGAGCTCGGTCTGCTGCCGCTGCCCGAGGCGCTCCGGGCGGTCCACCGTCCGGGCACGCTCGAGGAGGCGGAGGCGGGGCGACGGCGGCTGGCGTTCGACGAGCTGTTCGATCTGCAGCTGATGCTGGCCCGGGCCCGGCTGCTCGCCAAGCGGGCCCGGAGCGGAGTGGCCTTCGAGGTGCGGCACGACCTCACCGCCCGGCTCCTGGCGACGCTGCCCTGGCCGCTCACCGGCGACCAGCAGCGGGCCATCCGCGAGATCCGGGGCGACATGACCTCGCCGGAGCGGATGCACCGGCTGCTCATGGGCGACGTGGGCACCGGCAAGACGGTGGTGGCGCTCTTCGCGATGCTGCTCGCCGTCGAGAACGACTTCCAGGCGGCGCTGATGGCGCCGACCGAGCTCCTGGCCGAGCAGCATGCCGCCACCCTGACCCGACTGCTGGCGCCGCTGGGCTCCGGCCCGAGCTGCTGGTCGGCCGCCTGACCGCGGCGGAAAAGGCGGCGCGACGGCGACCCGCTGGCCCAGGGATCGGCCCGGCTCGTGGTCGGCACCCACGCCCTGCTCCAGGAGGCGTCGCCTTCCAGCGGCTCGGGCTGGTGGTCATCGACGAGCAGCACCGCTTCGGCGTCGAGCAGCGCGCGGCGCTCATCGGCAAGGGCGACGCACCCGACGTGCTGCTGCTCACCGCCACGCCGATCCCGCGCTCGCTGGCGCTCACCCGCTACGGCGACCTCGACGTCTCGACCCTGCGCGAGCGGCCGCCGGGGCGGGGCCGGATCCGGACCGCGGTGCGAACCGCGCGCGCAGCGGGAGCAGGTCTTCGACTTCGTCCGGGAGGAGTGCCGGCGCGGCCGCCAGGCCTACGTCGTGCTGCCGGTCATCGAGGAATCGGAGAAGGCCGATCTCCGGGCGGCCACGACGATGGCCGAGATGCTGGCGGCGCGGTGGCCCGACCTGCACGTCGGGCTGGTCCACGGCCGGCTCAAGGCCGAGGAGCGGGACGGGCAGATGCCCCGGTTCCGCGACGGGCAGATCGAGGTGCTGGTGGCCACCACGGTCATCGAGGTCGGCATCGACGTGCCGAACGCCACGGTGATGGTCATCGAGCATCCGGAGCGGTTCGGCCTGGCGCAGTTGCACCAGCTGCGGGGCCGGGTCGGGCGGGGAGCGGAGGAGAGCTTCTGCATCCTGCTGGCCGACGAGCACGTCCCGCCGACGGCTCAAGCGCTTCGCCGCGACCGACGATGGCTTCCGGATCGCCGAACTGGACCTCGAGGAGCGCCAGATGGGCGACCTGCTCGGCGCGCGGCAGGCGGGCAGCTTCGAGCTCCGGCACGCGCGGCTGCCGGACGATACCGACCTGCTGGACCGGGCGCGGGTCTACGCCCGCCGTCTGCTCGACGCCGATCCGGTGCTGGAGCGGCGGGAACACCAGGGCCTGCGCCAGCGGGCGCTGGCCCGCTACCCGCGGGGGATGGAGCTCTTCCGCACCGGGTGACGCACCACTACACTCCACCTCTCTCGCGTTCACGTCCTTCCGCCTTCTCCGACTTCCATGACCTTTGCGAGCATAGCCGAGCTGGGCCGCCACGTCGGCGACACCGTGACCGTGCGGGGCTGGGTGAGCACCACCCGCTCCAGCGGCAAGATCGCCTTCGTCGTCGTCCGCGACGGCAGCGGCTACCTCCAGGCCGTCCTGGCCAAGAAGGAGGTTCCGCCGGAGGCGTGGGAGCGGTTCCAGGCCCTGACCCAGGAGACATCGGTCGCCGTCACCGGCGTGGTGCGGGCCGAGCCGCGCGCCCCCGGCGGCTTCGAGCTGCACGCCAGCGGCCTCGAGATTCTCGGCGCGAGCGTGGACTTCCCGATCACGCCCAAGGAGCACGGGACCTCGTTCCTCTTCGAGCATCGCCACCTCTGGCTGCGCAGCCGCCGGCAGGTGGCGATCGCGCGGGTGCGGCACGAGGTGGTGCAGGCGATCCGCGACTTCTTCTACGAGCGCGGCTTCACGCTGGTGGACACGCCGATCCTGACCGGGTCGATCGGCGAGCAGGCCGGCAAGCTCTTCGCCACCGACTACTTCGACCTGGGGAAGGCCTACCTGGCCCAGACCGGCCAGCTCTACGTCGAGGCGGCGGCGGCGGCGCTGGGCAAGGTCTACTGCTTCGGCCCGACCTTCCGCGCCGAGAAGTCCAAGACCCGGCGCCACCTGACCGAGTTCTGGATGGTGGAGCCCGAGGTGGCCTTCAACGACTCCGACGCCAACATGCGCTGCAGGAGGAGTTCGTCAGCTACCTGGTGGCGCGGGCGCTGGACCGGCGGCGGGAGGAACTGAAGGAGCTGGAGCGCGATCCGGCTCCGCTGGAGCGAGTCGACGGCGCCCTTTCCGCGGATCTCCTACAGCGATGCGGTGGTCAAGCTCAATGGGCTCGGCTCGGACATGAAGTGGGGAAAGGACCTCGGCGGGGACGACGAGACGCTGCTGGCCCGGGAGTACGACCGGCCGGTCTTCGTCTTCAACTACCCGAAGGAGGTCAAGGCCTTCTACATGAAGGAGAACCCCGACGATCCGCGGACCGTGCTCAGCAACGACTGCCTGGCGCCCGAGGGGTACGGCGAGATCATCGGCGGTTCACAGCGCGAGGACAGCTACGACCGGCTGCTGGCGCGGATCAACGCGCAGGGACTCGATCGCGAAGACCTACCGCTGGTACCTCGACCTCCGGAAGTACGGCACCTTCGTCCACTCCGGCTTCGGCCTCGGCGTCGAGCGCACGGTGGCGTGGATCACCGGGCAGCCCGCACGTCCGCGAGATGATCGCCTTTCCCGCGGCAGATTCACCGGCTCTACCCGTAGGGAGCAGGGAGCAGTGAGCAGTTACCGCTCCCGCTCCCTGCTCACTGCTCACCCTCCTTCACCTCGTCCCAGATCGCATCCAGGGCCTCGCAGCCCCGCGGCGTGCAGGTCGAGTCCGCGCTCCGCCGCCCGTCGTTCCACTTCCACGAATCGCGCCCTGAACTTCCGGTTGGCCCGGTCCAGCGCCACGCCGGGCTGCACGTGGGCCTTGCGGGCCAGGTTCACCACCGCAAACAGCAGGTCGCCGATTTCGTCGGTCAGCGCGTCGGAGGGAAGGTCCGGAGCGCCCGGCTCGCCTGAAGCGCGGGCGAATGGCCCCGGCGGCGGGACAGTTCCTCCTCGACCTCCTCCAGTTCCTCCCGCACCTTGGCCGCCGGGCCCGAGCGTATCGGGCCAGTCGAAGCCGATGCTGGCGGCCCGTTCCTGGAGCCGCGCCGCCATGAGCAGCGACGGCAGGGTGGGGGGCAGTCCGTCGAGGATGCTCCGGCGCCCCTCCTGCTTCTTGAGCCGCTGCCAGGATTCGGCCGGTCCGAGGTCGAAGAGGTGCGGATGCCGCCGCCGCATCTTGACCTCGAGCTCGGCGGCGATCTGCTCCGGGAGTGAATTCTCCCTGCTCCTCGGCGATCACGAACTGCCAGGCGAGGTGAAGCAGGAAGTCCGCCATCTCCTCGCGGATCAGGGCGGGATCGTCCTGGTCGAGGGCATGGTCCAGTTCGAGGACCTCTTCGACCAGGTAGGGCCGCAGGGTCTCCCGGGTCTGGGCCCGGTCCCAGGGGCACCGTCTCCGCAGGTCACGGACGACTTCTATGGCGCGTCCAAGCGCTGAATTATCTTGCATTTACCCTCCTTGCGTCCTATCATACCCGCCGCCTTCGGACCATGTCAAACAGGGACCTGACAGCGCACGCCTGGGTGGAGGTGGACCTCGCGGCGGTCGTGGCCAACGCGAGGACCATCGCGGCCACGAGCGGGGCCCGGCTGTTGCCCATGGTCAAGGCACAGGGGTACGGGCTCGGGGCAGTGCCGATCGCACGCGCGCTGCTGAACGTGGAACCCTGGGGCTTCGGAGTCGCGACCGTCGGCGAGGGCGCAGGAACTGCGCCGGGCCGGCCTCACCCTGCCGATCGTCGTCTTCAGCCCCCTCTCGCCCGCCGAGATCCAGGCCACCCTCGGGCATCACCTCCGGCCCACCATCGGCGATCCGGTCACTCTCGCGGCCTGGCTCGCCTTCGACCCGGGAGCCGTTCCACCTCGCCGTCGATACCGGGATGCAGCGGGCGGGACTGCCCTGGCACGACCGGGCCGGCTGGGAACGGGTTCGCGAGCTGCTCCGCGACGCGCCCGGCTGGGAAGGGCTCTGCACCCATTTCCATTCTGCCGACAGCGATCTCGAAGCGACCGCCCGCCAGTGGGAGCGGCTGGAAACGGTGCTCGGGGCGCTGCCCCGTCGTCCTCCCCTGGTCCATGCCGCCAACAGTTCGGCCGCCCTTCTCGGCTCGCGCTTCGCCGGTGACCTGGTCCGCCCGGGCATCTTCCTCTATGGCGGCGGGGCGGGGGTGCACGTCCCGCCGCCCCTGCCGGTGGCAAAGCTCTGCAGCAGGGTGATTACCACCCGGGTCGTGCCGGCCGGCGAAAGCGTCGGCTACGGCGCCACCTGGGTCGCGCCGACCGACACTTTCGTGGCCACGCTGGGCATCGGGTACGCCGACGGCCTGCACCGCGCGTTGTCCAACAGAGGTGCCGTCGAGCTGGGCGACACGACTGCGCCGATCATCGGGCGGATTTCCATGGACCTGACCACCGTGCGCCCGGCGGTGCCCTGCGCGGTCGGCGATGTGGCCACGGTGTACGGCGGACTCGTCTCCCTCGACCAGCAGGCCGAAGCCGCCGGCACCATCAGTTACGAACTCCTCACCGCGCTGGGCGCCCGCGTCGAACGGCGCTACAACGAACCGTGAACCAGCACTTTGCCTCCCTCGTCCTCGGACTCGCCCACCAGGCCGACCAGGCCCTCGGCGGCCAGCTCCCGCCCGGCGCGGAGCGGATCCCCGGCGCCGACGCCCGCCAGATGGCCCAGGCCCTGATCGACACCCTCGCCATGCTGGAGGAGAAGACTCGCGGCCACCTCGACGAAGGTGAGGGGAAGCTGCTTGGCGAAGCGCTCACTGCCCTCCGCTTCCGCTTCGTCCAGACCGCGCCCAAGATCTGACATGGCGCGCCGCGCCGCCATCATCGTGCTCGACGGTCTGGGCATCGGCCAAGCCCCCGACGCGGCGGCGTACGGCGATGTGGGGAGCGACACTCTGGGCAATGTGGCGCGTGCCGTCGGCGGCCTGGCCCTGCCCAATCTCGAATCGCTGGGCCTGGGGTGTTGCGCATCCATACAGGGAATGGCCAGGGTGCCCGCCCCACGGGCGGCATGGGGGAGCGCGATACCCGACAGCGCAGGCAAGGACAGCACCACGGGCCACTGGGAGCTCTGCGGCCTCAGCCTCAAGCGGCCCTTCCCGGTCTACCCGCACGGCTTTCCGGCCGGACTCCTGGCGGAGTTCAGCCGGCGGACCGGCCGTGGCGTGCTGGGTAACCGGCCTGCCTCGGGCACCGCGATCATCGCCGAACTGGGGGAGCGACACCGCGCCACCGGCGCGTGGATCGTCTACACCTCGGCGGACAGCGTCTTCCAGGTGGCGGCCCACGAAGAAACCATTCCGCTGGACGAGTTGTACGCGGCCTGCACCATCGCGCGGGAACTCTGCACCGGCGCCGACGCCGTGGCGCGGGTAATCGCCCGCCCGTTCGTGGGTGCCCCGGGATCCTACCAGCGGACGCCCGGTCGGCGGGACCTGAGTCTCGCCCCGCCTGGCGAGACACTGCTCGACCGGCTGGCGGAGCGGGGAATTCCCCGGCGGGGCGTCGGCAAGGTGGACGACCTCTTCGCGGGGCGGAACATCACCAGCCGCCACACGGCCACCAATGCCGAGGCGTACCGGGACATCATCGCGGCCCTGGACGGCATGGAGCGGGGGTTCCTGCTCGCCAACGTGATCGAATTCGACCAGAGCTGGGGTCACCGCAACGATGTGCCCGGCTTTCACCGCGGCCTCGTCGAGCTGGACCAGACGGTCCCCGCCATTCTCGGGGCGATGCGGGGCGAAGACCTCATTATCTTTACCGCCGACCACGGGAACGACCCGACGACGCCCTCCACCGATCATTCGCGCGAGGTGGTTCCGGTCCTGGCCTGCGGGCCGCGGGTGCGGCCTGCCGGGCTAGGCGTGCGGGAGACGTTTGCCGATGTCGGGCAGACGATGGCGGAATTCCTAGGTGCAGACCGCCTGGCGGCGGGACGCTCGTTCCTGGGATCGCTCTTCGATGGGTGACGACAGCCTGCTCGAGCTGGCCCGCGAGGCGCTGGCGCGGGCCTACGCTCCCTACTCTGAGTACCGGGTCGGCGTGGCGCTCGAGGCGACCGATGGGCGGATCTTCGCCGGATGCAACGTGGAGAATGCCTCGTACGGACTCACGATCTGCGCCGAGCGTGTGGCGGTCGGGGCGGCGGTGGCGGCAGGCGCCCGGGCATTCAGGCGCCTGCTCATCGTGACCGACCGGGGGCCCGCCGCGGCTCCCTGTGGCGCCTGCCGCCAGGTGCTGGCGGAGTTCGGGCCGGCGCTCGAAGTGGTGTCGGTCGGTGCAAGCGATGAACGACGCTGGACGCTCGCGGAGCTTCTGCCCGAGCAGTTCCGGCTGATTGGACCGAGGAAAGGATCGGAATGAGAGGGATTGCCCGGTTGGCGGTGGTCGGCGGGCTCGTGGCGGCGATGATGGCCTGCAATGAGCAGATTTCGAGCCCCGCGCCCTGCCCCGACAATTGCGTGGTCGGACCCGAGGTGCACGACACCGTGATTCTCGCCACCCTCGGTGGTGACACCAGCTTCGCGGGGTACCTCGCCCTCGACCAGGCGTTTTCGTTGCGGGTCTCGACCGGCCTGGTGACCGCGGAGGACCGGGCGTGGCTCCGGTTCTTCCCCCGCGGCGATTCGGTCCTGATCCCGGGCGACAGCCTTCGGCCGTACACCGTCGACTCGGCGGCCATCGAGGTCTACCTCCAGGCCCGGGACACGGCCGCCAAGAACCTCGTACTCAGGATCTATCGCCTCCCGTCCAACACCGACACGACGATCACCTACTCCCAGCTGGACGGCTACGTCAACGACCCGCTCCGGTTGATCGGCAGCGTTTCGATCGCGGATTCGCTCCTGGCCGGCCGCCTCCGGATCGGGTTCAGCGGCCTGGACACGGCCAAGGTGCACCTCACCCCCGCGGACAGCGGGCGGCTGGCGCTGGGCTTCCGGATCGAGGCCGACTCCGCCACCGGTGTCCTCCTGGGCACCTCCCTCGTGGCCAACCAGGGCGCCCGCTTCCTCTCATACGTCACCGCTGCGACGCCCGACACGCTCCTCAAGAGCCAGACTCTGATCCGCAGCCCGCAATTCCAGGGCACCAGGCAATCAAGCGTCGTGAGCCCGGGGCCGGACTACCTGCCGGTGGGAGGCGACCCGTCCAGTCGGGCAGTGATCCGCTTCGACCTGCCTCCCGAGATCCGCAACACCCCCTACATCCTCAGGGCGACGCTGGAGCTGATTCCGACCCAGCCGATCAACGGGTTGCCCCACCTGCCGATCACTGTCCTGGCCAAGGGTGTCCTGGCCGACCTCGGGGCCAAGTCCCCGACGTCGAGCCTGTCGTCCCGCTCCGACACCATCCCGGTGGGCTCGACCGCGCCGGTGACGCTGGAGGTCGTGAACATCGTGAAGTCGTGGAATGTCGTCTTCGGCGTGCCCCAGACGGTGATCGTGCAGCTGACCCAGGAGGGCAGCAGCTTTTCGGTGCCGGTCTTCGGCTCGACGCGAATCGCCGGCTACGAACCCCGCCTGCACCTCACCTACCAGTTCCCTTACGGATTCCAGAGGCCCTAGGTGCGCATCGGCATGCTGCTCTTCGGTCTCTCTCTGCTGGCCGCGACAGCCGAGGCCCAGTCGTCACAATTCGAAATCCGGGGACTCGGTCTGCCTTCCCGCGACGCCAGCGTCCGCGCACTCGGCACCGGCGGCTCCTTCTCGATGTTCGACGGCACCTCGCAGCTGTCCCCCGCCTCCATCGGAATGCTGTCCACCGTGACCGCGACCTTCGCCGGCACGACGGAGTGGCGCCAGTGGCGGGCCCCGGCCAGCTTCGCCAACCTGCGGGACAACCGCTTCCCCTATTTCCTCGTCGGGGGTCCGATCAAGCGGACCAAGATGGTGCTGGCGGGCGGGTACTCGAGCTATACCGACCGGGACTTCGACGTGGTGGTCGTGGACTCGATCACGCTCCGTGGCCAGCCGGTCGAGGTGACCGACTCCCTGAGCTCGACGGGCGGGATCGGCGATGTGCAGATCTCGGCAGCCTACCTGCCGTCGGAGCGGTGGATCCTGGGCGGTTCCCTTCACCTTCTGCCCGGCTCCAGCCGCATGAAGCTGCGGCGGGTCTTCTCCGACACCAGCTTCCACAACCAGATTGAGCGGGCGGAAATCGCCTACAAGAGCTACGGGATCGCCCTCGGCGTAGTGGGTCGGCTGGGGCAGCGGATCTCGGTGGCGGCGGTGGCCCGCCATGACGCCCCGACTCAGGAGAGCATCAGTACGGTGTTCAGCTACCAGATCGAGCTGCCGTACACCTTCGGGGGCGCCGTCCTCCTGGCGCCGTCGTCCCGACTGTCGGTGGCGGGCCAGGCGGTGTACCGAACCTGGTCCAGTGCCAGCCAGGAACTGGTCGCCCTGGGCGGGGTCGGATCCCGCAATACAATCGACCTCTCCGCCGGCCTCGAGTTCCGCACCCATCTCTACGTGGACGACCTGCCGATCCGGTTCGGGGTGCGCTACGCCACGCTGCCGTTCGCGCTGAGCGCGGGGGACTGGCCGGACGAGCTCGGGGTATCCCTTGGAACCGGGATGCGGTTCGCCCGGGGCCACGGCGGCTTCGACATGGCCCTGCAGGAGGCCTACCGCACCGACGGGGCCGGGAGGAAGGAGTATGCCACCATCTTCTCGATCGCGGTGATCCTCCGGCCATGAAGCAGGTCTACCTCGAGACCTACGGCTGCCAGATGAACGTGGCCGACTCGGAGCTGATGCTCGGCGTGCTGGCGCGGGCCGGCTACGCCCGGAGCGACACCCCCGAGGGCGCCGACCTGATGCTGGTCAACACCTGCGCCGTGCGGGACAACGCCGAGCAGCGGGTGATCGGCCGGATGGGCGAGCTGCAGCGCTTCAAGCGGCCGGGCAGCGTGCTGGGCGTGGTGGGCTGCATGGCCCAGCGCCTGGGCCCGCGGCTGCTGGCCCAGGTCCCGCAAGGTGGACCTCGTGGTCGGACCCGATGCCTACCGGAATCTCGACGAACTGGTGGCCCAGGCCAGCGGCGGTGCCCGGGTGGCCGAGACCGACTTCCGCCACTGGGAGCACTACGAAGACGTGCCGCCGGTCCGGGAAGCCGGGCCCGACCCAGTTCGTCACCGTCCAGCGGGGCTGCGATTACAAGTGCACGTTCTGCATTGTTCCGTACACGCGCGGGACGGAACGCAGCCGTAAGCTTGGAGAGGTGGTCCGGGAAGTCGCGGCGCTCGCGGCCCAGGGCACCAGCGAGGTGACGCTCCTTGGGCAGACGGTCAACAGCTACCACGACGGCGAACGGGACTTCGCCGACCTGCTGCGGGCGGTCGGGGCGGTGGACGGGATCCGGCGAGTCCGATTCACCAGCCCCTATCCGACCGATTTCGCCGACCGGGTCATCGAGGCCATGGCCACGACGGCGGCGGTCTGCGAGCACGTGCACCTGCCGGCCCAGAGCGGCTCGAATGCGGTGCTGCGCCGGATGCTCCGCCGCTACACCCGCGAGGCCTACCTCGACGTCGTCTCCCGGCTCCGGGCGGCGATGCCGGCGATCACCCTCTCGACCGACCTCATCGTCGGCTTCCCCGGCGAAACCGAGGAGGATTTCGGCGAGACCCTCTCCCTGGTGGAGGAGGCGGCATTCGACGACGCCTATACCTTCCGCTACTCGGTGCGCGAGGGCACGCCGGCGGTCCGGATTCCGCATCACGTGTCCGACGAAATCGCGGGGGAACGGCTGGAGCGGCTCATCGAGCGGGTTCGCGATCAGGCGCGGCGGCGCAACATGGACCGGGTCGGCACCACCTGCGAGGTCCTGGTCGAGCGGCCGGCTCGCCGCGGAGACCTCCTGCTGGGCCGGACCCGCACCAATCATCTCGTCCTGCTCGACCTCCCGCCGGCCGCGATCGGTGAGTATCATCCAGTGGTCCTCACCGGGACGACGGGATCGACTTTCACCGGGAGCGTCGTCCGTCCCCAACTGGCGGTGCTATGATGATCCGCAACATGGTCGAACAGCACGTGACCCAGGCGTACGACCAGCTCCGGCCCAATTTTCCGAATTTCTGCGGTTGCGAGACCTGCCGCACCAACGTGATGGTGTACGCCCTGAACCGGCTGCCGCCACGCTACGTCTCGGGCCACGAGGGCACGGTGGTCACCGAGGTCAACCTCGAGAAGGAACAGTGGCGGGCCCAGATCGAGGTGATGGTGCTCGACGGCTTCCGGAAGATCGGAATGGCCCCCCGCCACGGAGTCGTTCCCGCCGCGAAATGATCCACCGGGGGCAGGCCGGGTGATCCGGCGCCCCGCGATTCCCGTCGTCCTTGCCTATGGGGCCGGTCTGGTGACCGGCCTCTCGCATTTTCTGGATACAGCACTCGTGCTGGGTGTCATCGCTGCCCTGGCCCTTGGAGCGAGCCGGCGGGCGCCAGGCATCGCTGCGCTCCTCGTCGTTGCGGCGCTTGGACGAGTGGCGGGATCGACGACCGCGGGCGCCGCTTTGCTCGGATGCGCCGCCCGGATTCCTGGCGGCCCCGTCACGGTCATCACCCGGCTGATCGACCCCCTGCCGGCGGACACGGCACCCACCCTCGCCCGCGTCTCGCTCCCCGGGGCCGGATGCTCGGGAAGCCTCTGGGCCCGCTGGAGGGCGTCCCCGTCCGGGTTCGAGGCGGGGAGCGTGGTCCGGATCTCCGGGCGCTGGATTCCCGACTCCTCGCGCTGGCAGGCTCCGGGGGGACTGCTGCTGGTGGATTCGGCTGCGATCGTCTCACGACTTCCGGGCACCGCCGAGCGACTGCGCACCTGGCTGGTGCTGAGGATCCGAACGCTGTACGGCAGCCGGTCAGCCACCGTGGAGGCGCTCCTGCTCAACCGGCGCAGCGCAATGGATCCCGAACTCCGGGACCAGTACGCCCGCTCCGGTCTGGTGCACCTGCTCTCCATTTCGGGGTTCCATGTCGGGCTGATCGCCCTCTGGGTCGTGCTGGGGCTCAGGCTGATGGGGCGCTGGTGGCCCGGCGCACCGGGCACCGGCGCGACGGCGCCGCTGGTCGCCGCGGGCGTCGCCGCGCTGTACGTCGGCTTTCTCGGCTGGCCGGCGCCCGCCACCCGCGCGGCGCTGCTGGTGACCGTGCTGGCGGTGGAGCGCTACCGGCAGCGCCAGGTGGACGGCGAGTCGTTGCTGGCCGCCGTCGCGCTGCTGCTCCTGCTGTTCGACCCCTGGAGCGTGCTCGACCTCGGCGCCTGGCTCTCATTCCTGTCGCTCTGGGGGGCGTCGCGTTGCGTGGCCTGGAGCGATCGGGCCCGGGGCGGGCGCGCGGTAGCCCGGCTCCTGGCGGGATCGGTGGGCGCCACGGCGGCGACTGCACCGGTAACGGCCGCGGTGCTGGGCCGGGTCTCGCTCGCCGGTATCGCACTCAACCTGGCCGCAATACCCCTGGCGGCGGTGGCCGTTCCCGGGCTGATCGCCAGCCTCCTGGTCGCACCGATGTCGAGGCCGCTGGCGCATGGTTTCGCGGCCGGCGGCGGACTCGGGCTGGCGGCGATGGATGGACTGGCCCGCCTGGGGGCCGCGATTCCCGGGCTCTCGATCGTGCAACCAGCGGTTGTCGGCTCGGCGCTGCCCTGGATCCTGGTCCTGGGGCTCCTGCTCTGGGCAATGGGCCGCGGCAACACCTCGCCGGTGGCGGCCCGGCGAGTGCTCCTCGGGGTCACGGCAGTCACCTGGCTGGGCCTGGGCTGGCGGTCGCTCCCCGCGCGCGCTGACGAGGGGTCCGGGCTCACGTTACATTTCCTCGACGTGGGGCAGGGCGACGGGGCGATCATCCACACCCCCGGTGGACAGTGGATCGTGGTCGACGCCGGGCCCGCCGGGGACCAGGGTGATGCCGGGCGGCGAGTGGTGGTGCCGGCGCTGGAACGGGCCGGCGCCCGGCGGGTTGCCCTGCTGGTTATCTCTCACGCCCACGCCGATCATCTCGGCGGCGTTTCCGCGGTGCTCGACCGCTTTCCGACCGATGTGGTGCTCGATCCGGGCGATCCGGTTTCCGACCGGCTCTACCTGGGCTTCCTCGACCAGCTGGCGGAGCGGGGCAGCATGTGGCGCGCGGCCCGGGCAGGTGATACCCTCGTGGTGGACAGCGTCCGGATCGTGGTCCTCCACCCATCGTCGAGGTGGCCGGAGCTCGGGCTCGATCTCAACGAGGATTCGGCGGTGCTCCGCCTCGAGTACGGCGGCTGCAGGGTGCTGCTGGCTGGAGACGCCGGGCTGATCGCGGAGTCCGCAATGCGGGGCCACGCCGGCCCCGTGGATCTGCTCAAGGTCGGCCACCACGGCTCCCGCACCGCGACGGGCCAGGCCTGGCTCGACGAGCTGGCTCCCGAAGCCGCGGTCATCAGCGTGGGCGCCCACAACCGGTACGGTCATCCTGCTCCCGAAACGGGAGCGCGGCTCGCCGCGCACGCGGTCGGCACCTGGCGCACCGATCGCGAGGGCACGGTCACCGTGCGAATCCGCGACGGGCGGCTCGAGGTCTCCGGGCGGCGGACCCGCCAGCAGTACGCATGTCACGCGCACCCTTCACCCTGATCAACGCCGGAGCCGTCCGTGCAGAGCCGACACTCCCCCGTCACGATCGAGAAGTTCATCCTCGAGCAGGAACAGCACTACCCGGACGCCACCGGGCGAGATGACCAGCCTGCTGTACGACATCGCACTGGCGGCCAAGGTGGTGGCCGCCGCGATCCGCCGGGCAGGGCTGGTCAACATCCTGGGCAGCGCCGGGGCGCAGAACATCCAGGGCGAGGAACAGCAGAAGCTGGACGTGTTCGCCAACGAGACGATGAAGAGCTCGCTGGAGCACACCGGCCGGATCTGCGCCATGGCCTCCGAGGAGGACGACGACATCATCCCGATCCCGAAAGGCTACACTCCCGGCAAGTACGTCGTGCTCTACGATCCCCTGGACGGCTCGTCGAACATCGACGTGAACGCACCGGTCGGCACCATCTTCAGCATCTACACGCCGGGTGTCGCCTGGAGGGCCCGGGAATCGAGGCCGACGTGCTGCAGCCGGGCTGCCGGCAGGTGGCTGCGGGTTACGTGATCTACGGCTCGAGCGTGATGATGGTCTACACCACCGGCGAGGGCGTCGCCGGCTTCACCCTCGATCCCACAATCGGCGAGTTCCTGCTCTCGCATCCCCAGATCGTGACACCCCGGGTGGGCAAGTACTACAGCGTGAACGAGAGCAACTTCCCCGGTGGGGCCGAAGGGGTGCAGCGCGCGGTGCGCGGCTTCCACGGCGACTTCCCCGAGCGAGATCAAGGGGAAGAACTCGCGCTACATCGGCTCGCTGGTGGCCGACTTCCACCGCAACCTGATCGCCGGCGGGGTCTTCCTGTACCCGGCGGACACCAAGAACACCAACGGCAAGCTCCGGCTGCTCTACGAGGCCTCGCCGATGGCTTTCATCGCCGAGCAGGCCGGCAGGGCTCCGCCACCGACGGGGTCAGGCGCATCCTCGACATCGTCCCCGCCTCGCTGCACCAGCGGACCCCGCTCGTCATCGGCTCACGCGAGGATGTCGGGTACGTCGCTGATGTGCTCAGGAAGGTGGGGCAGTGATCCTGCGTACCTCTGGGGACAACCCTCACCTCAACGTGCCCGGATGACCGCCGACCGCAAGCAGGTCTACGGTCCCGGAGACTGGACCGGCGACCCGGCCAGGGACCTCGGTCCTCCGGGTGAGTTTCCCTTCACCCGCGGCATCCAGCCATCGATGTACACCGGCCGGCTCTGGACCATGCGGCAGTACGCCGGATTCGGCACCGCCGAGGAGACCAACCGCCGGTTCCACCTGCTGCTCGACGCGGGGCAGAGCGGGTTGTCCACCGCGTTCGACCTCCCCACCCAGATGGGATACGACTCCGACCATCCGATGGCGGAGGGCGAAGTCGGGCGGGTGGGGGTGGCGATCGACACCGTGGAGGACCTGGCCGACCTCTTCCGCGGCATTCCGCTCGACCAGGTGACCACCTCGATGACGATCAACGCCACCGCGGCCATCCTGCTCGCGATGTACGTGGTGGTCGGGGAAGAGCAGGGGGTGGCGCGGCGGAAGCTGGGCGGCACGGTGCAGAACGACGTGCTCAAGGAGTACATCGCCCGGGGGACCTACATCTATCCCGCCGAGCCCTCGCTCCGGCTGACCACCGACATCTTCCGGTTCGTGGCCGAGGAGGGGATGAACTTCAATCCCGATCTCGATCAGCGGATACCACATGCGGGAGGCCGGCGCCACGGCGGTGCAGGAGGTCGGCTTCACCCTGGCCAACGCGATCGAGTACGTGACCCGGGCGCGGGCGGCGGGTCTCGCGCTGGCCAGCTTCGGCCCGAGGCTGTCGTTCTTCTTCGCCGCCCACAACGACCTGCTCGAGGAGGCGGCCAAGTTCCGCGCGGCGCGCCGGCTCTGGGCCCGGCTGGTGCGCGAGCGCTTCGACGGCGATGACGCCACCGCCCGCCTCCGGTTTCATACCCAGACCGGCGGCGTGACGCTCCAGGCCCGGCAGCCGCTCAACAACGTGGTGCGGGTCGCGGTCCAGGCGCTCGCGGCCACGCTGGGTGGCACCCAGTCGCTCCACACCAACGGCTACGACGAGGCGCTGGCCCTGCCGTCGGCGGAGGCGGCCACGCTGGCGCTCCGGACCCAGCAGATCCTGGCCCACGAGAGCGGACTGGCCAGCGTGGTGGACCCGCTGGCGGGCAGCTACTACGTCGAGGCGCTCACCGACCGGATCGAGGCCGGGGCCCGGGCCCTGATCGCGGAGGTGGATGCACTCGGCGGGGCGGCGACGGCGATCCAGCGCGGATTCTTCCAGGACGCGATCGCCCGGAGCGCGTGGGAGCTGCAGCAGCGCCAGGAAGCGGGCGAGGCGGTGGTGGTCGGGGTCAATCGGTTCACCGATGACTCGGCGGTTCCTTCCATCGCGGCGCCGGACTACTCGGCACTCGGCGCGATGCAGCGTGAGCGGCTGGCGGCGGTCAGGCGGAATCGCGATGCGGTGGCGGTGCAGGCGGGGCTGGCCGCCGTGGCAACCGCCGCGAGAGGAACCGCGCCGCTCATGCCGCCGATCATCGATGCGGTTCGCGCCCGCGCCTCGCTCGGCGAAATCAGCGATACGCTGCGTGATGCGTGGGGGGTCTACCGGGCCGTTTGAGCCTCCGTTGAGGGTCCCCATGTAGTTCGCGGTGGATGAAACGCAGAGACGCCGAGAACGCAGAGGAGGCCTACCGGGCGGTCTCAGGGCTCGTGATAGGAGCGGCGATAGATGTCCATCGTGCGCTTGGTCCCGGTCTCCTCGAATCGGCCTATTGCGCCTGCCTGGTCCGAGAGTTGGTCCTTCGGGGCGCTTCGTTTCAGACCCAGGTTCCGGTTCCTCTCGTCTATAAGGGGGTGCACCTCGATTGCGGTTACCGCCTGGATCTGCTTGTTGAAGATCTGGTGGTCGTCGAACTCAAGGCGGTAGAACGCATCCATCCACTTCATTTCGTGCAAGTGCTTACCTACCTCAGACTTACTGGTCATCGGTTGGGCCTCCTGATCAATTTCAATGTGCCGACCCTCCGCCAGGGAATCCGCCGGATCGCGAACAAGCTCTGAACCTCTGCGCCCTCTGCGTCTCTGCGTTTCCCCCTCGCCGCCGCTCCTTGAACAGGGGGTCGCGAGCAGCTAAGTTATTGTCCCGATTTTTCTTAGTCGCAGGCCAGGGATGCCCACATACGAATACCTCTGCCCCGCCGGGCACGAGTTCGAAAAGTTCCAGAAGATGTCCGATCCGCCCCGGGTGAAGTGCCCCGAGTGCGGCAAGACTGGCCGTGCGCCAGATCTCCGGCGGGGCCGGGTTGATGTTCAAGGGGTCCGGGTTCTACATCACCGATTACGGCAAGGACGGGAAGGGGCCCCGGAAGGCGGAATCCGTCGCTGAAGGCGGCGATTCCAAGCCGGCGGACAGGCGGAGAAGTCGGAGAAGGCGGAGAAGCCGGAGAAGCCGGAGAAGGCGGAGACGTCGCCATCGCCGGTGAAGGCCGAGAAACCCGCTCCTGAGACCGCCTCCAAGTCCGCCAAGAAGAAGGGCCGGAAGTGAGCCAGGCGATCCTGGACGAGCTGGGACGGGTCGCCGAGCGGCTGGGGGCGGGGGACCTGCCTTTCGTGCTCGAGCGGCCACGCGACCAGGGCCACGGCGACCTGGCCACGAACCTGGCCATGGTCGTGGCCCGGGCCCGCAAGCAAAACCCGCGGAAAGTGGCGGAGGAGGTGCTCTCCCTCCTCGAGCTGCCCTCGAGCGTCGTCTCCCGCACGGAAATCGCCGGCCCGGGCTTCATCAATTTCTGGCTGGCGGAGGATCAGCTGGCCCAGCTCCTGGCGACCATCCTTGCTTCCGGCGCCGGCTACGGGCGCTCCGACGCGGGCCGGGGGCTCAAGGTCAACGTCGAGTTCGTTTCGGCCAACCCGACCGGACCGCTGCACGTCGGCCACGGCCGCGGCGCCGCGCTGGGCGACGGCATCGCCGCCCTTCTCGAGTGGACCGGTCACACGGTCACCCGCGAGTTCTACGTCAATGACGCCGGGGTCCAGATCGACAAGCTGGCCCGGAGCCTCTGGGCCCGGGTCCTCGAGCTGTCCGGGCCGGCCGACGGATATTCCCGAGGGCGGCTACCACGGTCTCTACCTCCGGGAGACGGCCGAGGCGGTGCTCGCCGCCGAAGGCCCCGGCTTCGCGGACCTGGCCGAGGCGGAGGGGATCCGCCGCTGCCGGGCGATCGCCGTGCGGACCCAGCGCGAGGAGCAGGACAGCACCCTCGCCGTGTTCGGCGTCCGCTTCGACGTGGTGTTCTCGGAGCAGTCGCTCTACGACCGGGAGGAGGTGCAGAGCACCCTCCGCCTGCTGGCCGATCGCGGGCTGACCTACGAGCGGGAGGGCGCGCTCTGGCTCCGGACCACGGACCACGGCGACGACCAGGACCGGGTCCTGCGCAAGAGCGACGGCACCTACACCTACTTCGTGCCCGACATCGCCTACCACGTGGACAAGCACGAGCGCGGCTTCGACCGCTGCATCGACGTGTGGGGCGCCGACCACCACGGCTACATCCCGCGCATGCGGGCGGTGCTCCTGGCGCTGGGTTACCCGCGGGAGTTCTTCGACGTCGCGCTGGTCCAGCTGGTCAAGGTGGTCCGGGGCGGCGACGAAGTGAAGATGTCGAAGCGGTCGGGCGAGTACGTGACGCTGCGCGATCTCTACGAGGAGGTCGGCGTCGACGCGGCGCGCTACTTCTTCCTGATGCGCCGGGGCGACGCGCAGTTCGTCTTCGACGTCGACCTGGCCCGGAGCCAGACCGACGAGAACCCGGTGTTCTACGTCCAGATGGCCCACGCCCGGATGAGCGGCATCTTCCGAAATGCGGGCCGTGACCCCGGGTCGATCACGGCGGACGTTTCGCTGGAGGCGCTGCCGCACGAGCTGGACCTCGAGCTGCTGAAGAAGCTGGCGGTCTTTCCCGAGACGGTGGCCCGGGCGGCCCAGGAACTCGAGCCCCACCGGATCACCGGCTACCTCGAGGAGCTGGCCCGCCTGGCGCACGGCTGGTACCACCACTGCCGGGTGCTCGGCGAGGCCGCCCCGACCGAGCAGGCCCGCCTGGCCCTGGCCCGCGCGACCCGCCAGGTGCTGGCCAACGGGCTCGCCCTCCTCGGCCTGTCCGCTCCTGAACGGATGTGAGGCAATGAGCCTTCTCGTGGTCGGCAGCGTGGCCCTCGATTCGGTGGAAACGCCCTTCGGGGAGGTGACGGACGCGCTGGGCGGCTCCGCCGTGTACTTCAGCGTCGCCGCTTCGCTGCTCGGCCCGGTGCAGGTCGTCGGCGTGGTGGGCAGCGACTACCCGCTCGACCAGCTCCACAAGGTGGGGCGGGGTATCGACTGGAGCGGACTGGAGCGCGCCGAGGGCGAGAGCTTCCGCTGGCGCGGCCGCTATTCGTTCGACCTCCAGAGCCGCGATACGCTGGAAACCCGGCTCGGCGTGTTCGCCTCGTTCCAGCCCAAGCTGCCGGCATCGGCGGCCGCCGCCGAGTTCCTCTTCCTCGGCAATATCGATCCGGAGCTGCAGCTCAAGGTGCTCGAGCAGGTGCGCACGCCGCGCATGGTGGCCTGCGACACGATGAACTTCTGGATCGGCGGCAAGCGGGCCGAGCTGCTCCGCCTGCTCTCCAAGGTGGACATCCTGATGGTGAACGACAGCGAGGCCCGGGAGCTGTCGGGCGACTGGAACATCCACCGCACCGGCCGCTGGATCCTCGGCCAGGGCCCGAGGCGGGTGGTGATCAAGCAGGGGGAGTTCGGCGCCCTGCTGATCGAGCGGGACCGCACCTTCTACGTCCCCGCCTACCCGCTGGAGGAGGTCTTCGATCCGACCGGCGCGGGCGACGCGTTCGCCGGCGGGTTCATGGGCTACCTGGCGCGCACCGGGGATACCTCGAGCAACAACCTCCGGCGCGCGATGGTATATGGCGCCACCATGGGATCCTTCGCCGTCTCCGCGTTCGGCATCCGCGGCTTCGACGACGTGACGATGGCAGACGTCGAGCGCCGGGTGCGCGGGTTCCGGGACCTCACTCACCTCGAACTCGCGGAGCCCATCGGATGAGCGCCGAAGGACCCCGGCAGTACGCCGCCGCCGGCGTCGACCTGGCCGGCGCCGACGCGGCCAAGGCGCGGATCGGGCAGCTGGTCGCCGCGACGCGGACCCCGCTTTCGGTGGGCGAGGTCGGCGCCTTCGGCGGGATGGTCCGGGTGCCGGCGGGCCTGCGGAAGCCGGTCCTGGTGCTCAGCACCGACGGCGTGGGCACCAAGGTCCTCGTGGCGCTCGACGCCGGCCGCTGGGACACGGTGGGCGAGGACCTCGTCAACCACAGCGTGAACGACATCCTGGTGCACGGGGCCCGGCCGATCGCCTTCATGGACTACATCGCCGGAGCGGGGCTCACCGTCGAGCAGATCGCGGGGATCGTCGAGGGGATCGCGCGGGGGTGCCGGAACCACGGCATGGCGCTCGCCGGCGGGGAGACCGCTCAGATGCCCGGCCTCTACCAGCCGGGGCACTACGATCTCGCCGGCACGATCATCGGCGTGGTCGAGGAGGACGAGGCACTCCACGGCGACCGGATCGTTCCGGGCGACGTCCTGCTGGGCTACGCCGCCACCGGCCTCCACACCAACGGCTACACCCTGGCCCGCCGCATCATCTTCGAGACGATGCGGCTCGGCGTGCACCAGCCGCTTCCGGGGACGGGGCAGTCGGTGGCGGACGCCCTGCTGGCGGTGCACCGGAGCTACCTCCGGGCGATCACCCCGGTGCTGAGAACGGTGCACGGCCTGGCCCACATCACCGGCGGGGGAATCCCGGGCAACCTGGTGCGGGTGCTCCCGGCCGGCTGCGAAGCGGTCGTGCGCGACGGCAGCTGGCCGCTGCCGCCGCTGTTCGCCACGCTGCAGCAGGCCGGCGGGGTCACCACCGAGGAGATGCGCGACGTCTTCAACCTCGGCGTGGGGCTGATCGCGGCGCTGCCGGCCGCTGCACGTGGCCGCGGCACAGGCGGCGGCCGCCGCCGACGGGGTCACCACCTGGGTCATCGGTGAGGTTCGCCGCGGTCCGACCGGGGTCCGGTTCGCATGACCTCGACGCCGCTCCGGCGATTGGCCTAGCGACATGGACGATCGGGCCGCGATGCGCCGCGCGCTCGAGCTCGCCTGGCGGGGGTGGGGTCGGGTGGCTCCCAATCCGCTGGTGGGCGCGGTCGTGCTGGCCAAGGGGCAGGCGGTCGGCGAAGGGTGGCATGCCGAGTTCGGCGGCCCCCACGCCGAGGTGGCGGCCCTCGCCGCCGCCGGCGACCAGGCCCGCGGGGCCACGCTGGTCGTCACGCTCGAGCCCTGCGCACACCAGGGCAAGCAGCCGCCCTGCGTGGACGCGATCCGTGCCGCGGGGATCCGCAAGGTCATCGCGGCGCAGTCGGATCCCGATCCGGCGGCCCGTGGCGGCGCCGGGATCCTCCGGGAGGCGGGCGTGGAGGTCGAGATCGGGCTCCTCTCCGAGGAGGCCTGCCGCCAGAACGCCGGCTTCCTCCACCGTCACCGCAACGCCGACCGTCCCTTCGTCGCGCTCAAGCTGGCCACCTCCGTGGACGGCCGGATCGCCGACCGGTCCGGGCACTCGCGCTGGATCTCCGGCCCCGAGGCGCGCGACTTCGTGCACTGGCTCCGCGCCGGCTTCGACGCCATCGCGATCGGCGGACACACCGCGCGGACCGATGACGCCTCGCTCACGGTGCGGGGCGAGCTCGAGCCCCGGCGGCCTCCGCTCAGGATCGTCTTCGATCCCCGGGCCGACCTGCCCACGGTCGCTGGAGCTGGTCCGCACCGCCCACGACCTGCCGACCCTGCGTCGTGGCCGAGCCGACCGCCCCGACCCTGGCGCGGAGCACGCTGGAGGCCGCCGGCGTCGAGGTGATGATCGCGCCGGACCTGGTCGATGGCCTGGCCCAGCTTCGGGCCCGGGGGATCGATTCGATGGTTGTCGAAGGCGGCGGACGCCTGGCCGGTGCGCTGCTCTCGGCGGGACTGGTCGACCGGTACTACTGGATCCAGTCGCCGCTCTGGCTCGGAGACGAGGGCGTGCCCGCGATCGCGGGGCTGACGACGCATTCGATCGCCGACGCCGCGCGCTGGACGGTCGTCCGAGCGGCGCGCGCTCGGCGAGGACACCCTGCTGGTTCTGGATCGGGATCCATGTTCACCGGCATCGTGAGCGCGGTGGGCACGGTCCGGGCGGGCCGCCGTACCGCCGACGGGCTGAGCCTCGCGATCGCCACGCCGTGGCGGCGGGTTGCGCGGGGCGAGAGCGTCGCGGTCGACGGCGTCTGCCTCACCGTCGAGAAGGCCCGCGCCGGTGTCCTCACCTTTCACGCCATCGCCACGACGCTGGAGCGCACCCTGCTCGGCGAGTACCAGCCCGGGCGCCCGGTCAACCTGGAGCGGGCGCTCCGCGCCGGCGACCGGCTGGGCGGCCACCTCGTGCAGGGACACGTGGACGGGGTCGGCACGGTCCTCCGGCGCGCAGCAGCGGGAGGACGCCTGGCTGCTCGACATCGCGGTGCCGCGCCGAGGTGGCGCCGTGACCGTCCCGCTCGGCTCGATCACGGTCGACGGGGTGAGCCTCACGGTCAACGCCGTGCCCGCGGCCGGGCACGGTCCAGGTGTCGCTCATTCCGTTTACCTTTGAGCATACGACGCTGGGCGAACGCCGGGTCGGGAGACCGGGTCCACCTCGAGGCGGACACCATCGGCAAGTACGTGGCGGCCCTGCTGGCGCAGCGGCAGGGCGACTCCCCGAAGGACGGCAGGCAATGAATTTCGGCACCATCCCGCAGGCCATCGAGGACCTGCGCAACGGCAAGATCATCATCGTGGCCGATGACGAGGACCGCGAGAACGAGGGCGACCTCGTCTGCGCGGCCGAGCTGGTCACGCCCGAGATGGTCAACTTCATGGCGACCCACGGGCGCGGGCTGATCTGCCTCGCGCTCGCGCCGGAGCGCTGCGACCAGCTGGGCCTGCCCCAGATGACCGCGCACAACAGCGAGGAGATGGGCACGGCGTTCACGGTGAGCATCGACGCCGAGCGCCGGTTCGGCGTCACGCACCGGCATCTCGGCCGCCGACCGCGCCGCGACGATCCACGTCGCGATCAATCCCGCCACCGTGCCCGCGCGACCTCCGCCGTCCCGGGCCACGTCTTCCCGCTCCGGGCCCGGCCCGGCGGCGTGCTGCAGCGGGTCGGGCAGACCGAGGCCAGCGTCGACCTCGCCCGGCTGGCGGGACTCTACCCGGCCGGCGTGATCTGCGAGATCCTCAATGCCGACGGCACCATGGCGCGGCGGCCCGCAGCTCGAGACCTTCGCGCGCGAGCACGGGCTCACCTTCGTGACGGTCGCCCAGCTGGTGGCCTACCGCCTGGAGCACGAGCAGCTGGTGCACCGGGTGGCCGAGGCCCGGCTGCCGACCGAGTACGGCGAGTTCCGGATCATCGGCTACCGCAACGACGTGGACCGGGCCGAGCACGTGGCGCTGGTGCAGGGCGAGGTGAAGGGCCAGCAGGACGTCCTGGTGCGCATGCACTCGAAGTGCCTGACCGGCGACGTCTTCGGCTCGCAGCGCTGCGACTGCGGCGTCCAGCTGCACGCCGCCATGCAGAAGATCTCGGCGGCCGGCGCCGGCGTCATCGTCTACCTCGACCAGGAAGGGCGCGGCATCGGCCTGCTCAACAAGGTCAAGGCCTACGCGCTGCAGGACGAGGGGCACGACACGGTGCAGGCCAACCAGCGGCTCGGCTTCGCACCCGACCTCCGCAACTACGGCATCGGGGCCCAGATCCTCCGCGACCTCGGCCTCTCCTCCATCCGCCTGATGACCAACAATCCCCGCAAGCTGGTCGGCCTCGAGGGCTACGGCCTCGAGATCGTGGAGCGGGTCCCGCTGGTCGCCGACTCCACCGACGAGAATCGCGCCTACCTGAACGTCAAGCGCGACAAGCTCGGCCACTTCCTGACCCACTGACCGTGCCTTCCTATCTCGGGGCGCCTCCGCCCGGTCGGGCGGGTCGCCATCCTGGTCAGCCGCTACAACGAGCCGTCACCAGCCGCCTGCTCGAAGGGGCCCTCGCCTGCTGCCGCGAGGCCGGGGTGCCCGAGGCCGACGATCGACGTGATCTGGGTGCCGGGCGCGTTCGAGCTGGGGCCGCGGCGTCCGCGGCCGCGGCAGAGCGGGCCGCTACGCCTGCCTCGTGGCGCTGGGCGCGGTGATCCGGGGCGACACCGCCCATTTCGAGTTCGTGGCCGGCGAGGCGGCGCGCGGCCTGTCGGAGGTTGCCGTGCGAGCACGCGCTGCCGGTCGGCGTTCGGCGTGCTCACCATCGACACGCTGGAGCAGGCGCTGGCGCGGGCCGGCGGCGCCGCCGGCAACAAGGGCCACGAGGCGGCCGAGGCGGCCATCACGCTGGCCGACGCTCTGGCCCGGCTCAGGAGCGGCGATGCTCCGAGCTGAGACCAAGGCCCGGGCCCGCGCGCTCCAGATGCTCTACGCCTGGGAAGCGGGCAGCGAGGACGACATCGCCCGGGTGGCCACCGGCATCGCGCGGCTGACCGGCCCCGAGCCGCGCGGTCTTCGACCGCGCCGAGGCGCTGGCCGCGGGGGTCCTGGCCGAGATGCCGGCGCTCGACCGGGCGATCACCGGCGCCGCCGACAACTGGCGCCTCGACCGCATCGGGGCCATCGAGCGCAACATCCTGCGGCTCGGCATCCACGAACTGCGCGCAGGCATGACCCCGCCCAAGGTGGTCATCGACGAGGCGGTCCGGCTGGCGCACTGGTTCGGCGGGCCACGGACTCCCGCCTTCATCAACGGCGTCCTCGACCGGGTCGCGCGGGCCGACGGCCGGCTGTGAACATCCTCCTCGTCAACTGGCAGGACCGCGAGAATCCGCTGGCGGGCGGGGCGGAGATCCACCTGTTCGAGATCTTCCGCCGGATCGCCGCGCGGGGGCACCGGGTGCGGCTGGTCTGTTCCGGCTGGCCCGGCTGCGCGCCGCGGGCGGTCGTGGACGGCATCGAGGTGGAGCGGACCGGCAACCGGAACAGCTTCACCCTCGTCGGGCGGCGGCGCGGTCCGCCGGGCGCTCGCCGCGGAACGCCCGGACATCGTGGTCGAGGACATCAACAAGGTGCCGCTCTTCCTGGCCGGCCTCACGCGACCTTCCCTTCGCCGTGATCGTGCCCCACCTCTTCGGCGAGACGGCGTTCCAGGAGGCCTCGCTTGCCCGCGGCCTGCTTCGTCTGGCTGATGGAGCGGCCGATTCCGCGGGCCTACCGGCGGGCCGGCTTCCACGTGATCAGCGAGAGCACCCGGGACGACCTGGTCGAGCGGGGAGTGGATCCCGCCGCGGATCCGGGTCATTCATCCCGGGATCGACAGCGCGGCCCTCACACCCCGACCCCGCCGGTCGGCGGACCGCCGGCGCCATCTTTCCTTTATGTCGGACGGCTGCGACGTTACAAGGGGGTCGAGACGGCGATCCGGGCCCTGGCGCTGGCCCGCCAGCGGCGCCCCGAGCTTTCGCTCGACATCGCCGGCCGCGGCGACGACCAGCCGCGGCTCGAGGCGCTGGCCGCGGCAGCTCGGGGTGGCCGACGCGGTCCGCTTCCACGGCTTCGTCACCGAGGAGCCGAGAAGCTGGCCATGCTCCGGGCGACCTGGGCCAATCTCTTCCCCTCGGCCAAGGAAGGCTGGGGCATCACCAACGTCGAGGCGGCCGCGTGCGGCACGCCGTCGCTCGCCTCGGACAGCCCGGGGCTCCGGGATTCGGTGCGCCACGGCGAGACCGGCTTCCTGGTGCCCCACGGCAGCGCCGGAGGCGCTGGCCGGCCGAATGCTCGAACTGGCCGCCGATCCGCGGCCTGGTGGCGCGCCTCGGGGCGGGGGCCCGGCGCTTCGCCGAGAGCCTGACCTGGGACGCCGCCGCGCTGGCCACGGAGGAACACCTCCGCTCGCTCATCGCCGCCGGTTGAATGGCCCGACTTCAGTCAACTGGAGGATCGCATGCTGATGACCGTCACCGCCCGCCACTGCGAAATTCCCGAGGAACTCCGAGAGCGCGCCGAGCACGTCCTCGACCGGATCGCGAATCACGCGCCCCGGCCGGTGGACGGCACGGTCGTCTTCGACATGGCTGATCACAAGAGCGTGACCGAGCGGCACCAGGCCGAGATCCGCCTGCACCTCGCCGCGCGGCGAAGTCCTGGTGGCCGCCGGCGCCGCGGACGACCACCGCACCGCGCTCGACCGGGCCGAGGCCCGGCTGCGCCGCCAGCTCGAGAAGGGTCTCACGCGGATGCGCGACCGCCATCGCGACTCCGCCGAGCCGGTGTGACCCTCCGCCTCCGCGACCTCCTGGCCCGCGAGGGCAATCCGCTCCAGCTCGAGTCCCTGACCGGCGAGCTGGGGCTGGACCGGCCCGTTCCCGACGCCGAGGTGGCGAGCCCGGGCCTGGCGCTGGCCGGCTACACCGGGCGGTTCATCGCCCGACCGGCTGCACGTCCTGGGCGAGACCGAGATCACCTACCTGGCTTCGCTCGACGCCGGAGCGCCGCGAGGCGGCGATCGCCGGGATTCTTCGCCTTCGACCTGCCGTGCGTCTTCGTCACCAAGGGGCAGGAGGTGCCGCGCGGAGCTGCTGGCGCAGGCCCGGGCCCGCGCGGTGCCGGTGCTGCGCACCAAGCTCAAGACCGCCGAGTTCTACCGCCGCATCAAGCCGATGCTCGAGGCGACCTTCGCGCCCCGGACCACGCTGCACGGCTCGCTGGCCGACGTGTACGGCGTGGGGCTGCTCTTCATGGGCCGCTCGGGAATCGGCAAGAGCGAGTGCGTGCTCGACCTGGTCGAGCGGGGCCACCGGCTGGTGGCCGACGACGTGGTGCAGGTGACCCGGCGGGGCCACGACGTGCTGCTCGGCCAGGGGCACGAGCTGGCGGGGCACCACATGGAGATCCGCGGCATCGGCCTGATGGACATTCCGGCCCTGTTCGGCGTGCGGGCGGTGCGGCAGCAGAAGCGGATCGAGGTGGTGGTGCACCTCGAGGACTGGGAAACGCCAAGGACGCCGAGCGCACCGGGCTGAGCCAGCAGGAAACCGAGATCCTCGGCGTGAAGATCCCGCAGGTGATCGTGCCCGCTCAACCCCGGCAAGAACATCACGGTCATCTCCGAGGTCGTCGCGATGATGCAGCTGCTCCGGTACTCGGGCGTGGACGTCGCGGCCGCCTTCAACGAGCGGCTGATCCGCCGCATGCGGGAGAAGCGCGGCCTCCGGGAGTACCTGCAGGAAGACTATGAGTGAGCGCCGCTGCGCGGCGTGGTGGTCGGTCACGGGCGCTCGCCGCGGCCCTGGTCGACGCCGCCGAGACGATCACCGGGCGTGACCGGCGCGCCTCACCGCCGTCACCAACGCCGACTGCGATCGGGCGCTGATCGAGGAGCGGGTCGCTGCAGGCGATCGGCGACAGCCCGGCGATCGTCTTCGTGGACATGCCGAGCGGGTCCTGCTTCTTCGCCGCGATGCAGGCCGCGCGCGCCACCGGGCGGATCAAGGTCGTGACCGGGGTCAACCTCGCCATGCTGGTCGATTTCGTCTTTCACCGCGACCTCGCCCCCGCCGAGGCCGCCGAGCGCGCGATCGCGGACGGGCAGCACGGCCATCCGACGCCCTGATGCCGCTCCTGCTCTGTCGCATCGACGACCGGCTGATTCACGGCCAGGTCGTGGTGGGGTGGGGCCGGCCGCTCGGCATCGAGCTCATCGTGCTGGTGGACGACGAGGTCCGGGCCAGCGATTGGGAGCAGGATCTCTACCGGATGGGCGTTCCCGCAGGGCGTCGAGGTGCGCTTCGCCAGCGTGGCCGAGGCCGTCGCCGGCCTTCCCGGAGTGGCAGCAGGATAAGCGGCGCGGCATGCTGCTCACCGCCGACATCGACACGATGGCTGGCGCTCCGGCAGGCCCACAGCTCGGTGCAGCCGGTCAACCTCGGCGGACTGCACCATCGCCCGGGCCGCAGCGAACGGCTGCCCTATGTCTACCTGACGACGATGAGCTCGAGCTCGAGCGGCTGAAGGCGGCCGGGGGTCGATCACCGCCCAGGATGTGCCGACAGCGCCGGCCGTGGACGTGAAGGCACTCGCATAGTGGACTTCGGGCTCACCTCCGCCATTGCCCTTTCGCTGCTGGCGTGGGGCACGGTGGTCGGCGTCGACCTGGTCAGCGTGCCGCAGGGATTGCTCTCGCGGCCGCTGGTGGCCGCCGCGGTGACCGGCTGGCTCATCGGGGACGTCGAGGCCGGGCTCCGGGTCGGCCTGGTGCTGGAGTGCTTCGCGCTCGATGTGCTCCCGGTCGGCGCCGCCGGTATCCCGATTACGGGCCCGGCGCGGTCGGGGCAACGCTGCTATGCCGTCGGGAGGGAAGGGCCTTGGCGTGCTGGGGGTGGCCACCGGCATCGGGCTCGCGATGGCCGTCGTGGGCGGATGGTCGCTGCTCTGGATCCGCCACGCCAATACCCGTGCGGTGCAGCGGCAAGCTGCTGCGCTGGCCGCCGGGGATCGGTCCGCCATCCGGGGCCTGCAGCGGGAGGGGCTGCTGCGTGACATCGCGCGCAGTGCGATCCTGACCCTGCTCGCCATTGCCCTGGCTGTCGCCGCGGCGCGATTCACCTTCCCGGGCGATGGCCGCTTCGAGCTGGTCGGCATCGCGGCGATCGGCGCCGCGCTGGCGGCCGTCTCGACTGGCGCGCTCCGGTCGGCGGGGCGGGGCCTTCGGCTCGCATGGCTCAGCGCCGGCGCCCTGCTGGGCCTCCTCTGGGTGGTGCTCGGATGACCGGCCGCGCTCAGGGCGCTCTGGCGGCTGCTCGCGCTCCAGGCCACCTGGAACTACGAGCGGATGCAGGGGATCGGCATGGGGTACGCCGCCGAACCGATGCTCGAGGAACTCAAGGCGAGCGATGCCGCGCGGCAGGCGGACGCCGTGGTGCGCTCGGCGGAGTTCTTCAACTGCCACCCCTATCTCGCCGGGGTGGCGCTCGGGGCGACGGTCCGGGCCGAATACGAGGGCGTGCCGGGCGCCCAGATCGAGCGGCTGCGGACCGCGCTCTGCGGCCCGCTCGGGGCGCTGGGCGACCGGCTGTTCTGGATCGGGGTCGTGCCCCTGATGATGTCGGCTGCTGCCCTTGCCATCGTGGAAGGCGCGGGGCTCGCCGCCATCGTCGCGCTCCTGGTGGTCGTACAACGCGCTGCGCCTGGCCACCGGAATCTGGTCCCTCGAGGCGGGACTCCGATCGGGAATCCGGGTCTCCGGCGAGATCGCGGGGTCGTGGCTGACCCGCGCGGCCGAGCGGGTCGGTCCGGCGGCCGGCTTCTGGTCGGGGTCGCGATCCCGAAGGTGGCGGCGGCGCTGCTGGCCGGCGCCGCCGCGCCGCTGGTGTCGGGCGCGCTGGTCCTGGCGATCGCCGGCGTGGTGCTCGCCATTCGATTCGGTTCGGCGATTTCGCCGGTGCGACTCGGCCTGGTCGCCATCCTGCTGACCCTGATGTATGCCGGGAGGTAGCGTGATCACCGGGACGTGACCATCGTCAACCCGCTCGGCCTGCACGCCCGGCCCGCGGCCCAGCTGGTGAAGCTGGCCACGAGCTTCGTCAGCAGCATCGAGATCGAGAAGGACGGCATGTCGATCAACGCGAAGAGCATCATGGGCGTCATGATGCTGGCCGCCGAGTGCGGCAGCGTCATCCGCCTGAAGGCCGACGGGCCGGATGCCGAGGCGGCCGTCGAGGCGCTGGCCGCGCTGGTCGCGGCGGGATTCGGAGAATCGTGAGCAACAGCGAGCGACGGGCCCTGCAGGGCATCGGCGTGTCGCCCGGAGTGGCGTTCGGACCGGCGATGGTCGTCCGATTCGACTTTCCGGATGTGCCCAATCGCGCGGTCACGGAGGAGGAGGTCGACGCCGAGATCATGCGGCTTGCACGAGGCCGTGGACCGCGTGGTCGGCGCCCTCGAGGGCGCTCCGCGACCGGGTCCTGCAGCGGGCCGGCAAGGAGGAGTCGCGGATCTTCGACGCCCAGATCATGATGGTGCAGGACGCGGAGGTCCTGGGCGAGATCGAGCAGCTGATCCGCCAGAACCGGCTCTCGGCCGAGACGGCCTACGAGTTCAAGGCGCTCGAGATCCGGAACCTCTGGGATTCCTCGAGCAACGCGGTGCTCCGCGACCGGCTCACCGACCTCACCGCGATCCAGATCCGGATGATTCAGCACTTGCTCGGGGCGCCGCGGACCGAGGACATCTGGTCGGTGACCACCGACGAGCCGGTCATCGTGGTGGCGCATGAGCTGTCGCCGGGCCTCACCGTCCAGCTCGACCGCGAGCACGTGGCCGGCCTGGTCAGCGAGGAGGGGACCCGGACCTCGCACGCCGCGATCCTGGCCCACTCGCTCGGCATTCCCGCCGTGATGGGCGCCACGGGTGCGCTGCGGACGGATCGCGCCGGGAGCGCTCTGCCTCATCGACGGGCAGAGCGGCACCATCCTGGTCGAGCCGACGATGGCCGAGCAGGAGCGGGCCCGGACCCAGATCTCCCGCCGGCAACGGCTCGAGTTCGAGCTCGAGGCGGCGATCTCGCAGCCCGCGGTCACCCCGGACGGCCGGGCGGTGATCCTGATGGGCAACGTGGACCTGCCCGAGGAGATCGAGCCCGCGATGCGCCACGAGGCGCAGGGCGTGGGGCTGCTGCGGACCGAGTTCCTGATCACCGGCCGCGCGGGGCTGCCGACCGAGCACGAGCAGACCGACTACTTCCGCCGGGTGGCCAAGGCCTTCCCGGGCCAGCCGATCGTGATCCGCACCTTCGACCTGGGCGGCGACAAGTTTCCGGCGGCCTTCCGCGCGCCCCCCGAGGCCAATCCCTTCCTCGGCTGGCGGTCCATCCGGGTCTGCCTCGACCAGCCGGAGATCTTCCGGGCGCAATTGCGCGCGGTGCTCCGGGCCGCGGCCGACCGGCCGGTTCAGCTCATGCTGCCGCTGGTCACGCGAGTGGAGGAGGTGACCGCCACCCGCGAGCTCCTGGCCGAGGAGGCCGAGGCCCTGGCCGCGGCGGGAGTGCGGGCCGCGAGCGACCTGCCGGTCGGTGTCATGATCGAGACGCCGGCCGCGGCGATCATGGCCGATCAGCTGGCCGCGGTGAGCGCCTTCTTCAGCATCGGCAGCAACGACCTGATTCAGTACACGCTCGCGGTGGACCGGGGCAACGCGCGGCTGGCGCATCGCTTCACGCCGCACCATCCGGCCGTCGTGCGCCAGCTGGCCAGCGTCCTCGCCGCCGGAGATCGTGCCGGGATTCCGGTCAGCGTCTGCGGCGAGATGGCCTCGGACCCCCTCTCCTGCGTGCTGCTCATGGGCCTGGGGTATACCCGGCTCAGCGTGGCGCCGCCGGCGCTGCCGCTGGTGAAGTGGGTGGTGCGTACCGTGCCCTACGATGTCTCGCGGCGCGCCGCGGAGGAGGCACTGGGGCTGCCTTCCGCCGAGGAGATCACCGCCTGCCTGCGGGCGGCGGTGCGCGGCCTCATCGACCTGCGGCTGCTCGACCGCGACGCAACGTTGCCCGGCCGTAGCACCAGGACTAGCTTTCCCTGAGTGCGCAAACCGCGGCTCCAGGGTCCCCCAACTCCTCCCCAATGACCACCAAGAACCGGCACGTCTTTACCTCGGAGTCCGTCACCGAAGGCCATCCCGACAAGGTCGCCGACCAGATCTCCGACGCGGTGCTCGACGCGATCCTCTCCCGCGACCCCCAGGGTCGCGTCGCCTGCGAAACCCTCGTCACCACCGGCATGGCGGTGGTCGCCGGCGAAATCACCACCACCACCTACGTCCACATCCCGGACATCGTGCGCGACGTCGTCTGCGGCATCGGCTACACCGACGCCTCGTACGGTTTCGACGGGCGGACCTGCGCCGTGCTCACCTCGATCGATCGCCAGTCGCCCGACATCGCGATGGGGGTGGACGAGGATGGCGGCCGCGAGCAGGGCGCCGGCGACCAGGGGATGATGTTCGGCTACGCCACCGACGAAACCCGGGAGCTGATGCCGCTCCCGATCCTCCTGGCCCACCGCCTGGCCGAGCGGCTGGCCGCGGTCCGCAAGGGGCTCAAGGGGCTGCCGACGATCGAGTGGCTCCGGCCCGACGGGAAGTCCCAGGTCTCGGTGGAGTACGAGGGCGCCCGTCCGGTCGCCGTCCGGACGGTGGTGGTCTCCACCCAGCATGCCGAGCGGATCGGCAACCGCGAGTTGAGCCAGTCAAGGATCCGCGAGGCGGTCATCGAGGAGGTGATCAGGCCGGTGCTGGCCCAGAGCCGCCTCGAGCACGCTCGCACCAAGTTCCTGGTCAACCCGACCGGGCGGTTCGTGATCGGCGGCCCGCACGGCGACGCGGGTCTGACCGGCCGCAAGATCATCGTCGACACCTACGGCGGCATGGCCCGCCACGGCGGCGGCGCCTTCAGCGGCAAGGATCCGTCCAAGGTGGACCGCTCCGCCGCCTACGCCACCCGCTGGGTGGCCAAGAACATCGTCGCCGCCGGCCTGGCCAGGCGGTGCGAGGTGCAGGTGGCCTACGCCATCGGCGTGGCCCAGCCGGTGTCGATCCTGGTGGACACCTTCGGTACGGGGAAGGTGCCGGATCGCCGGCTCGAGCAGGCGGTCCGTGACGTCTTCGACCTCACCCCGAAGGGCATCATCAAGACCCTCGGCCTCAAGAAGCCGATCTACGGCCCCACGGCGGCCTACGGCCACTTCGGCCGGAAGCCGCACCAGGGGCGGAGCAGAGAGGGGGCCCGGGTGGAGTATTTCACCTGGGAGTCGACCGACAAGGTGAAGGACCTGCTGGCGGCGGTGAAGTAACGCGGGAGGGCCGATGGTCGAAGTAACGGTCGCCCATCTCGGGCTGGACCGGACCACCAGTTCGCCGGTGGTGATCCTGCGGGAAAAGGACGGCGGCGGGTGTTGCCGATCTGGATCGGCCCCGCCGAGGCCAACGCGATCGCCATGGAGATGCAGGGGGTCAAGCCGCCACGCCCGATGACCCACGACCTGCTCAAGCAGGTGCTGGTCGGCCTCGGCGCGACCCTGCGCCGGGTGACGATCAGCGCGGTGAAGGAGCAGACCTACTTCGCCGAGCTGCTGGTGCAGCAGGGCGACAAGGTCTACCAGTTCGATGCCCGCCCCTCGGACAGCATCGCCCTGGCGCTCCGAGTCCAGGCCCCGATCTTCACCGATCCCTCGTTGCTGGACCACTCCGTGACTTCCCCCGGCGATACGTCGCCCTCCTCGACACTTGATGCCGAACGACTGCGCCAGCATCTCGAGAAGATGGATCCGCAGGATTTCGGGAAATTCACTCCCTGAACTGCTGCTGTCGGTCACGCTCCTGGGCCTGGCGCCTTCGGTCGCGCCGGCCCAGGCGCAGGGAGTGGCGGCCGGCCGCGTCCTGCGGCTGGAAGGAAAGGACTCCGTCCCCGCCGCCGGGGTCCGGGTCGTCCTGCACCGCGTGGGGCACGACCGCCAGGGCCCGATCGATTCCCTCCCCGCCGATCGCGCCGGTCGCTTTCGCTTTCACTACACTGGTGACACCGCCGCGGTCTACCTGGTGAGTGCCCGCCTGGGCGGGATCGAATACTTCAGCCAGCCCCTCAAGATCGACGCGGCCCGGCCCGACACTGATCTCGTCCTCCTGGTCTCCGACACTTCGCAGACCGCTCCGGTCACGCTGACCGATCTCCACTTCGTGATCAGCGCCCCCGGACCGGACGGCACGCGGGGCGTGCTCACCATCGCCGGGCTGGAGAACGGGTCCGACCGCACCCGCGTCTCGGCGGACACGCTGACGCCCGCCTGGGCCACGATACTTCCCGCCGGGATCCAGAACTTCCGCCCGGGCCAGGGGGATTTCTCGCCCGAGGCACTTGCCACGCGGGGCGACTCGCTGCTGCTCTTCGCCCCGGTGGCACCGGGTGCCAAGCAGGTGGTCTGGTCCTACAGCCTGCCCTCCAGCCAGTCCCAATTCGTGATCCCGGTGTCGGGAGTGATCCCCGCGGTGAACGTGATGCTCGAAGAGATGGACGCGACGGTCGCCGGCGGCACCCTGGCGCCCGCGGACACGCAACTGATCGAGGGCCGCAGCTTCCGCCGCTGGAGCGGCACCTTCTCGCAGCCGGGAACGATCACCATCCGCTTTCCGGATCGCGGCCGCTTCCGCTGGGCCCTGCCGGCCCTGGTGGTCCTGATCGGGCTGCTGCTGGCCGTGGCCACCTGGCGCGCGGCCATACGGACCGGCGCGCCGCCGGCGGCACCCGCCGAGGATCTGGTCGGCGCCATCGCCGCGCTCGATGCGCGGTACCTGGGGCGGGATTCGGAGGTGCCGGCGGAGGAATGGCAACGCTACAGGGAGGAACGCCGACGCCTGGTGGCGCGCGCCAGTCTTGCGCCGCCGGGGGGCCGAACCTAGCTTAGCCACCTCACAACTGAAGTGATCGCGAACGCGGCGCTCGGAAGCCGGTGAAAGTCCGGCACGGCCCCGCCACTGTAACGGGCAGTACAGTTCCGCTCATCCGCCACTGGGCAACCGGGAAGGCGGGCGGAGCGCCCGAAGTCAGGAGACCTCTGCGTTCGCGCCACCATCAACCCACGGGGGTGGGCCGGTGGCGCGTCCGGGTCCCATCTCCGGTCTCGTCCGCCCATTTCCCTCGGCCTGGAATGGGCGCTTTCATTTTCCGTGGTCTCGAAACCTCTGGGCGCGCCGTCCGGCCCACTTCCCGGCCGGCGCTGCCGGCGCTGCTGGCACTGCTCGTGGCCTGCGCGCCCGCGGCGCGTGAGACCGCGGCCAGGATTCGCGGCGCGGATGACGCGGGTGACACCGTCTCCCTCGCCGCGCCGGCGCGGCGCGTCGTCTCGCTGATTCCTGCCTCGACCGAACTGCTCTTCGCCATCGGGGCGGGCGACCTCGTCCAGGGCCGGACCCGGTGGTGCGACTATCCCGCGGCGGCCGCCGCCGTGCCCGACCTGGGCGACGGCATCCAGCCCAGCCTCGAGGCCATCCTGGCCCGCCAGCCGGACCTCGTCATCCTCTATCGTTCACCGCAGAACACCGCCGTTCGCGAGGCGCTGGGCCGGCTCGGGATCCCGGTGGTCCAGCTCTCGATCGACCGCCTGGCGGACTTCGAGCGGGCCTCGCACCTGCTCGGGACGCTCACCGGGCACGAAGCCGGCACCGACTCGATGCTGACCGTCTTCCACGCTCAGCTGGATTCAGCGACCGCCCCTCCCTCCGCCCCCGTGCCGTCGGTCCTGATCCTGGTCTGGGACCAGCCGCCGATGACCGTCGGATCGGGAAGCTTTCTCAGCGAAATTGTGGCCCGTGCCGGGGGCCGCAATCTCTTCGCCGACATCTCCGCCTCCTCCGCCACCGTGAGTGTCGAGTCGGTGGTGGCCCGCAATCCCGATGTCGTCCTGGTCACCAGCGAGGACACGCCCGCGTTCGCCCGGCGCGCGGAGTGGCAGACCGTGCCCGCCGTGCGCGAGCGTCGGTTCGTGCGCGTCATCGGCTCGGCCTTCAGCCGGCCGGGCCCGCGGACACCGGAGGCCATCCTCGAACTGCGGCGCGAGCTGGCGGCGGTCCGCCGGTGAAATCCGGAGTCATGGCCGGGCTCCTCCTGGCCTCGATCGGGGCGCTGCTGGTCGGCGTCGTGACCGGTCCGGTCACCCTGCCGCCGGGCGAGATCTGGGACGCGCTCAAGTCCGCCAGCGCCCCGGCGGCGCCGATCGTCCGCGACCTCCGTCTGCCGCGGGTCCTCCTTGCCTTCGTGGTCGGCGGCGGGCTGGGACTGTGCGGCGCCGCCCTCCAGGCACTGGTGCGCAATCCCCTCGCGGATCCCTACCTGCTGGGTCTTTCTGGCGGGGCGGGGCTCGGCGCCGTGATCGCGATCGCCCTTGGCCTTACCAGCGTCTGGGGAGTGCCCATCGCGGCGTTCGCCGGAGCCATCGTCGCACTCCTCCTGGTCTACCGGCTGAGCCTGGTGCAGGGACGGCGCCTCGACTCCAGGGTCCTGCTCCTGGCCGGCGTCATCGTGAGCGCCCTCTGCGGCGCCCTGATGAGCGCGATCATGGCCCTCTCCAGCTCGGCGACCCTGCGCAACGCCTTTCTCTGGCTGCTGGGCGGGTTCGCCGGGGCCTCGTGGCCCGCGCTGGGGATCTTCGTCGCCTACGCCGTGGTGCCGCTGCTGATCCTGTTCGCGACCGCGCGCTGGCTGGACCTCCTGGCCCTCGGCGAGGAGAGCGCCCGAAACCTCGGACTCGACGTCGACCGCGCGCGGCTTGTCATCTACCTGGCCACCGGCCTCCTGACCGCGGCCAGCGTGGCGGCCGCCGGGATCATCGGTTTCGTCGGGCTCGTGGTGCCGCACGCCGCCCGGCGCCTGCTGGGGCCGCTGCACCGGCCGCTGCTGCCGGCGGTGTTCTGCGGCAGCGGCGCCTTCCTGGTGCTGGCCGACGCCCTGGCCCGCACGGTGGCCCGCCCGGTCGAGCTTCCCGTCGGGGTGGTGACCGCGATCGTCGGCGTTCCGCTCTTTGCGCTGCTGCTCCGGAGGACCCTCGCGTGATTCTCGAGGCCACGGGACTGCGGGTGCGATATCCCGGGCTCCAGGCCGCGGCGCTGGACGGCGTGGGCCTCTGTCTCGCCGCCGGCCGGCTCATCGCGGTCGTTGGACCCAACGGCAGCGGCAAGAGCACCCTGATCCGGGCCCTCACCGGCGCCGTCCCGCTGGACGCCGGGGAAGCCCGCCTGGGCGACCGGCCCGTCTCGGCGTGGTCGCCCGCCGAATTCGCCCGGCGGGTGGGGGTGCTGACCCAGCGGGAGGATCCGGTCTTTCCGCTCAAGGTCGAGGAGTCGGTGCTGCTCGGGCGGTACGCCCATCTCGGTCCCGTCTCGCCCGCCGGCCCGGCCGACCTCGCCGCGGTGCGTGAGGCGATGGTGCGCTGTGACCTCACGACGCTCGCCGAACGCCGGGTCGATGCGCTCTCGGGCGGCGAATGGCAGCGCACCCGCCTGGCCCGGGCGCTGGCCCAGCAGCCGGAAACCCTGCTGCTCGACGAGCCCACGGCCGCGCTCGACATCCGGCACGAGATGGAAATCTTCGAGCTGATCCGCCGCCTCGTGGACGGCGGGCTCGCCGGGCTGATCGTGACCCACCATCTCAATCTCGCCGCCCGCTACGCCGACGAGATGCTGCTGCTCTCCGGGGGCCGCCCCGCCGCCAGCGGGCGGCCGGACGAGGTCCTCCGCCAGGACGTCCTGGATGCGGTCTTCGGCTGGCCGGTCGCCGTCACCACCTGGTGCGATGGCTCACCTCAGGTCGTTCCGCTCCGCCCGCAGGATCATCCCGCCACCGGGCAGAAGTCAGGATGAGTCCGCGTCTGCCGATCACGCTCTGCGTCCTCTGCGTCTGGGCGATTCAACTGCTCCAGGCGCAAGTGGCGGACACCGTGGTGCTGCCGGAGGTCGTCGTCACCGCCAACCGGGTCGCCACGGCGCCGGGCGAGGTGATTCCCACCACCACCGTCATCAACGGACAGGAGTTGCGCGAACGGGGGATCCGGACGGTGGCGGAGGCGCTGCTCCAGGTTCCAGGCGCGGCCGTGGTGCCGGTGGGGTCGTACGGCGGAGTCACGTCGCTCTTCCTGCGCGGCGGGGAGAGCGACTACGTAAAGGTGCTGGTGGACGGTGTGCCCCAGAACGAGCCGGGTGGCACCTATTTCTTCAGCAACCTCACCACCGACAACGTAGACCGGATCGAGGTCGTGCAGGGACCCGGAAGCGTGCTCTACGGGTCCGACGCGATGACCGGCGTCATCCAGATTTTCACCCGGAAGGGAAGTGGACCGAGCCGGGTCGACGCCGAGGCGCTGGGCGGCTCGTTCGGCAGCTTCATCGGGTCGGCCGGGGCGCGCGGCGGCTCCGGCACCGCCAGCTATTCGGCCACGGTTTCGCACTACAGCACCGACGGGACCTATCCCTTCAACGACCGCTACGTCAACACCGTGGGCAGCGCGGCGCTGCGGGTCCGGCTCGATGACCGGACCGACGGGGTGCTCTCGGTCCGCGGCGACGGGAACACCACGCATTTCCCCACCGACTTCACCGGCGCGGCCACGGACAGCAATTCCTTCACGACTGGCAACGTGCTGACGGCCGGACTCGACCTCGGCCACCAGTTCACCGAAAAGGTCGAGTTGCGGGCCCTGGTGACCAGCAACCGGCAGTCCGATCGCGCCAGCAACGTATCCGACTCGCCGGGCGATACCCTGGGCTACTTCGCCACGAGCAGCCTTGGCAACACCTACCGCAATGCGGTGGACCTGCACCTCCTGCTCCGGCCCCGCGCCGGCGCGGTGATCACCCTCGGTGGCGGAGGCGAGTACGAGGGCATCCAGGAAACGGATGCGGCCACCTTCAATTTCGGCACCGGCAGCGATTCCAGCTCCAGCGCGTTCAACGACAGCCGCACCAACTGGAGCGGATACGCCCAGGCCCTCGCTCCCTTCGGCGACCGGATCGTGGCAAATGTCGGTGTCCGGCTGGACGACAACGGGTCGTTCGGGGTGCATTTTACCGAGCGGGTCGGGGTGGCCATTCGGGTGGTCTCGGCCACTCGCCTGCGGGCTTCCTTCGGAACCGCCTTCAAGGAGCCGACCTTCCGCGAGGTCGCGGCACAGACCCCGTTCGAGGTGGGGAATCCGGACCTCAAGCCCGAACAGGCCACCAGTTGGGAGGCGGGGATTTCGCAGGAGCTTCTGGCCGGGCGGCTGCGCGCCTCGGCGGGGTACTTCAATCAGCAGTTCAAGGACATGATCGAGTACGACGCGAACGTGCCACCGGGGACACCGAACTACTACAATGTGGCCGAGGCCACCGCCGACGGGTGGGAATTTCAGATTGAAGCCCGGCCAATACCGGTGCTGTCCATCGCGGCGTCCTACACCAATCTGTTCACCCGGGTGGACCAGGCCGTGGCGGGCGCCGGGCCGGGCAGCGCGCTGGAGCCGGGACAGCCGCTGCTCCGCCGCCCCGACAACCAGGCCCGGGTGGACATCCGGACCTGGCCGGTGCGCGGCCTGAGCGCCGGCGCCGGCCTCACCTGGGTGGGTGACCGCGACGACATCGACTACAACGCCTTCCCGGTCCAGCGCGTGGTGCTGCCAGCCTACTTCACAGCGGACTTCAACGCCGCCTACACCCTTCCAGTCAGTGGGCCCGCTGTCACCCTCGAGTTCCAGATCCAGAACGCCTTCGACGAGGTGTATCAGACCGTCGTCGGCTACCCCGGGCGGCCCCGGGCGGTCGTTGCGGGGGCCAAGGTTGAGTTCTAGCGGACACCCCGCGTGGACAGGGGTCGCTATCTTCCGGGCGTGAATTCCAAGTCTCCTTACCGGTCCGCTTTGCTGGCCACCTGCCTGTGCGCCGGCGCGCTGGGGTGCGCGGAGATCTCCCCGCCCCTGCCGCCGCCGATTCCTGCGCTGGTCGTGATCGACAGCAGCCACGGGGAGCTCCGGATCATCCCGGTCGAGGCGCCGGCCGCCGCCCAGGTGCTGTCGATTCCCGGCGGGGCGCCGACCCGGGTCGGCCTGGCCGCCAGGGATTCGATCGTGCTGCTGACCGAGGCCGCTACCGGTGAGGTGCTGGTCATCAATGCCGCCGTGCCCTCGGTGGTCCGGTTCTTCACTCTGCCGGCGACGGACGAGGTCGGGGGCCCCACCATCGTCGACGATTCCCTGGCCTACGTCGCGCTGCCGGCCATCAACCGGCTGATGCGGCTCAACTACCTCACCGGCGACACCGCCTCGGTAGCGGTGGGCACCACCCCGGTCGCCGCCGTGTCGGCGCGGGGCCGCGTCTTCGCCGTCAATGCCAACCTCGGCGCCTGCCCCCCCACCCGCTCGGCCTGTCCCCTGGGGCCGAGCTGGCTCACCGTCGTCCTGCCGCAGACCAACCTGCTCCCGACCACCGGCGATTCCATCGCCATGCTGGGACCGGGCAACGCCGATGCGGCAATCGCGGCGATCGACGGCCTGCTCTACGTCATGAACGCCGGTGATTCGGTCAGCGGTGAAGGCCGCCTTTCGCTGGTGGATCCGGTGGCCGGAAGCGAGCGCGCCAGCTTCTCCGGATTCGGCTTTTCCCCGGGGGCACTCGCTTCCGACCCGCAGGGCAGGATCTTCGTCGCCTCGTTGAGCGAGGGGGTCATGATCTTCGACGGCCGGTCGCGGGTCGTGATCCGTGGAGCCGGGAGCGGGCTGCCCGTCAGCGGCAATACCGGCGTGGCGGCCGATGACCAGGGCAACCTCTACGCGCTGCAAAGTGCCGCGTGCGGGGCCGCACCGGGGACGGTCCGGGTCTTCCTTCCCACGCTCATCGAGACGACCGGGTTCGGGGCGGGGAACTGCCCTGCGGCGGCGGTCATCACCGATCTGCCCGGCGACTGAGCGCGACGCGCCAGGTCACGCCATGTCGCTGGTCGCCACGCCCGCCATCATCCTCTCCGCCATCAGGTACGGCGAGACCTCAAAGATCGTGCGCCTGGCCACGCGCGATCACGGCGTCCAGAGCGCGATCGCGAAGGGTGCGCTTCGTCCCAGGAGCCGGTTCGGGGCCGCGCTTCAGCTCCTCTGCTCCGGGCAGGCGCAGCTGCTGCTCTCCGAACGCCGCGACCTGCACACCCTGACCGCGTTCGACGTCCTCCACCTTCCCCTCTCGCTCTCCCGCGACCTCGACCGCTACACCGCCGCCTCCGCCCTGGCGGAGGTCGTCGGCCGGGTGGCGCCGACCGAACCCAGGCCGGCCACCTTCGACCTGCTGCGCGAAGCCCTGGTACTCCTCGAGCAGGCGCCGGCCGAGGCCGTCGAGGTCGTCGGGCTCAGGCTGCTCTGGCGGATGGTGCAGGAGCTCGGCTTCGGCCCCTCGCTCGAGCATTGCGTGCGCTGCGGTGAGCCGATACCCGCGGCGGGCGGCCTGCTCTTTCTTCCGGAGGAGGGAGGTGCGCTCGGCTCGGAATGCACCGGGGTGAGCAGCCCCGCGCGACTCGGGGCGGCGGACCGGAGGGACCTGGTCGCGCTGGTGCTGCCGGGGCACGACCTCCCGGTCCTCGATGCACCGCACGCGGCCGCTCACCGCCGCCTGCTGTCCCGCTTCATTCACCATCACGTGGCCGAAGGGCAGCCGCTTCCGGCGCTCGACTTCTGGACGGCCCGGAGCTGGGAGGAGAAGGCGCCGTGATCATCGGCACCGCCGGCCACGTGGACCACGGCAAGTCGGCCCTGGTGGAGGCATTGACCGGGCACCGGATGGACCGGCTCGCCGAGGAGCGGCGGCGCGGCATCACCATCGATCTCAACTTCGCGCCCTTTCCGCTCCCTGATGGCTCGGTGGCGGGGATTATCGACGTCCCGGGGCACGAGGACTTCGTGCAGACGATGGTCGCCGGCGCCTCGGGCGTCGATCTCGTCCTGCTCGTCGTGGCTGCCGACGAGGGTATCATGCCTCAGACCCGGGAGCACCTGGCCATCGTCGAGCAACTCGGCATCCCCCGGGGGATCGCGGTGATCACCAAGGCCGACCTTGCCGAGCCGGAGTGGCTGGAACTGCTCACGGCAGAGGTCGGTGCGTGGGTCTCGGGTTCGAGCGTGGCCTTCGACGTCCCCCTTGCCGTCAGTGCCTCGAGCGGTGAAGGCCTCTCCGCGCTGCATACAGCGATTGCCGCCCAGGCGGCCCATCCTCGGCCCCGGGATCCCCTGGACCTCTTCCGGATGCCGGTGGATCGGGCCTTCTCCGTGCCCGGGATCGGCACCGTGATTACAGGGACCGCATGGTCGGGCAGCGTGGCGGTGGGCGAGGTGATCCGGCTCCTGCCGGACGGCAGGGAGGGGAGGATCCGATCGATCGAGACCTTTGGCGCGGCGGTGGAGCGCAGCCAGCCGGGGGCGCGTACGGCGATCGGCCTCGCCGGTGTGGACCGGGCGGGGGTACGGAGGGGAGACCTCGCCGTGATCCCCGAGGCACCCTGGGCGTCGTCCCGTGCCCTTGATGTCAGGCTCGAATCGCTGCCGGGCATGAACGACCGACTGGCCGAACGCAGCCGGGTGAGGGTGAGCCTGGGCACGACCGAGGTGATGGCGCGGCTCCACCTCCGTCCCGATGGCCAGGGCCAGGTCTCGACGCTGGCCAGGCTCGCCCTCGAAACTCCGGTGGTCGCGCGCGGCGGCGATCGGTTCGTGCTGCGCAGTTTCAGCCCCGTCACGACGATCGGCGGCGGTACCATCCTCGATCCGGTGCCGCCCCGGCGCGGGGCCGCCTGGCCGCCATCATTGGGAGCGCTCCGGCCCGCCGAGCGACTCCCGGCGCTGGTCGCCCGGCGACGGGAGGGTGCCCGGGTGGCCGATCTTCCCGTTCTCCTGGGAGTCTCTCCGGCGGAGACGCAGGCCATGGTGGACGGTGCTGCCGGGCTGACCGAGGTCGGCGGGCGGCTGGTTCCGGCGTCGGCGCTGCGCGCCCTCGAACGTGACGCGCTGGCCATGGTGGAGGAATGGCACCGGGCGCATCCTGCCGATGCGGGCGCGCCGATCGAAACCATCCGGAAGGCGCTGTCACGCACCGGAGGGCTCGCGATGGCCGCGATCGATGCCCTGGTGGCGGCCGGAGCGCTGGTCAGGCGCGAGGCGTTGCTCCTGAGGCCGGGGTGGCGCAGCCACCGGGGGGGCGCCAGTCGAGGAAATCGAGCGACTGGTGCGGGCTCTGGAAGCAGCCGGTCTCTCCCCGCCGTCACTCGCCGAACTCGAGGCCACGGGCGGCCAGGGCGATCTTCGCACGATGCTCAAGCCGCTGGTGGCCGACGGCAGGCTGGTCGCCGTGGCCCCGGACCGCTACTTCGCCGCCGGCCCGATCCACCAGTTCGTGGCGGCCCTCGAGGCCGTCGGAACCGCGGGTGCGATCACCCCGACGGCTCTCCGCGAGCGCCTGGGGCTCAGCCGCAAGTTCCTGATCCCGCTCCTCGAATGGGCCGACCGCCGTGGCCTCACCCGCCGCAGCGGCGAAAGCCGGGTCCTGCTCAAGCGATCGTGAGCTTGCGCCGGGCGGACGGTCGCATTCATTTAGGCCGTACCCCATCGTTTCGATCCCGCTACACGGAGGCGTCACCAGAACCCACAATTGGTCGGAAGGAGTCCCCATGGTCAGGACCGGCTGGCCGGGGTGGCTGCTCGGGATGGTGCTGGGGGCCGGCCAGGTGGTGGCGCAGGAGCCTGCAGCACCGCCGCGAGTCGAACTGCGGGAGAACGTGCCCAACCCGTTCTTCCCGTCCACCACGATCCCGTTCGTCATTTACCCGGAGGTTTGCGCGCGCGGTCACGAGCCACTGGTCAGCCTCAAGATCTACAATGTGCTCGCCCAGGTCATCGCCATCCCGGCACTGCAGGGGCTGCCGGCCGAGGTCCTGGACAACATCCGGCTGAAGTGCGGGTCGTATGTGGCCTATTGGGATGGGAGGCTGCTGGACGGCAAGAGTGAGGTCACTCCAGGCATCTATTACTACCAGCTGGTCGTGGATGGCCAGCGCACCACACGGAAGATGATCGCGCGGCGCTGAGGCCGCCGGCGGGCAGGGCGCCCTCGGCGGTCTCGCCTTTTCCCGAACGCCCCTGGGGCAGCCTGTCATTCAGGCAGGGTGGGGTGGTACGGCGGTTGCCCACGGTCTTGCCGCACGATTCAAACGGGAATTTCAGGCTGACTTCACGCTCCACTCCCCAGATTGGTGGCGGGCGTGAAGCGGCCGCGGCATGGAGAGGAAACGACCTCATGATTCGACCCGACCGTCTGACCATCAAGGCCCAGGAGGCCTTCCGCGACGCCGGTGAGGACGCCCGCCGGCGGGGCAATCCGGTGGTCAACGACGCCCACCTGCTGCTCGCCCTGCTGGCGCAGGAGGAAGGGGTGGTGCAGCCCCTGCTCCAGAAGTGCGGGCTCAACGTGACCCGGCTGCGCGAGGAGACCGAGCGGGAGATCGGCCGCTTTCCCACGCAGTCGGGCGGCGGCGGCCGAGCCGACCCTGAGCCGGGAGCTGCACCAGGTCTTCGACCGCGCCGAGAAGGAGGCCAAGGCGCTGGGCGACGCCTACGTCTCCACCGAGCACCTGCTGGTGGCGCTGGCGGAGGAGAAGGGTACCACCGCCCGCGCCCTGCTCAGCGCGGAGGAGGTCACCGCCGACGAGCTGCGCGAGGCGCTGGCGGCGGTCCGCGGCTCCCACCGGGTGACCGACCAGTCGCCGGAGGAGAAGTACCAGGCGCTCGAGCGGTTCACCCGGAACCTCACCGAGCAGGCCCGCCAGGGAAAGCTCGACCCCGTCATCGGCCGGGACGAGGAGGTCCGCCGGGTGATGCAGGTGCTCTCGCGGCGGACCAAGAACAACCCGGTGCTGATCGGCGAGCCGGGCGTGGGCAAGACGGCCATCGTCGAGGGGCTGGCGCAGCGGATCGTCAACGGCGACGTCCCCGAATCGCTGCGCAACCGGGAGATCGTCGCGCTCGACATCGGCCAGCTGCTGGCCGGGGCCAAGTACCGGGGCGAATTCGAGGAGCGGCTCAAGTCGGTGCTCAAGGAGCTGACCGAGAGCGAGGGCCGCTTCGTCGTCTTCATCGACGAGCTGCACACCATCGTCGGGGCCGGCGCCGCCGAAGGGGCGGTGGACGCCAGCAACCTGCTCAAGCCGGCGCTGGCCCGCGGCGAGCTCCACGTGGTCGGCGCCACCACGCTCGACGAGTACCGCAAGCACGTCGAGAAGGACGCCGCGCTCGAGCGCCGCTTCCAGCCGGTGCTGGTGGGCGAGCCGAGCGTGGCCGACACGATCGCCATCCTCCGCGGGCTCAAGGAGAAGTACGAGGTCCACCACGGCGTCCGGATCACCGACAACGCCCTGGTCGCCGCGGCCACGCTGTCGGATCGCTACATCGGCGACCGCTTCCTGCCGGACAAGGCCATCGACCTGGTGGACGAGGCGGCCAGCCGGCTGCGGATGGAAATCGACAGCCTGCCGCAGGAGATCGACGAGGTCGAGCGGCGCCTGGTCCAGCTCGAGATCGAGCGCCAGGCGCTGCTCAAGGAAAAGGACAAGGCGGCCGTCGAGCGCCGCAAGCCGCTCGAGCAGGAGACTGGCCGACCTGAAGGAGAAGAGCGGCGGCGATGAAGGCGCAGTGGCAGGCGGAGAAGGTCGCCATTCAGGAGATCCGGTCGCGGAAGGCCGAGGTCGAGGCGCTCCGGAGCGAGGTGGACCAGGCCACCCGTCGGGGCGACCTGCAGAAGGCCGCCGAGCTGCAGTACGGCCGCATTCCCGAGCTCGAGCGGAAGATCATCGAGGACGAGCAGCGGCTGCAGCAGATCCAGGCCGGGGCCAAGTACCTGAAGGAGGAAGTCGACGCGGAGGACATCGCCGAGGTCGTGGCCAAGTGGACCGGCATCCCGGTGACGCAAGATGCTCGAGTCCGACCGCGAGCGGCTGACCCGGCTCGAGGCGGAGCTGGGCCGGCGGGTGGTCGGGCAGGAGGCGGCGGTGCGCGCGGTGGCCAACGCGGTGCGGCGGAGCCGGGCCGGCCTGGCCGACCCGAACCGGCCGACCGGCTCGTTCATCTTCCTGGGCCCCACCGGCGTCGGCAAGACGGAAACCGCCCGGGCGCTGGCCGAGTTCCTCTTCGACGACGAGCGCGCGATGGTGCGGCTCGACATGTCGGAGTACATGGAGAAGCACTCGGTGGCCCGGATGATCGGGGCTCCGCCGGGATACATCGGGTACGAGGAAGGGGGACAGCTCACCGAGGCGGTGCGGCGCCGGCCCTACAGCGTGCTGCTGTTCGACGAGATCGAGAAGGCGCACCCCGACGTCTTCAACGTGCTGCTGCAGATCCTCGACGACGGGCGCCTGACCGACAGCCAGGGCCGGGTGGTGGATTTCCGGAACACGGTCATCATCATGACCTCCAACATCGGCAGCCAGATCATCGTCGAGGCGGGAGAGCAATCCGATGCCGCGGGGTGGGACGCGGTCGAGCGCGAGGTCCGCGACCAGCTGCGGCTCCACTTCCGGCCCGAGTTCCTCAACCGGGTGGACGACATCATCGTCTTCCGCCCGCTGACCCGGGACGACCTCGCCCGCATCGTGGACCTGCAGCTGGCTGGCCTCGAGCGACTCCTGGCTGATCGACGGATCCTGCTCCGGGTGCAGCCCCAGGCGCGCGAGCTCCTCGCCACCGAGGGCTACGATCCGGTCTACGGCGCCCGGCCCCTCAAGCGGGTCATCCAGCGGCTGCTGCAGAATCCCGATCGCCCTCGAGCTGCTCGAAGGGGAGTATGCCGAGGGCGACACGATCGTGGTGGATCGCGACGGCACGGGCCTGAAGTTCAGGCGCGAAGCCGCGCGCCCGGCGGTGGCCAGTGCGTAGGGGACCGGTCACGGCGGCGGACGTGGTGGGGCTGGGGCATGCGCTCCGGCTCGCCCGGGCCGCGGCCGTGCTGGAGGAGGTGCCGGTCGGCGCGGTGATCATCGCCGAAGGAGAGGTGCTGGGCGAGGCGCACAACGAGATGGTCAAGCGCCGTGACCCCACGGCGCACGCCGAACTGCTGGCGATCCGCCGTGCCCTCGGCCGACTCGGGCGAGGACCGACTGCCGCAGGCCACCCTCTACGTCACCCTCGAGCCCTGCGCCCAGTGCGCCGGCGCCATCGTGCTCGCCAAGGTCGGCCGGGTCGTCTTCGGGGCCTGGGACCGGCGGGCCGGGATGGCCGGGTCGGTGGACGACCTGCTCCGCCACCCGAGGCTCAATCACCGGCCCGAGGTCGTTGGCGGGGTGATGGAAGAGGAGTGCGGGGAAGTGCTCAAGCAGTTCTTCCGTGTTCGTCGCTGATCAATTAGCTTTGCCGCTTCGCCAACCCAGCCACCTGCCGGGCAACCGGCAGGAACACAACGACTTAGAGAGCGTTCATGCCCGGCACGTTCGTCTCCAACCGCGATGAGACCATCCCCCTGTTCAAGTCCCCCTGGCTGGAGCGGCTGTCCCATGTTCATCCGGCCACCCCGGCGATCGTCTTCCTCCCGGTGGCGGCGTTCTTCTTCTGGCTCTGCCTCAACGACTGCTCCTGGCTGCTGGCCGCGAGCCTCGTCCTTGCCGGGCGTCCTGATCTGGACCCTGGTGGAGTACGTGATGCACCGCTGGGTCTTCCACTACCAGCCGACCAGCACCCTGGGCAGGAAGATCCACCACCTGACCCACGGCATCCACCACGACTACCCGCGCGACAGCACCCGGCTGGTCATGCCACCGGCGGTGAGCCTGCCCCTGGCGCTCGTCTTCTGGTTCCTCTTCCGCGGCCTGATCGGGGCGCGCTACGAGGGCGTCTTCGCCGGGTTCCTGATCGGCTACGTCCTGTACGACACGATCCATTACGCCACTCATCACTGGCGCATGGACTCCCGGCTGGGGCGGTTCCTCAAGGAATACCACCTCAAGCACCATTACCAGGACGACGACCTGTCCTACGGCGTCAGCTCTCCGCTGTGGGATTACGTCTTCGGCACGACCGCCCGGGCACCAGGACGGGAAGGCTGAGGGCCGGTCTCAGTCGTGCTCTCGATCGTTCCCCTCGTGCTCGCCACCTCCCTCGCGCCCCTCGCCACCCTCGTGTTCGCTGGCGGAGCGGTGGCAGCGGACGCAGTCGCTGAAGTTGCCGATCCCCTCTTCGCGGTGCTTGGCCGCGATTCGGGACTCGCTGTGTTCGTGGCACCCGTAGCAGGTGTATGCACGGTAGTTCGTAGCCTGGGTATGACAGGTGACGCACCGGGCCTGATGATCGCGGTCGAGCACGAAGAGACTGTCGTGCTTGAAGCTCGCGGGCGTCCAGGCGCTGGTCGCATGGCAGGCGCCGCACTCGCCGGATCCCTGTTGGTGCATGGTGTCGCGGGGGCGATCGCCCTCGTGGCAATTGGTGCACCGCTGGAGGAGGTCGCCGCTGAGCGCATCGTGCTTGAACGTCGACGGCTTCCACACACCGGTGGCATGGCAGGCGCCGCACTCGGCGTGCGCCTGCTCATGCAGGGCGTCGGTGGGGCGGTTGCTCTCATGACAGCCGGTGCATCGCTGGCGGAATTCGCTGCTCAGCGCCTCATGTGAGAACGCGCGGGTCGCTCCCCGCGGATCGGCGCCCACATGGTCGGTGTGGCACTCGAGGCAGTCAGTCGTCGCGAAGGAGCTGTGCATCCTGCCGAGCGCCGGTCGCGGCTGTGCGGCCATCACCGCTTCACGGCGCTGGATGCCGATACTGTCGAGCGGATGACAACCGATGCACTTCGCCGTCGGCGTCCCCCGGAGGAGGGTGTGGCAGGCGAGGCAATCCGTCGAGATCCCGGCATGCCCTGACGTGAGACGGCCCGGATTCAGGGCGGTTCCCGGGGACAGCGCAACAAATCCAGCGGCGAAGAGGACCGTGCCGATCAACGCGGTGCGGCTCTGCACTCGTGCTCCTTACCAGTGCCGGAGCAGGAGAACGCTCACGACATGGGCGAAGAGGAGCACAAGGAAGACGGCGTTGAGGGGCATGTGGACCACGCGCCAGCGCTTCATCAGGTCCACTGTGACGGCGTCGAGCACGCTGGTGTCCTCGCCCGCAGCCGCGCTTCCCCGACGGGCCTTGATCACCTCGTTGGCGCGGCGGAGCAGCACCTGGCCGGTGAATCCGCTCGCGACCACGATCAGCATGGCCACCAGTGCGAGCCAGGGGATCCAGGCGTTCACATGAATTCCTGAATGCACGAGGACCATCAGCGATCCGGTCCAGGCGAGCGACTCGTGCAGCTCGAGCAGCCGCTTCGGCTGCCCGAAGGAGATCAGTTTCCGCTTGCGGAGGGAGTAGAAGAACGAGAGGGCAATGAGCGCGGTGCCCATCGGCCCCAGGTAGAGCCCGATGGCCGCGAGGCCGGCCTTGTGGAGTACGAAGTCGCAGATGATTGTGGCGGCAATCAGTCCGATGTAGCCAACGACGGCTGGGATGACCTGGCGCGTGAGCAGGGACTGGTGCATGACCCCCCGATTGGGAGAACGTCTGCTCCAGTGTAGCGCCCTCATGTGAACCGGACGTGAATTCGGCTTGAATCGCCTTCGTGCCGTTCTGCCGGGTGCCTCGAGGCGCTCGTGGGCGGCGCCTGCCCCGGGGGGCCGCGCTTGGCGGCAGCGATGTCGCTGGTTAATTTGCCCCGCCGTGTCACAAGTCCGTGCAGTACAATCAGGACAGGTGTCCGAGTGGCTGAAGGAGCCGGTCTCGAAAACCGGTAAACCCGCAAGGGTTTCGAGGGTTCGAATCCCTCCCTGTCCGTTGCCTCCTTCCACAGACGCGCTGGCCGGCTCCCTCCTCGGTCTCTGCCTGGGCGACGCCCTTGGCGCTCCGGCGGAGTCCACCCATCACCGGCAGGCCGCGCGCTACGCCGTCGAACTTCGCGCCGGCCGGCTGCCCGCCTCCTCCCGCGATGCTCACCCATTTGGCCAGTACACCGACGACGGCCAGCTCGCCCGTGAGCTGCTGATCAGCATCCGCGACCTCCGGCGGTTCGATCCTGCCGCGTTCGGCGGGAGGATCGTCGCGCTGGTCGAGGCTGGCCGTTTGATCGGCGGCGGTCCGGGGACGCTGGGTGCGGCGCGGCGGCTGCTGGCCGGCATGGCATGGGACCAGGCGGGGACACCTTCTCCCTACAGCGGCAACGGAGCGGCGATGCGGGTCGGCCCGATGGGAGTGCTCCTGGTGGAAACCGAGGAGTTCGCGTCTGCCGTCCGCAATCAGAGCAGGGTCACCCACCTCGATGCGCGGTGCGCGGCGGGCGCGCTGGCGATCGCCTGGTGCGCCGGCGCGGCAGCGGGGGGGAAACTGTCCGACCCGCGTTCGGTGCTCGAGGAGGCCGCTAACGCGGCGTCGGCCGAGGATGCCGGGGTGGGAGTGGCAATCCGCGGGGTAGGGGAATGGCTCGGCCGCGCGCCGGCCGACGCCGCACTCGAAATCCGCCGCCGCCGCCTCGATCCCGCCGAGGCCGACCGGCCGTGGCGTGGAGTCTCCAGCCATGTTACCGCCAGCGTTTGCTGGGCGCTCTACTGCGCCCTGCGCCACCCGGCGGACTACCTGGAGGCGGTTACGACCGCGATCTGGGCCGGTGGCGATACCGACTCGATGGCCGCAATGGCCGGAACAATCGTCGGCGCCAGCGTCGGCGTGGCCGGACTGCCTCCCTCATTGCTGGCGCACCTCACCGATCGGGGCGACTGGGGGGCCGATCAACTTGAAGCGCTGGCGGTCGAGGTCGCGGCCGCCATCCATGGCGACAGCTCGAGCTGAGGAGCGGGGCTTCAGCCCGCCCGCGGCGCGCCGGGCAGGTCGTGATCTCTTCGCCCGGCCACGACTGCACCCGCCGCGAGATAGCCCGTCACGTTCGCCACGGTGCGCGCGGAGTTGGGGATCGGGTCAACCGCGAAGAGCAGGCCCAGCGCCTGGACCGGGAGTCCGGCCGCCAGCAGCACCGGGCCCATGGCGGCGAACACCGCTCCTCCACCGACACCGGGAACGCTGAAGCTGGTCAACACCGACATGATCACCATGGTGGGGAGGACTGCCGGCGGAATCGGGATGCCGTAGAGCCGGCTGATGAAGAAGGAAGCGGCCAGCGATCCGATGGGGGCCGAATACTTGAACGTCGCCGCGGCCAGTGGCAGGGCGAAGGTGGTGATCTCCGGGCCCAGGCCGAGCTGCTGCCGCGCGTCCTCCACCAGCGTCGGGAGCGCCGCCAGGGAGGAATGGGAGGTGAAGGCCACGGCCTGGGCGGGACCCACGGCCCGGGCGAATCGGCGGAACGGGATGCCGCCGACGAACCAGGCGAGGCCGTACAACGCAAGGGTGAAGACGCCACAGGCGGTAACTGCCACGAGCACGTAATAGCCCAGCGCGCCGGCGACGGCGGGCCCTGCCTTGGCGGCCAGGGCGAGGGCCAGGGCGAAGACGCCGATCGGGGCCAAAGCCACGATCCAGCCGAGCAGCCGCAGCATCGCGGCGCCCACCGCCTCGGCGAGGCGGAGAATCAGCTGCCGCTGTTCGGGCACCAGGCCGGCCACGGCCAGGGCGAATCCCAGGGTGAACACGATCAGGGGAAGGAGGGCACCGTCGGCGGCCGCCTTGACCGGGTTGGCCGGCACCAGGGCCACGAGCCACTGGGAGAGGGTGGGCGGCACCACCACCTCTCCCGACGCCGGCGCGAGCGCGGTGGCGGCGGCAGGATCGGAGGGCATCCACGACATCACGACCGGCAGGGTCAGCGCGGAGATCACGGCCACCGTCACCAGCAGGAAGACGAACACCACCACCGACCGCCCACCGACCCGGCCGATGATCCGGGGATTGGCCGTCGAGGCGACGCCGACCACGAGGCTCGAGACGATCAGGGGAATGACCGTCATCAGGATGGCGTTGACCCAGAGGGTGCCCACCGCCTCCGAAAGGTGGGTCACCGGCAGCCACCGGGGATCCGCCGCGATCGAAATGGCACTGCCTGCCACCAGTCCGGCGGTCAATCCCGCGAGGGCCTTGCCGGTCGGGCTCACTTCCTGAGGTTGCCCTGCAGCTTGCTGATATCCAACAGCGGGATGCCGCCCTCGGTCGGCACCAGGATTACGGTGTTGCCCGAATTCTTCATGTCGTGCAGCACTTCGAGGTACTGCTTGGTGAGCGCCTCGGCTGTCAGCGTCTGATTCAGCAGCCGCTGCTGCTCTGACTGCAGTCGGGCGACCTCGACCCGGTGCCGCTCGGTCTCGATCTGCTGCTCCTGGGCAATCTTGTTGTTGATGGCCTGGATGACCTGCTGGGGTGGTTGGAGGTCGCGCAGGAAGAAGGCGGTCACCTCGGCTATGCGGAATCCAGGGCCACCCGCCCGGGGCTGGGTCACCAGCGCCGAGTCGACCTCTGCCTCCATCGCGTCGGCAATGATGTTGCGCTTGGCGATATCATTGATCGAAAACTGGGCCATCCCGTCCCTGGTGCCCTTCCGGACCGCATTGCGGACGATGCTCCGGATCTGGTCCTCGTTGCCGATCTCGGTGAAGATCTTCGCCGCATCCTGGGGGTTGATCTGCCAGCGAATGCCGACGTCCACGGTGACGCCCATCTGCTCGCTGGACAGGGCGGCGACCTCCTCGACCTGCTCGCCGGCGCTGGGGAATTGCTCCTCCCGGGTCGAGTAGCGTTCGACCGACGACCAGGGGGTCACGATGTTGACGCCCGGCAGCAGCGGCTTGGGGTCCACGCTTCCGAAGGCGTAGCGGACCCCGACCTCGCCAGGTTCGACGACCACGACCAGGGCGGTCAGGATCAGGATCACCCCGGCCCCGGAGAAAGCCAGGCCCAGCGCCTTGAGCACGCTGCCCGAGGCCCGCGGACCGGCGCCCGTGAGCCCGGCTCGCGCGATGCCCATCAGGAAGGCGACACCAAAGAGGACGACGCCCAGCATGAGCTTGCCCATTGGTCGGACTCCGGATTGGGGTGGGGAAGTGCCTCAATATAGCGCCGCACCGATGGCGTGAAACCAGTCGTGAGTCGTGAGTCGCAAGTCGTGAGATCGCATGGTGAGTGGGTACGGGGTCCGCGTCTGGCATGTCACCTCGCTTCTGCCCCCCAGCGGCGTTGACGCCCGGGGCGGCGGGCGGGTAACTTCTCCGCCGTCGGAGCCCAGAGTCGTGGGTTGCGAGTCGATGAACGCCTGCCCAGCGGGTGACTCACGACTCGCGACTCACGACTCACGACTCCCTGGACAGGTGGCCGAGTGGCTGAAGGCGCACGCCTGGAAAGTGTGTAACCCCTCAAAAGGGTTCGAGGGTTCGAATCCCTCCCTGTCCGTGATGCCGGTGAGAGGTGAGAGGTACGAGGTGAGAGGGATTGTCCTTCTTACCCCTCACCTCTCACCTCTCACCTCTCACTGTCTTCCCACCCCTCCCCGGAACCGAAACCGGGACCCCGGCGTATCTTTACTTGACGCCATCGAGCTCCCGGGGACCGCCATGCTGATCCGCCGCCCGCCAGACATCCGATCCAGTGAAATCACCGAGGAGCGGCTGTACTGGAACCGCCGGGAATTCATTGCCTCGGCGGCCGCGCTGACCGGCCTGGTTGCTCCCTCCCTGTTCAGGCCCGCGGCTCTCGGTTCACGACTCGCGACTCACGACTCACGACTCACGACTGGTGATGACGACAAGCTCACACCATACAAGGACGTCACCAGCTACAACAACTTCTACGAGTTCGGGACCGGCAAGGATGAACCGGCGGTGTATGCCCGGGACTTCCGGACCCGGCCCTGGAAGGTCGAAGTCGTCGGCGAGGTGATGAAGCCGGCGACCTACGGACTTCGATGACCTGGTCAAGGGATTCACCCTCCAGGAACGCGTCTACCGGCACCGCTGCGTCGAAGCCTGGTCGATGGTGATTCCCTGGCTGGGCTTCCCGCTGGCCGACCTGGTCAAGCGCCTCGAGCCCACCGCCCGGGCGAAGTTCATCGAGTTCACCACCCTCGACGATCCGAGCCAGATGCCGGGGCAGCGAGTCGGACATGCTGCCCTGGCCCTATGTCGAGGGGCTCCGCCTCGATGAGGCGATGAACCCGCTGACGCTGATGGTGACGGGCCTCTACGGCAAGCCGCTGCCCAATCAGAACGGGGCGCCGCTCCGGCTGGTTGTGCCCTGGAAGTACGGATTCAAGGGGGGCAAGTCGATCGTCCGGATCCGCTTCACCTCCGCACAGCCGGCCACGACCTGGAACATCGTCGCGCCCAACGAGTACGGCTTCTACGCCAACGTGAATCCCGCGGTGGACCACCCCCGCTGGAGCCAGGCCCGCGAGCGCAGGGTCGGGGAGCTGTTCAAGCGGAACACCCTGCCGTTCAACGGCTACGCCGACCAGGTGGCGGGGCTGTACGCGGGCATGGATCTGCGGAGCAACTTTTGAAAAGTCACGAGTCGCGAGTCGTGAGTCGTGAGTCGAAGGTGATCAAGGGCGCTCAAGATCCTCATCTGGGGCGGGGCGGCCTGGCCGCTGGCCTGGATGATCTGGGCCGGGTTCACCGACCACCTCGGGGCCGACCCGGTGCGTGAAGTGCAGGGGGTGACGGGACTGGCCGCGCTCACCCTGCTGCTTGATCACGCTGGCGGTCACCCCGCTCCGGCGCCTGACCGGCGTCAATCAGCTGATCCGCCTGCGCCGGCTGCTCGGGCTCTGGGGCTTCGCCTACGTCGTCCTCCACGCGACGATCTACTTCGTGCTCGACCAGTCGCTCTCCCTGCCCCTGATCTGGGAGGACACGCTCAAGCACCCCAGGATCTTCGTGGGGATGGGCGCGTTTCTCCTCCTGATTCCGCTCGCGGCCACCTCCACGACTGCCTCGATCCGGCGCCTGGGCGGACAGCGCTGGGCCGCCGTCCACCGGCTGGCCTACCTGGCCACGGCGCTCGGCGTGCTCCACTACCTCTGGGTGGTGAAGTGGGACGTGACCAACCCCGCCGCTCTACGCCCTGGTCTTCGTAGGGCTGATGCTGCCCCGGCTCTCCGTCGGCCGGCCCGCCCCGAAGGGCAGGGAGCCCGCCGATCCTTCGATCCTGCAATCCAACAATCCCATCCTCCCATAATCCCATAATCCCTCACCTCCCCCCTTCCCCCCTTCCGGCCTTCTCACTACCTTCCGCCCCCGACATGCCCACCCGGTCCGCCCTGCTCGACGAGCGTGCCATCGGCCGCGCGCTCAACCGCATGGCCTCCGAAATCGTGGAGAAGTGCCACGGCACGGAGGACCTCCTCCTCGTCGGTATTCAGCGCCGCGGCGTCCACCTGGCCGAGCGACTCGCCTCCCTGATCGGCCAGTGGGAACACGCCACAATTCCCTGCGGCAAGCTCGACATCACCCTCTATCGCGACGACCTCCAGGCCGTCGGCCCCCGGCCGATGGTCGGAGAAACCAGCCTGCCGGGCGAGCTGGACGGCAAGACGGTGGTCATCGTGGACGACGTGCTCTACACCGGGCGCACCGTCCGCGCGGCGCTCGACGAGTTCGCCGACTTCGGCCGGCCCCGCCGGATGCTGCTCTGCGTGCTGGTGGACCGGGGCGGCCGGGAACTCCCGATCCAGCCCGACATCACCGGCATGCGGGTCGGCACCGGCGCCGGCGACCGGGTGGACGTGATGGTTTCCGAACTCGACGGCCGCGACGCCGTCGAGCTGGTCCGGGGCGCCTGATGGCCACGCGTCCCCACCCTCGGCAAGGACCTGATCGGCCTCGAGAACCTCTCCGCCGACCAGATCCACCTGATTCTCGACACCGCCGAGCCGTTCAAGGAAGTCAGCGAGCGCCCCATCAAGAAGGTACCGGCGCTCCGCGGCAAGACGATCGTCAATCTCTTCTTCGAAGCCTCGACCCGGACCCGGATCTCCTTCGAGTTCGCCGAGAAGCGGCTGTCGGCCGACACCGTCAACGTGGCCGCCTCCGGCTCCTCGGTCAGCAAGGGCGAGACCCTGGTGGACACCGCCCGCAACCTCGAGGCGATGCGGATCGACATGGTGGTCATCCGCCACCACGCCTCGGGCTCGGCGGAGTTCCTCGGCAACCGGATCCGGTCCAACGTCATCAACGCCGGCGACGGCAAGCACGAGCACCCGACGCAGGGGCTGCTCGACCTCCTGACGCTGCGCGACAAGTTCGGCAAGATCGACGGCCTCAAGGTCGCCATCTGCGGCGACTTGCTCCACAGCCGCGTGGCGCGGAGCAACATCTGGGGACTGCAGAAGCTGGGGGCCGAGGTCGGGGTCTGCGGGCCGACGACGCTGCTGCCCCGCGGCATCGAGCAGCTCGGCGTCACGGTCCTGCCCCGGATCGAGGATGCCATCCAGTGGGCCGACGCGCTCAACGTCCTCCGGCTGCAGCTGGAGCGGATGACGGCGGGCTTCATCCCCTCGCTCCGCGAGTACAACCGGGTCTGCGGGGTCAGCCGGGAGCGCCTCGCGAAGGCCCCGAAGGACCTGGTGATCATGCACCCGGGGCCGATGAACCGCGGAGTCGAGATCGACAGCGACGTGGCCGACGGCGAGCACTCGGTGATCCTGCCGCAGGTGACCAACGGCGTGGCGGTCCGGATGGCGGTGCTCTACCTGCTGGCCGGCGGCGCCCCCGACTGGCAGCACGCCGGAGGCGGCCGAATGAGCGGGCCGATCCTCCTCCGGGGCGGCCGGGTCATCGATCCCTCGCGCCAGAGCGACGGCATCGCCGACGTGCTGATCGCCGAGGGGCGGATCGCGGCGGTGGGCCACAACATCCCGGCTCCCGAGGGGGCCAGCGTGCACGACGTGAAGGGCAAGGTGGTGGCCCCCGGGCTGATCGACCTGCACGTCCACCTGCGCGAGCCCGGCCAGGAGGACCTCGAGACGGTCGCCACGGGCGCCATGGCCGCGGCGGCCGGCGGGTTCACCGGCGTCTGCGCCATGCCCAACACCGACCCGGTCACCGACAACCAGGCCGCCGTCGGCTTCGTGGTCCGCCAGTCGATGCGGGCCGCGCAAGGCGCGGGTCTACCCGATCGGCGCCGTCACCCTGGGCCAGAGGGGCGAGAAGCTGGCGGAATTCGGCGAGATGGTCGGGGCCGGGGCGGTGGCGGTGAGCGACGACGGCAAGCCGGTCGTCTCGAGCCACATGATGCGCACCGCGCTGGAGTACGCCCGGACCTTCGGCATCCCGGTGGCCGACCACTGCGAGGACATGACCCTCGCCGAGGGCGGCGCGATGCACGAGGGGCTGGTCTCGGCCCGCCTCGGCCTCAAGGGGATTCCCGCCGCGGCCGAAGAGATCATGGTGGCCCGCGACATCATCCTGGCCGAGCTGACCGGTGGCCACGTCCACCTCTGTCACATGTCCACCCGCGGCTCGGTGGAGCTGATCCGTCGGGCCAAGGAGAAGGGCCTCCGGGTCACCGCCGAGGCGACGCCGCATCACTTCACGCTGACCCACGAGGCCTGCGAGGGGTACGACACCAACGCCAAGATGAACCCGCCGCTGCGGGAAGCGGCCGACCGGGAGGCGATCCGGCAGGCGCTCAAGGACGGCACCATCGACGTGATCGCCAGCGACCATGCGCCGCACGACTACGACGCCAAGGAGCGGGAGTTCGACGAGGCGCCGAACGGGATCCTCGGGCTGGAGACAGCGCTCGGGCTGGCAATTTCGGAACTTGTTGATACTGGAGTACTTACGCTACCTCAGTTAATGTCGAGGATGAGCACTATCCCGGCCCGGATCTTCGGGCTGCAGGGCGGGATCGCTGGTCATCGGGGCGCCGGCGGACGTCGTCGTCTTCGACCCGGCCGCCCGGTGGACGGTGGAACCGGCCGGATTCCACTCGAAGAGCCGCAACACGCCGTTCGGCGGCAGGACGCTGACCGGGCGGGTCGAGCGGACCATCGTCAGCGGCCGGATCGTCTTCGATCGAGGCATCGCCTGAGGCTTTTTCCGGTTCCCACCGCGCTCGTTTCGAATTAGACTTACATTTGCTTATATATCGAAAGAGCCCGGACGGTTGGCGTCGCTCGAACACCGGAGAGGGAGTTCCACTCATGGCTAAGGCACCAGCCCCAGACGGGAATCCCATCGAGAGGCTGCTCCAGGAGCGGAGCCAGTACCTGAACTGGCTGGCCCGGCTCGACGCCGCCGGCGAGGGTGGAGCCTCTGTGCCCGAGGCGGTCCGGCACAGGGTCCGCGCCGACTACGAATCGCGCCTCGTCGCGGTGGTGGACCAGTTGCGCGCCCACTCGGCGGCCATCGCCGGCCAGCTCGAGGCTCTCCATGCCCGCAACGCCGACCTCTCCACCCGGGAGGCGGTCGCCAAGGAGCGGATGTCGGAGGCGGAGGTCCGCCACGCCGTCGGCGAGTATGACGAGGCCCGCTGGCAGGAGATCAGGAACGAGCAGACCAAGGTGCTGGGCTCCACCCGCGAGGAGTTGTCGCGCACCGTCACGGAAATCGAGCGGCTGACCGAGGTGCAGGCGCTGGTGAATGCTCCGGAGGATGCCCAACCGGAGCCCGAGTCGGAACCGGAGCTGCCGGAGGCCCCACCGCCGCCCCCGCCCCCGCCCGCCCCCCGCGCAGCGGCCTCCCCGCCGCCGCCGACGCCACCGACCGACCTCCCGCTCCTCAATTTCGAGGCACCGTCGGCGCCGAGTCCCACCGAGCAGGACGTTCGGCGGGTGCCACGCACCGCTCCAAGGAAGGACGAGCCGCCCGCCCGCACGGAGTGGATCCCCTCCGAAAAACCTTCGGGACGCCCGGCTGCGCCGAAGATCGACGAGCTGGCATTTCTCAAGTCGGTGGCTCCCGAGAAATCCGCCCCCAAGCGTTCAAGCGGCGGAGTGCCCCGTCCCCCGGAGGTCGTCAGCCAGCCCGCGCCGGTGGTTCCCGAGCGGCCAGCCGTCGAGCCGCTGCCGGGCATCACCCGGGCCGACGTATTCGCGTCGAAGTCGGTGGCTGCCATACCGGATGAGCCCCCGGCCGCGACCCGGCCGGCGGCAAGGACCGGCCCAGCCAGCAGGCCGCCCCGAAGACGCTCAAGTGCGGGGAGTGCGGCACCCTCAACCGCCCCACCGAGTGGTACTGCGAGCGCTGCGGGGCCGAGCTGGCGGCGCTGTAGCTCACGCCCGGCTCACGGAATGCAGAGAGCCCTCCGCTGCCGATCAGCGGAGGGCTCTTCGATGTTTCCGGCAGCTGCCCGCGGCGAGCTACTTCTTCTTGGCGACAGCCTTGGCCAGGCGGCTCTTGACCCGGGAGGCGGTGTTGCGGTGAATCAGGTTCTTCCGGCCGGCCCGGTCGAGCAGCTGGGCGGCCTTGGCGTAGGCCTGCTTGCGCCTCGGCCTCGGTGGTGGCGCCACGGACCTTCTTGAGGGCGTTGCGCAGCTGGCTGCGCTGGGCGCGGTTGCGCTCGGTCGGCGGCGATGGACTGACGAAGGCGCTTCTTGGCGGACTGGATGCGGGGCACGCTCGAACCTCGAGTTGGGGCACCGGGCCGGAAAACCACCCGGCAACGAGAGCGCAAATCGTAGACGGGCGGACGCCCAAGGTCAAGCGGCCCAGTGTTTTGACTTGCCTCCCCCCGGGGATTAAGTTGCCTCCTGCCTTTCGCCGGGATGACCCCTCCTGACTGACTTCATCCTCGCCCTGCCGGTGCTGATCTTCTCCCTGGTGGCACATGAATATGCCCACGGGTATACGGCCTTCCGGCAGGGTGACGACACCGCGTACATGCTGGGACGGCTGACGCTCAACCCGCTGCCGCACATCGATCCCTGGATGTCGATGCTGATGCCAGCGATCCTCTGGTTCAGCACCGGGGGGAAGTTCACCTTTGGCGGTGCCAAGCCGATCCCGGTGGTCACCCGCAAGTTCCGGAATTTCCGCCGGGGCGACCTGATCGTGAGCTCGGCGGGCGTGGTCACCAACTTTGTGCTGAGCTTCGTCTTCACCCTGGTCTTCGTCCTGATCGGTCTGACGGCGCGGGCCTTCCCGGCGGCGACTCCGGTCCTCGACGTAGCCCAGCGGATGGCCACCTGGGGAATCCAGCTCAACCTCGTGCTCTGCTTCTTCAACCTGATCCCGATTCCGCCGCTCGACGGCTCGCGAATCGCGTATCATTTCATGCCGCCGGAGATGGGGCTCCAGTACCGCAAGCTGGACCGCTTCGGCATCATGATCATCCTGGTCCTGATGATGCTGTTCCAGCCGCTGTTCAGCCTGCTGCTCGCCCCGGCCTGGGCCCTGCTGGAGTTCCTGCTTCGTCTCGTCGTCCCGGCGTTCGCCGTCGGCACCGGCTGGAATATCTTCTCCTCATGACCTCGGCCACCGCCCCCACCGATCGCGCTCGGCGCCGAGCCCGGGTTCGTCGTCGAGCTGGACGCCTTCACCGGTCCGCTCGACCTGCTGCTGCACCTGGTCCGCGAGGAGCAGATCGACATCGCCGACATCCCGATCGCCCGGATCGCCGACCAGTTCCTGCGGGTGATCCACCAGCTGGGACTGAACCAGGCGGCCGACTATCTCGAGATGGCGGGCCGGCTGGTGCGGCTCAAGGCCCAGATGCTCCTGCCGCGCCGGCTGGAGGACGAGGGGTGGGAGGATCCCCGCGCCGAGCTGGTCCGCCGGCTGCTCGAGTACCAGCAGATTCGCGAGATCGCCCGCTGGATGGAACGGGCGGCCGAGCGGCGGGCCGACCGGTACGCCCGGGGCTACCTGCCGCCGCCGCCGGAGCTGCCGCCGCCGCCGCTCACCCTCGACCTGCTCGAGCTGCTGGAGGCGGTGGAGAAGGTCATCGCCGAAATTCCGCACCCGGTGCTGCACCGCGTCGTGGCCCGCCCGCTCGACGTCGAGGGCGCCACCCGCCGGATCGAGGCGCTGCTGGCGGAGCGGCGGAGTTCGGCTGGCGGGAGGCGCTCGGGCCCCGGCCCACGATCGTGGACGTGCTCTCCACCCTGCTCGCGCTGCTGGAGCTGGCGCGCCGCGGGGTCCTCCGACTCGCCCAACCCGCGCCCTTCGCGCCGATGGTGATTGCCCGTGACACCACTCGCTCAGCTGATTGAAGCCGCGCTCTTCGCCGCCGCCCGCCCGCTCACGGTCGAGGAGCTGCAGACCCTCGACCCGGAGGCGAGCGCCGCCGACGTGCGCGCCGCGCTCGACCATCTCCGGGAGCACTACGATTTCGACGGTCACGCCGTCGAGCTGGTCGAGCTGGCCGGCGGCTACCAGATCCTGACCCGGCCCTCGTTCGCCGCGGCGCTCGAGCGGGCCCAGTTCACCGTCCGGACCCCCAAGCTCACCGGCGCCGCGCTGGAGACGCTGGCCGTCATCGCCTACCGCCAGCCGGTGGGCCGGGCGGAGATCGAGGAGATCCGCGGCGTGTCGGCCGGCGGCGTGCTGCGCACGCTGCAGGAGCGCGGCCTGATCGAGGTGGTCGGCCGCGAGCGAAGCAGCTGGGCCGCCCGCTGCTCTACGGCACCACGTCGCTCTTCCTCGAGCTGCTCGGCCTGCGCGACCTGGCCGACCTGCCGCGGGCCGAGGAGCTGACCATCGCGCTCCAGCCGCCCAAGCCGCTGGTCGGGGACGACGAGGCCGCCGCCTCGGTGCCGGCCGAGTCATGAGCGAGATGCGGCTGCAGCGCGCCCTGGCCCGGGCCGGCATCGCCTCGCGGCGCGCCGCCGAGGAGCTGATCACGCCGGCAAGGTCCGGGTGAACGGCACGGTGGCGACGCTCGGCTCGAAGGTGGATCCCGGCCAGCCAGACGATCACGGTGTCGGGCCGGGCGATCCCGAAGCCACGCGCCGCTGGCTCGCGTTCCACAAGCCGCTCGGCGTGGTCACGACCGCGAGCGACGAGGAAGGGCGCCGCACCGTCTTCGACTTGATCGACGACCCGCAAGGGGCTCACCTACGTCGGGCGGCTCGACGTGATGACCACCGGGCTGCTGCTGCTCACCACCGACGGCGAGGCGGTGCACCGGCTGACCCACCCGCGCTTACCGGATCGAGCGGAGCTACACGGCGCTGGTGCACGGGCGGCCCGACCGCCGAGATCGCCGCGGCGGTCAAGCAGCCGGTCGCGATCGACGGCAAGCCGGTGGTGCCGATCCGGCCCCGGGTGCGCCCCGGCGACCGGGGCCGCAGCATCCTCGACGTGACACTCACCGAGGGACGCAATCGTATCGTCCGTCGCTGGTGCGAGGCGATGGGCCTCAAGGTCGAACGCCTGGCCCGGCTGTCCTACGGCCCGGTGCGCCTCGGCGATCTGCCCGTCGGCCGGTCACGCCCGCTGACCCCCAAGGAAGAGGCGGCGATCTACGCCGCCGTGAAGCTCACCCCCGAGCAGGAGCCTGGCGTGCCTTCGAAACCCAGGAGCCGGGCCGGCGCCCGGTCCCGCCCATGACCGTCTCCGGCACGCCAGCTCCGGCGCCACGCGAGCAGCGCTTGATGCCACTCCGATCCAGGCGGTGGTCCGCGAGGCGGGCCGCCGCATCGTCGGCCAGGAGTCGATGATCGAGCGGCTGCTGATCGGCCTGCTCACCGGCGGCCACATCCTGCTCGAGGGCGTGCCCGGCCTGGCCAAGACGCTCGCGGTGCGCACGCTGGCCGAGATCATCGACGCCACCTTCTCGCGGATCCAGTTCACCCCCGACCTGCTGCCGGCCGACGTGATCGGCACCATGATCTTCGACCAGAAGACCCAGGAGTTCCGGGTCCGCAAGGGGCCGCTCTTCGCCAACATCATCCTGGCCGACGAGATCAACCGCGCGCCGGCCAAGGTCCAGTCGGCGCTGCTCGAGGCGATGCAGGAGAAGCAGGTGACGATCGGCGGCACCACCTACGCGCCTCGAGGAGCCGTTCCTGGTGCTCGCCACCCAGAATCCGATCGAGAGCGAGGGCACCTATCCGCTGCCCGAGGCCCAGCTCGACCGGTTCATGCTCAAGGTCCGGGTCGGCTATCCCGACCCGCGACGAGGAGAAGGAAGTCCTGCTGCGGCGGAGCGGCACCGAGGCGATCCCGGTGCAGTGCCTGCTCAAGCCCGGCGCGATCCTGACCCTCGCGGCACGCGATCGCCGGCCTCTTCGTCGACCAGAAGATCGTGGACTACATCGTGGACCTGGTCCGGGCCACCCGCGATCCGGGCCTGGTCGGGCTGGCCCAGCTCAAGCCGCTGGTGGCCTTCGGCGCCTCGCCCCGGGCGTCGATCGCGCTGGCCCAGGCGGCGCGGGCCCACGCCTTCCTCCGGGGCCGCTCGTACGTGGTGCCCGAGGACGTGCGGGCGCTGGCGCCCGACGTGCTGCGGCACCGGGTGGTGCTGACCTTCGAGGCCGAGGCGGAGGAGATGGACAGCGACGCGGTGATCGCGAAGATGCTCGACGCCCTGCCGACGCCCTGACCGCGCGCCGGGCCTCTCAGCCCGGCCAAGTCACCCGCAGCATGGCTTCCATCTCCCCAGAGATCCTCAAGCAGGTCAAGGCCATCGAGCTCCGCACCCGGGGCTCGTCGCCACGCTGTTCGCCGGCGAGTACCGCTCGGTCTTCCGCGGGCAGGGGATGGAGTTCGCCGAGGTGCGGGCCTACGAGCACGGCGACGATTTCCGGCACATCGACTGGAACGTCTCGGCCCGCCTGGGCACGCCGCTACGTCAAGACCTTCACCGAGGAGCGCGAGCTCACGGTGATGCTGGTGGTGGACCAGTCGGGCTCGACCCGGTTCGGGCGGCCGCGGACCAAGGCGGCGCTCGCCGTCGAGATCGCGGCCGTGCTGGCGCTTGCCGGCCGCACGCCAGCACGACCGCTCGGGGGCGCTGCTCTTCACCGACCAGGTCGAGCAGGTGATCCCGCCGGCCAAGGGCCGGCGCCACGCCCTCCGCGTGATTCGCGACCTGCTGGCCTTCGAGCCGGCAGGGCCGGCGGACCAACCTCGACGCGGCGCTCCGCTACACCGCCCAGCTGCTCGTGCACCGGAGCATCGTGGTGGTGCTCTCCGATTTCCTCGCCACGGGATGGGAGCAGTCGCTCCGCCGGCTGGTCGCGCGGCACGAGGTGGTGGCGATCGCGGTGGACGATCCCCGCGAGCGGCGCCTGCCGGACGCCGGGTGGATCGAGCTGGAGGACGCGGAGACGGGGCGGCACGTCGTGGTCGACAGCGGCGACCGGGAGGTGCGGGCCCGGCTGGCCGCCGAGTTCGACCGGCGCCACGCCGAGCGGGACCGCATTCTCTCGACCATCGGCGTCGACGTCGTCGCCGTGGACACGGCGACGGACTACGCCATTCCGCTCCGCCGGGCGTTCGCCCGCCGGGCCCGGCGGCTGCACCGATGATCCAGGACACGATCGCACCGGCCCTGCCGCAGGGGGCCCACGGTCGGCGACACCATCTGGGTGGGCCGCACCATCGCCGTGCCGCCGGGGAGCGTGGTGCGGCCGGCGCCCTGGTCGCTCTCGGGGCCGGTCGAACTCCTCGGACAGCCCCAGGTCGTCGTCGCCGGAGACAGTGCGACGGTGCGCTATCCACTGGTCGCCTGGGACCCGGGCGGGCATGTGCTCGACGTGCCGGGTCCGATCCTGATCGCGCCGGGAGGTGCCGAGGATACCCTGGCCTCCCGCCAGGTCACCCTGCTGGTGTCGAGCGTCCTCCCGCCGGGCGTTCCCGACTCGGCGCATTCCGCTTCAGCCGGGTGCCGGCCTGGTTCCCCGCGGCGAGCGATCGGTGCTTCCCCTGGTGACCCTGTGGGCGATGGCGGCCCTTGTCCTCGTGCTGGTGCTCTGGTGGCGTCGTCGTCGTCGGGTCGAGGGGCCGGTCGCCGCGGCACTGACCCCATCCGCCGCCATTCCCGATCGAGCGATGGACCAGCGCCGGGGAAGGGAGGGCGGTCGTCGCTGCCGCGGCATCGTCCCTTCGCGACCGGATCACTTCACTGGTTCCCTCCGCCGCACCCGCACTCGAGCTTCCGGCGTTGATGGAACTGGTGCGCCGGGAGCGGCCCGACTGGCCGCTGGTCGAACTGGGTGAGCTCCTCGCCGAGCTGGAACAGGCCCGGTTTGCGCCGGGATCACCGGCGGCGGTGGATCTCGATCGGCGGGTGCGCGAGGCTGGGCGCCCGCCTGGGCTCCAGGAAGCCGGCGTGAGTTTCGCCCGGCCCTGGCTCCTGCCCCTGCTGCTCCTGCTGCCGCTCTGGTGGTGGTGGGAACACCATCGCCGGCCGTCCGGTGCCGACTACAGCGACGTCTCTCTGCTCGCCCGCCTGCCCAGGCCTTCGCCCTGGCTGCCGCATTCCCTACGCGCTCCGCGGCGCTGGCCCTTGCCTGCCTGGGCCCTCGCGGTCGCCGGGCCGCGGCGGCGGCGGCAGCACGGTCGAGGTCCGGAAGGAAGGCATCGCGATCGTCATCGCGATCGACATCTCGAGCAGCATGCTGGCCGAGGACTTCGCGCCCTCGAACCGGCTCGAGGTGGCCAAGACGCCAGGCGATCTCGCTTCATCCAGGGGCGCGAGGCCGACCGGATCGGGCTGGTCGCCTTCTCCGGCGAGGCGCTGACCCAGGTCCCGATCACCGCGGACTACGCGGTGCTCGAGCGGGCGGTGAGCGAGCTCCGGATCGGCATGCTCGAGGACGGCACCGCCATCGGCAGCGGGCTCGCCACGGCGGTCAACCGGCTGCGGCACGCCGAGGGGAAGTCGAAGGTCGTGCTGCTCCTGACCGACGGGGTGAACAACCGGGGGACGATCGACCCGCGGACCGCCGCCGCCACCGCCAAGGCGCTGGGCATCAAGGTCTACTCCATCGGAGTCGGCACCGAGGGCGAGGCGGCGATCCCCACCGGGCGCGGCCCCGGCGGCTACCGCTACGAGGTCCTGCCGGTCGAGATCGACGAGAAGCTGCTGACCGATATCTCCAACGAGACCGGCGGGCGGTACTTCCGGGCCAAGGACAGCGAATCGCTGAGCCGGATCTTCAAGCAGATCGACGCCCTCGAGAAGACACCGGTCCAGGTGACGCAGTACGTGAATTACGACGAGCTGTCGCAGGCCCTTCATCCTGCTCGGCCTCGTGTTCGCTCGCCGTCGAGCTGCTGCTCGACGGCACGCTCGTCGTCCGGGTGCCCTGAACGTGCCGGTCTTCGACTCACTGGTGCTGCTCGCACTCTCGCCCCTGGTGGCGGCGCTCCTCGGCGGCCTGGCCTGGTTCGCCTGGCGGCGCCGGGTGCGCCGGGCCCGGAGCTGGGAGCCGTCGCTCGCCAGCCGGGCGCGGAGCGGCGCGCGGCTCGGGCCCTGGCTGCTGGCGGGGGCGGCGCTGCTCGCCGCGGTGGCGCTGGCCGGACCGCGTGGCGGGCGGGCGCAGGTGACCTCCACGACCCGATCGCTCAACGTCGTCTTCGCCGTGGACATCAGCCGCTCGATGCTGGCGGAGGACGCGACGCCCAACCGGCTCAAGCGCGCCACGCGCGAGGCGCGGCGCCTGGTGCAGGACCTCCAGGGCGATCGGCTGGGCCTGATCGCCTTCGCCGGGCGGAGCTACATCCTGACGCCGCTCACGATCGATGGCGGCGCCATCGAGCTCTACCTCGACGGACTCGATCCCGACCTGGTGAGCGAAGGCGGCACCGAGCTGGCCCCGATGCTGGCCCAGGGACGCCAGCTGCTCACGGCGACCAGCGACGGCGCCGACCGGGTGCTGGTCGTCTTCACCGACGGCGAGCTGCACGACTCGCTCGGTGCGGCGGTGTCCGAGGCGAAGACCCTTGCCAGCGAGGGGGTCCACCTGGTGCTGGTGGCGGAGGGAGGCACGACCCCGGTCCGGATTCCGGTGCGCGATCCGATCGGGTGCGACTGGTCGAATACCAGAAGGACCAGGATGGCACAGTCATCGAGACCGCCCGGGACGACCGGGTCCTGCAGGCGCTGGCCGACGCCGCCGAAGGCACGGTGGTCGCCGCCGCGCTGCCCGATCAGGCCGGGGCGGTGCGGGACCTGCTGACGGTGTTCAAGCGCAGCACGCAGACCGGCACCGCCAGCGCGACCCTTCTGCCACGGGCCTGGATCCCGCTGCTCATGGCGCTGGCCCTCCTGGTCTGGCAGTTGTTCACCCGGCGCACCGCCGCGCTCATCGGCCTGGCGCTCCTGGTCGGCGTCCGGCAGCGCGAGCGCCCAGCGCCCCTCGGATGCCGAACGGGCCTACCGCAAGGGCCGGGTGGCCGAGGCCTGGGAGCGGTTTCTCGATGAAGCCCGGCGCGGGATCGCCTCGGATACCTCCTACTTCAACGCAGGTACCGCGGCGCTCCAGGCAGGCAAGGCAGATGACGCCCGCAAGGCGCTCGAGGAGGCCTCCCGCTCCCGCGATCCCGCGCTGCGGTACCGTGCGCTGTACAATCTCGGCCTGCTCAATCTCCTGATGGCTCGCGCCGATCCCGACCCAACGGGACGAACGGCTGCAGGCGGCGGCCCAGTATCTCCAGGACGCGCTGCTGCTGGAGCCGGGCTCGGCCCGCGCCAAGTGGAATCTCGAACTGGCCCGGCAGAATCCACCGCCTCCGCCGCCGACTGGCGGGGGCCAGAGTCCGCCGCCGCCGGGCGGGGGAGGCAATCCGCCGCCCCAGCCCCCGAAGCCGTCCGACCTCTCCCGCTCCCAGGCCGAGCAGATCCTCAACTCGGTGGAGCGCGAGGAGGGGGCGACGCGTGACCGACATTCGGCGCGGACTCGCGTCGGTTCGCCGAGGATCAAGGACTGGTGATCGCCCTCCTCCTGGCGGCGCTGCTGCAGCAGGTGCCGGCGCCCGACGTCACGACGACCGTCGACCGCGACCGGCTGACGGTGGGTGAGGAGCTCACCTTCACGGTGCGCGTGACCGGTGGGACGATGGAATCGGTCGAAGTCGAGCTGCCGCCGCTGGCCGGGCTCGAAGTCGTGGCCCGGGCGGAGCGGACCGAGATGGTCGGCGGCGCCAGGCCGTCCCGCACCACGGTGATCCAGTACCGGCTGCGCGCCACCGCTCCCGGGCGGTGGCGGCTCGGTCCGTTGCAGGTTCGCCAGGGCACCAGCTTCGTGCAGGCCGATGCGCCCGATGTCTCGGTCGGTCCCGGCAGCGCCAACGCCGTCGCCACCGGACTCAGTCCGAGAGTGCGCGCCATCCTCGACCACGCGAAGATCCCCCGGCTCAACGGCTTCGCGGGCCTCTCCCTGGCGCTCTCCGACGACTCGGTCACGGTCGGGGAGCAGGTGGACCTGGTGACGATCGCCTGGATTCCGCGCCGCCTGCGCCAACAGATGCGCCGGCCGCCCACTCTGGAGCCGCCCAGGATTCCCGGAGTCTGGAACTACCCTCAGCCGGTGCCGGCCGGGATCGCGGCCAGCCGCCTGCTCGACGGGGAGTGGTACGATCTCTTCGTGCTGCACCAGCTGGTCTTCCCGCTCGCGCCGGGCGTGATCCGCATCGAGCCGGCCACCCTCCAGTTCAGCATTCCGGTCGCCTTCCAGTTCTTCAGCCAGGAGGAGCAGCACTCCCTCCGAACCGAGCCGGCGGTGCTGACGGTGGCCGACGTGCCCGCCGACCGGCCGGCCGAATTCACCGGGGCGGTGGCCCGGCGTCTGGCGATCGGGCGCACGACGGCGCCCGACAGCGCGGCGGTCGGAGAGCCGGTGACGGTCACCGTTACATTGACGGGCGAGGGGAACGTGACCCTGTGGCCTGCGCCGCCGGTCCGCTGGCCTTCCGGGGTGCGGGTCTATCCCGACCAGATCGACGATCACACCGACCTGGTCGAAGGGCGGCTGACCGGCACGAAGACGTTCCGGTATCTCGTGGTGCCCGATTCCAGCGGCCGGCTGGTGCTGCCGACCATCCGGTACGGGTTCTATGAGCCCGGATCCCGCAACTTCCAGGTCGCGACCGCCGCCGCGTCCGTCCTGCCGGTGGGGCCCGCCGGAGAAGCCAGCGTGGCACGGGTGACTCCCCCGCCGCTGATGCTCGACGAGCGGCCGGCGCTGGCGTGGCGCCTGGTCCACCGCGCACCCTTGCCGCTCGCGATCCTGCTGCTGCTTCTCGGTCCGGTGGCCGGCGCCGCGCGATTCTGGCAGGGGCGCAGGGCGCCGGTCGCGCGGCCGGCCGACGCCAGGGGCGACCTGCTGCCCGGGGCGGAGCGGCAGCTGGCACAGGCGCTCAGGTCACTGGTGCCGCGGGCCGCCGAGCTCGATCGGGAAGGCCTGCTTCGGTCAATAAGGGCCGCGGGGCTCGAGGACGCCGAGGGGAAGGAGATCGTCGCTCTCCAGGAGCGGATTCGCGCGGCGCGATTCAGCGGCGAAGGCGGGCTGCAGCGGCACGCGCTGGTCGAGCAGGTCAACCGGGTGGTCTCGCGGCTGCGCGACGAGGGCGCGGGAAGCCGCCGGGGGCCAGGTGTCGGCGTCGCCCTCCTGTTGCTCGCGGCGGGCCTGCATTCCGTATCACTCTCGGCGCAAACGCCGTCGGCGGAGGAGTTGTACCAGGCGGGCGCCCTCCGGGCCGCGGCCACCGGTTTCGCGCTCATGACCCAGTCGGTGCCCGAATCACCCGCGGCGTGGTACAACCTGGGGGCCACCTGGTTCCGGCTGGGCGACGACGCGAGTGCGTCGGCGGCCTGGCAACACGGGCTTCGGCTGGCTCCGCGCAACCGCGAGCTGCGCCTGGCGGTGCAGCTGGTTCCTCCCCCTGCCGACGGCTCCGGGCGCTGGCTTGGCGCGGCCCCGGTGACTCCCGAGGAATTGGTGGTGCTGGCCGTGGCCTGCTGGCTCGCCGGATGGTTCGGGCTCGCCGTGGAGCGGCGCCTGCGGGGGCGCTGGCTGGTGGTGCTGGTGGCCTCCCTCCTCATCGCCGCGAGTGCCTGGTGGCTCCGGGACCGGAACGCGCGGCCGATGGGCATTGTCCTGGCCGACGGGAGCCTCGCGCTCTCCCCCCACGAGCGGGCCCCCGCGGTGGTGACCACCGTGAAGGGCAACGCCGTCCGGATCATCAGGCGGGACGGTGGCTGGTACCTGGTGGAGGACGTGGAGGGGCATGAGGGGTGGATTCAGGGAATGCGACTGGCATTGATGTAAGTCATGAGTCGTGAGTCGTGAGTCGTGAGTCGAGGGTCGAAGGTCGAAGGATTGAGGAGTATCTTCCATTTCCATGACGCGTCGAATCGCAATCCTGCCTGATGCTGTGGCCGACCAGATCGCCGCCGGCGAGGTGGTCGAGCGCCCGGCATCGGTGGTCAAGGAGCTGGCCGAGAACGCGCTCGACGCCGGGGCGACCCGGGTCCGGGTCGCGATCGAGGAGGGCGGGAAGACCCTGATCGAGGTGAGCGACGACGGGAGCGGGATGGGGCGCGAGGACGCCGTGCTCGCGCTCGACCGGCACGCGACCAGCAAGCTGCGGAGCGCCCGTGACCTGGTCGGTGTCGCCACTTTCGGCTTCCGGGGCGAGGCCCTGCCCGCGATCGCCTCGGTGTCACGCTTCACGATGACCACGGCCGAAGCGGACGGGATCGGCACCGAGGTCACCGTCACCGGTGGCCGCCTGGACCAGGTCACCGACACGGCGCGCCAGCGCGGCACCACGGTTTCCGTCCGCGGGCTCTTCTTCAATACCCCGGCGCGGCGGAAGTTCCTCCGCTCCCTCTCCTCTGAGAGCCGCGCCGCCGGAGAGGTCGTGGCGACCCTCGCCCTCGCCCACCCGGCAGTCGGCTTCGAGCTGCACGCCGACGGCGAGCTCCGGCTCCACGTTCCGCCGGGACAGTCGTCGTCGGAGCGCCTGGCCTCGGTGTGGGGCAGAGACCTGGCCGGGACGCTGATACCGGTCTCCTACGCCGTCGGGCCAGTTCAGGTCGAGGGCTTCATCCAGCGGCCCGGCGACGCCCGCCCCACCGGGCGGCGGACCCAGCTGTTCGTGAACGGCCGCCCATTTCGCGATTCCTTCCTGCTCCGCGCCGCCGAGGCCGGCTACCGCTCCGCGATTCATCCAGGCGACCGTCCCTCGCTTTTCCTCGATATCCGGGTCGCGGTGGAGGACGTGGACGTGAACGTCCACCCCGCCAAGCTCGAGGTCCGGTTCCGTGAGCGGCTCGCCGTGGAGCGCGCGGTCGAGGAGGCGGTGCGACACGCCCTGGGCGGGCTGGCGGCGTCGGCGCCGATCGGCGAATGGCGGCCGATGCCCGGAAGGGCGGGAGAGCCCCTCAAGGACTCCCTAACGGTCGCGGGAGGGGCGGAAGGACTCTTTGCCCCGCTCGAATTGGCCGTGGAGGTCGAGACCGCGCCTGGGGAGCGGGCCGAGCGCGACATCCCGACTGGCCTGGTGCAGCTCTTCGACTCCTACCTCGTCTACGAGGGGGCCGACGGCCTGGTCTTCGTGGACCAGCACTCGGCGCACGAGCGGGTGCTCTACGAGGCGGCGATGGAGCGGCTGACGGGGGGCGGCGCCGATTCCCAGCGCCTGCTCCTGCCCTTGACACTCGAGCTGACCGACGAGGAACTCGAGGCAGTCGAGGCCCATGCGGAGATGCTGCAGCGCGTGGGATATGACGTGGCAGCCTTCGGCGGGCGGGCGGTCGTGCTCCACGCGGTGCCGGCGCCGCATCCCCGGTTCGACGCGGGGGCCTGCTTCCGGGAGCTGGTGGCCGACCTGGCCCGCGGCCGGTTCGGCGGGTGGGCCAACCCGCTGGAGCGGTTTGCCGCCACCTACGCCTGCCGGGCCGCGATCAAGGCCGGTGAACGCCTCGACCCGCGCGAGATGCGGGAGCTGCTCGGCCGGCTGTTCGCGGTGCGGCTGCCCGCCCACGACGTGCACGGACGGGCGACGATCGTGCAGCTGCCTCGCGAGGAGCTGGAGCGCCGATTTGGCCGGCGCTAGCGCCCCCGTGCTCGTCGGGCCGACGGCATCGGCAAGACCGCCGTGGCCTGCGCGCTGGCGGCCCACTGGCCGATGGAGATCGTCTCGGCCGATTCGCGGCAGATCTACCGCCGGCTCGACATCGGCACCGCCAAGCCCTCGAAGAAATGGCTGAGCCGCATTCCCCACCACGGGATCGACCTGGTGAATCCCGGAGAGCGATACAGCGCCGGGCGCTTCGCCCGCGACGCCACCCGGTGGATCGAAGGCATCCGGGCCCGGGAGCACCTGCCGGTGGTGGTGGGCGGCACCGGGCTCTACATCCGGGCCCTGGCGGACGGGCTGTTCGCCGAGCCGCCACTCGATCCCGCGCAGCGCCGTGAACTCGAAGGGTGGACCGCCGGTCTCGACGCCGCCGAACTGGTCCGCTGGGCGTCGCGCCTCGACCCGGGATTCGCCGGCGGGGGCCGCCAGCGCGCCATGCGCTCGATCGAGGTGGCGCTCCTGAGCGGCCAGCCGCTCAGCTTCTGGCAGAGCCACGCCAGGCGGGTCGGGACCGTGACACCCTGGTACGTGCTGCTCACCGTGCCACGCCCGGTGCTGCACCAGCGGATCGAAGCCAGGGCGGAGGAGATGGTGCAGCGAGGGCTGATCGAGGAGGTGGCCTCGGTGCTGGCCGAGGGTGCCGCGCCCGGCGCGCCGGGGCTCGACGCCATCGGCATGCGCGAGGCAGTCGAGTACCTTCAGGGCAGGCGAAGCCGCGAGAGCGTCGCCGGCGCCGTCTCGATCAGCACGCGACAGTACGCCAAGCGGCAGGAGACCTGGTTCCGCCACCAGCTGGAGGGGCCGGTGCTGGCGCTCGACGCCACCCGCCCCGCCGAAGAGCTGGCGGCGGAGATCGCGGCGGCCTGGGACAGCCGCCCGTCCTCCTGACCGCTCACGACTCACGACTCACGACTCACGACTCCCATGAAGATCGGCATCACCTGCTATCCGACCTACGGCGGCTCCGGCGCCGTGGCCACCGAGCTCGGCCTCGAGCTGGCCCGGCGCGGCCACGAGGTGCACTTCATCACCTACGCCTCGCCGTTCCGGCTGGCCGCGGCGGGTACGCCGAGCGGGTGTACTTCCACGAAGTCGAGACCCGGATGGGGCGCTACCCGCTGTTCGAGCACTACCCGTACACGCTCGCCCTGGCGTCGAAGCAGCACGAGGTGGCCCGTCGGGAAGCTCGACGTCCTGCACGTCCACTACGCCATTCCCCACGCCACGACCGCCTACCTCGCGCGGGAAATGCTTCGGCCCGAGCGCCCACTGCGCGATCATGACCACGCTGCACGGCACCGACATCACGCTGGTCGGGCAGGAGTCGAGCTTCTACTCGATCACCAAGTTCTCGATCGAGCAGTCGGACGAGGTCACCGCCGTCTCGCAGTTCCTGAGGGACGAGACCTACCGCGCCTTCGGCTGTGTGAGCTGCGATCTCAAGGTGATCCCGAACTTCGTGAACCTGGCCGAGTACCATCCGGTGGCGAAGGCCGAACGGCACTCGCCCGCGCCGGCGGGGCACAAGGTGATCAGCCACATCTCCAATTTCCGCGAGGTCAAGCGGGTGCGGGACGTGATCCGGGTCTTCGCCCGGATCCGCAAGGCGATGCCCGCGACCCTGCTCATGGTCGGTGACGGCCCCGATCGCGGCGATGCCGAGCACGAGGCGCGTGACCTGGGGGTGGCGGAGGATGTCCGCTTCCTCGGCCGGCTCGACAAGGTCGCCTCGCTGCTGCAGGCCACCGACCTCTTCCTGCTCCCCTCCCAGTCGGAGTCGTTCGGGCTGGCGGCGCTGGAGGCGATGGCCTGCGGCGCCCCGGTGGTGGCCAGCCGGGCCGGCGGCCTCCCCGAGGTGATCAAGGACGGCGTGACCGGCATCCTCGAGCCGGTGGGCTCGGTGGAGGCGATGGGCCGGCGGGCGGTGGAGCTGCTGCGCGATGCGGGAACCTACTCGGCGATGACGGAGGCGGCGGTGTCCGCCGCCAGGGAATTCTCCACCGACAAGGTGGTTCCGATGTACGAGCAGCTCTACAGAGACCTCCTCAAGTGAGCTGGCTCGTCGCGGCCATTCTCGGCCTGGTCGAAGGCATCACCGAGTTCCTCCCGGTGTCCTCGACCGGCCACCTGATCATCACTGGCCGGTTGTTCCATCTTGCCGGTGAGGCCACCAAGACTTTCGAGATCTTCATCCAGCTGGGCGCGATGCTGTCGGTCGTCTGGTTCTACCGAGTCCGGCTCCTGGCGACGGCCCGCTCGGCCACGGTCCCCGGTGACGGCCAGCGACTGGTCCTCAACCTGGCGCTCGGCTTCCTCCCCGCGGGCGTCGTGGGCTTCCTGGCCCATCGCTGGGTCAAGGACCACCTCTTCTCTCCGCTCGTGGTCGGCGTCGCCATGGTGGTTGGCGGCTTCGCCATCCTCGCCATCGAGCGGTGGCGGCCGCGGAGCCGGGTCTACGAGCTGAATGAACTGCGGCCCGGGACGGCATTCCTGATCGGGTGCGCCCAGGTCCTGGCCCTGGTGCCCGGCGTCAGCCGCTCCGGCGCCACGATCCTGGGCGGCTACTGCCTCGGCCTCACGCGCTTCATTGCCACGGAATTCTCGTTCTTCCTCGCCTTGCCTACCCTGGGGGCCGCAACGCTGTACGATCTGTACAAGAGCCGGGGCGCCCTGTCGCTGTCGGACCTCCCGGCGTTCACCATCGGCTTCGTGGTCAGCTTCCTCTCGGCGCTGATCGTGATCAAGCTGTTTCTGCGATTCGTCTCCCGGCACAGCTTCGTCTGGTTCGCCTGGTACCGCATCGTCGGCGGGCTCCTGCTCCTGCTCTACCTGCGCCACGCCGGATGAGCGCGGCCGGGCCGCCGATCTACCGGTTGGAGCGGGTCGGCTCGACGCTCGACGTCCTGCATGAGCTGGCGGACGGGGGTGCACCCTCCGGCACCATCGTCGTGGCCCGGGAACAGATGGCGGGGAGGGGAAGCCGCGGACGGACCTGGCACTCACCGGCCGGCGGCCTCTGGCTGAGCTGGCTCTGTCGCCCGCGACTCCCGGTCGGCGCCGAGGTGCTGAGCCTGCGCACCGGGCTGGCCGTCGCCCACGCGCTCGACCGGCTGGGCGGACTGCCCCCGGTCCGTCTCAAGTGGCCCAACGACGTGATGATCGGGGAACGCAAAGTCGGCGGCATCCTGTGCGAGGCCCGATGGCAGGGCGATCGCCCGGCCTGGATCGCCGTGGGGATCGGGATGAACGTGCGGAACCAGCTCCCCCCGGAGGTCGCGGCCCAGGCGACCCGCCTGGCCGACTACCGGGATGACCTGACCGTCGAGCAGGTCCTGGGGGCGCTGGCGGATGCCCTGGCGAAGATGCCTGGGCGCACCAGGACGGCTCACGGCCGAGGAGCTGGAGGACTTCACTGGGCGGGACTGGCTCGCCGCCCGGCACCTCGCGGCGCCCCTTCCCGGCATCGCGCGCGGCATCGCGCCGGATGGTACGCTCCGCATCGAGCGACCCGATGGGAGCCTTTCCCCGGTCCACGCCGGTCACGTCGAGCTGCACCGCTAGCCGTCGGCCCTCTCGACTCTCGACTCTCGACTCTTAACTTCCACCCCATGCTCCTCGCCATCGACATCGGCAATACCGAGATCACGCTCGGCCTCTTCCAGGGCACCAACCTGGCGGGCCGCTGGCGGCTGACGACGAATCCCGATCGCACCCCCGACGAATGGGCCGGAGCGGCAGGAGCGTTCTTCCTGCACGCGGGACTGTCACCCAACGAGGTGCGCGCCGCCTGCCTCGCCTCGGTGGCGCCGGCGGTGACCCAGAGCCTGGTCGAAGGGCTGCGCGACGCCACCGGCCGCACCGCCGTTGCGATCGACGCCGCGACAGCGCTGCCGGTACGGCTCGACGTCGATGAGCCGCTCTCGGTGGGGGCCGACCGGATCGTGAACACGCTGGCGGCCGTCATGCTCTACCGTTGCGACACCCTGGTGGTGGATTTCGGCACCGCGACGACCTTCGACTGCATCACCGGCGACGGCCGCTTCATCGGTGGCGTCATCATGCCGGGTCTCCGCACCTCGGCCGACCAGCTCACCCGGCGGGCGGCCAAGCTTCCCGCCACCGAGCTGCGTCCCCCGGAACGGGTCATCGGCCGCCGTACCGAGGAGTGCATCCGCGCCGGTGTGCTCTTCGGGACCGCCGATGCCGTCGACGGAATCGTCCACCGGATCCGCGCCGAGTGGCCGGAAGGACGGGTCCCCAAGGTGGTCGCCACCGGAGGCCTGGCCGGTGTCGTGGCACCGCTGACCCGGACGATTGAAGCCATCGAGCCGGACCTCACTCTGCAGGGGCTCCGCTTCGCGGCACAACACCTGGGCCTGACCTGGTGACGGTCGCGGCGCAGTCGCCCGGCCGACGACTTGGCTATCGCCTGCTCGGTCCGGGCTTCGATTACGTCCTGCATCTCCGCCCCGCCGAGTGGCCGATCATGACGGCGCACACGATGGTGGGGTATGTCCTGGCGGTGGGGTGGTCGGGGCTGTGGAGGGGCGAGGCGCTGGGGCCGCTCCTGCTCGGGCTCCTCGCCTGGGTGGTGCTGCTCAACGGGGGCACGCTCGCCATCAACTCGGCGTTCGACCGGGACGAAGGAGACATCGGCTACCTCCGGGCGCCGCCACCGGCGCCGAAGCACCTCGCACTGGTCGCATTCCTGCTGATGGCCGCGGGGCAGGGACTCGCGCTGCTCCTGCCGCCGCTCTTCCGCTGGGCCTACGCCGCCTGCTTCCTGCTCTCTGTGCTGTACTCGGTGCCACCGATCCGGCTCAAGGCCGTGGCCGGCTTCGACTGGATCATCAACATGTGGGGCTTCGGAACGCTGACTCCGCTGGCGGGGCTGGCCCTGACCGGAACGGTACCGTCAACCGTGCTCTGGCTCGTCCTCCTCGCCTTCTGCCCCCTCTTCGCCACGCTGTACCCGCTCACCCAGCTCTACCAGTACGAGGAGGACCGCCGCCGCGGCGACCGGACCCTGGCCCTCGTCCTCGGCATGCGGCTGAGCCTTCAGGTCGCCCTGGGGGGCGTCGTCCTCGCCTTCGGTCTGTTCATCCTGGCGGCACTTCTCTCGGAGTGGGGTTCGGGCTCCCAGTCGCTGTTCCGCTGGGGGGCGCTGGCGGTGGCCCTCACGGCCTGGCTCCGGGTGCTGCTCCCCTGGGTCCGCGACTACCCGATGCGCTCCCCGGGGGACCACCAGCGAGGGATGTACGAGGCGCTAGGGGCCTGGGCGGTCACCGACATCGCGGTCCTGGCCGCCTGGAACTGGTAGTCGCGCCTCTTGGCGGTGGCCCCGCGGGGCCGCTAGATTTGCCCATCGATTCTCCTACAGGGGAGTGGCAATGAGTACGGCCGTCCGCGCCCAGGCAGGCTTCGACCAGACCGACGCGGGGTTCCTGGTCCGCGGCTCTCTCCGGCTCGGCATCATCGAGTCGGTCATCGTCTTGGTCTTCGCCCTGGTGGCGCGTTTCCTCGGCGGCATGCCCGGGCTCGCGCTGGAGGCGCTCCTGCTGGTCGCCGGCCTGGCCGCGGTCACCGTGCTGCCCGGCCTCTGGACCCGGGCCCGCACCATCGAGGGGATTGCCGGCGCCGCCACGATCGGGTTCTTCGCCACGGTGGTCTTCATGCTGGTGGACGTGAGCTTCTTCCAGACCTTCCACCTGTACACCCACCGGTGGCTCGCCATCGGGGGCGGCGCCAACTGGTGGTATCACCCGGTCTGGTGGATGGCGGGGACGTTCATGCCGTGGCTCGGGGCCTGGATGCTCGCCAACCAGTCGCCAGGGGGGGCGCCCCATCGGCCCCCGGCGTCCTGATCGCCAGCTTTCGGCGCCACGGTGCTGCTGGCGATCGTGGCCATCCTCATCGGGCTTCCCCGGTGCCCAGTGGGGCATCGGGACGTTCGGCGTCGCCTACCTTCCGGGACTCACCCTCGCGACCGTCATCTCCGTGTTGAGGGCCCGGCGCGCGTAAGGGAATGCGCTGGCTCCGGCTCTTCTTACTTATCATCGGCTGGCTGCTCACGCCTCTCGTGGTGTGGGCAGCTTCTGTTTTGGGGGCCTGGGCGGGTGCCCGTGCGGGCCACGGACTGACCACCGCCGACCAGGCGCTCGCGGTTACGGTGGCGGGCGGCGTGATCGCCGGATTCACGGCAGTCTTTCTCTGGATGCGCGTGCTCAGGCGCTCACCACGCCTCCGTCACACGCTCGGCATCACCCGCGAGGGCATCCCGATCAAGGAAGAACTCATCGAGGCGATCCACGAGGTGGAGGAGTCGATGCACCACCATCCGGAGGAGAAGTGAGGGGGGCTGTCGCGATCACCTGTCTGGCCACGGTCCTGGCCGCTTGCGGGAAGAAGAGTCCCATCGGTTCTCCCGACTCGACGACCTCTACGACTTCTCCGACCTCTTCGGCCTCCCCGGCCGACTCCCTCGCACTCCGCCTTCCCAACGGCTACTCGATCTGGTTCACCGGTTCCCGCGCCGATACCGACAGCAGCGGCCGGCCGTGCATCGAACGGGTGATGCAGATCCGCCATGACAGCCTGCGAATCGCCATCCCCCTCCTGTACACCGGAGCGTTACCGACGCTGGTTGACGACACCACCATCGCCGCCGACCTCTGGCTCCGCTGCCGGCCGGGGGATCGCTACCTGGTCGATCTTCGGACCGGCCTGCCCAGGCGAAGCGCCCCGTGAAGCAGCTTGCGCTCGCCCTTCTCGTCGCCCTGCCGTCGGCGCTCCGCGGGCAGACTCCCTATGTCGAGCTCGGCCGATACTTCGCCGACACCGCGCGGACCACATGGCGGGCCGGCATCACGAGCCGGCTCGCTGGCCCCCTCGGCTTCGGACTCGCGGCCACCTTCCTCAACGCGGAGTCCGGACTCCCGGCGGAGTGGGGTGGAGAGGTGGATCTGAGCCTCTTCAGGGGAGGAGCGCCCGGCCCCTACCTGGTGGGAGCATACGGTGGGGGGATGATCTCCGGTGGTTCGAGCGACTGGTGGAACGGCTGGAGTGCCGGGGCAGGGATCGATCTCTACCCGGCGAGGTGGCTCACCTTCGCTGTCGAGGGGCGCTGGCGAGTGCAGGAGCCCGGTCATAGCCAGGGTATGGAGGTCGGGCTCCGGATGGGATTCGGTGGCGGCGACCAGCGTCACGCGAGCAAGGCTGCCACGACGACCGGAGCCGGCGTGCCGCTCTCAGTCCAGCCAGCCACGAAGGAGGCACGCGACCAGATCATCGCCAGCATCATCGGCACGGCGACCGAGGTGATGGGCACACCCTACAAGTGGGGTGGCGAGGGAGGGAATGGCTTCGACTGCTCGGGACTGATCCAGTACGCCTATGGCAGCCAGGGCGTGGTGCTGCCTCGCCGGAGCACCGATCAGGCCCGCGAGGGCACGCCGGTGGATCGCTCTCTCGACGCGCTGTTGCCCGGCGATATCCTCACCTTCAGCAACAACGCGAACGGTGCCGTCTCGCACGTTGGGCTCTATGTCGGCAACGGGCAGTTCATTCACAGCGCCTCGGCCGGGGTCCAGATCAGCCGGTTGAGTCCCGATGACACCTATGGCAAGTGGTGGTGGCAGCGGTGGGTGGGGGCGCGGAGAGTGGTTGCGGTCCCCGGGGAATAGCGCTGCCGGTCATCAGTCCATCCCCGGCATATCCATCATCGGCATCCGCTGGGGGAACAGGGTGTCGTACAGGTCCTGGCGATAATCGGGATCGGCGGGATCCACCGTAGGCCAGGCGGTGCCCCGGTCGGGGATGAAGAGTCCGGCAACGGCGGCCATGCCACCGTCGGAGATTGTCCGCCCGGTCGGGTTGTCGTAGACCACGGTGACCCGGTACCGGTGCGCAGGGGTGATGTGCACACCGAGTCTGTTCCAGCGGTAGAACCGGACCGGCTGAAGCGCTCGGACCTCTCCGCTCGAGTCGCGCACCGGAATCCCGCGCCAGATCACCTCGCCGGTGGTCGAATCGGCGAACTCGATGCTCACGCCGTAGTCGTGGATATGTCCGCCCATGCCAAGGATGGTGCCTGACAAGGCGGGGCTGCTGACCCAGCTGCGCGAGGTGCGGCCGGGCGGCAGGGCGAAGGCTTTGCTGCCGCCCGGCTGCTGGCCCACCGGAAAAAGGACGTCCATCACCCAGGGATAGGTCCGGAACAGCGGCCAGGGGCGGCCGGCAGGAGTCAACCGGAGAATGATCCGAACCCGGACGCCATGGTAGGCGACGAAGGTCGGGTTGGCCAGCATCGCGCTCGTCGTGAACCGCTGTCCTTTCGTGATCGGCATCCCGAACAGGAACCACGGCACGGTAGAGGCGGGGGTCTCCTTGCTGGCGGCGAAGATGTGCAGCCCGATCGGCAGGAAGAGCTCTCGGCGGCCGGGGTCGCTCAGGTTCACGTGATGGAGCAGCGTCTTGGGCAGGGCCTGTCCCGCGCCGTCGACTACGTCGACCCGGAACCCCGAAATGAATCCGGACGCCGGCACCGCCGCTGCCGCCAGCGGGGTCCGGCCCATCGGCTCGTCCATCCCCGGCATCCCGGCCGGGAGGTCTATGGCGGGCAGTTCGATGACCAGCTCGCTCCGCACCAGCGTCACTGTGGCGGCAGGCAGTTGCGCGAGGGCCATGGCCAGCGATCCAGTGTCAGGGACGGCCCGCAGGCGGGCGGCGGCGGGCGCGACCCCAGCCCCGCCGAGCATGATGCTGACTACGGTGAGGGAAAGGGGGATGGCGGACTGGCGGGCAAACAGCCGGGCAGACAGGCGGACCGTAGGATCCTCCTCTCAACCGCGATAATCAGCTCAGGCCGGGATGACGACGGAGGTGCTCCCAATCACCCCAATCATAGGGTAGGGCAGGTGAAGGGGGAGGTAAGCGCGTCTGAAGGTTTCACCGCTCACCCCTCGACAATCTCAGGGTGAGCGGGCTTCGCGTCGCGGCCATCCTGCCTGGTTACGAACCGGGCGGCGGGGCCGGCGGGGGCACCGGCTGAGGCACCACGTTGTGGACCGGCTTCAGTGATTGGAGGTAGGCGAAGATCGCGCGCAAGTCCTCGTCGGTGAAGTTCCTGTACTGCGGCCAGGGCATCGGCGGCAGGATGGGCCGGCCGATCCCGGCATGCTTGCCGGTCCGGATGGCCTGGATGAACATCTCCGGAGTCCAATTTCCCAGTCCAGTCGAGTCGGGAGTCAGGTTCGCGGTGAAGCTGATTCCCCACGGACCGGCCCAGGCAGTGAACATTGGGCTGGCAGCCGCTCCCCACTTGTTCGGACCCAGGATGCCACCAGGAAACGGACCAACCTTCAGATCGGACGGGTGGCCTGAGAGCAGACGGCTGGTATCGGCCTCAGGCCCCTGCGCCGTCATCACCTTGGGTGAATGGCAATCGGGACAACCGTTGGTCGAAACCAGGTAGTGCCCCCGTTCCACGGGAGTCTGCGCCGGCGCGGCCTGGGTCGCCTGGGGGGGCGGTGCAGGCTTGCTGCACGCGACGGCGGCGAGGAGAAGGGCAGAGGTCATTCCTCGCGAAACTCGACTCCTGAGCATGGATTCCTCCTGTGGGTGTGGATGACGAGCCGCGGCCAATCTACGGTTCAACCCCGAGCCTCGATAGTACCGCCCGTCCATTCTGGTTCCGCGGATTCATGGCCACCGACTTCCGGTAGTTGGCGATCGCCTGCGCCGTATCGCCCCGGACGAGATAGGCCTCGCCGAGGCTGTCGTAGGTGTTGTAGCCCCCCGGGAAGAGCTCGACGTTGCGCTGGAAGACGGTAATCGCGTCCGCGATCCGGCCCCGCCCCAGCAGGACATAGCCTACGGTATTGAGCTCGGGCTCCCCGAAATCGTAGCGGTCGGGGGCGGCCAGCTTGAGCGAGTCGTAGAGCGCCAGCGCCGCCACGACTCCCCCCGCGATCCAGGCCCGGACCACCGGGCCGTCCACCCCCGGCCGGCCGAGGGGGCTGGTCGGGTCCAGCAGGTGGAATCCGAGATCGTCCACGCTGTTGGCGGAGTTGGCCAGGATTACCACCGCCCGCTTCTCCTTGCGATCCAATCCGAGAAATCCCCTGTACCCCCCAGTGCCGCCGTTGTGCCAGGTGATGGCCACGCGACTGGTGTGGGTGGTGATCCAGGCGAGGCCGATGCTGTCGCCGGTGGCGATCTGGCGCCTGGGCCGCTGGGCCTCCCGCATTGCTCCGGCGAGCTGGCCCTTGCTCCCCGGGAGGTTGGCCGCCGCGTAGTCCAGCAGGTCGTTCACCGTGGAGCGCAGCGCCCCGGCGCCGGCCAGGGTCGGCAGGTCCCAATTGGAGACCGGCTCTCCCCAGGCGTCGTGGCCCTGCGCCAGTCGGGCCCGCAGCTCGTCAGGAAGGGCGATCTCCGTGCTCCGCATGCCGAGCGGAGCCAGGATTCGGCTGGTCACCAGTTCGTCGTAACTCTGTCCTGCGCGGTAGGCCAGCGCGAGGCCGAGGAGGCCGAACCCGAGGTTGGAGTACTGGAATCCGGCGCCAGGTGGGCGGGGAAGCGCATAGCCGGCCAGGAATTTTTCCAGCTGTGCCATGGTGTAGTCGGCGTAGGGATTGGCGGGATCGGCCGGGGCGAAATTGGTGGGGAGCGTCGGGAGGCCGGAGGTGTGGGTGGCCAGGTCGACCAGGGTGATCTCGCGCCCGGGCGTCGAGGGAATCCTGGCACCGGGAGGGAGCAGCCGAGCCACCGGCTCCGAGAGGCTGACCTGGCCCTCCTCGGCCATGACTGCCAGGAGGGTTGCCGTGAAGGTCTTGGTGATCGACCCGATCTCGAAGATCGTAGTGCCGTCGAGCGGGACCCGGCCGGGTCCGGGATCGCCGGCGGCAAGGATCCTCCGATGGCCCTCGGCATCGAGCAGTCCGACAACCAGGCCAACGGCCTGTTCGTTGGCGACCCGCGCCTCGAGGATTCGTTGGAGGTCTGAATCGGACGGAAATGATGTCTGGGCGAGCGCGGTCCGGCCCGGGCCCAGCAGGCCGCACAGGGCGATCACCGCCGTGAGGCGCCGCATCAGCAGGTGGCGCGCCACTCATTGATCCTTCTGCTGGCGCCAGACTTGAACGACGGGAGCATCTGTCAATGTGGTGCTTCGCCTGCGGCGGGGGTAGCCCCGTAGCGGCTCGAAAATGCGGCCGCTACCTTGCCAGCCATGACCCAGAAGGACCCGGAACGGCTTCGGCTCGCGGAGCATGACGCTGGGCGCGTGAACTGGAAGCGCTGGGGCCCCTATGTGAGCGAACGGGCCTGGGGCACGGTGCGAGAGGACTACAGCGCCGACGGCGACGCCTGGAACTACTTCCCCCACGAGCACGCACGGAGCCGCACCTACCGCTGGAACGAGGACGGCATCGCCGGCTTCTGCGACGAACGGCAGCGGCTCTGCCTGGCCGTAGCGCTCTGGAACGGGCGCGATCCCTACCTCAAAGAGCGGATGTTCGGTCTGAGCAACAGCCAGGGCAATCACGGCGAAGACGTCAAGGAGTACTATTTCTTCCTCGATGGCGTGCCGACCCACTCCTACATGAGGATGGTGTACAAGTACCCCCAGGTCGCCTATCCCTACGACGACCTGGTGAAGGTCAACGGCACCCGCAGCCAGCAGGAGCCCGAGTATGAGTTGTTTGACGCCCTGCGAGACACGTTCCTGTCCAATCGCTACTTCGACGTCGTCATCGAGTACGCCAAGGCGGACGCCGAGGATGTCCTCTGCAGGATCACCGCGCTCAACCGGGGGCCCGACCCGGCGCCGATCCACCTGCTGCCCCATCTCTGGTACCGCAACATCTGGTCGTGGACCACCGACGTCGAGCGGCCGGTGATCCGGGCCACCGGCCCCGGGGCGGTCCGAACGGAGCACGCCGACATCGGCCCGCGCTGGTGGTACGTCCAGTCCTCCGACGGCCGGCCGGCTGAACTGCTCTTCACAGAGAACGAGACTAATACCGAGCTGCTGTTCCAGACTCCCAACAAGTCGCCGTTCGTGAAGGATGGCATCCACGAGGCCGTGGTGCAGGGCAGGGCCGACCGGGTCAACGCGCGACAGGGAAGCAAGGTCGCCGCCCACCTGCAGGCGATGGTGCCCCCGGGCGGCCAGTTCACCGCCCGGATCCGCCTCACCCCGCGCACCCTCGAGCGCCCCTTCGCGGGATTCGACACCGTCTTCGAACTGCGGCTCAACGAGGCCGACGCCTTCTACTCGGGGGTGCATCCCCCCACGGCAGGCGAGGACCAGCGGCGCATACAGCGGCAGGCCTTCGCCGGGCTGCTCTGGTCCAAGCAGTTCTACCGCTACCACGTCTTCCGCTGGCTCCTCGGCGATCCGACGCAGCCCACGCCGCCGCCCGAGCGCTGGCATGGGCGGAACTCCCGGTGGAAGGCACTCAACACCGCCGACGTCCTCCTGATGCCCGACACCTGGGAGTATCCCTGGTTCGCCTCGTGGGATCTCGCCTTCCACTGTGCCGCCATGGCGTGGATCGATCCGGAGTTTGCCAAGAAGCAGCTGCTCAAGATGGGACACGAATGGTACCAGCACGGCAACGGCCAGTTCCCCGCCTACGAGTGGAACTTCGATGACGTGAATCCGCCCGTCCTGGGCGCCGCCGCATGGCGGGTCTACCTGGTCGAAAAGCGACTCACGGGGAAGGGGGACCTCGCCTTCCTCCGGGAGATGTTCCAGAGCGAGATGCTCAGCTTCAGCTTCTGGGTCAACCGCAAGGACGCCGCCGGCCGTGACGTCTTCGGCGGCGGCTTCCTCGGCATGGACAACATCGGGGTGGTGGACCGGGACCAGCCGCTGCCCAACGGGGCAGAGCTGGAGCAGAGCGACGGCACCAGCTGGATGGCGCGGTTCGCCATCACGATGCTCACGATATCGCTGGAGCTGGCCAGGCAGGAGCCGTTCTACCAGAACATGGCCGTCAAGTACTTCGAGCACTTCCTCTATATCGCACACGCGATGACCAACATGGACGGGGAGGGGATCAACCTCTGGGATGGCGAGGACCAGTTCTTCTACGACGTGGTGCACCTCACGACTGGCGAGAACATCCCGCTCAAGATCCATTCGATGGTGGGACTGGTGCCGCTCTTCGCCGTGTTCGCCACGTCGACCGCGCAACTGCGCGGCCTCGCCGAGTTCCAGGCCCGGGCCGACTGGTTCATCCAGCACCGCCCGGACCTGCTCATGAACGTGGCGCCCTGGAGCGTGCCGGGTCCCCACGAGACCTCGCTGCTCTCGATCCTGCATGGCGATCGGCTGAGGGCGGTCTTGAAGAGGATGCTCGATCCCGAGGAATTCCTCTCCGACTACGGCGTTCGCGCCCTGTCGCGCTACCACCGCGATCACCCGTACGTCCTGGAGATGCCGGGCCGGACGCTGCGGGTCGAGTACCAGCCCGCCGAATCGGGCAGTCGCCTCTTTGGCGGCAATTCGAACTGGCGGGGGCCAGTCTGGTTTCCGGTCAACTACCTGATCATCCAGGCACTAAGGGAACATCACAAGCACTATGGGGACAGTTTCAAGGTCGAATTTCCTACCGGCTCGGCGCGGATGGCGACGCTGGAGGAGGTGGCCAGGGAATTGACAGAGCGGCTGACCAATCTCTTCCTGCGAGATCCGGCGGCCGGTGGACGCCGGGCCGCCTGGGGGGACAACGACTACTTTCAGGCCGATCCCCACTGGCGGGACTGCATCCCCTTCTTCGAGTACTTTCACGGTGACACCGGTGCCGGGCTCGGGGCCAGCCACCAGACGGGGTGGACAGCGCTGGTGGCTGCGCTGATGATGGAGTGATCTTGCCCGAGTCGGGACGGGTATCATTCGATCGATCGACGACCGGCAAGCACTGGCAACACAGATGGACTGAGAGGAGTGGTCGTGCCATGGCAACCTCATCGAAGAAGACCGTACGGAAGGCGGCTGGGTCGACGAAGACCGCCGCTGCCCGCCCCCTCCAGGACCTGGAGACACGGGTGCGCCAGCGGGCGTACGAGTTGTACCTGGAGCGTGGCCGGGAGGAGGGTCACGAAGCAGAGGACTGGATCCGGGCCGAGGCCGAAGTCGCGACCGGACAAGCCCGGACGCCGAGGCGGAAGTAGTGCCGCACAGCCTCACCGGTGGCTATCGGAGCCGATAGTTCACCGGGTCTGGACCAGCCCGCTCAAGAGGGCCTCGCGCACCTGCGAACTAGCCGGGTTTGGAGACGTGGCGACCGTCGACCCGGACCTGGTCGAGTGGAACTACGGCAAATACGAGGGGCTGCGAAGCGACGAGATCCTGGCCCTGCGCGCCGATTGGGAGCTGTTCCGCGACGGGTGCCCCGGGGGCGAATCACCCGCCCAGGTCGCTGCCAGGGCGGATCGTGTCATCCAGCGGATCCGCGACGTCCACGATGACGTACTGCTCTTCACCAGCGGACACCTGCTCAGGGTCCTGGCGTCCCGGTGGCCGGGGCTCGAGCCGGCGCTCAACAGCCGGCTCTTCCTGCTCAGCACAGCCAGTCTCAGCGCCGTCGGCTACGAGCACGACCTCTCCCACCCGGTCATTCACCTCTGGAATGAAACCAGGCACGTGGGGGGCTGACATCTCATCAAGATTCTTGTATGCTGACCGACCGTCGCGGTAAGTACGACAGCCCATTTTCCATCCAGGAGACCAGAGCATGATTGGATCGTTCGCCCCACGCAGGCATCCCTCGGGCACCGGGGGAGCGCTGCTGGCAGCCTGCGTCGCGATCGTCGGAACGGCCGTCCCGGCCAGTGCGCAGCAGACCACCGGCGTGCCATGCTCGCCGAGCGCCACGACCACGGTGGACGGCCGCTACCTCCCCAACCCGCCGGGACAGTTCGGCGGGGTCATCAACCTGAGCGCCGTGGACTCGAAGTCCTGCTGGCCGGCGACGGTGGTCCCGCCCAAGGGGGCCCCCAACGTCCTGCTGATCATGACGGACGACGCGGGGTACGGAATCTCCAGCTCGTTCGGCGGCGTCATCCCGACGCCGGCGATGGACCGGGTGGCCCAGGCCGGCGTGCGCTACACCCAGTTCCACTCGACGGCGCTCTGCTCGCCGACCCGGGCGGCGCTGATCACCGGGCGCAATCACCACTCGGTGGGCTTCGGCGTCATCTCGGAGCAGGCCACCGGGTATCCGGGCTACAACTCGATCATCGGCCCGGAGAACGCCACCGTCGGCGAAATCCTCCGGGAAAACGGCTACGCGACCTCATGGTTCGGCAAGAACCACAACACGCCCGCCTACCAGTACAGCACGGCGGGGCCGTTCACCCAGTGGCCCATCGGGATGGGCTTCGACTACTTCTACGGCTTCATGGGCGGCGAGACCGACCAGTGGACGCCGTACCTGTTCCGGAACACGAGCGCCGGTCTTTCCCTGGATCGGCAAGCCGGGATACAACCTGACCACCGACATGGCGGATGATGCGATCGAGCACATCCGCGCAGCTCAAGGCCACGGCGCCGGAGAAGCCGTTCTTCGTCTATTACGTCCCCGGCGGCACCCACGCCCCGCATCAGCCGACCCCGGAGTGGATCGCCAAGATCCACGCGATGCATCTCTTCGACAACGGGTGGAACGCGCTCCGCGATACGATCTTCGCCAACCAGAAGCGGCTCGGCGTCATCCCGGCCAATACCCAGCTCACCCCCTGGCCGGACTTGCTGCCCAAGTGGGAGACGCTGACGCCCGAGGAGAAGAAGCTCTTCATCAAGCAGGTCGAGGTGTTCGCGGCCTACGTCGCCTACACCGACCACGAGATCGGCCGCGTCATCCAGGCGGTCCAGGACGCCGGCGAACTGGACAACACCCTCATCATCTATATCGAGGGAGACAACGGCAACAGCGCCGAAGGGAGCATGGTGGGCACCCCCAACGAGTACACCTCGCTGGGCGGCATGCCCAACATCCCGATCGCCGACCAGATGAAGTTCTATGACGTCTGGGGCTCGGACCTGACCTACCCGCACATGGCGGTGCCGTGGACCTGGGCCTTCGACACGCCCGTTCAAGTGGACCAAGCAGGTGGCGTCGTTCTTCGGCGGCACCCGGCAGGGGATGTCGATGTCCTGGCCGGGACACATTCCCGCCGGGGGCGGAGTCCGGACCCAGTTCCACCACATGATCGACATCACGCCCACGATCCTGGAGGCCACCGGCATCCAGGCGCCGTCCATCGTCAACGGCGTGGCCCAGCGCCCCATCGAGGGCGTCAGCATGGCCTACTCCTGGCCCAAGGACAGCGCCCAGGTCAAGTCGCACCGCGAGACCCAGTACTTCGAGATGTTCGGCAACCGCGCGCTCTACCATGACGGCTGGATCGCGGTCACGGTGCCGCCGGCACCGCCGTGGCTGATGGGGCAGGCCAAGATGCCCGAGGTGGTGAACGGCTATCCGTGGGAGCTGTACAACATCGACAATGACTACTCCGAGAACAACAACCTGGCCGACGCCAACCCGGCCAAGTTGAAGGAGCTGCAGGAGCTCTTCCTGGTGCAGGCGGCGAAGTACAACGTCTTCCCGCTGGACAATCAGATCCTGGAACGGATCCTCTCGCCGCGGCCGAGCGCCACCGCCGGTAGGACGGAGTTCACCTACACCGGTTCCCTGGCCGGGATACCGCTCAGCGACGCGCCAAGCGTCCTGACCCGGTCGTTCACCATCACCGCCGACGTCGTGGTGCCCAAGGATGGCGGCAACGGGATGGTGGTTACCGCCGGCGGACGGTTCGGCGGGTGGGGATTCTATGTCCTCAAGGGGAAGCCGGTCTTCACCTATGACCTCGCCGACCTGGAGCGGTTCCGCTGGGCCGGCGCCAAGGTCCTGACACCCGGTCAACACACTCTCAAGTTCGACTTCACCTACCACGGCCCCGGCTTCGGCAAGGGGGGCGACGGAGTGCTGTCGGTGGATGGGGCCCAGGTCTCGACGCTTTCCGCACCCCACACGATCCCGTTCCTGATGGCGATCGACGAGACCTTCGACGTCGGGTCGGATCTTGCGGACCGGGGTCAACGACCAGGACTACGCCGTCCCGTTCACCTTCAGCGGCACCATCAATACGGTGACGGTGAAGCTGGGACCACCGCAGCTCGGGGAGGCTGACCGGCGGCAGCTCGACGTCGGCCTGCGCAAGGCGAGCGATTGAGGTTCACCTAGCATTGCTCTCGCCCCTGGCGGGCCGGCCGGCCCCCCGCGAACTGCTGGTGGATCCGGCCCGCCTCGAGCGGGAGTATCACGATTGCCAGCCTGACCCGGGGCAGGCCGGCCAGCTGGTGAGCTTCGGCACCAGCGGCCACCGTGGCACACCGTTCAACGGCACGTTTACCGAGGCGCACATTCTCGCCATCACTCAGGCGATCTGTGACTATCGCCGGGGTGAAGGGACGTCCGGGCCGCTCTACCTGGGCAAGGACACGCACGCCCTCTCGGGGCCGGCCCAGCGCACGGCTCTCGAGGTTCTCGCGGCCAACGGGGTCGAGGCCGTCATCCAGTGCGATGATGGCTTCACCCCGACTCCGGTCATCTCCCACGCCATCCTGGTGCACAACCGTAAAGGTCCGCGATCACCGGCGGACGGGATCGTCATCACCCCATCGCACAACCCGCCGGAGGACGGCGGATTCAAGTACAATCCTCCCAACGGCGGCCCGGCCGACACCGAGGTCACCCAGGGAATCGAGGCGCGGGCCAACGAGCTGCTCAGAGCGGGGAATGCCGGTGTCAAGCGGATGCCGCACGAGCGGGCACTCAAGGCGGCCACAACCCGCCAGCAGGATATCGCCCTGCCCTACGTACGGGACTTGGGAAACGTGGTGGACATGGAGGCGATCCGGACGGCCGGCCTGGCCTTGGCGGTCGATCCCCTGGGAGGGGCAGCCGGGCCTTACTGGGAGCCGGTCAACCGGACCTACAACCTGAACATCAGCATCGTGAATCCGGTCATTGACCCGACCTTCGGGTTCATGACCGTGGACTACGATGGCAGGATCCGGATGGACTGTTCGAGTCCCTGGGCGATGGCCCGGCTGGTCGGTCTCAAGGACCACTACCGGCTCGCCTTTGCCAACGATCCAGATGCCGATCGGCACGGCATCGTGACGCCGTCGGTGGGGCTGCTGGATCCCAACGGCTACCTTGCAGTGGCCATCCGGTACCTGCTGGCCCACCGGCCGGGGTGGCCGGCCGGCAGCGCGATCGGAAAGACCCTGGTGAGCAGCGCGCTGATCGACCGGGTGGTACGCCAGGCCGGCCGGCGCCTGTTCGAGGTGCCGGTCGGGTTCAAGTGGTTCACCCCGGGACTCTTCGACAGCTCGATCTGCTTCGGGGGCGAGGAGAGTGCGGGGGCCAGCTTCCTCAGGCGGGATGGCACGGTGTGGACCACCGACAAGGACGGGCTCATCATGGGCCTTCTTGCCGCCGAAATGACCGCCCAAACGGGGCGGGAGCCCGGAGAGCTGCTCCGGGAGTTGACGGCCGAGCTTGGTACGCCCTGCTACACCAGGATCGACGCACCTGCCACGCCGGAGCAGAAGGCGCGCCTGCGGAGGCTGTCCCCCTCGGCGGTGGCGGCGACCACCCTGGCCGGTGAGCCGATCACCGGCCGCCTGGCCACCGCGCCCGGAAACGGAGCACCGATCGGCGGGCTCAAGATCGTGGCGCCGAGCGGCTGGTTCGCCGCCCGGCCTTCCGGAACCGAGAATGTGTACAAGATTTACGCGGAGAGCTTCCGCGACCGGCAGCACCTGGCGGCGATCGTGGCCGAGGCTCAGCAGATCGTGACCGGCGCGATCGGGAGCTGATTTGGAGAGGAGTCAGGCGTGAACGTACTCGTGATCGACATCGGCGGGACCAACGTGAAAATGCTGGCCACCGGCCAGGCCGAACCCCGGAAGTTCCCCTCGGGGCCCAAGCTGACACCGCGCCTGATGGTCGCCGGCGTCAAGAAGCTGACCGCCGACTGGAAGTATGACGTGATCTCCATCGGCTATCCGGGCCCGGTGCTTCGGGGCCGACCAGTCGTCGAACCGTACAATCTCGGCAAGGGGTGGGTCGGGTTCGATTATGCCAAGGCCTTCGGTTGCACGGTCAGGATCATGAACGATGCGGCGATGCAGGCGCTGGGGAGCTACCGCGGGGGCAGGATGTTCTTCCTGGGGCTCGGCACGGGTCTCGGCACCACGATGATCGTGGATGGCATCGTGGAGCCGATGGAACTGGGACACCTCCCATACAAGAAGGGGACCTACGAAGACTACCTCGGCAACCAGGGGCTCGAAAAGCGCGGCAAGTCGAAATGGCGGCGACTGGTGGCCGACGTCGTGGGCCAGGCTGGTCGCAGCGCTGGAGCCGGACGAAGTGGTGCTGGGCGGCGGCAACGTCAAGCGACTGAAGGAACTGCCGCCCCTCTGTCGCGAAGGCAACAACTGCCAATGCCTTCCTGGGGGGCTTCAAGCTCTGGGAGGACGCGCCAGACAGTGCGTCGGCCCGGCGGACCAGGGGGCGGGCGGCGAAATCATCCGGCCACGGCGGGGAGAGGCAGCCATGACCGCGTCCATCAAGCCGACGACCCTGCGCCGGGCCTGGAAGGCGCTCGCCGCCCACCAGCAGCAGATCCGCGACCGGCACCTGCGCGACCTGTTCGCCGCCGATCCGGGACGGGGAACCCGTCTGAACGCCGAGGCGGCCGGCCTGTACCTCGACTACTCCAAGAACCGGATCACCGACGAGACCCTCAAGCTGCTGGTCCGGCTGGCGGAGGAGTCGGGATTGCGGGCCAGGATCGACGCGATGTTCCGGGGCGACAGGATCAACGCCACCGAGGACCGGGCGGTGCTGCACGTGGCGCTGAGGGCCCCGCGGGAGGCCATCATCATGGTGGATGGGGCCAACGTGGTCCCGGAGGTTCATGCCGTGCTCGACCGGATGGCGGAATTCGCGGTCCGGGTCCGGAATGGCGACTGGAAGGGCCACACCGGCAAGCGCATCCGCAACGTCATCAACATCGGCATCGGCGGCTCCGACCTGGGTCCCGTGATGGCGTACGAGGCGCTCCGTCATTACAGCGACAGGAGCATGACGTTCCGGTTCGTCTCCAATGTCGACTCCACCGACTTCGTCGAGGCCACGCGCGACCTGGATGCGGAGGAAACGCTGTTCATCGTCTCCTCCAAGACATTCACGACGCTCGAAACCATGACCAACGCCGGCAGCGCCCGCGAGTGGACGCTGCAGGCGCTGGGGGGTGACACGAATGTGGTGGCCCGGCATTTCGTGGCGGTCTCGACCAATGAGGCGAAGGTGACGGAGTTCGGCATCGACCCCGCCAACATGTTCGGCTTCTGGGACTGGGTCGGCGGGCGTTACTCCATGGACTCGGCGATCGGCCTGTCCACCATGCTGGCCATCGGTCCCGATGGTTTCCGGGAATTGCTCGGCGGCTTTCATCAGATGGATGAGCACTTTCGCACCGCCCCCTTCGATCGCAACCTGCCGGTGCTGATGGGGCTGCTCTCCATCTGGTACAACGATTTCTTCGGGGCCCAGACGGCGGCGGTGCTGCCCTATGAGCAGTACCTGAAGCGCTTCCCGGCCTACCTCCAGCAGCTGACCATGGAGAGCAACGGCAAGCACGTCACCGTGGAAGGCACCCCCGTCGACTGCAACACCGGCCCGATCTACTGGGGCGAGCCGGGCACCAACGGCCAGCACTCGTTCTACCAGCTGATCCACCAGGGCACTCGCCTGATCCCCTGCGACTTCATCGCCTTCGCCAAGGCGCTCAATCCGGTGGGCCGGCACCACGACATGCTGCTGGCCAACGTCCTGGCCCAGGCCGAGGCGCTCGCCTTCGGCAGGACGCCGGAGGAGGTGAAGGCCGAGGGCACCGCCGGGCCGTTGGTGCCCCACCGGGTCTTCGAGGGTAACCGGCCATCCAATGTCATCCTGGCCGAACGCCTGACCCCCGCCACCCTCGGTGCGCTGGTGGCGCTGTATGAACACAGCGTCTTCACCCAGGGAACGATCTGGGGCATCGATTCGTTCGACCAGTGGGGGGTGGAGCTGGGCAAGGTGCTGGCTCAGCGGATCATCCCCGAGCTCGAGCGCCTGGCGGAACCGCAGCTCGGCCACGACAGCTCCACCAATGCGCTGATCACCCGCTACCGGCTCCTGCGGGGGCAGTAGCATCCCGCCTGCGCGCAGGCATCTCCGCTCGACTTCAGCAATCGACGGCTACGAAGGAGCAGTTATGCAACTCGGGATGATCGGCCTCGGCCGGATGGGCGCCAACATGGTGCGCAGGCTGCTGCGCAATGGCCACGAGGCGGTGGTGTTCGACGTATCGCAGGACGCTGTCAAGGAGCTGGTCAAGGAGAAGGCGGTCGGGGGCTCCTCGCTGGCCGACCTGGCCAGGAAGCTCCAGAAGCCGCGTGCCGTCTGGCTCATGGTTCCGGCCGCAGTCGTGGACAAGACCATCGCCGACCTGCTGCCCAGCCTCGAATCCGGCGACATCCTGATCGACGGCGGCAATTCCTGCTACATCGACGACATCCGCCGAGCCCGGGAGCTTTCGGCCCGCCGCATCCATTACGTGGATGTCGGGACCAGCGGTGGTGTCTGGGGGCTGGAGCGGGGGTATTGCATGATGATCGGCGGCGAGCCCGATGTGGTGAAGAGGCTCGACCCCATCTTCGCGACCCTGGCTCCCGGCATCGGCGACATTCCCCGGACCCCCGGACGGGACAAGGCCAGGGGCACCGCCGAGCAGGGCTACCTCCACTGCGGTCCCAACGGGGCGGGCCATTTCGTGAAGATGGTCCACAACGGCATCGAATACGGGCTCATGGCAGCCTACGCCGAGGGGCTGGGCATCCTCCGATCGGCCAACGTCGGGAAGCAGTCCCACGCCATCGACGCGGAGACCACTCCGCTGCGCGACCCTGCGCACTACCAGTATGACCTGAACCTCTCGGACGTCACCGAGGTCTGGCGGCGAGGCAGTGTCATCGCCTCCTGGCTCCTCGACCTGACGGCCACCGCGCTGCTCGAGGATCCCCAGCTGGCCAGGTTCGCCGGACGGGTGTCCGACTCCGGCGAAGGACGCTGGACCATCAAGGCGGCCATCGACGAGGCGGTCCCGGCCCCGGTGCTCACGACGGCGCTCTACGAGCGGTTCAGTTCCCGCGGCGAGGCCGATTTCCAGAACAAGCTGCTTTCGGCGATGCGCTACGAATTCGGCGGTCACCTCGAGAAAGCCGCCGGCAAGTAGCGGCCGCCAGGCATCCACCATGACCGCGCCTCATTCCGACGCCCTGGTCTTCTTCGGCGCCACCGGCGACCTGGCCTACAAGAAGATCTTTCCCGCGCTCCAGGCCATGCTCAAGCGCGGCCACCTCGACATGCCGGTGATCGGGGTGGCCAAGGCAGGGTGGAACCTCGACCAGCTCAAGGCCCGGGCCAAAGACAGCCTCGAGAAGCACGGCGGCCTCGATCCGGCGGCCTTTGAGAAACTCTGTGGCCTGCTCCGCTACGTGGACGGCGACTACAACGATGCTGCCACCTTCCAGGCCATCCGGAAGGAGCTCGGCGCGGCCCAGTGGCCGGCGCACTACCTGGCCATTCCTCCGGTGCTCTTCGGCACGGTCGTGGAGCAGCTGGCCAAGGCGGGCTGCGCCACCAGCGCCAGGGTCATCGTCGAGAAGCCGTTCGGCACGGATCTCGCCTCCGCCCGCGCCCTCAACAGGATCCTGCTGGGCACCTTTGACGAGACCACCATCTTCCGCATCGACCACTACCTCGGCAAGCGGCCAGTCCACAACATGCTCTTTTTCCGCTTCGCCAACGCCTTTCTCGAGCCGTTCTGGAATCGCCACCACGTCGAGAGCGTGCAGATCACGATGGCGGAGGATTTCGGGGTCCAGGGCCGGGGCGCCTTCTATGACGCCACCGGCACGATCCGGGACGTGGTCCAGAACCATCTCTTCCAGGTGCTGACCAATCTCGCCATGGAGCCCCCGGTCAGGACCGACAGCGAGTCGATCCGCGACGAGAAGGTCAAGGTGCTCAAGGCGATGCCGCCGCTGGAGGTCAGAAACGTCATCCGGGGACAGGTCACCGGCTATCGGAAGGAGCCCGGTGTGGCCGCCGGATCGACCACCGAGACCTTCGCGGTGATGCAGCTGGAGGTGGATTCCTGGCGCTGGAAGGGCGTCCCGTTCTACATCCGGGCCGGGAAGTCGTTGCCGGTGACTTGCACCGAAATCGTCGTGCGCCTTCGCCGCCCCCCCACGATGTATGAAGGGTTCGACCTCAAGCCGAATTACTGCCGCTGGCGAATCAGCCCGGACATCACGATTGCGATCGGCGCCAACATTATGGCCCCCGCGTCCGAGACCATCAGCACCTCCGCCGAGATGGTTGGAACGCGGCACCCCGCGGCCGAGGAGATGGATGCCTACGAGCGGGTCCTGGGCGACGCCATGGCGGGCGACGCCACGCTCTTCGCGCGCGAGGATTACGTGGAGGAAGCCTGGCGGATCGTGGACCCCGTGCTCAAGGCCGGCACGCCGGTCAGCGAGTATGCTCCCGGCACCTGGGGGCCGGATGAAGCGCTCAAACGGCTGGCGCCCCCCGGCGGCTGGCAGAATCCCGTCCTGGGCGAGGCGGGGGGATGAACAGCCGGGTCCTCGCCGATGCCGACGAGGTGGCACGGGAGGGCGCCCGCATCATCGCGCGGGAAGCCAGGAACGCGGCGGCGGCGCGAGGGCGGTTTGTCCTGGCGATCAGCGGCGGCCACACCCCGTGGCAGATGCTGCGGGACCTGGCCGGTGAGCCGGTCCCGTGGGAGGCGGTCCAGGTGTTCCAGATCGACGAGCGCATCGCTCCGGCGGGCGATCCCGATCGCAACCTGACGCACCTGCGCGAGAGCCTCCTGGCGCACGCGCCGCTCGAGCCGGGACAGATCCACGCCATGCCGGTCGAGTCGGCGGATCCCGAGGCGGCGGCACGGCAATACGCCGAGGAATTGGGCCGGGTTGCCGGCGTGCCCCCGGTGCTCGATCTCGCCCACCTCGGGCTCGGGCCCGACGGTCATACCGCCTCCCTGGTGCCGGGCGACCCGGTGCTCGAGATCGGTGACCGGGATGTGGCGCTGACCGGCACCGTGTACATGGGGCGGCGGCGGATGACGCTCACCTTTCCGATGCTCAATCGGGCCCGCCTCATTCTCTGGCTGGTCACCGGTGCGGAGAAAGTCGGCATGCTGCCCCGGCTTCTCCGGGGTGACTCATCCATTCCTGCCGGCCGGGTCCGGAGCGAGCAGGCACTGCTGCTGGCCGACCTGGCCGCCGCCGGGACCGCGCCACGGACCTGACCAGGGAGACGAGAGATGCGCGTCGGCATTGCCACCGATCACGGCGGCTTCGGTTTGAAGCAGGAGCTGATGGCCAGGCTCCGCGGGGCGGGACACGAAGTGATCGACTTCGGGGCCGATGCCATGGAGCAGGGCGATGATTACCCCGACTATGTCGTGCCCCTGGCCAGGGCGGTCGTGGCCGGCCAGGTCGAGCGCGGAGTGGCCATCTGCGGCAGTGGGGTCGGTGCCTCGGTGTGTGCCAACAAGATCAAAGGAGCCCGGGCGGCGCTGATTCACGACCACTTCTCGGCCCGGCAGGGTGTGGAGGACGATCACATGAACATCCTCTGCATGGGCGGCCGCACCGTGGGGCTGGAGGTCGCCTGGGACCTGGTCGAGGCCTTCCTCGCGGCGACGTACAGCCAGGCGGAGCGGCACCTGCGGCGGCTGGCCAAGGTGGCCACCCTCGACCGGGGTGGCTGATCCCGGTCAGAGCGCACTCCACAGGAGAGAACGGCGTGCCAGTGTACCGTGTCATTCATCGCCAGGCAGGACGGGTGCCGCTCCAGCGCTGGAAACGCTCGCTCTGGCGCGCCCTTGGCCTTCTGGCACTGACGCTCCTCGTATGCGTCGTGGGGCTGATCCTGCTGGATCCCGCGGACCATTCCTGGGGGACCAAATTGTTTGATGCGTTATGGAATGCAGTCAACGCGGTCACGACCATCGGCGATTTCACCGGCTTCAATCGCGGGCAGAAGGGGTTCATGCTTCTCACCCTGTTCATGTTCGTGGTCGTCGGTGGCTATGCGATCACCAATCTGACGGGAGTGATTTCGAGCGACGAGGTGAGAGTCTACCGGGAGAATCGATCCATGAGCGGTCTGCTGGGTGAGCTGAAGGAGCACGCGGTGGTCGTGGGGTTCGGGTCGGTGGGGCGCCTGGTCTCCGACGCCCTGCGGTCCAAGGGGCAGACGGTGGTCGTGGTCGATGCAAATCCGGCGGCGGCGAACGATGCCTCGGGGCTGGGTTATCTCGTCGTCCAGGGCGATGCCAGCGTGGATGAGGAGACCTTCGAGCGGGCCCGGATCAAGCAGGCCCGGGCGCTCTACGTCACAACCGATGATCCCGATCGGAAGCTCAGCATCACCCTGACCGCCCACACCGCCAATCCCTCGCTCGCCATCTGCGTCACCGGGCAGACCGACGCGCGGGGGGCCCTGCTCAAGCGGGCGGGCGCATCGGAGGTGGTGGTGATCGACGCCCTCATTGCCCAGACCATCGTGGCCCGGTTCGATGGGGTGGGCAAGGCCGCGAACAGCTGACCCTTAGCCCAGCCGCGCCACCTCGCGGCTCAGTTCCTCGGCCGAGGCGACACGGTTCTCCGGCTTCTTGGCCAGCAGCCGTATCACCAGAGCCGCCAGCGCCGGATCGGCGTCCTCGATCGGCGGGGGCTGGTCGCTCAGGAGCCTTGCCACCAGCGAGACCATGGTCGAGGCGTTGAAGGGTACCCGGCCGGTGAGGCACTCGTAGAGGACGACGCCGGCGCTGTACAGATCGGCGCGTGCGTCGATCGCCTCGCCCATGACCTGCTCCGGCGCCATGTAGGCCGGCGTCCCGATCATCATTCCCGCCTCCGTCAGCCCCGACGACCCTTCGGCCAGCCGGGCGATGCCGAAGTCCATCACCTTGAGCACCCCCGCCTCGTCCAGCAGGAGATTCTGGGCCTTGATGTCCCGGTGGATCACTCCCTCGGCATGTGCGGCGCCGAGCGCGGCCGCCAGCTGGGCCGCGATGGCCAGCACCGCCTCGGTGCCCAGATGTCCCCGGGTGTCCAGCAGGTCGCGGAGCGTCACACCCTGGACCAGCTCCATGGTGAGGTAGTACGCCCCACCGATTTCACCGATGTCGTGGGTCCGGACCACGTTCTGATGGGTGATGTGCCGGGCCAGCCTGATCTCCGAACGGAAGCGCTCGACCAGGGCGGGGTCGGTGGTGAGTTCCGGGCGCAGGGTCTTGATGGCGATCTCCTCGCCCAGCTCCCGGTCCCGTGCCCGGTAGACCGCGCCCATCCCTCCGCGGCCGATCAGGCCCTGCACTTCGTACCGCCCGGCGAAGCGCTCGCCGGTGTGCACGATGTCGGTCAGCCGCGCATCCGGCCCCGCACTCTCGCCGGCCCGGGCCGCCGCGACCTCGGCCCGCAGGGCACGGACCTGTTCGCGGAGTCGTTCCTCCCGGTGCCGCAGCTCGGCGGCCATCCCGTCGAACACCCGCGCCAGCCGGCCCAGTGCGTCATCCCGAGTGGCGAGGTCGGCCAGCGCGCCGGGGCGGTAGCTGGCACCCTCGATTGCCGTTGCGGCAGCGATCACCCGGTCCACGTCGGCCAGGTACCGCTTCTCGCGGTCGCGCAGCCGCTTCTTGTCCAGCGAGGCCCCGATCCTCGCCCGGAGCAGTACCGGGTCGAATGGCTTGGTGAGGTAGTCCTCGGCCCCCGCTGCAACGCAGCGCGCGATGCCGGCCACGTCGTCCAGCGCCGAGATCATGATGACCGGGATGTCGCGCGTGGCCGCATCGCCCTTGAGCCGGGCCAGGGTCTCGTGGCCGTCCAGCTCCGGCATCAGGATGTCCAGCAGCACGAGGTCCATCGGCTCCGCCCCCGCCCGCTCGAGCGCCTGCCGTCCATTCTCGGCGACGGTGACACGGTGGCCCTCCTTTTCGAGGCGCCGCTTCAGGATGTCGCGGTTGTCGGCCACGTCGTCCACGACGAGGATGTGACTGGGGGCGGGCGGGGCGGACGGGGCGGGAGCGGCGGGAGCGGGTTCCCTTGCCCGCACGGCGGCGCCGATCTTGGCCAGCAGGCGATCGAAGTCGACCGGCTTGGTGTCGTAGTCGTTGCAGCCGGCTTCGATCGCCTTGTCGCGGTCGCCCGACATGGCGTGCGCCGTGAGCGCGATGATGGGGAGTGAGGCGCCCTTCGGGTCGGCCCGGATCTGCCGGGTCGCCTCCCAACCGTCGAGTTCGGGGAGATTCATGTCCATCAGGACCACGTCGATGTCCCCGGCGAGGGCCCGGGCCACGCCCTGCTTCCCGTCGATGGCGATCTCCACCTCGTATCCCCGCTTGCCGAGGCGTCGCGAGAGCATGTCCCGGTTCATCTCGTTGTCCTCCACCAGGAGGACGCGCGTCGCCCGGTTCATGGCGCCGCCACGGCGGGGGGCGGCTCGACCGGCAGCCGGATGGTGAATCGGGAACCCTGGCCGGGAGTCGAGTCCACGGTCACGTCGCCGCCGAGCAGCTGGCAGAAGCGCCGCGTGATGGCGAGCCCAAGGCCGGTGCCGCCGTACTTCCGGGTGGTGGAGGTGTCGGCCTGGCTGAAGGCCTCGAACAGGCGGCTCATCGCCTGGGAGGTCATGCCGATGCCGGTGTCGGCCACCGTAAGCACGATTTCCTCCTGTGGCTTGCCGGTCCGGTCGGCGGTGAGGGTGATGGTCCCCTTCTCGGTGAACTTGGCGGCGTTGGAGAGCAGGTTGAGCAGCGCCTGGCGCAGCTTCATCCCGTCGGAGCGGATCACGCCCAGGTTGCCTCCGGCGCGGACCTCCAGCCGGTTGCCGTTCCGGGCAACCAGCGGGGTGACGGTGGTGACCACCTCGTCGACCAGCCCGCGAAGCTCCACCGGCTCGAGGTGGAGGTCCATCTTCCCGGCCTCGATCTTGGAGAGGTCGAGAATGTCGTTGATCAGGGCCAGGAGGTGGCGGCCCGCACTCCTGATCTTCTGCAGGTCGGGTATGAACGCCGCCTGGCCGCTGTCGGCGGCCTCTTCTTCCAGCATTTCGGAATAGCCGATGATGGCGTTGAGCGGGGTCCTCAGCTCATGGCTCATCGAGGCGAGGAACTGGCTCTTGGCGCGATTGGCCGCCTGCGCCTGCTCGTTGGCCCTGAGCAGGTCGGTGACATCGTGGTAGAGGCAGAGGATGCCGGCCCGTTCGCCCTCGACGACGACCGGCACCGCCGACAATTCGACGTCGAGGAACGTCCCGTCCTTGCGGCGCCGCTTGCCGATGCCCCGCACGGTCTCCTCGATGGCCCGGCTGGTATAGGCGATGGCCTCTGCCAGGGTTTCGGCCACATTGATCAACTCGTCGAGGTTCCGCCCGACGGCCTCGTCCTGCCGCCATCCGAACAGGCGCTCGAACGCGGGGTTGCACGATGTGATGGTGCCCGAACGGTCGAGGGTGACGATCGCGACCGGGCTGTGCTCGACCACGGCGCGGAAGTACTGGCGCTCCCGCTGCGCGGCGGTGAAGAGCCTGGCGTTCTCGATCGCGATCGCGGCCTGGGGGGCGAAGAGATTGAGCCGCCGCAGGTCTTCGCTGTTGAACACCCGGGCCGGGTCGGAGTGGACGGTGGCAATGGCGCCCACCAGGCGCCGGCCGATGAGAAGCGGCGCCGCCATGACCGAATGCACCGTGACCTCGGCATACTGCCCCGACTTCCCCAGCCACTCGTGGTACGAGGGGATGATCAGCGGCTCGTGGGTCCGCGCCACGGTGCCCATCGCCCCCTCGCCGAGGCGGAGCCGGGTGCCGGTCGAATCCTTGCCGATGTTCTGGTTGGCGACGACCACGAGCTCCTTCCGGTCCTCCTCGTAGATGGCGACCTCGCCACCGGTGACGCCGAGCAGGGTGACCGCGCGCTTGATCACCGCCTGCAGGACGCGGGACAGCTCGAGCTCGGACGAAAGGTCGGCCATCGTATCGAGGAGCGCCCGCTGTTCGTCGGCCCGTTCCCGCTCCCGCACCAGCAGCCGGGCCCTGGCGATCGCGATGCCGGCCTGGTTGGCCGCCGCCGTCAGGATCTCGAAGTCGTCGTGGGAAAAGGCGTCGGGGACGTCGCTCTCGACGACCAGCACGCCGATCGGATGGCCCTCGATGAGCAGCGGGATGTCCACCTCGCTGCCGCTGTTGAGGCTCGGGAGGTAGCCCGCCGCGCGGGTGACGTCGGCGGTGTAGCAGAGCCGCTGTTCGACCAGCGCGCGGTCGCTCAGTCCCTGGCCAGGGGCCACCCGCATCGCCCTGGGAACGCCGGCCCAGCCGACGCTGGCGTGGAGCACGCGGTCGCCCGTGGCCGGATCCAGGAGGAAAAGGCCCAGGAAGTTGTAGCCCGAGTGATTCGTCGTGGAGGCCGTGGACGACCCGCTGGCAGATCGTGTCCTCGTCGAGCGCAGCCGCGATTTCGGCGCTCAACCGGAGCAGGGCGGCCTGGCGGGCGTTACCGGGAGCAGTCGAGGGGGAGATGACGCCTCCTCAGGGGGTGGGGGCCCGTGTCTCGGGAAAGCGGAACTGCAGGGCGCCCGAAGGACAGCGGGCCACCTGGGCCGCCACTTCGGCGGGAGTGGCGGCATCGGGGTGCACCCAGCGGCGGCGGCTCACGTCAAACACCGCCGGAAGGCCGCGGACGCAGGCACCCGAATGGATGCAGACATTCGAATCGAAGGTGACGGTGATTCCGTCGCCCTGGTAGATCTGCAGCCCTTTGGACATGAGACTCCGGAGGCGCGGTGGCTGACGGCCTTCAAAGGCAGACGATCAGATTGGACGACCGTCCCCGGGTGACCGTGTAGGGTCCGAGGAGCTGGTCCAGGTCGGTCAGCCTAACGGTGAAGATCAGCTCGTTTCCGCGCACCGTGCCGGCATACACCGCAGGGTGCGGGGGATGACCGCCGGGGGAACTGGCCCGCCGCCGGTGAAGTGCTGTCCCGTGCCACGCCACTGGCCGCCGGAGCTCACCGTCCACGACCGATCGATGGTGCCCTCGGCACAGGCGTACTCGATCGTCCCGCCCGACGGCGACAGCGTCATGTTGGCCTCGGGTCCGCCCCATCGGCCATCGAGCCCCGGGGCGGTCGGGTCGGCGCCGCACCCGGCACCGAAGAGCAGGAGGCCGCAGGCCAGTTGACGGACCAGGGTCACCTGGCTTCTCGCTCGACCCGCTTGCCATCCGGCCCCTTGGCGAGCAGCCGCTCGGCAAAGTCGAGACGCTCGTGCGCCTCGGCGAGCTCCTGGCGCACCGATGTCAGCTCCTGTTCCATCGCCTCGAGTCGCGCGATGGTCGTCGCCGCCCCCTGCGTCGCGCCGCTCGGCGGCTCGCAGATTGGCGAACTTGAGCAGCGTGCCGCAGACAATGGCCACGATCGGAATCATCAACGCGATGACGGCGGGGTCCATCTGCTCCCCTCGGGTACGGGATCGGCCTGGGCTGAGAGTACTAGCTCGGGAAGTTGTTCGCCACCCCGCCGTCCCGGACGGTGCGCACCACGCGGTCGGCGAAGATGCGCATCCCGACCCGGATCATCGCGTCGGGATCGCCCTTGAGCTCCGTCGAGTCGTCGAGGACAATCGTCCCGGTCTCGACGCGGATCAGCTGGGCCGACAGGACCCAGATCAGGTTGCTGGTCTTGCTGACCTTGGTCATCACCACCCAGCGGGCGTCCTGGCGGCGGGCCACCATCAGGGCGCAGGCCACCTTCACGTCACATGGCACCCGGCCGGTCAGCTCCAGCGCCTCCGGGGAGGTGGCCAGGGAATCGGTGACCGCGAACGAGCGGAGCTGTGCTGCGACCTGCTCCTCGAGGCGCTGGCGCAGGACTTCAGTGCCCAGGCCCGACTTGGTCGAGTCGGAGGCCTCGCGGACATTGGCCTGGTCGGTGTAGAGCGCCGTGGTCAGCACGGCAATGGAGGCATCCGGCGCCTCGGGCCCCGCCTGGGCCGCGAGGGTCCCGTGTGCGATGCCGAGCAGCGTGATCGATGTGAGCAGGGATGCGAGTCTGCGGGTCATTGGGCTGTGAGCCGGGCCGCGACGCCCGTGGAGTCGAGAAGTTCGAAGTGTGATGCCATCGACATGGAACCGCCGGGTCGCTGCGAGGACGGCGCCGAATTGTCGCTCCACCTCCATGCCGGTGGGGCAGGCCATCATCGTCATGGCGATGGGGCCGAGAACCAGGCTGTCACCGGCGATCCGGTATCCGCCGCTGAACCGGTTGCATCCGCCGAATCCCGCGGCGCGGTGGTCGGCAGCCGAGAGCCTGAGTGTCGCCGGCTTCCCGCCGGCGCCGAGGGGGGCCTGGTGGCCACCGAACTCCGTCAGCGTCCACTCGGTGCCTTCAAGCGGGCGGGTGGGACCTTCGGCGGCCGGGGCAGGGGGGGGCGTGGGCTGGGTGAGCACCCGCGCGATCCGCCAGCGCCCGTCGGCTTCGCGCGCCCATTCCATCACCACCCGCCCCCGGTAGAGCGACGGGGCCTGGCCCCTGGGACCGGCGATCTCCTCGTACGTCCCCCAGCTCAGCGCGTGCCCCCCGAATACCTGGATCGTGTCAACCGTAGTCTTCGCGGTCAGCACGGTGGAGCTGGCCCAGATCGGCGACAGGAAGTCGAGGATCGACTGGCGGCCCTGGAGCGGCTGCATGCCGGGAATGAAGAGAATGCCATCGACCGTGTACAGCGCCGCGGTCGAGTCGGGTGGGCCGTAGACCAGGATGCTGTCGTAGGCCCGCATCGCGGCGCGGACCTCGTCGGCAGCGCCCGTGTCGGGGGGCGGCGCCGGGTGTCGGGGCCCGCACCCGGCCAGGAGTACGGCCAGCAGGACCAGCCGTCTCGTCACGGGGCTATTCGTACCGCAGCGCCTGCATCGGATCGACCTGCGAGGCCCGCCGGGCCGGGAGGTAGCCCGCCGCGAGCCCCACGCAGGCCGAGGACCAGCACGCCGAGCAGGAACACGACCGGGTCGTGCCCCTGCAGGCCGTACAGCAGCGAGCTGGCGGCCCGGCCCAGCGCCAAGCGCCGCGACCAGCCCGATGCCCAGCCCAGCGCCATCATCACGCCCACCTGCCGCATGACCATCCGCGCACCTGGCCGCCGTCGGCGCCCAGCGCCATCCGCACGCCGATCTCGCGGGTGCGCTGGGCCACGGTGTACGCCAGCACGCCGTACAGCCCGACGGCGGCCAGCAGCGTGGCCAGCACCGCGAACGCCGCGGAGAGGATGCTGATCATCCGGTCGAGGAAGACGTTCTCGCGGATCTGCTGCGGCATCGTCTTCAGCTCCTCGACCGGGAGGCCGGCGTCGAGGCTCTTGATCAGCGCGGGAATCGATCGCGCAGCATCTGCGTCGGGCGGCAGCGAGGTCCGCACGTAGAAGTACATCGAGCCGACGCCGGCTGTCCTGCCGCCAGGGGAAGAAGAACACCGGCGGCACGGAGTCCTTCACGTCGCTGTACTTGGCGTTCGCGCACCAGGCCGACGATCTCGATGTTGAGCGAATCGCCGCCGTCGGACATGAACTTGCCGACGGCATCCTGGCCCAGGTTGAACTTCTTCGCGAAGGCCTCGTTGACGACCGCCACCCTGGGCGTCCCTGGTGGTCGGCGGCGGTGAACTCGCGCCCGGCCAGCACCGGGACGCCCAGCGTCGCGAAGTAGCCGGCGCCGACCTCGTTGAAGCGGGAGTTGTTGTCCACGTCGGGCCCCTTGGGGAAGCCCTGGACCTGCACGTCGATGCCCCAGTTGTCGCCGGCCAGGAGCGGCACCAGCGGCGCTGGTGACGCCGTTGACGCCGGGAAGCGCCGCCAGCTCCTCCTCGACCTGGCCGAAGAGCATCGCCGAGCGCGGTGCTGTCGTACCCGCTCTGCTCCGGCGAGATGGCGAAGGTGACCACGTGGTCGACCTTCGACGCCGAGGTCCACCCGGGTGACGTTGACCAGGCTCTTCATGAAGAGCCCGGCGGAGATGAGCAGCGCCATCGCCAGCGCGATCTGCACCGTGACCAGGGTGGCCCGGAAGCGGGCGGCGCCCCGCGCGCCCGGGATCTGGCCCGCGTTGGCGCGGATCGCGGTGACCAGGTCGGACCGGGTGCTGTGCAGGGCGGGGAACATGCCGAACAGGAGCCCGGTGGCGATGGCGAGCGCGCGCGGTGAAGAGGATCACCGAGGGCTGCAGCTCGAAGTGCAGCGTGGTCAGCGCGTCGGGCGGGAGCAGGCGCGCGATGCGCCGCGAGGGTCCACCGCGCCACCAGGAGGCTCGCCACGCCGCCCATCAGCGCGAGCAGCACCGACTCGGTGAGCAGCTGGGTCAGCAGCTGGCGGCGGCTGGCGCCGAGGGCCAGCCGCACGCCCATCTCGGTGGCGCGGCCGGCGCCGCGGGCCAGCAGCAGGTTGGCGATGTTGGCGCAGGCGATCAGCAGCACGATCCCGGTGACGCTGAAGAGCATGAGCAGCGGGGTCCTCGCCTCCTTGTGCACCGAGCTCTGACCCGCGCGCCCGGCTCGACGTCGATCACCTTGGTCTTGAAGCGTCGCCATCGTCTGCTCGCTCATCCCCTGCTGCAGCGGGGCCTCGACGTCGGTGATGATCGGCCGGTAGACGGCGTTGAGGCCGGTGCGCGGCCTGCTCCAGCGACACGCCCGGCTTGAGGCGGCCGAACAGGTAGATCCAGTAGCTGCGCCGGTTCTCGAAGACCGGCTGCACGTTGGACAGCGCCTCGCGCATGGTGATCGGCACGAAGACCATCGGCCGCGACCCCAGGATCGTGCCGTCGAAGCCGCGCGGGCGCGACGCCGATGATCTCCAGCGAGTGGCCGTTGACCACGATCGTCTCGCCCACCACCGACGGATCGGCTCCCAGCCGCGACTCCCAGAAGTTGTAGCTCAGGACCGCCACGAAGCCGGCGCCGATGGCCGCGTCGTCTGACGGCCCGATCAGGCGGCCCAGCGCCGGCTTGACGCCGAGCGTCGGGAAAGTAGGAGCCGGAGACCAAGGTGCCGCGGCCCGACAGCGGCTGCTCGTGATAGGACAGGTTCACGCCGAAATCGCGGTGGGCCGCCAGCCCCGAGAGGACGGTCTGCTGGCGCTCGAGGTCCCGGAACATCGGGTAGCTGAAGACCACGTCGCAGTCGCCCGCCTGGCTGCACGACTGCGAGCCCGGCTTGGGGCCCGGCGCGCCGAGATTCACCAGCCGGCCTGGGTCGAGGACCGGCAGCGGCTGCAGCAGCATCTGGTCGAACAGCGAGAAGATCGCCGCGTTGGCCCCGATGCCGAGGGCCAGCGAGAGGACCGCGACCGCGGTGACGAACGGGGTCTTGAAGAGGGTGCGGAAGGCCAGCTTCAGGTTTCGCATCGGCCGGGGAGTGAGGGGGGACGTGGTGGTGTCATGCCAGGTTCATCTTCCGCAGCAGCGCGACGAACCGCGGGTGGTCGCGAAGGGTGGTGAACAGGAACGAGCCCCGGATGCCGTAGACGCCGCCGGTGCGCAACTCATTGGCCCGCTCCAGACAGTCCATGGCCCGCTCCCGGTCGCCGAGGCCGGTATAGACGTAGGCCAGGTGATAGGGCGAGATGTCGCGCTCGGTGGACAGCCGCTCAAGCTGCTCGGCGAGGCGGCGGGCCTCGTCGGTCCTGCCCGCGGTGGCCAGCCCCTGGCCCAGCTGGGCCAGGAAAAAGCTGTCGTCAGGGGCCAGCGCGACCGCCTGCCGAAGGGCTGCCAGTCCCTCCTCGATCCGGCCCATCTTGAGATAGGCCCACCCCAGCGTCGAATGGCCCCGCGGGTAGTGCGGATCGAACTCGATGACCGGCTTGGCCGCCGCCAGCGCGTCGGCGAAGCGGCCGGCCCGCATGAACGTCGATGCCATGTCGGACCGGTGGGCCAGCGGATCGAGTTCCTGGGCCCGCTTGAGATACGGGATCGCCTCGTCGTACCGTTCCAGCGATGCCAGCATCTGGCCATATAGATCGTTCGAGTCGGCACTTCCCGGATTGAGCTCCAGCGCCCGGCGGAACCCCGCCTCGGCGCCGGCCCAGTCGTAGTCGCAGACGAAGCTGAGATACGCCCGGACCCCGTGGGCCTCGCCCAGGCCGCTGTCGACCTCCAGCGCGCGCGCGGCGTACTGCTTGGCTTTCTCGTAGAACGCCATCGGGTCGCCGGCCCGGGTCTGGCCCATCATGCCCAGCTCCGTGTGCGCCAGCGCGAGTCCGGTATACGCCTGCGCGTACGCCGGATCCAGGCTCAAGGCACGCTCATAGTACTCGATGGCCTTGAGGAATCCCTCGCGGGTGTACCGGACGAAGCAGTGCCGTCCCTGCAGGTAGAGCTGGTAGGCCTCCAGGTTGGCAGTCGGTTCCTTGCCCAGGCGCACCCGTTCGCCGGCGGTCAGCTCGGTGCGCAGCGCCTCGGCAATCCGGAGCGCGACGTCGGACTGGATGGCGAAGATGTCGGTCATCTGGCGGTCGTAGGTCTCGGACCAGAGGTGCCGGTCCGATTCGGCGTCGATCAGCTGGGCCACGATCCGGACCCGGTCGCCGATCCGGCGGACGCTGCCGTCCAGCAATGTCGCCGCCTGGAGCCGGGCGCCGATCTCGCGCAGGCTGGGCTGGCGGTCCTTGAAGGCCATGACCGAAATGCGGGAGATCACCTTGAGCGCCCGGATCCTGGAAAGCTGCGCAATGACATCCTCCGTCATTCCATCCGCGAACAGATCGCCTTCGGGGTCGCCCGCCATGTTGAGGAAGGGCAGGACTGCCACGGACGGCCCGGGTGGGGGCAAGGTTTCAGAGTGAGACTGGAGCGCCAGGGCGAACGCCCCCGACGAGGAGAACCGGGCGCGCGGATCCGGCGCCAGGGCACGGGTCAGCGCCTGTTCCACCGGGGTCGGGACGCTGCTCCTCAGCTGGCGGATACCCGGCGGCGCCGAGACCAGCCGCTTGGCGATCGTGGCCTGGGTCGTCGCGCCGAGCAGTGGCGGCTCTCCGGCCAGCATCTCATACAGGACGCAGCCGAGGCTGTAGAGGTCGCTCCGCGCGTCCAGCTCCTGCTCGCCCAGGGCCTGTTCGGGACTCATGTAGCCGGGAGTGCCCATGAACACGCCGGCGCCGGTGATCCTCTGCTCGCCGCCCGGCCCCCCGGCGGCGACGGCGATCCCAAAATCGGCCACCAGTGCCTCGCCCTCCGAGAAGAGGATGTTTTCGGGCTTGATGTCCCGGTGGACGATCCCTTGCGCGTTGGCGTGATCGAGAGCGGCGGCCACCTGGCGGGTGATCCGCAGCGCCTGGTCCACCTCCAGGCGTCCCTCCCGCTCGAGCCGCTGACGGAGCGACTCGCCGCGGATCCACGGCATGACGTAGTAGCAAGCCGCCAGGACCCCGCCCACATGGACCACCCCCGAGTCGAAGAGCGGCAGGATATGGGGATGATTGAGCTGCGCCGCGATGGTGATCTCGCGCTGGAAGCGATCGGCCCCCAGCACCTGGGCCAGGTCGGGCCGAAGGACCTTGATGGCCACCTTCCGGTGGTGCTTGAGGTCATCTGCCAGGTAGACCGTGGCCATGCCGCCGCTCCCGATCGGGCGCTCGAGGGCGTACCGGCCGGCCAGGATCTGGTTGAGCTGCTCGAGCGGATCAGGCGCCATGGTTCGTAGAATACCGGAGTGGGCCGGAATCGTCAGGTCATCAACGCAAACAGGGGCCCCGGCGCCAGTCGCCGGGACCCCTGCGGCCTACGACGCCCGCCCCGGGTGGGTTACGGCGTAGCGGGTGCCGGCGGGGCCCAGGCGTTGTTGCTGGCCACGAAATCGGGGAACAAGCCGTCAGGGTTGACCGTCGCCGCGGTGACGGCCATCGGCGCCTTGATCCGGGCCACATACTTGTCGCTCTTGTACCAGATCTCGACCGGGTACTTGTAGAGCTGGGTCGTCCCGTCCTTGAACGTCAGCTGCAGCTCGACCGGCATGACGATCGTTCCCAGGTTCCGCAGCGTCACGTCCACCGTCACGGTGCTGTCGGGTGCGGTCGTCTGCTTCACGTTCTCGACCGACTGGTCGAGCACGCCGGTCGAGTAGAACCAGCCCCGCCAGAACCAGTCCAGGTCGCGGCCCGAGCCGTCCTCCATGCTGCGGAAGAAGTCCGACGGCTGCGGATGCTTGAAGGCCCACCGGCGGGTGTACTCCTGGAACGAGGCGTCGAACACCTCGTGGCCGAGGACCTTTTCGCGGAGCAGGAAGAGCCCGATGCCGGGCTTGATGTAGGCCAGGCTGCCGAGGTTGCCGCTGGTCCTGTAGACGTTGGCGTAGGTCATGATGGGCTGGGCCGTCGGGGCCTGGTCGTTCATCATGACGAAGCGGGTCTCGCCGATGCGCCGCTTGGTGTCGTCGCGGGTGAAGTAGCCCTGTTCGGAATAGATGTTGATGAAGGTGTTGAACCCCTCGTCCATCCAGGCGTAGCGACGCTCGTCGCTGCCGACCACCATCGGGTACCACATGTGCCCGATCTCGTGGGTGACGACGCCGTACAGGCCTTCCTTCGAATCGTCCCGGGCCTCCATGGCCACCATCGGGTATTCCATGCCGGAAACCGGCCCCTCGACCGCGCTGATCTGCGGGTAGGGGTAGTGCATCCAGCGGGTGCTGTACTCCTTGATCGAGGCGCGCGACATGTCGGCGGCGTCCTTCCAGGTCGCCACCGCGCTGGGCCGGTAGTAGGCCTGGGCCAGGATGCCGTCCCAGCCGCTCACGTCCCAGAGGTAATCGGGGCTGGCGCACCAGGCCACGTCACGGACGCTGGTCGCCTTGAACTTCCAGGTCAGTACCCCTTCCTTGGTCGGCCGCGCGGCGCCGCTGGTCAGCTCCTCGGCGGTCACGACGTGGGTGATCGAATCCGATTTGACCCCTGCAGCCAGCCGCGCGCGCTGGGCGGCGGTCAGCACCTCGGCGGGGTTCTGCAGCGTGCCGCTGCCCGCCACGATGTATCCGGCCGGCACGGTCACTTCGTAATTGAAGTCGCCATACTCGAGATAGAACTCCCCCTGGCCCAGGTAGGGCAGTGTGTTCCAGCCGTGCACGTCGTCGTACACCGCCATCCGCGGGTACCACTGCGCCATCTCGTACAGGGCGCCGTCGCGTCCCATCCGGTCGGCGCCGTGCTCGGGCACGTTGAAGTGATAGGTGATGTTGATCTGGATGGATTGCCTGGGGGGCAGCGGCTGCGCCAGGTCGACCTCCATCATCGTGTCGTCGGTCCGGCTCTTGAGAGGCTGGGTAGGCGCGGAGGCGACAGCCCCCGGCTTGGTCGGCCCTGGCTTGCGGACCCCGGGCGGGGTGACCACGGCGCCCTGGGTGATGCTCTCGATCTCGAACCCGCCCTGGAACCCGGCGCCGCCGAAGCGGCTTTCCTGCGCGTTCAGCATCGAGCCGACGCTGCCGGGCCGGAACAGGTTCTGGTCCAGCTGCATCCAGACCGATCGCAGCGTGTCGGGCGAATTGTTGGTGTACCGGATCGATTCGGTGCCCGAGAGGCTCCTGGTCGCGGTGTCCAGCGTCGCCCGGATGGTATAGTCGGCCCGCTGCTGCCAGTAGGCCGAACCCGGGGCGCCGTCGGGGCGCCGGATCATGTTCGGCGCGGCCAGCTCCAGCGGCTGCCAGATGCCGTCGTCGGTCACTGGCGGCTTGATCGTCGAGGGGGCCGGGGCGGCCGGGGCGGGCCTCGCTCCACCCGGAGGGGCCGGGGTCGGAGGGGCGGGCGGGTTCTGGGCAGCGAGCGGAACAGCGACAAGCAGGGAAAGAGCTAGAAATGCGCGCATCGATCCTTCACTGGTATAAGGAAAAGGGGGTCCGAGCCTAGCTGGGACCCCCGACGGATTTGCCGGTCCAGAGTTTCCGCCGGGACCACCCGACGCCAGCCGGGTTTTGAATGTAATGGTCCGGCCCCCAAAATGGGCGGTTGAGTGAAACGCAGAGACGCAGAGATCGCAGAGGGGTCGCACACCATGGCCCTCTCTGCGTCCTCCGCGTCTCTGCGTTTCAATCACTTACAATGGCTCAAAGCTTTGGCAGCGTCACGCCCTTCTGGCCCTGGTACTTGCCCTTCTTGTCCTTGTAGCTGGTTTCGCAGATGTCGTCGTCGTCGGCCTCGAAGAAGAGCACCTGGCAGATGCCCTCGTTGGCGTAGACCTTCGCCGGCAGCGGGGTCGTGTTGCTGATTTCGAGGGTCACATGGCCTTCCCACTCCGGCTCGAACGGGGTGACGTTCGTGATGATGCCACAGCGGGCATAGGTCGACTTCCCGACGCAGATCGTCAGGACGTTGCGCGGGATGCGGAAGTACTCCACCGAGCGGGCCAGCGCGAAGCTGTTGGGCGGAACGATGCAGACGTCGCCGGTGAACTCGACGAAGCTTCGGGCGTCGAAGTGCTTGGGGTCCACGATCGCGGACAGCGCGTTGGTGAAGATCTTGAACTCGGGGGCCACCCGCATGTCGTAGCCATAGGAAGACACGCCGTAGGAGATGGCCCCGGCCCGCACCTGGCCGTCGGTGAAGGGCTCGATCATGCCGTGCTCCCGGGCCATGCGGCGGATCCAGCGGTCGGACTTGATGGACATGGTATCGGAAGGGTTAGGGACTGCCGAATATACGATCGGGTTGACTCGATCTGCCCGTCCCGTTACTTTTTCCCCCGGGCCTGACCGGGTCAAAGCCTTTCAAGGGAAGCGCTTCCGCATGCTGAAGCCGTACCTGCCCGTCCTCTTCATTCTCGGACTGTCACTGCTCAACGCGGTCGGGATGCTGGCCTCCTCGCACCTGGCCTCCTGGGCGCTCCGCCTGTGGCGCAAGACGCCCACCAAGCTCGCCCCCTATGAATCGGGGATGCCGGTGCTGGTGGACGCGCGGGAGCGGTTCTCCGTCAAGTTCTACCTGGTGGCGGTGCTGTTCATCATCTTCGACGTCGAGGCGGTGTTCCTGATTCCCTGGGCCGCGGCCTTCCAGCAGCTGACGCCGCTCCGCGGCTTCCTGATGCTCGAGATGGTCGTCTTCATGGCCATCCTCGTCGCGGGGTACATCTACGTCTGGAAGCGGGGAGCGCTCGAATGGGATTGAACCAGCCCGCCGCCGCCGAGGACAGCACCGAGATCTCCGCGGTCTCCTCGAACTGTCCTGCTGACCCGGCTCTCCGAGCTGGTCAACTGGGGCCGCACCCGCTCGCTCTGGCCGATGCCGTTCGGCACCGCCTGCTGCGCCATCGAGTTCATGGCCACCGCGGCCAGCCGGTTCGACCTGGCCCGGTTCGGCATGGAGCGCCAGGCCTTCTCGCCGCGCCAGGCCGACGTGCTGATCTGCGCCGGCCGGCTGCCCTTCAAGCTGGCCCCGGTCATCCGGCGGATCTGGGACCAGATGCCGCAGCCCAAGTGGGCGATCTCCATGGGCGCCTGCGCCTCCTCCGGCGGCATCTTCGACACCTACGCGATGGTGCAGGGGATCGACACCATCATCCCGGTGGACGTCTACGTCCCCGGCTGTCCGCCCCGTCCGGAGGGGCTGCTCTACGCGCATCATGCTGCTCCAGAAGAAGATCGCGGGCGAGCGCCTGTCCGATACCGAGCTGCGGCGCGAGCAGGTCGCTGGGCCCCGACGGGCTGTTCCTGCCGCCGGCCCGGATCGACGAACTGTCCGAGCCGTTCGGCAACTCCGTGCACCAGACGAGGTCGGCGTGAGCGGCGCCGACTTCCGCCGCCGCCCTGCAGGCGCGCTTCGGCGCGGCCGTGACCGCGGGTCTGGGAGTCCTGCGGCGACACGATCGTCCACGTGGCGCGGCGACCGGGCCCACGAGATCCTCGCCTGGCTGCGCGACGACCCGGCCCAGCGGTTCGACTACCTCACCGACGTCACCGCGGTGGAGTACCGCGACGTCGAGCGCCCGCTCGAGGTCTGTCTACCAGCTGCGGTCGCTGGCCCGCAAGGCCGACCTCCGGGTCAAGATCGAGCTCGACAAGGCCCAGCCCCTCGAGGTCGATTCGGTCTACGACCTCTGGAAGGGCGCCGACTGGCTGGAGCGCGAGGTCTTCGACATGTTCGGCGTCGACCTTCCGGGGCCACCCCGATCTCCGCCGGATCCTGATGTGGGAGACCTATCGCCGAGGGCTATCCGCTCCGGAAGGACTTCCCGCTGCGCGGCCGCTTCAGCCGGGCCGAGCAGACCCGGCAGGCGCTGGCCGCCAACCCCGAGGCGCACTACTCCCTGGAGGAGCTGTCCATCGCCGACACCTAGGGTGAACTCTCCGGCCGACGTCCAGGCGCGCCTGGCGCGGGGCGAACGGGGGAAGGTCGGATGAGCACCCGGACCGTCGAATACCGTCTGACCACGCCCGGGCTCGACGCCAGGGGCGACGTCGGTCCAGGTCCCCCTCGGCGTGCCGCGTCTCGAAGACCCGGACGACGATCTGCACGACGAGCACATGCTGATCAACATCGGCCCCCAGCACCCCGCCACCCACGGCGTGCTCCGGCTGGTGGTGGAGCTCGACGGCGAGCCGGTGGTGAAGGTGATTCCGCACGTCGGCTACCTGCACAGCGGCTTCGAGAAGCTGGGCGAGTACCGGCACTACAACCAGATCATCCCGCTCACCGACCGCACCGACTACCTCTCGCCGCTCGTCGAACAACGTCTGCCTCGCGCTCGCGGCCGAGAAGCTGATGGGGATCGAGATCACCGAGCGGTGCCGGGTGCTCCGGGTCATCGCCTGCGAGCTGTCCCGGATCATCTCGCACCTGGTCTGGATCGGCACCACCGGCATCGACATCGGCGCCTTCACCCCGTTCCTCTGGACTTTTCAACAGCGGGAGCGGGTCTACAACCTGGTCGAGGCCTGGACCGGGGCCCGGATGACCACCAGCATCACCCGGGTCGGCGGCATGATGGCCGACATCCCGGAGGGCTGGGACGACTCGGCTCCGTGACTTCTGCCGCACCTTTCCCAGGGTGCTGGATGAAGTGGACACGATGTTCACCCGGAACGCCATCTGGTGCGGCCGCAACCAGGGGGTCGGCGCCATCTCCGCCGAGGAGGCGATCAACTACTCGCTCTCGGGCCCGATGCTCCGCGCCTCGGGCGTCGCCTTCGACGTCCGGAAGGACCAGCCGTACCTCGGCTACGAGCGCTACGACTTCGACGTGCCGGTCGGCGAGCACGGCGACTGCTACGATCGCTACCTCTGCCGGATGGAGGAGATGTACCAGTCGGTGCGGATCCTCGACCAGGCGCTGGCGGAGCTCAAGCCCGGGCCGCTCAACGTGGACGATCACCGCGTCATCCTGCCGCCCAAGTCGCGGGCCATGAGCGACATGGAAGCGATGATCTATCACTTCAAGCAGGTGATGGATGGCGTCCCCGCCCCGGTGGGCGAGGCCTACGTGGGCATCGAGAATCCCAAGGGCGAGCTGGGCTACTACTTCGTCTCCGACGGCACCGCCAAGCCGGTCCGCTGGCGAATCCGCCCGCCCTCCTTCATCAACCTGGCGAGCCTCCCCAATCTCTGCGAGGGCGCGCTCCTGTCGGACGTGATCGCCATCAACGCCAGCGTGGACATCGTCATGGGAGAGATCGACCGATGAGCGCCACTCCGGGCGGCGTCGCCACGGCGCACGCGACGGCGGACTACCAGCCGGTCTTCACCGGGGCCACGAAGGCCCGGCTCGAGGCGCTCTTCGCCAGGTACGAGACCAAGCAGGCCTGCCTCCTTCCCGCGCTCTGGATGGTGCAGGAGGCCCGCGGCTGGATCCCCGAGCAGGGGATCGCCGAGGTGGCCGAGGTGCTCGGCCTGACGCCGGCCTACGTGAAGGGGGTGGTGACCTTCTACACGATGTACCACACCCACCCGGTGGGGCGGCACTTCGTGCATGGTCTGCACCACCTCGCCCTGCAACATGTGCGGGGCGGAAGACGTGGTGCGGGCCCTCCTCAAGGCGACCGGGTGCGGTGAGCTGGGGGCGACCAGCCCCGACGGCCGCTTCACGGTGGTCGAAACGGAGTGCCTCGGGGCCTGCGGCTTCGCGACCCCGATCCTGATCGACAACGATTTCATCGAAGGGGTCACGCCCGAGCGGGTGCCGGGCCTGATCCAGGGGTACAAGTAATGGGTTTTCCGCATCCCAGTCATCCCGAAGGAGACGGTCGATCCTCTCGAAGTACTTCGGCGACGCGCAGGCGCGGAGCTTCGACGGGTGGGTCAAGCGCGGCGGCTACGAGGCCTTGAAGAAGGCGCTCGGCATGAGCCGCGACGCGGTGATCAACGAGGTCAAGGAGTCGGGGCTCCGGGGGCGCGGCGGGGCGGGGTTTCCCACCGGCCTGAAGTGGAGCTTCATGCCCAAGGAAGTCACCCAGCCGCACTACCTCTGCTGCAACGCCGACGAATCGGAGCCCGGCACCTTCAAGGACCGGGAGATCATGCGCTGGACGCCGCACGCGCCTGATCGAGGGCTGCGCCATCGCCTGCCACGCCATCGGGGCCGAGCGTGGGCTACATCTACATCCGCGGCGAGTTCACCGAGCCGTGGAAGTACATGGAGCAGGCCATCGCGGAGGCCTACGCCGCGGGGGCGCTGGGCGCCAACGTCTTCGGCAGCGGCAAGCGGATCGACCTGATCCTGCACCGCGGCGCCGGGGCCTACATCTGCGGCGAAGAGACCGCGCTGATGAACTCGATCGAGGGCAAGCGCGGCAATCCGCGGATCAAGCCGCCCTTCCCGGCGGCGGCGGGGCTCTTCGCCCGGCCCACGACGATCAACAACGTCGAGACCCTCGCCGCGGTGCCGCACATCCTCAATCGGGGCGCCGCCTGGTACAAGGGCCTCTGCCTCAGCAATCCCAAGAGCACCGGCACCAAGCTGATCTCGGTCTGCGGCCACGTCCAGAAGCCCGGCAACTACGAGGTCACGATGGGCACGCCGATGAAGGACCTGATCTTCGACATGTGCGGCGGGATGCGCCCGGGCCGGACGCTCAAGGCGGTCATCCCCGGCGGCTCCTCGGTGCCGATCATGAACGCCGAGGAGGTCGATCGCTGCCTGCTCGACTACGAGGGGGTCGTGGCCAGCGGCTCGATGCTCGGCTCGGCCGGCATGATCGTGATGGACGACACCACCGACATGGTCTACCAGATCATGCGGCTGACCCGGTTCTACGCCGAGGAGTCCTGCGCCCAGTGCACCCAGTGCCGCGAGGGCACCGGGTGGACCCACCGGATCATGGAGCGGATCCTCGCGGGGCAGGGCAAGTCGCAGGACCTCGACCTGCTGCTCGACCTGGCCGACAACATGACCGGCAAGACGATCTGCGTGCTGAGCGACTCCTGCGCCGCCCCGGTCGTGAGCGGGATCCAGAAGTTCCGCGGTGAGTTCGAGGCCTACCTGAGCGGACAGCGGAAGCCGGCGCTGGTGCACGCATGAGCGATCTCGTCACGCTGACCATCGACGGGCTCAGCGTCAGCGTCCCCAAGGGGACCAGCATCATCGAGGCGGCCAAGCAGGCGGGCGTCCTGGTGCCGCACTACTGCTACCATCCCTCGCTGCCGTCGCCGGCGGTCTGCCGGATGTGCCTGGTGGAGGTCGAGAAGGCGCCCAAGCTGATGCCGGCCTGTGTCACGACCGTGGCCGAGGGGCAGGTGGTGCACACCGACAGCGACGAGTGCCAGGAAGGCGCGCGAGGGCGTGCTCGAGTTCCTGCTCATCAATCACCCGCTCGACTGCCCGATCTGCGACCAGGCCGGGGAGTGCGAGCTGCAGAACTACGTGTTCCAGGAGGGCAGGGCGAACACCCGGTACAGCGAGTACGCCAAGCGGTTCAACCCGGTGGAGGACTTCGGGCCCGACATCCTCTACGTCGACCAACCGGTGCATTCTCTGCACCCGTTGCGTCCGGTTCATGGACGACGTGGCCGGGACGCCGGTGCTCAACGTCTCCAACCGCGGCGACCGGGCCTACATCGGCATCGACGAGTCGCAGCTGCTGGATCACCCCTGGGCAGGCAACGTGGTCGACCTCTGCCCGGTCGGCTCGCTGCTCTCCAAGGACTTCCTGCACAAGGCGCGGGCCTGGGACCTGGATCACACCGCCAGCGTCTGCACCGGCTGCAGCCAGGGCTGCAACGTCACCCTCGACACCCGCGACAGCACGGTGGTCCGGATCCGGCCCCGCCCCAACCTCGACGTCAACCGTCACTTCATCTGCGACACCGGGCGGATGCATTACCGGTGGATGAACCGCGGCGACCGGATCGAGGCGCCGCTGGTCAGGATGGACGGGCGGCTCGGCGCCACCGACTGGGACGCGGCGCTGGGCCGCCTCGCGGCGCTGGTGCGGCGACGCCCGTGGCCCGGTGGTGATCCTCGCCTCGGCGGGCGCCTCGGTGGAGTCGCTGGGTCTCCTCAGGAAGATGGTGGACGGCAAGTCCGTCACCGCCGCAGTGCGCATCCCGATCGGCGAGGAAGAACCGCTGGCGGGCGTGCCCAACCTGTCGCTCCGCAGGGAGCGCGCGCCCAACGGGACCGGCGCCGCGATGCTGGGCTACTCGACGGACTGGGACGGGGCGGTCAAGGCCGCGGCCAGCGCAGCGCTCGCCCTGCTGGTGGACGTCGAGCTGACCGGCGCCGAGGCGGCGAAGGTCGCGGGCGCGGGGGCGGTGGTGGTGCTGGGCACCACGGAAGCGCAGGTGCTGGACAGCGCCGCGCTGGTGCTGCCCATCACCAACGTCGCCGAGGAGCACGGCACCTTCGTCAATCGCGACGGCCGCGTCCAGCGCTACCAGCAGGGGAGGAGCGCGCCGGGGATGGCGCGTCCGGCCTGGTGGATCGCGGCCGAGACCACGGCCCTGCTCGCGCCGGGGGCCGACGTCGCGGCGACCGCCTCGGAAGCCTTTGACGCCATCGCCGACGGCACGGCGGCGCTGGGCGGACTTTCGTACGCGGCCCTCGGCCTCGGCGGCCGAGTCGCGGCCGGCGGAGCGGCCGCGCCGGCGGGAGCGGCCCGATGACGCCGGACCTCAAGGGCTTCCTGCTGGTCACCATCGTCAAGCTGCTGATCTCGTTCCTGTTCGTGCTCGTGGTGGTGGCCTACACCACGCTGCTCGAGCGCTGGCTCTGCGCCTGGATGCAGGACCGCCTGGGCCCCAACCGGGCCGGTCCCCGCGGGATCCTCCAGCCGGTGGCCGACGGGATCAAGAACATTCTCAAGGAAGAGATGATCCCGGGCAGCTCCAACAAGCTGCTCTTCGTGCTGGCGCCGGCCCTGGCGCTCTTACCGGCCATGGCGCTGCCGATGGTCATCGCGTGGGGTGCTCCGCTGCCGGTTCACTTCGACTTCACCCTGGGACCGCTGGGACGCTTCGCCTTCGACGGCATGACCAGCATGGCCGTGGCCGACCTGCCGGTCGGGTTCCTCTTCGTCCTCGCCTTCAGTTCGCTGGGCGTCTACGGAATTGCGCTGGCGGGATGGTCGTCGAACAACAAGTACAGCCTGATGGGCGGGCTCCGGGCCAGCGCCCAGATGATCTCCTACGAGATCGCCCTGGGGCTCTCGCTGGTCCCGATCCTGCTCCTGACCGGCAACGTCTCGCTGTCCGAAATCGTGACCCGCCAGCAGCAGGGCCCGTTCGGCTGGTTCATCTTCCCGCTCGCGCTGTCGGCCTTCGTCTTCATGGTGTCGAGCCTGGCGGAGACCAACCGGCTGCCGTTCGATCTTCCCGAGGCCGAATCGGAGCTGGTGGCGGGGTATCACTCCGAGTACAGCGCCATGAAGTTCTCGGCCTTCTTCATCGCCGAGTACGCCAACATGCTCACGGCGTCGATGATGTTCAGCACCCTCTTCCTGGGCGGCTGGGGAATCCCCTTCACCACCTGGGATGAACAGGGCGGGCTGCTGCAGACGCTGGTGACCGGTGCCTTCTTCTTCGCGCGGGTCGCGGCGCTGATCTTCCTGTTCATCTGGCTGCGCTGGACGCTGCCCCGCTTCCGCTTCGACCAGCTCATGGCGCTGGGATGGAAGGTCCTGCTTCCGATCTCGCTGGCCTACCTTCTGCTCATCGCGGGCGCGGTCTGGGGGGTGGATGCCCTCCTGGCCGGCGCCGCGCAGTGGACCCGCAACCTCGCGCTCTTCGTCATCAACCTTCCTGTCCTGTTCCTGGTTTTCCGCGTGCTCGACCGCGGCACCCTGGTCCGCGGCTCCTATCGCAGGCCCGTGCCGGCTCCACGCCGGCAGGGTCGTGCGGCCTAGAGGTCAGTCATGGCAATCGGCGTCAAGGTCATGAAGCGCCCCGAGGAAGGGGTCAGCTACGTCCGGGCGGCCCTCAAGGGGATGTCGCTCACCTTCCGGCACCTCTTCCGGACTCCGGTCACGATGCAGTACCCCGAGCAGAAGAGCACCGACGACTGGACCATTTCGCAGCGCTGGCGCGGCACCCACCGGATGCTCACCGACGAGCAGGGGCGGGCCAAGTGCGTGGCCTGCGGCCTCTGCCCGCAGATCTGCCCCGCCAACTGCATCAAGCTGGTCCCCGGCGAGGACGAGGAGGGCAACCGCTACCCGCTGATTTACGAGATCGACGAGTTCCGCTGCGTCTTCTGCGGCTACTGCCAGGAAGTCTGCCCCGAGGAGGCCATCCACGTCGGGGTGCACTACGAGAACTCCGAGTACAGCCGGACCCGGTTCGTCTACGACCTCGAGCGGCTCTGCGCCCAGACCCACCCGGTGTCCACGCTGTGGGACCCGGCCGATCCCCGGGGCGAATAGATGATCACCATTCCTCTTCTACGCCTTCGCCGCGAACGCGATCGTCTCCGCGCTGCTCTGCATCACCCGGCGCAATCCCGTCGTCCTCGGCCATCTGGCTGGTCTCCACCATGGTGGCGCTGGCGGGCCTCTTCCTGCTGCTCGGCGCCGCAGTTCGTGGCCATCATCCAGATCCTGGTCTACGCCGGCGCGGTCATGGTGCTCTTCCTGTTCGTCATCATGCTGCTCAATCTCGACAAGGCGCCGTCCGACCTCCGCGGCCCCGGGGCGTGGATCGCGGGCACGGTGATGGGCGCCAGCCTCCTGACGGAGCTGATGGTGCTCCGGCGCTACTCGCCGGAACGGCTGGCGCTCGAGTTCACCCGGACCCCCCTCCTGACCGATCCGATCGGTGGTCTTCCCCGGCGCCGCGGCAGGCAACGCGGCCACGGCCCAGCAGGGAGTGGTGGGCGCCGTCGCGCAGCCGCTCTTCGCCCAATGGCTGGTGCCCTTCGAACTGACCTCGGTCCTGCTGCTGGCCGCGATGGTCGGCGCCGTCGTCCTCGCCAAGCGGAAGGTCTGACGATGCTGCTCGGACCCGCCCTCCTGGTCTCCGCGATGCTGTTCGCGATCGGCGTCGCTCGGCGTGCTGGTGCGCCGGAACGCCCTGGTGCTCTTCATGTGCATCGAGCTGATGCTCAATGCGGTGAACCTGTCGTTCGTGGCGCTTTGCCCAGGTCCACGGTCTCAGCGGCCAGATCATCGTTTTCTTCGTGATGACGGTGGCCGCCGCCGAGGCCGCGGTGGGCCTCGCCATGATCCTGGCGATGTTCCGACACTCCCGCAGCATCGACCTCCAGAACATCAATCTGCTCAAGGGCTGATGACCCCTTCGCTCCTGCCTCTCGCCGCGGCCGCCGCGGTCGCCGCAGGCGATACCGGTGCGGCGGACGTCGTCGCCCGGTGGGGCGGGGCCGTCCTCGGCCTTCCCCTGCTCGGCTTCCTGCTCAACGGCGCGCTGGCGCTCTGGGCCCCGAAGGCGCGCCGGGCGGTGGCCCTGATCGGCCCGGGCGTGATGCTTGGCCGCCTTCGCCATCGCGGTCCTCCGGCTGCTGCCCGCACTCGAGGGGGCCGAGGGCGCGGTGGTGGGGACGCTCTGGACCTGGCTGCCGGTCGAGAGCCTCAAGGTCGACGTCGCGCTCCAGCTGGATCACCTCTCCGCGGTCATGGTGCTGGTCGTCACCGGCGTCGGGGCGCCTGATCCATCTTTTCGCGGTCGGGTACATGTGGGAGGACGAAGGGTTCGCGCGCTTCTTCGCCTACCTCAACCTCTTCATCGCTCTTCATGCTGGTGCTGGTGCTGGGCTCCAGCTTCCCGATCATGTTCATCGGCTGGGAAGGGGTGGGCCTCTGCTCCTACCTCCTGATCGGCTTCTGGTTCACCGAGAAGGCCAACGCCGACGCCGGCAAGAAGGCGTTCATCGTCAACCGGATCGGCGACTTCGGCTTCCTGATCGCGATGTTCCTGGTCTGGCAGTCGATGGGCAGCCTCGAGTTCACCACGGTGCTCAGCCGATGCCCCGCTCAGGCTCATCGCCGGCGGCGGGATGGTCACCGCGATCACGCTGTTCCTCTTCCTGGGCTGCGCCGGCAAGTCGGCCCAGATCCCGCTCTATATCTGGCTGCCGGACGCTATGGCCGGCCCGACCCCCGTCTCGGCCCTGATCCACGCCGCCACCATGGTCACCGCCGGCGTCTACCTCGTGGCCCGGACCAACGTGCTGTTCGCCATGGCGCCGCTCGTCGGGCACCGTGGTGACCGGGGTCGGCGCCCTGACGGCGCTCTTCTCGGCGACGATCGCCCTGCGGCAGTACGACATCAAGAAGGTGCTGGCCTATTCGACCGTCTCGCAGCTGGGCTACATGTTCATGGGCGTCGGGAGCGGCGCCATCGCCGCCGGCGTCTTCCACCTGGTGACCCACGCCTTCTTCAAGGCGCTGCTGTTCCTCGGGTCGGGCAGCGTGATCCACGCCATGCACCACGCCTACCACGCGACCCACGCCCACGACGATGCGCAGGACATGCGGAACATGGGCGGGCTGATCCGGTACCTCCCGGTCACCGGCACGCTGATGGGCATCGCAACCCTCGCGATCGCCGGGGTGCCGCCGTTCTCGGGCTTCTTCTCGAAGGACGAGATCCTCGGCGCCACCTTCGCCGTGGGGCAGCGGCAGCCGATCTACTGGCTCTTCTGGTTCATGGGCATCGCCGCCGCACTGCTCACCGCCTTCTACATGGCCCGCCTGATGGCGATGACCTTCTTCGGGCAGAATCGCACCGGCGCCGAGGAGGCGAAGCACCTCCACGAGGCGCCGTGGATCATGACGGGCCCGCTGGTGGTGCTCGGGGTGCTGGCCTTCGGCGGCGGGCATCATCAACCTCCCCGAATTCGTCGGCGGCCACGCCTGGCTGGAGCACTGGCTCGAGCCGGTCACCGCAGCCTCGCAGGTCATCCGCCAGCAGACCGGTGCGCTCGCCGCCGAGCTCCCGCACGGCACCGAGCTGGGACTCGTGGGGCTGGCGGTGTTCATCGCGGTGGCTGGGCTGGTGGCCGGGTGGCGGGCGACGATGGCGACTCGCCGATCGTGCGGGCCCACGATGCGCCGGCCGACACCGGATTCTGGAAGGTGCTGTTCCACAAGTACTACGTGGACGAGATCTACGCCGCGCTCATCGTGCAGCCGCTGATCGCCTTCTCCGACCGGTTCCTCTGGAAGACCGTCGACGAGAAGCTGGTGGATGGCGCCGGCGTCAACGGGACGGCCGGCGCCACCCGGGCGGTCGGGCTGGCTAGGCGGGCGGCTGCAGTCGGGGCAGGTGGGGTTCTATCTCGCGCTCTTCGTGGTGGGCGCCATCTACGTGATCGCAACGGTGGTGCGCTGAGACCCCATGACTGAGTTTCTCGCTTCGATCGGCTACGAGCGCTGGGTGGTGAGCGCGCTCCTCATCCTCCCGCTGGTGGGGGCGCTGGGCGTCATGTTCGTGCCCGTCGCGCCGCCTCCGGGACGACGGCCCTGGTGTTCAGCCTGGTGGAGTTCGTCCTGTCGCTCGGGCTCTGGTGGGCCTACGATCCCTCGAACGCGGCGATGCAGTTCACCCAGAACCTGCCGTGGCTCCCCGACTGGGGGATCATGGTACCGGGTGGGCCTGGACGGCATCTCGCTCATGCTGGTGCTGCTGACCACGGCGCTGACCCCGCTGGCCGTCCTGTCCAGCTGGGAATACATCCACGAACGCCAGCGGCCCTATTACGCCCTCCTGCTGACCCTGCTCACGGGCATGCTCGGGGTGTTCGTCGCGCTCGACCTCTTCGTCTTCTACGTCTTCTGGGAAGTGATGCTGATCCCGATGTACTTCATCATCGGGATCTGGGGCGGCACCGACGCGGCTCTACGCGGCGATCAAGTTCTTCGTCTACACCTTCTTCGGGTCGCTGCTGATGCTGGTGGCGATCCTGCTCATGGTCTGGCAGGCGGCGCACGCCACCGGCAGCGTGACCTTCGGCTACGAGGACCTGCTGGCCCACGCCCCGATCTTCCGGACCAGCGGCCCCTGGCTCTTCGCCGCCTTCGCGCTGGCCTTCGCCATCAAGGTGCCGGTCTTCCCGTTCCACACCTGGCTTCCCGACGCCCACGTGCAGGCGCCCACCGCCGGCAGCGTGCTTCTGGCCGGCGTGCTGCTCAAGATGGGGACCTACGGCTTCCTCCGGTTCGCCATCCCCTTCTTCCCGACGGTGGCCTTCAGCCCCTTCGTCACCAGCCTGGCGGTGACGCTGGCCGTCACCGGGGTGATCTACGGGGCACTGGTGTCGATGGTGCAGCCGGACCTCAAGAAGCTGGTGGCCTACTCCTCCGTCAGCCACCTCGGCTTCGCGATGCTCGGCATCTGGTCGGGCACCATCCAGGGCGTCCAGGGCGCCCTGATGATCGGCCTCAATCACGGCCTCTCGACCGGGGCGCTGTTCCTCCTGATCGGGATGATCTATGAGCGACGCCACACCCGGCTGATCAGCGACTTCGGCGGGCTGGCCCGGGTCATGCCCCATTTCGCGATCCTCTTCACGATCACCGCGCTTGCCTCGATCGCCGTCCCGGGGCTCAACGGCTTCGTCGGCGAATTCCTCGTGCTCCTGGGCAGCTTCGGCCGCCACCCGTGGGCCACCGGTCTGGCCACCACCGGCGTGATCTTCGCCGCGGCCTACCTGCTCTGGGCGGTGCAGCGCGTCCTGCTCGGTCCGCTGGACAATCCCGCCAACGCGGGGCTCACGGACCTCTCGGTGCGCGAGCTCTGCGTGATCCTGCCGCTGGTCGCGGGGATGGTCTGGATCGGGGTCTATCCCCGGCCGATCCTCGACCGGATGGAGGTCTCGGCCCAGCACTATCTCGATCTGGCCCGGCCCGGACTCGATCAGCCCGCGAACGGGCACCGGGCGCAGGAGCCCCGCTGATGCCGCTCGATCTCACCACACCGCTCGGCATCGTCCTCGCCATCACTCCCGAGGTCGTGCTCAGCCTCTGCGCCCTCGTCGTCCTGCTGGTGGTCGCGTGGCGCCACGGCGGCTCCCGCGACGCACGCCTGGCGGGGTGGCTGTCCCTCGGCAGCATCGCCCTCGCCGCGCTGGCCGAGGCCTGGCTCTGGCGCTCCGGTGCGGCCAGCAGCGGGAGCCCGGGAGTGGTCACGCTCGATGCCTGGCGCTACCTCGCCAGCCTGCTCGTGCTGCTGGCTGCGGCCGCCTCGGTCCTTCTCTCGCTCGACTACCTCGAGCGCGAGGAGATGACCGCGCCGGAGTATTACCCGCTCCTGCTCTTCGCCACCATCGGCATGCTGTTCATGGTGGCCGCCCAGGACCTCATCGTCATCTTCCTGGGCCTGGAGACGATGTCGGTGGCGGTCTACGTCCTGGCCGGCTATGACCGGCGCGACCCGGCCTCGAGCGAGGCGGGCCTCAAGTACTTCCTGGTGGGCGCCTTCGCCTCGGCCTTCCTGCTCTACGGCATCGCCCTGCTCTATGGCTCGACCGGCACCACCAACCTGGCGCTGGCCGGGGCCCAGCTGGCGGGCGGTGTGCTGCCTCTGGCCGCCGGGGCGGGGCTCGCGCTGCTGCTGATCGGATTCGCCTTCAAGGTGGCGGCGGTGCCCTTCCACATGTGGGCCCCCGACGTCTACGACGGCGCTCCGACGCCGGTCACCGGCTTCATGGTCACCGCAGTCAAGGCCACGGCATTCGTGACCCTGGCCCGGATCCTGGTCGTCGCTTTTCCCGACGCCGCCACCGTCTGGCAGCCGGTCCTGTCCGCCCTGGCGATCCTCACGATGATCCTGGGCAACGTGGTGGCGCTGGCCCAGAAGCAGCTCAAGCGGATGCTGGCCTACAGCTCCGTGGCACACGCCGGCTACCTGCTCGTCGCGCTGCTCACCGGAACACCGCTCGGCCTGGCCGCGCTGATGGTCTACCTGCTCGGCTACTCGCTGACCACGCTGGCCGCCTTCGCCCTCCTCGCCGCCCTCGGCCGCCATGGCGAACGCGACCTGACCCTGGATGACATCGCCGGACTCGCCGGGGAGCGGCCGTGGCTCGCCTTCGCGCTCAGCGTCTGCATGCTCTCGCTGCTCGGGTTCCCCGGCACCCTGGGCTTCATCGGCAAGTGGTTCATCCTGCTGGGTGCCGTCACCCAGGGGAAGACGGCGCTGGCGGTGATCCTCGTGCTCACCAGCGTAGTCTCCGCGGGCTATTATCTGCCGGTCGTGATGGCGATGTACATGCGGCCGCCCAGCGCCCCCCTGGTCCACCGCGATCATCGGGTGCTCCTTCCCGCGCGGCTGGTCCTGATCGGCACGGTGGCGGCGGTGCTGGCACTCGGCATCTGGCCCGGCGGCCTCCTCCGTGGCGTGGCCAGCGGAGCTCGATCTGCCGTCTCGACCCTGGGGCCCGGCGGCCCCGCCCGCTAGGCCGCCTGGTGCAGGTCCCCCGCTCCATCTTCCGCCAATACGACGTCCGCGGTGTTGTCGACCGTGAACTGACTCCGCCTCTGGCCCAGGCGTTGGGCCGGGCCTTTGCCACGGCCGCCTGGACGCGGCTGGGACGGGCGCCGACCCTCGCGGTCGGCCGCGACAACCGTCCCTCGGGCGGTTCTCTTGCCGCCGCGGTTCGCGCCGGCATCGTTTCCGCCGGCGGTATCGCGGTGGATGTCGGAGTGCTGCCCGACTCCGGCGCTCTATTACGCGGTTCACGCCCTGGGCAGCGACGGTGGCCTCCAGGTCACCGGGTCCCACAATCCTCCCGAATTCAACGGCTTCAAGATGGTGCTCGCCGGCGATTCGGTGCACGGCGATGCGATCCTCGCCCTCCACGACATGATCACGGCCGAATCGTGGCGCAGCGGGGCCGGGCGCGAGACCAGCGACGGCTCGGTGCTCCAGCGGTATCGCGAGGCGATCGTGTCGCGGCACCGGCTCGCCCGTTCGGTCAAGGTGGTGGTGGACTGCGGCAACGGGGCGGGAAGCCTCGTCGCCGTTGCGACCCTGCGCGCTCTCGGGGCGGATGTTGTGCCGCTCTTCTGCGAGTCGGACGGCACCTTTCCCAATCATCATCCCGATCCGACCGTTATCGAGAATCTCCGCGACCTCCAGGCAGAGGTGCGGCGGACCGGCGCCGAGCTGGGAATCGCCTTCGATGGCGACGCCGACCGGATCGGGGCGGTCGACGAGACGGGCGCAGGTCATCTTCGGCGACCAGCTGCTCGTCCTCTTCGGCCGCGATGCCGTCCGCCGCTTCGGTCCCGGCACCCCGGTGATCTTCGACGTGAAGTGCTCGGAGGTCCTTCCCCAGGCCCTGACGGCCGCCGGCGCGCGCCCGGTGCTCTGGAAGACCGGTCATTCGCTGATCAAGGCGAAGATGAAGGAGGAGGGCGCGCCGCTCGCCGGGGAGATGAGCGGCCACATGTTCTTCGGGGGCGACTGGTACGGATTCGACGACGCGCTGTTCGCCGCGGCCCGCCTGCTCGAGCTGGTCGCCGACCAGCCGGGAGGACTCGGGCGCCTGCTGGCCGATCTGCCCCGGACCTTCGCGACCCCCGAGATCCGGGTGGACTGTCCGGATGACGCCAAGTTCGCCATCGTCGAGCGGGCGGCCCGCCATTTCGCCGCGCGCTACCCGGTCAACACGATCGACGGTGTCCGCATGACCTTCCCCCACGGATGGGGACTGGTGCGCTCCTCGAACACCCAGCCGATTCTCGTGATGCGCTTCGAAGCCACAGACGAGGCCTCGCTCGCTGACTACCGCCGCGAGGTCACCGACTGGCTGGCCACGCAGGGCGTCCGGGCCTGACACGATGTCGCCCCGGGGCCGGCGGATCACCCTCCTGCTGGCGGTCGTCGTCGGGGTCCTCTTCGCCGGCCGCTGGCTTTCCTCCTTCCTGAGCGATCTCTGGTGGAGCCGGGCCATTTCCGCCCCGGCGGCCACCCTCGTCCTCCAGTGGCACCTGCGGCGGCTCGCCCTCGAAGGCCTCGGCGTGCTGATCGCGTCCGCCTGGTGCATCGGCAACCTCGCGGTCTTCGGCCGGGTCATCCGCTCGCTCGAGGTACCGCGGCGCATCGGCAATCTGGAAATCCGCGAGGCCCTCAGCTCCGGCGACATCCAGCGCCTTCTCGTCGTCCTCGGCCTGGTCGCCGGCGTGCTCGTGGGGCAAGGACTCTCGGCCGCCACTGGCACCGTGGTCCTCGCCTTCTCCGGTGTGGTCTACGGCACGACCGACCCGATCCTCGGCCAGGACGTCGGCGTTTACGTGGCCCAGCTGCCGCTCTGGAGGCTGGCCCACCTCGAGGCGGTGCTGCTCATCTGCCTCGCCATCGGCGGCATGGCGATGCTCTACACGCTGGCCGGCGGCATCCAGTGGGAACAGGGCCGCCCCGCGCTCGCGGACGTGGCGCGCCGTCACCTCGGGGTCCTTCTTGCGCTCCTCGCCCTGGTGCTGGCCTGGGGCTATCTCCTCGAGCCCTACGAGATGGTGGCCGGGCTGAACGGCGCCGGTGCCGACGGCCTCTACCGGCTCCATCGCCAGGTGTCCCTGGTCCTCTTCGGTGTCGCCCTCGCCGCAACGCTGCTCACCCTGACCTGGGCCTGGCGCCCCCGGCCCCCGCTGGCGCTGGCCGGGTGGGTGGTCCTGGCCTTCGCCTCGCTCATCGGACACTTCCTGCTTCCGGCGCTGGCCAGCGGAAGAACCGACCGCGACCCGCTGTCCGACACCGTGCGCCGCCAGCTCGACGGCCTCGCCTATGGGCTGGGCGCCGTCCACGATTCGCTCCTCCCGGTCACCAAAGGCGACCCCACCTCGTGGCCAATCGGCATCTGGGACTCCGCGGCGGTCCTTCGCGCCGTGGGCGGTGAATCGAGCCCAGTCGCCGGGCTGGGGCGCGGACTCGTGCCGGTGGCCGGACAGACGCGTCCCGCCTGGCTCGCGGTCCGTGTACCCCTCGGCCAGCCGGCGGAACTCGTGGCCATCGCCGACGATCGGACGAGCGCCCTCGGCGGCCCCGTCTCCTATGCGGCGTCTGACACCTTTGCCTATCCGCGGGCGGTGTCCGCCTCATGCTCTCTCCCACGGCCAGCTATCCGGGGGCGCCGGCCGTCGTGACCGACACCGGCGCCACGGGGCCGGTGGCCGGCGGGTTGGGTCGCCGTCTCCTCATGGCGTGGGCACTTCAGGCAGGTTCGCTCCTGGCTCCGCTGCCTCCCGGCACCAGGGTGGCATCGCGACTGGATCCTGTCGAGCGTGTCACCGCGATCGCGCCCTTCATCGAGTGGGGTGAGGCGCACCCCCGCCTGGTCGGCGGAGAGCTGGCCTGGGTCATGTCCAGGTTCGCTCGTTGCCCAATCCTTTCCTCTCAGCACGCGGCTGACCTGGCGTGGGCTGCGAATCGGCGGCCTGCGCTCTGACTTCCTGGCCCTCGTCACCGCCGAAGGCGCCCAGACACGGCTCTTTCTGCGGCACAGCGCGGATCCGCTGGCCGAAACCTGGGCCAGGCTCTCGGCGGGAGTCATCGAGCCCGCCTCGGCCATTCCCGCCGAGCTGGCCCGCGATCTCGACTACCCGCGGGAGCAGCTCCGGGTCCAGGCCCGCGTGCTCGAACGCGCCCACTGGCATCGCGGCCAGGCCGTCGGACAGGTGGACACCCTGCCCGACGAAATCCCGGTTCCCGAACAACTCTGGCGCGCCAATGGCGGTCGCGAGGCGGTGGTCGCCTTCACGGAGCCGGTGGATGGCAGGGTTGGCTCACTGCTCGAAGGGGTGGTGGCTGATGGGTGGGACCGGGTATCGCTGTACTCGTTGGACTCGACCGCCGCCCTGGACCCGCGAGTCCGAGCTCGAGCAGCGATGGGGCAGGAGCCTCCCCCTGATGGACCTGCGCGATTCCGTCCGACAAGGCGGGGGTACCTGGCGCAGCGCGGTCCGTACGTTTCTTCCGGACCGGCGGCGTGCTCGGCGCTTCGCGGGCCACGTACGCCGTCAGCCCCAACGGCGAGCTGGCCCTGATCTGGTTCGACGTGGCCGTCGACCGCCGGACGGGCGGAGGCCGCACCCTGCAGGAGGCGCTTCCGCAGCCTCCTGGGCCAGCCGCCTCAGGGCGTCGCTGTGCTGACCCTGCCGGTGCAGCTGGACGAGGCCCGGCGCTGGTACGCGATGGCCGACTCCGCCCTCCGGCAGGGAGACTTCGCCACTTTCGGCCGCGCCTTCGAAGCGCTTCGACGCATCCTCGGAGTCCAGGCCGTCGGCCATAAGTGATGAGCTTGCTACCGCTTAGGCCCTCCGCTACCTTGTCTCGCCGCTTCGACCTCCGGAGACCGACTTTCCGGGCGGCCTGAACCCTGATTCGGGGACCGGATGAACCTTCACGAATACCAGGGCCGCACGCTCTTCCGGGCCGCCGGCATTCCGATGCCCGACGGCGACGTCGCATCGACTCCCTCCGAGGCCGAGTCCATCGCACGCCGGCTGGGCGGCACGGTGGTGATCAAGGCGCAGGTGCACGCGGGCGGGCGCGGCAAGGCCGGCGGCGTGAAGCTGGCCAAGTCGCCGGGGGAGGCCATGGAGGCCGCCGAGCGCATCCTCGGAATGACGCATCAAGGGCCTGGTCGTCCAGAAGGTGCTGGTGGTTCCCGCGGCTGACATCGCGAGCGAGGCCTACGTCGGCCTGATCATGGACCGCGACTCCCAGCGGCCCGTGTTCATGGTGAGCCCTGCCGGCGGCATCGACATCGAGGAAGTCGCCGCGACGACCCCGGAGAAGATTCGCCGCCTCGCGGTCGACCCACGCTACGGGTTGCTGCCGCACCAGGCGCTGGGCCTGGCGCTCTTCCTCTACTCCGACATCACCAAGGCCCGCGCGGCGGCCCGGATCATGGAGCAGCTTTACGGCGTCTTCACCGCCAACGGCTGCTCGCTGGCGGAGATCAATCCGCTGGTCACGACGCCGGAGGGCAAGGTCGTGGCGCTCGACGCCAAGGTCGTGATCGACGACAACGAGCTGGACCGGCGGCCCGACCTGGCGCTGCTCCGCGACGAGAGCGCGGAGGAGCCCAGCGAGGTGGCGGCGCGGCGCGCCAACCTCACGTTCATCAAGCTGAACGGCAACGTCGGCTGCGTGGTGAACGGCGCCGGCCTGGCGATGGCGACGATGGACCTCGTCAAGTACTACGGCGGCGAGCCGGCCAACTTCCTCGACATCGGCGGCAGCTCGAATCCCGAGAAGGTCGTCAACGCCCTCCGGATCATCACCAGCGATCCCGCGGTCAAGGCGATTCTCTTCAACATCTTCGGCGGGATCACGCGGACCGACGACGTCGCCAACGGCATCGTGACGGCGACCCGCGCAGTTCCAGGTCAAGGTGCCGATCGTGATCCGGCTGACGGGAACCAACGAAGCCGAGGCGATCCGGATCCTGCAGGGGGTGGGCATGCCGGCGCTGTCCGACATGGACGAGGCGGTGCAGAAGGTCGTCGCGCTGGCGCCGGGAGGCGAAATGAGCATCTTCGTCGACCGCCACACCCGGCTGCGTGGTGCAGGGCATCACCGGGCCGCGACGGCTCCTTCCACGCCCGGCAGATGCTGGAGTACGGCACGCCGATGGTGGCCGGGGTGACCCCCGGCAAGGGCGGGCAGAAGTTCGAGGACAAGGTCCCGGTGTTCAACACGGTCGCCGAGGCGGTTGCCGCCACCGGCGCCAACGTCTCGGTGATCTACGTGCCGCCCGGCGGGCGCCGCCGGCGCCATCTACGAGGCGGCCGATGCCGGCATCCGCCTGGTGGTCTGCATCACCGAAGGCGTGCCGGTGATGGACATGACCCGGGTGATGCCCTTCCTCAGGGAGCGCGGGGTCCGGCTGATCGGCCCCAACTGTCCCGGATTGATCACTCCCGGCGAGGCCAAGGTCGGCATCATCCCGGGCAACATCTGCCGCCCCGGCCGCGTCGGCATCGTCTCGCGCAGCGGCACCCTCACCTACGAGATCGTCAATCACCTGACCAGGAACGGGATCGGGCAGAGCACCTGCGTCGGCATCGGCGGCGATCCGATCATCGGCACCAACTTCATCGACGTGCTGCGGGCCTTCCAGGACGATCCGGCGACCGACGCGATCGTCATGATGGGCGAGATCGGCGGCACCGACGAGCAGCACGCCGCCGAGTTCGTGCGGGCGCACGTGACCAAGCCGGTCATCGGCTTCATCGCGGGGCAGACCGCCCCGAAGGGCCGCCGGATGGGTCATGCCGGCGCGATCATCTCCGGCTCCTCGGGCACCGCCGAGGAAAAGCTGGCTTCCTTCGCCGCGGCCGGCATCGGGATCATGCGCCGCCCGGTGGACGTGGTGGAACTGGTCCGGCTGCGCCTTTCGTAGCTCCCGCCGCAGGGCGGGCTCGATCATTCACGTACAGGGGATTCTCGTGGCGGAACTGACACTTGGCATCGTCAAGCCGGACGCCGTGGCCAGCGGCAAGGCCGGTCTCATCATCGCCCACCTGCAGCAGGCGGGGTTCACGCTCCGGGCCACCCGGATGGTCCGGCTGAGCAGGGCCCAGGCCGCGGCGTTCTATGAAGTGCACCGGGAGCGGCCTTTCTTCGCCGACCTGGTCGCCTTCATGACCAGCGGACCGTGCATTCCGATGGCGCTGGAGCGGGACAACGCGGTAGCCCACCTGCGGGCGACGATCGGCGCGACCGACCCCGCCGAGGCCGCCGCCGGAACGATTCGGAAGCTCTACGCCGAGTCCAAGGGGCGGAACGCCATCCACGCCTCGGACTCGGTCGAAAACGGCCGCCGCGAGGTGGCGTTCTTCTTTCCGGAGAGCGAGTTGGCCGGCCTCTGGGGGTGAGCGGGCGAGGCCCCGGTTCCCTTGACCCAAGTCGTTGTCCAGACTAGCTTAACGGGCTATGCTCAAGGTCGATGTCCGGGATCTCGCCGCCGGTCCGGTCAAGACGACGGGGCGGCTGCAGCCGGACGATCCGGTCTTTCAGGGACTCGACCTGCCCCTGCACGGTCCGGTGGACGTGTCGGGGCAGCTGCAGGCCACCGGGACCGAGGAATACCTGTGGCGCGGCCACCTGCACGGCCAGCTCCAGGTCGAATGCCGGCGCTGCCTGGCCGACGTGACCCTGCCGCTGGACGCGGCGGTGGATGTGATGTTCAGCGCCGATCCCGACGCCGGCGACGATCCCAGCGTCTATCCGCTCCCGGCCCCCGTGACCCACGTGGATGTCGGGACAGGCGTGCGCGAAGAAATCGCCTTTGCCGTCCCGCCCTTCGTGCTCTGTCGCGAGGACTGCAAGGGCCTCTGCCCGCGGTGCGGGGCGGATCTCAACGCGGGGCCGTGCCGAGTGCACGGCCGCCGCCGAACCTGTCTGAGGCTGTCATGGCTGTCCCGAAGAGAAAGCTCTCCAAGTCGCGCAAGCGGCTCCGCCGCGGCCACCACAAGGCCGCCAGCATCGCCCCCCAGAGCTGCCCTCGCTGCGGCTCGCCCAAGCTGTCGCATCGGGTCTGCGGGACCTGCGGGTACTACCGGGGCAAGAAGCAGCTCGAGGTCGAGGACGCCTGAGCGTGATCCGCATCGCGCTGGACGCGATGGGGGGCGATCATGCCCCACAAGCGGAAATCGAGGGCGCCATCGAGGCCCTGGCCGAGCTGCCGCCCGACTTCGTGATCCAGCTGGTGGGCCGGCCGGAGGCCATCGAGGCCGAGCTGGCCCGTCACCCTGGCGTTGACCGTCAGCGCCTCCTCGTGGTGCCGGCGGCCGACGTGATCGGGATGCAGGAGAAGCCCCTCCAGGGGCTGCGCCGCAAGCCCGATTCCAGCATTGCCGTCGGCCTCGGCCTGCAGAAGGCGGGAAAGTCCGACGCTTTCGTCTCGGCGGGAAATACCGGCGCCGTGCTGGCCGGCTCCACGATGATCCTGGGGCTCCACGACGGCGTCGAGCGCGCCACCGTGGCCACGCTCTTCCCGACCGCCGACATTCCCGTCCTCGTGCTCGATGCCGGGGCGAACGTCGACAGCTCCGCCCGCGAGCTGCTCGGCTTCGCCCGACTGGGCACCGTGTACGTGCGCGAGGTCCTGGACCGTCCCGATCCCTGCGTCGGCCTGCTGAACATCGGCGAGGAGGACGAGAAGGGCAACGCGGCGGCCAAGGAGGCCCACGCCCTCCTCAAGCAGGCCGCCGGCATCCACTACATCGGCAACATCGAGGGCCGGGACATCCTGGCCGGCCACGCCCGCCTCGGACACATCGACATCGTGGTCTGCGACGGATTCGTCGGCAACATCGTCCTCAAGTTCTACGAATCGGTGGCCCGCCTGATCCTTCGCCTGGTCAAGCAGCGCGCGGCCGAGGTGCTGGAGCGTCCCGACGTCAAGGAGGTCTTCCGCGTGCTGGACTACTCCGAGTACGGCGGGGCACCGCTGCTCGGGGTGCGCGGGGTCTCCATCATCTGCCACGGCTCCTCCACGACCAATGCCTTCAAGAACGCCATCCGGGTCGCGATCCAGTCGGTGTCCCATCAGCTGAGCCAGCGCATCGGGGCCGAGATGGCCCAGGGCGCGGCCGCGGCGGACGCCGGATGAAACGGCCGTTTGCGGCCTTTACCGGTCTTGGTGTGGCGGTGCCGTCTGGCGTCGTCACCAACGCCGACCTCGAGAAGACCCTCGACACCTCCGACCAGTGGATCGTCGAGCGGACGGGCATTCGTGAGCGGCATCGCGCCGGCCCCGAGGACACGGTGGCCAGCCTGTCGCTCGAGGCGGCGCGGATCGCGATGGCCAGGGCGGGGGTGGGCCCGCTCGATCTCGGTGCCATCGTGCTGGGCACGGCGACCCCTGACCGCCTGCTGCCATCCACCGCCTGCGATCTCCAGGCGCTTGATGGGGGCGAACAACGCGGCGGCGTTCGACATCTCCGCTGCCTGTCCGGGCTTCATCTACGCCACCACGGTGGCCGAGGGGCTGATCGCCGCCGAGCAGACCGACACCGTCCTGGTCGTCGGGGCCGAGAAGCTCACCTCGATCACCGACCATACCGACCGCTCCACCGCGATCCTCTTCGGCGACGGCGCCGGGGCCGCGGTACTGCAGCGGATCAAGGGCGGCAATCGCGGGACTCCTGTCCACCTTCATCAAGTCGGACGGGCGCCTGGCGCCCCTGCTGCTCAGGCCCGGCGGCGGGAGCAGCGACCCGATCAGCGAAAAGGTCGTTCGCGAGCGCAGCCAGTTCATGAAGATGGCGGGCCGCGAGGTGTTCAAGCACGCGGTCCTCACGATGGCCGAGGCGTGCGATGAGGCGGTTAAGCGCGCCGGCCTGACCGCCGATCAGATCGACCTCCTGGTCCCGCACCAGGCCAACATCCGCATCATCGAGGCGACGGCCAAGCACGCCGGGATGCCGATGGAGAAGGTGATGGTGAACGTCGACCGGTACGGCAACACCTCCTCGGCCTCGATTCCTCTCGCACTGGCCCAGGCGGAGCAGGAGGGCCGGCTCAAGCCTGGCAACGTGGTGCTCCTGGTCGCCTTCGGCGCCGGCTTCACCTGGGGCGCCGCGGTCGTCCGGTGGTGATGGTGCTGATGTGCCCCGGACAGGGGGCACAGAAGGTGGGAATGGGACGGGACCTCGCGGAGCGATTTCCGGCCGCGCGCGACACCTTTGCCGCCATCGACGAGGCGCTCGGGGTGTCGCTGTCGCGCCTGATGTGGGAGGGCCCCGAGGCGGAGCTGACCCTGACGCACAACGCGCAGCCCGCGATTCTGGCCCACAGCGCCGCTGTCTGTGCGGTGGTCAGGGACCCGGTGCAGCATGCGGCGGCGGGACTCGGGCACAGCCTCGGCGAGTACAGTGCGTACGTCGCCGCCGGCGCCCTGGAGGCCCCGGTGGCGGCACGCCTGGTGCGCCGCCGCGGTGAACTCATGCTCGAAGCTGGGCAGGCCCGGCCCGGTACGATGGCCGCCGTCCTCGGCCTTGAGACGACACAGGTCGAGGCCGCCTGTGCCGAGGCGTCCAGCGGCGGGGAAGTGGCGGTTGCGGCCAATCTCAATGCACCGGATCAGACCGTGATCTCGGGTGATCCCGCCGCCGTGGCCAGGGCGGGCGAGGGCTGCAAGGCGCGGGGCGCCAAGCGCGTCCTCCCGCTCAAGGTGAGCGGGGCCTTCCACTCGCCGCTGATGGAGCCGGCGGTGGCCGGGCTGCGGAGTGCCCTCGATGCGGCGGGGCTGGTGGCGCCCCGGTTCCCGGTCGTCGCCAACGCGACGGCCCGGCCGGTCCGGACGGCGCCGGAGGCGGTGAACCAGCTCGCGGCCCAGCTCACCGCCCCGGTGCGGTGGGTCGGCTGCGTCGAGGAAGCGGGTCGGCTGGCTCCGGGCGCCATCTTCATCGAAATGGGTCCAGGAGCGGTCCTGAGCGGCCTGGTGAAGCGGATTCTGCCGGGCACGACCTGTGTCACGCTGGGTACCGCCGACGAAGTCGACAAATACCTGTCCCAGGGCTAGCGGCGGATGAGCGTAGGCATCGACCTTTCGGGCAAAGTCGCCTTCGTGACCGGCAGCACGCGGGGCATCGGCCACGCGGTGGCCGAAGCCCTCTACGCGGCGGGGGCCAAGGTGGCCGTCGTGGGACGGGATCCCGTCCGCGCCCAGGCGGTGGCGGCGGCGCTGGGCGACCGGGCCGCGGGGGTCGCCTGCGACGTGGCCAACGCCGCGCAGGTCGAGGCGGCGATCGCCGCGGCCGAGGCGGCCCTGGGCCCCATCGACATCCTGGTGAACAACGCGGGGCTGACCCGGGACAACATCCTGCTGAGGCTCTCGGAGGCCGACTGGGACGCCGTGGTGGACGCCAACCTCAAGGGGGCGTTCCTGACCATGAGGGCGGTCACCAGGGGCATGATGAAGCGGCGCTCGGGCCGGATCATCAACATCACGAGCGTGGTGGGGCTGACCGGCAACAAGGGGCAGGCCAACTATGCCGCCAGCAAGGCGGGGCTGATCGGGCTGACCAAGAGCGTGGCCAAGGAGTACGCCAGCCGCAACATTCTGGTCAACGCCGTGGCCCCGGGGTTCATCGAAACCGACATGACCAGCGGCTTGCCGGAGGAGGCACGGACCGCGATGTTACACGGGGTTGCGCTCGGGCGCATCGGCCGGCCGGCCGACGTGGCGGGCGCGGTCCTCTACCTGGCATCCGACCTGGCCTCGTACGTGACCGGGCAGGTCCTGGTGGTGGACGGCGGGATGGTCTTCTGAACACACGACTCCAATTCACTCTTTCGAGGACGACATGAGCGACATCGAGGAAAAGGTCAAGGACATCATCGTCGAGGAGCTGGGCGTCGAGCGTGACAAGCTCACCGCCGAAGCCAGTTTCATGGAAGATCTCGGCGCCGACAGCCTCGATACCGTCGAGCTGGTCATGGCGTTCGAGAAGGAGTTCGACATCGACATCCCCGACGAGGACGCCGAGAAGCTGCGGACCGTCGGCGACGCGATGAAGTATCTCCACGACAAGATCGGCAAGTAACCGGGTGCAGCGTGTCGTGGTGACCGGCGTGGGGATGGTCTCCCCCGTCGGCAATACGGTCGAGTCCACGTGGGCCGCGCTCCTGGCGGGAACGCCGGGGGCGGCGCCCATCAAGAAGTTCGACCCCGCCCGGCTCTCGGTCCGCTTCGCATGCGAGGTGAAGGGCTTCGACCCGCTCCTCTACATCGACAAGAAGGAGGCGCGGCGGTACGATCTCTTCGCCCAATTTGCGCTGGCCGCCGCCCACCAGGCGGTGACCCAGGCGGGGCTGGAAGGGGCCTTTCCGTCAGCCGACCGCACCGGCGTCGTCATCGGCAGCGGCATCGGGGGAATGCAGACCTACGAGGAGAACTGCTCGGCGTACGTCCTCAAGGGGCCGGACCGGGTCTCCCCCTTCTTCGTGCCGATGTTCATTCCCGACATCGCCGCGGGGCTGGTGTCCATCCGGTACGGGCTCAAGGGTCCCAACTTCGCCACGGTCTCGGCCTGCGCCTCGTCGGCCCACGCCATCGGCGAGTCGTACAAGCTGATCCGCTACGGGGCGGCCGACGCAATGGTCACCGGCGGCTCCGAGGCGGCGATCACGGGGCTCACCGTCGCGGCCTTCTCCAACATGAAGGCGCTGTCCAGCCGGAACGACGACCCCGCCACCGCCAGCCGGCCGTTCGACAGGGACCGCGACGGCTTCGTCCTCGGCGACGGCGGCGCCATCATCGTCCTGGAGAGCTTGGAGCACGCCAAGCGGCGGGGGGCGAAGATCCTGGGCGAGGTCATGGGCTACGGGCTGAGCGGCGATGCCTACCACATCACCTCGCCGGCTCCCGAGGGCGAAGGCGCCCAGCGGGCGCTCAAGGCCTGCCTCGAGGACGGAAAGATCAATCCCAAGGACGTGGGCTACATCAACGCCCACGGCACCTCGACGTCCCAGGGCGATATCGCGGAAACCCAGGCGGTCAAGAAGGTCTTCGGCGAGCAGGCCCGGAAGCTCGTCTTCGGCTCGACGAAGTCGATGACGGGGCATCTGCTGGGCGGGGCGGGCGCGCTCGAATTCGCGGTCTCGCTCTTCGTGGTGCGCGAGGGCAAGATCCCGCCCACGATCAACCAGTTCAACGCCGACCCCGAGTGCGACCTCGACTGCGCCCCCAACCGGATGGTCGAACGGCGGGTGGACGTGGCGCTTTCCAACTCGTTCGGCTTCGGGGGGCACAACGTCACCCTGGGCGTGCAGCGCTTCGAGGAATGACACTTTGCGGGTCCGGCAAGACCGCCCCGGCTCACCAGCCGGGGTTTTTTTCGTCCGGGCTCAGGGCAGGAGGGCTTCCCAGGGGCGCCAGAAGGCGAGCGCCAGGATGGCGGCCACCGAGACGATGGCGAGCAGCAGGATGAAGAGATTGGGCTCGCCGCCCACCTGGGGTGCGCCCGAGGGATCGGCCGCCAGCCGGCGAGGTTCGGCGTAGCGCGGGGGCGGCGCCAGGAGCGCGGTAGGTGTGGCGGTCGGGTCATCGATTACGAGGGGCGCCAGGGCCGGGCCCCGGGTCACGGCGGAGCGGTAGGCCGGATGGTGCCGCACCGGCAGCCACTGACCGGAGCGGGCGTGAAAGATCTTTGCCCCCTCGGTGACGATCCGCTGCCGTACGGCGCGCTCGAATTCTCGCACGTCGCGGAAGACCGTGACCTCGCCCGTCGGCAGCTGGATGCGCAGCATCGCCTGCGGTGTCATCAACCCGAGTTCCCGTGGGAGGTCACGATCGTGAGCACCATTGTCCGGACGGTGATCCTGCTGTCGATCTCGAATGTCTTCATGACATTCGCCTGGTATGCCCATCTCCGCAACCTGGCAGGGCGGCCCTGGTACGTGGCGGCCCTGGCCAGCTGGGGGATCGCCCTGTTCGAGTACCTGGTCCAGGTGCCGGCCAACCGCATCGGCTACACGGTGCTCACGCTGGGCCAGCTCAAGATGCTCCAGGAAGTCATCACCCTGAGCGTCTTCGTGCCCTTCGCGGTCCTCTACATGCGGCAGCAGCTCCGGCTCGATTTTCTCTGGGCCGCGCTCTGCATCTGCGGCGCGGTCTATTTCATCTTCCGCGGCGGGATGACGGCGGCCTAGAACCGGGTTGACACCAAGCCCATGCGCGACCAGACTCGTCTTCAAGCCGAGGCACGCCACGCCATGCGAAGCCGTAATCTGACCGTCCGAGCCACTCCCCTGGCCCTCCTGGCCCTGTTCGCCTGCGGTGGGGAGGGGCCCGCCATCCCGACAACCTACACGCTGACCCCGCCCCGGCAATGGAGCGGGGGGGCGGTCCGGATCGAGTCGGCCTCCATGGCACTGCAGGGGGCGCCCCCGGTGCTCCTCGCTGAGGGGGACACCGTGGTGCCCGTGGTGGTGAATGACACCACGCTGGACCTGCGTCTCCCCCCGGGTCCCAGCGGCCCGGTCCGTTTCCGGACGTTGTCGGGAGACAGCCTCGGCACCGTGGACCGTGTAGGTCTCTCGGAGACCCGGACCCTTCCCCCGGTCATGGCCGTACTGAATCCCTGGCGGCCCGCCGGCAATCCGGCGGTATTGGGGACCGATCCTGCGCTCTTCCCGGAAGAGGTGGCGAGCCTGGACCTGGTCACCGGCGCGCGCACTACCTACCCGGGGCTGGTGACCACCGGGGCCTTCCAGTACGGCGTGGGACCGACCGACTCGTCACTGACCTTCACCGTGCGGGACACGACCGATACCAACGCGATTTATCGCCTGGCGCCGACTCCGGTCAAGGTCGGCATCGTGCCGTTCTTCACCACGCTGGTCGTCCGGCATGCCGTGCGCCTGAGCGACGACAACTGGCTGTTCACCTCTCACCACCAATCCACCATCCGGCGGGTCAGCGACTCCCTGGTGACCTGGAACGGCCAGACCGAGTCGCCCTGGATCATCTACCTCTCCCCCGACGGAAAGTACAGCACGATGGCGGTCAACGGCGTGCCCTACGGCGTACCGGTCTTCGACAACCAGGCCGGAGACACCCTCTACACGCTTCCGCTCCGGGGCGTCCAGGGGGCCGCCTTCTCGGACGACAGCCACTCACTCTACATCGTCGGCAACGAGATCTACCGGTCGGACACCCTCTATCGGATCGAGAGTGCCACCGGCGCGGTGCTGGGCAAGGTGGTGCTGCCGGACTCCGCCATCGGGTTCGCCCTGGCCCTGGATGGGGCGGGTGGGCACCTCTATGTCGGCACTTTGATCGACTCGCTTGTCACCGTCCTGGTCTACGACGCCACGTCGCTGGCTCAGGTCGGGCAGCTGTCGACACCGGACCCCTGTCCCTACCTCCCGGTCTCCAACAACTGCTACAACGGGGTGCTGGTGGCCGATCCCGGGGCACACCGGCTGTACGCGGTGCAGCCGGCCACCGACACCTGGGTGTGGAGCTTCGACCTGCTGCCCTGAATCCTGCGGGAAGACGGGGCCCGCTGGCCCTCTGCGGGTCGGGCAGGCTAGATTTGGGAAGGCAGTAAGCGCTGCTTCCCCAAGGAGATAGGATGTCCGCCCCGTTGGATCCCGTTGGCCTGCGAGACCCGGCCCTCCGGCCCGTGGCCGAGAAGGTGCTGGCCCAGCGCCGCCTCGACGCCGCTGACGCCCGCGCCCTCTATGCGACGTCCGACCTGCTCGGGCTCGGTGCCCTGGCCGACTATGCCAACGGCGTCCGGAACGGCGACCGGGTCTTCTTCTCCGCCAACCAGCACATCAATCCGACCAACGTCTGCGTCCTGCGCAACACCTGCGTCTTCTGCTCGTTCGCCAAGATGCCGAAGGAGGAAGGCGCCTACACCCGGTCGCTGGACGAGGTCTACGAGGAGGCCGAGCAGGCCATCGGGCTCTCCGACCCGGGAATTTCACATCGTGGGCGGGCTCCACCCCAAGCTCCGGCTCTCCTACTACACCGACATGATCCGGGGGCTCAAGGAGCGCCACCCCCACATCCACATCAAGGCGCTGACCGCAGTCGAAATCGCCCATCTGGCCCGGATCGAGAAGATCTCCGAGCGGGAGGTGCTGATTGCGATGCAGGAGGCGGGGCTGACCAGCCTTCCGGGGGGCGGCGCCGAGGTCTTCAGCACCGCGGTGCGAGCCACGATCGCTGAGCGGAAGCTGACCGGCGAGGAATGGCTGCGGGTCCATCGCGTGGCCCACGAGCTGGGCATTCCGACCAATTGCACTATGCTGTACGGCCATGTGGAGACGGCCGACGACCGGATCGAGCATCTCACCGCGCTCCGCGGGCTGCAGGACGAAACCGGCGGCTTCCTGACCTACATCCCCCTGGCCTATCACCCTGACAACAACGAGCTGGGCGAGGAGCTGGGCCGGGTGGGCAGTGCCACCACCGCCTACGAGGATCTCAAGAACATCGCCATCGGGCGGCTGTTCCTCGACAACATCCCCCACGTCAAGACCCACTGGCCGATGGTGACGCCCTTCCTGTCCCAGATCGCCCTCAGCTTCGGCTGCGACGACGTGGAAGGGACCGTGGTCTACGAACGGATCTACCACGAGGCCGGCGCTCACACCGCCATGCACATGCCGTACATGGGGCTGGTCGAGCTGATCCGCGGGGCGGGGAAGCGGCCGGTCGAGCGGGACAGCCTCTACCAGGTGGTGCGCGACGAGTTCGATGCCATCGTGGCCGAGCCGGGATTCGCTGCCGGAGCGGTTCCCGCGGTGCACGTGGCCTGAGGCGCTGACGGTCATGCGGCTCGGACGAATCCCCTGGATCAATTGCTACCCGGTCTACGGTGCCATCGACCGGGGGCTGGTGACGGTGCCCGCTGAGATCGTCACCGGGACCGCCTCGGAGCTGAACGACCTGCTGGCCGCCGGCGAGCTCGATCTCTCGGTCGTCTCCGCCGTCGAGTACGCGCGGGACGCGGCCCAGTACCATCTCCTGCCCGACCTCGCCATCTCGTGCGACGGGCCGGTGCATAGCGTCAAGTTGTTCTCCCGCCGCCCGGTCGAAGAGCTCTCGGACGCGACAGTGCTGCTCACCGCCTCATCCCGCACTTCGGTTCTCCTGCTCGAGCTGCTCTGCCGGCACCGCTGGGGCGTATCACCGCGGTTCGCCACGGTGCGCGCCGAGGCGAGCGATCTGGAGGCGCTGGGGGGCTTTCCGCACGAGGCGGTCCTGGTCATCGGCGATGCGGCGCTGGTGCTCGACGCCCGGCAGCAGTACCCGGTGCAGGTGGACCTGGGCGAGGCCTGGCATTCCTGGACCGGACTGCCCTTCGTGTTCGCGGTCTGGGCCGCGCGCCGCGATGCCGACGCCGGCAGGGTGCGGGTGGTCCACGAGCGGCTGCTGGCCTCGCGGGCCTGGGGGCTGGAACATCTCGACCTGCTGGCCGACCAGGCCTGGGCCACTACCGGTGTGGGCCGGCAGGTCTGCCGCGACTACCTGGCCGACCTCGACTACGATTTCTCCTACCGGCACCTGGCCGGGCTCACCGATTTCTTCCGTCGGCTGGCGGCGGACGGGCTGGTGCCCGACGGGTCGCTCTCCTTCATCACGGCGGCGTAAATCCATGAGCAGCACCATCGACCGGACCTCCGCCGAATTCCGGCACTACCTCGACCTCTACGAGAACGCTGCCGCTCCTCGAGCTCGGCCAGCGGGCCGATGCCGAGCGGTGGCGGCACCACCCGGCGAGCGATGGTCACCTACATCATCGACCGGAACATCAACTACACCAACGTCTGCGTGGCCGACTGCAAGTTCTGCGCGTTCTATCGCCGCCCCAAGGACAGCGAGGGATACGTGCTGAGCTTCGAGCAGATCGGCGCCAAGATCGACGAGTGCCGGGCGCTCGGTGGCGTCCAGATCCTGCTCCAGGGCGGCCACAACCCGTACATCCCGTTCGAGTGGTACCTCGAGCTGATGCGGTACATCAAGGCCAATCACCCGATCCACATCCACGGCTTCTCGCCCTCCGAGGTCGTGTTCTTCAGCGAGCGGTTCCGGATCCCGATGCCGGAGGTGGTGCGCCAGCTCCGCGAGGCCGGGCTCGACAGCATCCCGGGCGGAGGCGGCGAAATCCTGGTGGACGAGGTCCGGCAGCGGGTGGCGAAGAAGAAGGCGCAGACCGAGGAGTGGCTCGGGGTCCAGGAGGAAGCGCACCGCCAGGGGATGAAGACCTCGGTGACGATGATGTACGGCCTGGGCGAGAGCAACGCCGACCGGATCGAGCACCTGCTCCGGATCCGCGACGTGCAGGCCCGGACCGGCGGCTTCACCGCCTTCATCTGCTGGCCGCTGCAGCCCGAGGGCACCGAGATGGCCGACTCGCCCAGGACCGACGCGGTCACCTACCTCCGGACCCTGGCGATGGGCCGCATCATCTGCGACAACATCCCGAACCTCCAGTCCTCCTGGGTCACGATGGGCCACAAGGTCGGCCAGGTGGCCCTCCGCTTCGGGGCCAACGACTACGGCAGCCTCATGATGGAGGAGAACGTCGTCTCGTCGGCCGGCACCACCTACCGAACGACGATCGGCGAGATGGAGCGGGTCATCCGCGACGCGGGCTACACGCCCAGGCGGCGGCGGCAGGACTACTCGCTGCTGCCCGGCGGGGCAGAGGGGCAGGGGGGCAGAGGGGCAGCGGAATTGGCAATCGCATGACGGGGCGCGACAATCTCTCCCCGGCATCGGAGCCCACTGCCCCTCCGCCCCCCGCCCCTCCATCAGCCGTACAGGTATCGGCTACGACTCCCACCGCCTCGTCTCCGGCCGCCCGCTGATCCTCGGTGGCCAGCGAATTCCGTTCGACCAGGGGCTGGCGGGGCACTCCGACGCCGACGTCGTCGCCCACGCAGTGACCGACGCCCTGCTCGGCGCCGCGGCGGCCGGGGACATCGGCACAGCTCTTTCCGGACAGCGACCCCCGGTGGAAGGACGCCGACTCGATCGCCCTGCTGCGCGCGGCCTGTGATCACCTCCGGGAGCGGGGCTACCGTCCCGCCCAGGCCGACGTCACCGTCATTCTCGAGCGTCCGAAGCTGGCGCCGCATATCGGAGCCATGGTCGAAGCGCTGGCCGGCGCGATGGGAGTGCCGGCGAGCGCGGTCAGCGTCAAGGCCAAGACCAACGAGGGATTGGGCTTCATCGGCCGTGGCGAAGGAATCGCAGCGATCGCGGTGGCCACGGTGGAGGTGCTCTGACCGAAGCCCTGCTCCATTGGCTGCTGTCGGTCCCCGCGGGGTTGGTCTACCTGGTGGTCGCCGTGGGTACCGCCGTTGAAAATGCCTTCCCGCCGATTCCCTCCGATGTCATGACCGTGCTCGCCGCATTCATTTCGCGGCACGGCGCTACCACCCCCTGGCTGGTCTTTCTTTCCGCCTGGGTGGGCAGCGTGATCGGTGCCGCGGCTGTCTACTACGTCTCCCGGCGGTTCGGCCGCACATTCTTCACCGGGCGGGTCGGCCATCGGTTGCTGCCTCCCGAGGCCCTGGCGACGATGGAGCGGGAGTACCTCCGTCTTGGGGTGGCCGGCATCTTCCTCTGCCGCCTGATTCCGTGGGTGCGGTCGTTCGTGGCGCCTTTCGCCGGGCTGGTAGCCCTGACGCCGGCCCGGGCCCTGGTGCCGATGGCCCTGGCCTCGGCGCTGTGGATCGGCGGGCTGACCTGGCTCGGTACCACCCTCGGAGCCGAGTGGCAGAGGATTCTGGCCTTTCTGAGGCAGTTGAACCTCGGCCTGGCAATTCTCGGTATCGGCGCTCGCGATCCTTCTGGTCGTCTTGCGGCTCAGGGCGAGGGGCAGAGCCCGCCGCGACCGCCTCTGGGCCGCGCTCCATCTCGCGTTTGCCGACGACCCGGACACCGAGGCGCGCGGTCGGGGCGACCTCGCCCTGGCCGGGGCGGCTACACTCATTCGCGAACTGGCGAGAAGCGACCGGGCCATCGGACGGGAGCAGCTGCGGGAGATCGAGGCCTGCCTGCGCGAGCGGTGGCAGCTCGAGGCTGTCGCGCCGTCCCCGCCAGCGGAGTCGCCCGCGCGGGAGGCCCGTACCACCGATGAGTATGGCGCGGCGCTGGCCGGTCACTTCGACGAGGCGGCGCGCCTCGGTGTCCTGGCCCGGCTCCGCAGCGTGCTCCGGCACGATGGCCGGCTGACACCGGTGGAGGACCGGATGCTCGAACGGGCGGCCGACCTCCTCGGCCTGGGCAGCGAGGCGATGGTGCCACTGCGCGCCGGGGACGATCGGTGAACGACCAGCTGGAGCGGAGCTTCCTGCTCGAGCAATTCCGCGATCATCTCGCCCTCGAAGCGGGGAACAGCGCGAATACCGTGGAGAGCTACGTGCGCGACCTCCGGCGGATGGCGCAGTACGCCTCGGGGCTCGGGGTTACCGGTCCCGAGTCGCTCACTCCGCGCCAGCTCCATGACTTCGTCTTCATGCTCAAGGACCTCGGCATGTCCCCTGCGACGATTCGGCGGCAGGTGAGCGCCGTGCGGACCTACTTCCGCTTCCTCGCAGCCGAAGGCCTGTCCCGGAGCGACCCCAGCGAGCGGCTCGAGTCGCCCCGGCGGGGAAGGACTCTGCCCGATGTCCTGACCGTCAAGGAAGTCGAGGCTCTGATCACGGCGCCGGGGCTGGATGACCGGCTGGGCTGGCGGGACAGGGCGCTGCTGGAACTGGCCTACGGCGCAGGGCTTCGCGTCTCCGAGCTCTGCGGCCTGACGCTGCCCGATCTCTGGCTGCCCGACGCCCTGGTCCGGGTGCTGGGCAAGGGATCCAAGGAGCGCCTGGTGCCGATCGGCCGCAGCGTCATCGCCGCCATCGCGGTCTACCTCAATCAGACCCGGCCCGGGCTCGATCAGGGAAATAGCCAGAACCGCCTGTTCCTCAACGCGCGAGGCACGCCGCTCTCGAGGGTCGGGGCCTGGGGCATCGTCAAGCGCTGCGCCACCCGGGCCGGCATCACCAAGCGGGTGACGCCCCATACCCTGCGGCATTCCTTTGCCACCCATCTCCTGGAGGGCGGTGCCGACCTGCGCGCCGTCCAGGAGATGCTCGGTCACGCCGATCTCTCGACCACGCAGATCTACACTCACGTGGATCGCGAGTACCTCCGCTCGGTCCACAAGCAGTACCATCCCCGCGGCTGATGCGTCACACCGGCTTCATCGCCTGCCTCGCGGGTCTCTCCCTCCTCCCGGGTTGCGCGACGTATCATGCCGCGCCGCTCGACCCCGACGAGCACAGGGTCGCGTTCAACCGCAGGGGTGCCGGCGACTCCCTCTTCCGGGAATTCCTGGTCAGCACGGGTGATGACACCACGCTCGACGCCTGGCGGCCTTCCACCCTCGCGCTCGCCACGCTGTTCTACCAGTCAGCTATCGCCGAGGCACGGGGCCGGTACTTCGTGGCCCAGGCCGGTGAAATCACGGCTGGGGCCCGCCCGCGCGTCGGGGTCGCAGGGGCGGTGGACTATCCCCTCGGTGGCGATTCCGAACCCTCGCCCTGGGGCGCCCTGCTCGGAGGCACCTTCACGATCGAGCTCGGTGGCAAGCGCGCCGCGCGCCAGGCGGCGGCCCAATCGCGGACGCTGCAGGCGGCCGCGGCCCTGCACGACACCGCGTGGCAGTTGATCCGTGTGACCCGTGAGGCTGCCCTCGGTGTGGTCGCCGCGGGACACGCCTGGGCTGACGATTCGACACAATTGACGCTGCTCGACAGCCTGGTGCCGATCGTCGAATCCCGATACGCCGAGGGGGCGGTGTCGATGACTGACCTGGCCCGGATCCGTGGCGAGGTACAGGCCGGTAGCGTGGCAGCGGCAGCTGGTGGGACGGCCTTCCAGGGTGCACAGTCGCAGGCCGCCACCGCGGCGGCCATGCCTCTGACTGCGGTGCGCGCGCTGCCGGTCCTTGGCGAGCAAGGGCGGGACTGCGGCCCGCTGGCCGAGCTCACCCGCGATTCGCTTCAGATCCTCGCCCTCGGCGCCCGGTGGATCGTGCTCGAAGCGCTGGCGGGATACCAGGCTGCCGAAGGAGACCTGCGGGTCGAGATCTCGAAGCAGCGCCCGGACCTGCAACTCGGCCCGGGCCTCGTGTTTGATCACGGGGTCACCCGGTTCCTGATCGCCTTCCAGATGCCGAAACTGCCCGGCGGCAACCAGGGACCGATTGCCGAAGCCGAGGCCCGGCGCCTGACCCAGGCCTCCCGCGTCGCGGCCGTCCAGGAGGAAGTCCTGAGCGAAGTGGATGCGGCACGCGACGGGTGCGAGAGCGTGATGCTCACGCTGGCGGCCACGGACTCGCTGGCGGCCGCGGCCGGTGCGCAGGAGGCCGTGAATCGCGAAGCCTATCGCCGTGGCGAGCGCGGGCTGGCCGAGGTGGCCCTCTCTCGACTCGGGAGCATCAGGGCCGCGCGGGCCCGGCGCGCGGCGGAGGATCAACTGGCACTGGCACGTGCCCGCCTCGAAGGGGCCGCGGGACAGTGGGCGACCGCGCCGCCCAGGACTTGGCCCGACCTGCTCTCGGACCCGGCAAAGCTCGATCGGAAGGAGAGCCACTGATGCGCCGCGTTCTCGTCTTGCTCCTCGTTGCCGTCGTGGGCGGGTGGGCCCTGGTGCGCGCCTATCGCGCCCACTTGCAGCGGGTGGAGGAAACCCGCGCCGCCGCCGCGCCGGTCGTGGCCCCCACCCGGCTCTCCGCTGCCGCCGGCGAGGTGGGGGTCACCCTCGACTCCGCCGGGATGGCCAACACTTCGATCCGGCTCGCCGGGGTCCGGGCGGCCAGCGCCGCACAGGCCGTCACCCTCAACGCCGTCGTCGTGCCCGATCCTGCTGGGGTGACGGTGATCCGGGCCCCGCTTTCCGGCCGACTCGCGGCCGCGCCGGGTGGAGCATGGCCGTCCTACGGAGACCTGCTGCGCGAAGGGGATCCCATCGCCGTCGTGGCCGATGCCCGGCCCCTGGCGGTCCCCCGTACCGGACGAGTGACACGGGTGATCGCCCGGCCCGGCGAGATGGTGCAGGCCGGCGACCCGCTGCTCGAACTCAGCGACTTTACCCACCCGGTCGTCAGCATCGCCTGGGTGGACGAGTCGCCCGCGTCGCCACCCTCGCGGGTCACGGTTCTCGAGTCGACTGGCGGGGTCCGGCATCCGGCCTCCTACCTGGGGCCTGCACCAGATGCCGACCCGCTCACCCACCGCCCGGCAGGTCTATACCGGGTCAGCGAGCCCTGGCCCGCGGCGCGCCCCGGGCTCCTCGTCATGGCCGAAGTTCCCACCGGCGCCACCGCCACCCGGGGTGCCTTCGTGCCCTCGCAGGCGGTGGTCCAGTGGGATGGCCTGACCTGGGCATGGGTTCGCCGGGGTCCCGGGCACTTCGTCCGGTTCCGGGTGGCGGACACCTATCCGCTGCCGGGGGGGTGGCTGGTCGCCTCTGGCCTGGCCCCGGGCGACTCCATCGTCATCGCCGGTGCGCAGCAGCTGCTTTCCGAGGAATTCCGCGCCCACATCACGGTGGGCGACGAGGTCGCGGAGTAGCTCGTGATCAGCCGGCTGATCGGCGCCTCCGTCCGCAGGCCGGGCATCACGCTCGGTCTCGCCGCGGCGCTGCTGGTCTACGGGATCCACGTCCTTCGCCGGACGCCGGCCGATGTTTTCCCGGAGTTCGCCCCTGCCCAGGTCTCGATCCAGACCGAGGCTCCGGGCCTCTCTCCCGAGCAGGTTGAAGTGCTGGTCACCACGCCCATCGAAGGCGCGGTCAACGGGATGAACGGCCTGGCGGTCCTCCGGTCGCAGTCCCTGCAGGGACTCTCGATCGTGACCGCCGTGCTGGTGAGCGGTTCCAATATCCAGTTCGCCCGCCAGGCACTGGCCGAACGGCTGGGCGAGGTCGCGGGCCGGCTCCCTGCCGGCGTCGAACCGCCGGTGGTCAGTCCGCTGACCTCCTCCACCAGCACCGTCCTCGTGTTCGGGCTGACCGCGAGAGACGGATCGCTTCGGCTGATAAGGTCCTTCGTGGACTGGACGGTGCGTCCGCGGGTGCTGGCGGTACCCGGGGTGTCCAAGGTGGCCGTCTTCGGAGGGGAAGTGCTGCAGTTCCAGGTGCAGGTGCAGCCCGACCGGCTGCGGGCCCTCGGGCTGGGGCTGGCCGACGTGGTCGAGGCCACACGGCGGGCCACCGGGGTCCGGGGTGGTGGAGTGATCGACAACGTCAACGAACGCCTCCTGGTCCAGACCGCGGATTCAGTGACCACGCCGGAGCAGATCGGTGCCAGCGTAATCGCGGAGCGAAATGGAGTGATCCTCCGCCTGCGCGACGTTGCCCGGGTGGCGGCCGGCGCCGAGACAGCGTTCGGCGACGGCACCATCAATGGGGAACGCGGCTGCGTCATCGTGGTCTCGGCCCAGCTCGGCGCCAATACCCGTGACGTCCAGTCGGGGGCGGAGGCGGCGTTGCGCGACCTCCGTCCGGCAATCGAGGCCGCGGGGCTGACCCTCCATCCCGATCTCTTCCGGCCCACCGAGTTCATCGACCTGGCCATCGGCAACCTGACCAACGCCCTGCTGCTGGGCGCCGCCCTCGTGGCCATCGTGCTGGTGCTCTTCCTGGCCGACCTGGGTGCGGCGGCCATCTCTCTCACGGCCATTCCACTCTCGCTGCTCACCGCCGTCGTGGTCCTCGCCGCGCTGGGCTACGGCATCAACACGCTCACGCTGGGCGGACTGGCGATCGCCCTGGGTGAAGTGGTGGACGACGCGATCATCGACGTGGAGAACATCGGCCGTCGGCTGCGGCTCAATCGCGCCCTGCCCGAGCCCCGACCGCTGCGGGAGGTAGTGCTCTCCGCCTCGCTCGAGGTCCGCAGCAGCGTGGTCTACGCGACCTTTGTCGTCGCGCTGATCTTCCTGCCGGTCCTGCTCATGAGCGGGTTGCAGGGCGCCTTGTTCCGGCCCCTCGGCCTGGCCTACATCTTCGCCACTCTCGCCTCGCTCGTGGTGGCGTTGACGGTGACACCGGCCCTCACCCTGCTCGTCCTCGGGCGGCGCGGCCACCGCGAGCACGATTCACGGCTCCTGGCCTGGCTCAAGCGCGGCTACCTGCGCGTGCTCGAGGAGCTGGCCCCGCGCCCCCGCACCGTCGCGGCGGCGGCGGCACTGGTCTGCGTGGCCGCCGCGGCCACCCTGCCGTATTTCGGGGCCAGCTTCCTGCCGGAGTTCCACGAAGGCCACTTCCTGGTCCACATGTCTCTGGTGCCCGGCTCCTCGCTGACCGAGTCGGTCCGGGTCGGCAATCTCGTGACGGCCATCCTCCGGACCGACCCGCGGGTGCGGAGTGTCGCTCAACGCGCCGGGCGTGCCGAATTGTCCGAGGACACCTGGGGCACTCACTACAGCGAGCTCGAGGTGGACCTGGTGCCGCTGTCCGCCCGTGATGCCACCAGCATCGTCCACGATCTCCGGGAGCGCCTGGTCCAGGTGCCGGGCGTCAACTTCGCCATTCGCGGCTTCCTCGGCGAGCGCATCGAGGAAACACTGACCGGCTCCACGGCCGACTTCGTACTCAAGCTCTATGGTGACAATCTCGACAGCCTCGACGCCGGCGCGCGACGGGCGGCGGCGCTGCTCCGGAAGGTCCACGGGGCCGCGGACGTCCAGTACGACGCCCCACCGGTGGTCCCCGGCATCACGGTCAGGCTTCGGCCCCCGGCGGTCGCCGCCGCGGGGCTCAGGTCCGATGATGTCCTGGCCGCCGTCGAAACCAGTACCCGCGGCTCGGTCACCGGCCAGGTCTATCTCGCCAATCGCGTGGTCGATGTGGTCGTCCTTCTCGATTCCGCCGCCCGGGCCCGGCCGGAGGACCTCCGTCGCCTTCCGCTGGTCAGCCTCTCCGGCCGCCTGGTCACCCTGGGGGAGGTGGCCAGCGTGGCGCGTACCTCGGGTCGGTACCTCATCTCCCACCAGGGCGCGCGGCGGCTGGTGACGGTGACCGCCAACGTCGCCGACCGGGATGTGGGTGGATTCGCGGCGGAGGTGGAAGAGCGAATGCTCGGCGGAGGGGCGATTCCTCGCGGTGTCTACGCGGAGTTCGGGGGTACGGCGAAGGCACGGAGCGATGCGCTCCGGGAACTGCATGCTCTACAGCGTCCTGGCCGGCGCGGGGATTCTCATGCTGCTGAGCCTCGCTTTCGGCGAGCCGTCGCGACTCTTCCTCGTGCTGGCCAACCTGCCGTTCGCGCTGGTGGGAGGAGTGCTCGCGGTGTTCGCGACGGGCGGAGAGCTGTCGCTCGGGTCGATGGTCGGGTTCGTGACCCTCTTCGGCATCGCGACCCGGAATGCCGTGATGCTGATTTCTCACTACGATCATCTGGTAACCGTCGAGGGGGAGCCCTGGGACCCAGCCACCGCCTACCGGGGCGCCCTCGAACGGCTGGGGCCGATCCTGATGACCGCCTCCGTGGCCGGCCTTGGCCTCCTCCCGCTGGCCATCGGCAGCGGCGCGCCCGGACGGGAGATCGAGGGGCCGATGGCCACCGTGATCCTCGGAGGTCTCGTGACCTCCACCTTCCTGAGCCTCTTCGTCCTGCCACCCCTGGCGCTGTGGCTCGGCCGGTTCGGCGCTACGCCTCGGGACTGAGCAGCGCCTCGGCGGCGTCGAATCGCTCGAAGACGCCGCCCAGCCAGCCGAGAAAGAGCCAGGCTTCCGCTCCCAGCAGCAGGGCGGCCAGGGCCCCGCCGATGGGGACCGCCCAGTTGCCTATCGTCCCGCTTGCACCAAGCCAGACCAGCCAGGCGACGCCGGCCGGCGCGGCCAGGACGACCGCGAGCAGCGCTGCCGTGGCGACCAGGCCGATCACCGTCTGTCCCAGCGCGGCGATGCCTCCGGGGTGGCGCTCCGAACGGACCCACTCGGGGTAGAGCAGGGCACCACCATTCTGCACTCCGACGGTGAAGAGGTTGACCAGCGGGAGCAGCGGAATCACCGTGAGCCCCGCGGCCCGGAACAGGTCGCTCCAGTCACTGAGCTCCGGCGACGCAGCCAGTCCTGCCAGGGCGACCGCCGCGAGCAGCGCCTGGTAGAAGGAGAGCACGATGGCCGTCGCGGTGATCTCTCCGGTCACGACCTCGCGGCCGGAGAGCGGCGCCGTCCGCAGCAGATCCATCCGCCGCAGGTCGCGCCTGAGGTCGAACCGCACCCACTGCGGACCCGCCAGCACCAGGAATCCCATCCAGACCAGCGCAAACCACCCGAGCACTTCGCGGAGTCCCATGCCGGGCTCGAACAACGCGAAGATCACCCCGCCGATCAGTGGAACGCCGACCGCCAGTGCCGCGGGCCACTCGAAGGTCCGAAGGGCGGACACCATGTTCTTCCAGGTGAGCGCATCGGCGCGCCTCCCGTCGCGAGGCAGAGGGAGCGACCAGCGATGGGAGGATGATTGCAGACCGGTGCCGCCGTCGATCGAGAACCGCCGGGCCCGCCTCGCCGACGCCTCGACAGCGGCCTGCTCGAATGCGTGGTCCGAGGTCATCACCCAGAGGTAGCTCAAGGCGAGGATGCCGATCGCCGGGAGCATGGCCATCGCCCACTTGTCGAAGGCCGATTCGAAGACAGGGCGCAGGAGCGCCCGGATCGGCCAGAGCGCCACGGAGAGTGGCGGCGAGCCGGCGATGACGCTCAGGCCTTCCAGCACTCCCGCCGGTCCGCCGCGGTGGACCGAATCCCGGAACGAAGCTGCCTGCCCGGCAGCGGTCATCGCGGCCAGCACGAGGACGGCGGCCACGACCAGAAGAGTTACCATCCGGCGACGAACCCCGGCCCAGCCATGCTCCAGTGCCGCCGCACGGGTCAGGGCCGCCCCCAGGCGCTGCAGGAAGAGAGTGGAAAAGAGGATCCAGAGCGCCAGGGCGCGGAGCAGATCGGGGGCCGTGCCCGCACCGCTCCGGCGAATGAGCAGGGTCCAGATCAAGGTGCTGAGCAGGAGCACTAGCTGATGCCGCATCAACTTGAAGTGAAGCAGCTGGGGCCGGGTGAGCGGCGCCGGGAAAAGGAACTGGACCTCTGCCGGCGTAAAGGCGAGCGCCTTGGCGTTGGTCGGCAAGAGCCACCACCTGGCGAGGACCAGCGCGTAGAAAGGCGCCATCAGGTTGATGATCGCGGACGCGGCGGCAGGTGAGCCGGGGCGAGACGAGTGCGGACCGAGGAGCAGCAGCCAGAGATAGGCGCTGCCCAGGACATAGATCAGGAGATACTTCGGCCTCCGGGCTCGTGCCAGGAGCAGGCGGCTCCGGTTCCTGACCCGACTGCCGGTCAGGTAGAGCAGCGCTCCCGTCATCTCGCCGAGGCTCCGCCGCTGGAAGTCAGGGCCAGGAAGATCGCCTCGAGACCCTGGCCGGCAAGTGCCGGCCGCGAGGCCGCGATCTCCTCGATCGTCCCGAAGGCCAGCGCCCGGCCCTGATGAAGCAGGAGCATCCGGGAGCTGAGTTCCTCGACCAGCGACAACAGATGGGAACTCAGCACCACACAGGCCCCGGCACGCGCCTGCGCGGCAAGGATGTCCTTGACTCGGCGGATGCCGGCGGGGTCGAGCCCGGTCAGGGGTTCATCGAGGAGGAGCAGGGAGGGACGGTGGAGCAGCGCACAGGCCAGCGTGAGCTTCTGTTTCATGCCCCGGGACAGCTCCTGGGCCAGGCTGGTGCGGCGGGGCTCGAGGTCCATCTCGGTCAGCAGCCGGGCGATCTCGGGCCGGACATCACCCAGCCCGTAAAGTCGGGCCGTGAACCTGAGATGCTCCTCGACGGTCAGGTAGTCGAAGAGCTGCGGCTCGTCCGGCACGAAGGCGAGTGACTGTTTGGCCTGGATCGGAGCGGTGGCCATGTTGTGGCCCGCCACCTCGATTTCCCCGGACGACGGGGCGAACACCCCTGAGATGCATCGAAGGGTGGTGGTCTTCCCGGCGCCGTTCTCCCCGACCAGCCCGAGGATCTCTCCCGGAGCGGCCTGGAAGGAGAGGCCTTGCACCGCGGGCCGGTCGCCGTAAAGCTTGGTCAGATTCCTGACATCGAGCATGGGGGCTTTCCGGTGAAACTTCCGTATCTTTCCGCTCGTTACCAAGTGAAACGTGTACCCTCTAAGCGGCGGAAATATGCGTAACTACTGGCTCAGAATCGGCCTCGGGGCGCTGGTGGTCTTCGTGATCGGATTCGCCCTCGTCCAGGTGGGCGGGCTGGTCAAGCACAAGGTCGTCCACACCCTGAGCAGCACTGACCCCATCCCGTTTCCGCTGGCCTTCTTCGAATTCAAGCTCGACGGCCAGAACGTCGGCAATGTGAGCCGGGCCGTCCTGCTCCGCGACACGCCGGAACATATCAGCGGGCTGACCGTGGTGGTGGCGGTCCCGGAGTCCTCTCGCGCCCGCCTGGCGGACTGCATTCTCTCGCTGGATGACGCGCAGGCCATCAACAGCCGGACCACCTTCCGCTGCCGGCAGGCGGCGGACACCGTCGGCCTCGGCCTGATCCCCTTCGCCCGTATCGCCATCAAGGGATCCACGGACACCTTCCCGCTTCTGCTGCCGAAGGACGCGGTGAAGAGCCTCCAGGACATCCGGATCAGGGTGAATGGGCACGGCATGGAGATCACCTCGACCGCCGATTCGCTCCAGGCCGTGGCGGATTCGATCGAAGCGGTCACCGACTCGGTGCGCGAGGCGATCTCCGATTCGCTTCACCAGGCCGCCGACCGGCTGACCGACAGCCTGACCGAAGCTGCGACTCATCCCCAGGCCCAGCCCAAGCCCAGGGTGGCGCCCAAGCCAGGCCCGCGGGCCGGAGCCACCGTGGTTTCGCCCACGCCACCACCGGCGCCAGCGCCCCGGCCCTAGGGCTATTCGATGATCCTGGTCCTCGACAATTACGACAGCTTCACCTATAACCTGGTCCAGTACCTTGGCGACCTGGGCACCGACCCGGTGGTCTACCGGAACGACGCCCTTGGCGTACAGGAGGCCCTCCGCCTCGAGCCTGATGCAATCGTGATCTCCCCCGGTCCTGGGGTGCCGGCATCTGCCGGGATCTCCATCCCCCTGATCAGGGCGGCCGCGGGCACCACTCCAATCCTCGGCGTGTGCCTCGGCCACCAGGCGATTGGGGAGGCCTTCGGTGGCCGGGTGGTCAGGGCCACCCGGCTGATGCACGGCAAGACCACCGACGTGGTGCATACCGGCGAAGGCCTGTTCCGTTCGCTCCCCCAGCCGCTCCGGGTGATGCGCTATCACTCGCTGGTTGTCGCGCCCGAGTCACTTCCAGCAGAACTTGAGGTCACCGCCTGGTCCTCCGACCGACCCACCGGAGAGGAGATCATGGCAGTGCAGCACCGGAGTCTGCCGGTGTACGGCGTCCAGTTCCATCCCGAGTCGATTGCCACCGAAGCCGGGCGGGATCTGCTAAAGAACTTTCTCAAGCTCGCAGGTGTCGAGCCCGCCCGCCGGCCCCTCCCCGCGGCCGCTTCAAGTACCGCTTGAGGTACGCCTTGAGCATCGCCTAACTGCTTGCGGCGGTGGGCGATACACCACTATCACCCGACTATTCTTGATCTCCGGCACGACTTTTGACAGCAGGCCCCACCTCTATTACGTTGAGTGATGCCCGTCCTCGGCGTCATTCCCGCGCGACTCGGCTCCACCCGACTCCCCCGCAAGCCCCTACAACTCCTGGCCGGCGAGCCACTCGTCAACCGCGTTGCCGAGCGGGTGAGGGAGCATGCGGTCGTGGACCGGATCGTCGTGGCCACCGATGCCAGGGAGATCGCCGCAGTGGTCGAGCGGCTGGGGGTCGAGGTCGTGATGACGCACGACCGGCACCAGACCGGCACGGAGCGGGTGGCCGAGGTGGCGGGACGCCCGGAATTCCGCGGGTACGACCTGGTCGTCAACATCCAGGGCGACGAGCCGTTCGTGACCCGTGAGGCGATCTCGGGTTCGCTCGACCGGGTGAGGGCAGGGCGACGACGTGGGAACGGCGGCGCCCCCCTGGACGCCGAGCTGGCCGACGACCCGGCCCGGGTCAAGGTCGTGACGGACCGCCGGGGACGGGCGCTCTACTTCTCGCGCGCGGTGATTCCCTTCCGCCGCGACCCGGCCGAGCCGGCCGAGGGCCTCTACTGGCAGCACCTCGGCGTCTACGCCTACACCCGGCCGCGCTGGCGCGGTGGGTGGCGCTGCCGCCTTCGCCCGCGGAACTGGCCGAGAAGCTCGAGCAGCTCCGGGCGCTGCAGGACGGCATGACCATCGGCGTGACCCGGCTGGCCGAGCCGGCGCTCCCCGGCATCGACACCCCCGACGACCTGCGCCGCGCCGAGGCGCACTGGCACGCTCCAGCGAGGTGACGCCGATGAGTTCCGCTCAGACCAGCAACACCAAGTACATCTTCGTGACCGGCGGCGTGGTCTCTTCCCTCGGGAAGGGCATCGCCGCCGCGTCGCTCGGGCGCCTGCTCGTCGAGCGCGGCCTGAGCGTGACGATGCAGAAGTTCGATCCCTACATCAACGTCGACCCCGGCACGATGTCGCCGTTCCAGCACGGCGAGGTGTTCGTCACCGACGACGGCGCGGAGACCGACCTCGACCTCGGCCACTACGAGCGCTTCATCGACCGCTCGCTCTCCCAGAAGAACAACATCACCACCGGCCGGATCTACCAGACGGTGATCAACAAGGAGCGCCGCGGCGAGTACCTCGGCTCCACGGTGCAGGTCATTCCGCACATCACCGACGAGATCAAGAACGGCATCCGGCGCACCGCGCCGGGCCACGACGTCGTGATCACCGAGATCGGCGGCACGGTGGGCGACATCGAGTCGCTGCCGTTCCTCGAGGCGATCCGCCAGTTCCGCCAGGAAGTCGGCCGCGACAACGCGCTGTTCATCCACCTGACGCTGGTGCCCTACATCGCCGCGGCCGGCGAGCTGAAGACCAAGCCGACCCAGCACTCGGTGCGCGAGCTGATGGAGATCGGGATCCAGCCCGACATCCTGATCTGCCGGAGCGAGCGCCCGATCTCCGCCGAGATCAAGCGGAAGATCGCGCTGTTCTGCAACGTGGACTTCGGCTGCGTGATCGAGAGCCCCGACGTGCAGTCGATCTACGAGATCCCGCTCCAGTTCCACGAGCAGGGACTCGACCGCGAGGTCTGCGAGCGGCTCAGGCTGGAGACGAAGGAACCCGACCTCCGGCCCTGGAAGGCGATGATCGAGCGGATCCTCCATCCCGCCGAACGGGTCCGGATCGCGGTCGTGGGCAAGTACACCGACCTGCACGACGCCTACAAGTCGGTGCCGGAGGCGCTGATCCACGGCGGCATCGCCCACGACGTCGGGGTCGACGATCGACTGGATCAGCAGCGACCGGTTCACCGACCAGAAGACGGCCGGCCGAGATCCTCTCCGGCTACGACGGGCTGCTGATTCCGGGCGGCTTCGGCGTGCGCGGGCATCGAGGGGATGATCGAGGCGATCCGCTACGCCCGGGAGAACGGTCTGCCGTTCTTCGGCATCTGCCTCGGGCTCCAGATCGCGATCATCGAGTTCGCCCGGAACGTCTGCGGCATGACCGCGACCAACAGCACCGAGTTCGAGCCCGAGTGCGACACGCCGGTGATCGCCCTCATGGCCTCGCAGCGCGAGCGTGACGCGACATGGGCGGCACCATGCGGCTGGGCGCCTACCCGGCCCGGCTCCGGCCCGGCTCCAGGGCGGCGCAGGCCTACGGCGCCTCGCGAAATCAGCGAGCGGCACCGCCACCGCTGGGAGGTCAACAACGCCTACCGCGACGTGCTGGCCGAGCACGGCCTCCGGCTCTCGGGCCAGTCGCCCGACGGCGGGCTGGTCGAGATGATCGAGCTGCCCGATCATCCCTGGTTCATCGGCTGCCAGTTCCATCCCGAGCTCAAGTCGCGTCCCAACCGGCCGCATCCGCTCTTCGCGGCGTTCATCGGCGCGGCGCTCAAGACGCCACCGGGCCAGCGGATGCCCGCCCGGCAGGCAGTCCCCAGGCCCTGGCGACCTCGCGCGGCTGATGAGCTGGAGCTTCGCGCGGCGCGCCTTTCCTGATCGCCGGCCCCTGCGTGGTCGAGCCGGGCGACGTGCTGCCCCGCGTCGCCGATGCGCTGGCCGAGATCGGCGCCCGGCTCGGCCTCCCGGTCTGCTTCAAGGCCAGCTTCGACAAGGCCAACCGGGCCCGGGCCGGAGGGCGCGCGGGGCCCGGGACTCGAGGAAGGGCTGCGCGCGCTCGAGCGGGTGCGCGAACGCAACCGGACTCCCGATCCTGACCGACATCCACGAGTCCGCCCAGGCCGCGCCCGCCGCCGAGGTGGCGGACGTGCTGCAGATCCCCGCCTTCCTCTGCCGCCAGACCGACCTCCTCCTCGCCGCCGGCCGCACCGGCAAGCCGGTCAACGTGAAGAAGGGGCAGTGGATGCCGCCCGAGGGGATGCCGGGCGCCGTCGAGAAGGTCCGGCAGGGCGGCTCGAGCGAGCGTGGCGGTGACCGAGCGGGGCAGCTTCTTCGGCTACGGCGACCTGGTGGTGGACATGCGGAACTTCGCCCGGCTGCGCGAGGCCACCGGCGCGCCGGTGATCTTCGACGCGACCCACAGCGTGCAGCAGCCGGGGCGGGGCGAAGGCGGCACCAGCGGCGGGGCCCGGGAGTGCATTCCGCCGCTCCTGGCCGCGGCGGCCGCGGCGGGGGCCGACGGGTTCTTCCTCGAGACCCACCCCGATCCGGCCCGGGCCCTGAGCGATGCGGCGACCCAGTGGCCGCTCGACCGCCTCGAGGAGCTGCTGGCCCGGACGCTCGCGGTCTGGCACGCCGCCCGACAGGGTGCCGCGCTTCCGGCGTCACATGCTTGATTCGGCCGCCGCCCGCCGCATCCGGCTCCTCGGCCTCGACGTGGACGGCGTCCTGACCGACAACGGCGTCTACCTCGGACTGGTCGGCGGCGAGCGGGTCGAGCTCAAGCGATTCGACATCCAGGACGGACTCGGCCTCGACGTGGCCCGGAAGCTCGGCCTCTCGGTGGCCTGGATCAGCGGCCGCGAGTCCCCGGCCACCACGGTGCGGGCCCGGGAACTCGGCATCGATGAGGTCATCCAGGATTCGAAGGCGCGCAAGCTGCCCGCCGTCGAAGCCCTTCGCGCGCGGCATGGGCTCTCCTGGGACGAGATCGCCTTCGTGGGCGACGACCTGGCCGACCTGCCGATTCTCCGCCGGGTCGGGGTCCCCATCGCGGTGGCCAACGCGGTGGACGAGGTGAAGCGGCTCGCCTCGTTCGTGACCGCCGCCTCGGGCGGGCAGGGCGCGGTGCGGGAGGCGATCGAAACCCTGTTCCGGGCCCGTGGCGAATGGGACGAAGGCGTCCGTCGCTACCTCCGGGAGCGGGATTCCGGTGTCGAGCCAGTCGCCGGTTGAAGCCGGCCGCCGGGTGCTCCGGCTCGAGGCGGAGGGCGTGGCCCGCGCGGCGGAGCGGCTCGACGGCCGGTTCGCCGCGGCGGTCGATCTCCTGGCCGCCGTGCGAGGGCGGATCATCGTCTCTGGCGTCGGCAAGTCAGGGCTGATCGCCCGCAAGGTGGCGGCGACGCTGACCTCTACCGGGACGCCGGCCAGCTATCTGCACCCGGTCGACAGCCTGCACGGCGACCTGGGGATCGTGGGCCGCGACGACGCGGCGATCCTGCTCAGCAAGAGCGGCGAGAGCGATGAGCTGGCGGGGCTCCTGGTGGCGCTCGAGCGACTCGGGGTGCCGGTCATTGCGATCACCGGGGGCAGCGATTCGATGCTGGGGCGGCTGGCGGCGGTGGTGCTGGACGCCTCGGTCGAGGAGGAGGCCTGTCCTCACGACCTGGCACCGACCACCAGCACCACCGTGGCGCTCGCCCTGGGAGATGCGCTGGCCGTGGCCCTGATGGAGCGCCGGGGGTTCCGTCTCGACGACTTCGCCGCAATTCACCCGGGGGGCGCCATCGGCCGCCGGCTGCTGCTCCGGGTCAGGGACGTGATGGTCCCGGCCAGGCCCCTGCCGCTGGATGCCGGCATGCGCGAGGTCATCGTCGCGCTGGCGCACGAGCGAGGCCTGGCCATCCTGGCCGAGGGTGACCGGCTCCGCGGGGTGCTGAGCGCCGGCGACCTGAGCCGGCTGGCCGAGCGGGAGTCCAACCTGCTGGCCACGGTCGCCGGCTGCCGCGATGACCCGTTCCCCCAAGACGGCGGCGCCCGACGATCTCGCGGCCACAGCCGTCGGACGGATGGAGCGGTTCGGGATCATGGTCCTTCCCGTCGTCGAGGATGGCGACCGGGTGGTCGGCGTGGTGCACCTGCACGACCTGTTGCGCGCGGGGGCGGTGTGAACGCGGAGGGGCAGAGGGGCAGAGGGGCAGGGGAGCGGTGTCCCGCCTTCCCGCGACCGCCAGGGAGTCCCTCAGGGCCCTCCCGCCTTCCCGCGACCGTCAGGGAGTCCTTTAGGGCCCTGTGTCGGGCGGCCGCCTTCGGCTTGGCCATCGTTGCGTGCGCCGACCAGGGCGCCAAGCCGCCCTCGGCGACTGCCGAAGCGGATACGGCGGACCAGGTCCTGATCGACATGTCGCATCACATCGTCGAGGACGGACTGCGGAAGACGGTGGTGGATGCGGACACCGCCTACATCTATGAGGCCTCGCACCTGACCGACCTGCGGAATGGTCAGGGTGATCTTCTTCACCGCCGGGAGGAGACACCAGCTCGGTCGTCACCGCCGACCGGGGCCTGTACCGGATGCAGGCCGGCACCATGAAGGCGACGGGCCACGTCGTGGCGCATACGCCCGACGGCCACGTCCTGCATACCGAGGAACTGAACTACGACCGGGCGTCGAACACGATTTCCTCGAACGTCCCGTTCGTCTACGACCGGGGCAACGAGCACCTCGAGGGCAATGGGTTCACCACCGACCCCGCCTTCACCAAGGTGGTCACGCAGCAGCCCGGGGCGGCGAGAAGGGCAAGCCGCAGGGGGGCGGGATCCTCCTGCCGGGGCAGTAGGGCGGCATGCAGGCCCGATGGGGCGTCCTGATCTGCGCCGGCCTCCTGGCGCTGCCCGCGGCGCTCTGGTGCCCAGGCCTCTCCGGATCGCTGCATCTTCCGGATCGGTCACGTGGACCGTACCGGGGCGCAGATCGTGGTCGCCCCGGGGCTGATGAACTACTTCGCCGGCGGGAATGTCTTCCTGTACTGCGAAGGGACCCGGATTTCGATGCGGAGCGACAGCGTGGCCTCCTACGGCGCGACCCGCGCGGTGGAATTCGTGGGCCACGTGGTCTACACCGATTCCGGCTCGATGGTGATGAAGGCCGATCGCGGAATCTACTACCGCGACGGCGACCGCTGGGAAGCCCGCGGCAGGGTGACGACCGAGAATCTGAAGACCGGCTCGACGACTGACCGGGCCCTCGCTCGACTACTATCGGGCCGCGCGCGGTGTCCGCGACACGGCCGAGATGTATGCCGTCGCGCGGCCCACCATCAGGTACGTGGCCCAGGACTCCACCGCGAAGGGGCGGGAACCCTACGTCATCGTGGCGGACCGGGTCCGGATGAAGGGCGATGACCGCGTCTGGGCCGCCGGCAAGGTGACGATCGATCGCAGCGACTTCGCGGCGCGGGCCGACTCGCTGCGCCTCGACACCGGGGCGGGGAGCGACGGCACCCTGATCGGCAACCCGCTGCTGCGCGGGGTCGGCAAGGATTCATTCAACCTGACCGGCCGCCGGATCGACCTGCGGTTCGACCACCGGGAGCTGACCTTCGTCACCGCGCTGGGCGACGGGCACGCGGTCAGCGCCGCGGTCGATCTCCGGGCCGACACGGTCGGGCTCGATATCGACAAAGCGAAGCTGGTCCAGACGGTGGCCTGGGGCGACAGCCTGAAGCCCGACGCCGTGTCGGCGGACTACCGGTTACGTGGAGACTCGATGGCCTTCGACACGCCGGACGACAAGCTGACCGAGACCCGCGCCTACGGAGCCGCGTGGGCCGGAGCCCGCCCGGATTCGGGCTACCGGCGAGCGTGACTGGCTCGCGGGCGATACCCTCGTGGCCCGTTTCGCCCAGTTCGACTCGGCGGGCACCGATCGAACGGTGGTGCACGAGCTCGAGGCACGGGCCAAGGCCCGCTCCTATTACCGGCTGGTGGATGCCCAGCGCCCCGGGCCACCGTCGATCAGCTACGTCCGGGGCAACCGCATCGTGATCCGGATGACGGAGGATGGCTCGGGAGTGGAGCGGGTGGACATCCAGGGCCAGGTCGAGGGGGTCCAGCTCGACCCGAGCCGGGAGAAGCACGATTCGACCGCGGCCGACAGCGCCGTCGCGCCGGCGGGCCGGTGAGCCAGGAACGCCTCGCCTCACTGGCGGGACGGGACCCCTCCCTGCCGCTCGCGCTGGCGGCGGTGGTCCGCGACGCCGGTCCCGATGGCGGACTGGCGATCGGCGACCTGGTCCTCGGCTACATGGAAGCATTCCTGGTCTGTCACCGGTCCGTCTTTGGCGGCGTGGACCCGGAGCTGACTGGAGATCAGATCCGCGAGAACCTGCTGGCCGCTGTGCTGCCCCGGCTGGTGGACGATGGCTGGATCCAGCCGCCCGCCGCCGCCGGCTGGGTCAGTGTCCACGTCGCCGGCGACTGGTGGGCCGAAGCGGCGAGGGATCGCGACGGCGCCCGGGAGTTGTTGCTCGAATGCGCCCGGGCCGGGTTTCGCGCCCGCGAGGCAACCGCCGGGGCGAGCCAGGCCCCCGCGTCACGGGGCGCCGGCAGCGTGCTCGAGGGGATTGGCCTGGACAAGAGTTTCCGTGGCCGCAAGGTGGTCGACAACGTCAGCGTGCGGGTCGAGCAGGGCGAAATCGTCGGCCTCCTCGGACCCAACGGCGCGGGAAAGACCACGACCTTCTACCTGATCACGGGGCTGATCAGCCCGGATGCCGGACAGGTCAAGCTCGATCAGATCGACCTGAGTCGGGCACCGATGTACCGCCGGGCGCGGCAGGGCATCGGCTACCTGGCCCAGGAGCCGTCGGTGTTCCGCAGACTCACGGTGGAGGAGAACATCCTGGCCATTCTCGAGATGCAGCCGATCGGCCGCGAGGAACGCCGCCGCCGGCTGGAGGTGCTGCTCGACGACCTCGGCCTTCGCCCGCTGCGGAAGAACCGGGCCTACTCCCTCTCCGGCGGCGAACGCCGGCGACTGGAGATCACCCGCGCCCTGGTAACCAGCCCCAAGTTCATGCTGCTCGACGAGCCGTTCGCCGGCGTGGATCCGATCGCCGTGCACGACATCCAGACCATCGTGGCCGGTCTCAGGCGCCGCGGCATCGGGGTCCTGATCACCGACCACAACGTGGAGCAGACACTCGATATCGTGGACCGGGCCTACATCATGTTCGAGGGCAAGGTCCAGGTCGCCGGTCCGGTGCGCGACCTCGTCTTCGACGACCGCGTGGCCGATCGCTACCTCGGCCCCACCCTGGCCGCCCGGCTGCGCGCCCGCCTCGGCAAAGTCGCATGAAGACCTCGCTCTCCCAGCAGACCTCGCTCCGGCAGGACCTGCGGATCAATCCGCGGCTCTACCAGGCCATGGACATGCTGTACATGCCCATGATGGACCTGCAGCAGCACCTGAAGCAGGAGCTGCTGGCCAATCCGTTCCTGGAGCTGGTCGAGCCTGAGGAGGAGGAGTCGGCGGAGGAGGCGCAGCAGGCCCAGAAGGAGAAGGAGAAGGAGGAAACCCGGAAGGACGAGACCGATTGGGAGGAAATCCTCCTCAACGGCTTCGACGTCCCGGGTGGGGCGCGGGAGGAGTACGAGGAAAAGGAGTACGTCGAGCCGGTCACGGTGCAGCGCCGGGGCCTCGACGACCACCTCCGCGAGCAGCTGAAGATGCTCGACCTGACCCCGCGCCAGATGCTCCTGGCCGAGGAGTTCCTGGGCAATATCAAGGAGGACGGCTATCTCGCCGCCTCGCTGGAGGAAATCCTGGGTTCGGCCAACGAGCTGGTGGCCGAGCACGCGGAGCAGCAGGACATCACGGAGAACATCCCGTTCTTCACCATGGCCGAGGTGGAGGAGATGCTCCGGGTCATCCAGCGCCTCGAGCCGGCCGGCATCGGCGCCCGGGACCTGCGTGAATGCCTGCTGCTGCAGATGCAGGACGCTGGCGACACCGCGTCCCTCACCTACCGGCTGGTCTCCGAGGCCTTTACCGACCTCATCGCCCATCGCTGGAACGACCTGGGCCGCCGGTTCGGCGTCGAGCCGGCCGAGGTGCAGCAGGCCGCCGATGCGCTGGCCCGGTACGACCCCAAGCCCGGGCTGGAGTATTCCTCCCAGGGCGACGGGTACATCACTCCCGATCTCGTGGTCGACAAGATCGACGGCCGGTACCACGTCTTCCTCAATGACACCGGCGTGCCGCGGCTCCGGATCAGCCGGAGCTACCAGGAACTGGCGCGGGACCGCAAGAAGTTCACCACCGAGCAGCGGGAGTTCATCGCCTCGCGGATGAACAGCGCCAACTGGCTGGTCCAGGCCATCGAGCAACGCCGGCAGACGATGCTCAAGGTCATGAACTTCATCGTGGACCGGCAGCGCGACTTCTTCGAGAAGGGCGTCGAGTACCTCAAGCCGCTCACCCTGCGCGAGGTGGCCGAGGTAATCAACATGCACGAGTCGACGGTGAGCCGGGTCACCAACGAGAAGTACGTGCAGACCCCGCGCGGCGTCCTGCCGCTCAAGTTCTTCTTCTCGAGCGCGCTCTCGACCGCCAGTGGCGAGGACGCCAGTGCCCGGTCGATCCGGGCCAAGCTGGAGAAGATGGTCGCGGAGGAGGATCCGGCGAGCCCGGTCACCGACCAGCAGATCGTGCTCATGTTCAAGGAGCAGGGCATCCAGATCGCCCGGCGCACGGTGGCGAAGTACCGCGACCAGCTGGGCATCCTCTCCGCCAGGATGCGGAAGCGGGTATGAGCGACGCCCTGACCCGCCCCGTGGAGGTGAGCCTGCTGGTGCCGGCCAACAACGAGGCGGAGAACCTCCCGGAGTTCGTGGAGCTCTGCGCCCGGGACCTGGGAGCGGCACCGTTCTCCTTCGAGGTCGTGGTGGTGGACGACGGCTCGCGGGACGACAGCGCCCGGGTGCTCGCGGACCTGCAGCGCCGCTTTCCCTTTCTCAAGGTGGTCAGCCATCGCCGGCAACGCGGCATCGCCGATGCGCTCCGGTCGGCCAGCGAGGCCGCCGAGGGAGACATCTTCGTCTTCTACCCCGCCGACCTGCAGTACCTCCCGGCCGACGTCCCCGGCCTCGTGGCCCCGATCCGGGCGGGCAGCGCCGACATCGTCACCGGTACCAAGCAGGGCAGGTACGAGAAGGCCTTTGTATCGGGGATCTACAACCGGCTCTGCCGACTCCTCTTCGGGGTCAACGTCGCCGACCTGAACTCGGTCAAGGCGTGGCGCAGGCAGGTCATGACCGGGGTGCCGCTCAGGCCCGACTGGCACCGGTACATGGTGGTCATCGCCGCCGCCGACGGCTTTCGCCTCACCTCGACGCCCGTCCCGCTGTATCCCAGAAAGGCCGGCCTCAGCAAGTTCACCTGGCGCCGGATACCCGTTGGTGTGCTCGACCTGCTCTCGGTCTGGTTTCAGCTCCGATTCGGGCGGAAGCCGATGCTGTTCTTCGGAATGGTCGGAGCGGCGCTCTTCGCGGTCGGATTCCTGGCCGGCATCGTGGCCCTGGTGCTCCGCTTCGGGTATGGCATCGGGTTCCGGCCGTTGCTCAACCTCGTGGAAACGATGGTCATCACCGGCGTCGCGCTGTTCGGCTTCGGCTTCGTCGGCGAAATGATCGCCGGCATGCGCGAAGAGCTGCGGGACCTGGTCCGGCAGGTTGAGCGGCGGGGCGGGGAATCGCGGTGAGCGCCCCGATCGCCCCGGGCTCCACAGAGCTCAAGGAGTTCTACCGCGCCCGTGCCGGATGGCGGAGCCGCGGCGAGGAGGGCATGCGGTTTCGCAAGGCGGCGGCGCTCGGCCGGGTGTCCACGGGAGCCTCGGTTCTCGACATCGGCGCCCGGGACGGTGGCCTCAGGGCGTGGCTGCCTTCGGGAGTCCGCTACCAGGGAATGGACATCACGCCGGAATTTGAACGGCCCGAGGTCCTGATTCGCGACGTCTCGCAGGGCATCCCCTTTCCCGATGCCACATACGACTTCGTCTTCATGCTCGAGGTTCTGGAGCATGTCCCCGGGCCATTCGCGGTTCTGTCTGAGATTCGCAGGGTGCTCAAGCCCGGTGGGGTGTTCATTGTGTCGGTGCCCAACCCGTACCACTTCAAGGAACTGATCTGGAACCTGTTCCGGATTCCCGATCGCCAGGGCCATATCTATTCCTGGACCCGCCAGACGATGGCCGCCCTGGGCGACATGAGCGGATTCCGCCTCGAGGCGACGGGCGGCACCTATCTTCACCCTCCGATTCCGATGGTGGCACTGCTGGCGCGGTCCATCGTCTACCGGTTCGTTCGCCGCTAGCCGGCGCGCCGCCGCCTCCCGGATGCGCCTTCGCTGGGTCACCCACGCCTACCCTCGCTTCGACGGCGATATCGCCGGCCACTTCCTCGAGCTCCTGGCCGTCGGCCTGGTCGCGCGCGGCCACCAGCTTGAGGTGATCGCGCCTGCCGATCAGGGCAGGGGCGGGCACCAGTCCAGGGGGGGCGTCGAAATCCGCCGCCTCCGATACGCCCCCCGCGCGTGGGAGACCCTCGCCTACCGCGGCACGATGACCGAGGCCATTCGGAGCCCGGCCGGCCTGCTGGCACTCAACGGCCTGCTTGCGGGTCAGGTGGAGGCCCTCCGGCGCAACCGGGCGGGCGTGGATCTCGTCCATGCCCACTGGTGGGTACCCGGAGGCATCGCCGCCTGGGCCGCGGCCCGGCTCGGGGGCTGTCCCTACGTCGTCACGCTCCACGGCACCGACGTGACTCTCCTGGTCCGCTCGAAGGCGGCCCGGATCCTGGCGCGGCGCGTCCTGCGCGGAGCATCGGCGGTGACGGCGGTCTCGGGATTCCTCGCCCGGCGAGCAGCGGAAGTCGCCGGCCTCGACCCCGATCGGATCGTGGTGCAGCCGATGCCCGCGGAGGTGGCCGCCGTCTCTCTCACCTCCGGCGGCAGTGGCATGGTGACGGTCGGGCGCCTGACCCGGCAGAAGCGGATTCACCTGATCATTGAAGCCGCGGCGGCATTGGCGAGCGAGGGACGAACGTTGCCGCTGACCATCATCGGCGATGGTCCTGAACGCGGGCGACTGGAGTCGCTGGCCCGGGATCTCGGGATCGGCGACCGGGTGCGCTTCGCCGGTCAGGTGAAACCCGCCGGTGTCGCGAGCGCCATCGCGGGAGCCGATCTCTTCGCCTTTGCCGGCGTGGGGGAAGGATTCGGACTCGTCGCCGCCGAGGCATTGATGGCCGGTGTGCCCGTGGTGGCTATCGACAGCGGTGGCATTGGTGACGTGGTACCCGCGGACGGGGCTGGCCGGCTGGTCGCGGATGGACCCGATGAAGGCGCGGTTGCCGCGGGGCTGTCCCGCGCCATGGCCGAGCTCCTGGCCGACCCCTCGGCGCGCCCGTCAGCCCGCGCAGCCGGAGAAGCGTGGCGCGGTCGCTTGGCAGCCTCGACGGTGGCCTCGGTCCTTGAGGCGGTGTACCAGCGTGCCATGGCGGAGGCCACCAGGTGAGCGGGGAGGGCCGCCGTGGCTGGTGGTGGCTGCTCCAGGCCTCCCTTTTCATCGGGGTCTCGGTCATCATCGCCCTCCAGCTGCGTCGGCACTGGTCGGAGTTCCCGACCGGCCTGAACCTCACGGTTCATCCGTCGTGGCTGGTGATCTCGACGCTGCTGGTTGGTCTGACCTACCTGCTGCAGATCGAGAGCTGGCGAGGGCTGCTCGTCGGCTGGGGTCAGCCGCTGCGCTACCGGGATGCGGCCAGGATCTGGTTCCTCGCCAACCTCGGACGCTACGTCCCGGGGAAGGTGTGGAGCGTCGCCGGTTTGGTCGTGCTGGCGCAGCGGGTTGGGGTCGCCCCCTGGGCCGCCACCGCCTCCGCCATCGCGGTCCAGGCACTCGGAATCGGTACCGCGGCCGCGGTGGTCGCGCTCGCGGTGCCAGGCGCCGAGTCGCCGGTGAAGCTGCTGATCGCCGGCGCCGCCGCCGCCGCGACCGTCGGCTTCCTGGCGTGGGAGGGATTCACCTCGAAGGCGCGGCGCCTGCACGCCCGGCTCGAGGAGCTCCGGCCGCTGCCACCGCTCGTACTGGCCTGGAGCGGTCTGCTCACCTTCGTGAGCTGGCTCAGCTACGGGGCGGTGTTCTGGTCGCTGGGACTGGGGCTGGGGCTTCCGGTCCCCTCGTTTCTGGCCGCCTGCGGCGTCTTTGCGCTGGGATATGTCGCGGGGTTGCTGGCGCTGTTCGCCCCCGGCGGCGCCGTCATCAGGGAAGGGGTCTTCACGGCCCTTCTGGCCCCGGCGCTCGGCCTGCCGGGAGCGCTCGCGCTGAGCCTGGCCTCACGCATCCAGTTAACGTTGACCGAGGCCGCGACCGGACTGGCGGCCATCACGGTCATGCCTCCATTGAAGGAGAAGTCCGTTGACCGCCCCGACGACCGATAAGGCCCAGCCGCTCTTCGAGCCCCGCTGGCCGACCCTTACCGCCGCACTGGTGCTGAGCCTGTGGGTCGCGGTGCTGTCCCTGCCGATGCTCTCGGGGCAGTTCCTCGCCGGGCCCTACAGCGACCAGCACGCGACCGGCTATGCCTTCCGGACCTGGGGCGCCGAGCAGCTCCGGCTGACCCATCACCTTCCGCTGTGGAACCCGAATCTCTTCGGCGGCCTGCCGTTCGTGGCTGCCATGCACGGCGACATCTTCTATCCGACCTCGTGGCTGCGCTACTTCTGGTCGATGCCGACGGTCATGCACGTCGGCTTCGTGCTGCACTACCTCATCGCGGGACTCGCCACCTACACCTTCCTGAGGATGTTCCGCGTCAGCTGGACCGGCGCCACGCTCGGGGGGCTGGCCTACCAGCTGGCTGGCCTGGTGGCGTCCTATCCCTCGCCCGGGCATGATGGCAAGCTGTTCGTCACGGCCCTGCTCCCCCTGGCGTTCATCTCCCTCCTGCTCGCGCTTCGCGAGCAGCGCCCGGCGGGGTATCCACTTCTGGCACTGGTGGTCGGGCTGGCCCTGCTGAGCCCGCACTACCAGATGACCTACTACCTGCTCATTGCAAGCGGACTCTTCGCCCTCTACCTGACCTTCGGTGAGCCGGCCGAGGGGCGGTCGATGGGCCAGCGCATCGCGGGGCTTGGGCTCGCTCTTGCAGCCGTGCTGCTCGGGTTCGGGGTCGCGATGATCCAGGTCCTGCCGTTCTTCCATTACATCCCGTACTCGCCAAGGGCTGAAGGCGCCACCCGCGGGTATGCCTGGGCCTCCTCCTACGCGATTCCGTGGGCCCACGTGCCCGAGCTGTTCCTGTCGGGGTTTGCCGGAACCACGATGGGGCAGACCTACTGGGGCCCCAACGGACTCAAGCTCCACTCGGAATATCTCGGCCTTCCCGTTATCGTGCTTGCCCTCCTTGGACTTCGCGACCAGCGCCGCCGCCTGGTCTACTGGCTCGGCGGCATTGGACTGCTCTTCCTCCTCATTGCGCTTGGCGGCAGCACGCCGTTCTACCGCCTCTGGTATGAGCTGGTGCCCTACGCCAAGCAGACCCGGGCGCCGGGCATGGCGCTGTACGTGGTCGCCTTCATGATGGCAGTCCTCGCTGCGCTGGGTGCCGAGCGGCTCGAGCGCAGATCTGCCCCGAAGGCAGCGGTCATCTGGCTCGCGTCAGGAGCGGCCGTCGTACTCCTTGCCGTGAGCGGTGTGTTCGGGGTGCTGGCCGGGGCACTGGCGGCCGGAGTCCAGGCCGCGACCGGGCTGCCCTCGGTGGAAACCGCGCAGACTGCCCAGGGCGCCATCCTGAGCGGGGCCGCCCTGAGCGGCCTCGCCCTGCTCCTGGTGGGCGGGCTCGCGTTCCTGACGGCCAAAGGACGCCTCGGCGGGCCGCTCTTCGCGGCCAGCCTCCTGCTGGTAGTCAGCGGCGATCTCTACCGTAATGCGAAACCCTTCTGGATCTACAGTCATGCCGACCGGGATCTCTTCCAGCGTGATGCGGTGACCACGAAGCTGGGCGAGGCGCCGCGCCCGCTCCGGGTGCTGGAATCCGGCGTGTATCCGCCCAGTTCGCTGATGGCGTTCGGAATTCCGACGGTGCTCGGATACCACGGTAACGAGATCCGATTCTTCGACGAGCTGTGGGGAGGGCAGGGCCAGTGGCGGAACGCCGGCAACCCTGGTCTCTGGAAGCTCTACGCCGTCAACTACATTGTCTTGCCCGTCGGTGGGGGAGGTCCCGACAGCATCCCCGGCTACCGGAAGACCCTGGCAGCGGCAGCCACCACGGGCGGAGTCCAGGCCAATCTCTTCGAGCGGATTGAGCCGTTCCCGTATGCCCGCGTGGTCTCTGCGGCGGTCAAGCTGCCCGACGACCAGGCGATCAAGGCGCTCACGGCTGGCCGCCAGTTCGAGGACCAGGTCGTACTCCTCAACCCTGCCTCCGCGCTGACGACCGATTCCCTTGCCGCCCTGCCGGCTCCCTCGGGAACGAAGGCCACGGTGAGCAGTTGGGAGCCAGGGCGGATGCAGATCCAACTCGACCCGGCGCCCGTGACACCGTCCTACCTGGTCGTGGGGGAGAATTACTACCCCGACTGGCGGGCGACGGTGGACGGTACTCCCGGCCGGGTCGAACGGGGTGACGTCGCCCTGATCACGGTCCCCGTGGGTGCCGGAGCCCACTCGGTCGAACTCACCTTCCGCAGCGTCGAGTACGAGCGGGGGAAGATGGTCTCGCTGGCTTCACTCGGCCTGCTCCTCGCCTGGCTCGGTGCGGCAACGCTGAGACGGAGGGCAGCCCGTGTCTGAGCGCGTCCTCGTCATCATCCCGACCTACAACGAGGTGAAGAATCTTCCCCAGATCGTCCCCGCGATCCTGCTCCAGGACCCCCGGATCGAGATCCTGGTGGTGGACGACTCCTCGCCCGACGGTACCGGGCAGCTGGCCGACGAAATGGGGGCCCGGGAACCGCGCATTCACTGCCTGCACCGGGCCGCCAAGGAAGGACTGGGCCGGGCGTACATCGCCGGGTTCCGCTGGGCCCTCGAGCACGGCTTCGACTTCGTGTTCGAAATGGATGCCGACTTCTCCCACGATCCCAGCTTCCTCCCCCGGTTCCTCGACGCCATCCGGGATGCCGACCTGGTTCTCGGCTCGCGCTACAAGACCGGGGTGAACGTCATCAACTGGCCGGTCTCCCGCCTGCTGCTCTCCCTGGGCGCCAATGCGTACGCCCGGTGGATCACGGGCCTCCCGCTCACCGACAGCACCGGCGGATTCAAGTGCTTCCGACGGTCGGTGCTCCAGGCGATCGATCTCGAGGCGGTGCGCTCGAACGGCTACGCCTTCCAGATCGAGATGAGTTTCCGGGCCTGGAAGAAGGGATTCAGGATCACGGAAGTCCCGATCATCTTCCACGACCGGGTGGAAGGGCAGAGCAAGATGAACAAGCGGATCGTCCGCGAGGCGATCTGGATGGTCTGGTGGCTGCGCCTCCAGGCGATCCTGGGAAAGATGCGATGAACCGGGCGACGCCCTTCTTCAAGATGACGGGGTCAGGCAACGACTTCGTGATGCTCGACGGCCGGGTGAGCTCGGCCGCCAGCTGGTCGCCGGAGCGGATCAGGGAGGTCTGTGACCGCCGGATGGGGGTGGGGGGCGACGGCCTGGTGGTCCTGACCCCGGAGGGCCCGGATGTGGTCCGCATGTCCTTCTGGAACTGCGATGGGTCCGTGGCGGCGATGTGCGGCAATGCTGCCCTCTGCAGTACCCGGTTGGCGGAGCACCTCGGGATGGCCCCGGGAGAAGGGATGACTCTCGTGACCGGCGCTGGGAGCTTCCGGACCCGGTGTACACCGGAGCCGTGGCAGGCTGCCCTGAACCTGCCCCCGGCCGCCTTGCCCATCGCCCTCCCTCATGTGCCACTTCACCAGGGGGAGCTCCGGCTCCACCTCGGCACGGTTGGGGTACCTCACGCAATACTTGAGGTCGAGGACATTGAGGGGATAGACCTCGAGGGCCGTGGCCGCGAACTCCGGTTCCACCCTGCGATGGGGCCGGCAGGTGCCAACGTGAACTTCATCGGCCCGGTCCGGGAGGGAGAGCCCATAGCCATCCGGACGTATGAGCGGGGAGTGGAATCCGAGACACTGGCCTGCGGGACAGGCACGGTCGCGGCCGCCCTGGCCCTGGCCGGCCATGGCAGGCTCCGGTTGCCGGCGAGCTTCCTGACGCGGAGCCGGCGCCACCTGGAGGTCAACGCCCGGCTGGCGGAGGGCAAGGCGGAGGATCTCTGGCTCGCCGGCGAGGGTCGGCTGGTATTCACCGGGGAGTTGTCAGGATGACCGCCTGGGCATTGAAGAAGGGGATAGGTCGGCAGGAAGCGGGTGGTGCGGGGCTGCGGGGCGGAGTGGGACGGGAGTTTTCCAGATTATTCCACAGTTACTCACAGGACTACTTAACATAACATATATTATACGACATTCTACTGTCGCGACACGAAGGACGACAACAGCTGCCAGAGATCCCCTTCCTGACTGCCTCCGCCCATGAAAACGGGCCGCCTTCGTTGAAGGCAGCCCGCGTACACCACCGCTGATAAGGGCTTTGATACTCTCCGCCGGAATCTCGATCCAGCCTGCTTCCTACATCTTCCCACCAGTCAGCTCCGACAGGCGGACCGCTGCCTCCGTATACGACGGCTGGCTCTTGTACTCGGTCACGATGGTCCGGTACGCAGCAGCCGCCTGGTCCGGCTTCCCGGCCGTCTCATACGCCCGTCCGGCCTGCAGCAGATACTCCGCCTTCAGGAATGGGAACCTGGCTTCCTTGACAGCGGCCTCGAACGCAGCGGCGGCTTCGAGGGGCTTGTTCGAGTTCTCGAGGGCCGATCCCAGCAGCGCCTGGGCCGGCGCGAGGTACTTGGCTTTCGGTCTGGACTTGAGAAACTCGTTGAGGCCGCCGGCCGCGAGTTGGGCCTGGCCGTTGATCAAACGGACCTGATTCAGGGCCATCACCGCCTCATCGGCCGCATCGGTCCCCGCGTAAGTCGTGATCAGTTTCTGGAACTGGCTGGCCGCAAGCGGCAGGTTCCCTGCCTCGGCGGTGGTCCTGGCCTCATCGAGCGCCCGCGCCGCGAAGATCTCCTTGCGCTGCGCTCCCCATAGCAGAAATACGCCGATCAAGGCCACGACGAGTAGCCCGCCACCGGCCGCCATCCAGCGGTTATTGCCGGTCGAGAGCCACTGGCCGAAGGTTCCCTGGCCCGGTGTCTGCGACGGCGCGGCGGGAGTCGTGGGGGTCGCGATGGGTGCTGTACTGGTCATGAATCCGGTCAGTCTGTGTACGTCAGCGTACGGTCGGGCCGCACGGCGGGCCCAGTGCCCCCGAGACGATTCGAACGTCCGGCCAACGGTTTAGGAAACCGCTGCTCTATCCAGCTGAGCTACGGGGGCGTTCCATCGGGGGTCAATAATACCCGCGCGGGGCTTTCTATAGAAGGGTGCCAAGGTCAGAGCGCCACGATCGCATCCACCGGCGCCCCTCCGAGCTTCGCCCGCCCGCCCAGGAAGCCGAGTTCAAGCAGGAACGACCAACCCACCAGTTCCCCACCCAGCTGGCGGACCAGAGTCCCGGCGGCCTGCGCCGTTCCTCCGGTCGCCAGCACGTCGTCCACGATCAGGATTCGAGACCCCGGCGGGCAGGCATCCCGGTGCGCCTCCAGTGCATCCCAGCCGTACTCAAGCTGGTAGCTTTCGCTGACTTTTTCCCAGGGCAATTTTCCCGGTTTCCGCGCCGGGAGGAAGCCGACTTCGAGCTCATGGGCCAGTCCGGCGCCGAGTATGAAGCCCCTCGCCTCGATCCCGAGAATGTGGGAAACTCCCCTTCCGGCGGCCAGCAGCGCCATGCCCCTGACGACATCCCGGAGCAGCTTTCCGTCCTGCAGCACCGGGGTGATGTCCTGGAAGACGATCCCCGGTTTCGGATAGTCCGGGATGGCTCTGAGAGCGGACCTCACTCGGGTTGAAAGCTCGCCTGTCATTGAAATAGGAACATTTCGTGTTGAATGTGTAACTACTTTATTGAGAACGTATTATATGTTGTGATCTCATCCAATATCTCAGCTTTTTCCACACTGCTGACCCGAGCCAGCCTCGGTCCTTGCATCAGCTCCCGCTCGAGTTCCGCGAGCATCGCGAGCTCCCCTTCGGCGACCACCTCGACTCGTCCATCCACCAGGTTGCGGCAGTACCCTCTCAGCCCCAGGCCGGTGGCCTTCCGGAAGGCAAAGGCCCGGAACCCTACCCCCTGGACTTGCCCCGAAACGAGAAACCTCAGCCTCACCCTTCCAGCCCCCCCGCCCGCCTCCTCCGGCGCTGCCAGAGCAGGTAGCCCGCCAGGACCAGCAGGGCCGCCGGGGCCACCCGGAACACCAGCCAGTCGTGCGCCTGGGCCTGGAACGCCGCCCTGACCCCCTCGTCCAGCGCAGCCGAGTGTTGGCCGATCAGCCAGCCGATGTAGGTGAGGACCGCGCACCAGATTCCCGCCCCGAGGCCGGTGAACAAGACGAACCGGCCCAGCCGCATCCTGGAGATTCCGGCCGGAATGGAGATCAGGTGGCGGACCACCGGTACCAGGCGCCCCAGAAATGTGCTGATCTCCCCATGACGTCTGAAGAACGCCTCGGCCCGGTCCAGGGCGGCATTGGAGATGAGCACGAACCGGCCGAATCGCCGCAGGAACGGCTCCCCGACCCAGACCGCCATCCCATAATTCGCCAGTGCGCCGAGGATGCTCCCGACGGTTCCCGCCAGAACGGCCAGGACCGGGTTCATCGCCCCCTTGGCGGCGAGGTAGCCGGCAGGCGGCATGACCAGCTCGCTGGGGAGCGGGATGATCGAGGACTCCATCGCCATCAGGGCCATCAGGCCGGGATACCCGAGGGTGGAGACGGTGTCTATGAGCCAGGACAGGAACGAACGGAGCACGGGTATCAGTCCTCGAATCCGAACTGGCCAAGAAGCGGAACGAACCGGACGTCGCTGAGCCGCTCCCGGGTCAACTGGTCGCCCTGGCGCCGTATAGCGGTGAGCTGCTGAGTCTCCCGGTCGCCCAGCGGGATGATCAGGCGCCCACCGTCGGCCAGTTGCTCAACCAGCGGCTGGGGCACCTGGGGTGACGCCGCGGACACCAGGATAACGTCGTAGGGCGCGTACGGCCGCCACCCCAGGGTGCCGTCGCCCACCATGACTGAGACGTTGCGGAGCCCCGCTGCATCCAGCGCCGAGCGAGCGGATCGTGCCAGGTCGGGAAGCCGTTCGACGCTGAAGATGCTGCCGGCTAGCAGGCCCAGGAGCGCGGTCTGGTAGCCGGAGCCGGTCCCGATCTCCAGCACCCGCTCCCGTCCCGCCAACTGCGCCAGCTCGAGGTACCGTGCCTGGACCCAGGGCTGGGAGATCGTCTGCCCTCCTGCGATCGGCAGGGCGCTGTCCTCGTATGCCCGGTGCCAGAGGCTGTGCGGCACGAACAGGTGGCGGGGCACCTGGGCCACCGCCCGGAGCACCGCCATGTCCCGGATCCCCTTGGCCTGGAGCTCATTGACCAGGCGGGTCCGGTAGCCGCCGTAACTGTCACCCTCCCCTACCCCTCGAGCGCCCATCCCCGCACCGTCTCCAGGAGGTCATAGTTGGTCAGGTCCATGTGAAGCGGCGTGATCGCGATGTAACCGTTGGCGACTGCGTGGTGATCAGTGTCCTCGCCCCCGGTCCAGTGAATCGTCCCACCGCCGATCCAGAAGATTTCCCGGTTCCAGGGATCGGTGGTCCGGGTCAGCGATTCGCTGAAGTACCGACTGCCCAGCCGGACCACCCGGATGCCCTTTACCTCGGAAGCCGGAATGGCCGGAAGGTTGATGTTGAGGAGGGTCTCCGGCGGGAACTCGTGGACCGCGGTGATTCTCCTGACCAGTCCGCCCAGGAGCTCGCCGTAGCTGCTCATGGTCTCGAGGTCGGCGGCGTTCCCGGCGAATGAGATCCCGATTCCCGGCACCCCGAGGGTTACCGCCTCCATGGCGACCGCCACCGTCCCGGAATAAAGGACGTCCTCGCCCATGTTGGGCCCGTGATTGACGCCGGAGAAGACGAAGTCGGGGCGCTCCGGCATCAGGGCGCCGAGGGCGAGGAGGACGCAGTCGGTCGGGGTCCCGTCCACCTGCCAGGCCCCATCCGGCCGCCGCGCCGGCCGGAGGGGCCGGTGCATGGTGAGGGAGTGCGACGTGCCGCTCTGCTCGCGGTCCGGGGCGACGACGGTGACCTGGCCCACCTGCGCGCAGGCGTTGGCCAGGAGCGCCAGCCCCGGCGCCAGGATTCCGTCGTCGTTGCTGATCAGGATGTTCATCTGGGGGGAAGATCCGCGCTCAGCGGGGATTCGGATGCTTCTCGGGGCGCGGCGGCGGCGCCCGGCCTTCGAGCACCTCGGCCACCTCCTCGAGGGCCACGCGCAACTCCTGGATGGTCTCTCCCTCGAGGGCGCGCCGCGCCACCGTGCGCAGCTCGCCGGTGCGGCGGTACTGCTCGATGCGGGCCCGGGCGCCTTCGATGGTGAACTTCTCGGTGTAGAGCAGGTGCTTGACCAGCATGATCAGCTCGACTTCCCTGCCCTTGTATACCCGGTTGCCGGAACGGTTCTTGGCCGGATTGAGAAAGCGGAACTGGCTCTCCCAGTAGCGGAGCACGTGCGGCTTCAGGTCGGTGAGCGCGCAGACCTCGCCGATCGAGAAGAATTCCTGCACCGGCCGTGGCAACGTCACCGCCACTGCTCCATCTTGAGGGTCCGCTCCATCAGGTCCTCGATCGCGCGTGACAGGCGCCTTGCCTTCGAAGAGAATCTGGTACACCTGCTCGCAGATCGGCAGCTCGACGGCGGCGCGCAGTCCCAGCGCCACCGCGCTTTGCGCCGTCCCGACTCCCTCGGCCACCGTCCGGTGGCGCTCGGTGTAGGAGGCGAGCGACTCGCCCTTGGCCAGCGCCACGCCGAGCGCCCGGTTGCGGCTGAGCTGGCCGGTGGTGGTCAGCACCAGGTCGCCCAGCCCCGCGAGGCCGGCGAAGGTCAGCGGATCGGCGCCCATCGCCACGCCCAGCCGGGTGATTTCCGCCAGCCCGCGGGTGATCAGTGCTGCTCGCGGGTTGTTGCCCAGGCCGAGCCCCTCCAGGATGCCGCTGGCGATCGCGATCACGTTCTTGAGGGCGCCGGCCAGCTGGACGCCGATGACGTCCCGGTTGCCGTACACCCGGAACCGCGAGGTGCTGAAGACGGCCTGCGTTTGACGGACCGCGTCGTCATCGGTCGAGGCGGCCGTGACCAGGGTCGGCTGTCCCTGGTAGACCTCGAGCGCAAAGCTGGGGCCGGAGAGGACCGCCACCCGGTGCCCCGGGAGGCACTCCGCCAGCACCTCGGAGGTCAGCCGGAGCGATCCCGGCTCCAGCCCCTTGGTGGCGCTCACGCAGAGCGCCCCTCGCGCGACCGCGCCCGCCGCGCCGGTGACCACCTTCCTCACCACATGGCTGGGAGCCACGCAGAGCACGACCTCGGCTCCCTCGACCGCAGCACGGACATCACCGGTCGCGACCAGCGATGGCGCGAGCGGGCACCCGGGAAGGAAGAGGGTGTTCTCGCGGCCGCTGTTGATCGCCGCGACCACTTCCGCCTCGTAGGCCCAGAGTCGCACCGCATCGCCCTTGCGCGCCAGCAGGTCGGCGAGCGTCGTCCCCCAGCTCCCGGCGCCCAGCACTCCGATGGTCGTCATGCCGGCGGCGGCGCCGGCGGGGCGGTCGCGGAGCGATGCTTGCCGAACCGGTTTTCCCGCCCGGAGAGCAGGCGCTCGATGTTCGCGCGGTGCTTCCAGATGATGAACGCCGCCAGGCCGAGGTCGAGGGCCAGCGTGGCGGGCCCCCGGCGCGCCGGATGCAGCAGCCAGTCCGCCACCGGGAAGAGCGCCGCCGCCGCGATCGAGCCGAGCGAGACGTAGCCCGTGGCCCACACGGTGACAATCCACACCGGGAGGACGACGAGGAGCGCGAGGGGCGCCAGGGCGATGATGACTCCTCCCGCCGTCGCCACTCCCTTGCCGCCCTTGAAGCCGACGAAGATGGAGTAGACGTGGCCGAGCACGGCCGTAATACCACAGAGGACGGGAAAGATCGGGATGCCGACGACCTGCCGCCCGAACAGGAGCACGGGAATCGCCCCCTTGGCCACGTCGACCAGCCCGACCGGGATCGCGTACTTCCAGCCCAGCACCCGGTAGACGTTGGTCGCGCCGAGGTTGCGGCTGCCTTGCGCGCGCAGGTCGACCCCGGCGAGCAGTCTGCCCACGAGATAGCTGGTGGGAATCGCACCCAGCAGGTAGGAGGCGGCGAGCCAGAATAGCAGGGTGCGGCCTTCAGCCATGGGCCTCGCGCCGCGGAGGGCGCTGCAAGTGGGACGCTCGCCGGGCGGCGGGCGTCAGCGTCGGCTGTCGGCCCGTCTGCCCTTGGCGCCCCTGCTGGTGAACTTGAGCCTGAGCGGGCAGCCGGTGAACGGCCATGCCGCCCTGAATCCGTGAATCAGGTACCGCTGGTACGACTCCGGCACATCGGTCGGACGATTGCACACGATGGCGAACGCCGGTGGTGCCGTCCCGACCTGCGACGCGTAAAGCAGCTTCACCTCTTCGCCCGGCTTCTGGGGCGGCGCGCTGCGCTGGATCAGCTCCTCCAGCACCTGGTTCACCTCGGAGGTCTGGATCCGCTCCTGGCGGGCCGCGGCGACCTCGAGGATCAAGTCGCGGATCCGCGCCACGCGCTGCCCGCTCGTTGCCGAGGTGTAGACGAACGGCACGTACTGGAGGAACGGTGCCTTCTGGACCAGTTCGTCCTGGCCCCGCTTCGCCGTGTTGGTTTCCTTCTCCTCGATCAGGTCCCACTTGTTCACCACGATGATCAGGCCGCAGCCGGCATCCCACGCTTCGGTCGCGATGCGCAGATCCTGGTTGTGCAAGCCGATGATCGCATCGACCACGAGCACACAGACGTCGGCCCGGTCGATGGCCCGTCGCGTCCGCAGGGTGGAGTAGAACTCGATGTCATCTTCTACTTTAGATCGTTTTCGTAACCCCGCAGTATCAATGAAGTTGAGCGTTTTGCCGTGATAGCGCAAGGGGGAGTCGATCGCGTCCCGGGTCGTCCCTGCCACGGGCGAGACCACGTGACGGTCCTCTCCCAGCAGGCGGTTGATCAGGGAGGACTTGCCCGCATTCGGCCGTCCCACCACCGCCACCTGGATCGCGTCTTCGTCCTCCGAGGGATCCTTGGGGGGCAGCCGGCGGACCAGCTCGTCAAGCAGGTCCCCGGTGGCCTTGCCGACCTGTGCGGAGACAGGCAACGGGTCGCCCAGCCCGAGGGCGTAGAAGGCGAGGTGCCCCATCGACTCCGGCATGTCATCCAGCTTGTTCACCGCCACCACCACCGGGCGGTCGGCCTTGCGCAGGCGGGCGGCGATCTCGCGGTCCACCGGGTTGATGCCGTCCCGGCCGTCCACGACGAGCACCAGCAGGTCCGCTTCCTCCACGGCGATATCCACCTGGCGCCGGATCGCCCGGTCCATCGAGTCGTCGGAATCGGGCACCAGCCCGCCGGTATCGATCAGCCAGAATTTCCGGCCGGCCCATTCGGCGTCTCCGAAGTTCCGGTCGCGTGTGGTGCCGGCCTCCTCCGAGACGATGGCCCGCCGCCCTCCGACGAGCCGGTTGAAGAGGGTCGACTTTCCCACGTTGGGGCGCCCGACGATGGCGACGGTCGGCTTGCTCATCGGAGCTCCGCGGGCCCGCCGGCCAGGACGTCGGCGAAGTCGTACGATGGGCGCAGAGGAATCGGTACCGTCGCCTGGACATCGGCGAGCGTCAGGTCGTCCATGAAGAGGCCATCGTCGTTCAGGGACTCGCGCGGCAGGAGCGCGAGGTCGAGATCCTTCCGCCCCGCGAGGGCGGTTCGGAAGGCGGCGCCCGGAAGCAGCCCGGCGCAGGTCACCGAGGATCCGAACAGCGTGTTCGTGAGCGGGATAATCTCGAACCGGGCGCCCGTGGCGAAGGCGAGCGGGGGGATCACCTGGGGCATCAGCGCGGCCATGGACGTTCCGGTCACGACTCCGATCGTCCGGCCGGACCAGCGGCCAAGGGCCTCGACCTCCTCGCCGATGCGCTGCTGCAGGAAGCGGACGGAGCCCACGCCATTCTCCACCTGCTGGAAGCCATCGTAATCCTCCGGCGGGGGCAATTCGACCTCGGCCCGCAGGTACAGCTCGTCGGCCCCGAACGCCCAGCCGATCCCGCGTTCGCGGCGGGCCCGCGCGGAGAACTCGTGCACGATGTTCAGCGAGGCGCGGCACTCTTCGCGGGTCGGTTCCCGGACCAGGTGGTGCTTGCTGAACTCCGTGAGTCCGACCGGCACCACCGACGCGTTGAGCACGTGATCGCCGAAGGCGTAGAGATCTCCCAGCGTCTGGCGCAGGACCGCGCCGTCGTTCACCCCGGGCGACATGACGACTTGGGTGTGGAAGACGATCCCGTGGCTGGCAAACAGGCGGAGCTGCTCGAGGATGTCCGGCGCGCCGGGATTCCGAAGCAGGAACCGGCGTACCACCGGATCGGTGCAATGGACCGAAACGTAGAGCGGCGACAGCCGGTATTCGATGATCCGTTCGATGTCGCGCGGCTTCAGGTTGGTGAGGGTCGCGAAGTTGCCATACTTGAACGAGAGGCGGTAGTCGTCATCGCGGATGTACAGCGTCTCGCGGAGTCCTTCGGGGAGCCCGTCCACAAAGCAGAAATCGCAGCGGTTGGCACAGCGCCGGATGCGGGGGCGCTCGAGGGAGACCCCCATCGGCACCTCGAGCGGGCGCTCCAGATCGAATTCGATCTCCTCCCCGTCCGGCTGGCGGACGTGGAGCAGGAATTCCTCCTCGGCGGTGAGGAACTCCCAGTCGAGAAAATCGTCGAGGGGACGCCCATTGACGGCGATGAGCTCGGTCCCCGGGAGGAGACCGAGCTCATCAGCCACCGTCCCTGGATGGACGGCGGTCACCCGGATCATGTCAAGCGCCCGACCGCCTCGCGGCGGCTCAGGTCTTGTGGCTCAGCGACCATACGTAGGCGGCCACCGCCTTGACGTCGGCATCGCTGATGTCCGCGCCACCCTTCGGCGGCATGATGTTGCCGCTCTTGGACTGCTCCTTCGTGACTCCGACCATGATTCCCTTGACGATCTCGTCGTACGTCCCCTTGCTGTGGAGCCACTGGTCATCGGTGAGGTTCGGGCCCACGGCGCCCTTGGCGTCGTTGCCGTGACAGGCGAAGCAGAGGCCGGTTCCGTGGAAGATCACGTCGCCCTGCGAAATCATCTCCTTGGTCACGCCAGGCGGCAGCCCCGGGGCCGCGGCCTGCGCGGCCAGCGAGGTGGCCCCAGCCAGTGTGGCGGCGAGAACGATCCCGACAAGTGGCATCCTGATGGTCATCGCGTCTCTCCTTGAAGGCCCTCATGGAAATACCCCGCCCGGCACCCGGCCGAACGGGGTGGGATTGCAGAGCGGGCGACCGGACTCGAACCGGCGACGTCCAGCTTGGGAAGCTGGCATTCTACCACTGAATTACGCCCGCGATCGGGCCGGAATGTGCTCGCCACTCCGGCCCCCTGTCAAGCAGACTCTACTTCCGCCGGTACCGCCAGGTGACGATTCCTTCACCCTGTCCCGAGGCGGCGATCGGACTGTCCTTCGTGTCCGCGAGGCCGGGGACGTTGACCTCCTGGCTCGCGATGACCGCCCCCTTCGCGTCCAGGAACTCGAAGACGAGTGTGAGCGGCACCGGCTTGAGGGGCTTGCCAGACGGTTCGGTCGCGGCACGGCCGGTCGCCACGCCCACCAGCGAGCCCCCGTCCGCCGCCGGCTTGAACTGCGAGACTTCGACCGTGATCGGGAGGGCGGCGAGCTCATTGGCGACGCGGATCAGGCTGTCCTGCTGCTTCATCAACTGGAAGGCATAGGCGTACATCTTGACGTAGCCCTCGTTGAGCGGCTCGTACTCGAGCAGGCGCCGGGCATCCGCCACGAGTGCCGTGCCGTCCTTGAGCTTGACGTAGGCGCTGGCCTGGTTGTGCAGCGCATCGTGTCGCCAGGGCTGCAGCTCGAGGACCTTGCCGAAGCTCTGGGCCGCCGCGGCGTAATCCTCCGCCTGGAACTGGCTCGTGCCGAGGCTGAACAGTTCTTCCGCCGAATATCCGCCGCCGCCGGCAGCCCCGCCTCCGGAAGCGGCCAGGATCCTGGCTTCGACCGCCTTGGCGCTGTCCGCCATCCCCGCGCCGCGGTACGCCTGGACGAGCCCCTTTTCCGCGTCGAGATCGCTGGGAGCCGTCGCCAGATACTCCTGGAAGCTCGTGACGGCTTCAGGATAGCGCTGAGTACCGAGGAGGAGCACGCCCGAGTTGTAGAGCGCCTGCAGGCGCCAGCCTGCGCTCGCCGTGTCTCCCTGGGCGACGGGCACCGCCGAGGCCTTGAGGTAATAGACCAGGGCGCTGTCCTGGTTCTTTTCCTGGATGAAGATGTTGGCCATGCTCAGGTAGCCGACCGCCGACTGGGGATTGAGTTGCGTGGCGGCCCGGAAGAAGACCAGTGCCTGGTCGTTGTCGCCGGCCTTCTGTTTCTCCTCGGCGAATCCAACCACCCGGTACCAGACTGAATTGCGCTGGAGGTTTATGTCGTCCTTGCACCCCGGCGCCAGCGCCACGGCCTTGGTGAACGCGGAGTCGGCTCCCGCGACGTCACCCAGGCCGAGGTCGGTGCGTCCGAGCCAGTACCAGGTCGTCGCCACCTTCCCCTGCCCTGCGCCGAGCGCATCCAGGAGGTTCGACTGGGCGTTCTTGAGAATCCGGGTCCGATTGGACGGATTGCTCTGCTCCATGGCCGTTTTGTAGTAGGTCTTGCCGCTGTTGACGCGGAAGTCACCACCGTGGAGTTGATCGGCACAGGCCTTGGCCGGCTCCTGCCAGCCACCCACGGCCGTGGCGGTCAGGGCCTGCGCAACCGGGTCCTGCGCTCTGGGCAACTGACGTCCATGCAGCCAGCATCACTCCGCACCACAGCACTCGTTTCATGCCTGCTCCTATTTCGGGTTTGATGGACCCTGGCCCGGTCTGCCTGGCGAGCGCCTCGGCGGCCCGCGCCTGGGCCTCGTTCGCTACAAGATGGGCCGGACGATCTCCACGAGCCGCCGCGGCACGCACATCCTCGAATTCCGCCTTTGCCCTGGGCCCCCGGGGGCCGTCAGCCACCTTGACCCGGACCTCACCTCCACCAGCAGGAACCCGGATCTCCCGGCGCGCCAGGGTCGTCCTGCCGGCAGTCCATCGCCTGACACCCAGCGTCGTGCTGTGGGCGAAGAAGGCGTCAGTCACCGCCCCCTCTTGAGCCGGAGCCGCCTGGGCTTCCACCCTGAACCCGATGCGGCCCTTCTTGCCCATCGTGCTCCAGACCTGCACATCGAGCGCCCCAGCAGCCGTCAGGGCCTCCCGTAGAGGCTCCAGGTACTCGGGGCTCAGGTCATCCAAATCGCTAGCAATGGTAACGACTTCGGCACTCTCAGGTACACCTTCGCACAGAATGAGCCGCAGGGCGTTCGGGTAATCTTCGGGGTCCCTCTCGCCGGCCCCCCAACCGCCCCCAACGGGGCGCCATCCCGCTGGCGGTGGCCCCAGCCCCAGGACGCGCAGCAGCGCCGCACCGGTCGGAGTCGTCGCCTCTCCGCGAACCGGTCCGTCGGGTGCGGTGGGGATGTTTTCGAGGAGCCGGAGCGTCACCGGGGCTGGAACGGGGAGGCGGCCATGGGCAGCGGCGATCCAGCCTGAGCCGAGCGCCACCGGCCGCAGATACACCTGTTCGATGCCGAGCTGTTCAAACCCCTCAATGCCGCCGACGATGTCAACCAGAGCGTCGAGAGCCCCGACCTCATGCAGCGCCACTTCCTCGGGCCTGACCCCGTGGCAGGCGGCCTCGGCCTCGGCCAGCAAGCTGAACGCGCGCATGGCGCGCTCCCGGACCCAGGACGAGAGCGGCGCCTGCTCGATGATCCCGATCAGCTCCCCCACGCGACGGTGACCACCATGGCCAGCCGGTGACGGGCCATGATGGTGATGTCCGTGCGAGTGCGCGTGTTCGTGGTGCTCCGCATGGTGGTCGTGGGCCCCTTCGACAGCCCCGTTCGGGAGGACGACTTCGACCTTGGTCGCCGCCAGCGAGGCACGGCTGACCGTATGCACCCTGACGGTGACCCCGGCGAGACCAAGGCGGCCGGGTACCCCTTGCAGCCATGCCAGTGGAGCGCCGGCGTCGATCAGCGCACCGAGCAGCATGTCGCCGCTGATTCCGGCGACAGGGTCGAGGAGGGCGAAACGACGTGCTGACATTGGGCTGGAATATCGCCGGGGGTCACCGCCCGGGCAATTGACCAGCTGCCCGGTAGAGCCAGCCCGCGCCTGTGTTGAACGCCACGGTACGATCGCCTGGGAGGAGCCAGCCACGGGCGTGGGCCAGGCGGGCGGCGGCGAGCGCCGCCCCGCCCTCAGGAGAGAGGTCCACCCCTTCGACAGCCGACCACCGCGACGCCATTTCGGAAAGATCGTCATCCGTGACCGCGATAGCGCCACCTCCGCTCTCGCGAAGCGCCTGGAGAATCAGCCGGTCGCCGAGGGGGCCGGGGACCCGGAGCCCACTGGCGATCGTCCGGGGATCGACCCATGCCACCGCGCGCTCGTGCCCGCCTTCAAACGCGGCGACGATCGGGGCGCACCCCGTGGACTGAACCGAGTACATCCTGGGAAGTCTGCCGCGAATCCAGCCCGCGTCACTCAGCTCCTTGAACACCTTCCACATCCCGATCAGACCGGTGCCGCCCCCGGTCGGATAGATAATGGCGTCCGGCAGCTGCCAGTCGAATGCCTCGGCCAGTTCGAGCCCCAGCGTCTTCTTCCCCTCGATTCGATACGGCTCGCGGAGCGTGGAAAGGTCCATGGCACCCTGTTCCGCCGCGTAGGCCCGGGAGGCCTTGCCGCAGTCGCCGATATGGCCATCGATAGTGACCAGGTCTCCGCCGAAGACCAGGATCTGGGCCAGAATCGGTGCCGGCGTCGAGGACGGCGCGTACACCCTTGCCGTGGCCCCTGCCCTGGCGGCGTACGCCGATGCGGCGACCCCCGCATTCCCCGCGGTGGGGATCACGAACCGCTTCACGCCGGCCGCCACCGCCCTGGTGACGGCGGCGGCCAGGCCGCGCGCCTTGAAGGATCCGGTAGGATTGGTTGCTTCGTCCTTCAACCAGAGGTCGTGAAGGCCGAACGCGTCGCCGGTCCGAGCCAGTTTCAAGAGGGGTGTGCCGCCTTCACCCAGCGTGACCGGCTGCTCGCCCGGGCCGAGCGGCAGGAATGGCCGGTAGCGCCACATGCCGGTTCCCCGAAGCTGATCGCGAGCCGATGGCGAGATCTGGCGCGAGGGATACCGGACGAGCCACGGCAGGCCGCAGGTGCAAACCGTGGGCAGCCCTTCGGGAGATTCAGTCCGCCCGCAGGCGGAACACTCCAGACTCCAGTCCACGCTCAATGCTCCGACTTGAGAACCGACAGTATGCGCTCGGCGAGCCCGGTGGAAATTCCCGGGACGCCGGCCAATTCGGCAACCGAGGCGCTCCGGACGCCGGCGAGACTGCCGAACCGCTCCAGGAGGGCGCGGCGCCTGGAGGCTCCGACGCCAGGGATGCGGAGCAGCTCGGAGGTGATGGTGCGGGCGGTGCGGCGCTGGCGATTGTAGGCCAGACCGAAGCGATGCGCCTCGTCGCGGGCTCGCTGGAGGAGCCGAAGCGATGGGCTCCGGCGCGGGAGCCGAAGCCCATCGGCCCGACCGGCCAGGAAGACCTCCTCCTCGCGCTTGGCGAGGCTGACAATCGGCAGGCTCTCGAGGCCGAGCGCGCTCGCGGCTTCGGCCGCGGCATTCCGCTGACCCTTGCCCCCGTCGATCACGATCAGGTCGGGAAACGGCTTGCCCTCGTTCCGCCGCCTGGTCAGGTAGCGGGTGATGACCTCGTGGATGGCGGCGAAATCGTCCTGCTGGCCAACCCCCTTGATCCTGAACCGCCGGTACTCGGACTTCCGTGGTCGTCCCGCCTCGAACCAGACCAGCGACCCGACCGTGTCCCGGCCCTGGTTGGTCGAGATGTCGACGCAGATGAAGCTGCGCGGCACCGCCGTCAGACCCAGATCTCTTCCCAGCGCATAGACGGGGTCCTCCGCCCGCTCGTCGGTTTCGAACGATTCGATGCGCAGGCTCTCGAGCAGGTGACGGGCGTTCTGGTCCGCCAGCTGGAGCCAGCGCCAGGCGGTGCCACGCTGGGGAACGAGCCAGCGCGATTCCGGGGCAATGGCGACCAGTCCGTCGCGGTCGGCGGGTTCGAAGGGGAGGATCACGCGGCCCACTCGGTCGTCCTCGGGGAGATAGCAGCGCACGAGGTACGCGCCGAGGATCTGGTCTTCGGGCTCCGATTCGACGTTTTCGAGGAAGCGATGCTCCCGCCCCATCACCCGGCCTTCCCTGATCCGGAGCAGGACCCCCACCGCGTCGTCCCGGTCCCGGGCAAATCCAATGACATCCGCGTCGCCCTTGCCGACGGACTCCACGGCAGGCGGCGCCTCCAGCTGCTCGATCCACCGCAGGGTGTCACGCAGGTCGCGGGCGCGCTCGAAGTCGGTCCGCTCGGCGGCCGCCTGCATCATCGTGCGCAGGGTATCGCGGACGTCGGCGGTCCGTCCCTCGAGGAAGGAGAGCACCTCATCGATCATCGTCCGGTAGTCGTCCTCGGATTGCCAGCCGACGCAGGGGGCGCGACAGCGGCCGATGTGATAGTCCAGGCAGGGACGCTCTCGGCGTTCCGTCGGAATGTCGTCGGGGCAGCTGCGCACGGTGAAGATGCGCCGGATGATCGCGAGGGTCCGCCGGAGGCTGGTGACGTCTGTGTAGGGGCCGAAATACCGGGCCCCCATGATGTCCCTCCGCCGCGTCACCAGCACCCGCGGGAACGGTTCCTGCATTGTCACGGCAATGGAAGGATAGCTCTTGTCGTCCTTGAGGCGGATGTTGAACCGGGGCTGGAACTCCTTGATCAGGTTGTTCTCCAGCAGCAGTGATTCCGCTTCGGTGCCGACGACGATGGTCTCGACATCGGCGATCTGCCGGCGGAGCAACTCCCTTCCGGCACCGCCGGCCAGATCGGCGCTGAAGTAGCTGCGGACCCGGCTGGAGAGCTTCTTGGCCTTGCCGACGTAGATGACCTCTCCATCCCGGTCCTTCCAGAGGTAGACACCGGGGCCATCGGGAAGGGTGTCGAGCTTCCGGCGGATGGCCTCCGGAACGAGCGGCCCCGTCATCGCCGGACGGCGCGGCGCACCCGGCCAGTCACCTCCCTGACCTCCTCGACCCCGAGGATGGAGGTCACGGCCAGGTAGGCGACGGCATAGGCGGAGAGAACGAGGCAGGCCCGTGGCACAGGCGACCAGCCACCGACCTCGAGCAGGAGCGCCCAGCCGGCTCCCGCCGCCAGGATGGACGCCCCCCACAGCCGTACCAGGTGGATCGCGGCGATCCCCGTGATCCCAATGCGCGCGTTCATGGATCGCCGGAGCAGGTAGAACTCGACCCACCCGGCCATCCCGGCCGAGGCGGTGAGCCCCGCCGCTCCCCAGCGGGGCTCGACTCCGAGCAGCGGCGGCACCCAGAGCGCAAACACCAGCCCGAGGAGGATGGTCAACGCCACCCTGATCAACGCGAATCGGAGCGGGGTCCGGGTGTCGCGCAGGGCGTAGCAGGCCGAGGTGTACAGGCGGCCGAGCGTGCCGGCGAGCAGACCGACCGCCGACCCGGCGAGGATCCCCCAGACGTATTCGCTGTCCGCGGCAGTGAACTTTCCAGTCTGAAAGAGCGCCGAGGCAATGACACCGCCCAGTGCGACGAAGGCCGCGGCCGAGGGAACGATGAAGAAGGCGATGCGCCTGAGTCCTTCGTCGAGCCGCCGCCGGAGGTGAGCCGCCACCTCCGGGCCGGAGCCCACGGCCCCGGACATCGCGGGCAGTTCTGCGGCCGAGACTGACATGCCGAACAGGCTCACCGGGAGCGTGTAGAGCATCTGGGCACTGCCGAGGGCAGCTGCCGCGCCCGAGGGCAGCAGCGTGGCGATGATCGAATCGACGTAGGCGCTGATCTGGACCACTCCCCGGCCCACGAAGGCGGGCAGGAAGTTGGCGACCACGGTGCGGACGCCGGGGAGATCAGTCTCGAGAGACGGTCGGGGCCGGTGGGCAAGGCGCCAGATGGCGGGAAGCTGGATGAGGAACTGGAGGCCGCTGCCAAGCACGGCTCCCCACGCCGCCGCGACCGCCAGGGGGCCGGGTTCGAGGCGATTTCCCTGCCAGGCCAGCGCGCCGATGATCGCCGCGTTCCAGAGGACCGGCGCGGCGTAGGGGAGCAGGAACTTCCGGTGGCTGTTCAGAACGCCCAGACACCATGCCGAGAGCACGAGGAGCCCGGCTCCCGGGAAGAAGATCCGCACCAGGGTGATCGAGAGCTCGCGCTTGGCCCCGGAGAATCCCGGGGCGATGAGGTCGATCAGCAGCGGGGTGGCGAGAACGCCCCCGAGCACGAGGACGCCCACGATGACCCCGAGCAGCCCGGCGATGGCTCCGGCCACGCGCCGGGCTTCGTCCTTGCGACCCTGGGCGATCAGACCTGCGTAGACCGGAATGAACGACGCCGAAAGCGCCCCTTCGCCGAAGAGATTCTGGAGGAAGTTCGGGATCCGGAAGGCGACCGTGTAGGCGTCGGCGGCGTCCGAAATGCCGAGGTAGTGGGAAAAAACGCGCTGGCGGACCAGGCCGGCGAGGCGGCTGAGGAGGATGCCGGCGCCAACCAGGAAGGCCGATGCGCCTGAGGTCCGCCCCGGCGCGGGGGAAACGTCGGGCGCGGTGTCGGTCATCGGCCCCGAATCAGGATTTTGGCGGGGGCAGCGACCCGCGGGAGGCGTTGTCCTCCATGAGGCGCTGCAGGAAGGCGTTTTCCTCCTGCACCGCCTGGAGCGACCGGTTCAGGTCGTCCACCTCCCCCTCGAGCAATTCGACCCGGCGGGCGAGGTCGCTCACGCCTGGGGGTACAGCCTCCTCACCGCCCAGACGGCGTCCCAGCGCCTTACCCACCGGCGAGTCGAGGACGATGCTGAGCAGGGGGATGCAGAGCACGACGAGGATGATGAGGCCGAGCAAAACCATGTCCGAGTCTACGAGGTCGGAGGAGCGGCTTCAAGGCCCGAGGAGGCCCAGCGGCCGATGGTGGCATCGAGCTCGACCAGGAAATCACGGCCATAGCGGGCCAGGAATCCGGGGACACCGAGCACACGTTCCTGGGGCTTGCCCCCGGGCAGGACCGCGGTGCGGGCTCGTGCCACCTGGGCCAGCTCGCTTTCGGCCCGCTTCTTCAGGTGATTGAGCAGCTTCTTTTCGAGGTCGCCAGCCGCGGTCAGGGACTGCTGGCGGGCACCCTGCACCGTGCGTTCGAGGGTGGGATCGATGGCCGTGGCGGCCGTGCCCAGTCTCCCGTAGGCCCGATCGATCGCCAGCCTCAGCTCCGCCAGGGAGGCGAGTGCATCCTCGGGGAGCTGGGAGCGGGCCAGGCGGCCCTCCAGCGCCAATCCCGGCACGACGAGCTCGTCGAGCGTGGCGCCGAACTTCTCCAGCGCCCGCTCGACCCGCGGTTCAACCAGGATTCCCGACCATCTCGGCAACGGACTCTGCCGGTGCACGGCCAGCCGGTCATAGAGCGGCTCGGTGAGGGGGAGGTAGCGCAGTTCTCCCGGGCCCCCGACGTACGCCACCGTCGGCAGCAACGCGCTCTCGATGACCGGCCTGAGGAGGACGTTGGGCGAGAGACGGTTGGGCTCGAAGGTGGCGATGGCCTCGAGTTCACCCATGGAGAACCGTTCCCCACCCCGGCGGGTGAGGAAGCCGGCGCCATCCCGGACCAGCCGGTCACGTCCCAGCCGCGCTTCGAGCATCACCAGGGTGGCCCCGTCACCCGGCGCGACGCCCGGATCACGACCGGCGGCGTGGAGCGCTTCGCTGCGGGACGTCAGCGCGGCCGTCAGCTCGGCGGATCGAGCCAGGGCCCCGATGAGGCGGGAGGCCGCCCGGCGCTTGAGTGCCGGGATGCGCACTGTCGATGCAGACAATACCGAACGGCGCGAACAGCTCGGCGACGGCGTCCTGAAAGGCCGCCGCCAGCGTCTGATCGGCGCGGTAGTGACGCGTGAGCCAGGCGAGTGTGGTGTCGCGGTCTGGCGAGGGCGGAACCGAGCCGGCAAAGGCGTCGAGCGCCGTGCCGACCTCAGGGCCGAGGAGCTCCCGGTACATGGGTACCAGGGGCGCTTCCGCGGGGCGCTCGCGCAAGTGGGCGGTGACCAGCTCGCCGGCGGCGCCGATCCATGAAGCGTGCGACGCCTCCGCGAAGTCGTGGTCGTCGCCCGCGACCCAGAAGAGCGGCACCACCGGCCGGCGCCATCGGCGCTCGAGACCCCGTGCCAGCGCGGCCGCGGACAGCGCCTTGTGAATTGTATAGAGCGGCCCGGTCAGAAGCCCGGGCTGCTGGCCGGTGGTCACGACCAGGACGTCGGGCCGGGAGAGTTTCTCGAGCGCCGTCTCGAGGCCAGCCGTGCGCACCAGCGCGGGGCGAAGCTCCGCGTCGAAACCGGCGGGGCGAAGCGGAGGGACGGCCAGGGGCGCCGCGATCGGTGTGGGGACAATCCTGAGCGTCACGGGCGCTGTCCGATGAGGATCGCTCGCGGACTTGCCGGCGTCAGCGGCTGACCCTCGTAATCGCCGAACCGGCTGCGGGAGACGACTCCTGCCCCGGCAAGCATCGCGTCGAGTTCGGGAGCCTCGAAGAGGCGCACCCGCTCGACGAATTGGCGGCCGTCCGCCGTCTCGATCGTCTTGACGACAGTTCGGTCGTGCTCCACCAGGCGGCGCCGGATCCGGGCCGGTCCCCCGCCGAGGATGGTCGTCTCCTCCGGCACCAGCCCGGCCCGAACAGCCGGGGCGTTCAGGAAGTCCATGACCAGCCACCCTCCGGGCCGGAGCGCCGAGGCCATCTGGCCGATGACGCCGACATGCTCGGCGTCGGTGCCGAAGTAACCGAAGCTGGTGAAGAGGTTCACCACGAGATCGAACCGGCCGGGACGGACCGGCAGGTGTCGCATGTCGGCGCGCACCAATGGCCGCCGGGTGACCTCGCGGGCCCGACGCAGGAGGGTGCCGGAGAGGTCCATGCCGACCGGACGGAAGCCCGCAGATTCGAAGGCCGCGAGGTGGCGCCCGGCCCCGCAGCCGACATCGAGGATGGACCATCCCTCGCGGCAGGAGATGCGGCGGCGGAGGAGGGCCACCAGCCGCGCCGCCTCGCCGGCATCACGATGCGGATAGAGGCGGAGGTAGTCGTCCCCGAACCACTCCTGGAACCATTCGGCCATGGGAGACAAAGGTAAGCGGTCGAGGCGTGCCACGCCGCTCATCCGGCCGCCTTGCCCTTGTGATAGGGCTCGCCGCGAAGGATCGTGCAGGCGCGGTAGAGCTGCTCGAGCACGACGACCCGGGCCAGTTCGTGCGGCAGGGTCAGCGGCCCCAGGCTCCATTGCTGGTCCGCCGCCGACAGCAGCGCCGGGTCGAGCCCCTGGGAGCCGCCGATGACCAGCGCCACCGGCCGGGCCGCCTTCCTGCCAGCGCGGAGAGCGCCGCGGCCAGGGCCTCGCTGGTCCAGGGCTTCCCTGCCCTCGCCAGGGCCACGACGACGCGCGCGCGCCGGAAGGCGTTCCCGGATCCGGGCGGCCTCCTCGGCGCGCTGGCGTTCCACGCTGCCGGCCCGGCTCGCTTCGCGGACCTCGACTTCGTGCAGCCGGAGGTAGCGGCTCAGGCGGCGGGCGTAGTCGTCACCGGCCTCGCGGTAGTACGGCCGGAGCCGCCCCACCGCGAGGAGGGTCACCTCCATCAGGCATACATTCCGCGCAGGCGGTGCACGGCCGCCACCCGGTCGATGGCCAGCATGTAGGCGCCGATCCGGTTGTCGAGCTTGTGCTGCTCGGCCATGGCGGTCACCTCGCCGAAGGAGCGGACCATGATCCGCTCGAGGCGGTTGTTGACGGTCTCCTCGTCCCAGAAGTAGCCGCCGCGGTCCTGCACCCACTCGAAGTAGCTGACGGTGACTCCGCCGGCATTGGCCAGGATGTCGGGAATGACGAAGATCCCCTTCTCGTTGAGGATCTTGTCGGCGCCCGCGGTGGTGGGACCGTTGGCGCCCTCGCAGATGATCTTGGCCTTGATGTTGGCGGCGTTCTTGGCGGTGATCACGTTCTCGAGCGCGGCCGGCACGAGGACGTCGCAGGGCAGCTCGAGGATCTCCTCGTTGGTGATCGCCTGCGCCTTGGGGATAGCCCTTCAGGAACTTGTTCTGGCGCACATGCGCCAGGACGTCCGCGATCACCAGCCCCTTGGGGTTGTAGATCCCGCCCGACTTGTCGCTGACGGCGATGATGGTCATGCCCTCGCGTTCCATGAGCTCGGCCGCGATGGAGCCGACGTTGCCGAAGCCCTGCACCACGACCTTCGTGCCCTGCAGCTTCATGCCGAGCTTCTTCAGCGCCTCCCGGGTCACGATCATGCACCCGCGGCCCGTCGCCTCGCGGCGGCCCAGCGACCCGCCCATCTCGACCGGCTTGCCGGTGACCACGGCGGTAACGGTGTGCCGTTTGTGCATCGAGTAGGTGTCCATGACCCAGGCCATGACCCGCTCGTTGGTGTTCACGTCGGGCGCCGGCACGTCGGAGTCGGGGCCCAGGGTCTCGATGATGGCGGAGGTGTAGCGGCGGGTGAGCTTCTCGAGTTCCGCGTTCGACATGCGTGCTCGGGTCACAGACGACGCCACCCTTGGCGCCGCCGAAGGGCAGGTTGACCACGGCACACTTCCAGGTCATCCAGGCCGCCAGCGCCTTGACCTCGTCGAGGGTCACCTGCAGGTCGAAGCGGATGCCGCCCTTGGCCGGTCCACGCGAGGTGTTGTAGAGCACTCGGTAGCCGGTGTAGACGTCGACCTCGCCGTTGTCCCGCTGCACCGGCACCGAGACGATGATCTGCTTCTCGGGGTGGCGCAGGATCTTGTAGAGCCCGGGCTCGAGATTGAGCGTGCTTGGCGGCGAAATCGAAGCGGGACATCATGGCCTCGAAGGGGTTTTCCTCCCCGAGGAAGCGATCCTTGTCGGGCATGATGACGTTCTGGCTGGGCCTGCTGGTCGCGGTCATGATCCTCTCCAGGTCCTCTCGACGTTCGACGGAAAGTTGTTGGTGCGTCTCGGCGCTCAGAGCCGTTCGGCCGGCGTCACCACGGCATCGAGCGCCGCGGCGATCCGGTCGGCTCCGCCTTCCCACGTGACGGCCAGCCTGGCCACCAGCGGTTCCGGCACGCTGGCCGGCCACCGGTCCCGCAGCTTGACCGCGTCCTTCTCGGTGATCACCACGAAGTCCGACTTGCGCGCGGCGCCGGCCAGCCAGGCCACGTCCTCGTCGCGGAACTCGTGGTGATCCTTCCAGGTCGCCACCTGCACCGCGGCGCCGGTCATCTTGGTCTGGGCCACGAAGGCCTCCGGGATCGCCGATCGCGGTGGCGGCCACCACCCGCCGGCCCTGCAGGCTCTCGGCCGGGGTCACCCGTGCCGCTGACCAGGCCCTCGTAGCGCGGCGACGCCGAGGTGCACGATCGCGACCGGGCCCCGGAAGCTGGTGCGCAGGTCGGCGGCCACCCGCTCGGCCACTTCGCGCGTGGCCCGCTTCCGGGTCACGATGACGGCATCGGCCCGGTCGACCGCGTCGGGTCCCTCGCGCCACGGCCCCGCGGGGAGCGGCCAGCGCACCGCGCGCTCCGACTCGGCGCTCACCACCAGCAGGTTCAGGTCCCGCCGCACGTCGAGCCGCTGATAGGCGTCGTCGAGGACGAGCACCTGGGCGCCCCGGGCAAGGGCCCGTTCCGCCCCCGCCACCCGGTCGGGATCGGCGACGACGTGGGCCTGCGGGCACCAGCCGTTCGTGGACCCGGGTCTCGTCGCCGCCGCCGTAGCCCGCGGAGCAGGATGCCGGGAACCAGGCCCTTCGCGGCGTAGTACTGCGCGATCCAGGTCGCGATCGGGGTCTTGCCCGAGCCGCCCACCGTCAGGTTGCCGACGGCCACCGTCGGCAAGGGCAGGTCCTGCACCTGCAGCCAACCCCTGGCGTAGACGAACGTCCGGATGCGCATCGCGAGCCGGTACAGGGCGGCGAGCGGCAGGAGGACCAGCCGCACGGCCCTCGCGTCGACCCGCCGGCTGGTCCAGAGCCAGCGGATCAGGCGGTGGCTGTCTCGGCTCGCGCGGGCCATTGGGCCAGGTTCACGACTTCGTCCATGCCGGCCTTCACCCGCTCCATCGCGGCCGCTTCACCCGCCGGGCCGCGCGCGACGGTGAATGGCGTCCCGTAGACCATGCGCACCCGCGCGAACGGCTTCGGAATCATGAACCGATCCCAGGAGCGCAGTCGCCAGGCGCGGTCCGCCTCGGCGTGCACCGGAATCACCACGGCACCCGCCCGAGCCGCCGCCGACAGCACGCCGGGCTTCATCTCGCGCCGGGGACCTCGCGGGCCGTCAGGGGTGATGGCCAGCGAGCCACCCGCTTCCAGCGCCCTGGTCGCACCGAGGAGCGCCTTGGCCCCTCCGCGGGTGCTGGAACCGCGTAGCAGCGAGAAGCCGATCGCCTCGGTGAAGTCGGCCAGGTACTGGCCGTCCCGTGCCTCGCTCACGATGATCGCCACCCCCTCGCCGCGGTGAAGCCAGAGCGGCGGGAGGAGGCTCTCGTGCCAGCGACACGAAGGCCACCTTGCTCCGCCCGGGAGCGCGCGCCGCCTCCTTGCCGGGACCGAGCAGGGTGTAGCGCCAGGTCCTGGCCAGCAACAGGGCGAGCGGCAGGCCCACCCGTTTGACCAGCATCGGCGGGACCTTCATCGCTCGAGCATTTCACTCGCGATGCCGGCCACCCGCCCTGCGGCACCGGGGGCGCCGAGTCTCCCCACCACCTCCGCCAGCCCCTCGCGCTGGGCCCTGTATTCGGGCGAGGTCGGGTCGAGCAGCGGCCTGAGCGCATCAGCGATGGGCTCGGCACGGACCGGGCGGCGCCAGAACTCCGGAACGATCTTCCGCCCGGCGACCAGATTCACCAGGCTGATCGACTCGACCGTCATCAGCCGCGAACCGATCTGGTACGACAGCGGGTTGGTCAGGTAGGCCACCACCATCGGCGACCCCGCGAGCGCGCACTCCAGCGTCGTGGTTCCCGACTTGGCCAGCGCAGCGTCGGCAGCTGCGAATACGGGGATCGGGTCGTCACGGTGAATCGTGATCGGCCCGGGGTCGGGGTACTGCCCGGTGGCCGTTCCCGCGACCACGGCCCGCTGACAGCGTCCTTCCTCCAGCATCCGCAAGGCGACCGCGCGGAACAGCGGCCAGATCCGCTCGATCTCCTGGTGCCGGCTGCCGGGAAAGATACCCAGCACCCGTTCCTCCGCCGACACGCCCAGGATCGAACGGGCGTCGGACCTGGCGGGCCAGGGCGCCCGATCCACCAGGGGGTGCCCCACGTATTCCGCGCGGATTCCGACCTTGCCGAAGAACGCCGGCTCGAACGGCAGGATGACCGCCATCCGGTCCACCGCCCCGGCAAACCGCCTGGCCCGCCAGGGGGCCCAGGCCCAGAGCTGCGGGGCGATGTAGTAGAGCACCGGAATTCCTGCCTTCCGCGCCGCTTCCGCCACCCGAAGGTGGAACCCCGGGTAGTCGATCAGGATGACCAGGTCGTAGGCGCCGGCGGCAAAATCCCGCTTGAGCCGGCGGAACAGCCGGAGATGCACGGGGATCTTGGCCAGGATCTCGACCCCACCAAAGGCGGAGAGCTCCTCCATCCGCGCCCCGAGCGTGGCGCCGGCCGCCGCCATCCTCGGGCCGCCGCAGGCGGTGATCGTCGCGGCGGGCCACCGTTCGAACAGCGCCTCGACCACCCGCGCGCCATGCAGATCCCCCGACGGCTCCCCTGCCGAGATCCAGATCCTCGGCGCCCCGGCGCTCATTTCCCCGGCCGAAGCACCACCGGCGCCCGCGCGACCGCCTCGCCCACCTGGAGCGCAAGCTTGAGCGCCGCCCGTCCCTCCTCGCCGGTGACGACCGTCTCCCGGTCGCCCTGGACCGAGTGGACGAAGCTCTCCAACTCCATCCGGAGCGCGTCACCCTCTGGCGCTTCCAGTGGAATCCGCTCGACGATGTCGCCGATTCCGGCGCCGGTCCCGGGGTCCACCCTTCCTTGAGCCGCAGGAATTCGCCGCCGCCGGTGGCCAGGTCGAGCGAGAGGTATCCATTGGGCTGGAAGATCCGGAGCCGGCGAACCCGGTCGCGCGCAATCCGCGAGGCGGTCACGTCGGCGATGGCGCCGCCGGCGAATTCCACCCGGGCGTTGGTCATGTCGGGAAAGGGAGACAGCACCGCGACGCCGACGGCGCGCACATCGGTCGGCTCCGCGCCGCCGAGGAGGTGGAGGACGAGGTCGAGGTCGTGGATCATCAGGTCGAGGATGACCGCGACGTCGGTGCCCCGGGGCTGGAAGGGAGCGAGCCGGTGGCTCTCGAGGAACCGCGGATCGTCGAGCCATGGACGCTGCCGCGCGGATCGCCCGGTTGAATCGCTCGATGTGGCCGACCTGCAGCTGGAGGCCGTGGCGTCGGGCGGCGCCCACCAGTGCATCGGCCTCGGCCAGCGTGGAGGCGAGCGGCTTCTCCATGAGTACGGCGACGCCGCGGTCGAGCGCGTGGAGCCCGATCTCCGCGTGGACCGGAGTCGGGACGGCGATGCTGACCGCCTTGACCTTGTCCAGCAGGTGATCGAGATCCGGAAAGGCCACGGTGCCGCACCGGGCCGCTACCTCGGTCGCCCGGGCACTGTTGTGATCGTAGACCCCCACCAGATGGGCGTCCGGAAGTCCGGCGAGGTGGCGGGCGTGATGCTGACCCAGGGCCCCGACCCCGATCACTCCGACGGGCACCCGTCCGGCCGGGCTCACGCGGGGACGCCCCGCCCCGAGGATTCCACGAAGGCGATGAAGCGCTCCACCTCGGGTAGCGCCGGCAGCTCCGCCCGGGCCCGTTCCAGCGCCTGCCCCAGGTTCCACTCGGAGTTGAAGAAGAGCCGGTAGGCACGCTTGAGGGCGCTGAGCACTTCGGGGGTGAAGCCGGCGCGCTGCAGCCCGATCGTGTTGAGGCCGTAGAGCTCCATCGGACTGCCGGCGGCCTTCACGTACGGGCGGAATGTCCTGGCTGACCCGGGTGCAGCCACCGACGAATGCGTAGTTGCCGATCGTGACGAACTGGTGAACGGCATTGAGGCCGGAGAGAATGGCCCGGTCCTGGATGGTGACGTGGCCGGCCAGCTGGGTCGCGTTGGCGATGACGACCCCGTCGCCCGACGTGGCAGTCGTGGGCCAGGTGGACGTAGGTCATGATGTAGCAGCCGGTGCCGACCGTGGTCCGCCCGGTGGCCGTCGTGGCCCGGTTGACGGTCGAGTACTCCCGGATCACCGTGTCGGCGCCGACCTCGACCCAGGTTTCCTCGCCGCGGTACTTGAAGTCCTGCGGATCGCCGCCGAGGATCGAACCGGCGCCGACTGGAGACCCGGTCGGCCAGGCGGACGTTGCGCTCGAGGGTGACGCGCGGGCCCAGGCGCACGCCGGCGCCGACTGGTGACCTTCGGTCCGATGATGGCATACGGGCCGACAACCACATCCTCCCCGAGCTCGGCGCCGGGGTCGACGAGGGCCGTCGGGTGGATGGTCCGGGCTCACTTGTCCACGACCCGGGCCATCATGATCGCCTCCGCGACCACCTGCCCATCTACCAGAGCCACTCCCCTGACCTTCATCGTCTTGCCCCGCGCCTGGATCAGCTCAAGCTCAAACCGGAGCTGGTCTCCGGGCACCACGGGCCGGCGGAACTTCACTTCGTCGAGCGACATGAAGTAGACCACCTTCTCGGCCCGGTCCTCCAGATTGCCCATCAGCAGCATGCCGCCGACCTGGGCCATCGCCTCGATGATCAGCACGCCGGGCATGATCGGGATGGCCGGGGAAATGGCCCTGGAAGAACGGCTCGTTGATCGTCACGTTCTTGATGCCGACGATCCGTTCGTTGCCTTCGACCTCGATGATCCGGTCGACCAGCAGGAAGGGGTAGCGGTGCGGGATGGTGTCGAGGATCCGGCCGATGTCCATGGCCACGCCGCCCGTCCGCTGCCCGGTCCGCGCCAGGGCCCGCACCAGCGCGACGTTGCCCTTGTGGCTGGGGCGGGTGGCCATGATGTGGGCCTGCACCCGGCCGCCGATGAGGGCGAGGTCGCCGACGATGTCGCCGGCCTTGTGGCGGACGAATTCGTCGGCCCAGCGGAGCGTGGTACCCGACCACGCCGTCCTTGGTGAGGGCGACGGCATTCGCGGTCGAGGCCCCGCGAGCCAGGCCCTTGGCCTTGAGCGCCTCGACCTCCTCGACGAATCCGAAGGTCCGGGCCCCGGCCAGTTCGCGGCCGAAGCCCTCCGGGGTGACGTCGAAGGTGCCGGTCTGGCGCCCGATGAGGGGGTGATCGAACTCGATGATCGTGGTGATCCGCAGTCCCTTGGCGGGGCTGAGGACGTAGGTGGAGTCGCCCTCGGTAACCTGGAACGGTGCGCCGACCCGGAAGACTGCAGGCTCGCCCTCCTGCTGGCGGATGCCGGCGCCCTGGATGGCATCGAACCAGGGCTGGAAGGAGCCGTCCAGCACCGGCGGTTCCGGGCCGTCGAGCACGATCTCCAGGTCATCGATCGAGTAGGCCGTGACGGCGGCGAGCAGGTGCTCGACGGTGTGGATGGTGGCCTCGCCCTGGCCGATCGCGGTGCGCCGCTCGGTGGCCTCGACCTGGCTCAGGCGGGCGGCGATCTCCGGGGCGCCGGGGAGGTCGGCGCGGTGGAAGACGACGCCGCGTCCCGACGCCGCGGGGCGCAGGGTTGCCGTCGTGGCGGTCCCGGTATGGAGCCCGATGCCGTTCAGGACGGCTTCCCGCTCAATCGTTCGACGGGGCACGGTGGGTTCGCTCGGCGAGGAGGGTGGCCAGGTCCCGGGCGATCGGGGTCAGCGCGTAGAGCGCCGCCTGCGCCCGCAGAAAATCACGGTGGTTCCGGGCAGGGTAGCCGCTTACGGTGGCCCCGGCGGCGATGTTGCCAAAGACGCCGCACATGGCCCCGAGCCGCGCGCCGTCGCCGATCTCGGCGTGGTCGCGAATGCCGACGCCGCCGCCGATGATGACATCCGATCCGATTCGTGCGCTCCCGGCGATGCCGGTGGTCGCGATCACCAGGCAGCGCTCGCCGATCCGCACATTATGGCGCGATCTGCACCAGGTTGTCGATCTTGGTGCCGCGGCCGATCACGGTGTCCTCGAGCGTGCCCCGGTCCAGGCAGCTTCCCGAGCCCACCTCGACGTCGTCCTCGAGCACGCAGCGGCCGATGTGCTGTGATCCGGCGGTGGCCCTGGCGGTCGGATGCGAAACCGAAGCCGGGGCCCGCGATGACCGCCCCCGCCTTGAGCATCACTCGGTCGCCGAGCACCGCGCCGGGATAGCAGACCACGTGGTCGTCGATCACGCAGTCGTCCCCGACGATGACGCCATCTCCGATTACCACGCCGGATCCGATCCGCGACCGGGCCCCGATCGTGGCTCCCTCGCCGACCAGGCTCCAGGGCCCGATGCTGGCGTCGGCCGCCACGACGGCTCCGCCCGCGATCCGTGCGGCAGGGTCGATGCCGGGTCGGGACGGCGGCGGCGGGACGAAGGCCAGCACCACCTGTTCCAGCGCCCGGGCCACGTCCGGGACGACGATCCGGACCGGCGGGCCGCCGGCTTCCCCGGCATGCGCTTCGCCGAGCAGGACGGCCCCGGCACGGGACGCCCGAAAATACGGCACGTACCGGGGCGAGACAAGAAAGGAGAGCTCCGTCTCCGAGGCCGACTCGAGCGGGCGCACACCGGAAAGGAGCAGGGCTCCGTCGCCGATCAGACGGCCGCCGACCAGGTCGGCGACCGCCTGCACGCTCAGGGCCGGCCGGGCGGCCACGGCTACTTGGGCGCTTTCAGTCGGTCGAGGACCTTGTCGGTGATGTCGAGCGACTTGTCTGCCGCGACGATGCCGTTCGCGTTGCTGACGTCGAAGATCATCGCGTAGTTGCCCTCGGCCCGGATCCCTTCGATCACTGGCGGAGACGCGGGACTGAATCGGGTCGAGCAGCTCCCGCTCGCGGGCGGCGGCCTGCTGCTGCATCGTCTGGGTCTGCTGCTGCAGTGCCGCCGCCTTGTCCTCGAGCTCCTTGCGCTTGGCGTTCCGCGCGCTGGGCGACAGCAGCACCGACTGCTGCTCGAACTCGGCGCTGGCCGAGTCCAGCTGGGCCTGCATCTTGGCGACCTGGGCCCGGTACCCTTCGAGTTCCTTCGCGAACAGCGACTCGGCCTTCACGTACTCCGGCGTCTGCTGCAGCACGGCGCGGACGTTGACGTAGGCCAGCTTGGTCGGCGCCGCCTGCTGGGCGGTGGCCGACCGGCGCAACGGCGCAGAGCCCGAGCATCAAAGCACACAAGGTGTAGCGTGTCATCACGACTCCAGGTGAGAGAACGGTCAATGTGGCCTCAGAAGAAATTGCCCAGGCGGAAGTGAAGTTTCCAGCCCGGCTTGGGAACACCGAATATGCTGATCTTGTCGAACCCGTAGGCGATGTCGAGCCCGATCGGCCCCAGGGGCGAGATCATCGCCGCCCCGACGCCGGCGCCCTTGAACAGCCGGCTCGGGTCGTACTGGCTGGCGGTCCGGTAGACGTTGCCGGCATCGAGGAAGACGTTCAAGTACAGCGACTGGCTGAGCCGCGCCCCGGCCTCGACGGTGAAGGCGGCGAACGACTGGCCGAAGGACTGGGCGCCGGCCGCGTTGTTGCCGCTGGCCAGCGGGTTGAACCCGTCCGGCGTGATCGAGAACTCGTTGTAGCCGCGCAAGCGGGATGCCGTACTGGACGCCGCCCATCGAGTAGAGCTCGGTGTAGAAGGGCCGGCGTCGCCGAAGATGAAGCCCGACTTGGCCGTCAGGCCGAGCACGAGCCGGATGCCGGTGCCGAGCTGACCATTGCCGCCGACGGTGCCCAGCGGGGTGTACCAGCGTCCCTCGAGGTCGAGCTTCCGGTAGTCGCCGGTGCCGCCCAGCGGCCCGCCGTTGAACTCGGTTCGCGACGTTGATCAGCGTCCCCGCGGTGGCGAAGGGCATGTCGATCCGGGTGTCCCGGACCACGCTGAGGCCGATGGTGGACCGGATGCAGTCGATGCACTGGAACTGGCGCTGCAGTTCGAGGGACCCGTTGGTGTAGCTGATCTGCTGCAGGCTGTACGGAGGCGAACAGCTTGGTGTAGCGGGCCCCGAGCAGCGGGAAGCCGAGCTGCAGCGAGCCGCCGAGCAGCTGACGGTTGCCCAGGTCGCCGATGGTGTACCGCAGGCGCGAGTTGTACAGCGATATCGTGGCGGAGATCCGCGACTGCCGGAAGGCCGGATCGGTGTAGCTCAGGGTGAAGTTGTTGATGTTGCGCCCGAACTGCCACTGCAGGCTGCCCCGCTTGCCCTGGCCGAACAGGTTCGGCTCCTGGAGCCCGAGGAAGCCGCCGATGCCGGTGCCCTGCCCGACCGAGGCGCCGAAGTTGATGTTGCCGGTCCGCTTCTCCTGGACCCGGAAGATGATGTTCACGTCCACGCCGTTGGCGGTCGGCTGGACGTCGGGCGGCGCCATCGGCTGCTGGAAGAAGCCGATGTTGGAGATGTTCTGGTACGAGCGGAGCAGCAGGTCCCGGTTGAACAGCTGCCCGGGCACCATGACGATCGCCTCGCGGATGACCCGCTCGTGGGTGACGTCGTTGCCGACGATCTCGATCTTGTTGATGGTCGCCGGCGGTCCCTCGACGATGGTCCACCGCAGGTCGATCATCGGCGTCCCGTCCTTGGCGATCCGGCGGGTCTGCTGCGGCTCGACCCGGGAATAGATGTAGCCGTTGTTCCCGTACAGGGTCCGCACCATCTCGGTGGCCTTGTCCCAGGCCCCCTGGCTGAAGAAGGGCCGGAACCGGCTGGTCGTATCGGTCGACGTTCAGGTACGGGTAGAACGACGACAGCTCCTCGCGCGAGAAGCGCCGGTTCCCGACGATGTCAAAGGTGCCGATGTGGTACGGACTGCCCCTCGGCCACGGTCAGGTTGAGCGCCGCCTTGCCGGTCACCGAGTCGACCTGGAGCGAGTCGCCGGTCACCTCGAAGTCGATGTAGCCGTGATCGCCGTACCAGGCGGGCAGCCGTTCGCGCATGTCGCGCGAGAGCCGCTCGTCGTCGAGCCGCCCGGGCTGGAACCACCAGAAGCCCTCGGGCTTGGTGGCCATCTGGTCCACGATCTTGTCGTCGGAGAAGGTCGAGTTGCCGGAGATCAGGATCTGGCTGATCGCGACCCGCGGCCCCTCGTGGATCTGGAAGACGACCCGGACCTGTCCGTCGGGCTGGGGCAGCACGACGGGCTCGACGGTGGCCTGGTAGTAGCCCTGGGCGCGGTACAGCGAATCCACCGCCCCGCGGGAGCGGGCCATCACGGCGCGGTCCAGGGGCCGCCCGTTGACCAGCCGGATCTTCTCCTTGACCGCCGCCTCCGAGATCTGGGAGGCCCCCAGCACCGACCAGCGCTGCAGGATCGGGCCGCTCGACCACCTGGAGGATCAGGACGACGCCTGCGGAGTCCAGTCCGCTGGGCCATGGTCACGTCGTCGAACTGGCCCGTCTTGTACAGGGCGGTGACGGCTCGCTGGATGTCGCGGTAGCTGGTCGGCCGGTGAGGCACCAGGCCGCTGGTGCCGATGATCTGCGCCGCCGTCAGGCGGTGGTTGCCCTCGACGACGATGCTGTCGACCTCAGGGGTGGTCGGCTCCTGGGCCGCGGCGGGAGCCGCGCCCAGGGGAATCGCGAACAGACAGGCGGCGAGCCAGAAACGCATCGGCGAGGGGGACGAACGAAGCGGGCGGCGATCCTGAGGGATGCCGCCCGTAGAGGTTCAGGCCTTGGAGCCAGTGAGCGCGCGGAAGGTGAGCTGGTCACCGCCCGGGAGCGAGATCCACCTCGACCTCCTCGCCACGCCCGAACTCGCCCTGCAGGATCCGCTCGCTCAGCGGGTCCTCGATGTACTTCTGGATCGACCGCTTGAGCGGGCGGGCCCCGAAGTTCGGGTCGTAGCCCTTCTCGACCAGGAAGTCGATGGCCGCCGGCGTCATGTGGACCTCGTCGCCCAGGCGGCGCTGCACTTCCTTCAGGAGGATCGTGACGATCTGCGCGATGTGCTCGCGGCTCAGCGGGTGGAAGATGATCACGTCATCGAGCCGGTTCAGGAACTCGGGATTGAAGACCTTGTTCAGCTCCTCCCTGATCTTTTCGGACATCTTGTCGAACGAGGTCCTGACATCGCTGCCCTGGAACCCGAGCGTCTTGCCGGACATGATGTCCCGGGCGCCGACGTTCGAGGTCATGATGACCACGGTGTTCTTGAAATCGATGACCCGGCCGTAGTTGTCCGTCAGCCGGCCCTCGTCGAGGACCTGCAGCAGGATGTTGAACACGTCGGGATGGGCCTTCTCGATCTCGTCCAGCAGCACGACCGAGTAGGGCTTGCGGCGGACGGCCTTGGTCAGGGCGCCCGAGTCCTCGTAGCCGACGTAGCCCGGCGGCGCCCCGATCAGCCGGCTGACCGAGAACTTCTCCATGTACTCGGACATGTCGACCCGGATCAGCGCCGAGGCGTCCGCGAACAGGAAGCGGGCCAGCGCGCGGGCCAGCTCGGTCTTGCCGACCCCGGTGGGGCCGCAGAAGACGAAGGAGCCGATCGGGTGGTTGGGATCCTTGAGGCCGGCCCGCGAGCGCCGGATGGCGCGGGAGATGGCCTTGATGGCCTCGTCCTGGCCCACCACGCTGTTGTGCAGCTCGTCCTCCATCCGGAGCAGGCGGGCGGTCTCGGCCTCCTGCAGGCGGGTGACCGGGATGCCGGTCCAGCGCGACACGATGAAGGCGATCGCCTCCTCGTCGATCACGGGACGCCGGGTCTGCCGCTCCCGTTCCCACTCCTCCTGCTTGAGCCGGATCCCGTTCTGCAGCTCGCGCTCCCGGTCGCGCAGCGAGGCCGCGCGCTCGAAATTCTGGTCGCGGACCGCGTCCTCCTTCTGCTGGTTGACCTTCTCCAGCTCGAGCTTGAGCTCGGCCACCTCGGCCGGCGGGGCCTGCGAGGCCAGCCGGGCCCGGGCTCCCGCCTCGTCGATCACGTCGATCGCCTTGTCCGGCAGGAACCGGTCGGTGATGTAGCGCTCCGACAGCTGCGCGGCCGCCACCAGCGTCGGATCGGGGATCGAGACCCGGTGGTGGTCCTCGTACTTCTTGCGCAGGCCCTTGAGGATCTCGATCGTCTCGTCGATCGTGGGCGGCTCGACCACCACCGTCTGGAAGCGGCGCTCGAGGGCGCCGTCCTTCTCGATGTACTTGCGGTACTCGTTCAGGGTCGAGGCGCCCACGCACTGCAGCTCGCCCCGCGCCAGCGCCGGCTTGAGCATGTTGGAGGCGTCGATCGCGCCCTCGGCCGCGCCGGCGCCGACCAGCGTGTGCAGCTCGTCGATGAACAGGATGATGCTCTTGTGCTGGGCGATCTCGTTCATGACCGCCTTGAGCCGCTCCTCGAACTGGCCCCGGTACTTGGTGCCGGCGATGACGGCCGCCATGTCGAGCGACAGGACCCGGTGATCCCGCAGCACGTCGGGGCACTGCCCGCTGGCGATCAGCAGGGCCAGCCCCTCGACGATGGCGGTCTTGCCCACGCCGGGCTCGCCGATCAGGACCGGGTTGTTCTTCTTGCGCCGGGCCAGGATCTCCATGACCCGCTCGATTTCCTTGGCCCGCCCGATCGTCGGATCGAGCTGGCCCTCGGCGGCGAGCTGGGTCAGGTCGCGGCAGAAATGGTCGAGCGCCGGCGTCTTGGACTTCTTCTCCGACTTGGGGCTGGCCCCGGAAGGGGGCGCGGAGGGCGGCGAGGCGCTGGGCTGCTGCGATCTGGGGCATGTCGCTGCCCAGGAGCCGCAGCGTCTCGGCCCGCGACTGCTCCAGGTTCACACCGGCGTCGGTCAGCACCTGCGCCGCGATGCCCTTCTCCTCGCGCAGCAGCCCGAGCAGCAGGTGCTCGGTGCCGACGTAGGAGTGGTTGAGCTCGCGGGCCTCGGTCATGGCCAGCTCCAGCACCTTCTTGGCGCGCGAGGTGTACGGCAGGTCGGGCCCGGCGGCGGCGGCCGCTTTGCCCTTCTTGACCGTTTCCTCGATCTTCTGCTGGATTTCCTCGAGGTCCACGTTGAGGTTGGTCAGCACCGCGGCGGCGACGCCTTCGCCCTCGCGGATCAGCCCCAGGAGGATGTGCTCGGTGCCGACGTACTCGTGGTGCAGGCGCGCCGCTTCCTCGCGAGCCATCTGGAGTACCTTCCGCACCCGGTCGGTGAAGTTGTAGCCGTTCATCGCGTCACCCTCGTCGTCCCGCTTCGGCCTCCAGCGTCGTTCGCACGAATGTCGCGCGACGGACCGCCAGTTCCGGATCGTCCACCGCGGCGCCCTCGGCGACCGCGAGATGGGTCGGCTGCGTGAAGATCAGCAGCTTGTTGAGCGCATACAGGCTCACGTCACGGATGAGCCCCAGTCCCACGCCGAGCCGGACACCGCTCAGCAGATTCATCGCCTCTTCGAACGACAGCGTCCGGGCGTGGCGCAGCAAACCGTAGGCCCGCCAGACCTTGTCCTCGATGATCGCCGGCACGTCCCGCCACAGCACCTGCCGGGCCTCTTCTTCGTACTCGACGACCTGGCGCACCATCTTGCCGAGATGATCGAGCAGTTCGGCTTCCGACTGTCCCAGCGTGGTCTGGTTCGACAACTGGAAGAAATTGCCGACCACTTCGCTGCCTTCGCCGTGCAATCCGCGGAAGGTCAGCCCGACCTGCCCCAGCCCCTGCAGAACTTTCGAGATTTCCTTGGTTAAGACCAAGCCCGGCAGGTGGATAAGTACCGACGCCCGGAGCCCGGTCCCTACGTTGGTCGGACAGCTGGTAAGGTAACCAAACTCGGAATGAAATGCGAACGGAAGCCGTTGTCCCAGTTCGCGATCCAGCGTCTCGACCTCCTGGGCGCAGGCCGCCAGGTTGAGCCCCGAATGAAGCCCCTGCAGCCTGAGGTGGTCCTCCTCGTTGACCATCACACCGAGCCGGTCCCGCAATAGCAGGGCCGCCCCGGTCCGCACCGCCGTATTCCCTTCCAGACCCGCCAGTTCCTTGCTCGCCAGGTGCCGCTCGTGCAGCAGGTGGCGGTCGTTCTCGCTCCAGCTGGTCGAGCCGGAAGCAGGTCGCCCGGTGGAGGAGGACCGTCTGCGCCGCGGCTTCCTCGACCTGGGCCAGGATGGCCAGCCGCTCCCGGGCCGTGTTCCGGAGGCTGAAGACCCGGCCGGCCAGGTTGCGGGCCAGCCGGACCCGGGTCGAGAGGACCAGGTGACTGGTGGGTCCGCTGGCGTCGAGCCAGGCCATGCCGCCATCCGGCAGCAGAGAGAAGTCGATCATTCCCGCTCCCGGAGCCGGTCGCGCAGCTCGGTGGCCAGCTCGAAGTTTTCCGCCTCGACGGCCAGCCGCAGCTGTTCCCGCAGCGCCTCGGTGGACGGACCGTCGCGGAGCGTCTCAGCGCCCGGCGCGCTGTAGCGCCGCCCGACATGCCGGCTGGAGCCGTGCAGCCGGCGCACCAGCTCGCGCAGCGGGCGCTCGAACGCGTGCCAGCAGTCGGCGCAGCCCAGCCGTCCGCTCTGGCGGAAATCGGCGAGCGAGGCCCCGCAATGGGGACAGAGCTCCGTACGGTCCGGGTCGGCCGCCCGCCTCCTCGACCGACCCCATGCTGGCGAGGAAGCTCCCGATCGGGGTCTTGCCCAGTCCCGCCGACGGTCTCGACGCCCTTCTCGGCGGCGCAGCGCTCGCAGAGGTTGAGGGTCACCACCTGTTCGTTGGCGATCTGGGTGAGTTCCACGACCGCCTCGCGCTCTCCGCACTGGGTGCAGCGCATCAGGACGCCGCCTCGAGCAGCGGGTGGTCCACCAGCCGACCGTCCTCGAGCGACAGGACCCGGTCGGCCCGGGCCGCCAGCATTCGGTTGTGGGTGACCACCACGACCGCCGTCAGCGAACTCGGACGCCAGCTGGCCGAAGAGGTCGTGCAGCCGCTCACTGTTATGGTGGTCGAGGTTGCCCGACGGCTCGTCAGCCAGGACGACCACCGGATCGTTGACCAGGGCCCGGGCAACCGCGACCCGCTGCTGCTCTCCTCCCGACAGCTGGTTGGGCCGGTGGGACAGGCGCTCCTCGAGGCCCACGAGCGTCAGCAACCGGCGCGCCTTGTCGCGGGCGATGGCGTCCGGAACACCGGCGATCAGCAGCGGGAACATCACGTTCTCCAGCGCGCTGAATTCCCGCAGCAGGTGATGGAACTGGAAGACGAAACCGAGCTTCCGGTTGCGGATGGCCGCCAACTCGGCCGGGTCGGCCTGGCCATAGTCGGTCCCGTCCAGCGAGACCGTGCCAGAGGTAGGATGATCGAGGGCCCCCAGCAGATGCAGCAGGGTGCTCTTTCCCGCCCCGCTGGCCCCCACGATGGCGATGAACTCCCCCCGCTGGACCGTCAGATCGAGGCCGGAGAGGATCTCCAGCAGCTGGCCGTCGCCACCCACGTAGGTCTTGCCGAGGCCCCGGGCTTCGAGCGCGGAAGTCATTCGTGGCGAATCGCTTCGACAGGTGTCAGACGTGCCGCGGACCGGGACGGGTGAAGGGTCGCGGAGATCGCCAGAAGGACGCCGGCCACCACCACCACCGCCACATCAAAAGGCTCGACCCTGACCGGCAGGTGATCGATGAAATAGACCGCCGGGTCGATGGGAATCCACCGGCCCCGGTCCACTCCCCATGCCACGAGGAGGCCGGTGCCGAGGCCCAGGGCGACCCCTACGGCGCCGATCAGGGCCCCCTGCACCAGGAAGATGCGGCCCACGGAGGCCTGCGTCAGCCCCATCGCCTGGAGAATGCCGATCTCGCGGGTCTTGTCGGCCACGACCATGGTGAGAGTACCGACGATATTGAACGCGGCGACGACCATGATGAAGAAGATGATCAGCCCCATCGCCAGCTTCTCGAGCTGAAGGGCGCTGAACAGGGTCCGGTTCTGGGTCTGCCAGTCGAGCGAGCGGTAGGGATAGCCCAGCCGCTCCTCCAGCCGCTTCCCGACCGCCGGCGCCTGCCAGGGATCGCGCAGCCGGATCTGGATTCCCGAGACGGCGTCGCCCAGCCCGCTGAAGCGCTGTGCCACCTGCCGGGAGATGACCACGAATTCATTGTCGTACTGGTACATCCCGGTGTCGAACAACCCGGTGACCTCGAATCGCCAGTACTTGGGGACTGCCACGCCGAGGGCGGCGTTGACCTTGGTTTCGGTCGGCGGCACCAGGGTCACCACGTCGCCGGGAACGACCGACAGCCGGTTGGCGAGGCGATAGCCCAGCAGGATGCCGCCGTCGACGTCCGGCTTGGTGGTCCGGAAGGAGAGATCGCCCTCGGTGATGCTCCGGGGAAAGGAGGTCACCGACATGGCGCCGGTGTCCGGGTCGATGCCGACGATATGGACCCCATCGGAGAAGTCGTGGCCGGCGGAGATCAGCGAGGCGCTCAGGACCTCGGGTGCCGCGGCCAGGACGTCCGGATCCTTCCGCACCTCGGTGATGACCGCCTGCCAATCATCCACCCGCAGGCCGGAGCCGAAGGTGAGGACGCGGAGGTGGGGATTGGCGATCAGGATCCGCTCGCGCAGGTCATTGCGCAGGCCGTTCATCACGCCGAGCACCACGATCAGCGCCATGACACCGACCGCGACACCGCCCGCCGAGATCGTGGTGTTGAGCGAGAGCTGGCGCGAGTCGCGCCGGCTCCGCAGGTACCGCAGCGCGATCCGCCACTCCAGGCGGCTCGGCCACCGGAGCAGGCTGAGCAGCCCGGCCCCGCCGCGACCGCCACGAAGTCCTTTGGGGCCCTTCTGCCCGACCGCCTGGAGTCCTTTAGGGTCCGCGCCTCCCATGGTCACCCCTCCGGCCGCATCGCGGGAAAGAGGATCACGTCGCGGATCGAGGGCTGGTCGGCCACCAGCATGAGCAGGCGGTCGACTCCGAGCCCCAGCCCGCCGGTCGGCGGCATGCCGTACTCGAGGGCCCGGATGTAGTCGGCATCGAACTGCTGGGCTTCGTCGTCGCCGGCGGCACGCTGCCGGGCCTGGTCCTCGAAACGTGCGCGCTGGTCGTCGGGGTCGTTGAGCTCGCTGAAGGCATTGGCCAGCTCGCGGCCGAGGACGAACAGTTCGAAGCGCTCGGTGAGCCAGGGATCCTCCCGATGCTCCTTGGCGAGCGGGGAGAGCGGCTTGGGGTAGTCCACGATGAAGGTCGGCTGCTCGAGCTGTCGGCTCCACGAAGGTCTTGAAGATCTCGTCCATCAGCTTCCCGCCGGCCAGCTCCTCGACTTCGCTCGACTCGGCGCCCGCCCGGACCAGCGTCGGCCCGGAGGTCGCGCTCCGGTGCGGTCTTGAGATCGAGGCCTGCCCATTGCCGCACCGCATCGAGGAAGCGGACCCGGGGCCACGGGCGGAGTGAAGTCGAGATTCACCCCGTGGCGCTCGACCACGGTGGCGCCCACGCAATCCCGGAACACGCCGGCCACCAGCGCTTCGGTCAGTTCCATGATGTCATGGTAGTCGGCATACGCCTGGTAGCACTCCAGCATGGTGAATTCCGGATTGTGGGTCCGGTCCATGCCTTCGTTGCGGAAATCGTGTCCGATTTCGTAGACCCGCTCGAGCCCGCCCGACCACCAGCCGCTTGAGGTACAGCTCGTCGGCGATGCGCAGGTACAGCGGCATGTCCAGCGCGTTGTGATGGGTCACGAACGGCCGGGCCGCGGCGCCGCCGTAGAGCGGCTGCAGGATCGGGGTCTCGACCTCGAGGAACCCACGGCCGTCGAGGAGGGCGCGGAGCGACCGGATGACCCGGGCCCGCAGGTGAAAGACCTCACGGACCTCGGGGTGCACCGCGAGGTCGGCGTAGCGCTGCCGGTACCGCACCTCCGGATCCTGCAGGCCGCCGAAGGTGGTGGCGTCCTCGCCGTCGCTCCGCGTCTTCCCCAGGGGCAGCGGCCGGAGCGACTTGGCCAGCAGTTCCAGCCGGCTCCGCCCGGAGCGTGATCTCCCCGGCGCGGGTCCGGAACAGGCGACCCGTCGACCCCGACGAAGTCGCCCAGGTCGAGCAGCCGCACCAGCTCGTAGCCCTCGCCCAGCAGTGTCGCGCTTGCAGTAGACCTGGATCCGGCCGCTGGCGTCTTCGAGATGGCCGAACGAGGTCTTGCCCTGCGTGCGGAGCGACACCAGGCGGCCGGCGACGGAGACCTCGGGCCCGTCCTCGCCCATGGCGTCGTCGTACAGCGCCAGGGCGTCGGCGGCCAGGTGGGTGCGGCTCGTATCGGTAGGCGAAGGGGCGGACGCCCCGCTCCGCCAGGGCGGCGAGCTTGGCCCGGCGCGCCTCCTCGACGAAGGAGCGGGAGTCGTCGGTCACGCCGCTCTGCCCCCGGAGCGCTTGAGGTACGCCTGGATGAAGTCGTCGATCTTGCCGTCCATCACGGCCTGCACATCGGTGACCTTGAGCTCGGTGCGGTGGTCGTTGACCATCGTGTAGGGCTGGAAGACGTAGGAGCGGATCTGGCTGCCGAAGGTGTTCTCCGTCTTGGTGGCCTCGATCACGGCCCGCGCCGCCTCCTGCTCCTCGAGCTTCTTCTGGTAGAGCGCGGCGCGGAGCATCTTCATGGCGACGGAGCCGGTTCTTGCCCTGGCTCCGCTCCTGCTGGCAGGAGACCACGAGCCCGGTCGGGACGTGCGTGAGCCGGACCGCCGAGGAGGTCTTGTTGACGTGCTGGCCGCCGGCGCCCGAGGCGCGGAAGACGTCCATCTTGATGTCTTCCTCGCGCAGGTCCACTTCGATGGTGTCGTCGATGTCGGGATAGACGAAGACCGAGGCGAAGGAGGTGTGGCGCCGGGCCTGCGAGTCGTACGGCGAGATCCGCACCAGCCGGTGCACGCCCTTCTCGGCCTGCAGGAATCCGTAGGCGTACTCGCCCTTGATCTCGATCGAGACCGACTTGATGCCGGCCTCTTCTCCCGGCTGCATGTCGAGAATCGAGACGCTGAAGCCCCGCCGCTCCGCCCAGCGGACGTACATCCGCATCAGCATTTCGGCCCAGTCCTGGGATTCGGTGCCGCCGGCGCCGGGGTGAATGGTGACGATGGCGTCCCGGGCGTCGTCCGGGCCCCGCAGCATGGCCTGGAGTTCGAAGCGGTCCAGCGCGGCGCCGATGCTGTCGACCTCGGAGGCCAGCTCCGCGAGCATCGCCTCGTCGGGCTCGGCCTCCAGCATCTCGGCCAGTCCCCTGGCCTCTTCCACGCGGGAATGGATCGACTGGTAGGGCACCAGCCAGGTCTTCAGTCCCTTGACCTCCTGAACCACGCCGCGTGCCCGCTCCTGGTTGGCCCAGAATCCGGGATCAGCCTGCTGTCCCTCCAGTTCGCTGAGACGGTCCGACTTGCGGGCCAGGTCAAAGAAAGCCTCGGAGCTCGGTGGTGCGGCGATCGAGTTCGGCGAGGCGGTCGGTCAGTTCGGACATGGGCTTTCCAGAGGGTGGTAGTCGGCAGGAAATATAGACTGCAGTGAGGGGGAACGGTGAACGGGGAACGGGGAACGGGAGGTCGGCTGGCAGCGATCTCCCCCGTTCCCCGCGACTGAAGGGAGCCCCGTGGAGTTCCCCTTCCCCGTTCCCCGTCTTTCTAGAAGATCTTCTGACCGCCGGCCAGGATCTCGTTGAGCGCGTCGTTGAAGTGGCTCGAGGCGTCGGCCAGGTCCTTGCCGACCTGGTCGGTGTATTCCTCCCAGCTCTTCCGGATCTCTTCCTCGAATTCCTGCTTGAGCGTACCCGAGGCGAGGGCCTTCTTGCGGCGGTCCGGGAAATAGACCGCCAGGTCGGAGACCAGCGCCCGGGCCAGGCGGCGCGCCTTCTGCCCCGGATCCTGGTTGAGGAAGGGATTGGCGGGACGGGGGGGCGCCGCGGCGGGAGTGCTCGCCGGCGGCATCGGCCGGCTGGACGGCGCGACCGGTGCCGAGAGCGCTGGACCACCCTGCACCGTCGGACGGACGACAGGAGGCGAGGCATTCCCGGGCGCCGCGGGCCGGCTCGCGACGGCCGAGCGCATCGACGGCATCGGCGGTCCCCCGACCATCGGGCGCCCAACCGGGGGGGGCAGCCGCGGCTCCGTGCCCCGCTGGGCCTCCGGGGTACTCTCGGCGGGCGCCTCCGCGGCCGGAGTGGACACGACGGGCGTGGGCGGTGGGGGCGCGGGCCGCTCCTCGACGGCGGGCATCTGGGCCGGCGCGGTGATCCGTGGCGAGGCCGCCAGCGGAGTGGCGGGTACCGAGGCCGCCACCGGACGGGGCGCTTCCTCCACTCCGCGGCGCGCCGCACCGGGAAGACGGCCGCGCAGATCTGGCAGCGGGCACGGACCCCCGCCGGCGGAACCTTGGCCGGATCCACCCGGTAGACCGTGGCGCAGCTGGGACACGAGACGTTCATCAGGCGATCCTCAGCGTGGGGTGGCGAGACGTGGGCCCGCCGGATCGTCGCCCTCGTTCGGCTGTCGCCGATCCACGACGAATACCGAGCCCGGCAGGGTCTTCGCGTAGCTCTTCATTTCCGTGGCCAGCTCGCTGACCTGGGCCGGGTGGGTGAAGTGGCGGTGCCGGTTGGTCACGATGCCGATCGACAGGGTCATCAGCGGCACCCGGTGCAACTGGCCCCGGCGGTCCTTGCCGAAGAAGTAGCCGGCTCGGCGGTCCTGCTCGTTGTACTGCAGCGGGATCAGGGTGTCGAAGACCTCGAGGATCTCGCTGCAGACCGGGACTCGCCTGCTCGATCGGAATCACGAAGATGAAATCGTCGCCGCCGATGTGCCCCACGAACCCGTCGGTGCCGCACAGCCCCTTCACCACGTCGTGGAGAATCCGGGAGAGCATGTAGATCACCCGGTCGCCGTCGTAGTAGGAGTAGCGGTCGTTGAATTCCTTGAAGTGGTCGAGGTCGGCGTAGCAGACCGCGAACAGGCCCCCCGAATCCAGCCGGCGGCGCAGCTCCCGCTCGATTTCGGTGGTGCCGGGCAGGCGGGTCGATGGGTGAACCGAGACGTCGCGCTCGGTGCTGACCAGCACCGACTCGAGCCGGGCCCGCTGTTCCGCCGCGGCGAAGACGCTGGTGACGACCTCGTCGGCGCCCACGGCGAACCATTCCTCGACTGCCTCGGGGCTGTGCTCTGCCGAGAGGACGATGACCGGGGTGATGGCCGTGTAGGCGTCGTTCTTCAGCAGTCGCACCATCGCACGCGCCTCCGGCCCTGCCCGGTCCCCGTCGATGAACACGAGGGCAGGAAAGCCGCGAAGGACGATCGCATGCACGTCCGCCGGGTTCCGCAGGACCGAAACGGGGATGTCTTTCCCGTCGGCCCACTGACGAACCAGGTCAGGGACGGTATGCGCGTCCGGCGAGTAATAGAGAATCGTCGGGCGCGTCCGCACCCTGAACTCCTCGTAAGAAGATATCGGCCCGTATCTTACGGGCCGTCACCGGCCAAGTCAAATGACCAGAGCGACCGCGGCGACCATGCCATAGAGGGCCAGCAGCTGGACCCCCTCGAACCAGTGAGATTCCCCGTCCAGCGTGATCAGGGCCACGAGCAGGGTGGATACCCCCACCGCAGCCACCTCGAACGACCCGAACACCAGGTCCATGGGCCGGCCGAAGAGCAGCCCGACCCCGACCAGGAGGGGGGCCACCAGCAGGGCGACCTGTGTACTCGAACCCAGGGCGACCTGCAGGGAGAGATCCATCTTTCCCTTGCGCGCCATCATGATGGCCGTCGCGTGCTCCGCCGCGTTCCCGATCAGCGGGATCACGATCAGCCCGAGAAAGGTCTGGCTGAGGCCCAGCGTGGCCGTCACGTCGCCCACCGAGGCGACCAGGATCTCCGATTCGACCGCCACCGCCGCCGTGGCCAGCGCGAGAACGCCGACGGCGCGCCAGACGCCCCAGGGCTGCCCTTCCGCCGGGTGATCCTCCCCGGCGAAGAGGCCGCGGTGGGTCCTCAGCGAGAAGAGGAGCGAGCAGAGGTAGGTCGCGCCCAGGACGAGTGCCACCAGCTCCGACAGCTGCAGGGCGCGGGGCCGGGCAGCCTCCTCCGGGTGGATCCAGTGGAACAGCGCCGGAAACACCATCCCGACGACCGCAAGTGCCAGCATGGCGGAGGACATGCCGGCGGCGGTGCGGTTGAACTTGAGCACCGGGACCTTGAGGCCGCCGGCCAGGAGCGAAAGGCCCAGGATCAGCAGCAGGTTGCCGAGAATGCTCCCGGTGATCGACGCCTTGACCAGCTCGATCTGCCCGGCCCGGAGCGCGACGATCGCGATGATCAGTTCCGCCGCGTTGCCGAAGGTCGCATTGAGCAGCCCGCCGATGGTCGGACCCGCCCGGTACCCGAGCTGCTCGGTGGCGTCGCCCATGAAGCCGGCGAGCGGAAGGACGGCCAGACAGGCGCCGGCGAATATGATCACCGGGCTGGCGTGGATCTGCACCAGGAGCCAGCTCAGGGGAACGGCGAGCAGCAACAGCAGCCCGTACGGAAACGGCTTGCGACGCCGCAGATGGCCGCGGGGGAACTCAGGCTCGGGCTCGGCCGATGGTTCCTCGGCCGGGCGCTCGGGCTTCGGTGCCTTGGGCTCCCGCTTCGGCCGTTCCTTCTTCTGCTTCGGCGGCGGCTGGCGGAGGTCGCCGGGCGCTGCATCGGCCTTCTTGCTGGGGGTTTGGGCTGCCCCTCTGCGACCGTCAGGGAGTCCTTTGGGGCCCCTCTGGCCCTCCGCCGGGGCGGCCCCCAGCGCCTGCGCCACCGGCCCTTTCCGCTCCCGTCCGACAACCTCCAGCAACGCCACGGCGGCAGCGGCCGGGTCGCCGGCGGCCCCGATCTGGTCGAGTGCCCTGCGGGCCCCTGAACGGAGCGGCCGGTCTCGCTGCGGATCGGTGTGGGGGCCACCCCGGAGGACCCCGACCAGCCGCTTCCGAAGCTCCTCAGGGTCGTGTCCTGCGCCCGCCAGCGCCTCACGCACGGCCGGGTCGGAGGACGCGGTCACGGCCAGGAGCAGGTGCTCCGTCCCGATGAAATCGTGACCCAGGAGCGCCGCCTCGGTGCGGGCCGCGCCGAGGAACGGCTCGGGACCGTCGGCGGGGGACGTCAGAGGGGCTTGGCCTCGTCGATCAGCATGATCGGGATGTCATCCTCGACCGCGTAGACCAGCCGGCAGACGTGGCAGACCAGCGCCTCGGGAGCGGTCCGGTGCTCGAGGTCGCCCTTGCACTTGGGGCAGACCAGGAGATCGAGCAGTTCGGCGGAAAGGCTCATGGCGACTCCTGGCGACGACGTGCCGGTTCGGCGCGGGACGGTTGCACCGATTCGTCGGCGGCGGCGGGAAACCCCCACCGGGTCAGCATCACCGGATCACGCCGCCACTTGGGCTGCACCTTGACCCAGCAATCGAGGTAGACGCGAGTGCCCAGCAGCGATTCGATCCGGGCCCGGGCATGGCTTCCGATCGCCTTCAGCGTGCGGCCGCCCTGCCCGATCAGGATGCCTTTCTGGGAGTCGCGTTCGACGTAGAGAACCGCCCGAATGTATACCGGATCGGCCTGCTCGCGGTACTCCTCCACCTCGGCGGTGAAGGAGTATGGCACCTCATCCGCCAGTTGCTCGAAGGCCGCCTCACGGAGGAATTCCACCACGAAGAATCGCATGGGCTGGGTGCCCAGTTCGTCGGGATCGACCTCGAAGGGCCGGACGGGTGCCAGCCGGGCCAGTTCCGCCGAGGAGGGCCGGGAGACCGCCCCCGGTCGTCGCCGAGATGGCGAACGATCGTGGCGGGAGATCCGGGTGGCCGGCGGGCGGCACCAGGTCGCTCTTGGTGTAGGCCACCAGGAGCGGCACGGCGGGCAGGGCGATCTCCGGGACCAGGGTTGCCAGGGGCGGAGCGGGTGCCTCGGCCAGCGGATGCAGGTGGACGATGATGTCGGCCCGGCGCAGCTCGGCCGAGAGCGGCCGATCGCATCCGCTTCTGCAGGAGGTAGCCCGGATCGAGCAGACCGGGGGTGTCATGGAAGATGAGCTGGACGCCGTCCTCGGATGCGGACGCCGACGACCGGCATCCTGGTCGCCTGGGCCTTGGCGCTCACCAGCGCCAGGTGCTCACCGATGAGGGCGTTGAGGAGGGATGACTTTCCGACGTTGGGAGCACCGACCAGGGCGACGTGGGCACAGCGCTGGGGGCTTCCGGAATCGGGTGATGTCATGCATAAACTTAGGGGCCCGGCGCGAGCGCGGCCAACCCTGACGACCAGAACGCGAGCGAGCACGCATGCGCCAGCTGCTGGAGCGGTTCACCCGCTTCTGGGATGCGGACCGGAGCCTATCGGCCCTGCTCATCCTGCTGGTCGTGGCGATCATGATCGTCCCGGCGACCGATGTCTGGGATCCGGGGCTGGCCCGACCGCTCTCGGCCGCCCTGGTCACCCTGATCCTGCTCAGCGGCATCGGCACGACGGCTCGCCGGAAGATCGGACTGACCCTGGCGGTGGCTGTCGGCCTGGGCCCGCTGGTGGCCTGGCTCTTCTTCAACGCCGCCGAGGGCGTGATCGACGCCGTGGAGGCTGGACTCAACGGCATCTTCATGCTGTTTCTGGCGGTGCTGGTGCTGCGCTCGGTGTTCCGGGAGGGACCGATCACCTGGCACCGGATCCAGGGCGCCATCGCCGCCTTTCTCCTGGTCGGGCTGGCCTTCTCGATGGCCTACCGGATGGTCCAGGTGGCAGACCGATCAGCGTTCCTGCAGGCAAGCGCCCCGGATCGGCCCGTGTCGACGGCGGGGCTGAGTTACTTCAGCTTCGTGACCCTGGCGACCCTGGGCTACGGTGACATCGTGCCGGTCAACCCGGTGGCGCGCTCGCTGGCCATCCTCGAGTCTCTCCTCGGCCTGATGTACCCCGCGGTGCTGATCGCGCGGCTGGTCTCGCTCCAGCTGGCGGCGGAGCTGGACCGCAAGCGGCGCCCCTGAACTCAAGGCACAAAAAAGAAGCCCGGCCCCCAAACGGGGACCGGGCTCCAGGGGAGGCTGGCAACGGCCTACTCTCCCACGCCCTCTCGAGCGTAGTACCATCGGCGCTGCAGGGCTTAACTGCCGGGTTCGGAATGGGACCGGGTGTGGCCCCTGCGCGCTAGTCGCCAGCCAGTTTGGGGGGCCGGACGTGCCGGCCCCGAAAAACTGGCAACTGAGGGAGGATGGAGTCGTAGCAGGAAGTAAAAATTGGGAGAGATCAAACTTCACGGGCGATTAGTACGGCTCGACTAAAGGGGTCTCCCCCCGTGCATCTGCCGCCTATCAACCTGGTCGTCTACCAGGGCCCTTGAGGGGTCTTAAGACCCAGGAGCGTTCATCTTGGGAAGAGTTTCCCACTTAGATGCTTTCAGCGGTTATCTCCGCGCGACATCGCTACCGGGCGATGCCCCTGGCGGGACAGCCCGTACACGAGCGGTCGCTTCGTCTCGGTCCTCTCGTACTAGAGACGACGTCCCTCAACGCTCCCACGCCCACGACGGATACAGACCGAACTGTCTCACGACGTTCTGAACCCAGCTCATGTACCACTTTAACCGGCGAACAGCCGGACCCTTGGGACCTTCTCCAGCCCCAGGATGTGATAAGCCGACATCGAGGTGCCAAACCGCGCCGTCGATGTGAACTCTCGGGCGCGATAAGCCTGTTATCCCCAGCGTACCTTTTATCCGATGAGCGATGGCCCGTCCACACGGGACCACCGGATCACTTACGCCGACTTTCGTCCCTGCTTGCGCCGTCGCGCTCGCAGTCAGGCTCCCTTTTGCGTATACACTCAACGTGCGATTACCGACCGCACTGAGGGAACCTTCGCGCGCCTCCGGTACTCTTTAGGAGGCGACCGCCCCAGTCAAACTACCCACCTGTCACGGTCCTCGACGGTGTTGCCGTCCGAGTGAGAACGTTAGTAAAACAAGGGTGGTATTTCACTGTTGCCTCCCTGCCAGCCGAAACCGGCAGATCAACGGCTCCCACCTATGCTACGCAGGTTATACCGACGTTCAATGACAGGCTATAGTAAAGGTGCACGGGGTCTTTTTGTCCTGTCGCGGGTAATCGGAATCCTCACCGATACTTCTATTTCGCCGAGCTTACGGAAGAGACAGCTCCCAAGTCGTTACGCCATTCGTGCAGGTCGGAACTTACCCGACAAGGAATTTCGCTACCTTAGGACCGTTATAGTTACGGCCGCCGTTTACCGGGGCTTCGGTTCGCAGCTTCGCCTTGCGGCTAACCACTTGCCTTAACCTTCCGGCACCGGGCAGGCGTCAGTGTCTATACGTCGGCTTGGAAAACGCCTTAGCAGACACCTGTGTTTTTGCTAAACAGTCGCTTGGGACGATTCTCTGCGGCCGGTCTCCGCTTCGCCTGTACGGCTACACGTACTGCCGGCACCCCTTATCCCGAAGTTACGGGGTAATTTTGCCGAGTTCCTTTTCCGTAAATCACTCGAGCACCTTAGGCTTCTCGCCTCGCCCACCTGTGTCGGATTACGGTACGGTCGACGGCAGTCCTGGTCCGCGAAGCTTTTCTCGGCAGCGTGCGGCAGCCACTCTTGGCGGGGGCTTACGCCCCCTTCGGCATCGGTTCTCGGCTACCCCGGCGGATTTGCCTACCGGGGAACGCCTACCACCTTGCAGCGGATAGTCCACCACCCGCCAGTGACCTTGCTCCTGCGTCCCTCCTCGGACTCATAACGGCTTACCGTCGGTACGGGAATGTTGGCCCGTTTTCCATCGTCTACGCCTCTCGGCCTCGACTTAGGGACCGACTGACCCTGAGCTGATCGACATGGCTCAGGAACCCTTAGGCTTACGGTGACAGAGGTTTTCACTCTGTTTCTCGCGTACTTAATCCGGCATTCTCACTTCCCATCGCTCCACCGGAAGGCTTCCGCCCCGGCTTCATCGCTCTGGGAACGCTCCCCTACCCCTCCAGGCGTGAGCCTGGAAGACGTTGCTTCGGCGGGTGGCTTGAGTCCCGACCATTATCGGCGCGGCTACGCTTGACTGGTGAGCTATTACGCACTCTTTAAAGGAATGGCTGCTTCTAAGCCAACCTCCCAGCTGTCACAGCATACCCACATCCTTTGCTACACTGAGCCACCACTCTGGGGCCTTAGCAGACGTTCTGGGTTCTTTCCCTCTCGCCACGGTACATTAGCGCACCGCGACTGCCTCCCGGGCAGCATTCAACAGGCATTCGGAGTTTGGTTGGGGGAGGTAACGTTATTCACGTCCCGGACCCATCCAGTGCTCTACCTCCTGCGAACTCATTTCCCGAGGCTATACCAAAATATATTTCGGGGAGAACCAGCTATCTCCGAGCTTGATTGGCCTTTCACCCCTACCCTCAAGTCATCCCAGCGGTTTTCAACCCACATGGGTTCGGTCCTCCACCGCCTGTTACGGCGGCTTCAACCTGCTCAAAGGTAGATCGCCACGGCTTCGGGTCTACGCCCACGTACTTAGCGCCCTATTCAGACTCGCTTTCGCTGCGGCTCCGGCCCTGAAGGCCTTAACCTGCACGTGAGCAGTAACTCGCCGGAT
>CAVRTU010000005.1:610000-1304329 GCA_963724265.1 uncultured Gemmatimonadales bacterium
GCAGACCTCCACCATCGTCAAGGGGGTCAAGCACTTCGGAGGGCCCGTCCCTGCCCCACCACCCCACCCCGACCATCTCCGCTCGCGACACCCCTTGAGCGGGGCGCCAACAATAGTCAGCCGACTCTCCAAAGGCAAGGGGTTATTGGGCTTTGGCCCTCTCGGCGGTGCGCCGACGACCACTCTTTCGGCCCTCCAGTGCCGCGGTACTCTCTTGTCTCCGCTGGCGTCACTCGCTAACCTCTTGCCCCAAGCCCAGTTCGCCTCACATCTACCGCAGGGGAGCCGATGCGCCTGATCGAGTGCGTGCCCAACTTTTCCGAAGGCCGAGACCCGGAGGTGATCCGCCAGATCACCGCCGGCCATCGAGGCCGTCGGCGGCGCCACCCTCCTCCACGTCGATCCCGGCCAGGCCACCAACCGGACCGTGGTGACCTTCGCGGGGGAGCCGGAGCCGGTGGTGGAGGCGGCGTTCCAGGCCATCCGCAAGGCGGCCGAGCTGATCGACATGCGGCGGCACCAGGGCGAGCACCCGCGAATGGGGGCCACCGACGTCTGCCCGCTGATCCCCATCGCCGGCATCACGCTCGAGGAGGCGGCCGAATGGTCGCGCCGGCTCGCCGAGCGGGTCGGCCGCGAGCTCGGCATTCCCGTCTATCTCTACGAGGCCGCGCAACCGAACCCGGCACGGACGGAATCTGGCCGTCATCCGGGCCGGCGAATACGAAGGTCTGGCCCGCAAGATGACCGACCCCGCCTGGGCCCCGGACTTCGGGCCCGACGGCGTTCAACGCCAGGAGCGGCGCCACGGTGATCGGGGCCCGCGACTTCCTGGTGGCATTCAACGTCAACCTCAACACCACTTCGACCCGCCGGGCCAACGCCGTGGCGTTCGACGTCCGCGAGGCGGGCGGCCCCAAGCGCGAGGGCGATCCGCTCACCGGCAAGGTCGTCGATCGACGCCGACGGGCAGCCGGTGATGAACCCGGGCACCCTCAAGGCGGTGAAGGCGATCGGCTGGTACATCGCCGAGTACGGAATCGCCCAGGTCTCGATGAACCTGACCGACCTGTCGGTGACGCCGCTGCATACTCGCGTTCGACGAGGTCTGCCGGAGGGCCGAGGCCCGCGGCCTCCGGGTGACCGGCTCCGAGCTGGTCGGGCTGGTCCCGCTCTCAGCCCTGCTCGACGCCGGCCGCCACTACCTGCGCAAGCAGCAGCGCTCGCTGGGGGTGCCGGAGCGGGAGCTGCTCAAGATCGCGATTCGTTCGCTGGGTCTCGACGAGCTGGCGCCGTTCAAGCCGGAGGAGCGGATCATCGAGTACCGCCTGCGCCAGACGGGAGCGCGGAAGCTGGTGGACCTCAGTGTCACGGGCCTTCGCCGACGAGACCGCGAGCGAGAGTCGTGGCCCCCGGCGGCGGGTCGGTTGCCGCCACGGTCGGGGCGCTGGGCGCCGCCCTCGGCACCATGGTGGCCAATCTCTCGGCCCACAAGCGGGGCTGGGACGCGCGGTGGGAGGAATTCTCGACCTGGGCTGAACGGGGCCAGCGGATCAAGGACGAACTGCTTCGCCTGGTAGACGAGGACACGAAGGCGTTCAACCTGGTGATGGAGGCGCTGGCCCTGCCGAAGGCCACGGCCGAGGAGCAGGCAACCCGGAAGGCGCCGCATGGCCGCGGCCAACCGGAGGGCGATCGAGGTTCCCTACCGGGTCATGCAGGTGTCGCTCTCGCACCTTCGACCTGCTGGAGGCGATGGCCGAGCAGGGCAACCCGGCCTCGGCCTCCGATGCCGGGGTCGGTGCCCTCTGTGCCCGCGCGGCCGTGCGCGGCGCCTGGCTCAACGTCCGGACCAACCTGGCCGGCCCGAACAAGCCGGAGGGGCACGAAGCGATGCTGGCTGAGGGGACACGGATCGAGCGGGAGGCCGGCGAGCGGGAGTCGAAGGTCCTGGCAATGGTCGAGCGCAAGTTCAAGTAGTCAGGCTCCAGGCGTCCCGCCCGCCAACCACGGTGCGGACACAGGCGTTGGCCCGGCAGTGGTAGATCCAGTGATTGACGCTCTCGGCATCGATGACGGCGAAGTCGGCGGCCTTTCCCGGCTCCAGTGATCCGATCTTGCGCTGCAGCCCGAGCGCCCGCGCCGCGACCATGGTCGCACCCTTGAGCACCTCGGCCGGCGTCATGCGCTGCAGCGTGCAGGCCAGCATCATGGCGAGCGGCAGGTGATAACTGGGGGCGGAACCGGGGTTGAAATCGGTGGCCACGGCCACCGGCAGGCCGGCCTCGAGAATGCGTCGTGCCGGCAGAGGCTCGTGCCCCAGGTAGAGGGAGGCCAGCGGCAGGCTCACCGCCACGACTCCCGCCGCTTTCATCGCTGCGATGCCCGCGTCCGAGATCCGCTCCAGGTGGTCCGCCGACACCGCCCCCACCTCCGCCGCCAGCTCCGCTCCACCGCAGGAACTCAGCTGGTCGGCGTGCAGCTTGGGCAGCAGCCCGCCGCCTTGCCCGCCAGCAGGATCCGTCGCGCCTCTTCGACGAGAAGGCGCTCTCCTCCACGAACACGTCGCAGAATCGCGCCAGTCCCGTCGGCCGCCACGGCCGGGATCATCTCGCTCGATGACGAGGTCGATGTACGCCCCACGGCGGCGCGGTATTCCGCCGGAACGATGTGGGCCCCGAGGAAGGTGGCGACGACCGCGGGCCGGCCCGATGAGCTCCAGGGACCGATAGACCCGGAGCAGGCGGAGCTCGGTTTCGAGGTCGAGGCCGTAGCCGCTCTTGGCCTCGACCGTGGTGACGCCGAGTCGCGCCATCTCCGCCAGGAAGCCGCGCTGCCCGATCGAGTCAACTCCGTTTCGGAAGCGGCGCGGGTCCGCGCCACGGTGGAGAGGATGCCGCCGCCTGCCTTGGCGATGTCGAGGTAGGTGCGGCCCAGCAGCTTCTGCTCGAATTCGTCGGCGCGCCAGCCGCCGAAGGCCAGGTGGGTGTGGCAGTCGACCAGGCCGGGAACGACCAGGCGGCCTCCGGCATCCTCGACGGGCCAGGAGGCGTACTCGGCGGGAAGCTCGCGCTCGGGGCCGACCCAGCGGATCGCCTCTCCCAGCCAGGCCAGCGCGGCATCGGGAATCAGGCCGATGTCGGACTGCGCCGCGCCGGGGGCACAGGTGGCAAGGGAGCCGATGTGCGTCAGGACTGGCATCTGCAGAGATCAAACGCAAAGACGCAGAGTGCGCAGAGACCATCGATACGATGCAGTTCTCTGCGACCTCTGCGTCTCTGCGATTCATTGCAGTATCCGTTGATCATCGGGAGGTCGACGCCGCGCTCGCGGGCGGTGTCGATGGCGATCTCGTAGCCGGCGTCGGCGTGGCGCATGACGCCGGTGCCCGGGTCGGCGGTGAGGACACGCTGGAGGCGGCGGTCCCCGGCATCGGTGCCGTCGGCCACAATGACCATGCCGGAGTGAATCGAGTAGCCGATGCCGACGCCGCCACCGTGGTGCAGCGAGACCCAGCTGGCGCCGCAGGCGGTGTTGAGCATCGCGTTGAGCAGGGGCCAGTCGGCGATCGCGTCCGAGCCGTCCTTCATCGCCTCGGTCTCCCGGTTGGGCGAGGCGACCGATCCGGTGTCGAGGTGGTCGCGTCCGATGACGATCGGGGCCTGGACCTTGCCCTTCTTCACCAGCCAGTTGAAGCGCTGGCCCATCTCGGCCCGCTCGCCGTACTCCAGCCAGCAGATCCGGGCCGGCAGCCCCTGGAAGTGGATCTTCTCGCGGGCGTGCCGCATCCAGCGGGCCAGCGACTCCTTCTCGGGGAAGGTCTCGAGCACCGCCTGGTCGGTGACCGCGATGTCGGCGGGATCGCCCGAGAGCGCCGCCCAGCGGAAGGGACCGGCGCCGCGGCAGAAGAGCGGCCGGATGAACTCGGGGACGAAGCCCGGAATCCGGAACGCCTCCCGCATGCCACGGTGGTCGGCCACCTGGCCCCGCAGGTTGTTGCCGTAGTCGAACGCCACCGGCCCCTCGCGCCTGCAGGTCGAGCATCGCCTGGACGTGCACCGCCATGCGAGTCGAGCACCCGCGCCTCATAGCCCGCGGGATCGCTGGCGCGGAGCGACGCGGCGGCCTCGAGCGAATACCCGGCCGGGATGTAGCCGACCCGGAGGTCGTGGGCCGAGGTCTGGTCGGTGACCACGTCGGGAACGACACCCCGGCGCACCAGCTCGGGCAGCACCTCGGCGATGTTGCCGACCAGTCCGACCGAGAGCGGCGACGTTGCGGTTCCGGGCGGTCTCGACCAGCTCGAGCGCCTCGTCGAGATCGGTGCAGATCCGGTCGCAGTAGCCGGTGTCCACCCGCCGCTGGATCCGGCTCGCGGTCCACGTCCACGCCGAGGAAGGCGGCGCCGTTCATCGTGGCGGCGAGCGGCTGGGCGCCGCCCATCCCGCCGAGCCCGCCGGTCACCACCAGCCGGCCGGCCAGCGATGCCGCCGAAGTGCTGCCGGGCGCACTCGGCGAAGGTCTCGTAGGTGCCCTGCAGGATTCCCTGGGTGCCGATGTAGATCCAGCTGCCGGCGGTCATCTGGCCGTACATGGTGAGGCCCAGCGCGTCGAGCCGGCGGAATTCGTCCCAGGTGGCCCAGCGGGGCACCAGGTGGGCGTTGGCGATCAGGACCCGGGGCGCCTCCTCGTGGGTCCGGAAGACGCCCACCGGCTTGCCGCTCTGGACCAGCAGGGTCTCGTCGTTGTTCAGCCGGCGGAGGGTGGCGACGATCCTGTCGTAGCACTCCCAGTTGCGCGCGGCCTTCCCTCCCCCGCCGTAGACGATCAGCTCCTCGGGCCGCTCGGCGACGTCCGGATCGAGGTTGTTCATCAGCATCCGGAGGGCGGCCTCCTGGTGCCAGCCCTTGCAGCTGAGAGCGGTGCCCCGGGGAGCGCGGATGACGCCGGGTGAAGTGAGCGTGGTCATGGGGGGAGTCTAGCTGCTGGAGCGGCAGAGGGGCAGACCCTGGAGGGCTTCCTCGCCCCTGCGGGGCTCAGTCGGGGGCAGAGGGGCCGACGTGCGGTGAGGAACCGGGCACCAGTTCCCAGAGGCGCCGGCGGATGGTATCACCGGGCTCCCCGCGCTTGAGGGGGTGCACAGCGAGGAGTCCGCCCGAGACCATCTCCTCGGCGGTCCAGGGCACCGGAGGCAGGTACTGCAACCATGTGGGTGTCTGGCCCGGCGGATTGATGTCAATCAGGCGGCCACCAATCGCGGCGACGCCCAGCGACACCAGCAAGTCCTCACTGTGAAGCAGCGCATGGAAATCGGGCGGAATCGCAGTCCAATACCCTTCCGCTTCAAGGGCGGAGACGAGGCCGCCATCGATTGCGTACAAGGCGCCCAGCGCATGCCAGCCGGGCAGGTGGCCACGAACGAGACCCCGGAGCGCCCAGCGTGCATAGAACGGCCAGCCCACGCGAAGCTTCCTGAGATGGTCCGGACCGATGGGCGAGAGATCGATCGCGGTGATGAGTTGCTTCTTTACCGTCCGCCGGACACGACCGTCGGGTGAGTGCCAGCATGCGCCGACAATCCCTGGGCCTTCGGCGGCCTGGCGACTGGCCAGCAGTTCTGCGAGCCCCGGCCGGACAATTCGAGTGTCGGGATCCAGCTTGATGACCATGCCATAGGGCTGGCCGCTGCTGGCGATCAGATGGAAGAGTCGGAAGATGCAATGCGCATTGCCGCGATATCCGCGGCGAACAGGATTGCGATGAAATCGAGCCTTGTTCATCCTGGCCCACCGCTCGACTTGCTCCGCGGTGCCATCCTCACTGCAGTCGTCAAGCAACCAGAGGTCGGCGTCGGGGTAATGCGCGCGAATCGCGTTCAGCGAGTCAAGCGCGATAGACGCTTCGCCCTCGGAGACGGTCATCATGATCGCGTCCCGCCGAGCCACCCTCACGCCGTGCCGCGAGCCAGATCGCTGATGCCCTCCACCAACCGGCCCACTTCCTCCTCCGACGTGTAACAGGCGCAGCCGGCACGGACGATTCCCTCGGCGGCGAATCCGAGTCGTTCGATCACCGTGGTCGCGTAGAAGTCGCCATGGGACACGAAGACGCCCCGGCTCACGAGCGCGCGCGCGACGACCTCCGACGGATGCCCCGCCACTGTGAAGCTCACCGTGGGCGTCCGCGGTGACCCCGGCGGCAGACCGTACCGGGTGACTCCCTTGATGCTGCCGAGCCCATCCCAGAGCTGATTCAGCAGTGACTCGCCGGCCGAGTGCACCATTTCGAACGTCGACTCAAGGCGCGCTCGGCGACTGTTGCCCTGCCCCAGTCCGGCCAGGAAGTCGACTGCGGCGGCGGCACCGACGATCCCCTCGTGATTCTGGGTGCCGGTTTCCAGGCGCTCCGGCGCGTGATTCGGGGCAGGAGCGAGCTTGGCGACGTCCAGCCGTTCGATCAGTTCGCGGCGGCCGAAGAGCACGCCGAGGTGCGGTCCGTAGAACTTGTAGGGCGAGCAGGCGAGGAAATCACAATCGAGCGCCCGGACGTCCACCAGATTGTGGGGGGCGTAGTGCACGGCGTCCACGAAACAGAGCGCCCCGGCAGCGTGGGCCAGGCGTGCGGCGGCCGCCACGTCGGTGATCGTGCCGATGGCGTTCGACGCGGCACCAACGGCGACAAGCCGGGTCTTCGGGGATATTGCCTGCTCGAGCGCCGACCAATCGGTGCGATCCAGTGTGGTGGCGAGCGGCACCTGCCGGATCGTAATGCCGCGCTCCCGTTCCAGCTCGCGCCAGGGGGCGACGTTGGCGTGGTGATCCAGCTCGGTGATCACCACCTCGTCGCCGGGGCCCCAGGCGCGCCCCAGGGCGCGGGCCAGGTGGAAGGTGAGAGTCGTCATGTTGGCGCCAAAGGCGATTTCCTCCGGCGCCGCATTGAGGAGATCGGCCAGGGCTTCACGCGCATCGGCCAGCATCCCGTCGGTTTCCACGCTGGTCGGATAGGCCCAGTGGGTGTTGGCGTTGTGGTGCAGCAGGTAATCCGTGATCGCCTCCGCCACGGCGAGGGGGACCTGGGTCCCGCCGGGCCCATCGAAGTAGGCGACCGGACGTCCTCCTTCGATCCGGCGGAGGGCCGGGAATTGCTGGCGGATGCGATCGAGGGTCACTGGCACGGGTTACTCCGGTCGGTGGCGCAGCAGAACAATATGATAGCCCGGCACCTCGTCCGTGGAGTCGATCACCAGGCCGCCGGCGATGAATGCCTGTTCCACCGTGCGCCAGTCGCCGAGGTGGTGGAACCGGGTGAAGGCGAGGGCCTGCAGCGAATCGAGCGGCATTCCTGCCGAATCCGGAGCCACCCGGGAGACCCGCAACGGCGGACGGGCCTGGCGGCCGTAATGGGCAAAGGTCTCGATCATATAGCCAGGCTCGATGCCCACGACGGCCCCCGCCGGAATGCGGGAGGAAAGCCATTGAACGGCGCCCCGGGTGTCGTCCTTCCGATAGCGCGACAGCGTGAACCACTGCACATCCGACCAGAGTGACAGCCCGAGGACCGTCGCGATGCCCAGGCATCGCCACCGGCCGGTGGCCAGGCCCAGCGCTCCCGCGACCAGCCCGAGGAATCCGAGCAGGCCCGGGAGGGCATAGCGGACGTTGAAGGGGAAGGCCGTGAGCCGTGAGGCCAGAATGATCATCACCGGGGGTACGAGGGCGGCGGCCAGCAATTGAGCTCGTCCGGGAAATGTCCGGCGAGCCACGAGTGCCGTCATCGCCACCAACACCGCGACGACCAGGAGCGCCTGGAACCAGTGCACTTCGAGTGCGGCCCGTGCTCCCATCACCTGCAGCTCGCGAGTCCCCGGGCCGAACGAATAGCCCGCCAGGAAGGTGTACGCGGCGTAGGCCAGCTCAGCCACGGCGGAAACGGGGCGTTCCAGCGGATGCTCGTGGGCGGGGGTCATCGTCACGATCGCCACCGCGGCCAGGACCACCAGGACCGAGATGACGGCCAGCGGTTTCGCCGCCTGGCGCCGCGCGGGTGCAAGCGCCGCCCAGATCCAGCAGACGACCAGCAGGCTGCCACCGACCGGGTGAATGAACAGCGCGAGCAGCAGCCAGAGGCCGAGCCCGAGCCATCCCGCCGCGGCTCCGGTGCGGAGGGCGCGGGCACAACAGAGCAGCGCCAGCGCACCACACAGGGTGAGCAGGGCGTAGGATCGCGCTTCCTGGGAGTACCAGAGATGCAGCGGATTGACCCCGAGCAGTGCCGCCGCCAGGACTCCGGCCGCCGGCGAGCCGGTCACCTCGATGATGAGCAGCCCCAGCGCGGGAATGGTGAGCGCGCCCGCGACCACGGATGGGAATCGCAGCGCGTCTTCCGAGGAGCCACCGACTTCGAGGACAGCGTGGACCAGCCAGAAGTAGAGCGGCGGGCTGTTGCTGTGCTCCGCCGCCGCGGCCGGGATCCGGGCCGCGGGCAGGACTGCGGTGTCGTACGTGGCCACCTCGTCATGCCAGAGGCCGTTCCGGTCCAGGAGCAGGCAGCGCACCAGAAGGGCAACCGTGCCCAGGATCCAGAGCCATCGCCGCGTGGCTGCCACCGTCACGCGAGAGCACCTCGCAGGTGGTCGGCCAGGCGGAGCGTCAACTGGACAATGGTCAGGTTGGGATTGGCGTAGCCGCCCGTGGGAAATACGGCGCTCCCTGCGACGTACAGGTTCGCGGTCTCCTGCACCCGGCAATTGCCGTCGACGACTCCGCGAGCAGGATCCTGCGACATCCGGATCGTCCCCATGTGATGGGAATGGGTGTACACCGTACTCCGCCAGGGCCCTTCGAAGCCGCCAGCCGGAAGTACCAGCCGCCCCACCCCGGCCATCCGGAGCGCATGGTCGAACCGTCCCGCGTTGTCCCAGATGGCCCGGAAGTCGGCCTCGGTCAACCTCCAGTCAAGACGGACGCGCGGAAGCCCGAGGGCGTCACGCTCACCCGAGAGCGTGACCCTGCTCTCCGGATTCGGCACCTGCTCGGCCCGGACGATGAGGGAATATGTCCGACCGAAGAGCTGATCGAGATTGGACACCGCCGTCCGGGCCGCGACGGCGAGCTTGCGTGACAGCTGGACCCCGGCCCGCTGGGCCTTGACCCTCGCCAGCGTGAATGGCGTCCGCCGGAGGAGGGTCGCTCCGATGTTGAGGGTCTCCTCCCTGCGCACGACCGCCTCCGGAAGAAAGAGAGCAGCCTGAGGGCCCTTTCTCCGGATCCGGTCCTCGTCGTAGATGGCAGGATCGGCTCCGTTGGAGAGTTCCAGGTGTCCGAAGTTGACGCCGGGATGCTCCATGAAGAAGCGGCCCACCAGGTCGTTGCCGTTGCCGACGCCCCGACGGCGCACGCTGTTGGAGGCGAGCATCAGCCGGACGTTTTCGATGCCCCCGGCAGCGAGCACCGTGATCCTGCTCCGGACCCGAAACCGGCTGCCGTGAAGGGTCGCGACTTCGACCCCGGCGACGCGATCCGACTCGGGGAGGGCAGCGAGTTCGATCGCGTTCGCATGCAGGATGGCCCGGATATTCGGTGCGGCGGTCAACTCCTCGCGATAGGCTTCACCCCATCGGGTCGGCGGACTGTAGTGATAGTACCCGGTGATCACCTGGCTGGAGTCGAGCGGGAAGACGCCGGGTCGCTTCAGGACCGCAGCGGGATCCGGGCTGTACTCCGGCGTGGCCACCTGCTGCACCGCATGGGCCCGATCGGTATAGCCGGCCAGCTCTGCTATCGAGAACGGCCAGCCGCTGTAGGGCACCCAGGGACGGTTCTCAAAGTCGATCGCCTCGAGGGGACGGAGCCACCCGCCCCAGGCATTGCTCGAGCCGCCGAGGAATCGCTGGCGGCAGGCGTCGAGGGGAGGGTGCGGTCGCCCGCTCCGCGCTCCACGGTAGAGGTGCTGGGTCCGGTGCTCGTACGCGAGTCCCCCGCTCTCCAGCAAGACCACCTGGACGGGAGTGTGGCGGAACTCCCGGGCCAGGGTAATTCCGGCGACGCCGCCACCGACGATGCAGAGATCGGCCTCGAGTGTCTGGCCGGGTGGAACATCACGGGCGTCGATCAGCATCCGGATCTGCTCCTGGGTACCGTTGGGCCCACCACTGCCGTGCGACGAGCCGGAGGAAAGTGATGTTGCCGAAGAGATAGCGCCGCCAGAGGCGCCTTGGCTCGGTCAGGAGCCGGTAGAACCATTCCAGGCCGGTCCGCTGCATCCAGCGCGGGGCACGGCGAACCATCCCACCGACGAACTCGAAGCTGACCCCGATCCCCAGGGCGACGGGGACGCCAAGCCTGATGCCATGACTGGCGATCCAGAATTCCTGCTTGGGGGCGCCGAGTCCGACGAACAGAAGCGCCGGGTGCGCGGCGCGGATTGCCTCGTCGACGCGCCCCAGTTCGTCGATGTCCCGCTCGAATCCGGGAGGTGGACACCGGGTGCCCGCAATCAGGAGCCGTGGGTGCCGGCGACGCAGCGCCTCTGCGGCCGCATCCGCGGCCCCGGGCCGGCCCCCAAGCAAGAACACCGAGAGACCCCGCTCTGCGGCCCCGGCACAGAGGCGCTCGAAGAGGTCGGTCCCGTTGACCCTCCCGGGCAGCGGCGTATGCAGCAGCCGAGATGCCCAGACCAGGGGCAAACCATCGGCGACCGACAGCCAGGCGCCACGATAGACGGCTTGGAACACCTGATTCTCCTGCAGGGTCGCAAGGTGCGCGGCATTGGGCGTGACCACGTATGCCGGGGGACCGCCAGCGATGGCCCTGGCAAGAATGACCGAGACAGCCTCCTCCAGTGTGAGGGCGTCGATCGGCGCGCCACCGATCACCACCCTGGGGTGAGCCAATCCGGGTAGTGCTGATTGCGCCGTCATCGGAGCAAGAACCAGCGCCACAGCCTGGCAAAGGCGCGGGGCGGCAGCATTCCCGCAGCGCCCCAGAACCACAGTTGTTCGATCTTCTGGGCTGGGCGGAAGAAGGGATCGTGCATTATCGCCGCTGCGAGGCGGCGATAGCCAACCAGGCGATCGGCCACCGTCCCCTCGAGGGCAGCCAGGGCAAAGCGGGCGCGCTGATAGAACGCGTTCCGGGGCAAGGCCGCGCCAAGTCCGAAATGACCGGTGATGGTCTCCTGGAGATCGAGTTGCCGCCGCAAGCCGTCGCCGGTCAGCATGCGGTTCAGGTACATGCTGTCGCCATGGACCCGGTATTCTCCGAGCGGCTCGGGCAGTGCGATTACGGGACCGGCCAGGGAGGCGCCGAAGGCAAAGTAGTAGTCTGCCGCCGAGCGGAAGCGGCGGGTCGGCGGAGGGAGCAGCGACCGGAAGATGTCGGTCCGGATGACGAGACTCGACGCGGTGCCGACGGCGAGCCGGGCGGTCTGCCGGAGCTGCGCCCGGACGTCGCCATCGGCGAGGATTCCGCCACGGGGCCAGAGCCGGCCGGTCCGCGTACCATCTCCAGTCAGAACCCATTGCGGGTGGGTCAGCAGACTCGCCTCCGGATGGGCGGCCAGTGCCTCGGCGGCCCTGGCGAGCTTCGCAGGCAACCAGCGGTCGTCGGAGTCGAGCAACGCGATGTACCGGCCCTGGCAGAGTGCGGCGCCGGCCTCCCAGGCAGCGGACTGGCCACCGTTGGGCTGGGTCAGGACCTCGGTCCTGTCCGCGAGTTCGGCGCCCTCTTCGGCGAGCCAACGGCCAATGACCTCGGGAGTCGCATCGGTCGAGCCGTCGTCCACCAGGACGAGGTGAAAGTCGGCGGAGGTCTGGCTGCGGATGGATTCGAGGGACTCGCGGATGAAGCGGGCGTGGTTGTAGGTGGCGAGGAGAACCGTAAACCCAGGCACGCCGGCGCGGGCCCCCGTCGTCACGATGATCTGAGAGGTGCGTCGTAGAGGGAGTATGACATCGCCCTGCAGGCGGCTTTGGCCTGGAGCATCGAATCGAACGGGAGGGGGCGCACCGGCAACCCATCGGGCCGCGGATGCGCCGCCGTCAGCCAGGTATGGCGATCGCTCAGCCCCCACGTGACCACGGCGATGACGGCTGGCTCGTCGAGCGCGGCATCGAGAAAGGTGCGGTACACGGTCGCCACCGCGTTGTCCCGCGCGACGGTGTCCGCGGGCAGGGACAGATCGCTGACGTCCAACTCGCTCAGAATGATCTTGACCCCCAGCCCGGCCACGTCCCGCAGAAAAGACCGCAACTGGGGACCGTCGAAATTGGTGAGCGTGCCCTTCAGGTGGGCGTGGAGGCAGAGCGCGTGAACGGGAACGCCCCGGCCTCGAAGATCCGAGAGCAACTGCAGGACGAGTGACCGCTTGCGCTGCGAATTGACATCGCTGTACTCGAGCCCGTAGTCGCTGTAGGCGAGCAGCGCATTGGGATCCGCCTGCGCAGCCTCGAGAAAGGCCAGATCGACATAATCCGGGCCGAGCATGTCGTACCACTGGCTCTTGCGGTAGCCCCCGGGGAGGTGATCCGCGTCGTACACGGCTTCGTTCACCACATCCCACGAGTGCAATCGCCCGGCATACCGGCCGGCGACCGTCGCAATGTGCTCCCGCAGCACCTGCTCGGCGTTCGTCGCAGTCACCGTGGCCGCGAACCATCCGGGGAGACTCTCGTGCCAGACGAGAGTATGTCCCCGGGCCAGCAGGCCGTTGGAAGTGGCAAAGTCGATTGCCGAGTCGGCCACCGTGAAGTCGAACGTGTCCTGGTCGGGGCGGAGGGCGGTCCACTTGAGCGACTCCTCTGGCGTGTACAAAGCGCACTGTTCCAGGAACCGGGCCGCATAGTCGGCCTCATAGCCGAAGAACACTTCGCCGCTCGAGGCACCGTAGATCAGGCCCCGAGCAGCGGCAAGGTTGCGCAATGGAAGGTCCGGCACCTGGGGCGCGGTGTTCTCGCCGGTCACGGTCGGCGAACAACCCGAAAGGGCCGGCAGCATCACCGACCCTCCCGCGACGGCTCCGCCGACCACAGCAAGGAAGGCCCGCCGCGGCATTCCCGGCGGAGCCGTCTTCCTCTGCCCGGTCGAGTCAGTCATCGTGGAGGAGCTCCCCGGAAAGCCGAGGCGATGGCCCGATAGGCCGGCGTCGGCTGGAGGTTGGCGTCCAGCGGAAGCGGACGCAGGGGCAGACCGTCGCCGCGCGGTCGCGACGAGGAGAGCCAGCTGTACTTGTCGCTGAGCCCCCAGGTCAGCACGTCGATGACGGCCCGCTCATCGAGCGCGGCGTCCAGATAGTCCCGGTAGGCCGCGGCGACGGCGTTGTCACGCGTGGTGACATCCGCCGGGAGCTCCGTGTCGCGGACGTCCAATTCGCTGATGATGATCCGGTACCCCATCGCGGCAACGGCCGCCAGGAACTCCCTCAACTTCCTGGCAGAGAACGTGGTCTCCACACCCCTCAGGTGCGCCTGGACGCCGAGCGCGTGCACCGGGACACCCCGGGTCCTGAAGTCCTGCAGCAGGCGCAGGACGGCTTCCCGCTGCCCATTGTCCCGGTCGTCATCGTAGTCCAGGTATGTCTCGTTGTATACGAGCATGGCCGAGGGGTCCGCGTCTGCCGCGGTATGGAAGGCCAGATCAATATATTCAGGCCCCACGGCCTTGAGCCACCGCGACTTCCGGAGCGCATCGGGCCGGCCGTCCGCCGGGTTGATGGCCTCGTTGACGACATCCCAGGACTGGACCCGGCCCCGATAGTGACTGACCACGGTATGCACGTGGTCGGTCAGGAACGAGCGCCCGTTGGTCGCGTCCACCGTGCCGCTGAACCAGTCCGGCAGGGCCTTGTACCAGATGAGCGTGTGCCCCCGGAACAGCTGTCCGTGGGCCCTCGCAAAGGCCTCGAGCCAGTCCGCAGCGGTGAATTCGAATTGATCGGGAGTGGGGCGCAACCAGGCAAACTTGAGTTCCAGTTCGGGCACCAGGATGCCGCACTCACACTGGAACGCCCTGCCGAACTCCGGGTCCCGCGCAAGAATCGCCTTCTGGGCCGCGGCGCCGTACCGCAATCCCTTCGCGACGGCGAGCGTGTTCAGGGACTGCTCACAAGCCGCGGCTTCCGCGTGCCAGGATGGGCTGGCGATCCGGCCGATCCCGGCCAGCGACAGCCCGGCGCACGCTTCGGCGACGCGCCGGAGAAACTCCCGACGGCTGCCGGGATCCTGCGGCACCTGGATGCGGCGCCCGTCACCGGCCAGGTGGGTCCCCCTCGAGGGACGCCAATGGGTGATCCATCGCTAGGCGAGCTGATACCATCGCCACATACGGCGAAACACCGTCCTCGGCGCGAGCAGGCAGAGGGTCCAGAATCCCCCCTGCTGGAACTTCTGCCCGAGCGTGAAGCACTCATCGCCCGCGATCGCCCCGGCGAGGCCACACCAGGCGGACCATTGTGCCGCCACACCGCCTTCCAGCTTGGCAAGCGCGAACAGGTGCCGCATATAGTAGGCGTTGCGCGGCAACGCCCCCAGCAGGTTGAAGTGCTGGTGGATGGTCTTCTGCAACTCCATCTCGCGGCGAAGGCCTTCGGGCTGGAGCAGGCGGGTCAGGTAGTTGCCAGCGGCCGATACCCTGTACTCGCCAAGGGGCTGCCGGAGTGCCGCAACGGGGGCCCGAACGGCCGCCCCGAATGTGAGGTAGGCATCGGCGGCGGAGCGGAAGCCCCCCGTCGCCATCGGCAGGAGCGATCGGAAGACGTCTGCCCGGATCGTGGTGCAGGACGCCGTGCCTGCCACCTTCCGACCCGTCCGGGACATCTGGCCCCGCAGATCGCCGCTGGAGAGCGCGGCCCCCCGCGGGCGCTGGTCTCCGGTCCGCACGCCCTCCCCGTCGATGACCAGCTGCGGGTGCGTCACCATGCCGATCTCCGGCCGCCCGGCAACGGCCTCCCGGACCCGCGCGAGCTTTTCAGGCAACCATCGATCATCCGAATCCAGAATGGCCACGTATCGGCCGCGACACTCCGCGAAGCCCCGCTCCAGGGCAGCCGACTGGCCTCCGTTCGACTGGCGGATGAGTCGCACCGGTGTCCGGCGCGTCGCGTGCAGGCTGGCCATCCAGCGCGCGACGACCTCCCCAGTGCCGTCCGTGGAGCCGTCATCGACGATCACGATCTCGAAGTCCTGGCAGGTCTGGCGGCAGACGCTTTCCAGGGCCTCGACGATGTACCGGGAGTGGTTGTAGGACGCCATCAGGACGCTGAACATCGGCCCCCGCGCAGCGTCGCCCTCCCTGGCAGGCGCTCCGCGCGCCGCACTCGCGGTCACGCCGGCGCCTCCTCCGGCGGGCTCCCGACCCCCGGCGTGCGGCCACCCGCGAGGACGACGGTCTCGTACAGGCGGCTTGTGGCAGGCACGCGCACCGTGTCAGAGAACCCGAGCCGCGCGAGGGCCATCAGGCACACGAACGAGGGCAGATTGGCGGCGGGGAAGAACGACTCCGCCAGCGAGCACACGGCGACGAAGGTGATCACCCCGACACCAAAGAGCACTGCCTCGTTCCTTGTTCCCAGGAACTGGCGGACGGCGCCGGCCAGGCCTCCCCACAGCATCGCGACATAGAGCGCGAGTCCGGCGGCACCCAGGCCCATCGCGGCATCCACATACCCGGAATGGCCGTGGACCATGACCCAGCCCAGCATCGCCGCCATGGCGTCGATCCGGCTGGGGATCCAGAAGCTGCCGAAGCCGTAGCCGAGGAGCGGCCGCCTGAGGAAGAACGAATACGCGGCCTGCCAGATGAACGATCGCCCGGTGAGGGTGGTAATGTCGTCGACTGTCTGGGACCGACCCATGTTCAGCAGCTCTCGCCCCTGCTGCCCAAGGTCTGGCACGAGCAGGAACAGCGTGAGCCCGAAGGCCAGGCTGAGGATCACCAGGGGAACCACATGGCGGCGCGCGGCCCCGAGCGCCACGACCACTCCCACCGCGACGACCGCGCTGAGCGCGGCGGTACGCGAACGGGTCAGGAAGAGGCAGGCCGCGCCGCCCAGCATCCCGGTCCAGTAGAGCGCGGCCCCCCGCCGGGCCCACAAGGCGAGGAATCCGCTGGAGAGCATGAGAATGGCGAAATCCTGCGCGGCCCGGTTGGGATGAATCATCGGCGCCAGGCGATAGCCGCTCTCCCATGGCCGGAACTGGCCATAGTGGATGGCCACCGCGATTCCCACGACCGTGACCAGGCCGCTGGCAAGGAAGGCGAGCCGCACGAGATCCAGCCACGTCCACCGGCTGGCCATCCCGAAGCAGGCGAGCCCGACGATCCAGGCAGCCCCGACGCGATGCAGTGAAATCGAAGGGTCATCCGCCCAGGTGACGCTCACGAGTCCGAGCGCGAGGTACGCCCCGGTCATCGCCACACCCACGCGGGTCGCGGACTTCTCCCAGCGGGCCCCCTTCAGGAGATGGTAGACCGCCATCACGCCAAGCAATCCGAGCGCAACGGTCCGGGTCGGACCGCCCTCACCCAGCGATTCGACGGCGAGCTTCTTGGCCTCGACCCATTCCTCGCCCTCGAATCCGTGGGCACCCGCGGTGAGGCTGTACGGCGAAGCCAGCAGCATCAGCACGGCGGTCAGGAGGAGCTCGGCCATCGTCGCGGCCGTCTCTCGAGGTGCCGAAGCGTCCGTCGACTCGCTCATGTCGCTGGGCGCCGCGCGCCAGCTGCTCGAGGCGCTGACGCTCATGTCGCCGCCGGCGACAGGGGAGGGCTCTGCTCCATCTCCGCGGAGTGATACCACGCCACGCAGAGCCAGAGGGTGACGGCCAGGAAGCATTCGGTGGCCAGGGTCGCGATCCCGGCGCCCCGCCACGAGAAGAGTGGTATCAGCCAGAGGTTCAATCCGACATTGAGCAGACAGGCGGCACCCTGCGCCAGGCTGCGAACCCGCTGGGCCCCCGCCCCGGTCAGCGTGTTTGCCGACAGGATCTGCGCCGCCTTGAAGAAGGGGACGACCGCCAGCAGGCGGATCGCCGCAACGGAGCCGGCGTAGGCCTGGCCGAGGATGGCGGGCAAGACCGGAGCGACGAGAACCAGGGCCACCGAGGCGACGATGCCGTAGCCCATCGCTGCCAGCGCCAGTTTGCGAACCAGCCGGAGCCCTCCCCGAACACCATCGGCGCCATGCTTGAAGAACCTCGCGTAGCTCGCCTGGAGCAGCGCCGACAGGGGCAGGATGGCCAGGTTGAGCACCCGGTACGCGGCTCCGTACAATCCACTGGCCTCCAGCGTGGCAAGCCGAGGCAGCAGCGCCTTGTCAATGTCGTTATAGACGTTCGCGGCAGAGACGGTGACGGTGAACAGGCCGCCGTCCTTGAAGTCGGTGCGCGAAGCCCGGGCGCGCCAGTCGGGAGTTCCCAGTTGGCGGGAGGCCAGCGTCACGGCGATCGCCGCACTGAGCAGGGTGGCGGCAAGGTAGACGGCGGCCCATTGGGTGGGCGTTGGCCGGGACAGGACCAGGATGACCACGACCAATCCGGTCAGCCGGGTGGTGGAGAGCACCCACTGCATCGCCACCATCCGGTCCACCCGGCCGCAGCCCTGGTACGCCTGCCCGGCCAGGTCGACCATTCGGGCGAACAGGACATCGGACGTCGTGAGGAGGAGAACCAGGAGGGTGGGGATCGAGTCGGGGAGGATGGCCCTGGCCACGCCGACGGTGAGAACGACCAGCGCCAGTCCGCTGGCCAGGGTGACCCGGAGCGCTCGTCCCCACGCTGCAGGGAATGCCGTCCGGTCGCGCACGACATCGCGCACCAGCAGGTGTCCCATGCCCAGCGTGGCGAAGGGCGCGGCGGCTGCCACGACCGCCAGCACACCGGCAAAGGCGCCGAACCCCTGGACGCCCAGGGACCGCGCCACCAGGACGAAATAGGCCGCCTGGAGTACGGCGCGCCCCCCCTGGCCGAGCAGCACCCAGAGCGTATCTCGGGCCAGGGCGTTCTTCAGCAGGCCAGCGTCAGACCGCGCCATCCTGCTTCAGGACGACGAAGAGGGTTCGAAAGAGGATCTTGAGGTCGAGCAGCAAGGACCACTCATCGATGTACTGGAGATCCATCGCCACCCATCGGTCGAAGCCCACCCGATTCCGGCCGCTGATCTGCCACAGGCCGGTGCAGCCGGGCTTGACGCTGAACCGGCGCATGAGCCACGGCTCGGAGAAGCGCTGGACGTCGCGGGTCGGCAGGGGCCGGGGGCCCACCAGGGTCATGGTGCCCAGCAGGACGTTGAACAGCTGGGGAAGCTCGTCAATGGAGGTGCGGCGCAGCACTCGCCCGACCCTCGTCACCCGGGGGTCGCTCGCGATCTTGAATACCGGTCCCTGCACCTCGTTCTTGCTCTCGAGCACGGTCTGCAGGAGCTCGGCGTCTGCCACCATCGTCCGAAACTTATACATGCGGAACAGCCGCTTGTTATAGCCGTATCGATCCTGGGCGAAGATCACTGGCCCGCGGCTCGTCAGCTTGACCGCCACGGCCGCGGCCGCCAGCACCGGGGAGAGCACCAGCAACCCGGCGACGCTGCCCACGATGTCGACGAGCCGCTTGACCACGAGCCTCGGGTCCTCGGCGGCCGCGGCCGCGTGGATGACCGGAAATGCGCCCTTCGCGTCCAGGCGTGGCTGGGCCATGGAGTGCTGGAAGATGTCGGCCAGATAGGTGACCGGAACGCCCACCCGTTCGCAGGCGAAGATTGCCTCCTGGATCTCCTTGTACTTGGATCGGACCGGCAGTGCGATCAGCACCTCGTCCACGACCGCAAACATGAGGAGCGACTCGAGGTGCGCCACGCTGCCCAGCACCTTGCCGACCACGTCATGCCGCGATGGGGCCTCAGAGCTGTCAACGAAGCCGACCACAACAGTTCCCTGGTCCGCATCCCGGACCAGAGCGTCATGCAATTCCGCGGCGCGCGGGCCGCTGCCCACAATCAGGACGCGGTGAGTCTGGCGGGAGGGGGCCACCGTGTCCAAGCCCCTGAGGACCAATCGGGTGGTGGTGGTGGCACAAAGCACCGCGCCGAGGAAGAGGGGGACGGTCACCAGCTGAAAGGCTCCGGTCCGGCTCTGGAGCACGAACACCAGCAGCGGCAGTGCACCGGCAAGGCACCCGGCGAGGAGCCGGAGGCCTTCGTTGCGCAGCTGACCGCTCCTGGTCGGTTGATTCAGCCCGAACTGCGTGAAGAGCCAGGACCATGCCGCGAGCCAGATCCCGACGAGGATCAGGTTGCGGACGCTGACGCGCATCGCAAGAAATCCGGTCCAGTCGCCGGTGAGTTCGCGCGGATTGGAGAGGAGAAACGCGAAGACCAGCGCGGCAATGCAGGCCAGGAGCTGGGACCAGCGCCAGAAGGCAGCTTGCCACCCGGTGCCCGCCCGGTCCGCCGCTGGTCGGCGGCGGTGCGCCCCGGCCAGCGGCGATGGTCGCCGCGCCCGTGGCTCGACGGCCGCCGGCATTGCAGGCATGGCGGCCTCAGAGGAATGAAGGGGCCTCGCCTCGGCCAGTCGTGACTCCTGCATGTCCATTGGCGAGCCCTACCCGGGTCCCGCGGCGGCATACTCCGTATGGCCGTAATAGCGGTACACGCTGTCGTACGCAGCGTCCCGGCGGAGGTCGATATCGTTGAGAATGGCACCGATGAGGGGGGCGCGGACATGGCGCAACTGCTCGATGCCGAAGGCCAGCGCCTCCAGCGGTGTCGATCCGGACCGCGCCACGACGAGCACACCATCGACCAGCGGCGCCAGGACGGCCGTATCGGTCACGGAATTGACCGGCGCCGAGTCGATCAGGATGACATCGTAGGTCGCGGCGAGGCGCGTGAGAAGCTCGCGCATGGCGTTCGACCCCAGCAGGCCGGCCGGGTGCGACGGCAGTTCGCCCGTCGGCACGAAGGAAAGCTTGTGACCCTGGGCGGTCTTGACCGTCCAAATGGCCTTTTCCAGCGGTTCCTTCCCCGTCAGAACCTCGGTGAGTCCGGGGCTTCGGCTGGTGCTGAACGCACGGTTGATCACCCCGCGCCTGAGGTCGGCGTCGATGACCAGGACGCGCTGCCCCCGCTGCGCCAGTGTCAGCGCCAGGTTGGTCGCGCTGGTGGTCTTGCCGTCGCCCGGAAGCGGGCTGGTGATCATCAGGACCTTGGGGGGATGGTCGGCCTTGGAGAACGCCAGGTTGGTCTGCAAGTGGCCGTAGGCCTCGGCGATGCCACTCAGCCGCTTCCGCCCCGCCACGAGCATTCCACGGGGATTGCGCTCGTCGTTGAGATCGACGCCGGCGGCGCGATTCACCCCGACGACCAGTCCCTTCCCGTCCCTGTGACTCCGGGAGTGCCGCCTCGACTTGGGGAAGCGCGGGATCAAACCCAATACCGGCACGCCGGTGAGCGCCTGCACGTCGTAGCGGGTATGAACCGACTTGTCGAAGTATTCCCTCACGAACGCCGCCAGGAGGCCGACCAGCAGCCCGAGGAAGAGGCCGCCGGCGACACAGATCAGCGGCCGGGGCCAGGCCGGCTTCAGCGGAAGCGTCGCGGCGTCTACCACGCGGATGTCCTGCTCTTCGGCCGCCTGCGCGATCTCGGCCTCCTTGAGGCGCGTGGCCAGCAGCGCATACATGTCCTGGAGGACCTTCGGCCGCCGCTCGAGGCGGGCCGCCTCGAACTCCTTGCCGGGTACCTCGGCCAGCTGGCGCCCCATGCCGGCAATATTCAGGTCAATGGCGGCCACCTGGTTGCTCAGCCCCTGGAGATAGGTCTCGGCGATCGAGCGCAGCTGGTCGTCCAGTTCCTGGATCCGTGCTGTGAGCGTCTGGACGTCGGAGTCGGCGGGCATCCGGCGGATCAGAAGCTCGGCCCGCTGGTCCTCCACCGCCGCCAGCGACCTGAGGATCTGTGAGGCGGCATCGTTCTTCAGCAGCGAAGGGAACGCGATCAGCCGGCGATAGGGCGATGGCCCGAGCGACTCGGCCGATACCTGAGTCGCGCGCACCTCGGCAAGCAGTGACGCCAGCGCGTCCCGCTCTGCCGCCATGTCATCGCGCTGGGCGCGCAGCTGCGCCATCTGAGTGACCCCGGTGGTGGCCTCCATGCCGATGTCCACCACGCCGCGGCTCTCGCGGAACCGCCTGAGGGAGTCTTCGGCGGCCCGCAGTTCGGTGGAGAGCGAGTCGAGCTGGGCCTGGAGGAACGCCACGCTGGCGCGCGCCGCGCCGTGGCCCTGGCTGGTTCGCCCGGCCAGGAAACGTCTGACGAGAAGATTGGCCCCATCGCGAGCCTGACCGGCTGATCGGTCACGGTAGGCCACGGTGACCAGATTTCCCAGGCGCACCGGACGGTCGATCTTGAGGCGCTTGATTGCCTCATCGATGGCATCGTCCCGGGCCGCCACCGTGGCGGTGATCGACTTATATGCCAGCGCGGCGGGCGCCACGGTCAGCGTGATTCCCCCCTTGAGGGTGAGCGGATGCCCCACGCGGCCCAGCCCCACGGTGTCTACGCTGCCGTCACGGAGGACCAGCACAGTGCTGTCCGGCCGGAGCCGCAGTTCGAGCGAGGCAGTGTCGGCCGCCGCCGGAACGACCAGCGACGCCAGGACTGCGTCCGCGGTCGTGGTGCGCGGAGTCGCAATCTCGAAGCGGAGCCCCAGGCTATCGACCAGTTCCCCGACCAGGGATCGGCTGGAAAGCACCTCGATTTCGGTGTTGAGCTCGGTCTCGAGGGCGAAATCGGCGTTGGGAAGCTCGGTCTTCGCCTTGTCGATCCGGAGGCTGGCGTCGCCTTCGTAGACCGCGGGCCAGAACAGTGCGTAGGCAACCGAGGCCGCCAGGACGACGCCGGCCGACACGCCGATCAGCCAGAAGTGCCGCCGCAGCAGCATGAGGAACCGGGCTGGACGGAAGTCCTTTTCTCGGCGAAGGTCGTGCAGCTGCTCGGCGGTGGTCATCAACGCCTCAATGGTGGTTGGCTACGCTGATGCCGATCGCCACACCGGCCGTAATCATGGCGGCGATGACCACGGCACCATTGCGGCTCATCCAGCTCTTCTCGGGTACGAACAGCAGGTCACCAGACTGGATCGGCAGATCGGCGAACTGGGTGCTCTGGTCGAGACTCGAAAGGATCACCTGGTCCCCTCGCCGGAGCTCGAACTTCTTGAGATTGCCTTGCGGCGTTGCTCCACCGGCCAGCGCCAGCACGCCGGCGATCGTCTGGGTCGGCTCCACTGTATAGGATCCCGGATTCTTGACCGCCCCGAGCACATTGACCCGTCGGAGGTGTATGACCTCGATCGAGGGGTTGCGCAGGTACCGGCCGTAGTCCGACACCAGCGTGTCTTGCAGCACCCGCGAGGTCAGCCCGGTGACCTGCATCGGCCCCAGCTTGGGGAAGGTCACCACTCCCAACTCGTTGACCGGGAGGTCGCCGGAGAGGTCCGGTTCCCGCCAGATCTTGAGCCGGATCGCATCGCCCGGCAGGATGCGATCATTGGTGTCCGCGACCAGCGGCGCTGCCTCGGTCGTCTGGGCCACCAGTGGCCGGAGGGAGGCGAGGAGCCCCACCAGCAAGACCAGTCCGCCAACTACCGGACGGAGGGAGGGAGTCTTGGTCATGGCGCCCGGCCGGTCATGGGCCTGCCGGGCCGGCGCTGATTGTCATGATCAGGTCGTTGAAATCGGCGTCGTAGCCATCCTCAAAGGTCGCCGTCCAGGTCGGATAGGCGCCGGTGATCAGGAGGCTCGGCGGGTCTCCACCCACGCTGGAAACCACCTCCATCCCCACCTTGGTGCCCGGAGTGAATGGCCCGGGAAAGTCCCAGACCTGCCCGACGACCTCATGGCATCCGTCCGCGGTCAGGATGGAGTCGATGGGCAGGGTCAGGCGGATCGTGTTGCCCTTCGCGTAGCAGTCGTGGCTGACCAGGGTGACGTGAAATCCTGTGGAGTCCTGGAGGTCGAGTGTGCACCCGACCAATCCGCCACTCGCCGAGTCCTGGCAAGTCAGTGTGGTGACCGCCGGCGGGTCGGGCTGACTCGAGGTGCTCGAACAAGCGGCAACCAGAACGGCGAACAGGGCGGCAACGGTGAATTGCCGGCGACGGGCGTCGATCATAGAATGGACATTCCTCGCGCTATTTGATTTCTGCGTGCGGGCACCAACCTGCAGGAACTGGCAGAGGTTATGCCACAGGAGGGCACCGCGGCATTCCCCTGCCAGGCATCGAGTTATGCCGTGGATATGGCAGTGGGCGGGCGTAGCGGGCGGCTGCAGCGATATAAGGTGTTGGGCCTGCGCTACAGGCGTGACATCCCAGCACAGTGAAATCAGACCGATCAATCAGTCCTGTTGAAGTTCTCCTTGCGAGTATCGCTCTCGGGGGAAATACGAAAGAGTGGCTGGCGGAGCCGCCAAGCCAGTCGTGCGACCAGAGTGAGCCCCACCGCCACCAGGCCGATCACGAGGCCCCACCAGAGCCCCACTGCGCCGAGGCCGACATGGAAGGCCAGCCAGAGGCCGATCGGGAGGCCCACCACCCAGAAGCCGAGGACATTGGCCACCATCGGCGTCCGAGTGTCGGCCAGGCCGCGCAGGGCACCGATTGACACGACCTGCAGGCCATCGAACACCTGGAAGATGCCGGCGAGCGGAATCAGCAGCACCGCCACCGCAGCCGCCCGGCGATCGCTGGTATAGAGGTTGGCCAGCCATCCAGGAGCAGAGAGGAACACTGCCGCGGTTGAGGACATGAACAGGAGCGCGAGGATGAGGGCGGCGCCCGCCGACTGGCCTGCCCGCCGGCGATCCCCTGCCCCGGCCGCCTGGCCCACGAGCACTGCCGCCGCCGATCCAATCCCGAGCGGGACCATGAAGGTGAGCGAAGCGAGGTTGAGCGCGATCTGGTGTCCCGCCATTTCCGCAGCGCCGAGGGTGTCCATTACCAGGCCAACGACCCCGAACACGCCGTATTCAAGCTGGTGCTGGAACCCGATGGGCACGCCGAGCCGCAGCATCTGGAGCAGCGGCCCCGAGGCGAGCAACCCTGAGCGGCGCGGGAAGAGCTGAGTACGCAGATGGGGCCATTCAAACACGAGCAGAAGCAGCGGGAGCAGGGTCCGGCTGGCGACCGTCGCCCAGGCAGAACCGATGGGCCCGAGTGGAGCGACGCCGAGGTGGCCGAAGATCAGGACCCAGTTGAGACCGACGTTGGCGAGATTGGCAACCAGTACGGTGATCAGGATGCCGCGGGTGCGTCCCTCTGCCTGCAGCCCCTGGCGCAGGACGACGAAGGCGAGAAACCCCGGGACACCGGCCGCGCTCACCAGGCAGAACGGGCCGGCGATGGCGACCAGGTTGGCAGGCTGGTGGAGGGAAAGCAGAACCGGCGAGGCGGGGATCAGCAGCAGGCAGACCGGAACGCAGAGCAGCCCGGCGAGCAGCAGGCCGCGCTGGATGGCATGGGCCACCGCCTCGCGGTCTCCCGCGCCAACGGCCTGGGCGGCGATCGGATCGAGCGCCAGGAGGGTGCCCATCCCGAATATCGCCACGGCGAAGAAGTAGACCGTGCCCAGGGCCACGGCGGCGAGCGCCTCGGCGGAGAGGTGGCCGACCATGACGGTGTCCACGACGCCCATGGCCATCAGGCCCAGCTGAACGGCGGCGATCGGCAGCGCCAGGGCGACCATCTCGCGGAACTGTGCGCGGCCGGGCAGGAGAGACATCGGAGGTCCGGCGTGGGATGACGAGGGGAGCGCGCCCGGCAGGACTCGAACCTGCGACCCTCTGCTTAGAAGGCAGATGCTCTATCCAGCTGAGCTACGGGCGCTGGAGTGATCCAAGATAGCGCCCCCCGAGGGGGGTCCGGCAAGCGGCGCGTGTTGACAGAGGGGTTCGACACGTCGATGCTTCACCGCGAGGGTTCCACAACGCCGGAAGCCTCGCACACCATCCCGGAGACTCCAATGCACCATAGTTACTGTTCCCCGGTGCGGCTGCCCGATGTGCGCCTCGCGCTCCTCCTCGCGGCCCTCTCGATGCCCGCCGCGGTGCAGGCCCAGTCCGAAGCCAATCACCTCTACGACAAGTTCCAGTTCTTGGTCGCAGGAAGCGACGTCGTGATCAGCCCCACCATCCAGATCGACGGAACGAACCAGGCCGGGACCGAAATCGAGTTCGGCAAGACGCTGGGTATCCCTCGGAGCGGATTCGAGCCCATGCTCTCTGTCCGCTGGAAGCCGGGGCGGCGCCACGAGCTGCAGGCCGGCTACCTGTTCATTAACCGCTCGGGGGAACACATCCTGGAGGACTCGGTCCGGGTGGAGGACACGGTATTCAGCGCCGGCTTGAACCTCAATTCCAAGTTCAGCGCGGACTACGCCTTCCTGTCCTACCGGTTCGCCATCATGGCCAAGGAGAACACGCAACTTGGCCTGAACCTCGCGCTGGGATACATCGCCTTCAAGACCGACATCAACGCACTGGCCGGCGTCAGCAACGGCAACGACACCCTGACCACCAGCTACGGCGTGTCGAAATCTTTTCCCGGTCCGGTAGGAACCCTGGGCGCGTACGGCCGATTTCGGTTCAGCGAGAAGTGGTACCTGGAGACCGAGGGCGCGTACCTGACGGGCAGCAGCGGTGGCGTAACGGTCAAGGAATTCGTGATCGGCGCCGCGGGCCGCTACTTCCTGTCCCGCAAGATCGGCCTCGAGGCGGGATACGGCATCACCGGCGTCGATGTCAGCATTACCAGCTCGGACAGCGGCCCGTTCGGCACCCTCAATGGCAAGATCAAGTACAACTTCCAGAACTTCCGCCTGGGGGTGATTCTGGCGATGTAGTGGCCCGGACCGGCACAACTGCGCCGAGCCAGAGTGCCCCTCCCCGACGACGACACGCCGCCCCCCGGGCGGCGTTGTTGTTGAATCCTCGGTGCACTTTCCACGTCGTGACTGGACCCGCTCACTCCCTTCCGGAGGTCATGCCATGTTGCCGCTCCTGGTGGCCGCCACGCTCGGCGCTGCCCTTCCACCGACCGCGCCTCGCGAGCCTGCCCTACCTAGCGGGTCCGAGATCGTCGCCCGGATGCGGCAGGCCTATGATGGCAAGTGGTACCGGACGGTGACCTTTGTCCAGGCCACGACTCGGCCCAACGGCGACGTCGAGACCTGGTACGAGGCCGCCACAGTGCCCGGCCTCCTCAGGATCGACATCGCGCCACTGGATAGCGGGCGGGCGCTGATCTTCCGGAGCGATTCGCTGTACCAGATCGACCACGACACCGTGGCCAAGGTCATGCCCTTCATCCATCCGCTGATGACCCTCGGTTTCGATGTGTACATCGATCCAGCCGAGCGCACGATCAGCCGCCTGCAAGGGCTGGGGTTCGATCTCTCCAAGGTGCACGAAGACACCTGGCAGGACCGCAAGGTCTGGGTGATCGGGTCCGAATCGGCGGCGGACACGACCAGCAAGCAGTTCTGGGTCGACCAGGAGCGGCTGCTCTTCGTCCGGATGCTGGAGAGCGCTCCGAACGGCAAGCTGGTGGACACCCGGTTCAACGGATATCAGGCGCTGGCGGGAGGGTGGATCGAGACGGAGGTCCTCTTCCTGCTGGACGGCCAGGTCAGGGGAAAAGAGGAATACAGCGACATTAATGCGGGGATGACGTTCGAGGAGGGGCTGTTCAGTCCGGCGCCGTGGAAGAAGGCCGGGTGGATCGGACAGTAGGGAAGGTTCCAAGAAACCACTGGTGGGCTTCGGGTGTAGCGCTTCCCGTCGGCTCGACTCCCGGACCGCTCCTCTCCCCACCCCTGGGAGTCGCCTCCGAGAAGCACCACCCCGTCGCCGAGGTCTCCTGTCTACAGATGTTTCTTAAATCGCCTCCAGAGTCGGAGGAGGTGGCAGGACCGCTGACGAAATCGGGGCGGCCGGATTCGAACCGGCGACCTCCTGCTCCCAAAGCAGGCGCTCTACCAGGCTAAGCTACGCCCCGTGGCGAGGAAGCTAATCACCCCCAAGGGGTTCGACGAGCCTCAGGGAACTCGGCGCGGACGGAGGAGGCTCCAGCAGGCCGTGCTTCCCCGAACACCGACGCAGGCCGCGCGTGACTGACGTGAGCGGCTGATGACCGTATCACTCCCTGCTCAACCTTTTTTCACACTCACTCCTGTACCTTGTGACCGTTGGCATCGTGCCAACAGATCACCCCAGGAGGAACGTATGGGCAAGCCCATTGCAACGGTCGTCGCCACCGACGCCTCAGAACAGATGTTCGACAATCCGATGTTCCTGTTCGCCGCCAGCTACACCAGTCTGACGGACGCCCAGGCCGATTATGCCGTCGTGAAGGCACTGCACACGAACGGCAATATCGGGTCCTATGACTCCGACATCATCTCCAAGGGATTTGACGGCAAGGTCAAAGTGTCCAAGACCGAGAAGCCCACGCAGAAGGGCGCGTGGATCGGCCTGGCCGCCGGCGCCGCGACCGCGCTCATCTTCCCGCCCCTCGCCCCTGCCGCCATCGCAGCTGCCGGCGCCGCCGGTGCGGGCTTCGGCGCCTGGATCGGTCACCTCGCCTACGGGACCTCGCGCAAGGACGCCAAGGACATCGGCGCCCTGCTCCCGGAAGGCGGGGCCCTGCTGATTGTGGTCGGCGTGGACAACGACGCCAAGGCCGTGGAAAAGGCTGTCAACAAAGCCGCCAAGAAGGTGGTCAAGACCATCAAGGGCGACTACAAGGCGGCTGAGCGGGAAGTCACCGAGATGCTCAAGCAGTTCTGATCGACCGACGACGGTCCCTCTAGAATGTGCGGCGCCTCCCGGTGAGGCGCCGCACTGTCGTATTCGTCCCGGGTGATTCCCGGCTGCGCTCATCCGCCGAGGGCGATGGTAGTCCCCGTCGCAGCCCGCGCGTAGCGCAAGTCGGGACCCATCCATATGCTTCCCGTCCCGGTTCGGATTCCTTCCTGGAGAGTGCCATGTCCACGGTCAGTTTGTCGCCACCCCTGCGGACCCTGTTCGCCGCCGCCGCCGTGGTTATCGTAACCTACGGCGTCCGCGAGGCCTCCGGGCCCGTCTCTGCGGTACTGCTTGCCGCCCTGCTGGCGCAGACGATTCAGCCGTTCCGCGCATGGCTCCACGCGAAAGGGCTTTCGTCCAGCGCCTCGCTGGCCGTCACGATCCTGCTGTTGCTCGTGGGCGGGCTGGGCATCAGCTCTCTCCTGGCCACGTCGCTGGGCCAGCTGAGCAGCAACGGACCGCTCTACTGGGCCAACCTCCAGGGCCTCGAGGCGAGCGCCGAGGCCTGGCTCCAGACCCACGGCATCACGCTGCCCGACTATTCGCACCTGAGCGCCCTCAATCCGGGCAAACTCGCCGGGCTGGTCGGAGGGCTCGCCTCCTCGGTGCTCTCGGCGCTGGGCAATACGGCGGTCATCCTGTTGCTGATGGTACTCATGCTGGTCGATGCGGGCTCCGAGCCGGGAAGCCCGGGGGGCACCTTTGCTCGGCTGAACAAGTACGCGGGCCACACCCAGCAGTACATCAAGATCACCAGCATCACCGGGCTCATCTTCTCGGTCCTGGTCACGATCGTCATGCTGATCGTGGGGACCGACGGCGCCGTGACCTGGGGGGTGCTGGGGTTCTTCCTGAATTTCGTGCCGAACTTCGGCATGATCCTGACCGTAATTCCGCCCGTGCTGCTGACGCTGCTGGAGCGCGGATGGGCCCCGGCCGCGGTCGTACTCGTGGCGTTCATCCTGATCAACTTCCTCACCGACACCGTGATCAAGCCGCGGTTCATGCGGACAGGACTGAACCTGGGGATCCTCGAGAGCTTCCTGGTCCTCATGTTTTTCGGCTGGGTGCTTGGTGCGGCCGGCACCGTGCTTTCGATTCCGGTCTACCTGACCTTCAAGGAGGTCATCCGCGGCCACGCGACCCCGGCGGGCGCCGCGCCCCGGGGCTGAGCGACGAAGGGTGCGAGGAGCTAGTCCCCCCTGAGCGCTTCGACGAGCCGCGCCAGGGCCCGGCCCCGGTGGCTGACGGCGTCCTTTTCCTCCGGCGAGGCTTCGCCGAACGTCTTGCCGAGGTCGTCGCTGAAGAAGAGCGGATCGTAGCCGAAGCCGCCGGTTCCCTCCGGCGCCTCGAGGATCCTCCCCGCCGCAGCTCGCCCTCGAACACCTCGGGGAGCGCCCCCACCTTCCGCACCAGCACCAGCACGCAGCGATAGCGCGCCCGCCGCTTGAGCCTCCGGCGCGCCCCGCAGCCGTCGCAGCAGCTCGGCATTGTTGGCGGCGTCCACCTCGGCGGCGGTGCCGGTGGCGCCCGCCCAGCGCCTGGAGCGGGTTCCCGGCGCGCCCGCCCAGCGAGAGCACCTCGAGCCCCGAGTCATCGGCCACGGTCGGCAGCCCGCTCCGCGGGCGAAGTACTCCGCCTTTGCCGGGCGTTGGTCTCGAAGGAGTCGGAGGTCTCGAGGCGGTCTTCCTCGGGTCGCTCGAAGATGCCCGACGTCATCGGGAAAGACCACCTCGTGCCCGGCCGCACCGAGCACCCGTCGCATCTCGCGCTGCTTGCCCGCGCTCCGGGTGGCCACCAGCAGCTTCACCAGCCGAGCGCCTTGCGCTGATCGGCGAAGAGCCGGGTGATGCCGCCGTGGGCCAGGTCGATGATCCGGTCGAGCTCCGGGACGATCGAAGGTGCCGTGCTCGCCGGTGCCCTGGACCTCGACGAAGCGGTCCGGCGCGAGCATCACGACGTTGGCATCGACGCCGGCGTCCTTGTCCTCCAGGTAGGCGAGGTCCAGGCGGGGCTCGCCCTCGATGATGCCGACGGAGACGGCCGCCACCAGCGTGCCGAAGGGATTGGGCCCGCCGGTCCGCGCGGCCAGCCAGGCGCACGCATCGGCCAGGGCCACGCACCCGCCGGTGATGCTGGCGGTGCGGGTGCCGCCGTCGGCCTGCAGCACGTCGCAGTCGATCGCGGATGGTGTACTCGCCGAAGGCCATCGTCTTCATCGCCGCACGCAGCGACCGGCCGACCAGCCGCTGGATCTCCTGGGTGCGCCCGCCGGGACCGTTCCGCTCGCGGCTGGTGCGCTCGTGCGTGGCCCGGGGCAGCATGGCGTACTCGGCGGTGACCCATCCTTCGCCGCTGCCCCTTCTTCCACGCCGGGCACGCCGGCGTCCACGCTGGCGGTGCAGTGGACGAGGGTGCCGCCCATCCGGATCAGGCAGGAGCCCTCGGCATAGGGGTTGGCGCCCCGCTCGAGGACGAGCGGGCGCAGCTGGTCATTGGCACGGCCGTCAGGACGAGGCACGCAGACGCTCCACGATGGCAGTTGAGGAATAGCCGGCGACGACCGGCACGCGCACGACCCGCCCGCCGCGCGCCTCGACCAGGTCGGCGCCGACGATCCGGTCCCGCGTGTAGTCGGCGCCCTTGACCAGCACGTCGGGCTCGAGCAGCGCGGATCAGGTCGAGCGGCGTGTCCTCGTCGAAGAGGACCACGCAGTCCACCGACGGCGAGGGCGGCGAGCACCCGGGCCGCGGCCGCCCTCGGGCACGACCGGACGGTCGGCGCCCTTGCCCAGCCGGCGGACCGAGGCGTCGCTGTTGACGCCGACGATGAGCGCGTCGCCCTCGCCGCGGGCCGCCTCGAGCAGTGCGATGTGGCCGGGGTGCAGCAGGTCGAAGACCCCGTTGGTGAACACGACCGGACCGACGACCGAACGGCGCCAGGCGGCGGCCGCGGCCCAGTCCCGGACCCGCGCGGCGGTGTTCACGCTTCGACCGCGGCCGGCGGCACCCTGCCCGTTCGAAGCAGCAGCTTGAGGGCGATCGGGGCCACGAACGTCGTGCGCCATGACCATGAGGACGACGGCGCCGAAGAGCTGCTGGTCGAGGACGCCGGTGCGCCGCCCCAGGTCGGCGAAGATGAGTCCGACCTCGCCGCGGGGCACCATGCCGACGCCAACGGTCAGCCGATCGAACGCCTGCCCAGGGGGCGCCCCAACCGGCAAGCAGCTTGCCGACGATGGCGATCACCGTGAGGGCGCCCGCCGTCGCCAGCAGCCGCGCCGGCGCCCGGGCGTCGTCGGGTTGAGCAGCGAAAGGTCAAGCGCGGCGCCGACCTTCACGAAGAAGATCGGGGCGAAGATCGCAGCGACCGGGCTCATCGCGCTGCTCGATTTCCTTGTGCTGCCTGGTGCGCGGAAAGGATCAGGCCGCCGGCGAAGGCGCCGATGATGAGCGCCGAGCCGGCCATGGTGGCCAGGGCGGAAATCGCGAGCACGAAGGCGAACGAGAGGACGGCCAGCGTCTGCCGGGCCCGCATCCGGTGCACGAGGCCGAAGACCGCCGGCGCGGTCCGGTTGCCGACGAACACCGCCATCACCAGGAAGCCGACGGCGAGGGCCAGGATCCGGCGCGACGTCGACCAGGTTGACCGCTCCGCCGGCGGCCAGGTGCCGACGATGCTGAGGATGACCAGGCCCACGATGTCGTCGATGACCGCGGCCCCGAGGATCACCCGCGCCTCGGCGGAGCGGAGCCAGCCCAGGTCGCCGAGGATCCGGGCGGTGATGCCGACGGAGGTGGCGGTGAGGGTGGCGCCGACGAAGAGGGCGGTGAGCGTGAGTGTCGGGACGCCGCGGCCGGATGCGGCGCCAGGGTCCAGAAGAGGTAGCCGCCGGCGAACGGGAGGACGACGCCGATCAGGGCCACCGACGCGGCAGCCGGGCCGACCCGGAACATCGCCTTGAGGTCGGTTTCGAGCCCGACCTCGAACAGGAGCAGGACGACGCCGAGCCCGGCCAGGAGGTCCACCGTATCGGCGGCGAATCCGGGAGCCGGTGGGAACGAAGTTGAGCAGCCCGGGGCCCAGCACGACACCGGCCAGCAGCTCGCCCAGGACCGCGGGCTGGCCCAGCCGCTCGCAGAGCTCACCGAGCAGCTTGGCGCCGACCAGCATTCCTGCCAGGATGCCGAAGAGCTTGACGGTCTCGGGGGAGTCGGCCGCCGCCCACAGCGGCGACGGGGCCAGGAGGAAGACTCCGGCGAAGACGGCGAGGAGCAGCCCCGGCCGGGGGCGGTGGGTCAACCGGCTAGAGGGGCTCAACCGCGCGGGGCTTGAAGACGAACTCGTGGTCGAAGAGCGGCAGCGTCACTCGCTCGCTGTAGGTGGTTTCGATGTTGATCTCGCGATTGCGGCCGCTGCCTGTGCGGGCGATGATGAACTTCTTGGCCGAGTCGGGCAGGGCAAGATCGACCACCTTATCCTCCAGCCGGCGCCGGATGACGGCATCGGAGAGGCTGGGCGCCAGGCGCGCCGAGATTTCCATGTCGTCCCTCAGCTGGTAGTACCGAAGGTAGACCTTGCCGATGTTCACCCCGTAGTAGACCGCGGCGACGAAGATCAACAGGGAGAAGATGCAGCCCAGCGTACTGCCACCCCGCTGAGAGGCGCGTCCAGCGATCACCATTGGGATTGCGCTCCCTCGACGATGTCGGTCACGAGTTTATCCACCGCTTTCTGTCGCCCCGCTTCTTCGGCACCGGGGGTGTAATCGCCGTCGAGCACCAGTCCCGAGCGCTGCCAGAGCGTCTTCCCCGTCTTCTGGGCCACGATTTCGACCGAGAGCGTGATCTGCACCAGCCGGCGCGTGACGTCCACCTGCTGATTGGACGAATTGCCGGTATAGGCCACCGGCAGGTCCGGGTCATACCGGGTGATCGTTCCCCTGACGACGGCGTCCGCACTGCTCTCGCCCGCCTGCCGCAGGCCGAGCCGGCCTTCGACGGCCTCCCGCACGGCCTGCGCGATCTGCAGCGTGAGGGCCGGTTCGGAGGTCAGGTTGTCGAACGGCATGACCGCCACGGTCTTGATATCAGGCGGCAGGCCGCCGCCGGAGAACTTGTACCAGCAGCCGGCAAGGGCGATGAGGCTAAGGCTCGCGACGACGCCATGTATCGGGCGGAAAGTCACCCTGTTCCGTGTTCAGGTAGAAATTGAGGTCGAGCTGGGCCGGCCGGTGCGGCACGGTGAGCCGCGAAGAGGCCAGGTGCCCCTCGGCGTCGAGCCGGGTCTCGACCCGGCCCACCAGCTTTCCAGCGTGTCGCACCACCGCGTAGAACCGGGCCGGCGAGGCATGTGCCTGCCAGAGATACTCCACGGTGTCCGCCCCGTTCGCGTACTGGACGAACACCTGCTGGCTGTCGACCAACCCGTTCAGGGCATCGGAGTCCGACGGCCCCAGCGCCACCGCGAACATGGCCCAGAGCAGCGGGTAATTGGGCACCATGTCCTTGACCGACTTCTCCGGGTCGACCCAGATCTCCGAATCGCCCAGGACGAAGGCGGCCGCCCGACCCACGCCCAGCGGACCCGCGATGTCGATTCGCATCGAGTCGGGCCCAGCGACCCTGGCGCTGCCCCGCCCGCCGCTGCTCGAGCGCTCGTCCTTGAAGGACCACTTGAAGCGGCTCAGCCGGTGTCCGCTGGGCTGAGTGGAATCGACGAAGGCTTGTACTCGCTCCCGGGCGATCGGCTCCGCCCCGGTAGGCGCCAGCGAGGGCGGTGGTCCGCCGGCGCAGGCTGCAACAGCTAGAGCAAGATAGGGGATGTGTCGGAGGCGGTCAACACCAAATCGTTGCCACATCAGAAGTTATCCACGGCGTGAAGAAAACCTTCGATCGGCCTCATCGGTGAATCGTCTTGATCAGGTCGCCTTGAGTGAGGCGGGCAAGCGTCCCCTGGTCGTCCACCACCCGGCCGAACACCGTGTAGATGCCGTCGAGACTCGGCTGCGGGCTCAGGGTGACGAACCACTGGCTGCCGCCGGTGTCGGGGCCGGACAGAGCCATCCCTACCGTGCTGACGCCGTAGCGCACCGGATTGATCTCGTCGCGAATGCTCCACCCAGGGCCGCCCCACCCGTCGCCGCGCGGATCGCCGTCCTGGGCCACGAAATTGGGCACGACCCGGGGCCAGCGAAGGCCGTTGAAATAGCCGCGGTCCACCAGCGACAGGAAGTTGGCGACCGTCAGCGGCGCGTCACTTCCCAGCAACTCGATCCCGAAGTTGCCCTTGGCGGTTTCGATGGTGACGTGGGGCGCCTGGCCCTCGCCCGGAGTGACGATGAACAGCTCGGCGAGCTCGCGGTAGTCCTGCATCGAGCGGGTGGTGGCCACCGGGGCCGGGTCGCCCCACTCCGATGACAGGTCGGGCCAATGGTCGTGCACCCAGAGCCGCACGGCGTAGTCGGGCGAACGCCGCTGGCCCGCGATGAATTCCGTCATGACCCGGCGGTGTCCCTCCTCGCCACCATTGCTGATCGCGGCCAGCGCACCCAGGATCGAGAACGCGGCGTCGGGAACCGAATCGAGCGCGGAAGTGCGATAGGCCTTCACCAGCCCGGGCACGTCGTCGGGATCAGCCTCACGGGCGAGCACATCGGCGGAGAGACTGCGGACCGCCACGTCGGTGCTGGTGACCAGGGATCGCGCCGCGGCGACAAGCCTGGGAGAGGGATCCACGGCGGCATCCACCCACCCCTGGAGTGCGGCACCGACGACCCGGGGGTCACGGTCGGCCAGGATCAGCGCCATGGCGCTGGAATCGCTGGCCCCGGTCAACCCCCAGCCCTGGGCGGCGACGGCGCGCTCCCGCCAATCGGCACTGTGCGCCCAGGGCCCCTGCACCTCGGCGAACGAGGCGGAGTCAATACTGGCCAGCGAGAGCAGGGCCGCCCGCCGCAGGGCGAAGTACCCCTTCCCCGAGGCCACCACCTTGAGATCGGCCGCGGCGGCGCGTTCGCGGGCAGTGCCCAGCGCTTCCGCGGCCGCGACCGCGACGTTGGGCATCTGGTCCACGAGCAGGGGGCCGAGGGCGCGACGTACGGATTCGCCCCGAAAGCTTCCCAGGCTCCGGGCGGCCTGGATCCGCACCCCGGCATCCACGTCGGCGCAGGCCTGCCCGAGCTGGCCCATCACGCCGGCGTGTCCCAGCCGGGCTGAATCGGCGTAGGCCCGGGTCAGCGTCCTCGCGGCCCAGGCGCGCACCAGCGGGTTCTGGTCGCGCAACCCCGCCAGCATCCGGTTTCCGGCCGAGATGGCGCGCAGCCTGCCGAGGGTGTAGAAGGCCGCCACGCGGGCGAGGATGCTGTCGGTCTCGAGATATGGCAGCAGCTGGTCCACCGGGGCGTCGTGGCCCAGGCGCCAGGACTCCCGGACCACGGCGCTGATGGCGGTCCAGCGGTCGTTCTCATCCGACAGCCCGGATCCCCCCAGAAGATTGCGGAATTCGGCCCCCGCCTCTGGCCCGCCGATCTTGGCGATGGCCGTCACGATCTCCGCCACGGTCACCGGCGGCAGGGGCCGGGGCTCGGAGAGTCGGTTCACCAGCGCCGGGAGCGCCGCGGAATCCGCCAGCTGCCCGAGGGCGAACGCCGCTTCGGTCTGCACGGTTGAATCCTCGTCGGCCAGGGCGCGGACCAGGAGGGGGAGTCCATCCGGAGTCCCGATCCGGCCCAGGGCGCGCGCCGCCACGCGGCGCACCAGGGGATCGGGCTGGGCCATCGCGACCCCGAACATGGTCTCGTCGTACCGCCGGGCGTCCTCGGCCGCGAGCAGCTGGGCCACCTGCTCCACGGCCGCCCCGGCCTGGGCCCGCAGCGGAAGGGCGCCAACCAGGGAGGCGAGGAGCAGGAGAGTCACCGGGCGCAGCCGCTGATGCATGTCAGAGTCTCACGAGGTCGGGAGCGACGGCGAGCACCGCGCGCACGTCGTCGGGGAGGCGGGCAAGTTCGTGGCGTTCATTGACGCAGACCAGCGCCGTCTCGGCGGTGGCCAGGAGCGAACCGTCATCGGCGTTTTCGATCGCATAGCCGAAGGTGACCCGGCGCGAGGCGACCTCGCGCAGCCAGCAGCGGATCCGGATCCGGTCGTCATAGCGCGCCGCCCGCAGATAGCGGACCCGAAGGTCGGTGACCACGAGCCGGAATCCGCGGGCCTCGAGGTCACGGTAGCTGTACCCCGCCACCCGCAGGTGCTCGGTCCGCGCGATGTCCAGCCAGACGACGTAGCGGGCGTGATAGGCCACGCCCATCTGGTCGGTCTCGGAGTAATTGACCCGGACTTCGCTCTGTGAGTACTGCCCGTCTGTGGACACGATGCTCCCTGGCTGCTGGGTGACCGCCTGGCCTGGCGGGCGCTTGCCCCTCCGGCCGGCGGGTGTCTATCTTCGCCGCGTGCAAGGCCACCGACTCGTCGTCGTCTGCGATGCCCACCTGGGCGCCGGTTCGCCGGCGACCGAAGCGGCCTTCCTCGACTTTCTCGACGCGGTCCCCTCGCTGGGCGACGCGCTCCTGGTCAACGGCGACCTGTTCGACTTCTGGTTCGCCTGGCGGCGGGTCATTCCCCGCGCCGGATTTCCGGTCGCGGCGGCGCTGGCCCGGCTGCGGCGCCGGATGCCGGTCATGATGACCGGCGGCAATCACGACCGCTGGGGCGACGACTTCTGGCGGGCCGACCTGGGCATCGAGTTCCACCCGTTCGAGGCACGATTCCGCTTTCGCCGGGCGAGACGTCCTCGCCATCCACGGTGACGGCATCACCGACCGGAACTGGAGCGCCCGCGCCCTGCAGCGCCTCACCCGTCATTCCGCCACCGTGTGGCTCTTCGCGGCGCTCCACCCGTCCCTCGGCTTCCGTCTCGTGGACGCGATGAATCACCGGCTGGGGAACACCGTCACCGACCCGGTGGCGCTCACCGCCGCGAGCCAGCGCCAGCTGAGCTGGGCCGAGGCACGGCTGGCGGCCGAGCCCGCCCTTGGGCTCATCATCATGGGGCACACCCACCGCCCCGCCCTTTCGGAACCAAGCCCCGGCCGCTGGTACGTCAACCCCGGGGCGTGGTTCGACGGCGGGCGATACGCCGTCTGCTCCGAATCCAACGTGGAGTTGCGGCAGTTCATGGGAGCAGGGAGCGGGGAGCCGGGAGCGGTCGGTACACCGTAGCCCCCGCTCCCTGCTCACTGCTCCCCGCTCCCTACCCCAGCCCCACTACCTCGGCTCCCCCCAGGCGCTCTCCAATGAATCTGCTGCCGACGGCCTTGAAGCGCTGTTCGTCATCGCTCACCGCGAACCGGTGAACCACGGGCGCCCCGGCCGGCGCTTCGAGTCCGTCCACCCGGAGCTGCTCGGCCACCGCGCGCGCGGTCTCCTCGGCGCTGTCGATCAGGCGCACCCCGGGGCCCGCCACCCGCGCCAGCAGAGGCTTGAGCAGCGGGTAATGGGTGCACCCCAGCACCAGCGATTCGATTCGCGCCGCCAGCAGCGGGGCGAGGTACTCGCGGGCCACGAGTTCGGTCGCCGGGTGGTCGAACCATCCCTCCTCGACGAAGGGCACGAAGAGCGGACAGGCCAGCTGGCGGACGTCGGCATCCGGCTTGAGCTCGCGGATGGCGCGGCCGTAGGCGCCGCTGGCGATGGTGCCGGCAGTCCCGATGACGCCGATCGGCCCTCCCCGCGCCGCGGCCACCGCCGCCCGGGCTCCAGGCCGGATGACGCCGATGACGGGGACCGGCGACTCGCCCTGCAGCACCTCCAGGGCGTGGGCGGTGCTCGTGTTGCAGGCGATGACCACCAGCTTGACCCGCTGCTCCAGCAGCCAGTGCAGGATTTCCCGGCTGTACCGGCGAACCGTCTCGGGGCTCTTGGGCCCGTAGGGCACCCGCGCGGTATCGCCGAAATAGACCGTGGATTCACCGGGGAGCCGTTCGAAGATGGCCCGGGTCACCGTCAGCCCACCGAGGCCCGAATCGAAGATGCCGATGGGAGCGGGGTTCACAGGCCCGGTATCGGCATGCTGAGGGTGGCGCTCGCGCCGTGCGGCAAGGCCTGGACCTGGAGATCACCAGGGAAGTCCCAGAGGTGCGACGAGACGTAGGCTTCCATGGCCGAGAGGAGATGATTGGCCACCAGGATGACGATCCAGTCCTGCTGCTGCTGTTTCAATTGAGCGACCTTGCCGCTGTTGATGCTCTCGTAGTAGTTCAGGGTCACCGTCGTGTTGACCACCATGCCGAGCGCCAGCCCCTCCACCCCCACGAAGATCCCGCCGCTCAGTCGCCGACCCAGCTTCGCCTGGCCCCATCCCGGAATGAGCAGCGAGCGCCAGAAGGCCGACATCGGCTTGATGTATCGGCGGGCGGAATCGGACTGGGCGGGAGAAGCGGCCGGGGCGGAAGGGGTGGGCGCCGCGGCTGAGTCCTGCGCGGGCAGGCGCCCCGGAGCACCGACGAGCAGCAGCACTCCCGCCAGGATCGCCGCTCCCGCCGCTACCGCCCTCATCCACGATCTCCCCGATCGCCGCCAGCAATCCGTCCACGTCCTCTTCGGTCGTGTCCCAGGAGCACATCCAGCGGACCTCCGAGGTCCGCTCGTTCCAGACGAGGAATCCGAAGCGATCCTGCAGTGATGGAATGTACTCCGGAGGAACGATCGCGAAGACCGCGTTGGACTCGACCGGCTGGGTGATCCGGATCCGGGGATGATCCTTCAAGCCGTCCGCCGAGGCGGCGGGCCATGGCGTTGGCCCGGGCGGCACTCCGCTGCCAGAGCCCGTCCTCCAGAAGGGCGATGAACTGGGCCGACAAGGAACCGCATCTTCGAGGCGAGTTGCATCGCCTGCTTCCGGAGGTACCTGGGCTCCGGCACCGCTGCTCTGACCCAGGAACACGACCGCCTCGGCACCCAGCAGGCCGTTCTTGGTGCCACCGAACGAAAGGGCATCGATTCCGGCGTCGGTGGTCAGGGCCCGCAGCGGCACGCCCAGCGAGGCCGCCGCGTTGGCCAGGCGCGCCCCATCCATGTGAATCAGCAGTCCGTGGGCGTGCGCTGCCGTCGGCCAGGGCGCGCAACTCGCCGGCGGTGTACACGGTGCCCAGCTCGGTGGCCTGGGAGACACTGACCACGCGCGGCTGTACGCGATGCTCGTCGCCCGATTCCCCGGATGGCCTGCTCCACGTCAGCCGGCCGCAGCTTCCCGTCGGCCGTGGGGACACCGATCAGCTTGCACGCCGAGGAACCGCTCGGGCGCGCCGCATTCGTCCACGCTGATGTGGGCGCCTGCCGGGCAGATGACCGCCTCCCAGGGTCGGAGCAGGGCGCCCAGCGCCACCACGTTGGCCCCGGTCCCGCCGAAGACGAGGATAGACCTCCGCCTCCGGGCCCAGCTCGGCCCGGAAGAGTTCGACGCGCGGGCGGTCCAGCGATCGGCGCCGTACGAAGGGGCGTGACCGACGTTCGCCTCGGCGATGGCCCGGATGACCTCGGGGTGGGCCCCGGCGAAGTTGTCGCTCGCGAAGTGGCGTGACGGGGACATCAGGCGGCGAGGAGGACCGGGAGGGCGGCAGGGGCCATGTCGATGGTGACCGGCCCGCTGTGGGTGCGGAGCTCACCATCGAGCTGCGCGACGAGGGGCTGACCGTCGACCGCCTGCACCAGCAGGCGGGTCGCCTGAAACATCCGGACGCCCGACAGCCCGCCGTGCCAGCCCAGCATCGCCAGCGGCAGCTTGCCCAGGAAGCCGAACAGGCCCAGGCGCCGGATGGCGCAGACGTCGAAGAGCCCGTCGTCGGGCCTGGCATGCGGTGTCAGCCGGAAGCCGCCCCCGACGATGTTGCCGATTCCGACTTCGAGCAGCAGTGTGGGCTCGCGGAAGGACACGCCATCCCCTTCGACCTGGATCATGGGGGCGTCGAAGGCGCGGAAGGTGGCAAAGGCGGCCAGCGAGGTAGGCCGGGGCACCGCGCAACCGGCGGTAGCCGCCTACCCGTCGCGCCACCTCCGCGTCGAAGCCGATGCCGATGCTGTTGATGAAGTACTCGCCCCAGGCCAGGCCGGCGTCGAGCCGGACCACCCGCGCGTGGGCCAGCCGGTGCACGGCCTCGTCCACGCCGGCCCGATAGGTGCCGGAGAGCTTGGCGTAGTCGTTCCCGGTGCCGCTGGGAATCACGCCGAGGGCCGGCCGCTGGTCCGGTGGAAGGGCGAGGATGCCGTTGGCCGCCTCGTGCACCGTGCCGTCGCCGCCGAGCGCGAGGACGCGTGTGCACCCGTCAGCGCCGGCCCGCCGCGCCAGCTCGACGCCCTCACCTGGGGCCGTGGTGACGGCCACACGCACTTCCCGCCAGTGCCGGGCGCAGGCTTCGCGCGCCGCATCCAGCAGCCGGCCGGCTCGCCCATGGCCCGCGACAGGGTTGACGAGAAGCAGAGTGGACATTGGGCTCCCTCGTCAGGGTGCGGGAGGTCCTAGAAGGACTCCCTGGCGGTCGCGGGAGCGGTGGCGGGAGTGCGTGGGAATCGAACCCACCGGAGCCGCCGAAGGCGTCTCCATCACGGTTTTGAGGACCGGCCGGACCACCAGGCCCGATCCACTCCCCTCCGCCCGCTAGCGGGTCGCGACGACGTCGATCTCCACCCGCACGCCGCGCGGCAGGGCCGCGACGGCGACGGTCGAGCGGGCCGGCTTGTGATCGCCGAACGCCTGCTGGTAGACCTCGTTCATCGAAGGGAAGTCGGTCATGTCCACCAGGAACACGGTGGTCTTGACCACCTTCGAGAGGCTGGACCCGGCCGCGGCCGAGCACCGCCTGCAGGTTGGCCAGCACCTGCGCGGTCTGCTCGCGGATCCCCCCCTTGACACCTCCATCGAGGCGGGATCGAGGGCGATCTGGCCGGCGGTGAAGATGAGCTCGCCGATCGACCAGGGCCTGGCTGTAGGGACCGATGGCCTTGGGGGCGTTGTCGGTGGAAACGATGCTCGGCTGGGTCATGGTCTCCTCTAGAAGAGTCCTTCGATGCGGCCATCGGGATGCACCCGGATGTTCTCGGCGGACGGGGTCTTGCTGAGCCCCGGCATGGTCATGATCTCTCCGGCCAGCGCGACGACGAATCCGGCACCGGCGGAGGGGTAGACGTCGCGTACCGTCAGCTTGATAGCCCGATCGGGCGCCCGAGCTTGGTCGGATCGTCGCTGAAGGAATACTGGGTCTTGGCCATGCAGACCGGCGTCTGCCCCATGCCCATCTCCTCGCACTGCGCGATCGCCTTCTCGGCGGTGGCGGAGTAGGTCACGCCGTCAGCGCCGTAGATCTCCGGTGGCGATGGCCTCGATCTTCTTCTTGATCGGCAGCGCGGTGTCGTAGAGCGGCTTGAAGTCGGCCTTCCCCTCGGCCAGCGCCGCGAGGACTTCCCGCCCCACCGCCTCGCCCCCCTCGCCGCCCTTGGCCCAGACGTCGGACAGCGCCGCGCGGGCACCCCATGCCTTGCAGGCGGACAGCACCGCCTCCTGCTCCTCCGGCGTGTCGCTGAGGAAGCGGTTCAGCGCCACGATCACCGGGCACGCCGAACTTCTTCACGTTCTCCACGTGGCCCTGCGAGGTTGACCATGCCGCGCTTGAGCGCGGCGACGTCGGGCGTGCCGAGCTGATCCTTCTTCACGCCGCCGTGCATCTTGAGCGCCCGGATGGTGGCGACGACGACCGCCGCCTCGGGCCGGAGCCCGCCGAACCGGCACTTGATGTCGAAGAACTTCTCGGCGCCGAGGTCGGCGCCGAACCCGGCCTCGGTCAGCACCAGGTCGGCCAGCGAGAGCGCCGAGCCGGGTGGCGGCGATCGAGTTGCAGCCGTGGGCGATGTTGCCGAACGGGCCGCCGTGGACCAGCGCGGGGCCGCCCTCCAGGGTCTGCACCAGGTTGGGCAGGATCGCGTCCTTGAGCAGCAGCGTCATGGCGCCGGCGGCCTTGAGGTCGCCCGCGGTCACCGGCTTCCGGTCGCGGGTCAGGCCCGACGATGATCCGCGAGATCCGCTGCTCGAGATCGGCGAGATCCTTCGAGAGGCAGAGGATCGCCATGATCTCGCTGCCCGGCACGATGACGAACCGCTCCTCGCGGCTGGGCCCGCCGTTCAGGCCGCCGAGGCCGACGACGATCTGGCGCAGCGCGCGGTCATTCATGTCGATGGTGCGGGGCCAGGTGATCCGGCGGGTGTCGAGGCCCAGGGCGTTGCCGTGGTGCAGGTGGTTGTCCAGCATCGCGGACAGGAGGTTGTGCGCCGAGGTGATGGCGTGGAAGTCCCCGGTGAAATGGAGATTGATCTCGTCCATCGGCACGACCTGCGCATAGCCGCCGCCCGCCGCGCCGCCCTTCACCCCGAACACCGGTCCCAGCGAGGGCTCGCGGATGGCCACGATGACCTTCTTGCCCATCCGGCGGAGCGCCTGGGCCAGGCCCACCGTCACGGTCGACTTCCCTTCGCCGGCGGGCGTCGGGTTGATGCCGGTGACCAGCACCAGCTTCCCCTTGGGCGTGCGGGCCGCCACGGCTTCCGCCGAGATCTTGGCCTTGTAGCGTCCGTAGGGCAGGATTTCGTCGGGGCCAAGCCCGATCTCGGCGGCGACGTCGGCGATGGGCCGCATCTTGGCCGCCTGGGCGATCGCGATGTCGGTGGGAACGGAGGTCACGGAAGTCGGCTCCGGAGTGAGTGTCTGGTGGCGAGAGTCAGGAGGAACGCCTAACAGTTACGGGGAGACTGCTCCCGGGGCAAGGGCCACGCGGCGCCCGAAACAGCGGGTCGCGTTGTCCGTGGTGGCAGCACTCATCTCCTCCACCGACAGGCCCCGAACAGCAGCCAGGCGCGCGGCGGTGTGGCTCACAAAGGCCGGCTCGTTGCGCTTGCCCCGATGCGGGCACCGGGGCCAGGTAGGGAGCGTCGGTCTCCACCAGCAGGCGGTCCATCGGCACCGCCATGATGGCCTCGTCGAGGCGCCAGTTCCGGAAGGTGATCATCCCGCTGAACGAGAAGTAGTGCCCCAGGCGAAGGCCGGCCTCGAGCAGGCCGGGCCCGCTGCTGAAGGAGTGGAGGATGCAGCGGACACGCCGGGAAGTCGGCCAGCACCGCCGCCACGTCGTCGTCGGCCTCGCGGGCGTGGATCACGGCCGGCTTGCCGGCGCGGCCCGCCAGCGTCCAGCTGGGCGGCGAAGACTTCACGCTGGCGCGGCCGGGGCGAGTGATCGTAGTGGTAGTCGAGCCCCATCTCGCCGGCGGCGACGACCCGGTCGTCCGCGAGGGCCGCTTCGAGCCAGGCCGCCGTCTCGTCGCTCCAGGCCGCGGCCTCGTGCGGATGGAGCCCGGCGGTGGCCGACAGCTGCGGGATGCCGGGCGGCCAGTGCCAGCGCCTTGGCAGCGGTGGCCGGAGTCTCCCCGATGACCACCAGGTGACCGACCCCGGCCGCCCGGGCCCGCTGCGACCACCTCGTCGGCATCGGCGTCGAATGCCGGGTCGGCGAGGTGGCAGTGGGTGTCGATCGAGCGGACGTCGTTACGGCCCCTTGCGGCGCCTTCCGCGATCGGGGCGGCCGACGGCCGCCTTGGCCCCGCGGGCGTCGGCCCCGGGCCACCGCTTCTCGATGGCCATCAGCACCGGGCCGGCGATGTAGATCGAGGAGAAGGTGCCGGTGAAGACGCCGAAGAACATCACCAGGGCGAAGGGCCGGATCACCTCGCCGCCGAAGACCGCCAGGGCGAGCAGCGTCGAGAGCGTGGTCCCGTGGGTCAGGATGCTCCGCGGCAGCGTCTCGTTGATCGAGCGGTTCAGGATGTCGCTCGAAGTGATCGCGCTTGTACTTGTGCAGGTTCTCGCGGACCCGGTCGAAGATGATGATCGTGTCGTTGAGCGAGTAGCCCGACCATCGAGAGCACGGCGCCGACCACGACCAGGCTCACCTCGAGGCGCATGACGCGATGAAGGCGACGGTGGTCAGGATGTCGTGCGCCGTGGCGACCACGGCCGCGAGCCCGAACCGCCACTCGAACCGCCAGGCCAGGTAGGCCAGCACCGCGAAGAACGAGTAGGAAGATGGCCAGGAAGGCCTTCTGCCGGAGCTCGCCGCCCACCTTGGGGCCGACCGCCTCGGTGCGCATCGACCGTGTAGGTCCCGGCGCCCAGGGCGCCGTCGAGCGCGCGGCTCACCGCCGCCGGCGGCGGCCTGGGTGTTGTCGGCGTTGGCGTCGGTGGCCGCCAGGCGGGCCCGGATCACGAACTCCTGGGCGCAGCCGAACGACTGGATCTCGGCGCCCTTGAGCCCCTGGGCGTCGAGCGCCGGCGCGGATCGCGCCGGCATCCATCGGCTTGGTGGTCTCGATCTGGACCAGGGTGCCGCCGGTGAACTCGATGCTGTAGTTGAGCCCGTGACGACCAGCGACAGCGATGCCCGAGGACGAGGATCGCCCCGGTGACCGCGTAGGCGTATCCGGCGGAACCCGATGAAGTCGTAGTTGGCGTTGGCGAAGAAGCGCATCATGGTCAGATGCTCAGCGTGGTCATGGTCGGGCCGCCGGTTCAGCCAGATCATGAAGAAGGTCCGGGTCACGAAGACCGCGGTGATCATCGAGGCGATGATGCCCATGGTGAGGGTCACCGCGAAGCCCTTGACCGGGCCGGTGCCGAACTGGAAGAGGAAGAGCGCCGTCAGCACGGTGCTGACGTTGGAGTCGATGATGGCGTTCATGGCGTGCTTGAAGCCCTCGTCGATCGAGAGCCGCACCGTCTTGCCGCGGGCCAGCTCCTCGCGGATCCGCTCGAAGATCAGCACGTTGGCGTCCACCGCGATGCCGATCGAGAGCACGATGCCGGCGACGCCCGGCAGCGTCAGGGTGGCCCCGATCATCGCCAGGCCGCCGATGGTGAAGAGGATGTAGAGGCCCAGCGCGGCGACGGCCAGCACTCCGCTCAGGCGGTAGTACCCCATCATGATCAGGATCACGAGCGACGGTGCCGACCAGCCCGGCGAGGATGCCCTTGCGGATCGAGTCGGCGCCGAGGCTCGCTCCGACCTCGCGGCTCGTCGACGATCTTGAGCGGCACCGGGAGGGCGCCGGCCTTGAGCGTGAGCGCCAGGTCCTGGGCCTCCTGCATCGTCTTGTTGCCCAGGGTGATCTGGCCCCGGCGGTCGATCCGGCCCTGGATGACCGGCGGCTGGCCCTGCACCCGGTCGTCGAGCAGGATCGCCATGTAGTCGCCGATGTGCTGGCCGGTGCCCTGCGCCGAACTTCCGCCCGCCGGCGCGGTCCAGCTCGAAGGTGACGATCGGGCCGCTGGTCAGCGGGTCGATCTCGGCCTTGGCGTCCACCAGGCTCGAGCCGGTGATGAGCGGCCGGTCCTCCAGCGCGTAGAGCGGCCGGTACGACTGGACCCGCACGCTGAGCGGCGCCGCCGCCCAGCGCAGCACGATGTCGCGCGGGCAGGAGCGCGCGCCACCTCGGGCAGGCGGAGCAGGCTGTCCACCCGCGGGAAGGCGCCGACTCGGGCACGAGGTACTCGCCCGGGACGTGGCGAGCCGACGCTGGCGGCCGGGCTGGATCAGCTGGCTAGATCTCGCCGGCGGCCTGCGGCCGTGTCGGCCCTTCTTGGCGGAGTCACCCTGGAGCAGCTGGGTCACGGCGCTGGGCGCCGACGGCTTGGCGGCGGTGTCCGACGGTGACGCCCAGCGCTCCGCAGCACCCGGTCCATCGACGGGCAGCGCCTTGTCGAGCGCCCCGGTCCGGTCGGTGATCCGGAACTCGAGGAAGGCGCTCCGCTGCACGATGGCCATGGCGCGGACCGGGTCGGCGACGCCGGCCAGCTCGACCACGATCCGGTCTTGCCCGCCTTCTGGATCACCGGCTCGGTGACGCCGAACTCGTCGATCCGCTTGCGGAGCACGGTGAGGGCGAGGTCGATGTCGCGCTTCGGGTCGGCCGAGACCTGCTGCGACTGGTCCAGCTCGAGGCCGAGGTGCATGCCGCCCTGCAGGTCGAGGCCCCGCTTGAGCGGCACCCGGGTCATCGACCGTGTCCCGCATCTGCGCCGTCGGGGCCCCGCTCGCGAATCGTCTGGCTGCGCGGGAAGAGGGAGAAGACCGAGGCGGCCACCAGCAGGCCGATGACGATGAGGCGGTTGCGAAGAGTCTGGATGAACATCAGTCGATTGAGCATCCGGGTCCGAAGGATTCCGGCGCGGCCGCGGCCGAACGCCGCCCGGGCCTGCGGCGCGATCACGCTCCAACTGCGCCTGCAGCGTCGTCGGGCGACGCGAAGCGCCGCACGTCGCGCAGCCGGGCCACCCACTCCACCTTCACCCACTCGCCGTACAGGTCGCCGGCGAAGTCGAACAGGTGCACCTCGACCCCGCGGGCCGTGTCGCCGAACGTCGGGCGCGGCCCCTGGTTCAGCATCCCGGCCGCCCGGCCGCCGCGCCATTCGACCCAGACGGCGTACACCCCGTCGGGCGGCAGCAGCTTCCGGGCGGGAACACCACGCCAGGTTGAGCGGTCGGGATCCCGATGCTCCGGCCCCGCGCCCGCCGCCCGGCACCACCCGCCCGCTCGACCGAGTAGGGCCGGCCCAGCAGCCGGGCCGCGGTGGCCAGGTCGCCCCCGGCGACCGCCCGGCGGATCTGGGTGCTCGACACCGGGTGCCCGCCGACCTCGACCGGGCGGCACCACGTCCACCGCGAATCCGTGCCGCTGGCCCAGCGACTTGAGCGTCTCGACGTCGCCGCTGCGGGCCCGGCCGAAGCCGTGGTCGTGCCCGATGACCAGCTCCCGCATTCCGCAGCGGCCGATCAGGACTTCCCGCACGAATCGCTCCGGGCTGTACGAGCGCCAGCTCGCCGGTCGAACCGGAGGAAGCACCGCGTAGTCGAGGCCGGTCTGGGCCAGGATCTCGCGCCGCTCCGCCGCGGTCGTCAGGAGCGAGCGGCGCCGCCTGGGGGTTGACCACCTCGAGCGGGTGCGGCTCGAAGGTGACCAGCACGCTCTGCCGCCCCGCCGCCCTGGCCCGCGCCACGATCTCGAGCAGCACCGCCTGATGTCCCCGGTGCACGCCGTCGAAGGTGCCGACGGTGACCGTGGTGCCCTCGGGCGAGTCGGGCAGGAAGCCTCATCCCGCCGGCCTCCAGCACCACGACGGGGCGGCAGCCGTCTCGCCGTCGGATTCCGCCACGGCGACCAGGCGCCCGCCATGCACCAGCAGCACGACTCGCCCCTCGTGCCCGACTCTGCCCCGCCAACGGCCCGCCCGTGCCCCACCGCGACCAGCTTCCGCCTCGCTCGAGCTCGCGCACCGGCCAGCCGGCGCGAGCACCGCGCTGCGGCGGCAGCAGCGCCGTGCGCCGGGCCGACCGACTCGAGCGGCACCGCGTCCTCGACCCGGAGCGAACCGATCGCCTCGCGACGCAGCGCCACCAGGTGGGCCGCGCCGCCGAGCCGCTCGCCCAGGTCGCGCGCGATGGCGCGCAGGTAGGTGCCGGCGCTCACCGTGGCGCGGAAGGTCACCTGGTCCCCCTCGATCCCGACCAGGTCGATCGCGTGCACCGTCACCTCCACGTCGGGCAGCTCGGGCGCGCGCACCGCGGCGCGCCAGCTCGTAGCTGCGCCGTCCGGCCACCTTCTTGGCCGAGTAGGCCGGCGGCCGCTGCCGGTAGGTCCCGAGGAAGCCGGCCAGCGCCGCGGCGATCTGCCGCCGGCGCCGGGCTCCAGTCCGCCGGCGCCTCGCGCGACCGGCTCGCCGGTCAGGTCGTCGGTGTCGGTCGCCGACGCCCAGGCGCGCCGTGGCCAGGTAGGTCTTGGCCTCGCGCCTCGACGAACCGCGCCAGCCGGGTCGCCCGCCCGACCAGGACCACCAGGAGGCCGGTGGCGAACGGATCCAGCGTGCCGGTGTGCCCCACCGCCCGGATCTTGCAGCGCCCGCCGGACCCGGGCGACCACGTCGTGCGACGTGAGGCCGGCCGGCTTGTCCACCAGCAGCGCGCCGGTCAGTCGCCGCCCTCGCGCTTCAGCTCGTCCAGCACCGCGTTGATCCGGGCCGCGTGCTCCAGCCCGCGATCGAGCTCGAAGTGGAGCTCGGGCACCGTCCGGGTGCTGAGCGCCCGGGTGAGCTTGCTGCGCAGGAAGCCGGCGGCGCTCCGCAGCCCCTCGAGGGCCCGCGTCTTCTCGGCCTCGTCGCCCATCACGCTGACCGACACGGTCGCGTGCGAGAGGTCGTTGGTGACCTTCACCCCGGTCACCGTCACGAACCCCACCCGCGGGTCGCGCACCTCGTGCACCAGCGCGTCGGCCACCACCTGGCGGACCGTCTCCGCCACCTGTTCCGGCCGCCGCGACTGCGCTCTCATCGCCAGCTCACCACCGTCTCGATGATGCGCGCGCCGTCGGCTTCCTCGACCAGCCGGTCGGCGGCACGCAGCGTTTCCTCGACCGACGTCCGGTCGCTGCCCACCACGGCGCAGCTGAGCGCCGCCCGCTGCCACAGGTCCTGGTCGCCCGTCTCCGCGACCGAGCAGTTGAGCGCCCGGCGGAGCCGCGCCTTGAGCGACTGCACGATGGACCGCTTGTCCTTGAGCGACTGACAACCTTCGAGGTGCAGGTGCCAGGTCTGGATGGCGGCGATCACCATGGTCGTTCGCGCGTCGCTCACGGCACCCCGGCTACTCCCGCCCGACCTCCGCCGACTCCGCGAGGGTCCGCTTGATCTCCTCCATCCGGAAGGACTCGATCCCGTCGCCGACCTTGAGGTCGTTGAAGTTCTCGATGCCGATGCCGCACTCGAGTCCTTCGCGCACTTCCTTCACGTCGTCCTTGAACCGCTTGAGGCTCGAGAGACCGCCGGTGTAGACCGGTGACGCCGTCGCGGATCACGCGGACCTTGGCGGTGCGCTGGATGATGCCGCTCCGGACCATGCAGCCGGCGATGGTGCCGACCTTGCTGACCTTGAACAGCTGCAGCACCTCGGCCTCGCCCAGCACGGTTTCCTTCTCCTCCGGCTTGAGCAGCCCCTCGAGGGCGTTCCTCACGTCCTCGACGGCCTCGTAGATGATGCGGTAGGTCCGGACATCGACCTGTTCCCGCTCGGCGGTGGCGCGGGCGTTGGCGTCGGGCCGGACGTGGAAGCCGAGGATGATGGCCCCCGACGCCTTGGCGAGCAGGACGTCGCTCTCGGTGATGGCGCCGACGCCGCGGTGCACGACGTCCACCCGCACTTCGGTGGTGCTGAGCTGGGCCAGCGCGTCGGCCAGCGCTTCGGCCGGGACCGCCCTGGTCGGCCTTGATGATGATCCGGAGGGCGCTGACCTGGCCCTCCTTGAGGGCCCGGCCGATGTCCTCCAGCGTGCCGCCGCGGCCGCCGCGGCGATTCTGCGCCTCGCGCTCGAGGCGCTGGCGCTTCTGGGCGATCTCGCGCGCCTCGACGGCGTCGGTCACCACGGGGAACGAGTCGCCGGCCGACGGCACGCCCTCGAAGCCGAGGATCTGGACCGGAATCGACGGGCCGGCCTCCTTCACGATCTTGCCGCGCTCGTCGAACAGGGCGCGGACCCGGCCGGAGAACTTGCCGCAGATGAAGTTGTCGCCGACCCGGAGCGTGCCCTTCTGGACCAGGATGGTGGCCAGCGGGCCCTTGCCCGGGTCGAGCGAGGCCTCGAGCACCGTGCCCGCGGCCCGGCGGTCGGGGTTGGCCTTGAGGTCGAGGATCTCGGCCTGCAGCAGGATCTGCTCGAGCAGGGCGTCGATGCCGGTGCCCTTCTTGGCCGAGATCGCGGTGCAGAGCACCTGGCCGCCGAAGTCCTCGAGCACCACCTGGTGCTGCAGCAGGTCCTGCTTGACCTTCTGCACGTTGGCGGTGGGCAGGTCGATCTTGTTGATGGCCACGATCATCGGCACGCCGGCGTTCTTGGCGTGGCTGATGGCCTCGACCGTCTGCGGCATGACCTGGTCGTCGGCCGCCACCACCAGCACGACGATGTCGGTGACCTGCGCGCCGCGGGCGCGCATGGCGGTGAAGGCCTGGTGACCCGGCGTGTCGAGGAAGGTGATGGCCCGGCCGCCGGGCAGGGTGACGTGGTAGGCGCCGATGTGCTGGGTGATGCCGCCCGCCTCGCCCGCGACGACGTTGGTCTTCCGGATGTAGTCGAGCAGCGAGGTCTTGCCGTGGTCGACGTGGCCCATGATGGTCACGATCGGCGGCCGCGGGCGCTGGGCCTCCTCGGCCTCCACCTCGGGCTCGATGGTCGCGTCGGCGGCGTACTCCTCCTCGCGGACCGCCTCGAAGCCGAACTCGGAGGCGATCAGCTCGATCTGGTCGAAGTCGAGCCGCTGGTTCACCGTGACCATCAGGCCCAGCTCCTTGAAGGCGAGCTGGACGATCTGGCTGGGCGGCACCTTCATGATCTCGGCCAGCTCCGACACCGAGATGAACTCGTTGACCCGGATCCGGGTCTTTTCCTTCTCCGCTCCTCGGCCTGGCGCGCCAGCTCGTTCTGGTACCCGGTGGCGTCGCGGCTGCCACGCTTGCCGCGCTGCTGGCCGCGCATTCCCTGCAGGGTCTTCAGGATGTTGGCCTGCACCGCATCCTGGTCGACCTGGCTCTTCTTCCCCTTCTTGCCCCGCTTGTGTCCGCCCTTCTGGGCGTCGGGACCGAACTCGCGGGTGATGGTGGCACCCGGCTCCGGACGGGCCGCGCGAGGCGGGGGCGGCGAGCTGCTGCTGAAGACCGGGCGCGGCGCCCGGGTGGGGCACGCCTGGCACGCCCGGCGCCCTGCGGCTGCGGGGGCCGGACGGGCGACCCGGGTCGGAATGACGGGAGCGCGCGTGGGAGCGGTCGGCGGGCGCGGCGGGGCGGACCTGATCCTCGGTCCGCGGAGCAGGCGCCGCTGGAGCCGCCGCGCTCGGCGGCCGCCTCGACCGTGGTCTCCTCATCCGCTTCGGCGGCCAGCGGGCGGCAGGTCCTTGAACAGCGCCCGGGCCCGCTCCTCGAGGGACGGTGCCTGGCGAGCCTCCTCCTCCTCCTGGGCGCGCTCCCGCTCGCGCTCCAGGGCCAGCTTCTCGACCGCGGCCCGCTCGGCCTCGAGCACCGCCTCGGACTCCGCCACCTCGGCCGCGGTCCGACGCCGCTTGGCCGGCTTGACCTCGGCGGCGGCCGGCGACCGGCTCGGCCGCCTTGGCCGCCTTGCGGCGGGGCTTCTTGGCCGCCGGTTCCTCGGCCGCGAGCTTGCGCTTCTCGCGCTCCCAGCGGACCCGCACCGCCGACACCTGGTCGCCCTCGAGGGCCGACATGTGGCTGCGCACGACGACGCCCATCTCCTTGAGCAGCGCCAGCAGCTGCTCCGAGGGGATGCCGAATTCGGCCGCGAGATCATGCACTCTGGTCTTGACCACTCAATCCTCCGCCCAGGGCACCGCTGCCCCGGAGTTCATCAATCCGGCCGCGAGCGACCGGTCCGCCACCGCCACCGCCATCACCGGCGACAATCCCAGCCCCGCGCCGAGCCGGTCGGACGCCGGGCCGGCCAGCAGCGGAATTCCCTTCGCGGATGCCAGCCTCACCAGCCGCTCCCTGGCCCGGTCACTGGCATCGGCCGCGAGTACGACGCAGTGGACCTTCCCGGCCTGGAGCCCCTCGCGGACGGCGTCCACCCCGACCACGAGGCGACCCGCCCGGCGGCCCAGCCCGAGCCAGCCGAGCAGGGGATCAGGCGCTGGGCCGGGCGTCTTCGCCGCCGCTGTCGTCGGTCGTCAGCTCGGTCAGGAAGGTCATGAGCTGGTCCACGGCTTCCGGGGTCATGCCGGGGATCTTCGCCACCTCTTCGCGCTCGAGATCGAGCACGTCGTTCAGGGTCTGGTAGCCCGCGTTGCTGAGCAGGGCGATCAGCTCGGGCGAGAGGCCCTGGAGCTCGGTCAGCGGGACCTGGGTGACCATCTCCTCCTCGGGCGGCAGCGGCGCGAACAGCGGGCCTTCGCCACCCCGCTCCAGCCATTCGCGGCTCGAGTAGAGATCGATCTTCCAGCCGGTCAGCTCCGAGGCGAGCCGGACGTTCTGCCCGTTGCGCCCGATGGCCAGCGACAGCTGGTCCTCGTCGACCACGGCCTGGATCGTCTTGCTCTCCGGCTCGGCGAACACCTTGGCCACCCGCGCCGGCGCCAGCGACAGCCGGGCGAAGCGCTCGGGATCGGGCGACCACGGCACGATGTCGATGCGCTCGCCGCCGAGCTCGTTGACCACCGCCTGGACCCGGGAGCCCTTGAGGCCGACGCAGGCGCCCACCGGGTCGATGGCGTCGTCCCGCGAGATGACGGCGATCTTGGTCCGGCTGCCCACCTCGCGCGCGATGGCGCGGATCTCGACGACGCCCTGCTGGATCTCGGGGACCTCGAGCTTGAAGAGCGCCTTGACGAACAGCGGGTCGCCCCGGGTCAGGATCAGCCGGGGCCCCTTGGGGGTCTCCTCCAGCCGCTTGAGCACGGCCCGGATGGTGTCGCCCTGGTGGAAGTGCTCGCGGTGATTCTGCTCGCGGTAGGGGATGATCGCCTCGGCCTCGCGGAACTTGTTCAGCATGATCACCAGCTTGCCGCGCTCGATCTGCTGGACCTCGCCGGAGAGCAGCTCGCCGACCTTGTCGGCGAACTCGTCGCGGATCCGGGTCCGCTCGCCCTCGCGGACCCGCTGGATGATCCGCTGCTTGGCGGCCTGCACCGCCAGCCGGCCGAACTCGGCGAAGGGGACGTCCTCCTCGAGCATGTCGCCCACCGCGAAGTCGGGGTCCTCGTACTGGGCCTCCTCGAGCGACACCTGCGCGCTGGAATCCTCGACCGGCCTCCACGACCTGGCGGAGGCGGACGATCCGCAGGGTGCCCTTGAGCGGGTCGAAATCCAGCTCGAACTTGACGTTCGGTCCGTACTTGCGCGCCAGCGCGGCCTGGATGCCGTCGCGCAGCAGGTCGAGCAGCTCGGCCCGGTCGAGTTGTTTGCTTGTGGTCAGCTCGCGAATCGCGGCCAGGACCTCTGTCGAACTCATCCCGATTCTCCCTGGACCGTCCCCCGGGGGGGTCCGGCCCGACACGAATCCAGCAGGCATTCAGGGCTGAAAAAAAATGTGGGGGAACTCCCCCCACATCAGAAAAGCGTCCTGCGGAGCTCCCCATCCAGCGCGAGTAGTCTAACGGGTCGCCCCGGGGGCGTCAATCGTTATTAGGATGGATTGGGCCTCGGATAGCCGAGATACGCGACCATCCGGCCGTCGCGGCCGAGGGAGGCGCGGTAGGAAAAGAAGGAGGCGCGGTCGTGGCTGGAGCACCATTGTGATGTGGAAATTGTTCGAATTCCCAGGTGCCGCCCCTGCTCCTGCAGCACCGTTCGCAGGTCGAGATGCCAGGGGCCCGCTCCAGGCGCCGCCTGTCCGCATCCATCCATGACTTCGCGTCCTACTTCATAGCAGGGCCCGCAAATGCCAACCCCACAGTGCATTACGATATCAGCAGCCACTGACCCGAACGCCTCACCCATGGTCTCAACTCCGACCCGCAGTATCTCGCCGCTCGTGCCCCGCCATCCCGCGTGAAGCAGGCCGATGGCATGGCGGACCGGGTCGAGCAGGAACAGGGGGATGCAGTCCGCGATGGTGGCCAGCAGGAGTGTGCCGGCAGCTATTCGTGACATGTCCGTCCGTGCCCTCCACGATCAGCCAGCCTTCGAGATCGGGCGCCGTTCTCACGGTCGTCCCGTGCACCTGGCTCCCCAGCACGAACCCCGTGAACCCCGGCGTGGCCGCTCTGAAGCTCCGCCACCGCCCCTGGACCTGCCCGGTAGGGTCCTCGCCCCAGAGGCCGAGACTGAAGCCGCTGCCGGCGGCCTCCCCCCGTCCAGTGATGCCGGCCACGACTCCGTACCGCTCGCGCCAGCCGGGCAGTTCGAACCGGGGGACCGGTCCGGGCAGGGGAATCTCCCTCGTGGCGTGGACAGTCATGGCTTCGGCGCCCTCCCTGAGGACCGACCATTCATCGTGAACGAATCCCTCGCTTTCGCACGCGCGCCCACATTCGTGGCCAGTGGCCCCTCGCACACCTTGCCGGCGCCCGGTAGGTTCAGGGTGAGTCGCGCCCACCGTCACCCCAGCACCGCCCAGGAGGCTCATGGCCGTGGGACTCTCGCTCAAGCCGTCGATCAACTGGCTGTTCGTCTTCGTCCCGGTCACGGTGGCCGTCGAGCACCTCGGCAACGCTCCAGCGCCCGCCCTGTTCTTCTGCGCCGCCCTGTCCATCATCCCCATCGCTGGACTGATCGTCCGCTCGACCGAGCAGATCGCGATCCGTACCGGGGACACGATCGGCGGCCTGCTCAACGCGACCTTCGGCAATGCGCCGGAGCTGATCATTTCGATCGTCGCCCTGCGGGCCGGCCTCTTCGACATGGTCCGGGCCGCCCTGATCGGCGCCATCCTGGCCAACCTGCTCCTGGGGCTGGGCCTCGCCTTCCTCCTTGGTGGCCTCAAATATCACGAGGAGGAGTACAATGCCGGAGCCACCCGGGTCTACAGCTCGATGATGCTGCTGGCGGTGATCAGCCTCGCGGCGCCCAGCGCGGTGGCCAGGCTCGCCAGCGCGGATCTGTCGGCGGTGGTGAATCAGCAGTCGCTGAACTTGCTGGTCGCGCTCCTGCTCCTGGCCACCTATGGATTGTACCTGCTGTTCGCGCTGCGCACCCACCCCGACCTCTTCGCCGCCAGCGGCCACGGCGAGGAAGGAGCCGAGGAGGAGCAGTGGAGCGTCGGCCGTGCGGTCGGCAGTCTCCTGGGAGCCTCGGTCCTCGCCGCCTGGATGAGCGAGATCATGGTCGGCGCGGCCGAGGGGACCGGCAAGGCACTCGGCATGTCCGACACCTTCATGGGCCTGGTCTTCCTGGCCGGAGTCGGTGGCGCCGCGGAGATCTTTTCGGCGGTGGCCGTTGCCCGGAAGAACAAGCTGGACCTGAGCGCCGGCATCGCGCTGGGCAGCTCGATCCAGATCGCGCTCTTCGTCGCCCCGGTCCTGGTCCTGCTCAGCTTCGTCGCCGCACCCCAGCCGCTGACCCTCGCCTTCGGCCGCCCCGAGCTGGGCGCCCTCTTCCTCACGGTGCTTATCGGCGCTCTGGTATCAGGCGACGGGCGCGGCAATTGGTTCAAGGGGGTCCAGCTCGTCACGGTGTACCTGATCCTGGCCATGCTGTTCTACTTCATGCCGGCCCCCACGCCCTGAGGCCCCGAGATGCCTGCTGCCAAGGAACCCAGCTCCGCCGTCCTCAGCCCGGTCGAACGCATCTCCGAGGTGCTCTTCGGCCTGATCATGGTGCTCTCGTTCACCGGCACGCTGAGTGTCGCCACCGCACAACGGGATGATGTCCGGGAGATGATGATCGCCGCGATCGGCTGCAACCTGGCGTGGGCGATCGTCGACGCGGTCATGTACATGATGGACAACGTACTGGACCGCGGCGGCAGACTGCGGGCGCTGCACGCCGTTCGGCGGGCGCCCACCCCCGAAGACGCCCGGAGCACGATCGCCGCCTCGTTGCCGCCACTCATCGCCGGCATGGTCGACTCCGACGAGCTGGAAGAGCTGCGCCAGCGCCTGCTCCGGCTTCCCGAGCCGCCGGCCTGGCCTGCACCGACCCTCACCGACCTGCGCGGCGCGGTCGGGGTCTTTCTTTTGGTCCTGCTTTCGACATTTCCCGTGGTGCTGCCGTTTGCGTTCATCCAGGAGGCTCAGCTGGCCCTGCACGTCTCCAACGCTGTGGCCATCGCCCTGCTGTTCGCCGGCGGCCTGGCACTGGGACGCTATGCGGGCATGCGCCCGCTGCTTACCGGACTCGCGATGGTGGCCATCGGCGTGGTCCTGGTCGGGGTCACCATCGCGCTGGGCGGCTGAGGGGCTGCCTCAGCCCCGCTCCGCCAGGAGCGCGATCATCTCCTGGCCAGCTTGGCCGCCACGCCGGCGGTGACTCCACCCAGGTCCGCCAGCGGGTTGTACTCCACCAGGTCGGCGCCGACCATCGGGGCTTCGATCCGTCCGAGCACCGCAAGGGCCTCACGCACCGACAGTCCGCCCGGCTCGCGGTGTGACACTCCGGGTGCACAGGCCGGATCCAGCCCATCGAGATCGAGACTCAGGTAGGTGGGTGTAGCCGGGTCGAGCGGCAGCGGGCCGTGCCATTCCGATGGTCGCAGGACCCGGACGCCGAACCGATCCGCCATGGCCTGCTGCAGCGGATTGATGGTGCGGATGCCGACCTGGACCAGGGAGTCGATCAGCCCCTCCTCGAAGGCCCGGGTGAAGGGACAGGCGTGCGAGTACGGATCGCCCTGGTAGTCGGGATAGAGATCGGGGTGGGCGTCGATGTGCAGGACCTGGAGCCGCGGATACCGCGGCCGCAGGGCGCGGAGCACCGGCACCGTCACCGAGTGATCACCGCCCAGCAACAGGGGCCGGTGACCCCTGGTCAGCAGGGAGTCCACGCCGGCGCGGATGGCTTCCCGCGCCGCCGCCGCGTCGTCGGGGAGCGACAGGTCGCCGAGGTCGGCGAGGACGTCGGGGGCGAGGGCATCGATGCCGCGCTCGCTCCAGCTGTTGGACGCCTTCGAATGGAGTGCCTCCCGGATGGCCGCCGGGGCCCGCGCGGGGCCCCGGACGAAAGGACGACGATCCATCCCAGGGCAGGCCGAGCAGTCCGACCCGGGCCGGCCCGGCACCGGTGGTCATCCGTCCTCCTCCCGCTCGATGACCGCGCCGAGGGCCCGGAGCCGGGCGTCGATCTGCTCGTAGCCCCGCTCGATCTGCCCCACGTTGTGGATGGTGCTGGACCCCTCGGCGGCCAGCGCCGCGAGCAGCATCGCCATGCCGGCCCGGATGTCGGGCGATTCGACCGTCCCGCCCCGGAGCCGGGCCGGCCCCGAGATGACCGCCCGGTGCGGATCGCAGAGGACGATCCGGGCACCCATGCCGATCAGCTTGTCCACGAAGAAGAGGCGGGACTCGAACATCTTCTCGAAGATCAGCACCATCCCTTCGCACTGGGTGGCGGTCACGACCGCGATGGACATCGCGTCGGCCGGGAAAGGCCGGCCAGGGGCCGTCCTCGAGCTTGGGGACGTGGCCGCCGAGGTCGGAACGGATCCGGCGCTCCTGGTCGGCATCGACGATCAGGGTGGTGCCGTCGAGCCGGGGGCGGATGCCGAGCCGCTCGAAGCCGAGGAGGGTGCTGCGGAGGTCGTCCGGGCGCACCCCTTCGATCGACGATCTGCGCCGTTGGTGACCGCGGCGAGGCCGATGAAGCTGGCGACCTCGATGTGGTCGGGGCCGATCGCGTAGCTGTGCGCCGCCCAGGGGGTGCCCGCCCTCGATGGTGTAGACGTTGGTACCGATGCCCTCGATCTTCGCGCCCATCGCGACCAGGAACCGGGCGAGGTCCTGGACGTGGGGCTCGCAGGCGGCGTTGCGGAGCACGGTCTGCCCCTCGGCCCGCACCGCGGCCATCAGCGCGTTCTCGGTGCCGGTGACGCTGGGCTCGTCGAGGAAGATGTCGCAGCCGACCAGCTTCTTGCCCTCGATCTCGTAGCGGTCGCCGACGATGAGCGAGGCTCCGAGCGCCTCCAGCGCGAGGAAGTGGGTGTCCACCCGGCGGCGGCCGATCACGTCGCCGCCGGGCGGAGGCAAGGTCACCTTGCCGAACCGCGCCAGGAGCGGGCCGGCCAGGAGGATCGAGGCCCGGATCCGGGCAGCAGAGCGCGGCGTTGAGCGGCTTGGGGGCGACGGCGCGGCAGTCGACCGTCAGCGCGGTTGGCGCCGGTCCACTCGACCGCGGCGCCGAGGTCGACCAGCAGCGCAATCAGGGTTTCGACGTCGCGGATGCGGGGAATGTTCTCGAGCTCGACCGGACCGTCGGCGAGCAGCGTGGCGGCGAGGATCGGCAGGGCGGCGTTCTTGTTGCCGGCGGGGCGGATCGTCCCGCGCAGCTGGTGGCCGCCTTCGACGTGGAAACGTGGAGGCATGGCCAAAGCTCACCCGGGGCCCTGTAGCCCGTCAAGCGCAGTATTATTTTGCAGGTACCCCCTCGGGGGGCTCCAACCGGGAGTAACCAGTCATGTGGCTGCTGCAGCAGGCGGTGCCTACTGTGGCCGGGTGGGTGGGCCCGACGATGGCCGTGTCCCTCGTCATCGTCGCCCTCTCGTTCCTGGCCGGGGCCATCGGCATTCTGGTCGACGGCCCGCGGGCTGGGGCAGGTCATGCATCGGATGGCCTCTCGCTCGACGCGCTGCACACCGAGCTGGTGCCGACGCTGAGTGCGCTGAGGGAGATGGCCGACGACGGGCAAGGCACTCGCCCAGACCGTGCGCGACGAGGTCACCGCGATCACCGGCACCAGCCAGAAGCTCCGCGAGGGGCTGGAGTCGGGCGCCGAACGGGTCCAGGAACGCCTCGAATACCTGGAGTCGCTGTACGACGTGGTGGAGGAGGAACTCACCGAGACGGCGATCGACGTCACGGCGGCGCTGCACACGGTCCGGCGCGGGGTCGGCCTGGCGGGGCGGTCGGAGCGCCTGCTCGGGATGGCGGCGGGAAGCGGCGGCGCAGATGAGACTGGCGCCTGGTAGGGTCCTGGCGGCGCGGTCGTGCTGCTGGTGCTCTGCCCCGCCGACCTGCTGGCCTGGACCCCGGGCACGCACATCTATCTCGGGGAATCGGTCCTGACCAATCTCGGCCTCCTCCCCGGCTGCCGTCGCCGACCTGCTGCGTGCCTTCCCCTTCGACTTCCTGTACGGCAACATCGCCGCCGATTCCTCGATCGCCAAGAAGTACGCCCCGGTCGGCCGGCACTGCCACCATTGGCCGGTTGGCCAGCAGATCCTGGCGAAGGCCCGGACCGACGCCCTGCGCTCCTTCGCGTTCGGGTACCTCGTCCATCTCGCCGCCGACACGGTGGCCCACAACTTCTACGTGCCGCGCCAGCTGGTCATCACCAGCAGCACCACCGGCTTCGGCCACTCCTACTGGGAAAGCCGGCTGGAGACCCACCTCGGCGACCGGTTCGCCCGGACTGCCCGCAACATTCTCCGGCTCGACCACACCCCGGCCGACACCCTGCTCGACGGCATCCTGGCGCCGACGATCTTCAGCGTGAAGACGAACCGCCGGCTGTTCCGCGGAATGGTCTACCTGACCGAGAGCCAGGGCTGGCAGCGGGCCTTCCAGGTGGCGAGCGAGGTCAGCCGCTGGGACCTGCCGGCCGACGAGGTCGAAGCTACATGACGCTGACCTTCGACCTCATCATGGAGTTCCTGGCCGACCCGGACGCCACCGTCCTGGGCTGGGATCCCTTCCGGGGAGCAGCCGCTGCGCACCGCCAAGGGAATGCGGCGCCAGGCGCTGGTGGCGGGGGCGTGGCGGGAATCGGGGCGGCTGCGTGAGGTGGCCGAGGCGCACTTCGGCCTGCCGGAGCGCACCTTCCGATTCCTGCCTCCCGCCGAGATCAAGCGCCCCTGGCGCGTTCCTCCGCAGATCGACCACGCCTCGGCCTGACCGCGGATGACCGCTCCGCTGGTCGACCCGCTCTTCCTCGCCTTCCAGAACGCCATCGCCGGCCGCTACGCGCTCGACCGAGAACTCGGTCGCGGCGGCATGGGCATCGTCTTCCTGGCCCGCGACGTCGCCCTCGACCGCGCGGTGGCCATCAAGCTGCTGCCACCCGATTTCACCTCGCACCCCGAGCTCCGCCGGCGGTTCCTGGCCGAGGCGCGGACGGCGGCCCGGCTCTCGCACCCCAACATCGTTCCGATCTTCGCGGTCGAGGAGACGGCAAGCTTCGTTTTCTTCGTGATGGCGTATGTCCCGGGCACCACGCTGGGCCAGCGGCTCCGCGAACGGGGGCCGCTGCCGCCTCCCGCGCTGATTCGCCTGCTCAAGGAAGTGGCCTGGGCGCTGGACTACGCCCACGGAATGAACGTCATCCACCGGGATGTAAAGCCCGACAACATCCTGATCGAGGAGGGATCGGGACGGGCGCTGGTGGCCGATTTCGGCATCGCCGCGGGCGCCCGAGCAGACCCAGGCCGAAGGAGCCAGCGGGACCACCGGCTTCATGAGCCCGGAGCAGGCGGCCGGCGGATCCACCGACGGCCGCAGCGACCTCTTCGCGCTTGGCGTGGTCGGCCACCTTGCGCTCTCCGGCCAGATGCCGGCTTCCGGAACCCCGCTGGCGAGGCTCTCACCGCACGCCCCACACGCTCTGATCGGCGCGCTCGATCGTTGCCTGATGCCCGCCAGGGAGCAGCGATTCGCCTCGGGAAGGGAGATTGCCGAGGCACTCGACCGCGCCGGGGGCACCGAGCTGCCGGCGCCGATCCGGATGTGGCTCCACCGCGGCCAATCACTCAAGGTACCGTTGGCACTGTGGACCCTGATGTCAGGGGCGCCCTTCGTGGCCATCCTGTTCACGGTGACCGAAGCAGGCCTGCATTTCCTGCCGCTGTTCCTTCCTCTTGTCACGTTCGGGGTGCCCTGGACCGGGTACTTCATCTGGCGCCTCTACCAGGCGCGCCGGCTGCTCTCCGCCGGCTACGGCCTGGCCGACATCCAGTACGGACTCGCCGTCTTCTCGGCACAGCGGGCCGAGGAGCTCGCATTCGAACATCGCAAGGGGCCGACGCCACTGGGCCGGGCGCTCCGGAAGCTGACCATCGGCAGCGTCATCTCCAGCGTGGTCCTGCTCGCCCTGATCGCCCGCTTCCCCGGAGTGATGGTGTTCCAGTCGGCCGTGGTCGCGACGTTCTGGGGAAGCCTGGTCGGGGCCCTGCTGGGAATGGCGATACCGGGCAAGGACCTCCGGGTGGATCGCGCGGTGGTCTGGCGGCAGCGAGTATGGCGATCGGCCCTCGGGCGCTGGATGATCAAGCTGGCCGGCTGGCGCCTGCAGGCGCCCGGCAGCCCGGAGCAGGCCGTCCATCGACCCACGGAACTCGCGCTGGGCCACGCGGCGGACCTGCTGTACCAGGCGTTGCCTCCCGCCACGAGGCGGGAACTCGAGGGACTGCCGGAGACGATCGCGTTGCTCTCGGCGCACGCCGCCGAATTGCGCCAGCACATCGAGGAGCTGGATGGACTTCGGGGAGAGGTTCCCACCCGGGACGGTGAGGCCCGCGGCGCGCTGGAGGAGGCCCGGGTTCTCTGGCGCACCCAGTTCACCGAGACGGTGGGGGCGCTCGAGGCCCTCAGGCTGGGCCTGCTCCGGCTTCACAATGGAGTGGGAGAGGTGGCCGCGCTGGCCACGGACCTGGCCCAGGCGCGGACCCGGATGGAGCGACCTGCGCCGCCTTCTCGCGGCGCAGGCCGAGGTCGAGCGGATCAGCCCTTCAACTTCTCCTGCAGGACCGGCTGCACGCCCTTCGGGTCGGCCTTTCCCTGGCTCTTCTTCATGACCTGCCCCACGAAGAACCCGATCAGCTTGGTCTCGCCGCCGCGGTAGCGGGCCACCTCGCCCGGGTTGGCGGCCAGGACTTCATCCACCCACCGCCCGAGCGCATCGACGTCGCCGACCTGGACCAGGCCGAGGCGATCGGCAATCACGCGGGGCGTCTCGTCGCCGACCAGGAGCTCGGCGAAGATCCGCTTGGCGGCCTGCAGCGACTACCACGTTTTCCCTGACCAGCGCGATCAGCGCCGCCAGCCGGGCCGGCGCCACGGCGAACGTTCCCGGTCTCGTTGTAGCCCCGCATGGCGTCGGTCATGATCCAGTTGGCGGCGCTCTTGCCGTCCGCCCCTTCCGCGACGACCGCCTCGAAGTAGTCCGCGATCGCCCGCTCGGCCACGAGCACCCCGGCGTCGTACGCCGAGAGACCGAACGCGGCCATCAGCCGGGCGCGCTTCTCCTCGGGCAGCTCGGGAAGGCCGGCCCGCTGGTGCTCGATCCAGGCCGGTGTGAGGACCAGCGGCGGCAGGTCGGGATCGGGGAAGTACCGGTAGTCGTGACTCTCTTCCTTGGAGCGCATCGGGCGCACCTCGCCGGTGGCGGCGTTGAACAGCATCGTCACCTGCTCGACCCGGCCGCCCGACTCGAGCACCGCCATCTGCCGGTCCCGCTCCGCCTCCAGCGCGCGCTCGACGTTGGCGAAGCTGTTCATGTTCTTGACCTCGGTCTTGGTGCCGAGCGTCGTCGGTGCCGGCCGGCCGGATCGAGATGTTGGCGTCGACCCGCAGGCTGCCCTTCTCCATGTCGCAGTCGCTGACCCCGGCGTAGAGCAGCAGCTGCTTGAGAACGGTGAGGTAGGCCCGCGCCTCGGCGGGGCTCCGCAGGTCGGGCTCGCTCACGATCTCCGCCAGCGGCGTGCCGGCCCGGTTGAGGTCGATGGCGGTCTGTCCCGGCACCCGGTCGTGGAGCGACTTGCCGGCGTCCTCCTCGACGTGCAGCCGGGTGATCCCGACCGTGATTCGGCCCCGGTCCGGCGAGTCGAACGCGACCGCGCCGCCGGTGGCCAGCGGGCGGTCGAACTGCGAGATCTGGTAGCCCTTGGGCAGGTCGGGATAGAAGTAGTTCTTGCGCGCGAAGACGCTGGTCTCGTGCACCGTGCACCCCAGCGCGAGCGCCGCGCGGACCGCGAGCCGGATCGCCTCGGCGTTCGGCACCGGGAGCGCGCCCGGGCAGGCCGAGGCAGACCGGGCAGACCAGCGTGTTGGGCTCCTCGCCGAACCGGTTCTCGCAGCCGCAGAACATCTTGGTCGCGGTGCGGAGCTGGACGTGGACCTCGAGGCCGATGACGGTTTCCCAGGCCATCAGCGCACCTCCGCGGCGGCCGGGATGACGGCCTCGAGCGCCGCCGCGGTGGACAGCAGCCCGGCCTCCGCGAAGTCGGGTCCGATCAGCTGCAGGCCGACCGGCAGTCCCTCGGAGAGGCCGACCGGCAGGCTCAGCGCCGGCAGCCCGGCCAGGCTCACCGCGCAGACGAAGATGTCGGCCAGGTACATCGCCACCGGGTCGGAGGTCTTGTCACCGGCCTTGAAGGCGGGAGTCGGCGTCGTCGGCGTCAGCAGGAAGTCGGCGCCCTGGCGCTCGAAGGCGGCGCGGAAATCCTGCGCGATCAGGGCGCGGACCTGCTGCGCCTTCCGATAGTAGGCGTCGTAGTAGCCCGAGCTCAGCACGTAGGTGCCGATCAGGATCCGGCGCCGCACCTCGGCGCCGAACCCCTCGCCGCGGGTGGCCTGGTAGAGGGCGCGCAGGTCGCCGCCGGGCGGGCTCTTGCGCGGCCCGTACCGGACGCCGTCGAACCGGGCGAGGTTGGCCGCCGCCTCGGCCGGCGCCACGATGTAGTAGGTCGGCACCGCGTACTTCGAGTGGGGCAGCGACACCTCCTTCACCTCGCCGCCCAGCGCCTTGATCTGTGCCACGGCGCGATCGAGCGCGGCCCGCACGCCGCCGTCGAGATCGGCCGGGAAGTACTCCCTCGGCATCCCGAAGGTCAGCCCCTTGAGATCGGAGCGCGGCGGCTGCGAGCTCGAGCGGCGGCAGCCTGGCGGTCGTCGCATCGTAGGGGTCGTGGCCGCTGATCGTGGCGAGCACCCGCGCGGCGTCGTCCACCTTGCGGCCGAAGACGCTGATGCAGTCGAGCGACGAGCCGAACGCCACCAGGCCGAAGCGGCTCACCCGGCCGTAGGTCGGCTTGACGCCGACGATGCCGCAGAAGCTCGCGGGCTGACGCACCGAGCCGCCGGTCTCGGAGCCGAGCGCCGCCGGGACGACGCCGGCCGCCACCAGCGCCGCGCTCCCGCCGGACGATCCGCCCGGCACCCGGTCGGGGTGGGTCGGATGCCGGACCCGCCCGAAGGCGGAGTGCTCGGTCGACGAGCCCATGGCGAACTCGTCCATGTTGGCCTTGGCGGCGATCAGCGCGCCGTGCGCGCGGAGCCGCTGCACGGCGGTGGCGTCGAACGGCGAGACGTAGCCCTCCAGGATCCGCGAGGCGCAGGTGGTCGGCTGCTCGCGGGTGACGATGTTGTCCTTGAGCACGACCGGCACCCCGGCGAGCGGCAGCGGGAGCCGGCGGGCCGACGCGGCCCGGATGGTCTCGTCGGCGCGCTTCGCCTCGGCGTCGAGCAGCTCGGGCGACCAGTGCAGGGTCGCATTCAGGCCCTCGCGCTCGACCCGCGCCAGGTGGGCGGCGGTCTCCCGCGAGCCCTGGTCGGCGGTGCGACGCCCGCCGGCCACCGCCTCCGCGATGCCGGCGACCGCGCTCATGCCTCCTCCATGGCGCCGAGCCGGGGCACGAGGAAGAGGCCGTCGCGGAACTCGGGCGCGATCTGCTCTGGGGTCCGGCCCAGCGGAACGGGCGCGATCACGTCCTCGCGCAGCGTGACCTGGGCCGGGCCCGGCCACGAACGGAGGCGCCTGCTTCGCCGGCGGGCACCTCGTTGAGCTGGGCCACGAAGTCCACGATCCGGTCCAACTGCTCGACCAGCGTGGGCACGTCGGCGTCGGCCACCGCCAGTTCCGCCAGCCGGGCCACGTGCAGCACTTCCTTCCTGCCGATGCTCATGCGCTCTCCATGTCGCGCTCGAGGCCGGCGTAGGCCACGAGCAGCTGCTTGACTCCGACTTCGTCGTCGTCGAACGCGACGGCCACCTTGAGGTCCCGCCCGGTGCCGGTCAGCCCCTGGATGACGCCGCCCCCGAAGCGGCGATGCCGGACCCGTTCGCCCTTGACGTAGCGCGGGGCGTCCTGCGAAACCTCCTCGGACGGCAGGGCCCTGGACTGGCTGAGCGGTCGCGGAAGTGCGGGAGCGGTCGCGACGACTGCCCCAACCGGCGCCGCGCTGCGCCCGTCGGTAGCCCTTCCGTGCCCCTCTGCCCGCCTGCCCCAGGCCGACTCCGGCGCCCACAGCGCGCTCGTCCGCCGCTCCTCGACCAGTTCCGGCGGCACGGCTCGCAGGAAGCGCGAGGCGCGGCCCGGCCGCAGTTCCCCGCCCCGGCGCCGGGCCCGGGCCCAGGAGAGGTACAGCTTGTCCTTGGCCCGGGTCAGCCCAACGTAGCAGAGGCGGCGCTCCTCTTCGAGGCCTCCCTCCTGCTCCTCGGCGCGGCCCAGCGGGAAGAGCCCGTCCTCCAGCCCGGCCAGCACGACGACCGGCCACTCCAGCCCCTTGGCGGTGTGGAGCGTCATCAGGGTGACGCCCTCGGTGTCGCCCGCGATCGAGTCGTGCGGAGCTGAGCAGCGCCGCCTCGGCCAGGAACCGCTCGAGCGGCGTTCCTTCCTCCTCCTCCTCGGCGACCGCCACCTCGGACCAGTCGGCCGCGCTGGCCAGCAGTTCGCGCACGTTCTCCCAGCGCTCGGCCCCCTCGGGGCCCTCCTCCATCAGGACCTTCTCGTAGTCGATGACCCGGATCACCTCCTCGAGCACCTGGGCCGGGGTCCAGGTGGCGACGTCGGCTCCCGGAGGGCATCGATCAGCGCGGCGAAGTTCCGGAAGCGCGTCGCGCACGTTGGGCCGGAGCTCGCTGACCCGGTCCGCGATCCGGGCGGTGTCGAGCAGCGGCTTCTGCCACCTGGCGCGCGCGCCTGCTGCAACACGAGCAGGCTGGTGTCGCCGAGCCCGCGCCGCGGCACCCCGACCGCGCGGAGGAAGGCCTCGTCGTCGGCGGGATTGGCGATCAGCCGCAGGTAGGCCAGCAGGTCCTTCACCTCGCGGCGGTCGTAGAAGCTGATCGCCCCGATGATCCGGTACGGCAGCCCGGCGCGGCGCAGCGCTTCCTCGAGGGCGCGCGACTGCGCGTTGGTGCGGTAGAGGATCGCCATCTCGCGGAGGCCCCAGTCGCCGGCGGCACGTCCGGGTCGCGAGCTCCCGCGCGATCCACTCCGCCTCGTCGCGCTCGTCGGCCGCGGCGACCAGCGTGACCGGCTCCCCGCCCTGCCGCCGGGTGCGCAGGGTCTTGCCGATGCGGCCGCTGTTCTCGGCGATGACGGCGTTGGCCGCGTCGAGCACCACGCGGGTGGAGCGGTAGTTCTCCTCCAGCCGCACCAGCGCGCGTCGCCGGGAAATCCTCCTGGAAGTCCCGCATGTTGCGCACGTCGGCGCCGCGCCAGCCGTAGATCGACTGGTCGTCGTCGCCCACCGCGCTGACGTTGCCGTGGCTGCCCAGCGCGCGGATGAGCTGGTACTGGGCCCGGTTGGTGTCCTGGAACTCGTCCACCAGCAGGAAGGGGAAGCGGCCCTGCCAGGCCCGCAGCCGATCGGGCTGCTCCCGGAAGAGCGCGAGCGGATGCAGCAGCAGGTCGTCGAAGTCCATCGCGTTGGCGCTCTTCAGCGCGCGCGGCCATCGCGCCCTGGACATCCGGCCGCCACCTGGACCATGCGGTCGAACGGCGCCCCGCGGCCAGCGCGCTCGGCATCGACCATCCGGTTCTTGGCCGAGGAGATGATCGCCTGGACCGCGCGGGGCGGAAACAGCTTGGTCGAGTGCCCCCGCTGCTCCATCAGCCGGCGGATGAGGCTGAGCCGGTCGTCCTCGTCGTAGATGGTGAACTGGCGGGTGAAGCCGAGGGCCTCGGCCTCGCGCCGGAGCAGCCGGGCCGAGAGCGAGTGGAAGGTGCCGATCCAGAGCCCGGAGGGGTCGCGGCCCAGGAGGCGGCCGATCCGCTCCTTCATTTCGCCGGCGGCCTTGTTGGTGAAGGTGACGGCGAGGATCCGGCCCGGCGCCACCCCGTGCTCGTCGATGAGCCGGGCGATCCGCGTGGTGAGGACCCGGGTCTTGCCCGGACCCGGCGCCGGCCACGACCAGCAGCGGGCCGTGCACGTGCTCGACCGCCTCCCGCTGGGCGGGATTCAGGGCCTGGAGCAGTCGCGGAGCGCCGGTCGTCAGGACTGGTCATGCATCGGGATCCGGATCAGGAAGCAGGCGCCCCGCTCGGTCGTTTCGAGTGCCAGCTCGCCGCCGTGGCCGTCCTCGACCACCCGCCGGGCCAGCGCCAGGCCGATGCCCCAGCCGCCCGACTTGGTGGTGATGCCGGGCTCGAACAGCGTGCGCCGGATCTCGCGCGCGACGCCCGGGCCGTCGTCCTGCACCCGCAGGATCGCGCCGTCGTCGGTCTCGACGCCGGTGGCAAGGGTGATGGTACCCGCTCTGTCCCTTGAGGGCGTCGATGGCGTTCTTCACCAGCGACTCCAGCGCCCACTCGAGCAGGATCGGGTCGCCCAGCACCATCGGGCCCGGCACCGGCCGCCTCGACCACCAGGCGTGATCGGATTGGCGTGCCGCGGCAGCCGGGGCCGGAAATAGCCCGCCACCCGGTCGGCCAGGGCGCCGAGGCCGATCGGCTCGCGCCGCGTGACGTTGCCGATCCGCTCGAACCGCTGGGCCACCCGCTCCAGCCGCTCCGCGTCGGCCGCCAGGTGGTCGGCCAGGCCGGGCGGCGGCGTCGGCCGGGACCGCACCACCTCGATCCAGCCCTGCAGGCTGGTGAGCGGCGTGCCCATCTGGTGGGCCGCCTCGCGGGCCATCGCCACCCAGAGCCGGTCCCGCTGGGCCGCCATCGCGGTGCCGATAGGCGACGAACCCGACGCTCAGCATCAGGAGCACGGTGAGCGCCTGGAGGACCGACGAGCAGCGTCAGCTGCCGCTTGGCCGGCAGCGGGCCGTAGTGCACCGTCCCCACCACCTCGTCGCTGATCGGCGGATTGGACTCGGTCCAGCCGCGGCGGCGTAGGCCCGGACGCGCGGATCGTCGAGCGGCGCCTCGAACGGGAGGTTGGCCGCCGCGGTCACCCGCCCGGTGCCGTCGGTCACCACCAGCGGAATGCCCTGGGCCCGGACCTGTTCGCCGAGCCGGAGCAGCGCATCGGCCTCGCCCCCGGCCTGGGAGCTGTTCAGGCCCGCGAAGACTCCGGCGAAGAGGCGGCTCACCGCCGTGGCGTCCGACTGAAAGTGCCGCGCGACGATGAGCCCGGAGGCCGCCGCTCAGTCCCGCCAGGATGACCACGAGCCCGATCACCAGCGCCGGCGCGTACCGGCGCACGCGCTTGCTACGCACGGGACTCGAGGCGATCGGTGCCCAGGTACGGCGCCAGCGCCGCCGGGACCCGCACCGATGCCATCGGCCTGCTGGTTGTTCTCCAGCAGGGCGATGATGGTCCGCGGAAAGGCGACCCCGGAGGCGTTCAGCGTGTGGACGAACTCCGGCTTGGCGCCCGGCCCGCGGCGGAACCGGATATTGGCCCGCCGGGCCTGGAAGTCGGTGAAGGTCGAGGCGCTCGAGACCTCGAGCCAGCCGCCCGACGCCGCCGGCCCAGACCTCGAGATCGTAGGTCGCGGCGCTCGCGAAACCGGTGTCACCGGCCGCCAGTGCCACCACGCGGTACGGAATCTCGAGGCGCTGCAGCACCGCTTCGGCGTGCGCGGTGATCCGCTCGTGCTCCGTCGGCGCTGTCCTCGGGCCGGCAGAGCCGCACCAGCTCCACCTTGTCGAACTGGTGCACCCGGATCAGCCCCCGGGTGTCCTTGCCGTGGGCGCCCGCCTCCCGCCGGAAACAGGGGGTCCACGCCACCAGCCCGATGGGGAGCTGGGCCCCGTCGAGGATCTCGTCCCGGTAGAGGTTCGTCACCGGGACCTCGGCGGTCGGGAATCAGGTACAGCTCGTCCGACGGCACCGCGTAGAGCTCCTCGGCGAACTTGGGCAGCTGCCCGGTGCCGGTCATCGAGGCCCGGTTCACGAGGTAGGGCGGCGCGATTTCCAGGTAGCCGTGCTCACGGCGTGTGGAGATCGAGCATGAAGTTGGCGAGGGCCCGGACCAGCCGCGCCCCAGGCCCGGTGAACAGCGGGAATCCGGACCCGGTCACCTTGGCGCCCCGGGGAAGATCGAAGAGCCCGAGATCGGCGCCCAGCTCCCAGTGCGGCCTGGGTGTGAACCCGAAGGCGGGCGGCGCCCCCCAGCTCCGAACGACCTGGTTGGCCGTCGCGTCGCCGTCGGGAACACCAGGGAGCGGCAGGTTGGGGACGGTGAGCAATGACCGCCTCGAGCTCGGTCTCGACGACGCGCAGCTCTGCGTCCAGCGCCTTGACCTCCTCGCCCGACGCCTTGAGGCGCGCCATCTGCGCCTCGGCCGGCTGGCCCGCCTTCTTCAGGCGCGCGACCTCTTCGGTGGCGCTGTTGCGCTCGGCCTTCAGCGCCTCGACCCGGCCGATGATCTCGCGGCGGCGAGCGTCGAGCCCGGCCAGCTGGTCGAGGACGCCGGCCAGGGAGGCATCGAGGCGACGCGCCAGCGACGCCCGCGTGGCCTCGGGCTCCTGGCGCAGAAGTCGGATGTCGATCACGGGGGCGCTAGAAGGTCGGCCGGCCCGGCAGCAGCGAGTGATAACCGCAGTTGCTGTCCACCAGCACCTTGAAGGTTACCTCGTGATTCACCGGGTCGAAATCGAGGACCTGGAGTTTGCCGTAGATGGCCGAACTCAGCGAGGTGCACACCAGCGAGGAGCGCACGTAGTAGGTCTTGCCGACTTCGGCTGAGAAGGGGCGGTCGGTGATGTAGCCGTTGAGCGGCGCGGTCACCATGCTGTCGAAGGCCACCGTCGACACGATGAAGCCCGGCCGGAGCGGCGACGCGGAGGGTATGCGCAGGACCTGGGTGGTCAGGAAGACCGGAATGCCCCAGGCTGTCCACGTTGAACACGAAATCGAAGTTCGATTCGATGTCGGTGCGGACGGGACGGTCGAGCGCGACCGAGAACCCGCTCGGAGTCGTCAGCGGCGTCCCGATGATCGCCCCCAGCGTCACCGTGTCGAGGACGTTGTTGATGCTCGCCGCAGGGAGCGAAGTGTTCGGATTGCACGCGGCGGCGGCCGCCAGCACGGCGGCCGCCAGGGCCTTGAAGCGAGTGTTCATGGGGGAGGAAGCTAAGGACGCCGACGGAAGCGGGTCAACCCACCGTCATTGCTTGACTTCGCCCGCATGCAGTCCTACCGTTCTGCACCCGGCGGTCGCCGGCATTCCCCCTTCCCAGCGCCACGAGGTCCTGAGCCGCTGATGCCCAGCTTGCGCGAATTCGTCCGGGGACTGGCCGCCCGCGAGGGGGTCGATGCCGTGGTCGTCGTCAGCGGCGACGGGCTCCCGATCGACCACGCCGGGCGGCGAGGGGCTCGACGCGGAAGCGATCGCGGCCCTGACCGCGACGGTCGCCCAGGGCGCCCGAGGTCTGGGCCGCGCCCTCGAGGGTGATCCGCTCACCACCGGCGTGCTCGAGTTCGGCGACCGCCTGGTCATCTTCTCGTCGCTGACCGACGGGCACCTCCTCTTCCTCCTTCCCACCCCGGGCTCCAACGCCGGAATCCTGCTGTACGACCTGCGACAGCACGTCTCCGCGGTTGCCGCCCTGCTCTGATGCGCTGGGCCGTCATCCTGGCCGGCGGCTCGGGCACGCGATTCTGGCCCCTCAGCACGCCCGACCGCCCCAAGCAGCTCCTCCCTCTCGCCGGCCCGACCTCCACGGCTGAACAGGCGGTAGGGCGCCTGGAAGGACTTGTTCCGCGCGAGCGGATCCTCCTGGTAACCGGCGCCGGCATCGCCAGCGCCCTGCGCGATCTGCTCCAGCTGCCTGCCGAGAACGTCCTGGTCGAGCCGCGGGCCGCGTCGACCGGGCCCGCCCTGGTCTGGGCCTCCCATGAAGCGTGGCGCCGCGATCCGGATGCCGAAGTGCTCTCCCTTCACGCCGACTGGGTGATCCGTGACGAACCCGCCTTCCGGCAGACCGCCGACGTGGCGCTCGGAATCGCCGCGGCCCACCACCGGCTGGTTACGGTCGGTATCGTCCCCACCCGCCCCGAGACCGGTTACGGATACATCGTCCCCGGCGACCGCCTCGACCGGGAGGCCCGGGCGGTACGTCGCTTCACCGAGAAGCCCGATGCCGCGACCGCACTCGACCTGATGGCCGATGGCGCCCTCTGGAACAGCGGGCTGTTTGCCTGGCGGGCCGACCTGCTGCTGGAGGAGGTCCGGCGCCATACGCCGGAGATTGCCCCCCACCTCGACCTGCTCGACCGGGGAGACGTGGCCGGCTTCTTCCAGCGGATCACTCCCATCTCCATCGACGTCGGGGTCCTGGAACGGAGCCCGGACGTCGCCGTGGTGCCCGGGCGATTCACCTGGGATGACGTCGGCACCTGGGATGCCCTCCCCCGGGTGCGGACCCGCGATGAACAGGGCAACGTCGCCGTCGGCCCGGTGTACTTCCACGGCGCCCAGGACTGCGTGGCCTGGAGCGATGACGAGCCGATCGTGCTCGCCGGTGTGCGCGAACTCGTCGTCGTCCGGGCCAACGGGAGGATACTGGTCATTCCGCGGACCATGGCGGCCGACCTCAAGAGCGTGCTGGACCGCCTGCCCCGGGAAGTGAGGGACATGGAGTGACCGGATCGCCGGCAGGGGGCGCCACACCGCTCTACTTGTACGACCCTCCCGCACCCGGCCCGGCATGGGCCCCCTTCAGCGCAGTCCGCCCGATCTGCGAGCTCAGAGCGGGCATCTGGCGCATCCGGGAGCGCTGGGAGGGACTGCTGCAGGCGCAGACGGCGGGGATCCTCGCGGATCACGTCGCCGGGTGGTGCGAGTTCGACGAGCCCGACGTCACCACCATCGGGGTGCTGCGGGGCCCCGCCGTCATCGGCGCCAGCTGGTTCGCCCCGTCGGGCGTTCCACCCGGGCTCGCGCCCGGCACCCGCCGCCTGACGCATGGTGGCGCCTCGGTCGGGTGGCTGGTCGCGGCTGGCGAGGAGTGGGCCGGTCCGCACGATGACGGTCCCGGGGTCGAGGTCGAGGGGTTGCCGCTCGAAGGGGCGTGGGACCTGCTGGCCGCCCTGGATGGATTCCTCCAGGCCGACTGTGCCGATTTTCACGATCAGCCCCGTGATGACATCCCCGAAGGGTCCGTCGTCCTCGGCGACCCCGTCGAGGTGATCAGCCTCGGTGCCCTGGTGGAGCCCGGCGTCGTGTTTGATGTCAGGCATGGAGCCATCATCCTCGAGGAAGGCGTCGAGGTGCGAAGCGGCACCCGGCTCGAGGGACCGCTGTACGCCGGGGCCCGCTCCCGGCTGATGGGAGGTTTCCTCCGGGCATCCGTGTTCGGCCCCTGGTCGGTGGTTCGCGGCGAGGTGTCGAGCAGCCTCTTCCTGGGCTACGCGAATAAGAGCCACGATGGATTCGTGGGCCACTCCGTGCTTGGCACCTGGGTCAATCTGGGAGCGGGAACTACCACCTCAAACCTCAAGAACACCTACGGCGAGGTGACGGTCGAGGTCGCCGGCCACCGCCTGGCCACCGGGCGCCAGTTCCTGGGCAGCCTGATCGGAGACCACGCCAAGACGGCGATCGGCACTCTGCTCTCGACCGGCACCGTCATCGGTGCCGGGGCGAATCTCTTCGGGTCCGCGCCGGTCCCCAGGTATGTGCCTCCCTTCGCCTGGGGCCACGGGGGCACCGAGCGGATGAGCGGTGAGGGATTCCTCAAGATCGCCCAGCGCGTCCTGCCGCGCCGGGGAATCGAGCTGACCGCCGGACGGCGCGAGTCGCTCGAGGCGCTGCATCGCCGCCTGGTGGCCGCCGGGTGAACACCCTCTACGTGTTCGGCTCCGGCTCCGGGGGCAACGCCCTCGCCATCCGGCATCGCGGACAGATCCTCCTGATCGACGCCGGGTTCAGCGCCCGCGAGATCCAGCGGCGGGCGGCCACCGCCGGCCTGGCGCTCGACCAGGTCGTGGGACTCGTCCTGACCCATGAGCACGGCGACCATGCCTCGGGCGCACCCCGACTCGCGAAGGACCTGGGCATTCCGGTCCTGACCTCCGAGGGCACCTGGTCGGCGCTGCGGGGCAGATTTTCCCACGCCCCGTTCCGGCCGCTCGCGCCGATGGGCGAGGCGTCGGCGGGTTCGTTCCGCATCCAGGCCTGCGCCACGAGCCACGACGCCGCCCAGCCGATCGCCATCGCGGTGGAGGCGGAAGGGCTTCGACTCGGAGTCGCCTACGACCTTGGCCGGCCCACCGCCGCGGTACGGTGGCTCCTGGCGGGGTGCACCGCCCTGGTGATCGAGGCCAATCACGACGAGGTGATGCTGCGCACCAGCGATTACCCGGCCTCCGTGCGCGAGCGGATCTCCGGCTCGGGTGGCCACCTCTCCAATCGGGCCGCCGCCGAGCTGCTCTGCGAAATCCACCACCCGGGGCTTTCCACCGTGGTGCTGGCCCACCTCAGCGCCCGCTGCAACGACCCCGAGACGGCACGGCGCACCGTGGAACCGGCGCTCCGCGAGCGGGGATACACCGGCTCGCTGCACGTCGCTCTCCAGGATCAGCCCCTCTCACCGATCGAGCTGGCCCAGCCCGTCGCGCCCGTCGGTTGACCCCCACGAAACAGCGGCGCCCCGGCCATGGCCGGGGCGCCGCATGCCTGCTACCCACCTGGTTCAACTCTTGTCGGGATCCGGCGGGACGGGAATCGAGTCGGGCCGGGCGGTCGGTGGCCCGAGCTTGGTAAGGGTGATCGGCTTTTCGAGGTCACCGCCTGAGAGCGTCAGCTTGTCACTGCTGACCTTGAAGTCGTAGCTCACCCACTCGCCGCCCAGGGCGAGGAGGATGGTCTTCGGCCCGGTGATCCGCCACCGCACCGTCTCGGTCCCGTAGCTCGCGCTCGAGTCGGGTCGCACGATCACGGTCCGTGGGGCGTCCTTCCGCTTGGCATCCTTGAGCGATGCCTCCCACGTGCCAAGGACGGACGGCCCCTGCGCGGCAGCGGGGAGGGCCACCGCCCCAAGCAGTCCGGCGATCACCAGCATTGTCCTGAACGTCACCGCACCCTCCCTGAATTCGTGTGGAGTCGTTCAGCGCGACTTCCCGCCCAGCGGGATGCCGAGGCCGACGGCCAGCTGAATGTCATTCTGCTGCTGCGAGTTGGTCACCGTGGTGCCGCTCAGGGTCGCGTTGTAGATATAGTCATCGGCCGTGGCATACAGCTGCAGCGGGCCGAGGTGGATGCCGGCGCCGACGCTGGCCACGCCGCTCACATCGCTGGTCGACTGGACTCCGACGGTACTGAGGCTGTCGTACGCCGCGCCGCTGCGGCCGACCACGCCCACCCCGCCGCCGATGGCAAGGTAGATCGGGCTGCTGGGCTTGATCAGGAAGACGGTCAGGCGCCCGCTCCCGAACCAGAGATCGGCGCTGCCGGTCTGGGTGGCCCCCCCAGGGGTCAGGGTGTACTGCAAGGAACTGGGCACCCAGTTGCCGGTGGCCTGGATGCCGACCCGGTCGCTGAACCAGAGGCCCAGCCGGCCACCGAGCGAAAGGGCGACTTCCTGCTTGAACGTCCCTCCGGTGGCGGCGTTGTACAGGTCCGTCGTCGGAATGTAGACGCCGATCGTCGGCGAAATCGACAAGTGCTGGGCGGCCGCCGGCGACGCCGCCGCGAGGCCGAGCCACATCGCCATCCCCAGTGCCTGACCGTATCGCATGTCCTCTCCGTGGGTGAGTGTCACTGAACGCTAGGGGAACGCCCACCCCTTCGCCAGTGAGCCAGGACACAGCGCCGACGCCACAAACGAAACGCCCCGGACCGGAGTCCGGGGCGTTTCCGATCAAGATTCCTGCCGGTGTGCTAGTACATCCCGCCCATGCCGCCGCCACCCGGGCGCCGCCGGGGCCGGCTTCTCTTCCTTCCGCTCGACCACCACGCACTCGGTGGTCAGGAGCAGGCCGGCGATCGAGGCCGCGTTCTGCAGCGCCGTGCGGGTGACCTTGGTCGGGTCGATGACGCCGGCCTTGACCAGGTCCTCGTAGACGTCGGTGCGCGGCGTTGTAGCCGAAGTTCTTGTCCTTCGACTCCTTGACCTTGGCCACGACGATCGAGCCCTCGACGCCCGCGTTCTGGGCGATCATCCGGATCGGCTCCTCGAGGGCGCGGCGCACGATCTCGACGCCGATCTTCTCGTCTTCGGTGCCCTTGACCTTGTCGAGCACCGGCTGGGCCCGGATCAGCGCCACGCCGCCGCCGGGCACGATGCCCTCTTCGACCGCGGCGCGGGTCGCGTGCAGCGCGTCCTCGACCCGGGCCTTCTTCTCCTTCATCTCGGTCTCGGTCGCGGCGCCGACGTTGATCACCGCCACGCCGCCGGAGAGCTTGGCCAGCCGCTCCTGCAGCTTCTCGCGGTCGTAGTCGCTGGTGCTCTTGTCGATCGCGGCCTTGATCTCGGCGATCCGGCCCTGGATGTCGTCGGCCTTGCCGCTGCCGTCGATGATGGTGGTGTTGTCCTTGTCGATCACGACCCGCTTGGCCCGGCCGAGGTCGTTGAGGACCGCGTTCTCGAGCTTGAAGCCGAGTTCCTCGGAGATCACCTTGCCGCCGGTCAGCATCGGCGATGTCGCGCGAGCATTTCCTTGCGGCGGTCGCCGAAGCCCGGCGCCTTGACGGCGGCGACCTTCAGGGTGCCGCGCAGCTTGTTGACCACCAGGGTGGCCAGCGCCTCGCCCTCGACGTCCTCGGCGATGATCAGCAGGGGCTTGCCGGTCTGGGCCACCTTCTCGAGGACCGGGAGCAGCTCCTTCATCGCCGAGATCTTCTTGTCGTGGATCAGGATGTAGGCGTCGTCCAGCACGGCCTCCATCTTCTCCGGATCGGTGACGAAGTAGGGCGAGAGGTAGCCGCGGTCGAACTGCATGCCGTCGACCGTCTCCAGCGTGGTCTCGAGGCCCTTGGCCTCCTCGACCGTGATCACGCCGTCCTTGCCGACCTTTTCCATCGCCTCGGCGATCAGCTTGCCGATCTCGGCGTCGTTGTTGGCCGAGATGGTGCCGACCTGGGCGATCTCCTTCTTGCCCTTCGACGGGCACCGAGAGCGACTTGAGCTCGGCCGACGATGGCCTCGACGGCCTTGTCGATGCCGCGCTTGAGCTCCATCGGGTTGGCGCCGGCGGTGACGTTCTTGAGGCCTTCGCGGAAGATGGCCTGGGCCAGCACGGTCGCGGTGGTGGTGCCGTCGCCGGCCAGGTCGCTGGTCTTGGTGGCGACTTCCTTGACCATCTGGGCGCCCATGTTCTCGATCGGGTCGGCCAGCTCGATTTCCTTGGCCACGGTCACGCCGTCCTTGGTGACGGTCGGCGAGCCGAACTTCTTGTCGATGACGACGTTCCGGCCCTTGGGGCCGAGGGTCACCTTGACCGCGTCGGCCAGGGCGTCCACGCCCTTCTTGAGCTTGGCGCGGGCGTCGACGTTGAACATCAGTTCCTTGGCAGCCATGTGTCGTTCTCCTGGGCGATGTTCAGCCGATCTTGGCGAGAATGTCGGAGGCCTTGATGATGATGAGCTCTTCGCCGTCGACAGTGTACGGGGTGCCGCTGTACTTGCCGTAGATGACCTTGTCGCCGACGACCACGTCCATCTGGACGCGCTCACCCTTTTCGAACCGGCCCGGACCGACGGCGACCACCTCGCCCTGGGTCGGCTTTTCCTTGGCGGTGTCGGGGATGTACAGGCCGCCGCGCATCGTCTCGGCCTCATCCGCCGGCCGGATCACGACCCGGTCCTCGAGCGGATGGATCTTGATCTTGCTCTTGCTCTTCGTCGCGGTGGACATTTCCACCCTCCTGCAACGTCTGAAGTGAATTGGACAAGCCAGGCCGGAGATTCTCGGCCTTGGCACTTACAGGGCGTGACTGCTAACGACGGAGCCAATGATAAGCCCGATTTGGCACTTGTCAACCCTGAGTGCCAAGTCGGGCTCAAATCTGTAAATGATTATCTGTCAATAACTTCTGATGCCGCCTTGGAGACGAGCGCTGAGGCGGTCTTGAGGCGAGCCACCAGATCGCTCACCTCCTGCCCGGCGGCGGTCGGTGACCGGTCCCGAATCGCCTCACTGATCCCGGGAAAGGGAACATCGGCATAGCCATCGTCCCGGTCGGAGGCAAAGATCAAGTTTCGTTGCCAGGGGCGCCCCGAGAGCCCCGAGGCGCGAGTCAGGGCCGGCTCCGCCTGGAGCAGCAGCCGGTTGGCCGCCGCATACCGCCGCCGGTGGAGCGGAGGCCGGCAGATCGTTGAGCCGTCGACCGAACGAATCGCCGGAGGCGGCCAGGCTGTCCGTCGCGGCCAGCAGCGGGATCGAGATCTACCGCCACATGCCGCCTGTCGGCCTCCGCGACGAGGGCACCGGTCAGGCGCCGGAGGTAGGAGGCCAGGGCGGTGTAGTCGTAGGGAATCAGGTCGGCGTTGCCCAGCCGCGCCATGACGAGCGCCGTGATCCGTCCGGCGGCCACGATGCTGAGGGCGCCCGGATCGCCGAAGCGGTCCTGGAATGCGTCGGTGTCGTAGGCGGAGTGATAGACTGCCGCCGGGCGCTCCGCCAAAGCCGAAGTCGATCGCAGGGATGCCGAGGTGGTTGTAGAAGCTGGCATAGTCGGAGCCGCCGCCGAGATCGCCCTGGGCCGGCTCCGCGGAATCGGGAACGGCCTGCGCCCGCCGCCAGGCGGTGTACACCGACACGGTATCACCCGGCTGGCGCACCAGGCGAGTCACGTCCCGGATCACCCCCTGCAGAGTGGCGGTGCCCGACGCTCCGAAACGCCGGCCGTCGGCCGCGTCGTCGAGATTGACGTAGGCGACGACTCTCCCTGGAAGGGTGGTCTCGACCGATTCCACCCATTCCGCCGAGCCGAGCAATCCCCACTCCTCCGCGTCCCAGGTGGCGAAGACCAGCGTCCGCCGCGGGCGGGACCCCCCGGCCGCCGCTCGGCCCCAGGCCCGGGCCGCCTCGATGACTGCCGCCGTCCCTCCGACGTTGTCACGGGCCCCCGGGCCCCAGGCGTCGCGGTGCCCGCCGACGACCACCAGCTCGTCAGGCCAGGTGCTGCCGCGCAGGGTGGCGAAGGTATCGGTGATCCGCTTGTAGGCGGCTCTGCCATGCTCACGCCAGACCGCCACCCGGACCGGGGGGCCGTCTCCCCCGATGTGATAGCGGAACGGAAGGCCTCCCTGCCATCCCTGCGGGACCGACGGGCCGCGGAGCGGCTCCAGCAGCAGGGCGGCATTGCGATAGCCAAGGGGAACCACGGGAATCCGCGAGATATCCATGGAGTCCTCCGGCATGCGGCGGGCGCCGGCCACCGAGGGCCATAGCGGCGTGGAAGGATCGCCCTCGCCGTTGAAGACGCTGCCGCGTTGCACGCCGTCGGGATTCCGGAACGGCCCCTCGGGGTACACGTCTCCCCGGACGTAGCCGTCGTCCTGTGGATCGGAGTACAGGAGTACCGCCACGGCCCCACGCGACTCGGCCTCGCGAACCTTGATGCCGCGGTAGCTCCGTCCATACCGGGCGATGACCACCCGGCCCCGGACGCTGCCCCCCAGCGAATCGAGCTGCGCGTAGTCAGCCGGCAGCCCGTAGTTGACGTAGACCAGCGGGGCGGTCACGTCTCCCGCGCCGCTGTAGGCGTTCATGGCCCGCCAGGGCGGGAGGGCGGTCATCGGATCGCCGGCAATCGGGGGTTCCTCGAGCGAGAGCCGGCGGACGACTGGCGCACGCAGCTCGACGAGGGTCGATTCCGGGCAGGGCATGAAGGCGTCGAAATCCACCCGGCTGGTGTCCAGCCCGAAGCCGGCCTGCAACCGCAGGACGTAGGCGGCGGTGGCCTGCTGGGCAGGCGTGCCCGCGACGTGGGCGCCGGCGCTGAGCTGGCGCCGGTTCTCGCGAGCGGCGAGACTGTCGCCGTAGGTGGCGAGGCGCGCTTCCAGGATCCGTTCCGGCCCGGTGGCGGCATCGGTATATCCGGGCAGGGCCTGGGCCGATAGGGAACCGGTGGCGGCGCAGAGTGGCAGCACACTCCCCGCGAGCAGCCGTGAAACGCGCACCAGGACTTTTCGTAGAGGCATCCCACAATCTCATCCTTCCCCTTCTTGAACGGAAGTTGCCCGTGCGAATCCTCGCAGCCCTGACGGTGCTGGTCGTCGTCACGACCGGCGCCGAGGCCCAGGAGCCGGTGGCGGCGCCCCGCGCCCCCGCCCTCCCCGCCGCCACCACCGATACCTCCCCGTTCCGCCGCCTCGACCTGCCGACCCCGACTGCCGTGCGCACCGGAAGCGGCGCGCCGGGCAAGGGGTACTGGCAGCAGCGGGCCGACTACGTCATCAAGGCCACCCTCGACACGGCAGCCAAGACCGTCACCGGCCAGGAGCGGATCAGCTACAGCAACAACTCGCCGGACACGCTGCGCTACGTCTGGCTCCAGGTGGACCAGAATCTCTTCCGCGAGGGCAGCCGCGGCTCCCTGATCTACGATCCGGGAGCCCGGTTCGGCACCGCGGGAGCCACCGGGGGCTACACGCTGACCCGCGTCGCCGAGGCCAGGCCTGCCACGGGATCGGCGGTCCCGGGCCGCGCGGCCTCAGTGGCCTGGTTCGTCAACGGCACCGTGATGCGCCTCGACCTGGTGCGGCCGCTCCCGCCGGGCGCCAGGACGGTCTTCGAGCTGGCCTGGTCGTTCCCCTTCGGACCCAACGCCAACCGGATGGGCCTCGAGCTGGTCTCCGGTGACTGGGTCTACGAGGTGGCGCAGTGGTACCCGCGCATGGCGGTGTATGACGACGTCCGGGGCTGGAACAGCGAGCAGTACTACGGCCAGGGCGAGTTCTACCTCGAGTATGGCAGCTTCGACGTCAGCCTGACCGTTCCGGCCAGCATGCTCGTGGCGGCCACCGGGACGCTGCGGAACCCCGAGACGGTGCTGACCGCGGCCCAGCGTGCACGACTGGCCCGCGCCCGGACCAGCGACTCGACCGTCGATCATCCGCGGCCGGGACGAGATCGGGCAGGCCTCCTCGCGGCCAGTCGCGCCGGGCGGGAATGCTGACCTGGCGGTTCACCGCCGACAGCGTGCGCGACTTCGCCTGGGCTGCCGCCAGCCATTTCATCTGGGACGCCGCCCGGGTCAACGGCGGGCGCACGATGGTCATGAGCTTCTATCCGCCGGCGGGGGACTCGCTCTGGAGGTTCGCGACCCAGTACGGCAAGACGGCCATCGAGAACTACTCGACCCAGTGGTTCACCTATCCCTACCCCTACGCCAGCAACGTGAACGGTATCGAAGGCGGTATGGAGTACCCCATGATCGTCTTCTGCGCCAACCGGCGGAGCGAGGAGGGGCTCTACGGGGTGACCGACCACGAATTCGGCCACACCTGGTTCCCCATGGTCGTCGGCAGCAACGAACGGCTCTACCCGTGGATGGACGAGGGGTTCAACACCTTCATCAACTACTACAACTTCAGGAAGAAGTTCGGCCACGACCGGGGACGGGGTACCGCCGCCAGCTGGGTGGCGTTCCAGCAGACCGGGCGGGACCGGGAGCCGCCGATCCTGCCAGCCGACCGCACCAGCGCGCTGGGCCAGGTGGCGTACAACAAGCCGGCGGTGGGATTGGTGATGCTGCGCGACCGGATCACCAGCCCCCAGCGGTTCGATCCCGTTTTCCGCGAGTACATCCGGCGCTGGGCCTTCAAGCACCCGACCCCGGCGGACTTCTTCCGGACAATGAACGACGGCCTGGGCGAGGATCTCGACTGGTTCTGGCGGTCGTGGTTCTATACCACCGGCAGCCTGGACCAGGCGGTGGACTCGGTGCGCGTGGTGACCGACTCGACCGGCGCCCGTTCCTCGCGGATCTACCTCGCGAACCTCGGTCCGCTGGTCATGCCGGTGGACCTGTCCCTGCTGTTCGACGACGGGACCCGGCGCACGCTCGATCTGCCGGTCGAGGTCTGGTTCTACGGCAACCGCTACACCGCGGTGGTGCCCGGCCCCGCGGCAGTGACCAGCGTGGTCATCGATCCCGATACCGGCTTCGTCGACCTGGACCGCACCAACAACCAGTGGCCCAAGCCGGTAACGCAGTAGGCCCGACAGGGACAAATCGCAGAGACGCAGAGGACGCAGAGGAATTCGAATCGCCTCGGCGGTCTCTGCGTCTCTGCGTTTCCGTTGTGGTTACTGGGGAACCTTGAGCTGCCAGAGACCGCTGAGCATGTCGATGGCGTAGAGCGAGCCGTTGTAGAGGTGGACGCCCCACATGTAGGTGTTGCCGGTCCCGCCCGGCTGAATCCGGGCGATCTCCCGGCTCGAGAGGTCGCCACTCAGGGTCCCGGAGATGTCGAGGGCCACCACGCCACCGTTGTAGTAGGCGGCGTAGAGGATCTCCCGGGTCTCGTCCACCCAGAAATTGTGGGTCCCCGCTCCGGCCATGTGGTATGCGGCGACTTCGATGGGGGCGGCGAGGTTGGAGACGTCCACCACGTGGATATCGCCCGACGAGGAGGACCCCACCGACCCCGGCCCTTCCTGCCCGATGAAGAGATAGCGCTTCGACCCGCCAGGAGCGTGGTACCACCAGCCGTTGTGGACTTCACCGCCGGCCGTCACCGCCGTGCCGATGAGCCTGGGGGAGGCCGGCGACCCGCCCAGGGTGCCCCCGCCCACGTCGTAGATCAGCGCCCCGCTGTTCCACGCGAAGAGGAAGGCGATGCCGTCCCGGATGAATGTGTCGTGGAGGCCATAATTGGCAGCCACGGAGACGGTGGTGGTGAGCAGAATGGTGTCGGCGGCCAGCTGCGAGAGGTCGAACACCATCAGCGCCGGCGATGCCGGGTTCTTGGCCGCGAAGGCGTACAGCACGCCGCCCAGCGTGGCAAGCGAGGCGGTGTGCAGCCCCGTGTCCACCAGGTAGCGGGCCTTGAACACCGGGTGGGCGGCGTCCGCCAGGTCGTACACGTAGAGGCCGTCCTCGGTGTTTCCCTCGGCGCTGAAGACCAGCCACTTCCCGTCGGGGCTCACCTCGACGTCGCTGACCGTGGTGATGTTGGCAATGATCAGCGAGTCCACCAGGGTCGGCGCCCCGGTGCCCCCGAGCTGAAAGACGTTCAGCGCCGCGCGGCTGGCGACCCCGGAGGTCCGCTCGATCCAGTTCCAGGTGCCCGTGTAGGCATAGCCTCCCTGCACCCAGAGATCCGAGGAATAGCGCGCCGGGACGTCGTTGCCGCCCGCGAGCACCGTGAAGGGCCGGGTCGGAGTTGGCGTCGGGGTCGTATCCGTCGGACTCGACTTGCAGCCAGGCAGCGCGACCAGTGCCGCTGCTCCCAGAGCGCCCGCCAGCTGCATGACCACTGAACCTGCACGCATGCGGTACCTCATTCCATGTGGTGGTGCACCATCGGTTCGGTCGGAGGCGGGTCGTCAAGCACGCCGTAGCGCCCCATCCGGTGCCCCGCCATGCGCCAGCCGAGCCGTACCGCGGCGGTCACGCTCCAGAACACCTGGCCGCCATAGAACACCTGCGGATCGAAGATTCCCCCGCCCACCGTCTCGACGAACGCATTGGACACCTCCAGCATCGGCTGGACAGAGAAGCCATCGGGCCGGCCGAATTCATAACCGTAGCCCAGGGTGTTGATCGACCAGCGCGTCGTGCCGACAATCGAGTTCTCGAAGATCGGGCGGGGTGCGTGAAACGGGTCGGAGGTGCGGGTCTCCTCCGGGCGGTCGGTGTTCTCGTACCGGTAGTAGGGACGATGCCCGCCCCGGCTCCATGCACCCTCGAACAGAAAGCTGCGCCAGACAAACGTCCCCGAGGCCTCGTCATTCTCGGCCCACTCGCCGAACAGGTAGCCCTTGCCACCCCAGAGCGGGCCGGTCGGCCCGGCCCGACAGGCTCCATTTGGAATTCTCGAGGCCGGCCCCCGCCCGGTTCTCCGGGCTCTTGACCTCGGCGTGGGAACCCTGGAACTCGAGCCCCGCCATGGGCCGGACCGTCAGCCGGGCCGACCAGGAATCGCCGAAACGGTCCATGTTGGGCCACTGCGACGGGTATTCGGGCTCGTCGCCGTTGAACAGCCCCGCCTCGAACGTCAGCACCCGCCAGCTCACCCCGCCGATCAGCACGGCCCGCTCCAGAATCTGACCCCAATGGTGGTTCACCGGAAAGATGACGGTGGGCCGGTTCATCGGATCGTCGGAGCCGTAGGGGGCAAATCCCTTCCCTGCGCTCAGGCTGACGCGGAAGTCACTGCCCAGCGGCTGGTCACCGGTGAGCATCAACTCCATCACGTAGGTGTGCGGGTGGCGCCGGTCGTAGAATCCCTCGCCCCAGACGCCGATGCCCAGCTCGCCGGCCGGCATCGTCCACCCCTCGGCGTTGAAGGTGCCGAGCAACCGGAGCCGGTCGGTCAAGGCGCCGGCATGCACCATCAGCATTGCCTGGGTGACGCGGAACTCGTCGAGGCCGGACCCGCCCGGGACCGGGTCGACGGAGGTATACGATGGAATGGCCAGCGCGGAGAGATGGAGGTACGGGCTCGACTGTGCCAGGAGCCGCGCCGGGAAGATAGAGATGTCGGAGAAGCCGGAAAGGGCGAGGAGTACCGCGATGAGGTACCGGCGGCCGGTTGACTTCAAATCGCTCCTTCGCTGGCCGCTTCCTCGCGCCACGCCAGGCTGGCCCGGGCGTAGTCGCGATACATCCGCGAAATCCACTCGACGCTGATCTCCTTGGGGCAGGCCTCCTGGCACTCGCCGTGCCAGGTGCAGCCGCCGAATCCCTCGAGATCCATCCGGGTCACCATGGCGAGCGCCCGCCGCTGCCGCTCGGCCTGTCCCTGGGGCAGCATGCCGAGATGGCCGATCTTGGCCGACGTGAAGAGCATCGCCGAGGCGTTGGGGCAGGCCGCGACGCAGGCGCCGCAGCCGATGCAGGCCGCGGCATCCATCGCCAGGTCGGCAGTCGGGCTTGGGCACCGGCAGGGCGTTGGCGTCCGGCGCGCTGCCGGTCGAGACGCTCACGTACCCGCCGGCCTGCGATGATCCGGTCGAAGGCGCTGCGATCCACCACCAGGTCGCGGAGCACCGGGAAGGCGCGGGCGCGCCACGGCTCGATGTAGATCTCGTCCCCGTCGCGGAAGCTCCGCATGTGCAGCTGGCAGGTGGCCGTGCCCTTCATCGGCCCGTGCGCCACCCCGTTGATCATCATGCCGCAGCTGCCGCAGATGCCCTCGCGGCAGTCGTGATCGAAGGCGATCGGCTCCTCGCCCTTCGCCGATCAGGCCCTCGTTGACCACGTCGAGCATCTCGAGGAACGACATGTCGGGACTGACGTCCCGCGCCTCGTAGCGCACCAGGCGGCCCGGCTCGGCGGCGCTCCGCTGGCGCCAGACGTGGAGGGTCAGGTTCATTACTTGTAGCTCCGCGTGCTCAGCTGCACGTTCTCGAACTCGAGCGGTTCCTTGTGCAGCAGAGCGGGCCTGCCGTCGCCCTGGTATTCCCAGGCCGCCACATAGGTGAAGTGCTCGTCGTCGCGCCGCGCCTCGCCGTCCGGCGTCTGGTACTCGGTCGCGGAAGTGCCCGCCGCACGACTCCTCGCGGTGCAGCGCGTCACGGCACATCAGCTCGGCGAACTCCAGGAAGTCCGCCACCCGGCCGGCCTTCTCGAGCGCCTGGTTCAGCTCCTCGCCGCTGCCCGGCACGTTCACGTTCTTGCCAGAACTCCTCCCGGAGCGCGGGAATGCGGGCCAGCGCCTCCTTGAGCCCCGCCGCGTTCCGCGCCATGCCGCACTTGTCCCAGAGCAGCTTGCCCAGCTCGCGGTGGAAGGAATCGACGGTCCGGCTGCCCCTGATCGACGAGCAGGCGGCTGGTACGGGACCGCACCGCCTCCTCGGCCGCGCGCACCTCCGGGTGATCCGCCGCCACCGGCGCCAGCGGCTGGCTGGCGAGGTAGTCGCCGATGGTGTACGGAAGCACGAAGTAGCCGTCGGCCAGCCCCTGCATCAGCGCGCTGGCGCCCAGCCGGTTGGCGCCGTGGTCGGAGAAGTTGGCCTCGCCGAGGACGTAGCAGCCCGGGAATGGTGCTCATCAGGTTGTAGTCCACCCAGAGCCCGCCCATCGTGTAGTGCACCGCCGGGATAGATCCGCATCGGGACCTTGTACGGGTCCTCGTCGGTGATCCGCTGGTACATCTCGAAGAGGTTGCCGTAGCGCTCGCGGATCGGTGTCTCGCCGAGGCGCTGGATGGCGTCGCGCGAAGTCGAGGTAGACGCCGAGGCCCGTCTCGGCCGACGCCGCGGCCGTCGTCGCAGGCCTCCTTGGCGGCGCGGGAGGCGATGTCCCGCGGGGCAGAGGTTGCCGTAGCTGGGGTACTTCCGCTCGAGGTAGTAGTCCCGCTCGGCTTCGGGAATCTCGTCCGGGCGCGCGGTTGTCGCCCCGCTGCTTCGGCACCCAGACCCGGCCGTCGTTGCGCAGCGACTCGCTCATCAGCGTCAGCTTCGACTGGTAGTCGCCGCTGACCGGGATGCAGGTCGGGTGGATCTGCGTGAAGCAGGGGTTGGCGAAGGCCGCGCCGCGGCTTGTAGGCCCGCCAGGTGGCGGTGACGTTGCAGCCCTTGGCGTTGGTGGAGAGGTAGAAGACGTTGCCGTAGCCGCCGGTGGCCAGGACCACCGCGTCGGCGAGGTGGGTCTCGATCTTGCCCGTGACCAGGTCGCGGGTCACGATGCCGCGGGCCCGCCCGTCGACCACGACCAGGTCCAGCATCTCGGTGCGGGGGTACATCTCGACCGTGCCCGCCGCGATCTGGCGCTCCAGCGCCTGGTAGGCGCCGAGCAGGAGCTGCTGTCCGGTCTGGCCCGCGCGCGTAGAAGGTCCGCGAGACCTGGGCCCCGCCGAACGACCGGTTGGCCAGCAGGCCGCCGTATTCCCGGGCGAACGGCACACCCTGCGCCACGCACTGGTCGATGATGTTGACGCTGATCTGGGCCAGGCGGTAGACGTTGGCCTCGCGGGCCCGGAAGTCGCCGCCCTTGATCGTGTCGTAGAACAGCCGCTAGATGCTGTCGCCGTCGTTCTGGTAGTTCTTGGCCGCGTTGATGCCGCCCTGGGCCGCGATGCTGTGGGCCCGGCGCGGGCTGTCCTGGAAGCAGAAGCACTGGACCTGGTAGCCCAGCTCGCCGAGCGTGGCCGCCGCCGACCCGCCCGCCAGGCCGGAGCCGACCACGATGACGCTGAATTTCCGCTTGTTGGCCGGGTTGACCAGCTTCATCTCGAACTTGTGGCGGTCCCACTTCTCGGCCAGCGGGCCGGAGGGGGCACCGGAGACTAGTTCCATGCTTCGGACTCCCGAATGGAAGGGAGCGGGGAGCGGGGAGCCGGGAGCAGTCCTGCGTCACCGCTCCCTGCTCCCTGCTCCCTGCTCACCGAATGACTCCCAACGCGACTCCCACCGGCACCGCGGCGAAACCTACGGCGACCAGGACCGCGACCAGCCGCATGAGACGCTGGCGGCTCCGGTCATAGGAGGGGTGGCTCAAACCCAGCGACTGGAACATGGTCGAGCCGCCGTGATAGAGGTGGAGGCCCAGCGCCGATCATCGCGACCAGGTAGAAGCCGACGACGACCGGATGGCCCTGGAATCCGGTCACCACGTTGCCGGTAGGGGTCGCCTTCGAGGAAGGACCGGATGGACGCTGCCGATCGTGAAGTGCAGCAGGTGATAGACGATGAAGGCGAGGAGCAGCAGCCCGCCCCAGCGCAGGGTCGTCGAGGCAAGGGTGGAGACCTGGGCCTTCCGCCGCGCGTACTCCACCGGCCGCGCGGCCCGGTCGAGCAGCGTCAGCTGGACCGCCGCCACGACGTGGAGCACCAGCGGAGCCGAGCAGGACGCCCCGGGCGATCCAGAGGACCTCGCCCGTCGAATGGAGGAACGCCGAGTAGGCGTTGATCTTCTGCGGGCCCTCGAAACTCAGCAGGTTCGCCGCGACGTGGGTCAGCAGGAAGCCGATCATGATGAGCGCCGGTGACGGCCCATGATGACCTTCTTCCCGACGGTGGAGCGATAGAGCGCGACCAGGGTTCGCATCCCGCCTACCCGAGCGCCTTCATGGTGTCACGCACCGCCTCGGCCGACTTGTGCAGGTCGGCGCGCTCCTGGGCGGTCAGGGTCACCTCGAGCATCTGCTCGAGACCGTTGCGGCCCAGCTTGCAGGGGACGCCGCAGAAGACGTCCTTGAGCCCGTACTCGCCCTGGAGCCAGGCGGCGCAGGGCAGGATCCGCTTCTTGTCGAGCGCGATCGCCTCGACCATCTGCACCGCCGCCGCGCTGGGCGCGTAGTAGGCCGAGCCGGTCTTGAGGTAGGCCACGATCTCCGCGCCGCCGTTGCGGGTCCGGTTGACGATCGCGTCGAGCTTGTCCTGCGCCAGCAGCTGTGTGACCGGGATCCCGGACACGGTCGTGTAGGACACCAGCGGCACCATCGTGTCGCCGTGGCCGCCCAGCACCATGGCCTGGATGTCCTCGACCGAGACGTCGAGCGCCTCGGCCAGGAAGGCGCGGTAGCGCGCCGTGTCGAGCACGCCGGCCATGCCGATCACCCGCTCACGGGGGAAGCCGGTCGCCTTCATCGCGACGTAGCACATCACGTCGAGCGGATTGGAGACCACGATCACGATGCTCTTCGGGGCCACGCGGCGGATCTGCTCGCCCACCGAGCTGGACGATCCCGGCGTTGGTCTTCACCAGGTCGTCGCGGCTCATGCCGGGCTTCCGCGCGATGCCGGCGGTCACGATGAACAGGTCGGAGTCCGCCGCCTCGTCGTAGCCGTTGCTGCCGATGACCCGGGTGTCGAAGCCCTCGATCGGGGCGGACTGCCACTGGTCGAGCCCCTTGCCCTGGGGGATGCCCTCCACCACATCCACCATGACGACGGTGCGGGCCAGGTTCTTCTCGGCGACGCGCTGGGCCGCGGTCGCGCCCACGTTGCCGGCGCCGATGACGGTGATCTTGTTGAGCATGTCTGGTCAGGAAGGAGGAAACGGAAGATACTGCCGCTAAAGGGGCCGGGCAAACCAGCGCGGGCAATAATGAAGAGCGCCGCGCGCGCTCAGCCGCGCCCGCCCGCGGGTTTGCTCCTGGGACGGCGGCCGCCACGACGGCCGCGACCCCGACCGGGCTTCTTCGCGCCCTCCGGGACGTCGAAGGCGGGCGCCTCCCCAGGAGCCTGCCCGAGCCGGCGCAGGCCCTCGTAGAGCACCACGCTCACCGCGTTCGCCAGGTTCATGCTCCGCACGTCGCCCGACATCGGGATCCTGAAGCAGTACTCCGGGTGCTTCTCGAGGATCCGGGCCGGCATCCCGTCGGTCTCGTTGCCGAAGATGAGCACGCTGTTGGGCTTGAACGGCGCCTCCGCGAGGTCGCGCTCCGCGTTGGCCGAGAAGTAGAGGCAGCGGTCGCGCGCGATGGCGTCGCGGAAGCCGAACCAGTCGGGGTGCACCCAGAGATCGAGCTGATCCCAGTAGTCGAGGCCCGCCCGCTTCAGGTGCCGGTCATCGAGATCGAAGCCCAGCGGGCCGATCAGGTGCAGCGGCACATCCGCCCCGACGCAGAGCCGGGCGATGTTGCCCGTGTTGGGCGGAATCTGGGGCTGGATCAGGGCGATGTGGAGAGACATGGCGGGCAGGGGGGCAGAGGGGCAGGGGGGCGGTGAGAATGCTGCGTATTGTAGCGCGTCTCGTGGAGCCGGCCAAGTCAACTTGGCGAGACGGAGCCGGTATATCCACGTTCAAGCCGCCCCCCTGCCCCCCTGCCCCACCGCGCAGCAGCGTCAGCCGCCTCGGACATGCATCTCGCGATGCGGATCCACCCGCAGCGACTCGACCGGGTAGAGCGCCCCGCGGCCGATCTGTGCCAGGCGCTGCTCGGCGCCGCGGTCGTCCCGGGCGCCCCAGGCGCCCCGGATCAGGCCGGCGATTTCCTCGTCGCTAGCGCCGCCCCGCAGCGGCGCCCGCAGGTCGAGCCCGTCGCGGGCATAGAGACAGAGGAACAGCGTCCCGTCGGCAGTGAGCCGGGCGCGATCGCAGTCACGACAGAACGGGGCCGTGGTGGAGGCGACGATGCCGAAGATCGTCCCGTCCGCCAGCCGGTACCGTTCGGCCGGGGCCCGGCTGTCATGCCCGCTGGCCAGCGGCTCCGGCGGGCCGAACCGCCGGCCAAGGCGCTCGAGGATCTCGTCGCGGGAGACGACCTGGTCCTGACTCCACGCCGTGGCGCCGCCCACGTCCATGTATTCGATGTAGCGGAGCTCCGCCTGCTCCGCCCGGGCGAAGTCGAGCAGCTCGGTCACCTCATCGTCGTTGTAGCCGCGGATGACGACCGAGTTGAGCTTCAACCTCTCGAACCCGGCGGCGCGGGCGCCCCGAATGCCCTCCAGTACCTCGTGGTGCCGGGCACTCCGGGCGAAGGCGATCATCCGTTCCGGCCGCAGCGTATCGAGACTCACCGTGATCCGGCCGAGGCCCGCGGCCTTGAGCGCCTCCGCCTGCGGGGCCAGCAGGATCCCGTTGGTGGTCATCGCCAGGTCGGCGACACCGGAGGTCGGCGACAGCGAGTGCAACCAGCCCGGCGAGGTCGTGCCGGAGGAGCGGCTCCCCGCCGGTCAGGCGGTACTTGCCCACTCCCAGCGACGCGAAGATCCCGACCAGTCGATGCAGCTCCTCGAAGGTGAGGATCGACGCCCGGGGGAGCCAGATGTACTCCTCCTCCGGCATGCAGTACCGGCAGCGCATGTTGCAGCGATCGGTCACCGAGAGCCGCAGGCTGCCCAGCGGGCGGCCGAGGGAGGTCGCTGGACGGGCTCAGCCATGGGGCGCCGCCGGGTCGCTTGGTGGGATCGACCCACGCGGTCGAGCCGTCGGCGTAGTCCTCACGCTTCCAGATCGGAACCCGCCGCTTGAGCTGCTCGATCACGTAGCGGCAGGCCTCGAAGGCGTCGTCGCGGTGGTCGGCCGCAGCCGCGATGGCGACGGCAATGTCACCGATGGCGAGACGGCCCAGCCGGTGCTCGAGCGCCACGCGTGACCGGCCACTGGGCCGCCGCCTCCGCGACGATCCGGGCGCATTCCGCCTCCGCCATCGGTTCGTAGGCGTTGTACTCGAGTCCGGTCACCGTGCGCCCATCCTGGTGATCCCGCACGATCCCGAGAAAGGTCGCGATTCCGCCGCGGGCCGGGCCCCCGACCCGGGCGATCAGCCGATCGAGCTGAATGGGATCTCTGGTCAGGAGAGGCATCCCCGGCGGGCTCATCCCCCGGCCATCGGCGGCAGGATGGCGATCTCGTCACCGTCACGGACCGGATCGTCGAGATTGGCGTGTACCTGGTTTCGTGCCACCAGCGGCCGCGGCGGCATCCGATCCCCACCGGGGGCGAGCTCCCGCACCCGTCGAACGACGTCGGCGACCGTGGCGGGCGCCGCAGTCGTCACCTCGAGTTCCCCATTGCCGGCGAGATCGGCGTAACTGGCAAAGAGGAGGACCCGGACCCTGAGGGAGATCGTGGCGGCGGTGCTCATGCTGAAGTATAGGGGGGATAGCGCCTTGGGACTCAAGGACAAAAGGCGAACGGGCCGGGAGCAATCCCGGCCCGTCGGCACCGCGGTCACCGCGACTCCTACCGCTGCGGCTCGGAAGGCTCCGGCTCGTCGGCGACCAGCGCCCGCAACTCCTTGCTGGGCTTGAACACCGGCACCGGTCGGGCTGCGACCTCGACCGGATCGCCGGTGCGAGGGTTCCGGGCCATGCGAGTCTTCCGGCGCCGGATCTTGAATGTGCCGAAACCCCGTACCTCGATGTTGTGCTGCGCTTTGAGCGCATCCTTGACCGCGTCCAGGAAGGCGTCCACCACGCGGGCGCAGTCCTTCTTGGAGATCATCGGCCCGGCAGTTCGGGCGATGGCAGCGGTCACATTTTCAACGAGATCGGCCTTGGTCATCCATCCCCCTGTCGGGCCAGCACTTGCGGCCACATTGCCGTCAATCGGCCCTAGGAGACAGTACGAGCTTACCTGTTGACTGTCAAGGGGTTGGGCCGCCGGACCGGTTCTGGGCCGCAATCAGGCCCAGGAACTCACCGAAATGGGGGTAGGCGTCGTGGGGTCCTGGAGAGGCTTCCGGGTGGTATTGCACGGCGAAAACCGGAAGTCGTTTGTGGCGAACACCTTCCACGGTACCGTCGTTCAGATTGAGGTGGGTGACCTCCAGATCGGGGCGCCCGGCACTCCAGACTCGTTCCCATCCACGGCAAAACCGTGATTCTGGGAGGTGATCAGCACCCTGCCGGTCGCCAGCTCCTTGACCGGATGATTCCCACCCCGGTGACCATAGGGCAGCTTGACGGTCCTGCCCCCGAACGCGAGTCCGAGGAGCTGGTGGCCGAGGCAGATGCCGAAGGTGGGAAGGCCGGTCTCCGCCAGCTCCCGGATGATCGGCATGGCATAGGTCACCGCGGCGGGATCGCCCGGGCCGTTGGAGAGGAAGAGCCCCTCGGGACGCATGGCCAGCACCTGGGCCGCCGTCGTGGTGGCCGGAACCACCGTGACCCGGCACCCCCGAGGCGCCCAGCATCCGGACGATGTTCCGCTTCATGCCGTAGTCGTAGGCCACGACCAGCGGGCCCTCGCCCTCCTCCCAGGTCGCGGCCACCGTCGCCCTGGAGGCGAGATCGAGCCCGTTCATCGAGGGGGAGTCCATCAGCTGCAGCGTGATGACGGGGGACGGCTCCTGGCCCTCCGCGATCACGCCGCGCATCGCCCCCCGCTCCCGGATGTGGCGGGTGAGCCGGCGGGTATCCACGTTTTCGATCAGAGGGTACCCGGCTCTCCGCGAGCCAGCTCGTCGAGGATCCTGGTCGCCCGCCAGTTCGAGGCGCCGGCGCGACATCTCGCGCACCACGACGCCGCTGACCTGCGGGCGGCCCGACTCCATGTCTTCGCGATTCACGCCGTAGTTGCCGATCATCGGCGCCGTCATCACCACGATCTGGCCGAGGTAGCTGGGATCGGTGAAGGTCTCCTGGTATCCGGTAGAGTTCGGTGGTGAACACCACCTCGCCGAAGGCAGGCGGCAGGGAGCGGCGGCGCGGTCCCGGCGTACCAGGTGCCGTCCTCGAGCAAAACAAAGGCGGGGCGATCGGTCATCCCGTCACCCCGCCTGGAAAGACAGTGGGCATCCGCACTCCGGTTACTGAGCCGGCGCCTTCGGAGCTGGAGCCGGTGTGACTGGTGGTGCCGCCGCCCGACGGAGTCTGGGCCGGAGCCGCCTGCCCCGAGCGGGGCCGGCGTGATCGGAAGCGGTGCCGGCGCCGGCGCCTGCTGCTGCCGGAGCTGCTCCTGGAGCGCCCGTGTGGCGCTGTTCACCTGGTTCGGCGCCATGATGGCCAGCACCAGCGAGAGGGCGAGGAAGATCCCGCCGCACCACCAGGTCATCCTGGTCAGCAGGGTGGCCGCCTGGCGCCCGCCGACCACGAGGTCGGTCGTGCCGCCACCGAGCGAGGCGAGGCCGCCGCCCTGCCCCGCCTGGAGCAGCACGACGACGGCGAGCAGGAGGCAGTCGAGAATCAGCAGAACGAGCAACAGATAGTACATGAAGGTCCGTCTCGAGTCGGGCGGGAAACTAATCACCCGGTCCGATCCCGACAATCTCGGCCCAGCCTCGGGATCGAGGCTGGCGCCCCCCACCAGGACCCCGTCGAGCTCCGGCTCGGCCAGCAGTGCCAGCGACGTTGCTCCGGTTGACGCTGCCGCCGTAGAGGATCCGGGCCCGACCGGTCCGGCCCATGGCCGAGAGCTCGTGCCGGATCGCGCGATGGACGGCGGCGGCATCAGCCGGGGTCGCATTCCGGCCGGTGCCGATGGCCCAGACCGGCTCATAGGCGATGACGACCCGGGCCAGGTCGGCGGAGGCCACGCCCTCGAGCCCGGCCCGAAGCTGGCGGCGGCACACCGCTTCGGTCTGCCCCGCCTCCCGCTCCTCCAGCTTTTCGCCGACGCAGAGCATCGGGATCAGGCCCGCGGCCAGGAGCGCCCGGACCTTCCGCCCGGTCTCCGCGTCGGTCTCGCCGAAGACGTGACGGCGTTCGGAGTGACCGACCAGCGCCCCCGTCGCACCGGCGCCCGGCGGCCAGCGGAATCGAGGTGGCGCCGGTGAAGGCGCCCTTCGGCTCCCAGTGGATGTCCTGGGCCCCGACCCGGATGTCGTCCACGCGCGGCAAAGGCCTCCGCGGTCGCCTCGATCGACACGGCGCTGGGAAGAACCAGAGGCTGCGGCCGTCGGCGGGCCGGGTCAGCTCCAGGAACCGGCTCGGCGATAGGCCCGCGCCTCGGCGGGAGCCAGGTGCATTTTCCAGTTGGCGGCGAAGGTCAGCGAGCGCACCGGCGCATCAGCCTTCGTCGAGGGCGGCAACGCCGGGGAGTACCTTGCCCTCGAGGAATTCGAGCGAGGCGCCGCCCCCGGTCGAGACGTGGGTCATCTTCGCTTCGAGCCCCGCCTGGGCCACCGCGGCGGCCGAATCGCCGCCGCCGACCACCGTGATGGCGCCCTTCGCGCTGGCCCGGGCCATCGACTCGGCGATGGCCAGCGTACCGCGGTCGAAGGGCGGAGTCTCGAAGACTCCCATCGGGCCGTTCCAGACCACGGTGTCGGCCGATTCGATCCGGCCGGCGAAATCCCGGGCCGTGGCGTCGTCGATGTCGAAGACGGCCCACCCCGCGGGGATCTGGTCGCGCGGCACCGAGCGGGTCGGTACTCCCGGCTTGAGCTCCTCCGCGATCACGCCGCCCCCGGGAAGGATCAGCTTCGGCCCCGCCTTGGCCATCAGCGCCCGCGCCAGCTCCACCCGGTCCTCCTCGACCAGCGACTTCCCGGTCTCGAGCCCCATGGCGCGGAAGAAGGTGCAGGCCATGGCACCGCCCACCAGGATCTGGTCCACCTTGGGCAGCAGGGCCTCGATCAGATCGATCTTGCCTGAGACCTTGGCCCCGCCCAGCACCGCGACGAAGGGGCGCCGGGGATGATCGAGCGCCTCGCCCAGGTACCTGAGCTCCTGTTCCATCAGGAAGCCCGAGACGGCGGGCTTCAGCAGGTGGGCGACCGCCTCGGTGCTCGCATGGGCCCGGTGGGCCGAGCCGAAGGCGTCATTGACGTAGAAGTCGCCCAGCGCCGCGAAGACGCGGGCGAGCTCGGGATCGTTCTTCTCCTCGCCGGGGTGGAACCGGGTGTTCTCCACCATGGCGACGCCGCCCCGCGGCAGCCGCCTGGTCACCGTGACGGCGTCGGACGCGGCCGGATCGGCGATGAAGGTGACCGGCGCGCCGAGCAGCTTTTCCAGCTCCCGGACGCAGGGCTGCAGGGTGTACTTGGGGTCGGGGCCGCCCTTGGGGCGGCCCAGGTGCGAGAGGAGTATGACCCGGGCGCCCTTGTCGCGGAGATAGCGGATGGTCGGCAGCGAGGCCCGGATCCGGGTGTTGTCGCTGACGACGCCATCCTTGATCGGGCAGTTGAAGTCGACCCGGACCAGCGCCCGCCGCCCGTCGAGCGCGGCGGAGTCCAGGGACTGCAGGGGCTTCTTCATGGCGGGGCTACAGCCGCGCCGCGATGTGGCGGAGCAGGTCCACGCAGCGCGCGGAGTAGCCCATCTCGTTGTCGTACCAGCTGGAGACGTGGACCAGGGTGCCGTCGATGACGTTGGTCAGCGGCAGGTCCACCGTGCTCGAGGCCAGGTTGCCGATGTAGTCCACCGAGACCAGCGGCTCGTCGCTCACCGCCAGGATACCCTTGAGCGCGCCGGCCGCGGCGGCCTTGAAGGCGTTCGTTCACCTCGTCGATCGAGGTCGCCCTTCTTCACGGTGCAGGTCAGGTCCACCACCGAGACGTCGCAGGTCGGGACCCGGAGGGCCACGCCGTCGATCTTCCCCTTGACCTCGGGAATCACCAGGCTGGTGGCCTTGGCGGCACCGGTCGTGGTCGGAATGATCGACATGGCGGCGGCGCGGGCCCGGCGCAGGTCCTTGTGCGGCAGGTCGAGGATGTTCTGGTCGTTGGTGTAGGAGTGAATCGTCGTCATGAAGCCGTTGACGAATCCGAAGTTGTCCAGGATGACCTTGACCACCGGCACCAGGCAGTTGGTGGTGCAGGAGGCGTTACTGATGACGTGGTGGGCCTTGGCGTCGTACTTCTCGTGATTGACGCCCATCACGATGGTGATGTCTTCCTGCTTGGCCGGCGCCGAGATGATCACCTTCTTCGCCCCGCCGGCGAGGTGCTTGGCGGCCTTGTCCCGGTCGGTGAAGAGCCCCGTCGATTCGAGCACGATGTCCACGCCCAGGTCCTTCCAGGGCAGCGCGGCCGGGTCCTTCTGGCTGAGCACCTTGATGCTGTCGCCCGTTGACCGTGATGCCGTCACCTTCGGCGGTCACCGTGCCCTTGAAGCGGCCATGCACCGAGTCGTACTTGAGCAGATGGGCCAGCGTCTTCGTGTCGGTCAGGTCGTTGACGGCGACGAACTCGAGATCCCGGCTGCCCGAGGCCTCGGCGACACGGAGCACGTTCCGGCCAATCCGGCCGAACCCGTTGATGGCGACTTTGACGGACATGATGACTCCAGTTGAGAGTTACCCGTTGCCCGCGAGTGGTTCGCGAGCCCGCGCAAAAGTTACCGCGGCCACGGCCCCGGCTCCACCCTTGGCCAGGGCCTCCGCGGCAGCCGCCAGGGTGGCCCCGGTCGTGAAGACGTCGTCCACCAGGACGAGACGCAGCCCGGAACAGCGGGCGGCCTGGAACGCCCCGGCCACGTTGGCCGCCCGGGCCTGCGGGGTCAACGCCGTCTGGGTCGGCGTTTCCCGGACCCGGCGGAGCAGGTCACTCCGCCACACCGCACCGGCACGATTGGCCAGCGCCTCCGCCAGCATCGCCGCCTGGTTGTAGCCCCGGCGCCGCTCCCTGGCGGAGGTCAGCGGCACCGGGACAAGGACCCAGTCTCCGCCGCCAGGCAGGCCGGCCTGCATCGCAGCGGCCATCGGCTCGGCGATGCGGCGCCACCCTTCGTACTTGAGTGCGTGCACCGCCCGCCGTGCGGGTGGATCCAGCCAGGTGGCGCTTCGCACCCTGACCAGGGCCGCGGGCCATTCACGGCAGAGCCGACAGGGCAGGTCGAGATACCTGGGCTGCCCGCATCGATCGCACACCGGATCGGCGATCCGGCGCCAGCGGCTCCGGCAGAGGTCGCACACCAGGGAGTCGGCGGGCCCGACCGGCTCCTGGCAGAGGAGGCAGCTCCCCGGCAGAAGCCAGCGATCGAGCGCCGCGGCGCGGCGCAGCAGCTCAGCGGAGAGCATCCTCCACCGCGGCACGCATCACTTCGGTCGGCGGGTCCTCCTCCGGAAACCAGCGCCGGAACGCGGCGGCCCCCTGGGCCACCAGCACTTCGCGGCCGTCGGCGACGCGGAGTCCTGCTTCGCGCATGGCGCGGGACCAGGTGGTTCCGTGCGGCGCATAGACCAGGTCGAGCGCCACGATGGCCCCGGGAGCCTGGTCGGCCGCGATCGGCAGGTGGTCCCCCGGATGGAGGCCGAGCGGCGTGGCATTCACCAGGACGGTGCACTCGGCGGGTGACGCGGTCTGAACGCCCAGGCCGGCCATCCACTGCTCGAACGCCGACCGGCGCGCCGCATCCCGCGAGCGCACCGCCACACTGGCCCCATGATCGGCGGCGGCGCCGACGACCGCCCGCGCGGCACCCCCGGTCCCCGCGACGAGCCAGGGACCGGGAGGCAGGTCCAGTCGCTCCAGCGCCGCGCTGACTCCGGCCACGTCGGTGTTGTCGCCGTGGAGCGCGCCGTCTTCGCTCCAGAAGGTGTTGCAGGCCTCGAGCCGGCGCACCAGCGGCGTCGCCAGGTCCAGCGCCGCGGCCGCGCCGGCCTTGTGCGGCACGGTGACGTTGCCGCCGCCGCCGGAGCGGGCCAGCAGGTGCATCGCCGCCGCCACGTCGCTTCCCTCGCAGGCCAGCGCGACGTAGATGGCATCGAGCCCGAGCGCCCGGAACGCGGCGTTGTGCATCACCGGCGACAGGCTGTGGCTCACCGGCTTGCCGAGGATCGCGAACACGCGTGAGCGGCCGCTGATCACTGGGGACTCTCCGCCGCCAGCCGCGTTACCAGCGTCTCCATCAGCTCCTGCAGCTCACCAAAGGTCACCCGGTATCCCTCGAGCGGTCCGCCGAAGGGATCGGGCACCTCCGCTTCCTTGCCGCCCCGCCCGGCGAATTCGCCGAGCAGATGGGTCTTCCCCAGACCGCCGAGCTCCTCGACCCGCACCCGGTGATGCCGCCCCATCGTGAACACCAGGTCGGCGTCGGCCACGACCTCGCGATTGAGCAGCTGGGCGCGGTGGGCCGAGAGGTCGAGTCCGTTTTCCAGGGCAACGAGGTAGGCGCCCTCGGAAACCGGCGCCCCTTCCCAGGCCCCGGTGCCCGCGGAGGCCACGACGATGCCGCCGATTCCCCGCCGGGCCAGCTCGTGGCGCAGCAGCGATTCGGCCATCGGGCTCCGGCAGGTGTTGCCGGTACAGACGAAGAGCACCTTCATTTCCTGAGCGTCCTCCGGACGTCATGCCAGGCGATCGCGCCCTCGCGCACCAGCGACGCCTGACCCTGCCTGAACTCGACCACCGTCGAGGGCAGCGAGGGAGCGAGCGTCCCCCCGTCCAGCACCAGCAGATCCTCCGCGGCGACCGCCGGTGCGAAAGTCGACACGATAGCGCGGGCATCGAGGGCCGGCGCACCCCCGGGCCGGTTCGCCGACGTGGAGGTCAGGGGCTCATTCAGCGCCTCGACCAACGCCCGCGCTCCGGCGTGGGGGCTCTGCCGGATGGCGACACCGCCCGTAGGCCCGCGGAGCTCATCGGGGAACCGGCCCGATGGCGCGGGCAGCACCAGGGTCAGCGGCCCAGGCCACCACGCGTCGGCCAGCGATGGTGCCGAGCCAGGGAACTCGACTCCCCACTCCTCCGCCATCCTCCGCCCGGCGACCAGCACGACAAAGGCCTTCCCCTCCTCCCTCCCCTTCACCCGCCTGAGGCAGGCAAGCGCGGCGGGGGTGACCCGGCCCCCCAATCCATACACCGTCTCGGTCGGGTAGGCGATCACCCGGTCGGCATGCAGCTGCTGCACGGCCCGCGGCAGCGCCGCGGTGATTTCCATTCCGTTGCCGAACGCCAGCATTACGTGCGCCAGGCGGCGAGGCACTCGGCCAGCTGGAGATCCTCGGCGGTGGTGATCTTGAGATTCCGGGCCGATCCTGGCACCAGCGTCACCGGGTCGCCGGCGGCCTCGACCAGGGCAGCATCATCGGTGGCCCGCTCACCCCGCTCGCGGGCCAGGCGGTAGGCCCGCTCCAGCATCGACCGGGGGAAGCCCTGCGGCGTCTGCGCCCGCCAGAGGTCGAGACGGGACACGGTGGCCGTGACCGCCCTCCGGCCGCGGGTTCGGCTGCTTTCTTCAGGTGTCGCGCACCGGGACCGCCGGCACGGCGCCGCGGCCCTCGCGCGCCCGAGCGATGACGGCGTCGATCAATCCCCGCTCGACGAACGGGCGGGCGGCATCATGCACCAGGACGATGGCGCAGGTCGCAGGCAGGGCCGCGACCGCCGCCATCGCGGAGTCGGTGCGCTCGGCGCCACCGGCCACCAGCACACACCCTTCACCGGCCACCGCGGAAAGCCAGGCCGGGGGCGCGGCCACGATGTCCGCCGGCAGCGCCACGGTCACGCGTACCACGTCGGGGTGTGCCACGAAGGGTCGCAGCGCCCGGAGCAGCATCGGGACGCCGCCAATCAGGCGGAACTGCTTGGGGACCTCCCCGCCCAGCCGCGTGCCCTGCCCCGCAGCCACGACCACTACGCCGACATCACGCGGCAAGCGCGCCTGCCAGCTGTTCGATGTGGTCCAGCCCCACGACCGTCATGCCGGGCAGCCGGCCGGTGGTTCGGGCCGAGGCGACCACCCGGGTGAACCCGAGTCGCGGCGCCTCGATCAGGCGTCGCTCCATGCCGCCGACCGGACGGATCTCGCCGCCCAGCCCGATCTCGCCGAGGAAGAGCACGTCGGGAGGTGCCGGGCGGTTGTGCACGCTGGAGAGCAGCGCCGCCGCGACGGCCAGGTCCGCCGAGGGCTCGCGGAGCCGGACGCCGGCGGTGGCCTGGACGAAGACGTCGAGGTCGCCGAAGGAGACGCCGCCCCGCCGCTCGAGGACCGCGAGCAGCACCGCGAGCCGCTTCTGGTCGAGCCCGGTCGCGACCCGCTGCGGCGTCCCGAACCCCGCACGGGCCGCGAGGGCCTGGACCTCCACGAGGACCGGCCGGCTGCCTTCGAGCAGAGCGGTCACCGCGCTGCCGCTGGTGCCCGCGGACCGGGCATCGAGGAAGAGGGCCGACGGATTGGCGACCGGAACCAGGCCGTGGCCGGTCATCGAGAAGACACCGACCTCGTCCACCGAGCCGAAGCGGTTCTTGGTGGCGCGGAGCAGGCGGTAGTCGAGGGACGACTCGCCCTTCGAAGTAGAGCACGGTGTCCACGATGTGCTCGAGCGTCTTGGGGCCGGCGATGCCGCCGCCCTTGGTGACGTGCCCCACGACCACGACCGCGGCGCCGGTGTCCTTGGCGAAGCGCATCAGCCGGGCGGCGCACTCGCGGACCTGGCCGACGTTGCCGGGCGCGCCTTCGAGCAGATCGGAGTAGACCGTCTGGATCGAATCGAGAATCAGGATCTCGGCGCCCATCGCGGCGGAGGCTTCGAGAATCGCCTCGAGGCGGGTCTCGCCGGCCACGTGCACCGGGCCGGCGTCCTCCTCGAGGCGGTCGGCCCGGAGGCGGACCTGCTCGGGGGACTCCTCGCCGCTGGCATAGAGCACCCGGCGGCCGCCCGCCTCGAGCCGGGCCGCCGCCTGGAGCAGCAGGGTGGACTTGCCGATGCCCGGCTCGCCACCGACCAGGATCATCGAGCCGGGCACCACCCCGCCGCCCAGCACGAAGTCGAGCTCGTTGAGGCCCGGTGGACCAGCGGGTGAGCTTCGACTCGGCGATGTCGCGGATCGCGGTAAGTCGCGGCGGCGGCCGCGCCCGCCCTCCCGCCCTCCCGCCCGCGGCGCGACGACTTCGCGACCACGGTCGTCGGCTCCTCCGCCACGACGTTCCATTCCCCGCATCCCTCGCAGCGCCCCACCCACTTGGGGTGTTCGTGGCCGCACTCGGTGCAGCGATAGACCGACCGGGCCTTAGGCGCCATGGCCGTCGCCGTCCTGGCGCTCGGAGTAGTTGTCGAACCGGGTGTACTGCTTGTGGAAGAAGAGATCCACGTGGCCGGTGGGGCCGTTGCGGTTCTTGGCCACGATGACTTCAGCCTTGCCCTTCGAGGCTGTTGCCTTCCTTGTCGGTATTGCCTTCGTAATACTCGGGCCGGTGGATGAACATCACGATGTCCGCGTCCTGCTCGATCGCGCCAGAGTCGCGCAGGTCGGAGAGGATCGGCTTGCGGTCGCCGCCTCGCTGCTCGGAGGCGCGCGACAGCTGCGAGAGTGCCACCACCGGCACCTCGAGCTCGCGGGCCAGCGCCTTGAGCGAGCGGGAGATGTCGGAGATCTCCTGGACCCGCCCCTGAGACGCCGTGTCCGGGCTCCGCATCAGCTGCAGATAGTCCACGATGATCAGTCCGATCGGCTGCTCCCGCATCTGGCGCCGGGACACCGAGCGCGCCTGCAGCGCCGTCAGCGACGGCTGGTCGAAGAAGAAGAGCGGTGCTCCCGACAGGACCCCGGCGGCCCGGGCCAGCCGGGTGAAGTCGGCATCGGAGAGCATGCCCCGCCGCATGCGCATCGCGTCCACCATCCCCTCGGAGCAGAGGAACCGCTGCACCAGCGAGTCGTTCGACATTTCCAGGGAGAAAAGCAGCACCCCCGCCCGGTGCTCAATGGCCGCGTGGGCGGCCATGTTCAGGCAGAGAGCTGTCTTCCCCATCGAGGGCCGGGCAGCGACCACGATCAGCTCGGAGGGCTGAAACCCCGATGTCAGCTCGTCCAAATCTGTGAAGCCGCTGGGAACTCCGGTAATCCTTTTGCCGGCTTTCTGGAGCAGTTCTATGCGCTCCATCGTCGGCCAGAGAAGCTCCTTGATCCTGACAACATTCTCGCCCTGGCGGTCCTGCGCGACGTGGAAGATCCGCGTCTCCGCCTGGTCCAGCAGGTCGTTGGCCGGCTTCCGGCCCTCGTAGGTCTCCTGCAGGATCGAGGTCGCCGCCTCGATCAGGTTGCGGAGGATGGCCTTTTCCTTGACGATCTGGATGTGGTATTCGAGGTTCGCCGCGCCGGGCACCATGTCGGACAGGTCGGCGAGGTAGCTGCCGCCACCCACGTCGGCCAGTTCGCCGCTGCGGTCGAGTTCGTTCCGGAGGGTGACGGGATCGATGACCATCCGCTGGTCGAGCAGCCGGCGGATGGCGCGGAAGATCCGGCGATGGGCTTCGCGATAGAAGACCGAGTCGTCGATCAGCTCGACGGCGCGGAGCGCCGCGTCCTGGTCGAGGACCATGGCGCCCAGCACGGACTGCTCGGCCTCGTTGTTCCAGGGGACCGAGCGCCCGCCGACGGCGTCAGCGGTCGAGGAGCTGGCGGGCGATACGGATGTCATCCCAGGTGGGCTTCTTCCAGTTCGGGTTGCGAAGCAGCGCCGCCGGATGGTAGGTGACCACCAGCGGGGTGTCGTCGTAGTGATGGACCCGGCCGCGGAGCGCCCCCAGCGCCTGGTGCACGCCCAGCAGCGCCTCCGCGGCGGTGCCGCCGAGGGCGACCAGCACCTTCGGCTTCACCAGCGCGATCTGCCGGTGAAGATACGGCAGGCAGGCCGCCGCCTCTTCGGGGAGGGGCTTCCGGTTCTGGGGCGGCCGGCATTTGACGATGTTGGCTATGTATACCGCCTCCCGCGCCAGGCCGATAGAGCCGATCATCTTGGTCAGCAGGTCGCCGGCCGCGCCGACAAAGGGGCGCCCGGTCTCGTCCTCGGTGGCCCCCGGGCCCTCGCCCACGAACATCAGGCGCGCCGCCGGATCGCCCTCGCCGGGAACGGTGTTCTTGCGACCTTCGCAGAGCCCGCACTGGCGGCACATCGAAATGACGCGGGCCACCTCCGCCAGCGACTCCAGGGCGAGCAGCGCCGGCGGCTGCACCAGCAGCGGAGGCGACTCGATGAGCATCCCGTCGCCCGGAATCGGGGGGGCGTTCTTGCGCCAGAGCTCGTCGTCGAGCTGCTGCGCCCTAAAGGACTCCCTGTCGGTCGCGGGGGTGCGGGGGGTCAGAGGGGCGGTGGCCCCTCTCGAGTTCTGGTGAGGCATGACCTCGGCAGTCTTGGTCGCCTTTGCTCGGGCCCAGAGCTCCTTCAGAGGGACGTCGAGAACGACTTCGTCGCTCCCCAGCTCCGCCTGCTGCGCCAGGTACCGCCGCCGGTTATCGGCCAAGGCGAGCCTCTACCGCGTCGAGCACCGCCTCCGCTACTGCCCGCTTGGAGCCGAGCGGCACGTCGAATGCCTGGCCGGCCCGGTCCAGGATCGTCACCCGGTTGGTGTCCACCTCGAACGCCGCGCCCGCCTCCAGCGCATCGTTCACCACGATCAGGTCGAGATCCTTCTTCTGCAGCTTGGCCCGCCCCTTCGCGACGGCATCCCCGGTTTCCAGAGCGAATCCGACGATCACCGCCCCCTTCTTCCGGGCCGCCCGGCTGCCAAGCAGAATGTCGTCGGTCGGCAGCAGCGAGAGCGCCAGCGCCCCTTCCACCCGGGGCCGCTTGGCCTCGACCGCTTCGGCCGGGCGGTAGTCCGCCGGGGCCGCCGCCATGACCAGCACATCCGCTCCGGGGAGGGCGGCCCCCACCGCCTCCGCCATCTGGGCCGTGGTCTCCACCCGGTGCACCGTCACGCCGACGGGATCAGGCAGCGCCGAGGGGCCGGTGATCAGCATGACCTCGGCGCCGCGTTCCCAGGCGGCTTCCGCCAGCCTGAAGCCCATCTTGCCGCTGGAACGGTTGGAGATGACGCGAACCGGATCGAGGGACTCCCGGGTCGGCCCCGCGGTGACCAGCACCCGTTTGCCCGCGAGCTGCCCGCGCGACCGGAGCAGCCGGGCGGCGTGAGCCAGAATGGTCTCGGGTTCGCTCATCCTTCCCGGCAGGTCGGACGGCCGCTCCGCCAGTGCTCCCACCTCGGGGCCGACCACCGTCACACCACGACCCTTGAGGAGCTGCAGGTTGGACTGGGTCGCCGGGTGGGCGAACATGGCGTCGTTCATGGCGGGAGCCAGCAGCACCGGGACGGTGGCGGCGAGCAGGAGCGTGGTGAGGAGATCGTCGCCCAGTCCCTGCGCGGCCCGGGCGATCAGGTGGGCGGTGGCCGGGGCGACGACGATGAGGTCGGCCTGCTGAGCCAGGCGGACGTGCTCGAGTGCCGCGCCCCGCTGCCAGAGCGAGGTGAGGACGGGCCGCGCGGTGAGGGCCTCAAACGTGAGGGGCCGCACGAACTCCGCGGCCCCCTCCGTAAGGATGACGTCCACCCACGCGCCCTGCTCGGCGAGCCGCCGGGCGAGGATGCAGCTCTTGTAGCTGGCGATCCCGCCCGACACGCCGAGGACGACGTGCCGGCCGGCCCACATGGACTACGCCTCCGAGCGACGGCGGCGAATGAGCTTGTACGTCAGTTCGCCGTTCACCAGCTTCTCGAGCGACATGGTGGTCAGCTTGGTCTTCCGGTCGGCGATCCGGTCCTTGGGCAGGTCGTTCAGGTGCCGGGCGAACTTCGCCGCCACCAGCACGCCCAGGTACTTGTTGCCGGCCTGCTTGGCCGCTTCGGTCGGGGTGTAGATCCGCATCAGTGCTCCTTCGGGTTGACTCGGTTCATTCCTTGGCCAGGCGCGCCGCCTCGGCACTGACTTCGCGCCGCAGGGTCTCGGCCAGGGCGGCCAGCGTATCCTGTCGCCGCACCCTGAGCGCCTCGCTGTCGATGATGCCTGCCACGCTGGCCACCGCGCGGTCGAGATCGTCGTTGACCACCACGTAATCGTACTCGCTCACCGCGGCGAACTCCGACCCGGCAGTAACCAGCCGTCTCCGCATGTCGGCCGGCGACTCGGTCTTCCGCGCCCGGAGCCGCTCGAGCAGCGCCGCGGTCGAGGGCGGCAGCACGAAGACCTGGACCGCGTCGGGAAACCTGCGACGCACCTGCCGCGCTCCCTCGACCTCGATGTCGAGAATCACGTGGCGCCCGGAAGCGAGCACCCGCTCCACTTCGTTCCGCAGGGTGCCGTAGCGAAAACCGCCGTATGTCGCCGACTCCAGGAACTCTCCTGCCGAGACGCGGCGTTCGAATTCCTCGCCGCTCAGGAAGTGGTAGTCCCGGCCCTGGACTTCGCCCGGGCGCTGGGCCCGCGTCGTGGCCGACATCGAGTACCCGAGGTCGCTCCGGGCGGCCAGGAGCCGGCGGGCGATCGTCGTCTTGCCGCCGCCCGAGGGCGAGGAGAGCACCAGGAGGAACGGCTTCATTCCAGGTTCTCCAGCTGCTCGCGGAATTTCTCGAGCTCGCCCTTCATCGCGATGACCCGCTGGGCGATCGTGGCGTCGTTGGCCTTCGAGCCCATCGTGTTCACTTCGCGGCCCAGTCTCCTGGGCCAGGAACCCGAGCTGCTTGCCCACCGGCTGGTCCCCCCCGAGGGCCTCGCGGGCGGCCTGCACGTGGGCGCCGAACCGGACGATTTCCTCGGTGATGTCCAGCTTGTCGGCCAGGAAGGCCAGCTCCTGGGCCAGCCGGGTTTCATCGACCGCGCGCCCATCGAGCAACTGGGCCACCGACTGCCTCAGCCGGTCCCGCTCGCGCATCAGGCGCTCGGGCGCCTGCTCCGCGATGTCCCGCACCGCCGACTGCAGCAGATCCAGCCGGTGGTGGAGCTCCGCCGCCAGGGCCTGCCCTTCCCGCTGGCGCATGGTCCGGCATTCCCTGGCGGCCTCGACCACGACTGCCTCGACTTCGCTCCAGGCCGCTGGAGGCATCTCCTCGGCGGAGGCGGTCGAGAGCACCTCGGGCTGCCGGACCACCAGGCCCAGGTCGATCTCTCCCGGGAGCGCGAGCGAGTCCTTGAGCATCCGGAGCGCGGCCACCGCAGCACGCGCCCGCTCGAGGTCCACCGACAGGCCGGTTCCCCGAAGCGGCAGCTCGGTCCAGCGGATCGAGACCGATACATGCCCCCGGTCGAACTCCCTCCGCAGCCGCTCCCGGACCTCTCCTTCTAGTGAGGCCAGGTCGCCGGGGAGCTTGATCGCCGGGTTGTAGTGCCGGTGGTTGACGGTCCGGATTTCCACCCGGATGCGCCCGCCGCCTGCCGGCCCCTCCGCGGCGCCGAACCCCGTCATGCTGTATGGCAAGGCCCCGACACCCCGGTTCTGGAAGGGGCCGGAATCTAATTGTGGCGTAAGTCTTTGGCTACGAGGGGCCGGTGGGGCAGAGGGGCGGAGGGGCAGTCCGCTCCCACGCCCCTCCGGTGATCATTCGTTGACCTTCGACCTTGGACCTTGGACTCCCTACGGCGTGATCGTAATGGTTCCCGTCATTCCCGGATGGATGCTGCAATGGTAGGCGTAACTGCCGGCGGCGGTAAACGTGTAGCTGAACGCGGCCGCCGGGCCCATCGTTCCAGATGTGCCGGGCCAGAGTCCGGTATCAGAGACCAGGTGGTGGGTGGTCCCGGTGTTGCCATTGTACGTGGAGGTATAGTCGGCATTCACCCAGGTGACCTTGCCGGCGTTGGCGCCGGTCAGGCTGGTGCTGAAAGGGTTCGGGCTGAATGCGCTGTTCCCCAGTGTCGATGCCCCTTTGACGATGGTGACGTCCCCGGCCGGCAGGTTCACCGTTGGAGCGGTCATGCTGGAGCATCCGAGCGAAATAACGACAGCAGACCCCACCAGGAAAGATGGGGCAAGGACCTTCAACGAGCGCATCTGGGGACTCCTCGAGTGCGGGCACCGGCGGGCAGGGTGCGGGGGGGTGGCTCTGAGCTGAAGGGGAACGCTTCGGCCCGCGAGACACCAATCTGGGGCCGGCGCAAGATTCTCGCGGTGACTGCCGTCACAGGGACGCCGCCGCCACGATCGCGGCGGCAAGAGTATTGTTCTTCGCTGGCCGGCCCCCGCCGCGGGTCGCCGCCAGCTACGCCCCACCGCCAAGACACCCGGAGTGACGATGATCACCGAAACGATGATTCTCGCCTCGGCGCTGATCCTCGCCTCGCCCCCCGGGGTGGGCGAGAAGACCGACGTTCTCTACTTTGCAAACGGCGACCAGTTGACCTGCGAAATCAAGTCGCTGGCGGCCGGCGCCCTGAGCGTCAGCGTGGACTACGTCTCGGGCACCGTCGAGATTGAGTGGGCGAAAGTGGTCCGGCTGGAGAGTCCGCAGCTGTTCATTATCAAAACGACCGATGGCTCAGCCTATTCGGGGCGGCTGTCGACGATAGAGGCCGGCAAGGACCAGCCCATCGAGTTCCACGTGGATCTGGTCTCCGGGGGCCAGGTCCGCATCCCCAAGGCACAGATCGCCGAGTTGAGCAAGACTTCGGATCATTTCTTTCACCGGTTGAATGGCAGCATCTCCTCAGGCTTTATCTACTCCAAGGGCAACAACAACACCCAGCTCAGCTTCAACACGACCGTAGTGTACCCGCGGCCGACCTGGAGCGCCGGAGTCGCCTTCAATTCGAGCCTCTCCACCAGTTCCGGCGCCACCGCTTCCACGCGCAATCAGCTCGTGCTGAACGCCAGCAAGCTGATGCGTTGGAAGAACTTCTATTACGCCACTTCGGCCAGCGGATTGACCAGCACGGAACAGGGAATCGACCTGCAGACCAACCTGGGCGGGGGACTCGGGTGGTACATCAGGAACACCAGCACCCTCCTCATTTCGATCCTGGGGGGAGGGACCTGGCAGAACACCACCTATCAGCCCGGGGTGTCGGGGGGCGGCACCCAGAGCATCGGCACCGGGCTGCTGGCGGCCACCTTCAATTTCGTCCGCTTCAGCAAGACCAACATCTCGTTTCGCGGCTCCGCCCTTCCCACCTTCAACGCCGATGGCCGGACCTTCTTCGGCGCCAATGCCAGCTACTACTTCAAGCTTTTTGGCGACCTGAAGTGGAACTTCTCGTTCTACGGCAACTGGGACACCAAGCCACCCCAGGGCACCTCGGGCAGCGACTACGGCTTGAGTTCCGGCCTGGGCTGGACGTTCGGCAACTGGTAGGTCCCGGTCATTCCCCGAGCCGCCACTCGATCACCCAGTGGGTGAACCAGGCCAGCGGCCAGAGGAACAGCAGGTATCCGGTCATCGTGACACCCCAGAGAACAGTCACGACCGGGTCGAGCAGCACCGCACTCGGGATCCTGCCTCCAAGGCCGTGCACCACCAGATCGGAGAGGGCGACCGCGACGCCGAACCCGAGCGCGCCGGCGTAGATGCTCACCAGTGGCCAAGCGCCTCGCCTCCAGCCCTGACTGGCCTCAAAGCGAGGATGGATCAGCCGCCCGATTGCGAGGCCCAGCAGCGCAGCCGCGACGACGCCCCCCCAAATTGCCGGGCCCAGGGCGCGGTGGCCCAGCAGAAACGCAAGACATCCCCACACAATCCCCGCGGATAACGAATACCCCGCCAGGCGAGATCGCTCACGACTCACGACTCGCGACTCACGACTCAGTTCAGGAAATCCCACCGGAACCCGAAGATGTTGCCGTAGGGCTGGACGGTGAGCCCGGGCAGGGTGTAGCTGGCCTGGGTTCCCGTGAGGTTCTGCCGGTCCCAGAAGACCATGAATCGCTGGATCCTGAATTCCACGAGACTGCGCAGGAAAGTGGACCCGGGCCGGCGGATCGGAGTGCCGGAGGGATCCAGGCCGAGGGTCCAGGAATTCCACGATTCCATCGCCAGTTGGGCCTTGAGCTCGAAGGTCCCGCTCTTGAATTTACGCCAGAACCGGGAGCGGAAGGTCAGCGCGGTGAGCGAATGCCCGGGCGGCGTCCCGTCCGGCCCGGCCGCGCCCGAGACGGGGTCGGTGTACCAGCCTGACAGCACCAGCCAGGACACAGGCGCCAGGCGGTACGTGAACGTCGCCCACTCGACGTCGCCGGTGGGTCGGAGCGAGTCCACCCCCGGGAAGCCGGGGAAGGGCCGCGGGTCGAAGGCCGACAGCTTGCCGTAGTCAGCAGAAAGACTGAGCAGCCGGCTGTCGAATGCCAGCGTGCCCTTCCAGTCGGTGAAGCTCTGGGCGGTGTCGGTCGCCTGGCTCGGGACGGGAACCACCTGTCCCTGCCGGAGCTGGCCGACGAGGCTGAATCCGGCGGGGAGCTGGAGACCGGTCTGGGCGCCGAGCCACTGGCTGTTACGTCCGCCGTCATGGGTGAGGTAGCCGATGTCGGCGCTCAGGGTGAGCAGGCGCACCGGCTGCCACCCCGCGCTTCCCCGCAGGTCCCAGGGCGTTCCCTCCGAGCGGTTGAACACCGACCCCCCGAGCTGGAACCGGGAGCGCCGGTAGTTGAGCATGACCCCGCCCTGCCGGACTGTCTGGGTGACACCATTCCCGGCCCAGTGGCTGGCCCCGAACAGCCCGTCGGCATGAAATCCCTCACGCCCGGGGCCGGTGCCCCACGAGGCGCGGAGCAGGGCCTCCTGACGTTTGCCCTTGAGCGGCAGCAGCAGGGTATCGGTCGGATTGGTGATGCCGCGGAAGCTGGGGTCGTAGCCCAGCACCTCGCCTGACAGTCCGAAGTGATCGTTGGGCACGTATCCGAACTGGACCCGGTAGGTGGCCTCGTTGAATTCGCTGTTCGATGTCCCCGAGAGATTGACGTTGACGATGTCGGCCGACAGGTCATAGCCGAAGCCGTGTCCGAAGCGCTGCTCGAGGGCGCCGATGTACCGGGCGAAGCGCCGGTCGCCGGTGCTGATGCCGATCCGGCTGGCGGGCGCCCGGCGATCATGCTGCCGGGTGAACATCTTGATCCGGAGCAGCCCGGGCCATCGCTCGACGACCACCTTCTCGAGCAGGCTCAGGCCGATGAGCCCGGGGTCGGTGGCGGCGCTGTCCGGCCCCAGGGCGAGGAACGGCAGGCCGTCGAGGTAGTACTCGACTCCGGCCTCTCCCCGGCCCATGTAGTTCGCGAACAAAGGCCGGCCCACCCAGCCACCGCGCCAGATGAACAGATCCGGCGTCCAGCGCAGCAGGTCGCCCAGGGTTTCCGAGCCGGACCAGTCCATCGAGTCGCGGTTGAAGATCACCCGGAAATCAGTGGGCCGCGGTCCCTCCACGCCGAGGAGCGGCAGGGTGGACATGATCACGTCGGCCCGCTTCTGGACGTCGAGATACCGCCCGGTCGCGTCGGTGGTGTCGGTCGTCAGGGTGTCCGGACGGATGGAGTCGGGCGGGATCTGGGCCGCCACCGCCGCCGGGAGGAGAAGCAGGGCAAGTACAAGAAAGGGAGCGGGGAGCCGGGAGCGGGGAGCGGTGAATGTCCCCACGGCTCCCTGCTCCCTGCTCCCTGCTCCCTTCGGTCTCACGCCTTGCCCGCGCGCCCCAGCAGGAATTCCGAGAACAATCGAACCAGCACACCGGTCGGTCCCTTGACCATCGTCGAGTCTTCGCGCTCGGTGTACGCGGTGCCGGCGATGTCCAGGTGCACCCAGGGGTAGCCCTCGACAAATTCGCGGAGGAACCACCCGGCACTGATGCTCCCGGCCGGGCGTCCGCCCGAGTTCTTCACGTCGGCGATGTCGGACTTGTTCAGCTCGCGGTACTCGTCCCAGAGCGGCATGGGCCAGACCCGCTCACCGGACCGCTCTCCCGCGCGGCGCACCTCCTCGACCAGGGCCTCGTCATTGCCCATCGCGCCGGTGGCGGTGTGGCCCAGCGCCACCACGATAGCTCCCGTCAGCGTGGCGGCGTCGAGCACGCACGCCGGCTGGTACCGCCGGGCATAGCTCAGCGCATCACAGAGGATCAGGCGCCCCTCGGCGTCGGTATTGACGATCTCGATGGTCTTGCCGAAGTGGCTGTTCACCACGTCGCCCGGCTTGATGGCCGTTCCCGAGGGCAGATTCTCGGTGGTGGGCACCAGCCCGATGACGTTGAGCCTCGGTCGCAGGCGGCCCAGCGCCTCGAATGTGCCCAGCACCGCCGCGGCGCCCGACATGTCGTACTTCATCTCTTCCATGCTCTGAGCCGGCTTGATCGAGATCCCTCCGCTGTCGAAGGTGACCCCCTTCCCCACCAGCACCACCGGCGCGCCGGTCCCGCCCTTGTACTCCAGGGCGATGAACCGCGGCTCCTCGGCGCTGCCCTGGGCCACGCTGAGCAGCGCCCCCATCCCCTCCTTCCGGATCGCGGCCAGGTCCAGCACCGTGACGCCGAACTTGTGGCGCTGCGCCAGCTCCTCGGCGGTCCGGGCCAGGTAGCTCGGGGTGCAGACGTTTCCTGGCAGCACCTGGAGCCCTCGGGTGAAGGCCTGCCCCGCCGCGATGGCGGCGCCGATGGCATGCCCGCGCTCGACCTCGGCGGTGTCGGCGGGGGCCAGGACCTCGAACCGCTCGAGGGCGGGCTTCGGCTCTTCGGGAGGTCGCTTCATCTCGGAGAAGTGCCAGGCGCCGAATCCCAGCCCTTCGGCGATGGCCTGCCCGGCCTCGGCGGCCGTCACCTTGCCGCGCGATTCCGCCGGAAGATGGAAGGCCGCGCTCACCACGCCAAGCATCCGGGCCCGCTTGGCCGCGGTGGCCGCGGCCCGCCGGATCTTCCGCCCGGCCACCTCGTCGGCCTTGCCCAGGCCAAGCAGCAGCAGGCGGGTCGCTGTGCCGGCCGGGTGCATCAGTGCGAACTCGTCCGCCTTGCCGCTGAAATCGCCGCTGGCATAGACCCGGGCAAGGGCCTGCCCCGACGCAGCGTCGAGCGCGGCGAGGGAGGCAGGGAGTGGGCCCTGCGGCAGCGCCAGCGCGAGTAGCGGGGTGGCGAATCCGGCAGGTGCGGAAGCGAGGACGGTGGTCTGGAGAGGCATGGGAACCGATCAGGAGCAGTGGACGCCGGCGAGGGCGCCAGCAAGGGAAACCCGGAGTCAGGCCGAAGCCGACGAAGCCGTGCTGGTGAATTCCTCACGATACATCTGGAGCAACTCGAAAAAGTAGGAGATGGCGAGCGGTCCCACCAGCAGGCCGAGCAGGCCGAAATAGGTGATGCCCCCCAGCACGCCGACGACGGTCACCAGGGGGTGCACGCTGGCATAGCGGCGGAAGATGGCCGGCCGGATGGCCAGGTCGGCGTTCCCGATGACAACCACACCGAGCGCGGTGAGGAAGATCGCGGCGCCGTACCGGCCCGAATACGCCAGGTAGGCGGCGGCGGGGACCCAGACCATGCCGGTGCCGACGACCGGAAGAATCGCCAGGATCACGGTCAACACCCCCCAGAACAGTGGGGTCGGGAGTCCCGTGACGACGAACCCGAACGCGAGCAGCGCGCCTTGCACGATGGCGATCAGCCCGGTGCCGATGATCGTCGAATAGGTGACCGCGAGGAACCGCTCCTTCAGGATCAGGGTGTTGCCCGCGGAAAACGGCGTGTTGCGGCTGACCAGTTCCCAGGCCTTCTCGGGCTCGAGGAGAAGGTAGTACACCACGAACAGCGCGACCACGATGTTGATGCCGATCCGCGTCAGGGTGCCGAGAAATCCGATCGCGTTCCGCCCCAGCCAGTGCGCGATTTCCTGGGTGGAGCGCGCCAGCTCGACACCGATGTCGAACGGCCCGATCTTGAGCTGTTCAACCCTGGAGAGGAATGCCGAGCCCGACATGTCTGCGGCGATGGACTGGGCCTGGTCCACGGCGATGCCCGTGAGGATCGCGCCAGGCACGATGATGACCAGAAGCACGAGGAGGACCACGAGGCCTGCTGACACGCCCCGTCCGATGCGTGGTGCCAGCCAGTTGAAGACCGGATGGAATACTACGAACAGGACCACTCCGCCGATGAGCCCCGTGACATAGGGCGCCAGCGCAATGGCCAGTCCCAGCCCCAACAAGAGGATCAGCGCGGCCGCCCGACCACGATTGCCTTCGAAGTAGGCCATGCCTGCTGGAGCTGGGGTGAGTGGGGCCCAAGGCGAGAATTGACCCGGAAGCTAACCTCGCGCCATCCGACGGGAAGGGTGTTGCTCCCCGCTCCGGTCGCACCGCGGGGGCCGAACTGGGGCCCCGATCGGCGCGATCGGGCGGGGAGCCGGGGGGGAGCAGCGGCCGGAGGGGGGAAGCGGCCCCGGCCGTTGCGGCACTACCTCGACCTCACGAACGCGACGAGGGCAGCCTGGGCCCGGGAATTGAGCCTGAGAAAGCGATCCCGCGCGGCCGCCCCTTCGCCCCCATGGCGCTGGATGGCCTCCTCGATCGTGGCCGATGCACCATCATGCATGAACATGTCCAGGAACTGCATGCCCATGAGCGGCTGGGTGCGAAACTCTCTCGGTGTCGCAACCCCGTTGCAGATGTCTGCCAGTTGATTTCCCATGTCGTGCAACAGCAGATCCGTATAGGCATAGACCCGCTTGAAGCGAAGCGCCGCGACCGGACTGTTGCCCGTCGGCAACCAGGGAGTATGGCAACTGGTGCACTGGACATCACTGAACAGCCGCTGTCCGAACCGGATCTGATCGGTGGCCGGTTGGGGAGCCACCGGGGCAAGGAACCTCACGAACGCGTCGGCCGCCGCGAGGGAGGCGGCGCTGAGCTCGGGATCGGGCGCCGGGTCCACCCCCGCGGGCAGCGGCTGCCCCGCCACCGATCCCTCGGCCGGATTCAACGTGTTGGTGATCCCCATCTCGTTGAAGAAGGCGCCGGCATTGAACTCGTCCAGCGCCGCGGTGGTGGCTTTGCGGCCGAAGCGGCCGATCCTGCCGTCGGGCAGAATCGCGGGCCGGCCGTGGACTCCATCGGAGTACCGGACGCGGGCGAGGTCCTTGATCGTCCGGTCGCTGACGGCATCGAGCAGGCCGAGGCCGAAAATGAGCGGCGTGGTCCGCATCCCGGTCGCCGTCGCCCCGGGCGGCGTGGGTTCAGCCAGGATACCAAGGGCCGACTGGAGGAGAGGAGTCGCATGTTGCTGCACAACCGGACCGCCCGCGGCATCGAGGACCTGGCAGGCGTTCCCCCGGTGGAACGCGGTCGCGTGTACCTCGGCAGAATCGCCGTACCCGCCCAGCGCCGGGTTGTCGTGACACTGGGCGCATGACCCTGAATTGAACAGCGGCCCCAGTCCGGTGGCGGGCGAGAAGACTGTCGCAAAGACCTGGAGCCCCTGGCCGAACTGTTCCAGCTGGCCCGGTGTCAGTCCGGCGATTGGTTGCCCCGGAGTGGACGTGGCAACCTCATTCACGATTGCCGTGGAGGTGGGATCGGCGGCGCCGGATGGCGCCCCGGTAGGTGTGTCGTCCGGAGCGCAGCCCATGGAGAACGCTCCGGCCGACAGGACAACATGGAGCAGCAGGTATCGACGCATGTGGACCTCCGCTTGGTGGGCGTCGATGATGAGTCACGGTTTCGCCGGACCGTGGCGGGCGATCGGGTGGGGGCCCTCCTGTGGCAGGTGAGCGGGAACGTCGGTCTGCTGGAGGGCGGTGCGGATGGCGTTATCCGCGAGCTGAACCGGGCTCCACGCGATCGACTCGATTTCAAACTCTGTTGGTGTCGAGAAGGGTGACAGCACCCTTCGGAGGAAATCCAGCGGGACGATAGGGCGATCCAGCGAACGGGAGGGGGATCTAGATCACAATTGCGGTAACACTTTGGCGACCAGTTTCTGGTCGACAGCCCGAAGATGATCCACCTGGAACCACGGCGGCTCAGGCTTCTGCAGCGCTACTGGGTGGAAAGAGGACCGGGGCGGTGTGCGGAAGCGATGGAATCTGTGGGCTACTTGCCCAGGAGCTCCCCGACGGGAGCCAGCGACTCGATGTGGTCGCAGAAGATCTTGATCGTCGCCAGCAGCGGCACCGCGAGGAACATTCCCGGCAGGCCCCAGACACCCCACCAGAACGTCAGCCCCACCACGATGACGACGGGGTTCAGGGTCAGCCGATGGCCGAGGATCAGGGGGGAGACGAAGTTGGCCTGGAGGGTGGCAATCACGAAATAGGCGATCGGAGCCAGGAGGGCCTGGCCGGTGGTATCGAAACTCGCCAATCCGGCGACGGTGAGCACGGCGATCATGATGGCGCTGCCAAGGTACGGAACGAACTCAAGCACGGCCGCAAGCGCACCCCACAGCACGGGGTTGGGCAATCCGATGGCCCACGTGGCCAGGGCGATGAGCGTCCCGACCGACAGGTTGATCAGCGTGACCGTCCCCAGATAGGTGGCGATGGCCTGCTCCGTTTCGCGGGCGATGGCGACGGCTTTCTTCTTGTCCGCCAGGCTGGGCAGCGAGTTGACGACCTTCAGCAGGAGGCGGTCGCCCGAGGCCAGCAGGAAATAGAGAAGCAGGATGGTTTCCACGATGCCGCTCAGGAGCAACCGGGTGGTTCCGAACAGCCGGGTGCTCAACTCGGGGGCCCGGACCACCACTTCGGGCACCTTCGTGGCATCGGGAAGCGTCGTCGCCCGCTCGACGTAGTCGGCGGTGCGTTTGAACCGCAGCAGCGGAGCAGCCAGGGCGCGCAGGCGGGCATCGACCTGGGCGAGGGTCCTGGGCGCGCCACGGATCCAGTCATCGGCCGGGCCGGCCAGCCCGTAGATTCCCGCCCCCGACACTCCCAGGAACGCCACCAGGACGACCAGCGCGCCGACGGGTTCGGGCAACCGCAGCCGCCGGAGCAGACGAATGGCGGGACTGAGCAGGAAGGTCAGCAGAATCGCGGCGACGATGGGCAGCAGAAGGGCGTGGGCGAAATACAGCGTGTAGCCGAGCGCAAGGACGAACAGCCCCTGGACGGCCGGGGCCGGCCGGGCCCGCGGGAGGGGCGGCGCATGAGGAGTCTGCTGGGTCGTGTCTGACATTGGCTCGGCGCCGGCGCCGGGCCAGGGCGGTGAACCTGGTTCGGGAGAAGCCGGCGGAGTGCCCGAGGCGAGAGTCGAACTCGCACGGGGTTGCCCCCGGCGGATTTTGAGTCCGCTGCGTCTGCCATTCCGCCACTCGGGCGCGGGGGGAAATTCACCATCCCACCCCATCACCGCAAGCGGCTCCTTGGATGGATGCCGCGGCTGGCGGGCTAGGGCACGCCCTGGCGCGCTCCGGGAGGCCGGTTCTGCATCCGCTGCTCGCGGGCCTCCATGATCCGGTCCAGCAACCGCTCCCGTATCACGAAGTACTGGGCCTGCTGTACCGCGTTCAGGTACGCGGCCATCTCACCCGACTCCTGCTTGAAGGTCTCGGCGTACTTGATCTTCAGGTCGATCAGCCGGTTCATCAGCCGGGAGACGCTGTCCTGGTTGGCGGCCACCCCGGGGCGCAGTTGTCCGGCGAGCGCCTGCCGGAACTGGCGCTGCTGGACGTCGAGATCGCGTCTGATACCGAACCACTTGGTCGTGGTCTGACGCATCCTGGCCGCCTGGGAGTCGCTGAGTGCCAGCTCCTCCTGGACCCGTGCGGCGAAGCGGTCCTGGATCCGCTGCATCAGCTCCATCCGGGACCCCAGCGAGGTGTCCTGCTGGGCCCGGGCCGAGCCCGTGCCCGCGAGCATGACACTGCCGGCGACGAGAAGGGTCCGAGTGAGTCGGTTCATCGGGTCATCCCTGGTAGGTGGACAGCACCTGTGACATCTCTTCCGGAGAAAGCTCCTCGAGCGCGGGAACGCCCGCCGACCCGCCGGCGCCGAGCGGGGCATCGAGCGCCTGGTAGATCGCCTGAAGTTGCCCGGCATCCAAATCCTCGAGCCCCGAGACAGGAATGACGAAGGCCCGGGCTTCCGGAGTGAGCGGTCCAGGCGACCCTCCCGACCCCGCCTCGCCTGGGTGTCCGCGCCAGACGACCAGCGCGATCGCCGCGGCGGCGGCCAGCAACCCGATCACACCGATGCCACGACGCCGGCGGTCGGCCCGCCGCGCGACAGCGAGCCGGCTCGACAGCCGGGTCGCCATGGTCACGGCATCGATCGGTGTTGCAGCGTTCCGGCCCAACCGCGCCCCGGCCTGAATCAGCCGCCATGCCGCCCGGCATTCGAGACAGGCGGCGAGGTGTGCCTCCGCGCCGTCGGGCCAGGCCGCCCGCCCCGCCGCCACCATCGGCATCAGGTCCAGCAGCGCATCGCACTCGCTCATTCGATCAGCCCCTTCAGCGTCTTCACGGCATGATGGAAGTGGACCCGGGCTGCTCCGACCGTCGTCCCCAGGGCGGCGGCGATATCCACGTATTCCGCTTCCTGTTGCGCCCGGAGAAGGAAGACCTCGCGTTGAAGGCGGGGAAGCCTCGAGAGGGCCGCCGCCAGCCTCGCTTCCAGCTCGCTCGCCATCAGCCTGCCCGCCGGATCGGTCGCGTCGGCCAGCGCGTGATCCTCCAGCGACACCACCGTTCGGCCCTTCCGCCTGCGGTGCTCGTCCCGGAGCAGGTTCCCCGCGATGGTGCAGAGCCAGGTGCGGAATCCCGCTTCGCCACGCCAGCTCTCGATCCGGCGAAAGGCCCGGAAGAGGGACTCCTGCACCAGGTCTTCCACCTCTCCCGGGAAGGCCCCGATGGCCGCCAGGTACCGGGCCACCGCCGGCCCGTGACGGCCAACCAGCGCCGCGGCGGCAGCTTCGTCGCCGGCCCGGTAGGCCTCGACGAGCTGCAGGTCCGTCGGGGTGGCCGCACCGGTGGGAGTGGTCATCGCCGTCCTACAGACGGGAGCGGGCGCCTGTCATTAAGTTGGTTGACCACGGGGGAAGCCGGGAATACCTTCCCCTCGAACGAACGTTCGGACGGGACGTGAATCCTTTCGACCAGCGCCTCCACCACCTGCTGCAGACCGCCGCCCGCACCTTCGCGGAGCGGGGATTTCACGCGACATCCATGCGGGACCTTTCCACCGTGAGCGGGATGAGCCTCTCCGGGATCTATCATTACGTCCGGAGCAAGCAGGAACTCCTGGGCCTGATCCAGGACCAGACGATCGGCCAGGTGCTGTCGGCTGCCCGGGAAGTGCTGGCCGCCGAGTCGGAACCGGAGGCTCGGCTGCGGGCCTTCATCAGGCATCACCTGGTGTTCTTCGCGGGCCATATGGACGAGATGAAGGTGCTCTCCCACGAAGAGTCACAGCTGACCGGCGCGATGCGGGCCCAGGTCCGGCGCCGCAAGAAGGAATACGGCACCCTGCTCCAGGAACTGCTGGCCGCCGTGGGTGAGCGCGGGGTCGAGCCCCACGTGGCGGCCTACGCCCTGTTCGGCATGATGAACTGGATTTATACCTGGTACCATCCCGGAGGCCCGGTGCCTCCGGACCGGCTGGCCGACCAGATGGCCCAGCTCTTTCTCACCGGCTACGCCCCCCGGGGCGTGCCCGCGGCCCGACTCGCGGCCGTTTCACTGGGAGGATAATCACCTTGACCGCTAGCCTTGCCCCCCGTCCCGGCGCCCCGGCGCCCTCGACCAAGGTCCTCGTCGACTACGAGGTCAAGGACGGCCTGGCCATCATCACGCTGAACGACCCGCCGGCCAACACCTACACCTACGAAATGATGCGGCAGCTCGACGCCGCCATCCTCGATGCCCGGATGGCCGAGGAGGCCCACGTGATCGTGCTCCGGGGACACGGCGAGAAGTTCTTCAGCGCCGGGGCCAATATCGGGATGCTCAACGCGGTGACGCCGCGGTTCAAGTACTTCTTCTGCCTGCACGCCAACGAGACGCTGAACCGGCTGGAGCACACACCGAAACTGACCATCGCCGCGTTGAACGGGCACTGCGTCGGCGGCGGGCTCGAGATCGCCATGGCCTGCGACCTCCGCATCGCGCGGAAGAACGCCGGCAAGATCGGCCTCCCCGAGGTCAACCTGGGCGTCCTCCCGGGAACCGGCGGGACCCAGCGGCTCTGCCGCCTGATCGGCAAGTCGCGCTCGATCGAGTTCATGGCCACCGGGGAGACCTTCTCCTTCGAGAAGGCCGAGGAACTCGGCCTGGTCAACAAGGTCTTCGAGTCGGACGGCTTCTGGGAGCAGGTGCAGCTCTATGCCCGCCAGTTCTGCCCGCCCAACAAGGCCTCGAAGGCGGTGGGAGCCATCAAGCGCGCGGTCCAGTCCGGGATGGAAGTGCCCTTCGAGAGCGCCCTGGCGATCGAGCGCGAACTGCAGCAGCAGCTGTTCCAGTCCGAGGACGCCAAGGAGGGCATCGCCGCCTACACCGAGAAGCGGATGGCCTCCTTCAAGGCGCGTTGATGCAGCGCGACCTGTTCATCGGTAACGAATTCGCGCCGGCCGCATCAGGCCGGCGCTTCGCCGTCGTCAACCCGGCCACGGAGGAGCCGCTGGCCGACGTGGCCGAGGCCGGCGAGGCGGACATCGCCAGCGCGGTCGCGGCGGCCCGCGGCTGCTTCGAGTCGGATGGGTGGCAGGGGCTCTCGCCGCGGAAGCGTGGCGCCCTGCTCCTCAAGGCGGCCGACCTGCTGGCGGCCCGACTCAAGGAGGTCGCCGAGCTGGAGACCCGGCAGAACGGGAAGCCGCTGTTCGAATCGAAGATCGATGTCGCGATGACGATCGAGACCCTGCGCTACTACGGGGGGTGGGCCGACAAGATCAGCGGCGAGACGCTGCCGGTGGACGGCGGGTTCCTCACTTACACGCTGACCGAGCCGGTCGGCGTGGTGGGCGCCATCGTGCCGTGGAATTTTCCGCTCAACCTGGCCAGCTGGAAGGTCGCGCCCGCGCTGGCGACAGGGTGTACCGTCGTCCTCAAGCCCGCCGCGGAAACCCCGCTCAGCGCCCTGGCGCTGGCGGAGATCATGCGCGACGCCGGGTTCCCCGCCGGGGCATTCAATGTCGTTCCCGGCGACGGCCCCGTGGCGGGAGGCTCCCTGGTGCGTCACCCCGGCGTCGACAAGATCGGCTTCACCGGCTCGACCGCCGTGGGCAAGCAGGTCATGAGGGAGGCCGCCGACACCGTCAAGCGGGTGACGCTCGAGCTGGGTGGCAAGAGCGCCAACATCGTCTTCGCCGACGCCGACCTCGCCGCGGCGGTCCGGGGGGCGCAGAACGGCATCTTCTACGGCAAGGGCGAGGTCTGCGCCGCGGGCAGCCGCCTGCTGGTCGAGCGGAAGGTCAAAGACCAGGTCGTGGAGCAGCTGGCCCAGCGCGCCGCCAAGCTCACCCCCGGCGACCCGATGGCCAAGGAGACCCGGCTCGGGGCCATCGTCTCTCGCCGCCAGCATGAACGGGTGATGGGGTACATCGCCAGCGGCAAGCGTGAGGGGGCCTCGCTGGTAGCAGGCGGTGCCGCCGCGACGGTCGACGGGCGCGGATACTTCATCGAGGCCACGATCTTCGACGGCGTGAAGCCGGAGATGAGCATCGCGCAGGAGGAGATCTTCGGCCCGGTGCTGGCCGTCCTCCCGTTCGACGAACCGGAGGAAGCGGTCCAGCTGGCCAATCAGTCGGTGTACGGCCTCGCCGCCGGCCTCTGGACCCGTGACATCGGCAAGGCACACCGCGTGGCGCGGGCCATCCGGGCCGGCACGGTCTGGATCAACACCTACAACAATTACGACCCGGCAGCACCGTTCGGCGGGTACAAGCAGTCGGGCTTCGGCCGCGATCTCGGGCGCCAGGCGCTGGACAATTACACGGAGACCAAGACCGTGTGGGTGTCACTGTCATGACTGCGGAAAGGGCGGAAGTGACGGAAGTGGCGGACGGAAGATGAGCGACGCGTTTATTACAGCGGCGGTCCGCACCCCCATCGGGCGGGCGGGCGGGGTCCTGAGCGAGGTCCGCCCCGATGATCTTGCCGCGGTCGCGGTGAGAGGAGTCGTCGAGCGCTCCGGCATCGCCCCGGCGTCGATTGACGACGTGATCTTCGGCTGCGCCAACCAGGCCGGCGAGGACAACCGGAATGTGGCCCGGATGGCAGTGCTCCTGGCCGGTCTTCCGGTCGACGTGCCGGGCCAGACAGTGAACCGCCTCTGCGGCTCCGGCCTCCAGGCGGTGATTGCCGCCTCCCAGGCCATCCGCGCCGGCGAGGGCGACTGTTTCGTTGCCGGCGGGGTCGAGAGCATGACCCGGGCGCCCTACGTGTTGCTCAAGTCAGGCAGCCGCCTGGAACCGAACTCCGCCGCCGATGGCCGACATCACGGTGGGCTGGCGGTTCGTCAATCCGCGGCTGGCCGCGGAGTGGACCATCTCGCTCGGCGAGACGGCGGAGAAGGTCGCCCGGCAGTACGGAATCACCCGCGCCGAGCAGGACGCCTTCGCCGTCGAGAGCCAGCGCCGGGCCCAGGTCGCCATCGCCGCCGGGCACTTCCGAGCCGAAATCGTTCCTGTGCCGGTGCCCGACAAGGGCGGCGCGACGAAACCGGTTTCGACCGACGAGCCGCCGCGGGCGGACGTGACCATCGACAGCCTGGCGAAGATGAAGCCCGCCTTCCTCAAGGATGGAACCGTCACGGCGGGAAGCTCCAGCGGCATCAATGACGGGGCCTCGGCGCTGACACTGTTGAGCGGTGAGGCGCTCAAGCGCACGGGAGCCAAGCCCCTCGCGCGCATCGTGGCGACCGCCGTGGCCGGAGTGGACCCGTCGGTGATGGGCATCGGGCCGGTGCCGGCGGTCCGGAAGGCGCTGGCCCGCGCGGGCCTCGAGGCCCGGAACCTCGACCTGGTCGAGCTCAACGAGGCGTTTGCGGCCCAGTCGATTGCCTGCATCCGTGACCTGGGCCTGGACCAGGCCAAAGTAAACGTTTCCGGAGGTGCCATCGCGCTGGGTCATCCGCTGGGCGCCAGCGGCGCGCGGATCCTGACCACGCTCGTCCACGGGCTCCAGCGCACGAAGGGTCGCTACGGACTCGCCTCGATGTGCATCGGCGTGGGCCAGGGAATCGCCGTCGTGGTGGAGCGAACGGAGGGGTGACAGCCCCCCCACAGGTGCTGGTGCAGGTGGAGGCCGGGATCGCCCGCCTCACCCTGAACCGCCCCGAGTGCATGAACGCCTTTGACGGGTCGATGATTCGCGAGCTGGCCGCCGCCACCCGCGATGTCACCGCGAGGGCGGACGTTCGGCTGATCGTGCTGACGGGCGCCGGTCGCGGCTTCTGCGCCGGGGCCGACCTCGGCTTTCTCCACCAGGCGGTGCGCGGCGGTCGTGAGCACGAAGCAATGGAGCTGCTGCAAACCGGCGGCGAGGTCGTCCGGATGCTGCACGGATTCCCAGGCCCGGTGATCGCGAGCCTCAACGGCGCGGCGGCAGGGGGCGGGGCCAGCCTCGCGCTGGCCTGCGACTACCGCATCGCCGCGGCGGGCGCGACGATGGGCGTGGTCTTTCACCGGATCGGCCTCCATCCCGACATGGGGGCCACCTGGTTCCTGCCCCGCCTGGTGGGCCCGAGCCGGGCCCTCGAACTGATCCGCTCGGCCGAGATGGTGCCGGCCGACCGGTGCCTGGCACTGGGGCTGGTCAACCAAGTGGTGCCGGAGGCCCGGCTGGCGGTGGAGACCGACTCGCTTGCGGCCCGCTTCGCCGCCCTGCCCCGCCAGGCAGCCGCCGGGGCCAAGGCGGCCGTGCTGGCCGGTGACCAGGCCGGCCTGGATGCCGCCATTGCCCGGGAGGAGAAGGCGCAGGCGAGCTGTTTCCGGAGTCACGACGCGGCCGAGGGGCTGGCCGCGTTTCACGAGAAGCGCAATCCCGTGTTCCAGCACCACTGAGGAATCAGATTATGCGACGGGTCAACAATTTCGACGACTGGATCGACTACTTCCATTACTGGCAGGACTCGATCGGGGTCGCCGCCAAGGAGTTCAAGGGCTCGGCCGTTTCGGAGGAATTCCGCGGCAAGAGCTTCGCGACCTTCAACTTCGACGCCAAGTTCGGCGAGCCGGAGGCCGAGACCATCGAGTTCGGTCACTACAAGGGCCAGAGCAAGTGGCCGACGCTGATGCACATTCCCGACCAGCGCATCCGCGACGCGCTGCTCAACCTCATCGTCTACCAGGGGGACACCGAGTTCGCCTCGGTCGAGCAGCAGCGGGCGCTGCTGCAGAACGCACCGAGCGATTACGACCTCTTCGCCCTGATGCGGGTGATGAGCGAGGAGATGCGGCACGGCTGGCAGATGTCCTACCTGCTCTGCCAGCACTTCGGCGACGAAGGGCGACGGGAGGCCCAGAAGCTCCTCGAGCGCCGGGCCGAAGAGGGACAGCGGCTCCTCGGGTCGTTCAACGAAATCGTGGAGAACTGGCTCGACTTCTTCACCTACACCCAGTTCATCGACCGCGACGGCAAGTTCCAGCTCAAGATGCTCTCGACGTCGGCCTTCCATCCGCTGGCCCGCTCGATGGGCCCGATGCTCAAGGAGGAGAGCTTCCACCTCGGCACCGGGAACAACGGGCTGCTCCGGATCGTGAAGGCGGGGAAGATCCCGCCCGAGATCATGCAGCGATACTTCAACAAGTGGATCCCGACCGCCTTCGACCTGTTCGGCACCGACAATTCGTCGAGCGCCCACTGGGCCTATGTCTGGGGGCTCAAGGGACGGTTCAACGAGCGCGAGACCGGCGATGCGGCCGACGTGGCGCACCTCAACGAGGCCGGCCGCGAGCTCTACCGGCAGGAAATCGTCCGGCTGGTCGCCCGCCTCAACACGGCGATTCCGGAGCGCGAGCGGCAGCTGTACGTGCCCGAGCTGCAGTTCAACCGGAAGATCGGGACCTGGGCCCGGAGGTGCTACTCCGTCACCGGCGAGGATATCGATCCCGCCAACTACCCGGCCTACATCGCCACCATGGTACCCACCAGCGAAGATCGCGAGTTCCTCCGCGGTGTCTTCAAGGAGAATGACTGGATCGAGGCCAAGAAGGCGGAGGACGGCAACTGAGGCCTCGGATCCTCGGGCACCGGGGCGCCTCGGGCTCGACCTGCGAGAACTCCCTGGCCGCCTTTCGCCGGGCCGGTGAGCTGGGGGCCGACGGGGTCGAGCTCGACATCCATGCCACGAGCGATGGGGAGTTCCTGGTCCACCACGACCCCGTCGTTCCGGGCGTCGGCAATCTTGCCGACCTGCCCCGCCGCCGCATTCGCGAATCACCGACTTGCCAATGGAGAGCCCCTCCCGACCCTCGACCAGGCGCTGGCTGCGCTCGAGGGGCTGGAGGTCTGGATCGAGGTCAAGAACCTCTCGGGCCAATGGGACGGACGGTTCCTCGAGGTCCTCGACCGGGGCCCGACCCCCGCACGCTGCGCCGTCCACGGCTTTGATCACCGTATCATCGCGCGGCTGGGCGAGCGGCGGGCGGGGCTGCGGCGGGGGGTCCTGCTCTGCAGCTACCTGCTCGATACTGTCGCGGCCATCGGGGGCACCGGCGCGGGCACTGTCTGGCAGGAGGCGTCCCTCATCGACCGGGGTCTCGTCAGGTCGGTGCACTCCGCCGGGCTGGAAATCATCGCCTGGACGGTGAACGACGAGGCGCGGGCCCGGGAGCTGGCCCGGCTCGGGGTGGATGGCCTGTGCGGCAACTTTCCCGACCGGCTCGTCGCCGCGGTCGCGCAGGGGACGGGGCCGGCATGAGCGGACGCGTGAGGCAGGTCGCGGTGATCGGCGCGGGCACCATGGGGCGCGGCATCGCGCAGGCCTGCGCCGTGGCGGGCTGGGACACCCGGCTCACCGACATGCGGCCCGAGGCGCCCGCCGCCGCCCTCGCCGCCATCGGCGACACCCTGGCCGCGGGCGTGGCCCGCCGGAAGCTCACCCCGGAGGCACGGGAAGAGGCGCTGTCGCGACTGACAGCCGAGCGCTCCTTCCTCGCCGCCTGCCAGGACGCCGACCTCGTCATCGAGGCGGTGTTCGAGGACATTGACATCAAGCGGGCGGTCTTCCGGCAGGCAGTGGAGGTGGCCGCCCCCGGCGCCCTCTACGCCACCAATACCTCGTCCATCGCGGTGAGCGCCATCGCCCGGGGGTTCGCCCACCCCTCCCGCCTGCTGGGCCTCCACTTCTTCAATCCCGTCCACCTGATGCGGCTGGTTGAGGTCGTGGTCCACGACGGGAACGACGAGCGCGCCCGATCCGATGCCCTCGCGGTGGTCGCGGCGCTCGGCAAGGAAGCCATCGTGGTGAAGGATTCTCCGGGCTTCGCCTCGAGCCGGCTGGGCGTGGTGCTCGGCCTGGAGGCGATGCGGATGGTCGAGCAGGAAGTCGCCTCGGCGGCCGACATCGATCGCGCGATGGAGCTGGGCTACAACCACGCCATGGGGCCTCTCCGCCTGACCGACCTCGTCGGGCTGGACGTCCGGCTCCGCATCGCCGAGTACCTCCATCGCGAGCTGGGCGGACCACAGTATGCGCCGCCGGCCATCCTTCGGAGGCTGGTCGCCGAGGGGAAGCTGGGGAAGAAGACCGGGGAGGGGTTCTACAACTGGGAGCAGGGAGAAGGGAGCAAGGAGCGGTGACCTCGGATCGTCGTTACTGCTCCCTGCTCCCTGCTCCCCGCTCCCACAGGAGCTGAGCCCCGCGCATGCAGCCATCGTACCCCATTACCGATATTCATGTTCACATCCAGCCGTGGCGGCAGATGAAGCCGGCGGTCATGGAGGTGATGCGGAAGGGCAAGGAAGCCCACTGGGAGCGGCTGATCCAGCTGATGGAGGACCCCGGGGCGCTGCTCGAGGTCATGGACGCCTCGGGGGTCCAGCGGGTCGGGCTGATCAATTATCCCAGCCCCGACCTGATGGGGTTCGACGACTCGACCAACGACTTCGCGGCCAGGTACGCCGCCGCCGCACCACACCGCCTGCTCCCCTTCGGCGGCGTTCATCCCCGGTTCACCAAGGACCCTGAAGGCGATGTCGACCGCCTCCTCGACCTCGGCATCCGCTGCCTCAAGATCCACCCCCCGCACCAGCTCTTCCCGGCCAACGCATATACCGAGGGGCTCGACGCCCTGGGCCGGATCTACCGGCGCTGCGAGGAACGCGGTCTTCCAGTCATGATCCACACCGGGACGAGCATCTTCCCCGGAGCCCGCAGCAAGTGGGGCAACCCGCTCGAAGTCGACGACGTCGCCATCGATTTTCCGGACCTGCACATCCTGATGGCCCACGGCGGCAGGCCGTTCTGGATGGGAGAGGCATTCTTCGTCCTCAGGCGGCACCCGAACGTGAACCTCGAGCTCTCCGGCATTCCTCCTTCGCGGCTGCTCGAGTATTTCCCTCGCCTCGCGGAGCTGGCCGGGAAGACGGTCTGGGGCACCGACTGGCCGAGCCCCGGAGTCAAGGACCTGCGCCAGAACCTCGACCAGTTCCTGGCGCTGCCGCTTGACGCGGACCTGAAGCGCGATATCCTCTCCGACACCAGTCTTCGGCTGTTTCCCCCTCGCTGAGCTTAGTGCAGGAGGCCCGGGATGACGTTTCACGCGTTCGGCGCCCGCAGTTTCCCGGCCCCCGCTCTCCTGGCCTGCGCCTCGACGCTGTTCGGGCCGTTCGCCGTCGCGGCCCAGTCGAAGGACACCATCAGCGCCCTGCGGCCGCAGTACGTGTCGACTTACCGGCGCCACGACTATCCGCCGGTGCTGATCAGGAATGCCACGATCATGACGGCCACCGGACCGGAGCTGACAAACGCTTCGATCCTGTTCGCCAACGGCAGGGTGGTCGCCGTGGGCACCGACCTCTCACCCCCCGCTGACGCGATCGTCGTGGATGGAACCGGCAAGTTCGTCACTCCCGGTCTCATCGACCCCCACAGCCATCTCGGCGTCTACGCGGCTCCCGGCACCTTCGCCGAGAGCGACGGGAACGAGGCCACGAACCCGGTCACGGCCCAGGTGTGGGCCGAGCATTCCTTCTGGCCCCAGGATCCCCAGATTCCGCTCGCCATCGCCGGAGGGATCACGACCATCCAGGTGTTGCCTGGCTCAGCCAACCTTATCGGCGGCCGATCGGTGACCCTGCGGCTTGTACCCGCACGCTCGGAACAGGAGATGAAGTTCCCGTCGGCTCCGTATGGACTGAAGATGGCCTGTGGCGAGAACCCGAAGCGGGTGTATCAGGCCACGGGACCTTCGACGCGCATGGGGAACATGGCCGGCTATCGCGCCGCCTTCATCGAGGCCGAGCGATATCGCACCGGGTGGGACAATTGGCTCAAGAGCCGCAAGGGGGACCCGCCGGTCCGGGACCTCAAGCTCGAGACGCTGGCCGACGTGCTGCGAGGCCAGATCCTGGTCCAGAACCACTGCTACCGGGCCGACGAGATGGTGCAGATGCTGGACCTTGCCCGCGAATTCGGATTCCGGATCCGCTCCTTCCACCATGCCGTCGAGGCGTACAAGATCGCCGACATCCTGGCCCGGGAGGGGGTCGCCGCTTCGGTCTGGGCGGACTGGTGCTGCTTCAAGATGGAGTCGTTCGATGCCATCCCGCAGAATGCCGCCCTGCTCCAGCAGGCGGGCGCCCGGGCGATCATCCATTCGGACGATGCGATCGTTATCCAGCGCCTGAACCAGGAGGCGGCCATGGCGATGTATGCCGGCCAGCAGGCGGGCCTCCCGGTCACCCGCGAGCAGGCCATTCGGTGGATCACGGCCAATCCGGCATGGGTCCTGGGCATCGACTCGGTGACCGGCACGCTGGAGCCCGGCAAGGCGGCCGATGTCGTCCTCTGGTCGGGCGACCCTTTCTCGATCTACAGCAAGGCGGAGCAGGTCTATAACGACGGCTGGCTGGTCTACGACCGGAACGACCCGAGGCATCATCCCTCGACGGATTTCGACCTGGGGATTACCGACCCGGGGGTGGGACCGTGAGCCGGATCCTGAAGGAATTCCTGCCGGTCGCAGGCGGGCCGGTGCACCGGTGCACCGCAGCCATCGCCGTGACCCTGTTGAGCTTCAACGGGCTGCTGGGCGCCCAGACAATCGCGATTACCGGCGGGACAGTGTATCCGGTTTCCGGGCCGAAGATCGAGCACGGCACCGTCGTCATCCGGGATGGCAGGATTGCCGCGGTCGGCGCCGACCTTCCAGTTCCGGCAGGCGCCGAGGTGGTGGACGCCACGGGCCGCTGGGTGACCCCGGGGCTTTTCCACGCCGCAACGCAGCTGGGCCTGACCGAGGTGGGCTCCGTTGGCGCGACCAATGAGGGCAGCATGGAAGGCGCAATCAATGCGGCGTTCAACGTGGCCGAGGGAATCAATCCCGAGGTGGTCACCATTCCGATCGCGAGGCTCGAGGGCGTGACCACCGCGGTCACCGCGCCGAGCGGTGGACTGATCTCGGGCCAGGCGGTCCTGATCGACCTGCTGGGCAATCGGATCGAAGCTCTGATCGACCAGTCCCCCGTCGGGATGGTGATCAACCTGAACGAGTCGAGCAAGAGCGCAGGTGGAGGGAGCCGGGGCGGCGTGCTGCTGCGGCTCAGGCAGCTCTTCGCCGACGCCCAGGAGTACGACCGCCGGAAAGCGGATTTCCAGAAGAACCAGATGCAGACCCTCTCGGCCCCTGCCGCCCAGCTGGAAGCACTGGGACCCGTGCTGCGCCGTGAACTGCCCGTGCTCGCCGTCGCCAACCTCAAGAGTGATATCCAAAACGCCATCCGGCTTGCTCGCGACTACCATCTCAAGATGGTGCTCTTGGCGGCGATCGAGGCCTGGCAACTGGGCAGCGAGCTGGCGGCGGCGGGCATACCGGTGACCCTCAATCCGATCAACGACATACCCGACCTTTGACGGGCCGACCGCCCGGTTCGACGCCCCTGCCCTGCTGCGCAAGGCCGGCGTATCCGTGATCATCTACGAAGGCGAAACGGGCGGGCCCCGGAATCTTCGCTGGGCCGCCGGCCATGCGGTCCGGTTCGGCATGAGCTGGGACGATGCGCTCGCCGCCATCACGCTGACGCCGGCACGCGCGCTCGGCGTAGACTCGCGCTATGGCTCACTCGAACCCGGGCGGGTGGCGGACGTCGTGGTCTGGTCCGGGGATCCGCTGGACTTCGCGAGCAGGGCTGAGCGCGTCTATATACGGGGTGTCCTGGTGCCGCCCACCAGCCGGCAGACGGAGCTTCTCAACCGCTACCGGACTTTACCCCCGAACTACGAGACCCAGTAAGCGGTCACTCGACCTGAGCATCTCCTGGTGACGAGCCAGCCGGGGCGGGGGTCTCGGCGACGCTCACGGCCTCGCCGCCGACGCTGGCGATCGCCCGCTCGACCCGGGTGATCTCGGCGTCCAGCTGGTCGAGCTTGAGCATCAGCCCATCGATGGCGGCCGGGTCCGACTCCCCGCCCCGCTCGCGGCGATGCACCTTGCGGCCGAGGTCCCGTGCGGTCTCGTCCTGCTCACGGCGGAGGCGGAAGAACTCGAGCCGGAGCTTGCCCTCATCGAGCGCCGCCTGGGCCTTGCGGCCGAACTGCTCGAGTTCGGTGTTGAGGCGATCGAGAATGCCTGCCATCGGATCAGCTCCAGATTGGGATGGTCTTCAAACGTAGGCCAGGAGCGCGATGTTTCAAAATGAAGGCGCCGGGGAAGTCCCCGGCGCCGAATGACTTCAGCTCGTGCGGCCGGCCGGTTCAGGCCGTGGCTTCCGCCGGATACACGGAAATCTTCTGGCGGCCCTTGTCCTTGAACTCGAACTGGACCACGCCGTCCACGATGGCGAAGAGGGTGTCGTCGCTGGCGCGACGGACGTTCTTGCCGGGGTGGAACTTGGTCCCGCGCTGGCGCACGATGATGCTGCCGGCGGAGACAGTCTCGCCCCCGTAGCGCTTGACCCCGAGGTACTGGGGGTTGCTGTTGCGGCCGTTGCGGCTGGAGCCTACGCCCTTCTTGTGAGCCATGTGTTCCTCACCCGACCTTGAGGTCGGTGATCCTGACCTCGGTGTACTTCTGCCGGTGACCGGTCTTCTTCCGGATGTTCTTCCGGCGCTTGAACTTCCAGACGAAGATCTTGGCTTCCTTGCCGTCGCGGACGACCTCGGCGGTGACCGAGGCGCCCTTCACGAGCGGGGTCCCGGCCCGGATCGTCTCACCGTCCGACGAGAGCAGCACCTCGTCGAAGGTGATCTTGGTGCCCGGCTCGGCCTCCATGAGCGGGAGCTGGATCAGCTTGCCTTTTTCGGCCCGGAACTGCTTGCCCAGGGCCCGGAAAATCGCGTACATGGTAGACCTTACGCCAAATGAAACGGGGGTACAAGAGCGCGGAATGGTAAGCGGGGACCGGAGTTAGGTCAAGTCGTTGGGGGGGCAGAGGGGCGGGAGGGCGGACCGCCCCACCCCGCCCCGACGCTGCAGGTCCGATCACGCAACCGCGTAGAGCTCGGTCACATCCCGCCCCGCCGGGCGGCTCATCAGGCGGAATTCGTCCAGCCGCATCATCGGGTCGTCCCGCAGCTCGATGTCGAGCCCGGTCAGGCGGCCGAGCGACTGGATCAGCTTGGGCTCCTCCTCCAGGAGATACAGCGCCACCTCGGGATGGAGCCGGACCGAGAGCTGCCGCTCTCGCCGCTCCCTTCCCGCCCGCCTGAGGGAGCGCTCGAGACGCCGGGTGACGACCTCCGGGGTGAAGACGCGCCCGCCGCCCGAGCAGGTCGGGCAGTCGGTGGTCATCGAATGCCAGAGAGAGGGGCGCACCCGCTGGCGGGTCATCTCGATCAGCCCCAGCTCGGACACGGCGTACGCCCTGGTCCGCGCCCGGTCCCGGCCCAGGTGGCCACGGAGCTCCTGGAGGACCCGGTCGCGGTTGGCACGGGTCTCCATGTCGATGAAGTCGCAGACGATGATGCCGCCGATGTCCCGCAGGCGGATCTGCCGGGCGATTTCGCGGGCCGCCTCGAGGTTGGTGCGGAGGATCGTCTTTTCGGGGTCCTTCTTGCCGGTGTAGCGGCCGGTGTTGACGTCGATCGAGACCAGCGCCTCTGTCGGCTGGATGATGATCGAGCCACCGGTGGGCAGCTCGCAGCGGGCCTTGAACAGGTCCCTGATCTCGTTTTCGATGTCGAACTTCTCGAACAGCGGCGCCTGCTCCTGGGCCATGTGCACCCGCTGCAGCAGTTGCGGATCGACCTGCTGGAGATACTGCTCGATTTCGTGGTAGAGCTCCTTGGAGTCGACGTGGAGCGCGTCCACCTTCGAGCTGAACAGGTCGCGGATAATACCGCGGGTGAGGCTGGTCTCGCGCTGGACGAGGGACGGGGCCCGGACGAAGGTCTTCTTGCGATTGATCTTCTTCCAGAGCGCGATCAGGGAGTCGATTTCACGGCGGAAATGCTCTTCGGTGATCCCCTCGGCGACGGTCCGAACGATGACGCCGCCAGCTTCCTTGGGCAGCAGCCCCGACACCATCTCGCGCAGGCGCTGGCGCTGCTCCCGGCTCTCGATCTTGCGGCTGACCCCGACCTTCGAGGCGTAGGGCATGTAGACCAGGAAGCGGCCGGGCAGCGAGATCTGGGCGGTGACCCGGGGGCCCTTGGTGCTGATGGGCTCCTTGGTGACCTGCACCAGCTTGGTCTCGCCCTTCTTGACCAGGTCCTGGATGTTGGGAACGGCGCTGCGGGAGGAGACTTCGCGCTGGCGGGCCTCGGGCTCGCCCCGGCCATTGCTGCGGCGTCCGTTGCGGCGGCGGTCGCCGCCCGGCTGGTCCGTGGCCGCCGCGGCTTCGGCGGCCGCGGCGTCCTCGGGATGCTCGACATCGTCTTCCTCGTCCTCCTCCTCGTCCTCGTCCGGCTCGAGGAGATCGGAGGCGTGCAGGAAGGCGCTCTTTTCGAACCCGATGTCGATGAAGGCGGCCTGGATGCCGGGAAGGACCGCTTCAACCCGCCCGAGATAGATGTCGCCGACCGACCGGCGGTGGTCCGGCCGGTCGATCATCAACTCTGCCAGGCGATCGTCTTCCAGGATGGCCACGCGGGTCTCCCGCGGCGTGCCATTGATGAGAATTTCGCGCTTCAACGTCGTAAGCCTCGGCCCGGCCGGGGAGTCGAGGGCAGCCCGGTGGGGCGGCCCGCTCCTGGTCCAGGTCCCGAGGATGGAAGCGGGGGCTCCACCAGCCAGGCTGGCGGCCAGCCCCCAGGACTGTCCGAAGGCCGGGTTATCCCAAGGGGAGCCGGCCCGCGAGGACCGGCGCGCCAAATCGAGAGCGCTCCAGTCCCAGATGAAAACCATTCGAAGGAGTTGACGGCAGAAACCCCCGATGGCGTCGGCGAATGATTGGGCGCCGGAGCCTCGAGGGTACCTGAGGGAAGGGAGTACTGCCGTCATACGTAACAACTTAGGCATTGTCGCCCGGATCGGGCAACGGGGTGGATCAGAGTCGACGTTCCAGACTGATGCGCCACCCCGATGAGAGGGCCTGGACGGCCAGGAGCCGCCGGACGTCGGACCGTTCACCCCGGGTGTTCAGCCGGACCCGGTAGGCCTCGTCGACCGAAACCCGGGCAGGATCGGTCCGCTCCCGGAGAAACGGGAGTCCCACCGCCGCCACGCCCGGTTCGACCACCCTCATGTACCAGCCGGTCCGGCCATTCTCCCGGATCGGCTCGAGCAGGTCCTCGCGGCCCAGTCGCCCGGCCAGGGTGGCACACGGCTCCCTCGGCTGCGACACCTCGACCAGGGCGCTTCCGAACCGGAAGCGATCACCCAGGTGGACCGACTCCTCGTCGAGACCGCTGATCGTGAGGTTCTCGCCGAAGCTGCCGGGCTCGAGAAACACACCCCACTCCCGTCCCCACGCGGCGAGGTGGCTGGCAGGATAGACGCACAGGGCGCGCTCGACTCCACCGTGGACCCGCCGGTCCACCTGGGAGTCGCCCTCGAGTCCCACCGGGCCGATGTTGACCGGACCCTGTGACCGGCACCTTGGTGATGGCGCTACGCACCATGCTGTCCGCCCAGGAATAGATCCCGCGGGCGGCCGGCCTGGACGCCGGTCGACGACGGGCGAGATGTCGGGCCGGTCCAGCGCGATCACCCCGCCACCTCACCGAGGATGTGGCGGGCGATGACGATCCGCTGGATTTCGCTGGTGCCCTCGCCGATTTCGCAGACCTTGGCGTCGCGCATCATCCGCTCGACGGGATACTCGGTGGTGTAGCCGTAGCCGCCGAAGATCTGGACCGCCTTCGTCGTGGTCCGCATGGCCAGCTCCGAGCAGAAGAGCTTGGCCATGGCCGCTTCCTTCTTGAACGGCTTGCCGTTCTGCTTGAGCCAGGCGGCGTGGTACAGGAGGTGGGTCCCGGCCTCGATTTCCATCGCCATGTCGGCCAGCTGGAAGCTGACGCCCTGGAAGCTGCCGATCGCCCGGCCGAACTGCTTGCGGACGCCGGCGTACTTGAGCGCCTCCTCGTAGGCGCCCTCGGCGATGCCGAGGGAGAGCGCGGCGATCCCGATCCGGCCCGGCGTCGAGGGTCTTGAGGAAGTTGACGAACCCCTGGCCCACCTTGCCCGAGGACGTTCTCCTTGGGAACGATCGCGTCCTCGAAGATCAGCTCGCGGGTGTCGCTGGCCCGCCAGCCCATCTTGTCTTCCTTCTTGCCGGCCCGGACCCCTGGGGTCCGGGGCAGCTCCGGCAGCGTGCCCGACGCCGACCTCGGCGCACCGGGCCAGGTCCACCGTGTCCTTGGTGACGATGAAGCTGGTGATGCCCTTGTTGCCGTGGCCGGGGGTGGTGCGGGCGGTGACGACGAAGTTCTCGCCGACGCCGGCGTGGGTGATGAAGATCTTGGAGCCGTTGAGCAGGTAGTGATCGCCCTTGTCGACGGCGGTGGTGGCGGTGCCCGCCGGCGTCGCTGCCCGCGCCCGGCTCGGTCAGGCCGAACCCGCCCAGGATCCGGCCCGACGCGAGGAGGCGGGACGTAGCGCTGCTTCTGCTCCGGCGTCCCGAAGTCGACGATCGGCGAGGTGCCGAGATTGGTGTGGGCGGAGATGGTGAGGGCGTGACTGGCATCCACCTTGGCCATCTCGTGGATGGTGATGTAGTAGGAGAGCTGGTCCATCCCGGCCCCGCCCAGCTCCTCGCTCCACGGCACGCCGAGGAGGCCGAGCTCGCCCATCTTGCGGATGTTCTCCCAGGGGAAGTCCGAGGTCCGGTCGAGTTCCCGGGCGACGGGGGCGATCTCCTGCCGGGAAAAGTCCCGGACCATCTCGCGTACCTGGTGGTGATGCTCGCTGAAATAGAGGGAGGAATCCATGGAATTGGATCGGTTTCCGGGTGAAGGTGGACGGCGCATGCGGGGGAATATAGCCTCGTCGCCACGGGGACCGGCTATCCGTCCGGTCGTGCGCGGTGGTCGGCGGCTATGTCTATCGCGGCAGCGCGGTCCCGGCGCTGCAGGGCACCTGCTTCCACGGCGACTTCTGCGGCGGCTGGCTTCGGCGCGGCTCACTTCGACGCTGGGCACCGATCGCAGCCGCTGCATCGCCGCAGCTGTTCCCGAAGTACCCCACCAGCGCCGCCCGGCGGCACCCCCTTCCCTCGGCGTAGCGAATCATCGCCGCGATCCGCGCCTCGGCCGCGCGGCGGCGGGCCCTCACCCGGTTGAAGTCGGGCTCCCCACGATCCGGCTGCAGTTCGGCCGCGAGTCGATCGGCCGAGTCGAGCACGTTGGCTGGCACCCCGATCCTCGCCGCGGGATCGCTCCAGATCCGCCGCAACAGCCGCTCCCCGGGAAAGGTGACCTCCAGCTGTCCGCGGTGCAGCCGGGCATCCTCCGGCGACCAGAGCAGGACGCAGCGGGACGGGTTGCCGTCCCGGCCGGCGCGCCCCGCCTCCTGGTAGTAGGCCTCCGGTGACGGGGGAATGGTCCAGTGCACGACCAGTCGGACATCGGGCTTGTCGATGCCCATGCCAAATGCCGAGGTGGCGGCAAGCACCCCGACCCGGCCATCGAGGAACCGGGCGAGCACTGCTCGCCGTGTCGCCTGGTCGAGGCCGGCGTGGTAGGGCCAGGCCACATGCCCCTGTTCGGCCGCGACTCGCGCCACCGCCTCGGCGAGCGAGCGGGTGGAGACATATACCAGCGTGAGGCCATCACTCTCGCGAAGCAGTGACACCAGCAGTGAGCGGCGGGTTCGGAGATCGCGAGCCCGGATCACCTCGAATCGGAGATTGGGCCGATCGAAGGAGCCGATCTGCTGCCGGCAGTCCCTGAGGCCGAGGGCCGCGATGATCTCGCGGCGGGCATCGGGGGTGGCGCTGCCGGTGAGTGCCAGCGTCGGAGGCGAGTCCAGTTCCGCCGCAGGCTCCCGAGGGCACGATAGGACGGTCGGAAGTCGTGACCCCATTCGACAATGCAGTGGGCCTCATCGACGGCGATCCGGTCCGGTGCGATCCCGGCTGGCGCAGCCTCGCGACGACACCGGGCGCACCCTCGGGCGAGAGGTAGAGCAGCCGGACGGCCGCGCCGCCAGTGAGTTCCACACCGCGTCACGATCGCTGTCCGAAACGGCGCCATGGAGTGCCGCCGCCGCGATGCCGCGTCGCTTCAATCCGGCGACCTGGTCCTGCATCAGGGCGATGAGCGGCGAGATCACGAGGGTCAGGCCGCCCAGCGCCAGCGCCGGCACCTGGAAGCAGACCGACTTTCCGGCCCCGGTGGGCAGAACGGCCAGCACGTCCCGCCCGGCCAGCGCTGCGCGGATCACGGCGCGCTGCTGGGGACGGAAATCGTCGTAGCCGTAGTGTTGCGCGAGCAGCGCGCGGGCCCGTCCGTACAGCTCGTCCCGTCCCCGGCCATGCCCCAGTCTACGAGCGGGACCGGCGGACTGGGGACCGGAACTGCGCGGAACTACTCTTTCCGACGCAGGATGAAGCGGAGCGCGACGGCCGCGATCAGGCAACCCATCGCGGCGTACACGATTGGCAGAGCTGTGCAGCGCCTCGCCGGCGACGGCGAGCCCGAGGCCGGCCAGCGCGAGGGTGAGCTTGAGGAGTCTCATTTCTTGAGGAAGGCGGCGATCGCGGTCCGGAAATCGGGATGGGCCCGGGCCAGCGCGTTCACCTTGGCGCCGAGGCGGATTCCCTCCTCGAACGGCAAGCCCGTCGAGCTGGTAGAACTGCCGCTTGGTGAGCGCCAGGGCGGAGGCGCTGGCCCCGGCCAGTGCGGTGAGGACCTCGCGGCTCACGGGCTCGAAGTCGGACTCGGGAACGACCCGCGACACCAGGCCCGGCGGCTGCCGCCTCGGCGGCCGTCAGGATCCGCCCGGTCGCGGCGAGGTCGAAGGCGACCTTCTCGCCGACGGCACGGCGCAGCATCGTCATCACCATGGCGGGGACGAACCCGCGCTGGATCTCGGGATAGCCGAAGACGGCGCTGGCCGGCGCCAGGACCAGGTCGCAGGCGGTGGCCAGCCCGCATCCGCCCGCCAGCACCCGCCCGTGCACCACCGCGACCACCGGCTTGGGAAGCTGCCGGATCCGGACGAACACGCCTCCCATCCGGAGCGCCGCGGCCTCGTTCTCGTCCATCGTCCTGTCCGCCGAGGCCAGCAGCTCGTCGAGATCGGCCCCGGCGCAGAAGTCCTTCCCCGCCCCGCGCAGCGCCACCACGCGCACACCGGCGTCGAGTTCGGCGTTCAGCAGCGCGTCCTCGAGCGCGGCCAGCGTCGGAGTGTCGAGCGCGTTGCGCTTGGACGGCCGGTTCAGGGTGAGGGTCATCACGCCGCGGTCGAGCGCGATCAGCAGCGAGTCGGAGGCCATGGGAACTGTCCGGTTCATCGGGCCAGCGGTTTGGCCGGCGGTGGAATCGGCACTTCCCAGGTCCAGATCTCGTCGCCCAGCGGCACGCCGACCAGGCCCAGCGGGAAGAAGGCATCGCCGAGCGTGAGGGTGGAGGCCGGAACGGCAACGGTCAAGGTCGTGGCGGCGCCGGGGGCAACGGTGAAGCGTGGTCGGCGGGCCGGCTCACCGCGGCCGTGGAATCGGCGTAGAGGCGAATCGAGAGGCGCGCCGTCCAGCGCTGGTCACGGCGTGGTATCGGCCAGCCCGGGGGAGAGCATCAGTTGGACCGGGAGGGCCGCGCTGCCCGGCGGACGCGTCGAGGTTCATGCGGCCGAAGGCGTAGTTGAGCGGCTCCTTCTGGAGGCGATGCCCGGTCGAGTCCACGATGGTCATGCCGAAGTCGGTGAACCGTGGCCACTGGTCGCGGTCCATCGTCAGGTCGACGGAGGCGAGTGGCCCAGGCCGGCAGGGTGAATGCGACGCGCTCCTCATTGCCCCCATGTCCGACGACGAGCGACCGAGCGCTCCGCGCCGATGACGAACAGGGTGCCTCGGCGGACAGGCGGTGCGCTGCCGTGATTCTCCAGCTCGAGGTGCTCGCCGTCACGGCCCGAGATGGCGGCGAGCGAGAGCGGACTGGTGACGAGGTCCACTCCGACCGCGCTCCCGCCATAGGGCGAACCGACCGCGGTCAACTCGTAGAGGCCGGTCACCACGTCGCGCCCGTCGACCTGGAACCGGGTGGCGGAATCGCCGGGCGAGAGGAGCTGGGGCCCGTCCTCGCGGAACGGCTGGCCGCCCGGCTCCTGGAGGAAGGCCAGCAGCGCCTGTCCGCCACCCGCCGGTGTCCGGCCGGCGATGACGAATGGCCTCGCGGAATCGGCAGCGAAGAAGAACCTGCGCTGGCTGGTCGCCGGGACCGACAGTCGGAGCCAGCGAGAAGTCGCCGCCCGGCTGCGGCACGACGACGGTGTTGACCAGGCGGAAGGCGGGACCCGCCAGCGTGTCGCTGGTCCAGCCGGTGACGACGGCGGAATAGGCGCCGGGTGCCTGCAGCGCGCCGGGGCGGTAACTCAGGGTCAGCGCCACCGGTGTGCGGCCGACCAGCACGGTCGGACGGCACCATCAGCCAGGGCGCGTCGGTCTTCAGGGAGAAGGTGGCGGCCGAGTCGAGCCCCGGGGCCTGCAGCGTGAATACCTGGGTCGAGTCGGCTGGATGCACCAGGCCATTCCACCGGATCGAAGCACTGGCCCCCTGCCCTTCGGCACGGACCAGGACCTCGGGCGTGGTGTGACCAGCGCGAATCCAGACCCAGGCCGCGCCGATGACCGGCAGGCCGGTCCCCTGGTCGACATACCCCTGCCCGGCCAGCGGCCGCGCCGTCACCATCAGGGCCTGCTTGACCATCCGGCCTTCGACCGGCCGGTGCTCCTGGGCCAGGCCGCTGACCAGCCTCGCCGCGAGACCGGCGGCGTAGGGGGCCGCCATGCTGGTCCCCTCCTTCTGCTCGTCACCGATGTCCCACCGCGGCACCGTCGAGTAGGCGAAGCCGGGGGTCACGAGGTCGGGCTTGGCCAGCTCGCCGCCGCGCGAGCTGAAGTAGGCGAGGAAGGTGCCGACCGGAGGCTCTGGGAGGAACGCCCGCGGGATAGGTGGCACCGACCGTGAGGGCGCGGGAGGCCGAGCCGGGGAACCCAAGCGTGGAGAGGCCCGGGCCGTCGTTGCCGGCGGAGATGGTGAAGACGACCCCGGGATTGGCGGCCAGGACGGAGTCCACGATGGCGTCGATCCGGGCCGAGCCCTCCAATCTCGTTGCCGACGCCGTAGCTCATGTTCATGACCAGCGGGAGGCCGCGCGCCCTGGCAAAGCGGATGGCGTACTCCATCGCCGCGGAACATGCTCCCGGTCACCGAGATCCCCCCCAGCGCGTCGCGGGCGATCTTGAGGCCGAGGATCTGGGCGCCGGGCGCCACGCCATCGAAACCGCTGACGCCGTAGAGGTCGTGACCGGCGGCGATGCCGGCCACGTGGCTGCCGTGGCCGTCGCCGTCGAAGAAGAGGTCGAGTGTCGGCGGGCCGCCGGGGGCGCCGGCGAGATTGACCGCGATGGTCATCGGGGTCTGCCGTCCGCGGGCGCTCCAGCCGAAGGTCTCGTGCGCCTCCAGGTAGTCGTGGACCGGGCGCTGATTGGCCAGCGTTCCATCGCCGTCGGTGTCGGCCAGCAGGAACCAGCCGTCGCTGGCCCGCGCCGACCACGACCGGAAGCCGGTCATCGGCCTCGCCGTTGCCGTTGAGGTCGGCGGCGGGTGCCTCACCCATGGCCCGCTCGTCCACCACGCCGGCGTAGACGCTGCCGGCTACCGCGAGGCTCGCCACCCGGCTCATGCCGTGAAGCGAGCTGGCCACCGATCCGGATCGTGTCGCCGGTCAGCCGGGCGGGGGTGAGCGCGACGGCTCCTTCGCCCGAAAAGTCGCGGAGGTCGAGGATCTTCGGGCTGACCGGTGGAGGTGGTGATCAGCCCCGGGACCCCGGCGTCGATCCCGCCGTCGAGCACGGCGATGATCACTCCGCGACCGTCGTAGGTCGGGTGCAGCTGGCGGAAGCTGTCGACGCCGGTCTCGTGCAGCGGCATCAGCCCGCGGGCGTAGGCCACCGCCGGTGGCAGGCTGGGCGCAGGGACGAGCGCACTCCGCATTGGCACTGGACCAGGGGCGCGTGGAGGGAATCGGGTGCCCGGACGGGATCGATAGTGGGCCGGGCGGACTGCGACTGGCCGCCGCACCCGAGGGCCACGGCGGTGACCGCCGCGAGCAGGATTCGGTTCAGTGTCATCGGATCAGCGCGGCAGCGCCGCGTCGAGAGGCGGAAGGACGAAGGGACCGAGGTGCGGGCCGCCCCAGCTGGCGCTGGCCCGGAGCAGGAAGGCCAGCTGGTCGCGGGTCTCCTCGGGAGTGATGATGCGCGTCCACGTAGCCGCGCGCCCCGGCGTAGCGGGCGTCGAGCTGGTGCTCGTAGTCGGCCCGCATCGCGGCCATCGAGTCCTGGACCGCGGCTCGGGGGGCTCCGCTCCCGCCTTGCGCGCCTTGGCCAGCTCGGGACCGTGCACCGCCTCGACCGCGGACTCGCCTTCCATGACGCCCATCCGTCCGGTCGGCCAGCTCACGATGAAGTCGGGATCGAACCCCTGCCCCGCCATCGCGTAGTAGCCGGCGCCCGAGGCGTGGTTGATGGTGAGCACCAGCTTGGGCACCGGGGCCGTGGCCATGGCCTCGACGAAGTGCGCGCCGGCCCGGATGATCCCCGAATGCTCCGCCTCGGGCCCGACCATGAAGCCGCTCACGTCCTGGACGAAGAGAATCGGCATCCGCTCGCGGCTGGCCGTCTCGATGAAGTAGGCGACCTTCTCGGCGCTCTCGGTGTAGATGATGCCCGCCGAAGCGCGGGCCGCTCGCCCGGGCGGCCCTTCACGACACCGCGCCGGTTGGCGATGACCGCCACCGGCCACCCCTCGATCCGGGCGTGGCCGCAGATCATCTCCCTGGCGAGGTCGGGCTGGAACTCGTCGAGCGTCCCCTGCGTCGAGGAGGCAGTCGAGCACCGCGTGGCATGTCGTACGACATCCGGTGGTCGGCGGGGAGGAGGTCGTAGAGATCGGCGGGCGGGCGGGCGGGCGGGAGGGCGGGCAGGACCCGGTGCGGCACGCCGTCCGGGCGCGGCAGCCGGGCGAGGTACTCGCGGATCCGCGCGAGGCACTCCGCGTCGTTCGGCGCGCGGTAGTGGGCCACCGCGCTCACGGCGGTGTGGGTGCGCGCGCCGCCCAGCGTTTCGGCGTCCACCGTCTGGCCGGTGGCGCCCTTGACCAGGTTGGGGCCGCCCAGCCCCATGAAGCTGGTGCCGTCCACCATGAAGATCACGTCGGAGAGCGCCGGGAGGTACGCGCCGCCGGCGATGCAGCTGCCCATGACGGCGCTGATCTGCGGCACCTGCAGGTAGCGCCGCATGATCGAGTTGTAGTAGAAGATCCGGGCGGCGCCGTACTGGCCGGGGAAGACTCCGCCCTGGTAGGGGAGGTTCACGCCGGCGCTGTCGACCAGGTAGATGATCGGGATCCGCTGGCGCATCGCGACCTCCTGCGCCCGGAGGATCTTCCTGATCGTCTCGGGCCACCAGGAGCCGGCCTTGACGGTGGCGTCGTTGGCGACCACGACCACCTCGCCGGCCCTCCACCTCGCCCACGCCGGTGATGACGCCCGCGCCGGGCGCCTGTCCGTCGTACTGGTCGTAGGCGACGAGCAGCCCGAGCTCGAACCAGGGCGCACCCGGGTCGAGCAGGCTGCTCCACCCGCTCCCGCGGCGCGAGCTGCCCCTTCTCGTGCATCTTGGCCACCCGCGCGGCGCCGCCACCCTGCCGCAGCCTGGCGGCGAGGGCGCGGTACTCGTCGGTCAGCGCGCGGAGCCGGCCGGCCTGCGCCTTGGGCTTGGCAGTCACTCGCGCCTCAGCGTGCCAGGTGGGCCGCGGCCCAGTGCTCGATGTACTCGACGAGGTCGGAGGTCGGTGTCCCGGGCCCGAAGAGCTGCCCGACGCCCTGCGCCTCGAGGGCCTGCCGATCGTCCTTCGGGGATGATGCCGCCGCCGGTGAGGAGGATGTCGGGCCGGCCCTGCTCGTCGAGCAGCTCGCGCACCCGGGGAAAGAGCGTCATGTGCGCGCCGGAGAGGATCGAGAGCCCGACGACGTCCACGTCCTCCTGGACCGCCGCGGCGGCGATCATCTCCGGCGTCTGGTGCAGCCCGGTGTAGATGACCTCCATCCCGGCGTCGCGCAGCGCGGCGGCCACCACCTTGGCGCCGCGGTCGTGGCCGTCGAGGCCCGGCTTGGCGACCAGCACCCGGATCGGGCGCGGCGGCGAATCGGTCATGATGAGCACTCCTTGCGGCGTGGACAAGAGCTGGTCCGCCAGTTCGGCGACGCGAGCGGACCACCGCGACGTCGAGTCCCTGTCCGGCTGCCGCGCGGATCGAGCAGGACGACCGGCATCCCGGCACGGCGGGCGCCGACCACGTCCACCTCGTAGATGTCGCCGACGTAGAGGGTGCTCGGCGGCCTCCAGCCCCATCCGGGCCAGCGCGGCCTCGAAGATCCGGGGATCGGGCTTCTCGAACCCGACCAGCTGGGAATCTATCACCAGCTCGAAGAAGTCCCGCGAGCCCCGACGCCACCAGCGCCTCCTCGGCCCGCCCGTCGCTGTTGGAGACCACGCCCAGCCGCCAGCCGGCGCTGCGGAGGCGCTCGAGCCCGCCCCGGGTACCCGGATGCTGGCCGCTCCAGAGGTGCCGCTCCCGGTGCAGCCGGTAGAGCACGTCGCGGACGATGCCCAGCTGTCCGGCCGGAACCCCGGCCAGCGTGAACAGCGCCTCGAGGTAGGCCGTGGCCCGCGCCCGGTCGCTGGTTCCGGCCTGCTCCAGGACCTGCGCCGCCTGGCCGGCCTGGGCCTCCAGCCCCTCGGCGGTCAGCGGCGCCCCGGTCGCCTCGGCGACGGCGGGCGCGAGTCGGGCATAGTCCAGGAAGAGGAGCGTGTTCCCGGCGTCGAACAGGACCGCGCGGAGGCTCACCGGAAGCGGAGCAGCCCGGCGAGGCCGGCCGACCGCATCGGCGGCGGCCTCGTGCAGCACTTCGACCCCGACCCCTGGCCGGAGCGCCTCCTCGATGGCGTCGTCCACCACGTCGAGCACCGGCACCGCGTCGCCCTCCGACGCGGCCATCGGCGAGCCTCGAGGGTGAGCCGGCCGGTGCCGCTCATCCGGAAGCCGGGACAGCCCATGTCGCCGCTCACCAGCAGGGTCCGCACCTGGCCGCGGGCCAGCGCGCGCAGCGTCTCCCCCACACCGTTGACCGCCCATCCCCTGCCCTCCCCCTCATCCAGCTCGTGCACCAGGTCGTGCTGGGCCTCGCGCCGATAGGCCTCGCGCACCGCGACTGTCGCCGCATGCACCAGGGCGGGTGTCGCCTCTCGCGGATTGAGGTGCGCCGAGCCCAGCAGCCGCTCGCCCAGGTAGGGATGGAGGAACGGCTCCAGGGCGGTGGCCTCGGGCCCCATGCCGGCGATCACGAAGCCGTGCGCCGGCTCGGCGCGGTCGCGCTCGAAGAGAGCCCGGGCCACGGCCTCGAGGTGCCGCTGCCGCTCCTGGCGGATCCGGTTGTGGTAGCCGTGCTCGCCGCGCCCCGGGGCGTCCTGCCGGTCGCTGTGGTACTTGCCGCCCCTGGTGGAGGCGGGGGCCCGGAATGACGCGACCTCTTTGGCCTCGAACGCCGAGACCTCGAAGATTCGGGCGCGGTCCGATCGACCACCACCGTCAGGAGGCGGCCGACGTCTGCCTCCAGCGCGGCGAGCTCGCGGACGAAGGCGGACCGGTCCACCGCGAGTCGCGAGCGGTACACCCTGGGAAGCGGAACCACTTCGAAGAGCCCGAGAGGCTTGCTGGCGAAGATGGCCAGGCCCTGGGTGGCGGGAAGGCGGCTTGGCGTGGCCATGAAGTCCCGGACCCGCTCGAGGTCTCCGCCGCACCGTTTCGCGCTCCTTCCGGTCGGGCACCAGCCACTCGAGCGAGCGCTCGAGGTCCTTCAGTCGGTTGCGGAACTTGATCAGGTACTTGCCGCGGGCCCGGTCGCGCGGCTCGAGCTTGATGTAGCAGGAGACCACCGGGTGGCGCCCGGGCTTGATCCGGGCCAGCCGCCGGAGCACCCGGGTGGGATCGGTAACTGTCATGGGATGTTCCAGAGCCTCAGAAGAACACCGGTTCGCGATAGGCGCCGTAGACGCTCTCGAGCACCGCGCGGATCTCGTAGAGCGTGCAGTAGGCCCGGGCGCAGTCCAGCATGGCGGGGATCAGGTTGCATGTCGGCCTCGGCGGCGGCGCGGAGCGCCGCCAGCGCGGGATTCCACCAGCGCACTGTCGCGCGCCGGCCCGCAGCCGCGGCCATCCGCGCGCGCTGCTCGCGTTCGGCCTCGTCGCTCACCGTCAGGATGTCCACCGGCGGGTCGTCGTCTTCGACGAACTCGTTGACCCCGACGATGGTGCGGCGGCCCGGCTCGACCTCGGCCTGGTACCGCGATGCCGACTGGGCGATCTGCCGCTGGAACCACCCCGCCTCGATGCGCGGGGACCACCCCGCCCTGGGCCTCGATCTCGGCGAAGATGCGCCTCGGCCTCGCGCTCCAGCCGGTCGGTGAGCGCCTCGACGTAGTAGGAGCCGCCCAGCGGGTCGGCCACGTTCGGCGACGCCGGTCTCGACGGCCAGGATCTGCTGGGTCCGGAGCGCGACCCGGACCGAGTGCTCGGTGGGGAGCGCCAGCGTCTCGTCCAGGGCGTTGGTGTGCAGCGACTGGGTGCCGCCCAGCACCGCGGCCAGCGCCTGGTAGGCCACCCGCACGATGTTGTTCTGCGGCTGCTGCGCCGTCAGGGTGACACCGGCGGTCTGGCAGTGGAACCGCATCTGCCAGCTCCGCGGCGTCCGGGCGCCGTAGCGCTCGCGGAGGTGGCGGGCCCAGATCCGCCGGGCGGCGCGCAGCTTGGCGATCTCCTCGAAGAAGTCGTTGTGCACGTCCCAGAAGAACGAGAGCCGGGGCACGAAGCTGTCGACGGTCGAGGCCCCGCGCCAGGCCGTGCTCGACGTAGCAGAAGCCGTTGGCCAGGGTGAAGGCCAGCTCCTGGGCCGCGGTGGCGCCCGCCTCGCGGATGTGATAGCCGGAGATCGAGATCGTGTTCCACTTCGGCGTGTGCTCTGGCGCCCCACTCGAACAGGTCCACGATGATCTTGAGCGCCGGCTCCGCCGGGAAGATCCAGGCGTGCTGCGCCATGTACTCCTTGAGGATGTCGTTCTGGATCGTGCCCTGGAGCTTGCGCGATGGGCACGCCCTGCTTCTCGGCGGCCGCGACGTAGAAGCAGAAGATGATCGCCGCCGGCCCGTTGATCGTCATCGAGGTGGAGACCTGGTCGAGCGGAATCCCGTCGAACAGGTCCTCCATGTCGGCCAGGCTGGAGATGGCGACGCCGCACTTGCCGACCTCGCCCTCGGAGCGGGGGTGGTCGGCGTCGTAGCCCATCAGGGTCGGGAAGTCGAACGCGACCGAGAGCCCGGTCTGGCCCGCGCGACAGCAGGAACTTGTAGCGCTCGTTGGTGTCCTGCGCGGTGCCGAACCCGGCGAACTGCCGCATCGTCCAGAGCCGGCCGCGGTACATCGTCGGGTGGATGCCGCGGGTGTAGGGGTAGCTGCCCGGCAGGCCGTTGGCCGCGGCGCCGCGCGGCAGCATCGAGCGGCGGTGTAGACCGGCTCCACCGCGTCGCCGGAGCTGTCGGTGAATGCCAGGCCTTCGCGCACCGGCAACGCGGCCACGAGATTCCGCCAGGCCCTGACCTCGGCGCGGAGCCGCTCGAGCTCGGAGGCCTGCACCGCTGCCAGCGCGGCCAGCTCTGCGGCGTTCCGGTCCCTCGCCAGCCGTCATGCCGTGCTCCCTTCTTCAGGTCCATCACGATCCCGGCCGCCGAGCTCGTAGGGACTGACCCGCCCCGCGGCCAGGTCGTCGAGGTGCTGTTCAATCTTCGCAGCGGCGTCGGTCTCCTGCCAGATCCAGCGCCGGGCCGCCCGGTCCACGACCTCCCGGGTCCGCTCGGCGAGCCGCCGCTTCCGCCGCCGTTCGAGCCCACCGCTGACCCGCAGCCACTGGTCGTGGGCCGTCGAGTGCCGCGACCAGCTCGTCGATGCCGTCGCCCTTCGAGGCGATGGTGCCGAGGACGGGGTGTTTCCACTCGGCGGCGGCCGGACTCCGCGGTCGCGGACGGCGCGGTCGACCCTGGTCTTCCGCCGCGCGCCTCTGCCGCCTGCCACGCCCCGTGGTGCGCCTTCACGTGCCGGAACGCGTTCCCGGTCCGGATTCCGAGCATCACTTCGATTTCCTGGCGCAGCCGGTCGGCGCCCGGGCCGGTCGGCCTTGTTCACCACGAAGAGGTCGGCGATCTCCATGATGCCCGACTTGAGGGTCTGGATGCCGTCGCCCGATTCGGGCACCAGGACCAGCACCGTCGAGTCGACGCTGCGGGCCACGTCGAGCTCCGACTGCCCGACGCCGACCGTCTCGATGATGATCCGGTCGAAACCCGCCGGCGTCGAGCACGTCGCAGACTTCGCGGGTCGCGGTGGCGAGCCCGCCCAGCGAGCCGCGGGTGGCCATCGAGCGGATGAAGACCCCGGGATCGAGCGCCAGCGACTCCATCCGGATCCGGTCGCCCAGCAGGGCACCGCCGGTGAACGGGCTGGTCGGGTCCACCGCCACGACCGCCACGGTGAGTCCGTCGGCCCGGAATCGCGTCGCCAGCCGCTCGGTCAGGGTGGACTTGCCGGCGCCGGGCGGACCGGTGATCCCGATGCGCCGTGGCCTGGCCCAGGCGAGGGATGAATCGCCGCCAGCAGGGCCTCGAATCCCGGGCGGCCGTTCTCCACGATCGAGATGGCGCGGGCCAGCGCGGCGGGGCGCCGGGCGCGGAGGTCCCCGAGGAGGGTGGCGATATCCATGGTGAAAGGTCGCTGGAGAGCGGCGGCAGGGGCAATGCCGGCCTACGCCATCAGCAACCACCCCGCGAGCCCGAGGAGCAGCAGGAAGCCGCAGACATCGGTGAAGGTCGTCACGAAGATCGACGAGGCCACCGCCGGGTCGATCTTCATCCGCTCCAGCAGGATCGGGATGAACGCGCCGGCGAAGCCCGCCACGAACAGGTTGCCGACCATGGCGAGGAAGACCACCAGGCCCAGCATCGGTCCCTCGCCCATGAGGTAGGCCACGATCGCGACCACCAGCCCGTTGGCAAGACCGTTGATGAGGCCGACCAGAGTCTCCTTGCCGATGACGCCCATCGATCGGCCGGCCGGGATGTGTCCCACGGCGAGCCGGCGCACCGTGACCGCCAGCGCCTGGGTGCCGGCGTTGCCTCCCATGCCCGCGATGATCGGCATCCAGACCGCCAGCGCGACGGTGCGCCCGATCGTGTCGCGGAAGATGTAGACCACCGCTCCGGCCATGAACGCGGTGGCCAGGTTGACGTAGAGCCAGGGCAGCCGGCTCTTCACCGCATCGCCCCAGCCTGCGGTCAGCTCCTCGTCGGCCGACACGCCGCCGAACTTGAGCAGGTCCTCGGTGCTCTCCGCCTCCACGACGTGGAGCACGTCATCGAGCGCGACCCGCCCCAGCAGCCGCCCCGAGTCGTCCACCACCGGCAGGCTGGTGAGGTTGTACCGCGTCATCCGGCGCGCGACTTCTTCCTGGTCCACGTCGGGACCGACCCGGTTGTCGGCCTCCTCCATGAACTCGCCCACCGCCCGCTCCGGCCGGCTGGTGACCAGCAGCTTGAGTGGCAGGATCCCGACCAGGTGATCGCGCTGGTCGGTGACGAAGATCTCATAGAAGTCCTGGACTTCCTCCGCCTGGCGCCGGATTTCCTCGATGGCCTCTCCCGCAGTGGCGGTGTCCCGCACCGCCACCACCTGCGCCGTCATCAGGCCGCCGGCGGTCTCGGGCCCGTACTGGAGGAGGTTGTCCACCTCCTCGCGGTCCTCGACCCCGGAGAGGATCTTCTCCTGTTCCTCGCGATCGAGGCCGCCGAGAATGTCGGCCGCGTCGTCGTCGGGCAGCTCCTCCACGACATCGGCGGCCTGCTCCGGGCCCAGCGCGACCAGGGTCTCCTCGGCCTCGGTCTCGTCGGCCATGGCGACCAGCGCCTGGCCCGAGAGCCAGGGCGGCAGGGCCCGGGCGACTTCGAGCCGCTGATCCTCATCGAGCGAGTCGAGGACGTCGGCCAGGTCGGCGGGCTCCACCTCCTCGGCCCGGGCCAGGAAGGCGCGCAGGTTACCGGAGCGGGCCAGCTCGAGCAGCGAGGCCACCAGCGAAGGCCGGTCGCTCATCGCGTCTCTTTCGTACCGGCGGGCGAAGGAAGGGGGGGAAGCGGCGCGGCGACCACCGGACCTGGCCGGATGATCAGCCGGTCCACCCGGGAGGGAGTCGCCTGAAGCACGTCGAACTCGAGGCCGCCGACGATGAATCGTTCTCCGGCGGCGGGGATCCGCCCCGAGAGTTCCACCAGCAGCCCGCCCACCGTACTGCTCCGTCCAGGCAGGGTGACGGCGAACCGTTCCTCGACCGCGGTCCGCGGGGTCGATCCGTCGGCTTCCAGCGGACCGCTGGTGCTCGCCGCCGCCGCGCCCGCCCCCTCGTCGTGCTCGTCGAAGATCTCACCGACCAGCTCCTCGAGGAGGTCCTCAAAGGTCAGCATGCCGAGGGTGCCGCCGTATTCGTCGATCACGATGGCCAGGTGGCGGCGCTCCCGCTGCATGTCGAGCAGGAGGTCACCGCAGGAGCGGCTGGCAGGGGCAAAGGCAACCGGGCGGACCTGGAGCGGGCTCCCCTCCCTCATCTTGAAAAGGTCGAAGACGTGGAGCATCCCCGCGATGTCGTCGAGGGTGGCGCGATACACCGGGAGCCGGGTGTAGCCGCTGCCCGCGAACGCCTGCTGGATTTCCTGCAGTGTCGCGTCCTCCGGCACCGCCACGATGTCGGTTCGCGGAGTCATCGCCTCACGCGCGGTGCGGCTGGAGAAGGTCATGACGCCGCCGACCATGATCAGCTCCTCGTCGGTGGCGGCGCCGGTCGCGGCGCCCTCCCGCCAGTAGGCTCGCAGCTCCGACTGGGCCCGGGCCGGGCGGGCCGGCAGCAGCAGCTCGACGAAGCGGCCCCAGGGGCGGAGCAGCGGGAGCAGGGCAGTACGAACCCGCACCGCATGGGGACGGGTCAGCCAGCGGGGCACCAGGTAGCCGCTCACCAGCGCGAGCGGCACGGCACCCAGCACCACGAACAGCACCAGGTCGAGCAGGCGGGCCCCGGCCAGGAAGGCGGGCGTCACCGCCCCGAGGACGATGACGCCAAGGGCCGAGGTGGCGGAGGCGACGGCAAGATCGCGCTCGACGGTCGCGAGCCAGCGCAGTGAACCGGGCCCGCCCTTGAGCTGGCGCGAGGTGGAGCGGGCCAGCTCCTCGCGGCTGGCGGTGACCAGCGCCGTCGCGGCCGAGGCGCCGAAGATCGCGAAGGCGAGGCCGGCGAGGAACACGGTCCAGATCATTCCGCCGCCTCCTCGACTTCCTCGCCGACTTCCGCCTGGACCGGGCGACGGACGCCGATCCGCTTGATCCGCCGCCGGGTCACGATCTCGACCTCGAACCGGTAGCCGTCGAGCGTGACCTCGTCTCCCACCTTGGGGACCCGCCCCAGCTCGGCCAGCACCAGGCCGCCCACGGTGCTCACGTCCTCGCGGCCGAACTCGTGGCCCAGCACGCCCTCGAGCTCCGACAGCGCGACCCCGCCATCCACCTGGTACTCGAGGTCCCCGCGGGGCTGGATCGGGGAGACCTCATCGGTGTCGTGCTCGTCGCGGATCTCGCCGACGATCTGCTCGAGAATGTCCTCGAGGGTGACGATCCCCGCCGTGCCGCCGAACTCGTCCACCACCACGGCGAGGTGAGCGGGCCCGCGCTGGAAGTCGCGCAGCTGGCGGTCCAGCGTCTTGCCCTCGGGCACGAACGACGCCGGGCGGACCAGTGCGTTCCACGGCTCGGTGTCGTTGCGGGCCACTGCCGCCAGCATGTCCTTGGCGTAGAGCACCCCCGCCACCGCGTCGGGCTGGCCGTCGTAGACCAGGAGCCGGGCGTGCTCGGCGCTCATCAGGGTGGCGATCACTTCCTCGCGGCTGGCGGTCGCATCCACCGCCACGATGTCGAGGCGGGGCGTCATGACCTCGGCCACCGTGGTGTCGGCCAGGGAAAAGAGCCCGAACAGCATGTCGCGCTGGCCGGCGCCGTGCTCCGACGTCTGGATGCGCGTGTGCGGAATGCGCACCCGGCGATCGGCCCACGCCACCAGTCGGAGCAACGGCGTGAACACCGCCAGGGTGCGCAGCGCCCCGCCCCGAGCCACCTCGGGCAGCTCGGGTGCCAGGGAGGCGAGCAGGCGGGGCATCGCGCCACTTACGATCCAGACCAGGCCCACCGCCACCAGCAGCCGCCCCAGCGCGCCCGCGACCGGCCATAACCACCAGCTGACCGCGGTTGCCGCGGCGGCACTGGCCAGCACGAGCAGCGCCAGGTGCGCCACGTAGAGCCCGCGGGTGGCCGACAGGGTGCCCCGCTCCAGCGGGATCTGATCCGCCAGCACCCGCGGCAGGTCGGCCTCGGCCTCGGCGGCGAGCGCCAGCCACCCCGCCCACAGGGTGAAGACGGTCGCGAGCAACGGCACCAGGTAGTGGTGCAGGAAGTCGATCATCCCAGCCGCTCCAGGTAGCGCTCCTGTTTGCGCCACATCGCCGAGCGCTCGCGGCCTTCGCCTTCCGGGTGATTCCCTCCCAGAACGTGGAGCGTGCCGTGAATCACCAGGCGGCTGAGCTCCTCGCGCAATGGAAGGGCGCGTCGCCGGGCCTCGCGCTCGGCGACGTCGGGACAGATATAGATGTCACCCACCAGGTCGCCGGCGGCGCCCGGGAGGGCGAAGGAGATCACGTCGGTGGGCCGGTCCTGACCCTTCCACCGCTTGTTGAGCGTCTGCATGGCCCGGCGGCCGAGAAAGGTGACCGAGATAGCCGCGGGGCGGCGCTCGCCGGCCAGGACACCGCGCACCAGCCGACGCACCGTCGTTGCGGGCAGGGGCACTCGGCGCCCGGCCACGGCCACCGGCGGCGTCGCTCTAGCCACGGGCAAACCCCGCCGTGATCCCGCCCCGCTCAGCCGGATACTCGAGCCGGGCGTGATGCATCCCCGACAGAACCCGGGCGAAGACCTCGGTGACCCGATCAAGCTCTCGGAGGGTGAGCGGTGCCTCGCTCAATTCCCCGGAGTCGATCCGCTGGCGCACCAGATGCGCGATCGTCTCGCGGACCCTGCGGGGCGACGCCTGGTCGAGCACCCGGACCGACGCCTCGGCCGCATCCGCCAGCATCGCGATGGCGGTCTCCGCGCTCTGGGGCCGCGGGCCCGGGTAGCGGTAGAGGCTGTCGTCGCCGCCGGGGAGTGCGCTGCCGCGATCGGCGAAGTACTCGAGCCGGGTCGTGCCATGGTGTTCGACAATGAAGGCGCGGACACTGGCTGGAAGCCCCTGCGCTATGGCGAGCGCGACCCCGGCGGAGACGTGCTGCCGGATCAGCCGGGCCGACTCGTCGGGCGGCAGCGAGTCGTGCGGGTTCACTCCCCCCACCTGGTTCTCCACGAAGCATTCCGGGCGTTCCAGCTTGCCGATGTCGTGGTAGTAGCAGCCGACCCTTGCCAGAAGGGCGTCGGCCCCGATCGCGTCACAGGCCGATTCACAGAGGTTGGCGACCGCCAGGGTGTGGGCCCAGGTGCCGGGCGCCTCGGCGGCCAGGCGCCGCAGGAGCGGCGCGCCGGGGTCGCCGAGTTCGAGCAGCGTGAGGTCAGTGGTGCGGCGGGTCACCGACTCGGCGACCGGCAGGAGCGCCATGGCCACGGAGACCGAGCCCAGAGCCAGGACGGCGCCGGCCACGACGCTGTCGCCAATGGCCAGCCAGCTCCACCCCTCGCGCAGGCCGACGGCGACGCTGGCCAGCGCCATGACCATGGCGATCACCACGATCGAGCGGATGCTCTCCCGCCGGTGGCGCACCCCCTTGATCCCGAGAGCGCCGGAGAGCCCGCCGGCCAGGGCGAAGAAGAGGGCCGGTGAATCGCGGAGCTCCCACTGCAGCCCAACCACCAGGGCCAGCGTCACCGCCGCGAAGACCGAGAGCCTTCCGTTGTACAGAATGGTGACCAGGATCGCGGCGAATGAGATCGGGATCAACTCGGGGCGGGTGGGGACGGCGTGCTGCAGCAGCCCGGAGAGCGCGATCACCAGGATGAAGAGCCCGGCGAAGAACGACATCTCCCGGAGGCTGTCCCAGGTCTCGCGTCGGTAGAAGAGGAGGAGCAGCCAGAAGACGCCGGGGAGGGCGGCATCGTAGAGGAGGGGCCCGATAATCCAGGCGCCCGGGCCCGAAAGGTCGAGCCCTTCCGCGGGCGGAGGGAACGAGAGGCGGGTCGCCACGGCCACGAGGGCCAGCAGCGACCAGCGCACGGCGTGATACCGGACCCGCTCCACCGGCGAGCGGGCGGCCACGGCCTCCCGCAGTGGGGCGAGCCCCGCGCGAAGCATCAGCCCCCCTGATCGTCCGCGTAGGCGCGGATGATTTCGCGCACCAGGCGGTGCCGCACGACGTCGGCATCGCTCAGGTAGCAGAAGGCGACTCCGTCGATGCCGGGCAGCACCCGTTCGATCTGGATCAGCCCGCTGTCCTCGCGACGGGGCAGGTCGATCTGGGTCTTGTCACCGGTGACCACCGTCTTGCTGTTCACGCCGAGCCGGGTGAGGAACATCTTCATCTGGGCGCTGGTCGCGTTCTGCGCCTCGTCCAGGATGATGAAGGCGTCGGAGAGGGTGCGGCCCCGCATGTAGGCCAGCGGGGCGATCTCGATGACCCGGTGCTCCAGCGCCTTGGCCACCCGGTCGGGCGGCATCATGTCCTCGAGCGCGTCATACAGCGGGCGGAGATAGGGATCCACCTTGGCCTGCAGGTCGCCGGGAAGGAAGCCGAGCGACTCGCCGGCCTCGACCGCGGGGCGGGCCAGGATGATCCGGCGGACCCGCTTGCGGGCCAGCGCCTCGACCGCCATCGGCGACGGCGAGGTAGGTCTTGCCGGTGCCCGCGGGCCCGATGCCGATCACGATGTCGTGAGTGGCGATCGTCTGGATGTAGTCCTTCTGGCCCGGCGTCTTGGGCGCGATGACCCGGCGGAGACCCGGCAGCACGATCTTGTGCTCTCCGCCGGCGGCGGTTCCGGCTGCGGCCCCTCGCTGGCCAGCCGGGCCACGTCGCTCGGGGCTCACCGCCTCGCCCATCCGGGCCAGCTCGACCATCCCCTGCACCACCCCCGCCGCCCGTTCCACCTGCTCGGCGTGCCCGGAGAGCGTCAGCGTGTCACCCCGGAGCGAGGCGCGCACGTTGAGCAGCCGCTGCAGCTCGAGCAGGTTGGCATCGTTGACGCCGCCCAGCAGCAGCGGGTCGGCGCCTTCGGTGGAGAGACGGGAGGTGAGTTCGTCGGCCATTACGCCTCCTTTAAGGTGAGCGGGAGCGGGGAGCGGGAGCGGGAGTACTGGGAGCCATCATGCGAATCACTGCTCCCTGCTCACCTGCTCACCGCTCCCCGTTACCGCCAGGTGAAGTGCGGCCAGATCTTCGGCCTTTACCTCTGTCGGCGCCCCCTCGAACAGCGCGCGCGCCGCCGTGGTCTTGGGAAACGCGATCACGTCACGAAGGCTCGTGGCCCCCGCCAGCAGCATCGAGATCCGGTCGAAGCCCAGGGCGAACCCGCCGTGGGGAGGTGCGCCAGCAGCCAGGCCGTCGAGCAGGAAGCCGAAGCGGCGCCTGATCTCGTTCTCGGGAATCCCCAGCAGGTCGAAGATCTTCCGCTGCAGGTCGGGCCGAGTGATCCGGATCGAGCCGCTGCCCAGCTCGTTGCCGTTGTACACCGCGTCGTAGTGCTGGGCCCGGCACTCGCCCGGGTGACTGTCCAGCCGGTCGAAGTCGTCGGGATGCGGCGCGGTGAACGGATGGTGGGCCGGGGCGAACTGGCCCGTCTCGGGATCCTTCTCGAAGAGCGGGAAGTCCACGATCCAGCAGAAGGCGTGCGCCGTTGTCGGCTCGACCTCCGGCCGCCGGATCAGTTCGCTCCGCACGGCGTGGAGCGCGGGCGAGGTCACCTCGTCCGCGCCCGGCCACGGCGAGCAGCAGGTCTCCTTCAGCGCCGCCCAGCTGCTCGAGCGTCGCGGCGCCCGACCGCCTTGACCCCCTGCCCTTCCCAGCCCGTCGCGGTCCGCCGAGCCCAGATCAGGCCGCCGGCCTTCGCCTGCTTGACGACCGCGGCGAGGCCGTCGAGGTCCTTCCGGCTCAGCGCCGCGCCGCCGCTCATCACGATGCCGCGGAGTCGGCCGCGGGCCGCAATGGCCTGGTGCACGAACGGGGCGGCATCGGCCTGGACCAGGCCGGTGAGATCGCGAATCTCGAAGCCGTAGCGGAGGTCCGGCTTGTCGATGCCGAAGCGCTCCATCGCCTCGCGCCAGGAGAGTCGCGGGAAAGGTGCGGTGATCTTCGCCCCGCCCTCGTCCCACAGCTCGACCAGCACCTGCTCGATCACCCGCTGGATGTCCTCGGCGGAGATGAACGAGGCCTCGATGTCGATCTGGGTGAACTCGGGCTGGCGGTCGGCCCGCAGGTCCTCGTCGCGGAAGCAGCGGGCGATCTGGAAGTAACGGTCGAACCCCGCCACCATGAGCAGCTGCTTGTAGATCTGGGGTGACTGCGGCAGGGCGTAGAACTCGCCCGGGATGCACCCGGCTCGGCACCAGGTAGTCCCGGGCGCCTTCGGGAGTCGGCTTGGTGAGGATCGGAGTCTCGATCTCGAGGAAGCCGAGTCCGCTCAGCGTGCGGCGCGCGCGCTGCAGCAGACGATGGCGCAGCACGAGGTTCTTCTGCAGCTCGGGACGGCGGAGGTCCAGCACCCGGTACTTGAGGCGGAGCTCCTCGGCCGGGAGTTCCTCTCCCTCCTTCCGGGCCACCGGAATCGCCGGTGTGACGGCGGGTCCGACCACCTCGCAGCTGGTGACCCGCAGCTCGACCTCGCGGCTGGCCATCGAGGTGTCGCGGGCGCTGTCGGGTCGCAGGGCCACCGTGCCGGCGACCAGGACCACCGACTCCTGCCCGACCTGGCGGGCCAGCGGCCAGCACCTCGGCGGGCGTCCACTCGGGGTTGAACGAGAGCTGGAGCAGGCCGTCGATGTCGCGCAGGTCGATGAAGACCACGCCGCCGAGGTCGCGGACGCCGGTGGACCCAGCCGCCGAGCCGGACGGACTGGCCCACGTCGGCGCGCGTGAGGCTGCCGCAGCGGTGGGAGCGAAGGGCGGTCGCCGTCATCGTGCGGGGAGCTGGCGCCATCAGTCTTCGGCCGTGGCGATCGTCCGCAGGAAGGCCTCGGCCGACGGCGCCTGGAGCAGCGCCTCGCGGACGGTGTCGCGCCGCACCACCCGGGCGATCCGGCTCAGCACCTTGACGTGCATCCCGGCGGCACTCTCGGGGCCGACCAGCAGGAAGCAGGAGTCGGACCGGTTCGCCGTCGAGGGCATCGAACGGGATCGGCTGAGCCGAGACCCCGGCCACCAGGCAGAGGTCGGTCACGGTGGTGGACTTGGCGTGCGGGATGGCGATCCCGAATCCGATGCCGGTGGAGAGGACCGACTCGCGGTCGCGGACGGCGGCGAGAATCTGGGCGGCATCGCCGCCGCAGCGCTCCACCAGGAAGTCCACCAGTTCCTTGAGCACGCCAGCTCTTGTCGGTGGCTGCAGCGGAATACGAATCCGGTCTGGTGGCAGCAGTTCGCTCAGGAGCACGCGGGGGCCGGGGCCGTGGTTGGGATGGGCGGTAACCTAATGGTCTGGGTGAGGTGCGGCAAGCAACGGTGGCGCAGCGGGTTAGGACGTTTCACTGCAGCGGTTTATCTTTGCCGCCATGGCCCAGCGCACACCGGCGGAAACCCCCGCCACCCTGCTCGACCTCACCCCCGACCAGGCCCGGGAGCGGCTGCTGGACTGGGCCAGGGCCGCCGGGCTGCCGGAGTACCGGGCGCGGCAGGCCCTGCCCCGGCTCTGGCAGCGGCCGGTGGCGAGCTGGGCGGAGGCCACCGACCTGCCCAAGGAGGTGCGCACGGCGCTCGGCACCGCCTTCCCCCTGCCCCGGCTCGAACTGATCACCGAGCAGGTCTCCAGCGACGGCACCCGGAAGTATCTCTGGCGCCTGGCCGACGGCGAGGCGATCGAGTCGGTCCTGATCCCGAGCGGCACCCGGCGGACCCTCTGCATCTCCTCGCAGGCCGGCTGCGCGCTGGGCTGCGTCTTCTGCGCCACCGGCCGGATGGGCTACCGGCGGAACCTCTCGGCGTTCGAGATCGCCGGGCAGGTCCGCGAGATCGTCCTCCGGCACCCCGATCTCGAAGCCCACCAATGTCGTCTTCATGGGCATGGGCGAGCCGCTGCTCAACTGGCCCGGGGTGGACACCGCGCTGACGATCCTCAACAACCCGGAAGGACTCGGCATCGGGGCCCGGCACATCACCGTCTCCACGGTGGGGATCATTCCGGGAATGGAGCAGCTGGCCCGGCGGCCCGAGCAGTTCCGGCTGGCCATCTCGCTGCATGCCGCCTCACCGCAGCGTCGGCTGGCGATCATGCCGATCGAGAAGAAGTACAGTCTCGAGGCGGTGCTCAAGGCGGCGGAGGCGTTCAAGAAGCGGATCACCTTCGAATACGTGCTGATCGGCGGCAAGAACGACAGCGACACCGACGCCGACCAGCTGGTCGAAGCTGGCCAGGCGGATGGGGGCGCTGGTGAATCTGCTGCCGCTACATCCGGGCGGGGCACCCGACCTCACCCCAACGCCACCTGACCGCATACGCCATTTCGCTGAGCGATTGAGGAATCAGGGAGTCGAGGCGGTGGTGCGGAGGAGCCGGGGGCTGGATATCAGTGCGGCGTGCGGACAGCTGAGGACGGAGACGGAGGCGGCGGGGAGGTGAACGGGGAAAGGGGAACGCGCCGAAGATAGCGCGACTCAGACTATTTCGCGGACGACAGGCGCTTCGCATGGGAGTATCGCATTGCTCCCTGCTCCCCGCTCACTTGGTCACCCCGTCGCCCCGAACCCGCTGGCAATGCAGTTGATCGACAGCAGCAGCGCCGACAGCGTATCGCTCTTCTCCTTCTCCCCCTGCACCGACGCGGAACCGCCGGATCAGCTCGACCTGCTGGCGGCTCACCTGGTTGAGCGCCGGCAGCCGCCGGGCCAGGCGACGCCGGAAGCGCGGGAACCGCCCCGCCACCTCGGCGTCGCCGCTCACCCGAAGCACCGCCGCCACCGTGCGGTGGTACTCCTCCTCGATGGTGCCGTAGATCGCCTCGCGGGCCGACGGCCTCGGGCACCAGGCCGGCGAAATCCCTGGCGATGGCGAGATCGACGTAGCAGAGCGTCTTCTCCACCTCGTCGACGATCAGCTGGAAGAGGCGTGAGTCGGTGAACATCCGCTTGAGCAGCTTCTCACCCCGCTCGCCCCGGATGTTGCAGGAAGGCCTCGAGGCCGCTGCCCACGCCGTACCAGCCGGTGATGAAGTGCCGGTTCTGCGACCAGGCGAAGACCCACGGGAATCGCGCGGAGGTCGGCCAGCGTTCGCGCCCCTGTTCGCCGAGCGGGCCGGCTGCCGATGTTGAGCAGGGCCAGCTCCTCGAGCGGGCTCGACGCCTGGAAGTAGGGCACCAGTCCCGGATGCTCGATCAGCCGCCGGTAGGCCGCCTGCGCCGCGCCCGACACCGCCTCCAGCGCCTCGTCGAATTCACCCGCGCGGCACCAGCGCATCCTCGCGCTCCGACTTGAGGGCGTGCTCGATGACGCTCGCGGCCAGGAGTTCGACCTGGTACGCCGCGGTGCCGCGGTTGGCGTACTTGTAGGAGACCACCTCGCCCTGCTCGGTCAGCCGCAGCCGCCCGTTGATCGACCCGGCCGGCTGCGCGGCGATGGCCCGCCCGGTCGGCGCGCCGCCCCGGCTCACCGAGCCGCCCGCGCCCGTGGAAGAAGGCGATCGGCACACCGAGCTCGGTCCCCAGCCGCGTCAGTCGCGTCTGCGCCTTCGACAGTTCCCAGTTGGAGGTGAAGTAGCCGCCGTCCTTGTTGGAGTCGCTGTAGCCGATCATGACTTCGAGCACGCCGCCCAGGGCCCGGACGCTGCGCTTCGACCACCGGCACCGCCATCAGCTCCCGCAGGATCGCCGGCGCCCGCTGCAGGTCGTCGATGGTCTCGAACAGCGGCACCACCTGGCAGGGTGCAGACTTCGACCCGCTCCCGGTCGGCGTAGAGCCCCGCCTCCTTGGCCAGCAGGTAGACGCCGAGCAGGTCGCTGGCCCGGCGGGTCATGGAGAGGATGAAGCAGCCAAAGGCGTCGCGGTCGCGGTTCTCCTGGGTCTCCCGCACCAGGCGCGAAGAGATCGAGCGATCTCGGCCAGGTCGGCCGGCAGCGCCGAGCGGGGGAAGTCGCCGGCGTGGGGCCGCGCAAGCTCGGCCAGCAGCCAGTCGCGCCAGGCGGTCGAGTCGGACGCCGGCGGCTCGCCGCCTTTGCGCAGTGGCCCAGAGCTGGCCCAGCGCCGCGTTGATCTTGTCGGAGTTCTGCCGGATGTCGAGCCGCACCGTGCTGAACCGGAACGACTCGATCTCGCGCCGGAGCGGGCGCACCAGGGTCGCGGCCAGGCGGTCCGATCCAGCTCTCGCTGCAGCGCGTTCTCGATGGCGCGGACATCGGCCACGAGGTCCTCGGGCCGGCCGTAGCCGCCCGCCTCGCCAGCTCAGCGTGCGATCCAGGCGCATCAGCACGCAGGCCAGGAACTGGCGGTACACCTCGCCGGGGTTCCGGCTGGCGATCTGCTCCCCCTGCCCCGAGGCCTCGAGCGCCGTCCGGAGCGCGGCGCGGAACTCCTCGGAGATCGACGCCGCCCGCTCGGTGATGCTGAGCGACCTGGTCAGCTCGATGAACCGCGCGCCGATAGCGCTCCAGGCTCACCCGCCGGTTCTCGGCGAGGGTCAGCCGGGTGACCTCGGTGGTGACGTTCGGGATTGCCGTCGCGGTCGCCGCCGATCCAGGAGCCGAACTGGAAGAACGGCGGGCTCTCGAAGGGCTCGCCGGGCCAGGCCTGCTGCAGCACCCGGTCGAGCTTCTCCAGCAGCTCGGGCACCGCCTCGAACAGGGTCTCGTTGAAGAAGTGGAGCCCCCAGTAGACCTCCTGCGGCACGGTGGGGCGCTCCAGGCGAAGCTCGCCGGTGAGCCAGAGCAGCTCGATCTCGTTGCGGAGCTGGTCGATCAGCGCGCCCCGTTCGCGCGGGGTCCAGCGCGGCGATTCGAGGTCCACCAGCCGGCGATAGATCCGCCGGTGCCGCTCCAGCACCGTGACCCGCTTGGCCTCGGTGGGATGGGCCGTGAGCACCGGCCGGATCCGGAGCCGGCCCAGCAGGCTCGTGCATCTCGGCCGCGGGAATGCCATCGCCGCACGGCGTCGGCGAAGACCTGGGCGAAGGTGCCCCGGACCTGCTCCGGCCCCGCGCTCGCTCTCGGTCTGCCGCCGCCGCCGCATCGCCGCGTTCTGCTCGGCGATGCTCAGCAGCTGGAACCAGATGCCCTGGGCCCGGAGCAGTGCCTCGAGTGTGGCGGTGGTGGTGCCGGCGGGGAGGGGCTGGCCGGCCAGCACCGGCACGATGGCGGGCTCGCGGCCGCGCAGCACGTCGAGCAGCAGCGCGAAGAGCAGTTCGGCGACTTCGGTGGCGTAGGCCGCCGCGCTCGCCGCGAGCGGGTCGCTCGAGGCGGGCAGCTGTCCGGCGGCGAACGGGTGCTGCGCCCCGGAGGGGGGGTCACACCACCCGGTCGCGCACCGGCTGCCCGGCGAAGAAGAGCTTGAGGTTCTCCAGCGCCCGCATGCCCATCGCGACGCGGGTCTCGGTCGTGGCGCTGCCCAGGTGCGGGAAGAGCACCACGTTTTCCATGGTGAGCAGGTCGGCCGCGACCGCGGGCTCCTTCTCGAAGACGTCGAGCCCGGCACCGGCGATCGTGCCCTGCCTTGAGCGCCGCCACCAGCGCCGCCTCGTCCACCACGTCGCCCCGGGCGCTGTTGATCAGGAAGGCGCCCTTCTTCATCTGCCCCAGGCGCTCGGCGTTCATCAGGTGACGGGTCTCCGGCGTTGCGGGACAGTGCAACGAGACGAAATCGGCCTCGCGCAGCACCGCGTCGATGCTCTCCCGCGGCTCGGCGCCCAGCGACTTGGCCTCCTCCGGCTTCGGCGGATAGGGGTCGTGGAAGATCACCTTCATCCCGAAGCCGTGATGGGCCCGCCGGGCCACCGCCTTGGCGATCCGCCCCATGCCGATCAGGCCCAGCGTCTTGCCGCTCACCTTGGTGCCCAGCATGTGGGTCGGCCGCCACCCGGTCCAGAGCTGGCTCCGGACGTGGCGTTCTCCCTCGCCCGCGCGCCGCGCGACCATGAGCAGCAGGGTGATGGCGATGTCCGCCGTGTCGTCGGTCAGCACGTCCGGCGTGTTGGTGACGGTGAGCCCCCGCGCCTTGGCGGCCTCGATGTCGATGTTGTTGAAGCCGACCCCGAAGTTCGCGATGATCCTGGCCCGGAGCGGCTCCACCGCGAGCACCTCGGCGGTCACCTTGTCGGTCACCGTCGGCAGCAGGCCGTCGGCCTCGCGCAAGCGCCTGCCTGCAGCCCTGCGGCGTCGAGCGGCCGGTCGTCGGGATTGAGCCGGGCGTCGAAGGCCTGCGCGCACCGCCTCCTCGACCGCCTGCGGGCAGCTTCCGGGTGACGACGACCTTCGGCCTGCCGCTCATCGCGCCACCACGGTCCGCTTCTTCTTCCCGGCCAGCGCCTTGGCCACCGCCTTGCCCAGGTCCGCCGGGCTCGGCGCCACCGTGAGACCCGCCGACCGCATGATCTCCGCCTTTTCCGCGGCGGTATCGCCGAAGGCGGAGATGATGGCGCCGGCGTGCCCCATCCGGCGGCCCTTGGGCGCGGTGAGGCCGGCCACGTAGCCGATCACCGGCTTCTTCATGTTCTCCTGGACAAAGCTCGCGGCCTCGGCTTCCTGGGGGCCGCCGATCTCGCCGATCATCATGACCGCATCGGTCTCCGGGTCCTCCTCGAACAGCGCCAGGATGTCCATGAACGAACAGCCGTTGATCGGGTCGCCGCCGATGCCGACGCTGGTGGTCTGCCCGATGCCGAGCTCGTTCATCTGGGCGGCCGCCTCGTAGCCGAGGGTGCCGGAGCGGGTGACGACACCGACGTTGCCCCTGGAGTAGATGTGGCCCGGCATGATGCCCAGCATCGCCTTGCCCGGCGCTGATCAGGCCGGCGCAGTTGGGCCCGACCAGCGTCGTGCGCCGCTCCTTCGGATACCGGAGCAGGTAGCGCTTGACCATCATCATGTCCTGCGCCGGGATGCCGTCGGTGATGCAGCAGACCAGCCGAAGGCCGGCATCCGCCGCCTCCATGATCGCGTCGGCACAGAACGGCGCCGGGACGAAGACGATGCTGGCCTCGGCGCCGGTCGCCTTGACGGCGTCCTTCACCGTGTTGAACACCGGCCGGTCGAGGTGCTTCGTGGCCGCCTTTCCCCGGCGTCACGCCGCCGACCACCTTGGTGCCGTACTCGATCATTTCCTTGGAGTGGAAGGTCGCCTTGTCGCCGGTGAAGCCCTGCACCAGGACGCGGGTCTTTTCGTCGATCAGGATGCTCATGTCTTCATTCCCGAGTGGTTGTCTGGGTGAACGGTGAACGGTGAACGGAATCTCCCGCTTACCGCTTACCGCTCACGCTTTTGCTTCCTGGTACGCCCTGACCACCTTCTCCGCCGCTTCGGCCAGCGATTCCGCGCCGATGATCGGCAGCCCGCTGTCCTTGATGATCTTGCGGCCCTCCTCGACGTTGGTGCCGGCCAGCCGGACCACCAGCGGCACCTCGAGCCCGACCTCCTTCACCGCCTGCACCACGCCCTGGGCCACCCAGTCGCAGCGGTTGATGCCGGCGAAGATGTTGACCAGGATGGCCCCGACCTTCTTGTCGGAGAGCACCAGGCGGAACGCCGCGGCGACCCGCTCGGGGCTGGCGCCGCCGCCCACGTCGAGGAAGTTGGCCGGCTCGCCGCCGGCGTGCTTGATCATGTCCATCGTGGCCATGGCGAGGCCGGCGCCGTTGATGATGCAGCCGATCTGGCCGTCGAGGGCGACGTAGTTGAGCCCGTGCTCGGCCGCCTGCGCCTCGCGGGGATCCTCTTCGGCGTAGTCCCGCAGCTCCGCCACGCTGGGCCGGCGGAACATGGCGTTGTCGTCGAACGACATCTTGGCGTCGAGCGCCAGCAGCCGGCCGTCGGCGGTGACCACCAGCGGGTTGATCTCGACCATCGTGGCGTCGAGATCGCGGAAGGCGCGGTAGGCGCCGAGCAGCGAGGTCACCGCGTCGTTCACCTGTTTGGCGCCGATGCCGAGCCCGAAGGCCAGCTCGCGGGCCTGAAAGGCCTGCATGCCGACGGCCGGTTCGACGACGACCCGCAGGATGGTTTCGGGCTTGTCGTGGGCGATCTGCTCGATCTCCATGCCGCCCTGCCCGGACGCGACCACCATGATGCGCTGCGACTTCCGGTCGAGGACGAAGCCGAGGTAGAGCTCGCGCTCGATCGGCACCGCCCCCTCGATGTAGAGCCGGTGGACCACCCTGCCCTCGGGCCCCGTCTGGTGGGTGACCAGCCGCTTGCCGAGCAGCTCCTTGGCGGCGTTGCGCACCTCGTCCTCGGTGTTGCAGAGCTTGATGCCGCCCGCCTTGCCCCGGGCACCGGAGTGGATCTGGGCCTTCACGGCCCAGCGGGTGCCGCCGATTTCGGCGGCGCGATAGACCGCCTGCTCCGGGCTGTAGGCGACCCCGCCCCGCGGCACCGCGACGCCGAAGCCGGCGAGGAGTTCCTTGGCCTGATACTCGTGAATGTCCACGGTCGGTCTCCAGTCGTGAGTCGCGAGTCGTGAGTGGTGAGCGGGCGGTCGAGTCTGGCGACTCACGTCTCACGACTCACGACTTGCTTCCGATAGCAGCCGCCATTCGCACCACGTTCTCCGCCATTCGCGCGCTCGCCGCGTCGATCATCCTGCCGTCGAGCTGGGCGGCGCCCTTCCCTTCCTTCGCCGCCTGCTCGAGCGCCGACGAGAATCCGGGTGGCCCGCTCGACCTCGGCCGGCGGCGGCGTGAATACCTGGTTGGCCAGGGCGATCTGCGACGGGTGAATCGCCCACTTCCCCTCGATGCCGAGGGCGGCGCCCCGCTTCGCGGCCGCGATGAAGGCGTCGGGGTCCTTGAAGTCGCCGAAGGGGCCGTCGATCGGCCGCAGGCCGTAGGCGCGGCAGGCCACGATCATCCGGCAGAGACCCGTCGTGCCACTGGTCGCCCGGGTAGTCGGGATTGAGCCCGCCGATGCTCACCGTGCGGGCCCGGAGGCTCGCGGCGTAGTCGGCCACGCCGAAGTGCATCGCCTCGAGGCGCCGGCTCGACTGCGCGATGGCCTCGACGTTGGCCATGCCGAGCGCCGTTTCGATCAGGACGTCGATGCCGATGCGGTGGCCGATCCCCTTGGCGGTTTCGATCTGGGTCAGCAGCGCGTCGGTCAGGTAGACATCCGCGGGCACGCCGACCTTGGGGATCAGGATCACGTCGAGCCGGTGGCCCGCCTGCTCCACGACGTCCACCATGTCGCGGTAGAAGTAGTGGGTGTCGATGCCGTTGACCCGGACGCAGATCGTCTTGCCCCGTCCCCGCCAGTCGTGCTCCTGCAGGCCCGCGATGACGTTGATCCGGGCCTGTTCCTTGTCGGCCGGCGCCACGGCGTCCTCGAGGTCGAGGAAGACGTAGTCCGCCTCGCTCTCGAGCGCCTTGGCAAACATCCCCGGGTTGGAGCCCGGCACCGCCAGCTCGCTGCGCTGCAGGCGGGGCCGGGCCGGATCGTAGCGGGTATGGCTCATCGCGCCGCCGTGGCCTTGGTGGCCCGCCCTTCGCCGGCCTTGGCGGCCGTCGTCAGGGGACCCCGCGGTGGCCCGCCCGGGGATCGCGGGCGGCGGTGCTGCGCCAGTATTCACAGGCCGCGGCGACACCGCTGCCAGGGGTCACGTTGATGCCCACGTCGCGCATCGCCATCTCGGCGCCGGCGATGGCGCTCACCAGCATCAGCTCGTTGAGGTCGCCCAGGTGGCCGATGCGGAACAGCTTCCCGGCCACCTTGTTGAGCCCCGCGCCGAGGGCGAGGTTGTAGCGCCGGAAGGCCACGTCGATCACGTCGGCGCCGTTGAATCCGGCGGGCACCATGATGGCGCTCACGGTGTCGGAGTACCACTTGCGGCCCCTTGGCACAGAGCTCCAGGCCCCACGCCTTGACCGCGCGCCGCGTGCCTTCGGCCAGCCGGTGATGGCGGGCGTACACGTTGTCGAGCCCCTCCTCGAAGAGGATGGCCAGCGCCTCGCGCAAGCCGTACAGCATCGGCAGCGTCGGCGTGTAGGGGAAGTAGCCGGTGGCGTTGGCCTTGATCATGTCGCCGAAGTCGAAGAAGACGCGGGCGCATTTCGCCGACTCGCGCTGGGCCAGCGCCTTCGGTGCTGGCGCAGACGATGCCCAGGCCGGCCGGCAGCATGAGCCCCTTCTGCGAACCGGTCACCGCCAGGTCCACCCCCCACTCATCGAAGCGGAAGTCGATGCTGCCCAGCCCGCTGACGCTGTCGACGTAGAGCAGCGCCGGGTGCCTGGCGGCGTCGATGGCGCGGCGCACCGCGCCGACGTCGCTGGTCACGCCCGTCGCGGTCTCGTTGTGGACGATCATCACGCCCTTGATCGTGTGGCCGGTGTCGGCCGCGAGGCGGGCCTGGATCTTGTCCGGCGGGGCGCCCTCGCCCCACTCGACGTCCATCACCTCGACGTCGAGCCCGATCCGGGTGGCGAGGTCGATCCAGAGGTGGCTGAACTGGCCGTAGCGGCAGGCCAGCATCTTGTCGCCCGGCGAGCGGGTATTGGCCAGGGCCGCTTCCCAGCCGCCGGTGCCGGTGGCGGGGAAGATGAACGGCTGGCCGCTCTCCGTCCGGAAGACCTTCTTCAGGTCCCGGAGGAGCTGGGTCGCCAGCTCGGGAAATTTCGAGGAGCGGTGGTCCTCCATCGCGACGTGCATCGCGCGGAGCACCCGGTCGGGAACGTTCGTGGGACCGGGAACGAAGAGATGGTTGCGGCCGGGCATGTGGTCTTCCTTGCGCTGGAGTAATGCGTAAGCGGGAGCTCCGGGCTCTCGCGCGAATCACGGGCGGCGGCCATCTTTCGGCCGCACTCACCTCCGGAGCAGGAGTTGCCATGACCTTCGCCGCGCCGCCCGCGTCACCGCGGGCGCTGCTGGAGGACCTCTACCGGGCGGCCGTCACCGCGGCCGCACCAGGTCCTGCCCTGGCCAAAGTCCTGGCCTCCCTCACTCCGGAGCCCAAGCGTCGGGTGTTCATCCTGTCCCTCGGCAAGGCCGCCCACCCCATGGCGGCAGCCGCGGTCGAGCAATTGTCCGCCTGGGGCATGGCGCCCTCCGGCGGACTCATCGTCAGCCCCGAGGCGGAACCCTCACCCCATCCTGCACTCCATTCAGTGGCGGGCGATCATCCCCGGCCGGGGGCCGCCAGCCTGGCGGCCGCCAGCGCACTGGAGAATGCCGCCTCCCGCGTCCGCGCGGAAGATGAGGCCTGGGTTCTGCTTTCCGGCGGAACCACGAGTCTTATCGCCGCGCCGATTCAGGGCGTGTCGCCGGACGACCTGTCCCGGCTGTATCAGCTGCTGCTCGGCTCCGGGCTCGACATTACCGCGATGAACCGGATCCGGAAGCGCTTCTCACGCTGGGGAGCAGGCCGTCTGGCGGCCGCCCTGGCCCCGGCGTGTGTGAAAAATTTCACAATCTCGGACGTCATCGGCGACGACTTGGCATCCATCGGTTCAGGACCTTGCGTGCCGGATGAGTCGAGTGCCAGCGAGGTACAAAGCGCCCTGGCCGGCGCCGGCCTCTGGGAGGAGATCCCGGCGTCGGTGAAGAACGCGCTCGAGGCTGTGTTGCAGGGTCGATCCCCTGAAACACCGAAGCCGGGAAACCCGGCTTTTGAAAGAGTCCAGATCGTCATCGTCGCCAGCAACCGGTTGGCGGTCGAAGCCGCCGCACGCCGCGCCGGCGAACTGGGACTCGCCGCCCGCATCCTCGATACCGCACTGGACGGAGAGGCAGGCCCCGCCGGCCGGAGGCTGGCGGGGCTTCTCATAAACTATCCAGAATCCGGAATCCCGCAACCCGGGGGGATGCATAAACATTCGGAATGCCTCATATGGGGCGGGGAGACCACGGTCACCCTGGGTCCCGATCCCGGGCTTGGGGGGCGGAATCAGGAGCTGGCGCTGGCCGCCGCGGAGGTGCTTGGGGGGCCAGAGGGACAGAGGGGCAGAGGGGCAGCGCTGCTCTCGGCCGGCACCGACGGAAGGGACGGCCCCACCGACGCTGCGGGAGCCTTTGTTGACAGCACGACCTGGCAGGCCATCCGGAAGGCGGGGCGGGACCCGGCGTCCGACCTGGCGCGCCACAACGCCTATCACGCACTCGACGCGGCGGGGGCCCTGCTTCGCCCCGGGCTGACCGGCACCAACGTGATGGATATCGTGATCGGATTGCGATAGCAGCGCCGAGCCGGAATCAGCCGGCGCCGCGCGGGCTCAACACTTCTCGTATTTCCAGTTCCGCGACTTCCCCTCCGCCATCCACTCGACCGCTGTCTTCACCCGCCGCGCCCTGGTGTCGGCGCCCTTCGCCTCTGTGATCCATTCGACATAGTCCCGGCGGTGGCTGGGGCTGAATCCCTCATAGGTGGCCCGGGCCTTCGAGTTCGTCTTCAGCGCCGCCGACAGGTCGGCCGGCAATCGCACCGGGGGCTTGGGCTTCGACTTCGGCTTCGCGACCTTGATCCCGGTCTCGTTGAGCTTCATCGCCTGCCTGATGAAGCCGGTCAGGACCCGCTTCGACGGCAATTCCGCCACGCTGGTCAGGCGCCCGAACTGGCCCATCGCCTTCTCCGCACTCCTGCCGTCAGGCCCCAGGATCAGGCTCGATTTCCAGAATCCGAAGGTGCAATGCTGCTTGAAGGCGGCCGTCCCGCACATCAATCCGCCGCGATAGCTGAAGGCAGGCATGCCCCACTTGATGTCCCTCCTCGACGTCGGGACAGGCGCTGTGCACCACCGCGCGGAGGTGGCGCAGAATGGGCCGGGCGAACTCGGCCGACCTGGCGATGTAGGCATCGATGCGGGGATCGCGCTCGGCCATGGCGGCCTCCGTGCGGCGATGCGGGTGGCGGAGTTCAGGGGTGCAAGGGACCCCGGGGACGAAAATCCTGGCCGAGGATGACGCTCACGTCCACCCGGCGCAAGGTGTCGATCGCCTCCACGACCTGGCCCGCATCCAGCGCCCGGCGGACCTGCTCGGCGGCGTCGCGCTGGCCGGGACGCCGCACCAGGATCCGGGTCACCGGCACCAGGGTGTCGGCGTTGCCGAAGAACACGACGTCGATGCCGGCCTCGCGCAGCGTGCGGGCGCCCGTCCGGGCCAACCCGGTCCGCCCGGCGCCGTTGAGCACCTCGGCCTGAATCCCGGATGGAATCGGGTAGGCGTGGCCCTCGATCCGATCGGACGACTTCGACAAGAGCTTGAAGAGAACGGCGGCCAGGAGGAGGCCGCCGGCGAGCAGAAGGATCAGGCGGAGGCGCGGGCGGCGAGGCTGTTCCAAAAGCGGACCGTAGGTTCGGGCAGGGGCCAGCCGGAGGCGATCAATCGGGTGACGCGGGCTCGGAGCACGTCGCGGAGGACGCCGCCGGCATCGCGGGGAAAGCGCCGCGCCAGTTCTGCGCGCCATTCCTGCTCGCGGTTCCGGCCCGGCTCGAGAAAGTCGGCGCAGTAGAGCACCCGCCCCACCATGTCCCACTCCGCGAGGCCGAGGCTGTGGTAGCGCACCGCGTCGAGCACCCCGCGGTCGGTTTCACCGCCCGCCTTGGCGAGGGCGGCACTGGCCGGCCCGTGGCGGAGCGAGACGGGGCCCTCCGCGGACGGGGCCCAGCGAGCGAGGTCCTCGGCGGTGGCGTCGCGGACGGCGTCGTGGAGCCAGACGGCGCGAAGCCAGCGATTGCGCTCGCTGTCCGGGATTCCCATCGCCTCGGCCCAGCTCGAGACCAGTCCGGCCACCCGTTCGATATGCGCGACGCGCTCCGGTGTCACCACCGCCCAGGCCGGCAGCGTTGGTCTGAGGCCCGACGGGCTGGACGGGCGAACGCCGCCGGTCATGCCCGGTCGCCCATGCGTCGCGGACCAGGGAGTCGAGTCGCGGAAACGGAACAGTTCACGATCAGCCGGCCGCAGGTTCGAGAATGACATTGTCGATGAGTCGAGTGGATCCCAGCCGAGCCGCCACCGCGACGATCGTGCCAGCCATCGCCGATTCCACGGGAGCCAGCCCTTCCGGCTCGACGACGGCAATATACTCGGGGGTCACCCCCGGAACGGCGGCCAGGCGCTGGGCCACCAGCGCGTGCAATCGTTCCGCCGATCGCTCGCCGCCCCGCCATGCGGCCTCGGCCGCGAACAGGCCCGCGCTCAGCGCCCGGGCCCGTACCCGGTCCTCCGCATCGAGGTAGGCGTTGCGGCTGCTCAACGCCAGGCCGTCGGATTCGCGCACGGTCGGCACCATGACGATTTCGATGGGCCAGTCCAGGTCGGTGAGCATCCGGCGGATCAACGTGAGCTGCTGGATGTCTTTCTGTCCGAAGATCGCGAGGTCGGGCATCACCTGGTGGAACAGCTTGGCCACCACCGTCAGCACGCCCTCGAAGTGCCCGGGCCGGACGGCGCCCTCCCAGCGCATCGCGGTTGCGCCGGGCACCACATGTACCTCGGAGCCCGGCGGATACATCACCGAGACGTCGGGCGCGTACAGCGCGTCCACGCCGCGCTCGGCGGCCAGGGCCTCGTCGCGCGTCGAGGTTGCGAGGATAGTGCCGGTAATCCTCGTTGGGCCCGAATTGCAGCGGATTGACGAAGACGCTGAGCAGCACGCGGCTGGCCCTGCGCCGCGCCTCGTCCACCAGGGCCAGGTGGCCCTCGTGCAGCGCCCCCATCGTCGGCACGAACGCGATGCGCCGTCCCGCCGCGCGGGCCGTCCCGACCCATTCACGGAGCGCCTCCACCGTCACCAGTCGCTTCATTCGAAGCTCTGTTCCGGCTCCCGGAAAGGCGCCGCCGCGCACCTCGGAGGCGTACCGCTGCGCCGCTTCCCGCACCGTCGCGGCAAGACTCGGCGTAGTGCTTGAGGAAGCGGGGCGAGAATCCCTCGTTCAATCCCAGCATGTCGTGGAGGACGAGCACCTGGCCATCGCACTCCGGTCCGGCGCCGATGCCGATGGTCGGGATCTGGATCGCGGCGCTGACCCGCGCCGCGAGGGCGCGGGGAACCAGCTCCAGCACCAGGGCCGAAGCGCCCGCCGCCTCGAGCGCGCGTGCGTCCTCGAGCAGCGCGCGGGCGACGCCTTCCTCCCGGCCCTGCACCTTGTATCCACCCAGGGCGTTGACCGACTGCAGGCGTGAGCCCCAGGTGCCCCATGACGGGGATCCCGGCCTGGACCAGCGCCGTCACCGTGGGACCCAGGTGGCGCCCCCCTTCGAGCTTCACGCCGTGCGCTCCCGTCTCCTGGAGGATCCGCCCCGAGTTGCGGATGGCCTCCGGGATCGAGACCTGGTAGGTGAGGAACGGCAGGTCCACGACCACCAGGGCGTGGCGGCTGCCGCGCCGAACCGCGGCGCCGTGGTAGATCATCTGGTCGAGCGTCGCGCCCAGCGTCGTCTCGTGGCCGCCCAGGACCTGGTGCACCGAGTCGCCGACGAGCAGGACATCCACCGCGTCGTCGAGCAGCCGGGCGAAGAGGGCATCGTAGCAGGTCAGGACGACGATCTTGCGGCCGTCGCGCTTGAAGCCCGACAGGTCGGGAAAGGTCACGGCGCGAGATTCGGTCATCGGGCCTGTTCCGCCAGGCGGGCTTCGACTTCGGCGATCTCGCGCTGCCAGAATTCGCGGCGCGGAAGTTCGGGATGGGGAATTACGAGGTCGGGGTCGCGCAGGCGCCGGGTGCCGAAACGCACGATGTCGAGATCGAGGGTCCGCGGCCCCCACCGCTCGACGCGGACCCGCCCCTCGGCATCCTCGATCTTCTGCAGCGCCTTGAGAAACCGGTGGGGTCGAGCCCGGTCTCGACCACGACGATCTGGTTGAGAAAGGCGGGCTGGGGCGGCCCGCCGACGGGCTCGGTCTCCTCGACCGACGAGACGCCGAGCAGGGTCGTGAGGGGTATCCTGGCGATCGCGTCGCGGGCCCGCGCGAGGTAACCCGCCCGGTCGCCCTGGTTGCTGCCGAGCGGCGACGTACACCCGTTCGAGCAGGCTCACAGGTCGCCGGAAGCGAAGTGCCGGGCGATTCCCTGCAGCCGGTCGGCCACGCCCCGCAGCTCGGTCATCGCATGCTCGAGCTCGGCGTGGCCTCCCGCGGCCTCGACGGCGCGCTCCGCCATCACGTTCGATTCGCCGAGCGCCCGCGAGCTGACGGCGGCGATGCTGGCCATCTGACCGGTCAGCCGGCCCACCGCCTGCTCCTGGACCTGGGCCGCGGCCGCGATGCGGCGGGCCCGGTCGGTGACCCCGTGGGCCGAGCGCACGATGTCGTCGAGGGCGCGTGCGGCGTCGGCGCTCAGGCTCTCGACCCCGCTCACCGCGTCCTGTCCCCGGTTCATGTGGGAGCCGATGCCCGCCACCTGGTCCTGGATGGTGGCGACCAGCGTCGAGGCTTCGCGCGAGGCCTGGGCGCTCTGGGTCGCCAGCTGCCGGACCTCGGCGGCCACCACGCCGAAGCCCTTGCCCTGCTGGCCGGCCCGGGCCGCCTCGATTGCGGCGTTGAGCGAGATCAGGTTGGTGAGATCGGCGATCTCCCGGATGGTACCGATGAAGCCGACCAGGCGCTCCGAGATCCGGTTCAGCTCCGCTGACCTGGTCGCTGCTGTCGGCCACGAAGCGCTTGAGCTCGACCAGCCGGCTGATCGCGTCACGGATCACGTCCCGGTTGCTGGCGGCGACCTCGCCGGCTTCGTGGGCCACCCGGGCCACGTCGGCCCCGTCGGTGGCGACTCCCGCCGCGGCCGAGGCCAGCGCGGCGCTCGCCTCCTGTCCGCCGGCCACGAACCGCTCCTGCTCTCCCGCGCCGGTCCGGATGTTCTGGGCCGCCGCCGCCGCCGCGCTGGCGGCGCTGCGCAGCCGCTCGGTGGTTTCGGCCAGCGCGCGGACCTGGATCCCGATCCGCTCCACCGTCTCGACCAGCGGGGCCCGCAGGTCGGCGATGTGCATCGCGGTGGCCAGCTGGCTGGCGAAGGTGGAGGCCGCGGCCATCTCCTTGGGGCCGTACTCGCGGTTCTTGTGGTGGTCGAGCTCGAGCACGCCGACCGTCTCGTCACCGAAGCGAAGCGGCACGTACATCATCGAGAGCGCGTGCTCATCGGGGGCGAGGATCCGCCGGTCCCGGCGGGCATCCTCCACCACGACCGGGCGGCGCTCGCGCACCGCCTGGAGCCTGAGGGCCGGCCCGTCGGCCGGCGGCTGGCCCCGGCCCACGCGCCCGTGCGTGCCGCGATAGATGGGCTCGAAGAGCTCGCCCCGCACCCGGTAGACCCTGAAGTCGCTCCAGTCGAGCACCCGGTGAGCCAGCTCCTCCATCTGCCGGAAGGTGTCGGCCAGCGTCACGTTGCTGGTGATCACCCGCTCGCGCAGGTGGATCTTGTTGAGCTCTTCGGCGGCGATCGCCTCCTCGAGGATCCGCTTGGTCAGGAGCCCGAGCACCGCCAGCACCATCAGCACCGCCGCCCATCCGGCGGGCGCCAGCGTCATGACCGCGCCGACCGCGATGACCACGGCGATGATGGTGAGCAGGTAGGCCAGGATCTCGTAGCGCAGCAGCATCAGCCGCTCGTCGTGCTCCAGCTTGCCGCGAATCAGGAGGGTGAAATAGAAGAGCGAGCGGGCGGCGAAGAAGTACATCCCGGCCAGGGCCATCGCCGCCGGCAGGTACTCGATCGACACGCCGCTCGAGCCGGTGAGCTGCAGGACGAAGGCATAGGCGCCGAAGGCGGCGACGAAGGCCAGCACCTCGCGGCCGGAGTTGATCAAGGCCACCCAGGTGGGCTTCTTCAGAATCACGCCGTCGGCCGCGAAGACGCCGACACCGAGGGTCAGCACCACCAGCGTTGGACCGGCGGTGACGGCGCCGGCCAGCACCGGCACGCCGATCTGGGTCAGGTAGGAATACTTGGACAGCGGAATCTGGCCGGCTCTGAGGCCCACCACCGCGAGGACCAGGATCAGCACGATCCACGGGTGGTCCAGCCAGCCGCGATCGCCGGCCACCACCGTGAGCCAGAGGGCTCCCCCGCCCCACGCGAGGAGCCGGGTATACCACGCCAGAACGTTCTTGACGGGAATCATGCCGCCACCTTGGCCTCGTCCAGGACCGCTCGAAGTTGCCCCAGGAACCGCCGCACCGCGCCGACTCCCTCCCGCTCGAGGAGGTCGACGAGGACACTTCCCACCACGACGCCATCGGCCAGCCCCGCTACCTCGGCAGCCTGGGCGGGGGTCGAAATCCCGAATCCGACGGCGATCGGCAGCGGCGTAACCGCCCGCACCCGGGCGACCTGCTCCGCCAGGTCGTGCGACAGCTTCCGGCTGGCGCCGGTGACGCCCAGCCGCGCGACGAGATAGAGGAATCCCTCGGCACCGGCCGCCGCCTCCGCGAGCCTCGCCGGCGAAGTCGTCGGAGCAATGAGCCGCACCAGGTCGAGCGAGCTGTCCCGGATCCGCGCCTCGAGCGGCGGGTCGCCGCCGGCGGGAAGATCGGTCAGCAGCAACCCGGCGATGCCCAGCCGCTGCGCATCGGCCAGGAAGCGATCGATGCCATATTGGAGCACCGGATTGAGGTAGCTGAAGATGACGACCGGCTTGCGCGGCTGCAGGCGGCCCACGAGTTCGAGGGTGCCGGCCAGCGTCATGCCCTGGCGCAGCGCAGCGAAGGTCGAACGCTGGATCACCGGGCCGTCGGCCAGCGGATCGCTGAAGGGGACGCCGACCTCGAGGATATCCGCGATCTCGTCTGCCACACGAAAGGCCTCCTCGCTCGTCGCGAGATCGGGATGTCCCGCCGTCAGGTACGGAATCAGCGCCGGGCGACCGGAGGCTCGGAGCGCTCTCCAGGCGGCGGCGAGACGCGATTCAGACAAGGTAGTGCCCGGGGACGAGCCCGTAGCGGTCGGGGTTGGTCACCTTGACGATCGAGCGGAGGAACCCGCCATCGGGGCCTCGGGCGCCCAGGTCCTCCTCCTGCCCCGGTGGCGAGGTCACGCCGCCGTTCACGTCGATGCAGATCCGAACCTTCGGCCGGTTGAGCATGCCGGGGTCGGCCGAGGCGGCCGGAGACGATGGCGACCTCGAAGGTGTCGAGGATGACGCAGGTGCCCACCGGGTAGACGCCGATCAGGTTGATCAGCGCCTTGACCAGGACCGGGTCGTATCCGCGGCGCGGGTTCTCCCACATTTCGCGCAGCACCGCGTCGGGCTCGACCGGGACCGTCTGGTAGGTGCGCCGGGAGGTGGCGGCGTCATAGCCGTCGGCCACGGCGCAGATCCGGGAGAAGATGCCCATGGTCCGGGACCGGATCGGCCGGGGGTAGCCGGTCATGTCGGTCTTCATGTGGTGTTCGTGCGCGACGATGACGGCGCGGTGAGGCACCTCGCTGTAGCCGCGCATCGCGAACAGGGTGAGGGCCCCGCGCCAGGGATGGGTCTGCATCAGCTGCCACTCGTTCTCGTCGAGCCCGGTGGACTTGTTCAGCACATCGACCGGGATCCGCGCCTTGCCGACGTCGTGTAGCAGGCCCGCCAGCCCGAGGTCGTAGAGCTGGAGGCGCGAGAGCCCGAGCTTCCGGCCGATGGCCACCGACAGGATGCAGACGTTCACCGAGTGGGTGAAGGTGTACTCGTCGTAGTCGCGGATTGCGGTGAGGCCCACCAGGGAGGTCTCGTTGTTCAGCACCTGGTCCACGATCGCCTGCACCGCGCGCTTGACCCGGGCCACGCTGGTCGTCCGGCCCAGGCGGACGCTGTTGATCACGTCCTTGGTGACCGCGACACCGTGCGAGTAGGTCCGCTTGGCCACTTCCTTGGCCCGCTCCGCCTCGGCACGGAGTTCCTCGGTCTCCAGCGGCGGCTCGACCAGGATGCGGGTGATGCCGCCCCGTTCCATGCGGTCCTTGAGGTCCTCGTACCGGCCCGGGAGGTCCGCCTTGGCCGAGACGCCAAGAAGCACGCCGAGGAAGACCTGCCACTCGCGGCGCTCGACGCCGCGGTGGACCAGCAGCACCCCGATTTCGCAGGCGCGAAGCACCGAGTGGATGTGACTGAACGAGGCGAAGTTGTCCAGCTCGAGACGCAACCGCGTCGCGTTGACATAGATGAACTCGCCGGAGAGCCGGACTTCCACCTCCTCCGCGGAGGTGAGCAGGGTCGTCGCGGCCGCCTGGAGGTCGTCCAGCGACTTCTGGGCGGTGGCGTTCTCCACGGGGTAGAGCTTGAGGCTGCGGAGTGCGGCGTACATCGAGAGCAGGAGTCCGCGGCCGGCCTGGCGCAGGAAGCTCTCGTCGGCCCCGTCGGGGGTGCGGGTGGCCTGGTCGGTCACTGGCCCAGCTCCCGGAGAGCCCGCGCGATGGCGTTGCGCACCACGAGCTCCTTGTCGCCCTGGGCCCGCTGCAGGATTTCGCGCGCCGCCGGGGCCCTGGTCCGGCCGATGGCGAGCGCCGCGCAGGCCCGGATCTCGGCCGCTTCCTTCTGGCGGAAGAAGCCGGCGGAGCTGAGCAGCGACTGGAGCGTCGGCAGCGCCGCTTCCCCGGCGATCAGGGCAAAGGCCTCGAAGAAGGCCATCCGCTCGGTGAGGTCGATCTCGCGGGGCGCCTTGCTCTGCACCACCGGTTCGATCCGCCGGAGGATCCCCTTGTAGCCCCGCTTGCCCAGCTCGCGGACGGTCGCCAGGCGGACCTCCCGGTCAGGATCATCCACCGCCCGCTCGACGTGCTGCAGCGCTCCCGGGGTGCCGATCGCGATCATCGCCTGCACGGCGGCCAGGCGCACCGGCGCCTCGCCGCGGCTCAGCGCCTCGGAAAGGCCGGGGATCGCCGGCTGCAGCTTGAGCCGCCGGCACAGGTCGATCGCGGTGACGAGGCTCTCTTCATCCGCTGTCCGCAACAGCTGCAACAGTTCCCGCGGATTGTCGCCGGCCAGGCGGTCCGCCGCGCCCTCGACCAGGCGCTTGATCCGGGGTTCGACCAGCTTGGGCAACCAGGCAAGCAGGGTGGCCAGCGCCTCGGCCCGGAACTCACGGAACAGCTCGTTGAGGTCGTCCTCCACCGGCGCGACCGAGGTCTCGTCGAGGGCCTGCAGCAGCTGGCCCAGCACGCCCGGCTCGCTCAGGTGCGCGGTAAAGGCCGCCAGCGACTTGCGCTGCTCCTCGCTCAGGTTGCCGACCCGCTGCAGCACCACGCGGAATTCGCGGAGGATCAGCGCCACCGAGCGGAAATCACTCGAGTTGAGCAGGTGGGCCAGCAGCGATTCGAGGATGCCCAGCACCTCGACCCGCACGCCCGCCTCCGGCTCCTGCTCGAGCAGGTCGAGCAGGATGGCCAGCGTGTTGGCCCTGAGGTCCTGCTTGTACTCCTGCTCGATGGCGTCCGTGACGTACCGCACCTCGGTCTCGTCCAGCCAGTAGAGCGTGGAATCGAACTCGTCGAGATCGAGCATGCCCGGCCGGCGCTGCGTCTCCTCGGCCGATTCGGTCCGGACCGCCTCGCGGCGGGCCGACACCTCCTCCTGGCCGGTGGCGGGGCCGCCCGGCAGCTCGGTGCCCACTGGCGCCCCGGGCAGCGGCTGGTCGGTGACCATCTCCGCGAAGTGATAGGAGATGAACTCGAAGCTCTCCTCCCAGAGAAGCGTGTAGAGATCGTCACCCGCGTCGGCCGCGAGGCTCCTGGCCGCCTGGACCCGGTCGAGGAACCGGATGACCTCGCGGTTCTCGACGCCCCGTCGGAGCGTGAGCACCCGCATGCCGTCCTTGAACAGGGTCCAGGCGAGGCTGTCGTTTTTGGTCGGCTGGTGATAGACGACCTGGTCCTCCCAGACGAAGTCGGTCTCCTGGACGGTGAGGACCAGCTCCTCGGTGAGATCCCAGACCGGCAGGAAGGCCGAGCGCACGGCCTGCTCGCCCCGCTGGTACATCGGGTTGTTGGGGAGGTACATCTGGAAGGCCCGGAGGCCCTTCACCAGCGTCCGGAGCAGCTCCTCGACCGGGGCGGTCGGGGCGAGCGGGGTCTCCGGGGCGGGTCCGCTCACGCCGCCCCGCCAAGGAGTGCGGCCACGTGGGCCACGTCCTTGTCGCCCCGGCCGCTGAGGCAGAGCAGGACGAGGTCATCGGCGCCCCACGTGCGCGCGGGCGCAGTGACCCACGCGATCGCGTGCGCCGTTTCCAGCGCGGGAATGATCCCCTCGCTCCGGCAGAGGAGACGGAAGGCATCGAGGGCCTCCCGGTCGGTCACCGCGTCGTAGCGGACCCGGCCCGAATCGCGCAGCCAGCTGTGCTCGGGCCCCACGCCGGGATAGTCGAGCCCCGCCGACACCGAGTGGGCCGGGGAGACCTGGCCGTGCGCATCCTGCAGGAGGTAGCTCAGGCTGCCGTGCAGCACCCCCGGACGGCCGGCGCTTAGCGTGGCGCTGTGATGCCCGGTGGCGATCCCTTCGCCCGCGGCCTCCACTCCCACCAGAGCGACCGACGGATCGTCGAGGAAGCCGGCAAAGATTCCCATCGCGTTCGATCCTCCGCCCACGCAGGCGACGACCGTGGAGGGGAGGCGGCCGAAGCGATCGAGGACCTGGATCCGGGCCTCGCGACCGATCACCGACTGGAAGTCGCGCACCATCCGCGGGTAGGGATCGGGGCCGACCACGGAGCCGATGATGTAGTGCGTGGTAGGCACGTTGGTCACCCAGTCGCGGAGCGCCTCGTTGGTGGCGTCCTTCAGAGTGCGGGTGCCCGATTCGACCGGCACCACCGTGGCCCCCAGGAGTCTCATCCGGTACACGTTGAGCGCCTGGCGTTGGACGTCCTCGGCGCCCATGTACACCACGCACTCCAGGCCGAAGCGGGCGCAGACGGTCGCCGTGGCGACGCCATGCTGCCCTGCCCCGGTCTCGGCGATGATGCGCCGCTTGCCCATGCGCAGGGCCAGCAGCGCCTGCCCGATGGTGTTGTTGATCTTGTGCGCGCCGGTGTGATTCAGGTCCTCGCGCTTGAGGAGCAGCCGGGCCCCGATCGCGGCGCTGATCCGCGGCGCCTCGGAGAGGGGCGTCGGGCGGCCCACGAAGTCGCGAAGCAACCCTTCGAATTCGGCCCAGAATGCGGCATCGCCGCGGGCCTCGTCGTAGAGCGCCGTCAGCTCGTCGAGTGCCGAGACCAGCGTCTCGGGGACGTACCGCCCCCCGTAGGGCCCGAACCGACCATCCACGGCGCGCTCGCGAGGGAGAGTTACGACCACCCACCGCCTCCACATGTCGAGGGGTACTGACCGGATCGGGCGACCCGGAGGCTGCATCTGCCCGGAAGGTACAATTGCCACGCCGGCCCGCGCGCGGCCACCTTCAAGGTAAGAGGCTCCCCCGGCCTCTGCTACGGCCGCGCCGCCGTCGGCGAGGCCGGTTGGGCCCCGGGCCGCCGCCCATGCCACGCCACGCCGGACAGCCGGGAGGCGAGCAGCGCCGGTTCGGGCGCCGAGGAGAGCGCGGTGCCGATGAGGACGGCGTCCGCCCCGGCGGCGGCGGCCCGCGCCACATCCTCAGGCGCTTCCATGCCGCTCTCGGCCACCGCCACCAGACCCTCCGGCACCCGCGCCAGCAGGGTCCAGGCACCTTCGACGTCGATCGAGAAGGTGTCGAGGTCGCGACTGTTGATCCCGATCACCACAGCTCCGGCGGCGAGGGACCGGTCGACTTCGTCGGCGGTATGCGCCTCGACCAGCGCCTCCATTCCGAACTCCCGGGCTGAACGGACCAGTGCCTCGAGCCGGTCGTCAGTGAGCACGCGGGCGATGAGCAGCAGCGCGCTCGCGCCGGCGGCACGGGCTTCGAGGACCTGGGCCTCGTCCACGATGAAGTCCTTCCGCAGGACCGGCACCGGGACCGCCGCCACCACCGCCCGCAGGTCCTCGATCGAACCGCCGAAATGGGGGCCGTCGGTCAGGACCGAAATCGCCGCTGCACCTCCCCGGACCAGGGCGGCAGCCAGGCCCACCGGATCGAGGTCGCCCCGGATCTCGCCCCGGGAAGGGGACCGGCGCTTCACCTCCCCGATCAGTCGGACGGCCGGACCGCCGCGGAGTGCAGAGGTGAACGGGGGGGGCGAAGGACGTTCACGGGCCTCCCGCTCGAGCTCCCGGGCCCGTGACTTGAGGCCCGGCAACGTCTTGCGCGATTGCCTCCAGAATCCGGGCCAGCTTGGCGTGCATCTTGCCTTTCGGTTGGTATTCGGGTAAGCTAGTTCGGACTCTGTTCGGGACCTTATCGGGAGACTGGGCCATGTCACTGACCAAGCGCCAGAGCGAGATCCTCAACTTCCTCCAGTCCCATATCAGGGACCGGGGCTACGCGCCCAGCTTCGAGGAGATCGCCGAGCACTTCGGCTTCCAGTCGCTGGCCACGGTGCACGAGCACCTGACCAACCTGCAGCGCAAGGGATACATCCACCGCGCGCACAACGAGAGCCGGGCCATCGAGGTGCTGCCCCCGCGGGGCCAGGCCACCGCGACCGAAATCCCGCTGCTGGGCCAGGTGGCCGCCGGCACGCCGATCGAATCGCTGATGCACGACGAGACGATCGCGGTGCCCGACTAGCCTGCTGCCCCGCCGCGGCCCCAACTACGCCCTCAAGGTCCGGGGCGACTCGATGATCGACGAGCACATCACCGACGGCGACTTCGTCGTGGTCCACAGCCGGGCCGCCGCCGGACGACGGCGAGATGGTCATCGCGCTGGTCCACGGCACCGAGGCGACGGTCAAGCGCTTCTTCCGCGAGCCCGGCGGCTGGATCCGGCTGCAGCCCGCCAATCCCGCCATGCAGCCGCTGCGCTTCCAGGAACGCGACATCACGATCCAGGGAGTCGTGGTCGGCGTGATCCGGAAGTACTGACTCAGGGACGGGGAGCCAGGGCCCGCAACCGGGCCAGGACCTCCCCTCCCCCGCCGCGCGCGGAGCACCGAACGGCTGCGCTCCACGCCCTCCTCGAAGCTGCGCGCTCCCCCACCCACATAGACCGCCGCCGCCGCGTTCAGCAGCACCGCGTCACGCACCAGGTGCATCGCCCCGCCCTGCCAGGACCTCCTCGAGGCGGGCCGCGTTCTCCGCCGGATCACCACCCGCCAGCGCGCCGAGATCGGTCTGGCGCACGCCCGACGTGGCGGGATCGATCTCCCAGGTCCGCACCCGCGCATCCCTGATTTCCCAGACGGTGGTGCGGCCGACCGGGCTGATCTCGTCCATGCCCGACCTCGGCGTGGACCACCAGGGCATGCTCGGCCCCGAGGCGGAGCAGCGCTTCGGCCATGAGCGGCGCGCGGGCCGGGTCGGCCACTCCCAGTACCTGGCGGCGGACCCCCGCCGGATTGGCCAGGGGGCCGACCAGGTTCATGACCGTGGTCACGGCGAGTTCCCGCCGGACCGGACCGACGTGACGCATCGCGGGGTGATAGTCGGGAGCAAAGAGAAAGACGAGGCCCGGCCTCGTCGAGGACCTCGGCCGCCTGCGCGGCCGGCAGGCTGATGCTGACGCCGAGGGCCTCGAACAGATCCGCCGACCCGCACCGGCTGGTGAAGCTCCGGTTGCCGTGCTTGGCCACCGGAATGCCGGCGGCGGCCGCGACAAACGCCGCCGGAGTGGAGATGTTGATCGTACCGACCGCTCCGCCGCCGGTGCCGCAGGTATCGACGGCCCCGGGCCGGTCGCCCTCCAGCGACACCATCGCATTCCTCAGCGCCCGGGCGGTCCCGGCGACCTCCTCGGCGGTCTCGCCCTTGACCCGCAGGCCCATCAGCAGCGCCGCGATGCTGGGAGCGGTGGCCTCGCCACGCATGATCACGCCGAATGCGGCCGCCGCCTCGTCGGCGGTCAGGTCGTGGCCGAGGGCGAGGTGTTGGAGGGCGAGGGCCAGCGGGGAGTGTGCTTCGGACATGATCGGACCGTGTGGGATTTAGTCGCCATCTTCCAATCTGTCAATGAGTTGCGCCGCTTGCCGGAGGGGGGTGACGGGACTAGATTCCGGGCCTGATGAATCGGACCTATCTGGCCCTGCTTCACTACGACGGCGCGGAGTTCGTCGGGTGGCAGAGGCAGGCCAGGGGTCGGTCGGTCCAGGGGGAATTCGAGGCGATCCTGGCCCGCCTGCACGGTGGAGAGCGGGTGGTGGCCAACGCGGCCGGCCGGACTGACGCCGGGGTCCACGCCAGCGGAATGGCGGTCAGCTTCGTCACCCCGCGGGAGTGGGCACCGGATCGCCTCCGGCGGGCACTTGTCCGGGCTCCTCCCCGGTGACTGCTGGGTGGAAGCGATTCGGCCGATGCGGTCCGGATTCCACGCCAGGAAGAGCGCCACCGAGCGGCGCTACCGGTACGACATCGGGACCGATGCCCTGGCCTCGTCGCCGTTCCGGCGCCGGTACGAATGGGCGCTGGACCAGCCGCTCGACGCCGCGCTGCTCCGCGCAGGCGGCGGAGGTGGTGCGGCGGGACGCATGATTTCCGGGCCTTCGCGGCCCGGCTGCCGCCCAAGCCGCACTACGACTGCACGGTGCGCCGCGCGGAGTGGGTGGAGCGGGCGGGCGGCGCGGGAGTGAGCTTCCACATCGAAGGAGACCGGTTCCTGCACCACATGGTCCGCTTCCTGACTGGCACCATGGTCGACATCGCCCTCGGGCGGCGGCCGGTCGCGGACATGCACACCCTGCTCGCCCGGACGGACAACCTGGACACGAGCCCTCCGGCTCCGCCCCAGGGTCTCTTCTTCACCGGCGCCATCTATCCGCCGGACTGGTACCTGGATGTCGCTGATGTGCTCCACGTAGCCGCGGCCCTGCGTTCGGGCTCCTCGCCCTCGCGACCGTGCTCCTGTGCGGGGGCGAGGTCCTGGCGCAGTCAACGCTCCGGAACACTTCTCGCCCAGCAGACCAGACCCCGTCCGACCCAGAACCTGACCGCGTCGCGGCGCACCGCGATCGTGGACGCCTCGGCCCGCGTGGGCCCCTCGGTGGTCTCGATCACGGTCACCAGCCGCCAGCGGGTCCAGAGCCAGTGGGACTTCTTCTTCGTGCCGCAGGAGGGCGAGCAGCTGGTGACCGGCTACGGCACCGGCTTCGTCCTCCGCCCCGACGGGATCATCGTCACCAACCAGCACGTGGTGGCCGGCGCGGAGAAGATCGTGGTCACGCTGGGCGACGGCACCGACCTGACCGCGCGAGCTGCTGGGCGAGGATCCGGTCACCGACATCGCCGTGCTCCGGGTGCCGCCGCAAGGGCCTCCCGGCGGTGGCGATCGGCAAGAGCACCGACCTGATGATCGGCGAGTGGGTGGTGGCCCTCGGCAATCCGTTCGCCTACTGCTCGGCAACACCGAGCCGACGGTGACCGCGGGGGTGGTGAGCGCGACCGGCCGCAACATCCTGCCCGAGCCGGGACCAGGCCGGGCTCTACCTCGACATGATCCAGACCGACGCGGCCGATCAACCCGGGCAACTCGGGCGGGCCGCTGGTCAACGCGCTGGGCGAGGTGGTCGGGGTCAACTCCTCGATCTTCTCCAAGAGCGGCGGATCCGATCGGGCTCGGCTTCGCGATTCCGATCGAGCGCGCGCTGCGGGTGGCCGACGAGATCATCCGGCGCGGCTCGGTGCGCCGGGCCTGGACCGGGCTCGACGTGGCCGGGGCGGAATCGGTGCGAGAACTGGAAGTCGCAGGGCGGCGTGCCTGGTGCAGAGCGTGGCACCCGGCGGCCCCGCCGACCGGGCCGGGCTCCGCCAGGGCGACATCCTCGTCAAGGCCAACGGCCGCGAGCTGCGCAACTATCTCGACTGGGAGGCGGTGAAGCTCGACCTCGCACGTGGGCGACACGATCCGCACCGAGGTCGGCCCAGCGGCGGGCGGCTCGCGGTCAGCCGGATCCTCGTCACCGGCGACCTGCCGACCGTCGACCGCGGAAAAGGTGACGGTGCTCAAGGACCTGCAGCTGATCACGGTGACGCCCGCAGATCCAGGCCGAGCGGCAGGTCAGGGCCGAGCACGGGCGCGCTGATCTTCCGACATCAGCCGACAGCGCCAGCGAGTCCACCGGGCTGCGAGGACGGCGACGTGATCGTGGGCATCAACCGCACCCAGATCGACTCGGCCGAGGAGGTCCGGCAGGTGCTCGACGGCATGCGCCCGCGCCAGCCGCTCCGGCTCTACTTCGAGCGCGACGGCCAGATCTCCTACACCGACCTGATGTTCCGATGACCGACGACCGCTGGCGGTCGCCGCTCGGCACCCGCTACGCCTCGCCCGCGATGCAGCGGCTCTGGGGCGAGCCGCACCGGATCGGGCTCTGGCGCCGGCTCTGGCTGGCGCTGGCCGAAGCGGAGCGGGAGCTGGGCCTCGACATTCCCGACGCGGCGCTCGCCGAGATGCGGGCCCACCTCGACGACGTCGACCTCGAGGCGGCCGCGGCGCTACGAGCGCGGTTCCGGCACGACGTGATGGCCCACGTGCACGACTTCGGCGACCAGGCCCCGGCGGCCCGGCCGATCATCCACCTCGGCGCCACCAGCGCCTTCGTGACCGACAACGCCGACCTGCTGGTGATGCGCGAGGGGCTGCGGCTCCTGCTGGGCCGGCTGCTCGCGGTGCTCGAGTCGCTGCGAGGCGTTCGCCGAACGGCACGCCGCCCTGCCCTGCCTGGCCTACACCCACTTCCAGCCGGCCCAGCTCACCACCGTCGGCAAGCGCGCGACGCTCTGGATGCAGGACCTGGCCATCGACGTCGAGGAGCTCTGCCACCGGATCGAGACCCTGCGGCTCCGGGGCTGCAAGGGCACCACCGGCACCCAGGCCTCCTTCCTCGAGCTGTTCAAGGGCGATCACGCGAAGGTGCGCGAGCTCGAGCGGCGGGTGGCGCGCGAAGCTGGGATCGGAGCGGGTCTACCCGGTGACCGGGCAGACCTACACCCGCAAGGGCGACAGCCAGGTGCTCGACGCGCTGAGCGGCATCGCCCAGTCGTGCGCCAAGATGGCGACCGACCTGCGGCTGCTGCAGCACGAGGGCGAGCTGCTGGAGCCGTTCGAGAGCGAGCAGATCGGCTCCAGCGCCATGGCCTACAAGCGGAACCCGATGCGGGCCGAGCGGATCTGCGGGCTGGCGCGGTTCGTCATGTCCCTGCAGGCCAACACCGCGCAACACCGCGGCGACCCAGTGGCTGGAGCGGACGCTGGACGACAGCGCCAACCGCCGGCTCACGCTTCCCGAGGCCTTCCTGGCCACCGACGCGATCCTGATCCTGGCCGGCAACATCGCCGCCGGGCTCGAGGTCCGCGAGGAGATGATCGCGGCGCCACGTCGCCGAGCAGATGCCCTTCATGGCCACCGAGCGCTGGCTGATGCTCGGCGTCGAGGCGGGCGGCGACCGCCAGGCGCTGCACGAGGTGATCCGCACCAACAGCCTGGCCACCGCCGAGGCGGTGAGCCGGGGCGAGCCCAACGACCTGCTCGAGCGGCTGGCCGCCGATCCCACCTTCGCGAAGGTGCCGTCGCAAGACGCTCAAGGCCGAGCTGGACCCGCTACGGTATACCGGCCGCTCGGCGCAGCAGGTGGGCGAGTTCCTCGCCGAGTACCTGCAGCCGCTCGCTGGAGCGGGCCCGTCCGCTGGCCGGGTCGCCGAAGCGCCGAGGTGACGGTATGAGGTGGTCGGAGCGGAAGGTGAGGGCGGCGACATGACGCTCGTACTCGAGAGCCGACTTCCCCTGCCGCTGTTGCGGCGCGGCAAGGTCCGCGAGGTCTACGAGGTGGACGCCGACCACCTGCTCCTGGTGGCCAGCGACCGGGTGAGCGCCTTCGACGTCGTGATGCGCGAGGCGGTGCCCCGGAAGGGCGCGGTGCTGACCCAGTTGAGCGCCTTCTGGTTCGAGAAGCTGGCCGGCATCGTGCCGTCCCACTTCGTGACCGCCCGGACCGCCGAGATCATCGCCGGCTCCCGGCGCTCGCGCCGCACCGGGACCAGCTGCGCGGCCGGGCGATGCTGGTGCGGCGGACCGAGCCGGTGCCCTTCGAGTGCGTGGTGCGCGGCTACCTCTCGGGCTCGGCGTGGGCGGAGTACCGGAAGAGCGGCACGCTGGCGGGCGAGCCGCTGCCCGCCGGGACTGGTGGAGAGCAGCCGGCTGGAGCCGCCGATCTTCTCGCCGGCCACCAAGGCGGAGACGGGCCACGACAAGAACGTGACCGTTCGGCCGCGATGGCGAGGCGCTCGGGGCCGCGACCGACGACCCGGCTCCGGGAGGCGAGCTTCGCGGTCTATCGGGCCGGGCCGCGACCACGCCGCGAGGCCGCGGCATCATCATCGCCGACACCAAGTTCGAGTTCGGCTTCGACCGCGACGGCGCGCTCCGCCTGATCGACGAGGTGCTGACCCCGGACTCCTCGCGCTTCTGGCCGGCGGACCGCTACCAGCCGGGCCGGAGCCAGCCGAGCTTCGACAAGCAGCCGCTCCGGGACTACCTGGCCGGGCTCCGGAGCGCCGGGCAGCTGGAACGGCGAGGCGCCACCGCCGCCGCTCCCCGACGAGGTGGTCGACGGCCACCAGCCGCGCGCTACCTCGAGGCGTACCGCCGCATCACCGGGCAGCCGCTGCCCGAGGACGCCTGATGCGCATCGCTCCCGAGGGCTGGCCGTTCATCACCGGGGCCTGGGTCATGGTCCTGGCGCTGTCGCGCTGCTCGCAGTGGTGGGTGGCCTTGGTCGCTCTGGCTGCCGATCGCCCTCTGGGTGGTCGCCTTCTTCCGCGATCCGGTCCGCGACCGGGCCGCGGGGCGACCAGCGTGGTCATCGCCCCGGCCGACGGCAAGGTGGTCAGCGTGCTGGACGATGGACGAGCCCGCCTTCATCGGCGGGCGCGCCACGCGGATCTCGATCTTCATGAACGTGTTCAACGTCCACGTGAACCGGTATCCGGCCGAGCGGCACGGTCGCGCTACCGGCACTACCACGCCGGGCGAGTTCGGCCACGCCGGCCGACGAGAAGGCCAGCCTCGAGAACGAGCAGTCGTCGGTCGGCCTCGAGACGGCGCGCGGGCGGATGCTGGTCCGGCAGATCGCCGGGCTGGTGGCCCGCCGGATCGTCACCGATCACCCGGTCGGGCACCGTGGTCCGGCAGGGCGAGCGGCTGGGACTGATCCGGTTCGGTTCGCGGGTGGACGTCTTCCTTCCGGCTGGCGCGCGTACCGCGGGTCAAGGTCGACGAACGGACGCGCGCCGGAGAAACGGTGGTGGCCGAATGGGCCTGATGCCGCGCGGTAACCGGTCGCGCCGCCCCAACATGCGCCGGGTCGTCGTCGTCGTCCCGAGCGCCTTCACGCTGGGCAACCTCTTCTTCGGGTTCTGGGCGATCGTCTCGGCCTACAACAGGCAACTTCATCTGGGCCGGCTGGTTCGTCGTCTTCGCCGGCGTCCTCGACATGCTCGACGGCCGGGTGGCGCGGATGTCGAACACCGGCAGCAAGTTCGGCGCGGAGCTCGATTCGCTGGTGGACGTCGTGTCCTTCGGCGTCGCGCCGGCGATGATCATGTACTTCCTGGAGTTCTCCCAGGCCGGCAAGTTCGCCTGGCTGATCTGCTGCCTCTACGTCGTGGCGGTGGCGGTCCGGCTGGCCCGGTTCAACGTGATGCACGACATCAAGCCGGACCCGGCCTGGTTCACCGGCATGCCCTCCCCCTCGGCGGGGATGACGCTCGCGGTCTACTACGCCTTCAGCCAGACGACCTGGTACCAGGCGCTCGCTGGCCTACCTCAACCTCCAGAAGGAAGGGCTCGTCGGTGCTGATGGTGGTGCTGTCGCTGCTGATGGTGAGCACGATCAAGTACCCCAAGTTCCCGCCGATCGGCGTCCGGTCGGTGCGGGGATGGATCGGCATCGCGGTCGCTGCTCGTGATCCTGGTCGGCGGCCTTCGCTTCCCGCGCGCAGTTCCTGTTTCCGCTCGGGCTCGCCTACCTGTCCTTCGGGGTGGCCCGCGGATTCCTCCTCGCGCTGCTCGAGCGGGGCGACGCGGTGCCGATCCCGGCCGACGACCTCATCGAACCGGCCCTCCACGGGCCCCAGCGGTTCCCCGGCCCCCGCCGGATGGAGCCCGAAACCCGACGCCAGGAGAAAGCGGAATGACGTTCAAGGTGCACGTCCGGGTCGTGCCCCGGGCCGGACTGCTCGACCCGCAGGGCCAGGCGGTGGAGCACGCGCTTCACGCGCTCGGCTTCGGCGCGGCGGGCGAGGTCCGGATCGGCCGGGCCATCGAGATGCAGGTCAGCGCCGCCAGCGCCGACGAGGCGCGGGCCCAGGCCCGGCGGATGTGCGACAAGCTGCTGGCCAATCCGGTCACCGAGGACTACCAGCTGGAGGTCGAGGGATGAGCCTGCGCGTCGCGGTGGTGCGGTTTCCCGGCAGCAACTGCGATTTCGACACGCTGCACTGCGCCCGGCGGGTCGGCACCGAGGCCTACTTCGTCTGGCACCGGGACACCGACCTGCAGGGGGCCGACGTGGTGCTCCTGCCGGGCGGATTCAGCTACGGCGACTACCTGCGCTCCGGCGCGATCGCGCGGTTCAGCCCGATCATGCCGGCGGTCCAGGCGCACGCCGCCGCCGGCGGCGCCGGTCCTCGGGCATCTGCAACGGGTTCCAGATCCTCTGCGAGGCGGGGCTGCTCCCGGGCGCGCTGATGCGCAACGCCCGGCTGACGTTCGTTTCCCGGCCGGTCTGGCTCCGGGTGGAGCAGACCGACACGGCCTTCACCAACGCCTATGCCGCCGGGCGCCGTGGTGCGGATGCCGGTGGCCCACGGCGACGGGCGGTTCGCCGCGGCGCCCGACACACTGCGCCAGCTCGAAGACGAGAAGCGGATCGTGGTCCGCTACGTCGCCGCCGATGGCAGCCCGGCCCGCGACGGCGACAATCCCAACGGCTCGCTCAACGACATCGCCGGCATCTGCAACGCCCAGGGCAACGTGGTGGGGCTCATGCCGCACCCGGACCGGGCGGCCGATCCCGCGCTGGGCAACACCGACGGGATGGGATTCTTCCGCTCGATGCTGCACTGGGCCGCGATGCCCGCGGGCGCACCATGATGCGGGCCGCCGTGGTCGCTCTCGGGGTGCTGCTCCTCCCCGCCGTGGCCGGGGCGCAGGCCGACGTGATGACCATTCGACCGGGCATGACCCAGGCCGAGGTCGTCGCCAGCTGGGGGAAGCCGCTCAAGAGCGTGACCAGCGGCGACTACACCTACCTGTTCTACGCCAACGACTGCCTGAAGACGTGCGGCGGCGATGATGTCGTCATCCTCGAGCGGGGCCAGGTGGTCGATGCCATCGCGCGGGCCAGCTACCACGCCTACGACGGCATCGCCTCCTCTTCGCCCGACCGGACACCGGGCTACACCCCGCCCGCCCAATGACACCGAGGAAGCCCGAGCCGACCATGACCGAGGTGGCCAAGCCGACTGAACGCCCGACCCGGGCCCGCCCTTTCCCCGGGGAGCGGCCCGTCACCCCCGAGGTCGTGCTCGAGCACAACCTGACCGCCTCCGAGTACGACCGGATCCTGGCGATGCTCGGCCGGACCCCGACCCTGACCGAGCTCGGCATCTTCTCGGCGCTCTGGTCGGAGCACTGCTCCTACAAGCACTCCAAGCCGGTGCTCAAGACCTTCCCCACCACCGGACCCCAGGTGGTCCAGGGACCCGGCGAGAACGCCGGCGTGCTCCGGCTCCCGGACGGCTGGGCGGTCGCCTTCAAGATCGAGTCGCACAACCACCCGTCGGCGGTCGAGCCCTACCAGGGCGCGGCCACCGGCGTCGGCGGCATCCTGCGCGACGTCTTCACCATGGGCGCCCGCCCGTGGCGGTGCTCAACAGCCTCCGCTTCGGGCCGCTCGACAGCGCCCGCAACCGCTATCTCTTCGCCGGGGTGGTGAAGGGCGTCGGCGACTACGGCAACTGCGTCGGCGTGCCGACGCTCGGCGGCGAGGTGGACTTCGCGCCCGGCTACAGCGGCAACCCGCTGGTCAACGCGATGTGCGTCGGCCTGCTCCGGGAGAAGGACCTGATCCGCGCGCGCGGCCCACGGCGTCGGGCAACGTCCTCCTCGCGGTCGGCGCCCGGACCGGGCGCGACGGCATCCACGGCGCCAGCTTCGCCTCGGAGGAGCTCTCCGAGAAGAGCGAGGCCCGACGGCCGCAGGTGCAGGTGGGCGACCCGTTCACCGAGAAGCTGCTGCTCGAGGCCACCCTCGAGCTGATCGAGTCGAAGCTGATCGTCGCCATCCAGGACATGGGCGCCGCCGGGCTGACCTCCTCATCGGCCGAGATGGCGGCGCGGGGCGGCGTCGGCGTCGAGATCGACACCAGCCTGGTGCCGATCCGCGAGGCCGGGATGACGCCCTACGAGATCCTGCTCTCCGAGTCGCAGGAGCGGATGCTGGTGGTCGCCGAGCCGCGCGATGATTCCGGCGATCCAGGCGGTCTGCGGCAAGTGGGAGCTGGACGCGACGGCGATCGGCACGGTCACCGACGACGGCCTCTTCCGGATCCGCCACGGCGACCTCGTCGTGGCCGAGATCCCCGGGCAGCCGCTGGTGGACGATTGCCCGATCTACTATCCCGGAGGCCCGCGAGGCGGACGCCGCCAGGGCGCGCCGGCGCGGCCCAGCCCGCTGCACCGCCACGGGCCGACCTGACCGCCGCCCTGCCACTCGCTGCTCGACACGCCGACCATCGCCAGCAAGCGCTGGGTCTTCGAGCAGTACGACTCGACGGTGCAGGCCGGAACGCTGATCGCGCCCGGCGGCGACGCCGGCGTGCTCCGCGTGGACGCCACGGGCTTCGGCCTGGCGGTGACGGTCGACTGCAACGCCCGGCTCGCTGGCGCTCGACCCGTACGAGGGCGGCAAGGCGACCGTGGCCGAGGCCGCGCGCAACATCGCCTGCACCGGCGCCGTGCCCCTCGGCATCACCGACTGCCTCAACTTCGGCAATCCGGAGAAGCCGGAGGTGTTCTTCCAGTTCCGGGAGGCGTGCCGCGGCATCGGCGACGCCTGCCGCGCCTTCGACACGCCGGTCACCGGCGGCAACGTCTCGTTCTACAACGAGAGCCCGACCGGCGCGATCGACCCCACCCCGACGGTCGGGCATGGTGGGGCTGCTGGAACGGATCGGCGACCGGGTGGCCAGCCACTTCCAGGCACCGGGCGACCGCATCCTCCTCCTCGGCACGACGACCGGCGCCCTGGGCGGCTCGGCCTACTGGACCGAGGTGCGCAACTTCATCGGCGGCACGCCGCCGCCGGTGGACCTCGCTGCCGAGCGCGCGCTGCAGCGGTTCCTGGTCGCGGCGGCGAAGGCCCGCCTGCTCCGCTCGGCGCACGACTGCTCCGACGGCGGGCTCGCGGTGGCGCTGGCCGAGGCGGCGATCGGCGGGCCCTACGCCGGCCACGGTCGTTCGGCGCCAGGATCGATCTCAGCGCCTACGGCGCCGGAACCGCAGAGGATGGACTGCTGTTCGGCGAGGACGGCGCCCGCGCGGTCGTGAGCTGTGCCGCGCCTGACCTGGAGCGTCTGGTGGCGCTGGCGCGCGAGCACCAGGTTCCGGTGGCGGTAGTCGGAGAGGTCGGGGAGGTCGCGAGGCGAGCTGGCGATCACCGACGCGTGCTGGCACGCGGCGCTGGGCGATCGGGGATCTCCGCCGGACCTACTTCGAGGCGATCCCGCGCCGGATGAGCCACGTCGACGAGGATCGCGCGGAGGGGCAGTAGCACTCGACCCGGGAGGAGCAGCGATACATGTGCGGCATCATCGGAGTCTCCGGCGGTCCCTGACGCGGCACGGCTCACCTACCTCGGCCTCTACGCCCTCCAGCACCGCGGCCAGGAAAGCGCCGGCATCGTCGCGGTCGACGGCGAGGGCGTGGCCCGGGCCCACCGGGGCATGGGACTGGTCGCCGAGAACTTCGACGAGACCGATTCTCTCCCGGCTCCCGGGCGACGTGGCGGTCGGCCACACCCGCTACTCCACCGCCGGCAGCTCGGTGCTGGCCAACGCCCAGCCGCTGCTGCGTCGACTACCGCGGCGGCCCGCTCACCATCGCCCACAACGGCAACCTGACCAACGCCGCCGAGCTCCGCCGCCAGCTGGTGGACCAGGGCGCGATCTTCACCACCTCGACCGACACCGAGGTCCTGGTCCACCTGATCGCCCGCTCCGAGGCGCGCGACTCCCGAGGAGCAGATCCGCGAGCGCCCTCGAGCAGGTCGAGGGCGCCTACAGCCTCGCTGATGTCGGTGGGCCGGACGCTCTACGCGGTCGTGGACGCCCACGGCTTCCGCCCGCTGGTCATCGGCCGGCTGGGCGAGGGCGTGGTCGTGGCCTCGGAGACCTGCGCCCTCGACCTGGTCGGCGCCCCGATGGTCCGCGAGCTGGAGCCGGGCGAGTTCGTCCGGATCGAGGACGGCGTGATCACGGAGCTGCCGCGGCTCAAGCGCCCGGCCGGTCAGCCGCTGCGTCTTCGAGCTGGTCTACTTCGCCCGGCCCGACAGCCGGATCTTCGGCGAGTCGGTGGACCGGGTCCGCCGCGAGCTGGGCCGCGCAGCTGGCCCGCGAGCACCCCGCCCCGGGCGCCGACGTCGTCTTCAGCGTCCCGGACAGCGCCAACGCGATGGCCCTCGGCTACTCGCGAGGTCTCCGGCATCAAGCTGGAGCACGGCCTGATCCGCAACCACTACGTCGGCCGCACCTTCATCCACCCGACCCAGGCGCTGCGGGTCGCCAAGGTCAAGATCAAGTTCAACCCGGTGCGCGGACGTCATCGAGGGCCGCTCGGTGGTCGTGGTGGACGACAGCCTGGTCCGCGGCACCACCAGCAAGGGGCTGGTGCAGATGATCCGCGCCGCCGGCGCCCGCGAGGTCCACCTCCGGCTCGGCTCGCCGCCGATCACCGGGCCCTGCCACTACGGCATCGACACGCCGACCCGCGAGGAGCTGATCGCGGCCACCCACTCGATCGAGGAGATCCGCCGCTACCTCGGCGTGGACTCGCTGGGCTACCTCTCGCTCGAGGGCATGCTCGGCGCCGGCGGCGACCGCTCGCTTCTGCCACGCCTGCTTCTCGGGCCAGTATCCGACCGCCGATCCCCGACGACATCGTCCAGCTCCGCCACGCCGCCCCCTCGGCCGCCGAGCGCGCGCATGACCGTCGCCCTACAGCCAGCCGCTGGTCTACTTCTTCGGCCAGGGCCGCGCCGACGGCACCGCCGCGATGAAGGACGTGCTCGGCGGCAAGGGCGCCGGCCTCGCCGAGATGACCAACCTCGGCATTCCGGTCCCGCCGGGGTTCACCATCGCCAGCTCGCTCTGCATCACCTACCTCGAGACCCGGCAGTTCCCGCCCTGGCTCCGGCCCCAGGTCGAGACCAGCGCTCGCAGCGGCTCGAGGCGGCCACCGGCCGGCAGTTCGGCGGCACGGAGCAACCCGCTGCTGGTGTCGGTGCGCTCCGGCGCCGCGGTGTCGATGCCCGGGATGATGGAGACGATCCTCAACCTCGGCCTCAACGACGAGACGGTGGCCGGCCTCGCAACGGCAGAGCGGCAACGCCGCCGTTCGCCTGGGACTCCTACCGCCGCTTCGTCCAGATGTACGGCACGGTCGTCTTCGACCTGCCCAAGGCGCCGTTCGAGGAGCGGCTCGACGGAGCGCCGCAAGCGGCTCAAGGTCAGCCGCGACATCGACCTGCCGGTCGCCGAGATTCAAGGCGCTGGTCGAGGAGTTCAAGGCGCTGATCGCGCGAGGAGACCGGGCAAGCCCTTCCCCGACGAGCCGATGGAGCAGCTCTGGGGCGCCATCGCCGCGGTGTTCGAGAGCTGGAACACCCGCCGGGCCATCGACTACCGGAAGCTGCACGACATTCCCGACACGATGGGCACCGCCGTCAACGTGGTGACGATGGTCTTCGGCAACCTCGGCGAGGACTCGGGCACCGGCGTCGCCTTCACGCGGGACCCGTCGACCGGCGAGAAGGGCGCTCTACGGCGAGTACCTGCTCAACGCCCAGGGCGAGGACGTGGTCTCCGGCACCCGCGACGCCGGAGCCGATCGCCCGGCTCCGCGACCAGATGCCGCAGGCCTTCGCCGAGCTGGAGCGGATGGCCCGGACCCTGGAGCGGCACTTCCGCGACGTGCAGGACCTGGAGTTCACCATCGAGCGCGGCAAGCTGTACATGCTGCAGACCCGCCGCGGCCCAGCGCACCGGGCACGCCGCGGTGCGGATCGCCGTGCGAGATGGTGGACGAAGGAGCTGATCACCGAGGAGGAGGCGGTCGCCCGGATCCCTCCCAACGACCTCGACCAGCTGCTCCACCCGACGATCGACCCGAAGGCCACGCTCGACCTGCTCACCACCGGCCTCCCGGCCTCGCCGGGCGCGGCCTGCGGGCACGGCGGTCTTCGACGCCGACGTGGCCGAGCAGCTCGGGCGCAAGGGCGAGGCGGTGATCCTGGTCCGGCGGGAGACCAGCCCCGAGGACTTCCACGGCATGGTCGCACGCCCGGGCGATCCTGACCGCGCGGGGCGGGATGACCACCCACGCCGCGGTGGTGGCGCGCGGCATGGGCAAGCCCTGCGTCGCCGGCGCCCAGGCGCATCGACGTGGACGAGGAGCGGGCCCTGTTCGCCGTCAACGGCCGGACGGTGCAGCGAGGGCGACTGGATCACGCTGGACGGCGGCACCGGCCGGGTCTTCGCCGGGCAGGCGGCGCTGGTGCCGCCGGAGCTCGACCAGTACGTTCGACCGGCTGATGGAGTGGGCCGACAGGCTGCGCCATCTCCGGGTCCGGGTCAACGCCGACACGCCGGCCGACGCGCACCGCGGCCGCGACTTCGGCGCCGAGGGCATCGGGCTCTGCCGCACCGAGCACATGTTCTTCGAGGGCGACCGGCTGATCGCCATGCGGGAGATGATCCTGGCCGAGGACACCGAGGGCCGGAAGCAGGCGCTGGCCAAGCTGCTGCCGATGCAGCGGGGCGACTTCGAGGGGATCTTCCGCGCGATGGAGGGCTTCCCGGTCACGCATCCGGCTGCTCGACCCGCCGCTCCACGAGTTCCTGCCCAAGGAGCGAGGCGGAGATCGCCGGCGCTGGCCAAGGCGCTGGGCAACGCAGCGTCGAGGACGTGCAGCGGATCATCGACGAGCCTGCAGGAGGCCAACCCGATGCTCGGCCTCCGCGGCTGCCGGCTGGGCATCATCTACCCCGAGATCACCGCGATGCAGGCCCGGGCCATCTTCGAGGCCGCCTGCACCGTGGCGGCGCGGAAGGGCCGGGTGCATGCCCGAGGTGATGATCCCGCTCATCGCCACGGTGATCGAGTTCCGGCAGCAGGCGCTGATCGTGCGCCAGGTGGCCGAGGAGGTCTTCCGCGAGAAGCAGCTCACGGTGCCCTACCTGCTCGGCACGATGATCGAGCTGCCGCGCGCGGCGCTCACCGCCGACGAGATCGCCCGCGAGGCGCAGTTCTTCTCCTTCGGCACCAACGACCTGACCCAGACCACCTGGGGCCTCTCGCGCGACGACGCCGGGCGGTTCCTGCCCTACTACCTCGAGCGCGGCATCATCGAGGACGACCCGTTCCAGGTGCTGGACCAGGCCGGCGTCGGCAAGCTGATCCAGATGGCCTGCGAGCTGGGCCGCAAGACCCGCCAGGACCTCAAGCTCGGGCATCTGCGGCGAGCACGGCGGCGAGCCCCGCAGTCGTCGCCTTCTGCGACTGCGCTGGGGATGAACTACGTCTCCTGCTCGCCCTTCCGGGTGCCGATCGCCCGGCTGGCCGCGGCCCAGTCCGCGCTGGCCGAGCGCGGCACCATGGACCGCACCCGGGCCACCGTCTGAGCGGCCCGGCCACCACGCTGACCGAGGAGTCCCGATGAGCCAGCCCCTGGTGGGCGTCGTGATGGGAAGCGATTCGGACTGGGAGGTGATGCGGCACGCGGCCGAGCGTGCTGACCCAGTTCGGGGTGGCGCACGAATGCCGGGTCGTTTCGGCGCACCGCACCCCGGACCTGCTGCTTCAGCTACGCGGCGGAGGCGGGCGGACGCGGGCTGGCCTGCATCATCGCCGGCGCGGGCGGCGCAGCCCACCTGCCGGGCATGCTGGCCAGCAAGACCGCGCTCCCGGTGCTCGGCGTGCCGATTCCGTCCCGCCACCTCCAGGGCCTCGACTCGCTGCTCTCCATCGTGCAGATGCCCGGCGGCGTCCCGGTCGCCACCTTCGCCATCGGCGAGGCCGGCGCCAGGAACGCGGCGCTCTTCGCGGTGGCCCAGCTGGCCACCACCGATGCGGCGCTGGCCAAACGCCTGGCGGAGTTCCGCCGCAACCAGACCGACCGGATCCTGGGCCTCACCCTTCCGGGGCCGGGCAAGTGATCCTGCCCGGCGCCCGGCTGGGCATGCTGGGCGGAGGCCAACTGGGGCAGATGTTCACCGTGGCGGCCCGCACCATGGGCTACCGGGTCACCGTCCTCGACCCCGACCCGGACAGCCCCGCGGGCAGCATCGCCGACCTCCACCTCTGCGCCCCCTACCAGAGCGAGGCGGCCCTCCGCCAGCTGGGTGAGAGCTGCCAGGTGGTAACCACCGAGTTCGAAAACGTCCCCGCCCCCGCCCTCGAGTACCTCCGGCCGTTCTGCCCGGTGCGACCCAGCGCGCAGGCGCTGGGCATCGCCCAGGACCGAATCGCGGAAAAGAGCTTCGCACGCGACCACGGCATCGACACAGCGCGGTTCCGCTCCATCATCGACGCTGCGGACCTCGAACCGGCACTCCGCGAGGTGGGCACCCCCGCCCTGCTCAAGACCAGCCGCCTGGGCTACGACGGCAAGGGCCAGGCGACGGTGGATTCAGCCGCCGACGCCAAGCGTGCCTTCGCCGCCTTCGGCGGGGTGGCCTGCATTCTCGAGGAGCGGCTGACCCTCGAGCGGGAGATCTCGGTGGTCCTGGCCCGTTCCTCGACCGGGGAAATCTCCACCTTTCCCGTGGGCGAGAACCGGCACGTCGCCGGCATCCTCGATACCTCGGTCGTGCCCGCGGCGGTATCGACAGGGGTGGCCGACCAGGCCCGTCACTACGCCGCGACGCTGGCCAATTCGCTGGATTACGTCGGGGTGCTGGGCGTCGAACTCTTCGTGGTGGCGGGCGACCGCCTCCTCTTCAACGAGATGGCGCCCCGGCCCCACAACAGCGGTCACTACACCCAGGACGCCTGCATCACCGACCAGTTCGAGCAGCAGGTCCGGGCGGTCTGCGGGCTGCCGCTGGGCGACACCACCCTGCTCTCACCGGTTTGCATGGTCAATCTCCTGGGCGACCTCTGGGTGGACGGCGAGCCGCACTGGGGACGCGCCCTGGCCCACCCTCGCGCCCGCCTGCACCTGTACGGGAAGCGCGAGGCCCGCCCCGGCCGCAAGATGGGCCACTTGAACCTCCTGGCGGGCGATCCCCGTACCGCCCTCGCGGAAGCGCTCGAAGCCCGGGCGCAGTTGAAACACCCATGACCCCTCGGAGAGAAACCATTCGATGCTGATGAGCCTTGCCCTGTGGCTCGCGGTCCCGGCCGGCCCCGCGCCGGCGCTGCCGGTCCATCCCCTTCCTGCCTGCACGATCAAGTACCCGGACCAGCTCCCGGCCCAGGGGCGGAAGAGTCCCCTCGACTCGCTGACCTTCGCCATCGGGAAGGACACGGTGAAGATCTGCTATGGCCGCCCCTCGGCCAGGGGGAGGACGATGATCGGCGGGGCGGCGGTGCCCTACGACACCCTCTGGCGCACCGGGGCCAACGAACCCACGACGGTGTTCTCGGATGAGCCGCTCGACGTCGCCGGTGTCAGGGCGCCGGCCGGCAACTGGACCCTCTACACGGTGCCGGGGAAGACCCAGTGGCAGGTCATCGTCAATGCCTCCACCACCCAGTGGGGAATCGAGAAGGACTACGATGCGGCCGTCCGGAAGCAGGAGGTGGGACGGGGCCGGGTCTCATCGGAGGCGATGACGGAGTACATGGAGACGTTCACCATCCATGCCGAGCCGGTCGGCCCGAACGAGGTGACGCTGGTGCTGGAGTGGGAGAAGACGAGGGTGCGGATCCCGTCAAGCTCGCGAAATAGTCGCAAGTCACGAGTCGTGAGTCGTGAGCAGGGACTAGCTCACGACTCACGACTCACGACTCACGACTTCGTTACCGTGATCGCCACCGCCTCGGCCACCTGCATCACGATCTGGTTGCCGGGGGCGATGTTGGACAGGTCGATGTTCTTGTCGACCTTGACGGTCTTGGTCGAGCCGTCGGAGAACTGGAGCGTCACCTTGTGCTTGGGCGCATCCACCGCGGTGACCGTCGCGCTCTCGATGTCGGTCGCGGCGACCAGGCCGCCCGGCTTGGCGCCAACCGGCGTCAGGGTAACCATGGCGCCGGCAGCGGAGGCCGGCGGCGGGCCGCTCTGGAAGACGGCGACGGCGATCTCCTCGGTTACCACGGCATTGACCTGATCCCCCACCTGGATCTGCGGGAAGTTCACGACGTCGGGCCCCGCCTTGAACGTGGTCTTCTTCCCGTCGGGCGTCTGCAAGGTCAGCTTCCGCTTGGGGGCGTCGATTGCGACAACGGTGGCGGTTGTGCTGATCGTCTCGACTTCGTACACGCCGTTCTGCGTCTGGACGACGGTAGCACTTTCGGTGGACTCCATGCTCTTGTGGCAGGAGGCGGTGACCAGGACCGCGGCCGGCAGCAGGGCGATCGCGGCCCATTTCATTGACTTGGCACGCATAGAGATGGTGATCCTCACTCCGTGAGATGGGGTAGCTGGTGGGCCCTCCGATCCGGGCCGCACGAAGAGTAAGCGGCCCCCGCGCCAAGACAAGATTAATCTGTCACGAGACGGTCACGGACCCTCCTTCGATCTGCGCTGAGCGGGGCCGGCGGAGACTGGGCAGGAATGAAGAAGCGGCGCCCGGGTGGACGCCGCTCAATCGCGGGGGACTGCTGATCAGTGGAGGCGCAGGGAATCGAACCCTGGTCCGAGTAAGCATCCGAAACCACATCTACGTGCGTAGGCCCGTCTTTCTGCGTCGTCCACCGGCCGGTGCCGAGCCGACCTTCCGGCAGACCATCTCCTGCGATCTTGCGCGCCGTGCCGGAGCGTCACGGTTTGCCGAGCCCGGTTTGCTACCGGCGACGACGCCCCGGGCGGGCTCCGTCCACCGGTGGTGCGTGAAGCGAGCTTAGCTCAGCTTACGCAGCCAGTGCCAGTTCAGAGTTGGCAGTTGGATCTTTCCAAGTGGTTTTACCAGGGACCTGGACCTGGGCACGCAGCGATTCCCTCAACAAACCCGTCGAAGCCGATCGCCCCCCTCATGAAGAAATAAAGCGCCGCCGCCCCCGTCCGACAAGCTTTGGCGGTCAACTGGCCTGGTCGAGGCGGGTGGCCACGGTGACTCGATTCCGGCCGGCGGTCTTCGCCTGGTAGAGCGCCGTATCCGCCTGGGCCGCCAGGTTGAGCTTGCTCTTGCTGGTATCGGGACAGGCGGCGACACCGAAGCTGGCGCTCAGCGGCCACGACTGGCCCTGCCACTCCCACGCCGTGGTGCCCAGTTTGACCCGCAGGGCATCGGCCACCCGTTCGCCGATGCGGAGCGAGGCGCCCGGGAGCCAGAGCGCGAACTCCTCGCCGCCGATCCGGGCCGCCGTGTCGCCGGTCCGGATCTGGGCGTGAATCAGCCGCGCGAAATGGATCAGCGCCGCGTCGCCCGCGGGGTGCCCGTGGGTATCGTTGAGGCGCTTGAACTTGTCGAGGTCGGCGTAGATCAGCGCGCCGTGGGAGACGTTGTGGCGGTTGATGGCCTCGTCCAGCCCGCGGCGGTTCTTGAGCCCCGTCAGCGGGTCCGTCTTGGTGGTCTCGTCGAGATCGGAATGGGCCAGCGCCCTGGCGAAGCGGGGGCCGGCGTTGCTGAGCGCCTCGTGCACCTCGGCGGTGACCGGCTGGATCGGCTGGGCGTCCTCGGAACTCCAGAAGGCGATGGCGCCGATCGGCTCGGTGCCGTTCCTGATCGGCATCACGATGGAGGGGGCGAAGCGCGCCCGCCGGTCCTCCACGACACCGCCCAGCGGATCCGCGATGCTGGTCAGGCTCGACTCTTCGCCCCGCGCCACCCGGTACAGCGGGCTGCCCGGGGCGGCATAGAGATCGATCAGGCGGCGGTCGGCCCGGCCCGAGGCGCCCACCACCCTCACCGCCCCCTTCTCCAGGACGGCGACCACGACTTCGGCGTCGAGTATCCGCTCCAGCTGGTAGGCCAGCCTGAGCCCGATGCTCCCCGCCGACTCCTTGGGCTGTTCCTGTTCGCGGCTCATCTTCTGCAGCAGCGGGCGGCGTGCCGCGCCATCGAGGAGGCGCACCAGGTCCTCGGTCGCCGCATCGAGCACGTCCCGGGTGGCATCGCCCCGCACCAGCAGGCCGCCCACGTACCCGCTGGACGCCCCGAACAGCAGGGTGGCGCCGTCGAACTTTTCCGCACCGCTGGCCCCCTGCTGCAGGGCCATCTGGAGCCGCCGCTCGACGGCATCCACCGTCGCGCCGGCCGGATCGGCCGCCAGCGCCCGCTGGAAGCGCGGACCCTTGTCGGTGAGCTGGGCAGGCTCGCCCAGCCAGACGCCGAGTGCGTCGTAGGCGCGCCGGAGCCACTCCAGAGCCGGATCAGGCAGAAGGAAAGGATCGGGACCGGGAGCGGTTTCGGCCCGGCTGGCGGACAGGCGGCCTGCCCGCCAGCCGAGCCAGGTCGCTCCGGCAAGGGCCAGGACAGCGAGGAGGATACCGAGGGCAGCGGACATGTCAGTCTCCCCGGAGGATCCGGCTGGCCGCCGCGGCGGCCCCGAATCCATTGTCGATGTTGACCACCGTGACTCCTGCCGCGCAGGAATTGAGCATTCCCAGCAGCGCCGCGACTCCGCCGAACGAGGCGCCGTATCCGACGCTGGTCGGCACCGCGATGACCGGCACCCGGACCAGCCCACCCACGACGGACGGGAGCGCCCCTTCCATCCCGGCCACCACGATCACCACCGCCGCCCGGGCCAGCTGCTCCGTGGCCGCCAGGAGCCGGTGCAGCCCGGCGACGCCGACGTCGGTCAGCCGCTCCACGGGGTGGCCGAACGCCGTGGCCACCACCGCCGCCTCCTCGGCGACGGGGAGGTCGCTGGTGCCCGCACAGACCACCAGCACCGTACCCGTACCTGAGGGGGCGGGAGGGCGGGAGGGCGGGAGGAACACCGTGCGAGCCAGCGCGATTGTACTCCAGCCGGGGAAACTCCCCCGCCAGCGCCGCCGCCTGCTCCGCCGTGGCGCGGGTACCCAGAAAGGTACCGCTGGCTGCCGCCAGCCGCCGGCAGATGGTCACGACCTGGTCCACCGTCTTGCCGCCGCAGAAGACGACTTCGGGATGGCCCTGCCGGAGCGCCCGGTGGTGGTCCAGCTGGGCGAAGTCCAGCTGCTCGGTCGGAAAGTGTCGCAGTCGCTCCAGCGCGTCCGCCGGCGAAACGCGTCCGGCCGCCAGCTCGGCCAGCAGGTCAGCCAGCTGCTCGCGCTTCACGCCACCTGGGTCGCCGGCTCGAGGTAGGCCTGGAAGATCGCCTCGGCCTCTGCCATGGACTCGACCTGGAACAGTCGCTGGCGGAGGTCGCTGGAGTGGTGCAGCCCCTTGGTGTACCAGCCGAAGTGCTTCCGGAACTCGATGACGGTCTTCCGGCGGTCGCCCTGGAGCCGGATGGCCAGACGGGCGTGCTCGAGCGCCACCGCGAACCGCTCCTCCGGCGTCGGCGCGGGCGGCCGCTCCCGGCCGGCGAGGAGGGCCTGGGCGTCGCGGAAGATCCACGGATTGCCGAAGGCCCCCCGCCCCACCATGACGCCGGCGCACCCGGTGTGCTGCTTCATCCGGACGATGTCCTCGGCGCTCTGCACGTCGCCGTTGCCGATGACCGGAATGTCGAGCGCCTCGACCACCCGCGCAATCTCGTCCCAGTCGGCCGTGACCGCCGAACATCTGGGTACGGGTCCGGGCGTGCAGCGTGAAGGCACGCGCACCGGCGTCCTGCATCCGGAGGGCGATCCCCACCGGGTCGCGGGTCTCGTCGTTCCAGCCGCTGCGGGTCTTGACCGTCACCGGAAGGTGGGTGGCCCCGATCACCGCCCGGATGATGCGGTCGACCAGCTCCAGGTCCCGCAGGCACCCCGAACCGCCGTTCCGCTGCACCACCTTCTTGACCGGGCAGCCGAAGTTGATGTCGATGAACTCGGGCGCGTAGTGCCGGGTGATCAGCTCGGCGGCCTCGGCCATCGCCGCGGGGTCCGACGCCATAGATCTGGATGCCGATCGGCCGCTCGACTTCCTCGAAATCGGCCCCCTCGAGGGTCTTCCGGATCCGGCGGCGGATCGCCTCGGAGGAGAGGAACTCGGAAATGAGGACATCGGCCCCCATCCGGCGGCAGATCTGCCGGAAGGGCGATTCCGACACCCCGGCCATGGGAGCCAGGATGAGGGGAAAGTCGTGGGGGCTGGGATAGGGCAACCGCATGGGGTGAAGATACGAGGGGGAGAAGCAGGATGCCACCGATCCAGGTCGTTTGACAGTCCCGCAGGGGATGAGATAGCTTCCGCAGCCCGCGAGGGAGGAACCGGCATGACCCTGGCCACCTACATCGATCCGGAGGCGATCAGCCTCGCCCTCGCTGGAGAATCTCCGGCCGGGGTGCTTGCCGAGCTGGTCGCCCTCCTCAGGCTGGAATCCCCGCAGGCCGACACCGTCCACCGGCTGTTGCTCAAGCGGGAGGAATCGGGCTCGACCGGTGTGGGACACGGCATCGCCATCCCCCACACGCGCTGTCTATCGGTGGATCGGATCCGGATGGCCTATGGCCATCATCGGGAGGGAGTGGAATGGGGTGGGATCGACGGCGCCCGGGTCCACCACTTCTTCCTGATCGTCGCGCCTCCCGCCGAAGGGGGAGCCCCCTACCTCAGCGTCCTGAGCCGGGTCGCCCAGCTGGTGAAGGAAGCGAAGGTGCGCGACCAGCTGGGACAGATGGCCACCGCCCCTGAACTGCTCTCCCTGATCGAGGAGCAGGGCGTCTAGGATGGAGGCGGAACCACCGCACCCGCCGCGTCCGGCGACTCCGGTCACAGGAACAGGCGACGCTTGTCCCGGCTCTCCCGCAGCCCCGGGCGGTCACTGACCCGGGCGGAGCTCCCCGCCTCACTTCGCCGGAATCGATACCCCGCCAGGGCCCCCACTCTCCCCAGGTGAGCTGCGAAGGCGTCGGCCGGAAGCGGTCGCGAGGCCCAGTTTCCCTGGATGACGTCGCATCCCAGCTTCCGAAGTCCCTCGAACTGTTCGGTGGTCTCGACTCCTTCGCCCACGATCCGGAGGCCCAGAGCGTGCCCCATCGCGATGACGGCCGCCGTGATCGCGGTGTCGGCGGGATTGGTGGCCACCTCGCGGATGAAGGAGCGGTCGATCTTGATCGTGTCGACCGGGAAGTGCTTGAGGTAGCTCAGCGACGAGTATCCGGTGCCGAAATCGTCGATCGCCAGGCCCACGCCAAGCGCGGCCAGGGCGGGGAGCGCCGCGTGTGCACCTGCCGTGTCCCCCATCAGGATGCTCTCCGTGAGCTCAAGGTCGAGGAGACCGGGCTCGAGACCGTACTCGGCCAGGATCTCCCCTACGAGGTCGACGATCGCCGCGCCGCGTAGTTGCTGCCCGGAGAGGTTGATGGCCACTGGAATGGCCGGGAGGCCCTCGCGCTGCCACTGGCGACTCTGGGCACAAGCCGTCCGGAGCACCCATTCGCCGATCGGAACGATGAGACCGGTCTCTTCACACAGCTCGATGAACTCTCCCGGAAAGACCATCCCCCGCTCGGGATGGTGCCAGCGAATCAGCGCCTCCGCACCGACGACCTTCCTGGTCGCCATGTCGACGGTCGGCTGATACCAGAGGGCGAATTGCCCCGCATCGATGGCTTTTCGAAGCTGGCCCTCGAGCGCGAGGCGCTGCTGGGCGAATCTCCCCATCGGACTGGCGAAGATCCGGAAGGTGCCGCGGCCGCCGCGCTTGGCCTGATACATCGCGACGTCCGCGTTCTTGAGCAGATCCTCCAGGTCGCGTCCGTCCACGGGGTAGGTCGCGACGCCGATGCTGGCAGAGACGAACACTTCGTGGCCGTCGAGCGCGAACGGGGTGTTGAACGAATCGAGAATCCGCTCGAGGAGGCTGGTCACACCTGGCCCATCACCCAGATCCGGCACGAGAATCGTGAACTCGTCGCCACCGAGTCGCGCCACCTCGGCCGCCGGCCCGGTGCCCGCGCAGCATCGGCGGAGCCGGCTGGCGACTTCCTGCACCAGCCGATCTCCGATCTTGTGACCCAGCGTATCGTTGACGCGGCTGAAATGATCGAGGTCCAGGAGGCACACGGCGAACATCCGATGCTCCCGTCGGCTGCGCTCCAGCTCCTCGCCGATCCTCCGCTTGAACGACACGCGATTGGGAAGCTCCGTGAGGCTGTCAAAGTAGGCCATGGTGCGGATCTGGTCGACCTTGCGAGCATTCGCCAGCGCCAGGGCCACCTGGCCCGCGACCCGCCGCGCCTGCAGGATCTCCTCGGCTCCCCGACCGACCCCATCCACCCCGCCGAGGACGACCGCACCGAGCAACTCGTCCTGGAGCATCAGCGGGAGCACCAGGATCGACTCGCCCCCGCCCTGCCCGAACGCGGCGAGCCAGGCCGGTGGCGACCCGCCCTCGAGGGCAAGGCTCTCATTCGCCAGGCGGAGGCGCTCCATCTCCTCACTCGCGACGCGGACCGGGGTGGCAATGCCAGCACCCAGGTTGCCGCCACCGATATGCAGCACCCCGGTGACCCCATCACGGTCGACTTCCGGGCCGATCAGCAGCACTGCCACCTGGTCGCAGAGACAGACATCGCGCATCCGGTGCAGGACGGCCTCCACGATCCGGTCGGTGTCCACCGATGACAAGACCGCGCGGTCGGTTTCGGCCGCTGTCACGAGGGCCTGGAATTGCCGCGCGATGCGATCCGACATCGTGTTGAACGAATCGGCCAGCTCCGAGAACTCGTCTCCGCTCGAGACCGTCACCGGCTGATCGAATTGCTGATTGGCGAGGCGACGGGTGCCCTCCTGCAGCGCGACCAGGGGAGCCACCTTCCGGCGCAACTGGCTCATGCCGAGCAGCAGGGCGACGAGGATCGAGAGGAGCGCCACAATGGGGAAGGTTCGGCGGAACTCGGCCATCGGCGCCTCGACGGCTGCGCGATCCTCGCTCAGCACCAGAGTCCAGCGCGGGGCGGTCAGGCCGGCCGGCGCCTGGATTCGGGTGTACGCCCCCAGGTACGGCAAACCGGCGATGGTCCACTCGAATCGTCCTGAGGCGGCCTCAAACCCCATGGGAATCGTGGAAGGCAGGGCGCCTTCACCGGTCGCGGACTGGTACAGGACGTGGTTCGAGTCGTCGAAAACGTGGAGTTCCCTGGTGGGAATGAGCGGGTTCGGCGCCGCGCCATCCCACAGATACTCCAGGTCCACGGCCCCGATCAGGATTCCGCGGCCGTTCAGGCTGTCCGTGGCCGTCCTGGCCAGGTACACCACCGGCCGGCCTGAGACCCGGGCCCCCAGGGCCAGACCCCCTCCGCGCCCTGCCAGTTTCCGGGCTCGCTGACGATATACGGCCACCGCAATCGGGGAGCCGAAGTACTGGACTGCCTTCCCGGTGTTGGGAATGAAGGCGAGACTGGTGAATTCATAGAGCAGGGAGCCGTCACACAACGGCGCCTCGGTATCCCCCGGACGGCAGGGTACGGACCGCGGTGTGACCTGGCTCAAATCGCGGTCGAGGAAGAGGAGCCGCTCGGAAATGCCCGCGGCAAGCGTCTGGCCGTCCTGCTGGAGGCGCCCGAAGCTGGACTCGTGGAGCTGCTGGGTGACCGCCACAAAGGAGACGTACGCCAGTGCGGCCACGGGCAGCATCGCACAGACGAGGAAGAGCAGCAGCAGGCGGTGCCCGAATCGATTGCGAGGCACGCTCCGGTCGGGCTGGGGATTGGTCACTCCGTTGACCCTCCGGGGCTCCAACCGGCTGGAACCGCCGGGCGGCGTGGCGAATGACAATCGAGGTGAGCGATCAGGCGTGCAAGTCCTGTTCCCTTGCACTCACCAATTAACTATGGATCTGGCAATAGGTTACGAAATCCGCGCGGGGCCGGGCCCGGCCCCGGAGGCGTGAACTGCAAGGCAGTGCGGTCCCTTACTCCCACTCGATCGTTGCCGGCGGCTTCGAGCTCACGTCGTAGACCACCCGGTTCACCCCATCCACCTCGTTGGCAATCCGGTTGGAGATCCTGGCCAGCACCTCGGGCGGAAAGGCATACCAGTCCGCGGTCATGCCGTCCCGGCTGGTGACGGCCCGCAGCCCGATGACCTGGTCGTAGCTGCGCTCGTCGCCCTGGACGCCGACCGAGCGGATCGGGAGCAGCACCGCGAACGCCTGCCAGATCTCGTCGTAGAGGCCCGCCGCCCTGATCTCTTCGATGTAGATGTGGTCGGCCTTGCGGAGCACGTCGAGCTGGTACGGGGTCACGTCGCCCAGGATGCGGATGGCGAGCCCCGGCCCCGGGAACGGGTGGCGCCCGACCATCTCCTCCGGCAGTCCGAGTTCGCGGCCGACCTGCCGCACCTCGTCCTTGAACAGCTCACGCAGCGGCTCGATCAGCGCGAAGGGCAGCCGCTCCGGCAGCCCGCCGACGTTGTGGTGGGTCTTGATCGTCACCGACGGTCCCCCCATTGGCGAGAGCGATTCGATGACGTCAGGGTACAGCGTGCCCTGGACCAGGAAGCCCACGTCCGGGCCCACCCGCCGGGCCTCCCGCTCGAACACGTCGATGAAGGTGTGGCCGATCCGGCGCCGCTTGACCTCGGGATCCGACACACCGGCCAGCTGGCCCAGGAACTCGGCGCTGGCGTCCACCATGCGCAGATCGATGCCGAGGTGACGGCGGAAGGTGGTCTCGACCTGTTCCCGCTCGTGCAGCCGGAGCAGGCCGTGATCGACGAAGATGCAGGTGAGGCGGTCACCCACGGCCCGGTGGACCAGCACCGCCGCCACCGACGAGTCGACCCCTCCGGAGAGTCCGCAGATCACCCGCTTGTCGGGCCCGACCAGCTCACGGATCCGCGCGATCTCGCCGTCGATGAAATGCCCCGGGGTCCAGTCCGGAGTACAGCCACAGACCTCGAACAGGAAGTTGTGCAGCATCTCGCTGCCCCTCGGCGTGTGCGCCACCTCCGGATGAAACTGCACGCCGAAGAGCGGACGCTTCTGGTGCTCGATGGCGGCGACCGGGGCGTTCGGGCTCGAGGCGGTGACGCTGTAGCCCGGGGGAGCGGTGTCCACGTGGTCGCCGTGGCTCATCCAGACCGGGGTCTCTTCTCCCTTGCCGAAGCCGCTGAACAGTTTCCCGCCATTGACGGTGATCGTGGCCCGGCCGTACTCCCGCCGCGAGGCCCGCTCCACCTTGCCGCCGGACAGATGGGCCAGGAGCTGCATTCCGTAGCAGAGGCCAAGGATCGGCGTGCCCAGCTCGAGCAGCGCCGGCTCCGCCGTGGGAACATTGTCGCCGTAGACCGAATTGGGGCCGCCCGAGAGGATGATGCCCTTCGGCTTCCACTGGCGGATCCACTCCACCGTGCGGGAGGGCGGGTGGATTTCGCAGTAGACGTGTGCCTCGCGGACCCGGCGCGCGATCAGCTGGGTGTACTGCGAGCCGAAGTCGATGATCAGGATACCGTCGTGATGGCCGCTCATGGCCGCTCCCACCGAGGGTCCGGGCTCTCGCCGGCGTGCAGCGCCTCAACCGCTTCGCGCGGGCGTACCACCGCCCATTGCCCCTGGTCCACCAGGATTTCAGGCGGCCGGGGCCGGCTGTTGTAGGTCGAGGCCATGACGAACCCGTAGGCGCCGGCCCCCAGGATGGCGAGTCGCTCCCCCGCGACCGACGCCCGGGAGCCCGCGGTCGAGCGCCATGAAGTCGCCGGTCTCGCAGACCGGCCCGACCACGTCCACCTGCTCGACGGGACGCCCTCCGGCCTTGAGCTCGAGGATTTCATGATAGGCCTGGTAGTGGCTGGGCCGCACCAGGTCGTTCATCCCGGCGTCCACTACCACGAACTCCTTGCCGCCCGAATGCTTCCGGTAGAGCACCTGCGTGAGCAGCACCCCGGCGCTGCCCACCAGGAACCGGCCGGGTTCCAGCAGCAGCGTCAGTCCGAGCGGAGCCACCGGCGGCAGCACCGCGGCCGCGAACCGTTCCGGATCCATTCCGGGGGCGCCGGCGTAGCGGATGCCGAGTCCGCCGCCGATGTCGAGGGTCTCGAGGGTCTCGATCCCGGCGGCACGGACGCCGGCCACGATCGTAGTCAGCCGGGCGAGCCCCTTCTGGTACGGCTCGGGGTCGAGCAACTGGCTGCCCAGGTGCATGGCGAGCCCGGTCAGGCGCAGCCCCGGCGTCGCGGCGACCCGGCGCGCCGTGGCGACCACGAGGTCGGCGGGAATGCCGAACTTGATGCCGCGCCCGCCGGTCGAAATGAAGGGATGGGTGTCGGCGGTGACGTCGGGATTGACCCGGATTCCGACCCGGACCTCCTTCCCCGCCGTCCTGGCCACCGCCGCCAGCGCATCCAGCTCCGCCTCGGATTCGAGGTTGACGTGGCCCAGTCCGGCGGCGACGGCGGCCTCAAGCTCCGCCCGGGTCTTGCCGACGCCGCTGAAGACGATCCGCTCCGGCTCGAACCCCGCCGCCAGCGACGCGGTGCAGCTCGCCCTGCGAGACGATGTCGGCCCCGGCGCCCAGGTCTCGCAGCACCCGGAGCACCGCCAGGTTGCCGTTGGCCTTGACCGCGAAGCAGATCCGGTGGGGCACCGCGGCCAGCGCGGCGTCGAGGCGCCGGAACTGCCGGCGGATCGCCTCGGCGTTGTAGACGTAGGCCGGGGTCCCGACCCGCCCGGCCACGGCGTCGAGGGAGACACCCGCCATCCGGAGCTCACCGCCCTCCCGGATCAGGCCGGCATCCTCCATCAGCGCCGCGGTGTCGGCGGCCTCGCCGGCCTCGCGCCAGCCGGCGGTGCTCAGTACGCCTTGGCCCATACCGCCTCCGGCGACGCTGGGACGGCCGCACCAGACGCAGCTCGCCGGCGCGACCGGAGAGCGGAACTCCTCGTCCGGCAGGACCCGGATCGTGGCCTTGGTCTGGGTCTTGATGTCGGCCTCGCAGGCCGCGTCACCGCAGAACCCGGCGTAGACGAAGCCCGACTCGTTCTCGAGATAGGCCACGAACTCCGCCTTGCTGGCGCCACGGAGGCTGGCCCGCTCCCGGCGCTCACGCGCCGCGGCGAGCAGCGCCGTCTGCATCTGGTCCATCGCGGTGGCGAGCTGCCGGGGCAGGCCGTCCATCGGGATCGGCTCCTTCCGCCCGCCGGTGCGCCGGGCCAGCATCACCGTCCCACCGGCGACGTCCCTCGGCCCGACCTCGAGTCGGAGCGGGACGCCCCGCGCCTCCCACTCGTAGTACTTGGCGCCCGGCTTGACCCCGTCGCGGGCGTCGAGGTGGACCCGGATGCCCGACGGCCTTGATCTCGCGCACGATCCGTTCGGCCGCTTCCATCACGCTCGCTCGCTCGGCGTCATTCTTGTAGATCGGCACGACCACCACCTGCCACTGCGCCAGGCGTGGCGGAGTCACGACGCCCGGTGTCGTCGCCGTGGGTCATGATCAGGCCGCCGATCAGGCGGGTGGAGACGCCCCACGAGGTGTTCCAGACATAGTCCAGGCCGCCCTCGGCGGTCTGGAACTTCACGTCGAACGCCTTGGCGAAGTTCTGGCCGAGGTTGTGCGAGGTCCCGGCCTGGAGCGCCTTGTTGTCCTGCATCAGCGCTTCGATCGCGTAGGTCCGGAGCGCCCCGGCGAACTTCTCGCTGTCGGTCTTGACGCCGGTGATCACCGGCATCGCCATCCACTCCTCGGCGAACTTCCGGTAGATCGCCAGGATCAGGCGGGTCTCGGTCTCGGCCTCCGCCTCGGTGGCGTGGGCGGTGTGCCCCTCCTGCCAGAGGAACTCCAGGGTCCGGAGGAAGAGCCGGGTCCGCATCTCCCAGCGGACCACGTTGCACCACTGGTTCATCAGCAGCGGCAGGTCGCGGTAGCTCTGGATCCACTTGGAGAACATCGAGTAGATGATGGTCTCGGAGGTGGGGCGAATGACCAGCGGCTCGTCGAGCTCCTTGCCCCCGCCGTGCGTGACGACCGCGCACTCGGGAGCGAAGCCCTCGACATGCTCGGCCTCCTTGGCGAGGAAGCTCTGGGGAATGAGCAGCGGGAAGTAGGCGTTCTCGCACCCCCGTCTCCTTGAACATGCCGTCGAGGGCCCGCTGCATCTGCTCCCAGATGGCGTAGCCGTTGGGACGGATGACCATGCAGCCGCGCACCGGGCTGTAGTCGGCCAGCTCGGCCCGCATGATGACTTCGTTGTACCAGGCGCTGAAATCGGTGGCCCGGGGAGTGAGTGCCTTGTCGTCTGCCATCGGATCCCGTCTGGTGTGAATGTCTGGATTGACGGATTGTCGGATTGATGGATTGAACGAATGCTCCTCAATCCTGCAATTCATCAATCCTTCAATCCTTCAATGCCAACTTGGTCTTGAGCCAGGCGATCAGGGTCGCCTCCGCCACCGCCTCCTGCGTCTTGGCCGACAGGTCCTTGACCTGCACCTCGCCCCGGCCACGGTCGTCGGGGCCGATGACCACGGCGAGCCGCGCATTGCGGGCGTCGGCCAGCTTGAGCTGCTTTCCCACCGCGCCGGCACCCAGGGAGAATTCGACCCTGAGCCCCGCGTCGCGCAGCTGGTGGGCGAGCCGGAGCAGATGGGGCTGATCCTCCTCGCCGATCGCGGCCAGGAAGACGTCGATGCTGGAGCGGTGCGGCGGGACGAGATCGCGGTCCTTGAGCAGTTCGCCCAGCACCACGTCGCCCATGCCGAACCCGACAGCGGGGAGCGAGACTCCGCCCACGGCCTCCGTCAGGTTGTCGTACCGGCCGCCGCCGCAGATGGCGCGGAGAGTCTTCCCGGCGTCGAACAGCTCGAAGACGGTGCCGGTGTAGTAGGCGATGCCGCGCACGATGGTGAGATCCACGTCCAGGAATTCGCCCAACCCCATCGTCTCGAGGGCCCCGACCGCCTGGCGAAGGGGGGCCAGCGCCTCATCACCGCCGGCCACACCGGCCAGCGCCGACTCGACCTTGTCCATGCCGCGAATCTGCGAGACTTCCACGAGCTGGTCGACCGTGGCCGGCGCAAACGATTGTGGATCCTGCCGGAACTTCTCGATCTCCGCCTGGCGCAGCCGCTCGATCTTGTCGATGAACTGGAAGGCGGAAAGCAGTCCGGCGTCGGGGACACCCTTGCCCTTGAGCAGAGCGGTCAGGGTCCGCCGGTCGGACACCCTCACCCGGACGTCCTTCGGTCCCAGGCCGAAGGCTCGCATCAGGTCGATGGTAAGCGCGATGATCTCCGCGTCGGCCAGCGGGCTCGATTCCCCGATCAGGTCGCAGTTGAGCTGGAAGTGCTCGCGGAGCCGGCCGCGCTGCTGCCGTTCGTAGCGGAAGAGCTGGGGAATCGAGAACCAGCGGATCGGCTTCTTGAGGCCGTTGGCCCGGGCCGCCACCATCCGGGCCAGCGTCGGGGTCATCTCGGGGCGGAGCGCCACCCGGCGGTCGCCCTTGTCGGTGAACTCGTAGAGCTGGCCGACGATCTCGTCGCCGCTCTTGGCGGTGTAGAGCTCCAGCGGCTCCAGCGGCGGGCCGTCGTACTCCTCGAATCCGTACCGCGACGCGACCCGGCGCCATGTCTCGAAGATGTGGGCGCGGAGCGCCAGTTCCTCGGGGTAGAAGTCCCGAAATCCCGGCAGGGCCTTGGGTTGCATGGCGCCAAAAGTAACCGGCCCCGGACCTCCCTCCAACTCGCTCGAAAGTCCCCCGTTCGGCCGTTCACCGTCTCCTAGACCAGCCCCACCGCCTGCATCACGTCCCCCACGGTGTGGAAGGAGCCCGTCACCAGGATCGTCCCGGCCCCCTCCTGGACTTCGGCCAGGGCCCGCCCGAACTCGGGGACCAGGCTCCACTCCGCCCCGGGCCGGCGGGCGGTTCGGCGACTTGAGCCACCGCCGGAGCCAGGCCAGGTCCCAGCGCCGCCCCGCGGCCGATGGTGCAATCGTGAGTATCCCACGGTCCACCACCTCGTCGAGCCGGACCAGCATCTCCGGCCACTCCTTGTCGCCCAGGATCGAGACCAGCGCATGGAGCGGCCGCGGCAGGTCGGCTTCCTCGATGGCCGCGACCAGCGCCGCCATGCCGTCGGGATTGTGCGCCACGTCGAACAGCCAGCGTCCCCGACGGTCGAACCGCCCCGGCACCCGTGCCGCCCCGAATCCCTTCTCGATCTCCGGCCGCCTGGGCCGGTAGCGTTCCGGCAGCGCCATCAGGATCCCGTGCGCGACGGCGGCGTTCCGGCGCTGGTGAGGGCCGCGGAGGCCAAGCGGGCCCGACCACCGGTAGTCGGCCGGCAGCACTCGCACATCGGCCCGGCCACCGCCCTGCGCCTGCACGGCCGCGCGGGCCGCCGCCCGCAGCACCCCCACCAGGGCCGGATCGGTCTCGCCGATCACGAATGGAGCCCCCGGCTTGGCGATCCCCGCCTTCTCACGGGCGATCGCCTCCAGGGTGTTGCCCAGGTATTTCATGTGGTCGCGGGCGATCCGGGTCACCCCGCTGACCGCGGGCTGGACCACGTTGGTGCTGTCGAGCCGGCCCCCCAGACCGACTTCGGCCACCGCGATCTCCACCCCGCGGGCCGCGAAGTCGGCGAAGGCGATGGCCGTCGTGGCCTCGAAGAAGGTGGCGTGCCGCCGGGTGATCAGGGGCATCAGCCGCTCGGTCCACATCGCCACCGCCGCCTCGCTGATCTGGACGCCATCCACCACGATGCGCTCCCGGAATGACACCAGGTGGGGCGAGGTGTAGAGCCCCACCTTCCACCCCGCGGCCGTCAGCGCCGAGGCGACCAGGGTGGAGACGCTCCCCTTGCCGTTGGTGCCGCCGATGTGAACGATGGGAAAGAGCTGGTGGGGCTGGCCCAGCTTCCGCGAGGAGCGCCCGGGTGGTCTCCAGCCCGAACTTGATCGTGGTGACGCGAGGAAAGAGGAACTCGAGGGCGGCGTCGTAGGAAAGGCTCATCCGGACTGCGGCTCCCCCGGCTGTGCGGCGTGGCTGGCTCCGCTTAAGATTGCTGGCACGCTTCCCACCGCCCGGAGTCGAGCCCGCGTGAGTCGCTTCACGTCCCTTCCCGATCCGTTCGTCGCCACGCTTCGCGCCCTGCCGGGGTTCCGGGAATTCACCGAGGGCTTCCAGCTCTGCCCCGAGTGCGAGCGCTGCGAGCGGAGCGTGGTCTACCTGACCCCGCGGGAGCAGGAGTCGGCCCGGTCGCTGGGCCTCCGGATGTACGGGCGGGGCGGCGGGACCCGGATCAACCGGCAGGGCTGTCGCTGTCCGTTCTACGAGGGGCCCGACCGGGGCTGCGAGATATACGTCCACCGCCCCCTCATCTGCAACCTGTTCCCGCTCGATGTGATCGAGCGCGAGGACGACGGCCGACACTGGTGGGTGCTCTTCGGGGCCTGCGCGGAGGTCGAGCGCGGCCGTCTCCGGGGCCGGATCGACGAGGCCCGGTCACTGGCCACCGCCATCGACCGCCTGCTGCCTGACGAACTCCGCCGCGCCTTCATGGCCGACGCCGCGGGCGCCCTCTTCGAGCCGGAGTTCTACGACCACCCGATCCACTACCTCCTCCCCCTGACCCCACCCAGCGAGAGGGAGCGGGGAGCAGGGTAACTGTCGCTGCAGGCTGAAATGACGAGGGGGAAGCCAACGCGCTCCCCCCTGCTCCCTGCTCCCTGCTCCCCTCTCCCTGCTCTACGTCCCCTCCACCACCTCCTCCCGCACCCGCTTGCCCGGACATGTGGCGCAGCAGGCGGGCCGTGGTCTCCTTGAGGGCACCCCGCGGCACCACGTCGTCGATCTGTCCATGGTCCAGCAGGAACTCGGCGGTCTGGAAGCCCGGGGGCAGGTCCTGCCCGATGGTCTGCTTGATCACCCGCTGTCCGGCGAAGCCGATCACCGCCCCGGGCTCGGCCAGGATGACGTCACCCTGCATCGCGAAGGAGGCCGAGACGCCGCCGGTCGTCGGGTTGGTCAGGATGGTGATGTAGGGAATCGCCTGCTCCCGCAGTACTGCCAGCATCGCCGAGGTCTTGGCCATCTGCATCAGGGAGAGCACCCCCTCCTGCATCCGGGCGCCACCCGAGGTGCAGACCAGGACCAGGGGCAGGTCCTTGTCGGCCGAGCGCCGGGCCAGCCGGGCGATCTTCTCCCCCACGACCGAGCCCATGGAGCCGCCCATGAAGGCGAAGTTCATGACGCCCAGGTTGTACGGCGCGCCCTCGATCCGGCCGGTGCCGGCGTAGATGGCGTCCGCGTGGCCGGCCTTCTTGTAGGCGGCGGTGATCCGGTCGCGGTAGATGCTCGAAGTTGAGGGGGTCGGTGGAGCGGAGGTTGGCGTAGAGTTCGCGCCAGGTGCCTTCATCGGTCAGCAGGTCGATGTACTCTTCGGCGCTGTATCGGCGGTGGTCGCCGCACTCCGGGCAGACATTGAAGGCCCGTTCGAACTTCTCCCGGATGTCGAGGTGCCCGCAGACTTCGCACTTCTCCCAGGCATCCCGCGGAATCTCGAGACGCTCACGCTGGGACGGCCTGGGCTTTCGCTCTTTCTTGAACCATGCCATGACGGTCATAGTCCGCTAGGGAGAAGGCCCGCCGGACACCCGGTGATGCGCCCGAACCACATCAATTTGGGCATCCCCTCCGATCTACGCTAGGCCCGATCGCGTAACTCATTGCCACACATCAGCATAGCCTGATAGGCGTGAGTCCCAGGCCACCCGCAAGGCGAGTCCCACGCAGAGCCACATGGCCAGCAGGAACGACCCTCCGTAGCTGAAGAACGGCAGCGGGATGCCGGTGATCGGCATCACGTTGACGGTCATCCCCATGTTCTCGAAGACGTGGGTGAACAGCAGTCCCAGGATGCCGAAGACCATCAGGCTGGCGAACGGGTTCGGTGGCCCGCCGGGCGATCCGGAGCAGGACCAGGAGGAGAGCGAAGAAGAGGATCATCGCCACCAGCACCCCGAAGAAGCCCAGTTCCTCCCCGACCACCGAGAAGACGAAGTCGGTGTGCTGCTCCGGCAGGAAGGCCAGCCGCTTCTGGGGACCGTGCAGGTAGCCGTTCCCGAACCACCCCCCCGCCCCGATGGCGACCTTGGACTGGATCGCGTGGTAGCCCGCCTTCTGGGGATCGGCCTCGGGATTGAGGAAGGTCAGGAGCCGGTTCTGCTGGTAGGGATGCGAGCTTGTGCCAGATCGGGAGGGCGATGCGCTCCCATGACCGAATTGACCAGGTAGATCGCGATCCCCTCGTAGACGTAGGGCCGCCAGATCAGGAGCAGGATGGCACAGGACCACCATCCAGATGGTCCAGCTGGCAGTCGTGAAGGCCAGCAGCAGGCTGGCCACCGGCGAGGCCAGCAGGAAGAGCCAGGTCCAGCGGACGTCGGCCCAGAACAGCATGGCGAAGAGGATCCCGATGAAGACCAGGGCGCTCCCCAGGTCCGGCTGCTTGACCACCAGGAGGAAGGGCACGCCCGGCGATGAGGCAGGGGGCTACCAGCTCGCGGAGCGACTGCGGCGCCTCGCGGCGGCCGCTCAGGTAGCGGGCCAGCATCAGCACCACGGCGAGCTTGGCCAGCTCGGCCGGCTGGCCGATCGGGTGGCCGGCGATGACGATCCAGCTCTTGCTGCTCACGGCGGTGCCCACGCCCTTGCCGACGACCAGGGTGATCAGCAGGAGCAGGATCGAGGCGCCGTAGGCCATCGGCGCGATCCACTCCAGCAGCCGGGGCGAGAACCGGAAGACCACCGCCGCCAGGCCCATCCCGACCACGCTCCAGACGATCTGCCGCTGCCAGGCGTGCGGCGGCCACCGTGGGCACGTCGGTCTGCCCCGCCGAGTAGAGGACGATGCAGCCCGAACAGGGTGAGCGCCACGCTCAGGGCCAGGAGGGGGCGGTCGAGTCCGACGTCTCTCACTGGATCGGTGTCCGGTGGGAGCGAATCCGGCGGTGCGGGGCACGTCGAGCACCCGGGGCGCCGAGTCCTCGGGCGCCACGATCTCGATCCGGGTCTTGCTGGTATCGGCGGCGCCCAGGAGGTAGCGCCGGATGGCCCGGACGACGTAGGGAGCCACGACGGTGCCGTGCACGGCGAATTCCATGATGCCGCCGACGATGATCTCGGGCTTGTCCGCCGGGGCGAAGCCGATGAACCAGCCGTGGTCCTTGCCGTGCGGGTTCTGCGCGGTCCCGGTCTTCCCGCCACCTGGAGGTCGGCGGTGCGCGACGCCGCCGCGGTGCCGTGCTCGACCACCGCGATCAGGGCCCGCCGCATCGCGTCCAGCTGGTCGGGCGTGAGGCCCAGGTCCCGGCGTGTCGGTGGCCGTGGGGCGCACCACGTAGGGGGCCGCGGCCTTGCCGCCGCTGGCCAGCGCCTCGTAGAAGCGCACCATGTTGATCAGCGTCTGGGTGTTCTCGCCCTGGCCGATGGCCAGGTTGAGGACGACCGCGCTGCTCCAGTTCCGGCGGCCGTACAGCCGGTCGTAGTAGGCGGTGGACGCGGGGAAGATCGGGCTGACCTCGTTCGGGATGTCGATCCCGCTCCGGTCCCGGAAGCCCAGCAGCACGCCGTCCTGCAGGATCGCGTTCAGCCCGAGCCTGAGCCCCAGCTGGTAGAAGTAGACGTCGCAGCTCTGGGCGATCGCCCCCTCGAGGTCGAGGTAGCCGTGGCCCTCCTTCTTCCAGCACTTGAAGTACCGGTTGCCGTACTGCAGGCCGCCCCGGCAGGGCTCCGGCATCCTGGCTGCGGAGGTCGACGAGCCCGCGCCGGAGCGCCATCGCCGCCATGGCCAGCTTGAAGGGCGAGGCGGGAGGATACCTGACCTGCACGGCCCGGTTGAGCAGCGGCAGCGCCGGGTCCTCGTTGAGCGCGTTCCACTCCGCGCGACGAGATGCCGCCGATGAACTGGTTGGGATCGTAGGCCGGCGCGGAGTAGAAGGCCCGGATCTCGCCGGCCGGGCGTCACCGCCATCATCGCGCCCCGCACCCCGGGGGCCAGATGCTGTCGATGAAGAGCTGGAGCGGCAGGTCGATCGTGGTCTGGAGCGGGCTGCCCGGAACCGGCGCCAGCGGCGGGGCGGCCCCCTCCTCTCGCACCAGCCGGCCGCGGGCATCGACCTCGATGTAGCGCAGGCCCGGGGTGCCGCGCAGCGTGTCGTCGTACTCCTGCTCGAGGCCGGCCCGCCCCACCAGCACGCCGAGCCGCGCCCCGGGGAAGCGGTCGGCGTCGAGGTCCTCCTGGCTGACCTCACCGACGTAGCCCACCAGGTGGGCCACCGCCGTGCCCGTTGGGATAGGTCCGCGCGCGGCTCGGGCTGGATCACCAGGCCGGGCAGGTCGGCCCGGTGCTCCTCGAGGCGGGCCACCTCGCCGGTGGTCGCGTCGCCCAGCACCTGGGCCGGCTGGTAGCGGGCGTCCCGGTAGCGCGCGATCACGTCCTCGACGGCGCCGCTGTCGAGCGGCACCAGCCGGGCGAAGCGGGCCAGCACGCTGCGCAGCGAGTCCTCCCGCGAGGCCAGCAGCGCCACCGAGTGGCCGGGGACCGTCTCGGCGATGATCCGGCCGTCGCGATCGGTGATCGTGCCCCGGGCCGCCGTCATCGGCACCGGCCGCAGCCGGTTGGACTCCGCCCGGAGCCGGAACCGCTCGTGCTCGAGGACCTGGACCCGGAAGAAGGACGCCGAGCAGCACCAGGAACGCGATGATCAGGATCCACCGCGCCCGCTCGGCGCGCCCCGGAGCAGCTCGGAGTGGAATTCGTTCACGATTCCAGCCTGAGATCGAGCCAGCGCCGGAAGACCATCAGGACCAGCGACCCCGGTGAGCGCCGTCGTCAGCGCCTCCAGCGGCGACCAGACCGCCAGCTGCGGCCAGAACCCGCCGGCGCCCTCGTCACTGGCCAGCAGCACGATCAGGTTCCGGAGCCAGAGGCCCCCGGCGAACAGGCCGGCATTGACCAGCAGGTTGTCGGCGAAGAACACGGCCCTGCCCCACGAGGCCAGGTACCCGACCAGGGTGCCGGCCAGCGCCCCGGCGCCGAACCGGGCCGGCGTCAGCGCGTCGGTCACGATTCCGATGACGAACCCGGCGACGGCCGCCGCGCCCGGGCGGCTCCGGATGCCGTAGACCAGCAGCGCGATCAGCAGGAAGTCCGGCGCCAGCCGGGGATTGGCGATTCGCGGCCGGAGGTAGAACTGCAGAGCCGCCAGGAGGAGCATCACGGCGAGGAGGCGGGTGCGCTGGGCCCGGGCCTCGGTCACGGTGCGCTGTCTCCCGGGAAGGCGGTCGCGATATGCCGCTCTCCCGAATGGGTGAGGATCAGCACGTGGCTGACCATCATCGGGCTCGCCGCGGGCCGGAGCAGGTAGGCCCGCTGCCAGCCCGGCCTCCTCGCGGACCAGGCCGATGACCCGGCCGACCGGGAATGCCCTGGGGATAGACGCCGCCCAGGCCGGCGGTCATTACCCGGGTCCCGACCGGCGATGGTATCCCGGTAGGCCACGCCCCGGAGCTGGAGCAGCATGTCGCCGCCGTCGGTCTGCGGTGTCGGGGCCACGACGCCGAAGACGGTGCCGTTCTCGGTGAAGGCGCTGGCCCGGAATTCGGGATGGGCCCAGGTCATCGCGACGCGAATGGTCGGGCTCCGCGCTCAGGACCACGCCGATCAGCCCCTCCGGTGACACGACCGGATCGAAGCGCTGGACGCCGGCCTTCGAGCCGACGCTGAGCAGCAGGGTCCGGCCGTCGGTCGGCAGCGCCTGGTGCAGCACCTCGGCGGCGACATAGCCGCCGGCCAGCCGCTGCCCCAGGGCGAGCAGCTCGCGGAGCCGCTGGTTCTCGAGGCGAAGGGCGGGAAGGAACTGGGCAGCGTACGCCGCCGAGTCACGCTCGCTGGTCAGCCGCTCGCGGACCGCGTGGCTGGTGCGGGCATCCTCGGCGCGGCCCTGCAGGTAGAGGAAGGGGACCAGCACGGAGCGGCGGATCAGGTTGCCGGTGACCTCGCCCCAGGAGGGCGGGCCCAGCAGGAAGGCGAATGACAGCGTGAGGCACAGCAGGAAGCGGGCGTTGTCCTGCCGGGAGAGCGAGCGGTCCGACTCCGCCGACATCGTCAGACCGAGAGGACGCTGCGGTACTTCTCGAAGTCGTCGAGAATCCGGCCCGCGCCACGCACCACGCAGGTCAGCGGATCCTCGTCCACGTGGATCGGGAGGCCGGTTTCCTGGGCCAGGAGGATGTCGAGCCCGCGGATCAGAGCGCCTCCGCCCGTCATGATGATGCCTCGATCCACGATGTCGCTGGCCAGCTCGGGCGGTGTGATTTCCAGCGCGCGCCGTACGGCGTCCACGATCTGCTGGATCGGTTCCTGGACCGCCTCGCGGATCTCGCTCGAATGGACCCGCACCGTCTTGGGGATACCGGAGACGAGGTCACGTCCCTTGACCTCCATCTCGCGCTCGTCTCCCGTCGGGGCGGCGGAGCCGATCTTGATCTTGATGGTCTCGGCGGTCGGCTCGCCGACCAGGAGGTTGTAGTTCTTCCGCATGAACTGGACGATCGCCTGGTCGAGCTCGTCGCCCCCGGTGCGGATCGAGGTGTCCGAGACGATGCCCGACAGCGCGATCACCGCGATTTCCGTGGTGCCGCCGCCGATGTCGATCACCATGTTGCCGGTCGGCGTCTCGACCGGGAGGCCGACGCCGATCGCCGCCGCCATCGGTTCGGCGACCATCAGCACCTGCTTGGCGCCGGCGGTGAGCGCCGAGTCGCGCACGGCGCGACGCTCGACCTCGGTGATCCCCGAGGGAACGCAGACGATCACCTTGGGGCGCACCCGGAAGACGTGCTTGTCGATGATGGTCTTGAGGAAATAGCGCAGCATCCGCTCGGTCACGTCGAAGTCGGCGATGACGCCGTCCTTCAGCGGCCGCACGGCGAGGATCCCGTCTGGCGTGCGGCCCAGCATCCGCTTGGCCTCGAGCCCGATGCCCTTGATCTTGCTCGTGCCTTTTTCGATCGCGACGACCGATGGCTCGTTCAGTACGATTCCTTCACCCTTCACGTACACCAGGGTGTTGGCCGTACCGAGATCCACCGCGATCTCGTTCGCGGGAAGCAAGGCACCGAGTTTTGGAAAGGAAAATTTCATTCCCCGGCCGGAATAGATCGAATTATTGCAAAGGTAACGGCGGCCGTAAGACGGGACAAGCGCAAGACTTAGATCCAGCTTGCGCTGTCCTACCTTACTCCCTCTCCAATCCGGTGCTCCCGAACCCTCCCGCGCCCCGCGCCGTCCCCGGCAGCTCCGCCACTTCCCGCCAGGCCACCTCCTCCACCCGGGCAAAGACCAGCTGGGCAATCCGCATCCCCCGGGTCACCTCGAAGCGGCTCGGGGCCGAGGTTGACCAGCGCAACCATCAGTTCGCCCCGGTAGTCGGAGTCGATCGTGGCCGGGGTGTTGGGCAGGGTGAGCCCGTGCTTCAGGGCCAGGCCGGAGCGGGGACGGATCTGGCACTCCCACCCCGGCGGAATGGCCAGGGCAAATCCTGTCTTGAAGAGACGGCGCTCCATCGGCGCCAGCACGGCGGCATCGGCGCTGGCAACGTCGTGGCCAGCCGAGCCGGCGGTGGCCGGAGCCGGCACCGGCAGCCCGGCACCGTGCGGAAGGCGAGTGAATAGGATCTCTGGCATTGTCAGCAACCGAAGAGGGCGGGAAGGCGGGAGGGCGGGAGGAGTACGTTCCCGCCATTCCCGCCCTCCCGCCCTCCCGCCTTTCAGATCACCGAATCCACACCGACCAGCGGCAGCCCAAACGCTTCAGCGACGCCGGGATAGACCACCTTCCCCTCGACCACGTTGAGGCCCAGCTTGAGGGCGCCGTCTTCCCTGGCAGGCCTTCTTCCAGCCGTCCCGGGCCAGCCGCAGGCCGTAGGAGAGGGTGGCGTTGGTCAGGGCCAGGGTCGAGGTGCGGGGCACCCCGCCCGGCATGTTGGCCACGGCGTAGTGCAGGATGCCGTCCACGAAGTAGGTGGGGTTCTCGTGGGTGGTGGGCTTGATGGTCTCGACGCAGCCGCCCTGGTCCACCGCGACGTCCACGATGACCGAGCCCGGCTTCATGACCTTGAGGTCGGCCCGCTTGATCAGGTGCGGGGCCTTGGCGCCCGGAAGCAGCACCGCGCCGACCACCAGGTCCGCCCGCTTGATGGCGTCGAGGATGTTGTGCCGGTTGGAATAGAGGGTCGTGACATTGGCCGGCAGGACGTCGTCCAGGTACCGGAGACGGTCCAGCGAGATGTCCAGAATGGTGACCCGGGCCCCGAGCCCGGCCGCCATCTTGGCGGCGTTGATCCCCACGACCCCGCCGCCGACGATGACCACCTCGGCGGGCGCGACTCCGGGCACGCCGCCCAGCAGGACGCCGCTCCCGCCGAAGACCTTCTCCAGGTACTTGGCGCCTTCCTGCACCGCCATGCGTCCCGCCACTTCCGACATCGGGGTGAGCAGGGGCAGTTCACCGGTGGGCAGCTGCACCGTCTCGTAGGCCACCGCGATGGCGCCGGACTTGATCACCGCCCGGGTCAGCTCCTCGGCCGCCGCGAAGTGGAAGTAGGTGTAGATGATCTGGCCGGCCCGCATCCGGGGCCACTCGACGGCGATCGGCTCCTTGACCTTCATGATCATCTCGGCCTTGGCCCAGACCTCGTCGGCGGTGGGCAGGATCTTCGCCCCGACCGCGGCTATAGGCCTCGTCGGGGAAGCCGCTGCCCACCCCGGCCCCCTGCTCGACGTAGACCGTGTGGCCGCGGGTCGACGAACGCCTCGGCGCCGGCCGGCACCAGGGCGACACGGTTCTCGTTGGTCTTGATCTCCTTCGGGACGCCGATGATCATGGGCTGAATCCTGTCTGATATCTGAGTGTTGGTCGTTGGGAGCAGGGAGCGGGGAGCGGGGAGCGGTACGTGCGAGACCATCCCTGGCCTCGAGACACTGCTCCCTGCTCCCTGCTCCCCGCTCCCTATTTTGGTCCCAGCCTGACCACCGTCTGCCGGTCCGGGTCGAAGAACTCGGCCGACACCGCGGCCGCCTCGTCGACCGTGACCGCATCGATCTCGGCGAGCACGGCGTCGAGCGGACGGTAGCGGTCCTCGAACAGCGTGATCCCCGCCATCCGGCTCATCCGGCTGGCCGGGCTTTCCAGCGACAGCATCACCTGCCCCTTGAGCTGCTGTTTCCCTTCGGCCAGCTCGTCGGCGGTCAGTCCCTCGCCGGCCAGCCGGCGGTACTCCGCCCGGATCGCCTCCATGGCCTGGTCGGCGGAGGCCGGCTTGGTGCCGACGTACACCCCCGCCACCCCGGCGGACTGGTAGAGCTGGTGGTAGGCGTAGACCCCGTAGGCCAGCCCCAGCTCCTCGCGGACCCGCTGGAAGAGCCGGCTCGACATCCCGCCGCCGAACAGGTTGGTCACGATCGGCGAGGGCGAAGCGGCGGGGATCCTTGTACGGGAAGGTGTCGGTACCGATCGCGATGTGGGTCTGGGCGGAGTCCCGTGCGACCCGCACCTCCCGGCCGCGGACCGCCTCGCCGGGACCGACCGCGGCGCGGGGCGCCTCGGCCTGTTCGCCCTCGAACCACCCTTCCCGCTCGAGCAGGTCGAGGATCTGCTGGTGATCCGACCCGGCCCGCCGCCGCCACCACGCAGTTGCCGCGGTAGTAGCCGGCGCCGTGCACCGACCGGAGGTCGGCGGCGCTCGAGCGCGGACACCGTGTCCCGCGTGCCGAGGATCGAGTAGCCGTAGGGATGCTCGGGAAAGAGGGTCTCGCCGAAGACCTCGAAGACCAGGTCGTCCGGCGTGTCGTCCACCGTGCTGATCTCCTCGAGCACGACGTTGCGTTCGAGGTCGAGGTCGCTCTCGCGGAGCAGCGGCCGCCGGACCAGGTCGGTCAGGACGTCGATCGCCCGGGGCAGGTCCTCGTCGAGGACGTGGGCCTGGAAGGCGGTGTGATCGCGGCTGGTGAAGGCGTCGAGGGCGCCTCCCCGGACCTCGAGCTCGAGGGCGAGCTGCCGGGCGGTACGCCGCTCGGTGCCCTTGAAGACCATGTGCTCGAGGAGATGGGAGACGCCCATCAGGGGGCGCGGCTCGTGGGCGCTGGCCGTCCGGACCCAGATCCCGATGGCCGCCGAGCGCACCCCCGGCAGGTGTTCCGACAGCACCGTCAGCCCGTTGGGGGCGACGGTCTTCGCCAGCCCCCGGTCGAGAGCGACGGTTTCCACCACTGGCTACTCCTTGGGGAGGAGCGCCTTGCGGGACAGCTTCATCCGGCCACGGTCGTCCACCTCGAGCAGCTTGACCTTGACGATGTCGCCCTTCTTGACGACATCCTCGGTCTTCTCGGTGCGGCCGTGCTGCAGCTCGCTGATGTGGAGCAGTCCCTCGACACCCGGCATGATCTCGATGAAGGCGCCGAACTGGGTCGTGCTCTTGACCGGGCCCTCGTAGATCTTGCCCACCTCGGGCTCGGCCACCATCGAGAGCACCATCTCGCGGGCCTTCTGGCCGGCCTCGCCGCCCACGGCGGCGATGGTGACCAGGCCGCTGTCCTCGATCGAGATCTTGGCCCCGGTGGCGTCCTGGATGCCCCGGATGGTCTTGCCCTTGGGGCCGATCACGTCGCCGATCTTGTCCGGCTTGATCATGATCGTGATGATCCGCGGCGCATAGGGCGAGAGATCGGCCCGGTGCGTCGGCAGGGCCTTGGCCATCTGCTCGAGGATGTGGAGCCGGCCCTTGCGGGCGTTCTCCAGCGCCTCTTCCATGATCTTCAGGTCGAGGCCCTCGATCTTGATGTCCATCTGGATCGAGGTGATGCCCGGTGGTGGTGCCGGCCACCTTGAAGTCCATGTCGCCGAGGTGGTCCTCGGAGCCCAGGATGTCGGTCAGGATGGCGACCTTCTTGCCTTCCTTGATCAGGCCCATCGCGACACCGGCGCAGGCCGCCCGCATCGGGACACCGGCGTCCATCAGCGCCAGCGAGCCGCCGCAGACGGTGGCCATCGACGAGGAGCCGTTGGACTCCAGCACCTCGGAGACGATGCGCACGGTGTAGGGGAACTCCTCGTACTTGGGCAGCAGCGGCTGCAGCGCCCGCTCGGCCAGCGCCCCGTGGCCGATCTCGCGGCGGCTGGTGCCGCGGATCATCTTCACCTCGCCGGTGGAGTAGGGCGGGAAGTTGTAGTGCAGCATGAACGACTTGGTGGTCTCGCCGGCGACGTCGATGCTGTCGATCCGCTGCTCGTCATCGGCGGTGCCCAGCGTCACGGCCACCAGCGCCTGGGTCTGCCCCCGGGTGAACAGCGCCGAACCGTGGGTCCGGGGCAGCATCGCCGCCTCGATCGAGATCGGCCGGATCGGTGGTCAGGTCGCGGCCGTCCACCCGCTCGCCCTTGTCCACCACCTGGGCCCGCATCACGCGGTACTCGATGTCCTCGAGCAGGTTGCCGATGTCGCGCCCCTTGTCGGGGAACTCGGTGGCGAGCGTGGCCAGGACGTCCTGCTTGACCTTCTTGAAGTTGCCGACGCGGGCGGCCTTGTCCTTGGCGTTGATCGCCTGGGCGATCGGCTTCTCGGCCAGCTCCTTGACCCGCGCGGCCAGCGCAGCGTCCGGCTCCGCCTTGGTCCAGGGCATCGTGGGCTTCGCGGCCGGCTCGGTCACCTTGTTGCACAGCCCGATCAGCTCCTTGATGCCCTTCTGGGCCACCTTGAGCGCCTCGAGCACCTCGGCTTCGACTGACTTCGAGCGCGCCGCCTTCGACCATCACGATCGAATCGGCGCGAGCCGCTGACCGTCAGGTCGATGGTGGAGAACTCGAGCTGCTGGAAGGTCGGGTTGAGGATCCAGTTGTTCTCGACCCGGCCCACCCGCACCGCGGCGATCGGCCCGTTCCAGGGCAGCCCGGCGACCTCTGAGCGCCACGGAGGCCGCCGTGACGGCCAGGACGTCGGCGTCGTTTTCCTGGTCGGCGGAGAGCACCGTGATGAAGACCTGGACCTCGTTCTTGAACCCCTCGGGGAAGAGCGGCCGGATCGACCGGTCGATCACCCGGCAGGCCAGGATCTCCTTGTCGGAGGGCCGGCCTTCGCGCTTGAGGAACCCGCCCGGGAATCTTGCCCGCGGCGTAGGTCTTCTCGCGATACTCGACGGTGAGGGGGAAGAACGGGAGGGTCGAGACGTTGGGGGACACGGTCACGGCGGCCAGCACCGCGGTGTCACCGAACTGGAGGTAGGCCGACCCGGCGGCCTGCTTGGCGAGCCGCCCGGTCTCGATGATGAGCTTCCGGCCGGCGAACTGCGTTTCGTTTCTCTGTACGGTCACGTCATTTTCCTGAATTCAAGCACCCTGAATGCAATCAGGGCGCCCCACCGTGCTCGTGTGGGGCGCCCCGGCCCGTGCAACTCGTTAGTGGCGGAGACCCAGCTCGTCGATCAGCTTCCGGTAGGTGGCCAGGTCGTTGCCCTTGAGATAATTCAGGAGCCGACGACGGGTGCCCACCATCTTGAGGAGGCCACGCCGGCCGTGATGGTCCTTGGCGTGGGTCCGGAAGTGGTCTGTCAGCGAATTGATCCGTTCGGTGAGGAGCGCCACCTGCACCTGCGCCGATCCGGTGTCGCCTTCATGGAGCCGGTACTTGGTCGTAACCGCCTGCTTGTCAAAGCCCATACTGCGTGTATCCTCGTCCGTTGCGCGGGCGCTGTCCGTTGTGAACGCTTCGTTTTGAGCACGCAAAACTAACCATCCGACAACGGTTTAGGCAACCCCTGCCATGAATCCGACGGCTCCCGCCCCCGGCCAGCAGCTGGCCCGATACACCCTCGGAGCAACCCATCGGCCAGGGCGGCTTCGCCACGGTCTGGTCGGCCAGGCGGGACGATGGTAAGTCGTTTGCCCTCAAGATCTTGAAGCAGCGGTACGCCGCCGACCAGGGCTTCCTGGGCCGATTCAGACAGGAATCCCGTCTGGCCCAGGGGCTCGATCCACCCCAACATCGTCCGCATCGAGGAGATCACCGCCGAGGCCGGGCTGGTCTTCTTCGCCATGGACCTCTTTCCGGTCAGCCTCTCCGCCCGGCTGACCGAGCACTCACGCCTGGCCGATCCGATCTGGCTGGCCCGGATCGGTGCCGGCGCCGCCCGCGGCCTCGGCTACGCCCACGCCCGCGGCATCGTCCACCGCGACATCAAGCCCGACAACGTCCTGCTCACCGCCGACGAGAGCCCCGTCCTGGCCGACTTCGGCCTGGCCGGGCGGTGAGCGGCTACATCACCTCGACCGGCAGGCGCTGACCATCGGCACCCCGCACTACCTCTCTCCGGAGCAGGCCCAGGGCCGGGAGCTCGACGGCCGCGCCGATCTCTATTCGCTCGGCATCACCCTCTATCGCGGGGCCACCGGGCTGCTCCCCTTCCGGTCCCGTGACTGGTGGGAGCTGGCCCGGATGCACGTCGAGGTCGCCGCCGGAGCCACCCCGCCGGCTCCGGCCGGACCTCTCCCGGCGGTTCGAGCGAATCATCCTGCGCTGCCTGGCCAAGCACCCCGACGACCGGTACCAGACGGCCGAGGCGCTGGCCGATGACCTGGACTCGCTCAACGCTTCCCGAGCCCTGGTGGCGCCGGTGGGCCTGATCTAGCCGCCCCCGCCGAGCCGGCGGATGAACCCGATGATGCCGGCCCAGTTCCGGGCGATGTCGTTCCAGAAGGCGAGGACCATCAGCGCCGAGATCAGAGACAGTCCCGACCAGGGTGAGCCGCTCCCGGAGGCGGAGCGACAGCGGCTTGCGCCGCACCGCCTCGGCCAGCGAGGAAGAGAAACTGCCCGCCGTCCAGCACGGGAATCGGCAGCAGGTTGAGCACCGCCAGGTTGACGGAGACAAGGGCCATGAAGGCCAGGAACTCGTTCCCTCCCTGACGCGCCTGCTGCCCCGCGACCTGCGCGATCAGGATGGGACCGCCCACACTGCGCCGGTCGATATGGCCCGCCACCAGGCCTCGAACCGATCGCACGATCTGGGTGGAGGCGGAGAGGGTTTCCAGTGCCCCCGCCACGATCGCGGCCGGCACACTGAAGGGCTCGGAACGCAGCGCCAGCGCCACTCCAATACCGATCTTCCCCACCTCGTGCTGCGCGCCATCCGGCCCGGTCTCGGACACCCCTTCGGGGGTCACAGTCACATCGCGTCGACCCGCCGCGCCGCCCACGGTCAACACGAGCGCCCGTCCCGCCGCGGGCCGCACCTGGTCGAGGAGATCGTACCACTGGACGACCGGGGACCCGTCGATGGCGAGCACGGTATCGCCGACCGCGAGTCCGGCGCGCTCACCGGGGTGTCCGGGGAGCACCTGTCCGATCACAGCGGGTCGCCAGGGGTCGAGCGCGATGGCGACCCGCGCCCGGTCCTCCGTCGCGGTCGACTGGAATGGCCAGCGCCAGTGCAGGCACGCTGTCGAAGGTCAGGACAACGCTGTCGCCCGGGGCCTCGGCGATGCCGCCGACGACCTGGTCCCACGAGGTGACGGGGGTCCCGTTGACCGCCAGCACGCGCGTGCCCGGGATGCACCGCCTCGAGTCCGGCGGCGGAAGCCGGCAGGCTGTCCAGGGTCACCCGACCGACGACCGTGGTCGGGTCGATCTGACGGCCGTTGTGGAAGGCCAGCCAGGTGAAGGCGGCAAAGGCGAAGAGCACGTTCATCGTGACCCCGGCCAGGATCACGATCATCCGCTGCCAGACCGGCTTGGACTCGAAGCGGCGTTCCACCGGGGCTGTTTCCTCCGGCTCCGCGCCTTCGAGCGCGCTGCTGGTCGCGTCGGACTCCGAGGTGGCCATCTTGACGTAGCCGCCCAGCGGCAGCCACGAGATCGCGTACTCGGTCTCGCCCCATTTGCGGGTGAGCCACGGAATCGGCGAGCCCATTCCGAGCGAGAACCGGTGCACCATGATCCCCGCCGCCTTGGCCGCGAGGAAGTGACCCAGCTCGTGGATGAAGACGAGGACGCCGAGGACGACGAGGAAGGCGCCGAGGGTGAACAGCATCAGGCCACCAGTTCCCGGGCCCGCGCGCGGGCCCAGCGATCGGCCTCGCGAACCGCCTCGAGCTGGTCGGCGGGGGCGACGTGATGCTGCGTCGAGCACCCGCTCGATCACATCGGCGATCCGTCCGAAGGTGATGGACCCGGCAAGGAACGCGGCCACGGCGATCTCGTTGGCGGCATTGAACACCGCCGGGGCGGTCCCGCCCGCCCGGCCGGCCGCCACTCCGGCGGTGAAGGCGCGGAAGACGTCGGTGCGCACCGGCTCGAAGGTCAGGGGGCCGGCAGCCACCGGGTCGAACCGGCGGGTGCCCGCGTCCGGCAGGCGGGCCGGATGGGTCAGGGCGTACAGGATCGGCAGCTCCATCGTAGGGAACCCGAGCTGGGCCAGGACGCTGCCGTCGCAGAACTCGGCGAAGCGCATGGATGATGCTCTGGGGATGGACCACCACCTCCAGCGCGTCAAACGGAAGATCGAAGAGATGGTGGGCCTCGATCAGCTCGAGCGCCTTGTTGGCCAGTGTGGCGCTGTCCACCGTCACCTTGTCGCCCATCCGCCAGGTCGGGATGGTTGAGCGCCTCGCTGCACGGTCGCCTCCGCCACCCGGTCGGCGGGCCACTCCCGGAACGGCCCGCCCGAGGCGGTGAGGATCAGCCGCGCCAGCCCCTCGCTCCGGCCGGTCACGCACTGCAGCACCGCGCTGTGCTCCGAATCCACCGGCACCAGCTCGCCGCCGCCCTCGCGCGCCGCGCGGCGCACCAGGTCTCCGGCAACGACCAGCGTCTCCTTGTTGGCCAGGGCCACCCGCTTGCCGGCCCGGAGTGCCGCCAGGGTCGCGTCGAGCCCGGCGCTGCCGACGACCGCGTTCACCACGATGTCGGCGCCGGGAAGCGTCGCGGCCTCGACCAGGCAGCCGGCGCCCCGGTGCCCGGCGGCGGCGCAAGGCGAACCGTTGACCAGCCCGACGAAGCCAGGCTGCCATTCGGCGGCCTGCCGATCGAGCAGCTCGCCGTTGCTGCCCGCGGTGAGCGCCACGACCTCGAAATGCTCGCGCTGCCGGCGGAGCACCTCGAGGGTGCTCCGGCCGATCGAGCCGGTCGAGCCGAGCAGGGCGACCCCCTGCCGTGTACCGGCCCCGCGACTGGTCATCAGAGACCGAGGACGAGGTGGTAGAGAACCGCGGCGGTGGGAATCACGAAGTAGAGCGAATCGAAGCGGTCGAGGACGCCGCCATGGCCGGGGATCAGGTGACTCGAATCCTTGAGCCCGACTTCGCGCTTGAACAGCGATTCGGCCAGGTCGCCGACCTGGCCGACGACGGAGAGCACGCCCGCGATCAGGAGCGCCTGCCCCGTCGTCAGTCCCGACGCCCGTCGGCTGCAGGGCCAGGCGGTTGAACAGCAGCGCCGCGAGCGAGGGCACCGACGACTCCCGACACGGCGCCGGAGCGGGTCTTTCCCGGGCTCACGGTGGGCGCCAGCTTGGGGCCGCCGATCCGCTGGCCGCCGAACATCGCGGCGCTGTCGCAGATCCAGGTGATGACCAGCGGGAAGAACACCAGCCAGGTGGCGGCCCAGGGGCTGGCGCCCAGCACCGAGATGTCGAAGGTGGATCAGGAAGACCGGCAGCGCTCCGGAATAGCCGGCCCCGAGCATGGTCACCGCGGCCGACGCCAGGGGCCGCTCCGTCGGGGCGCGGCGCCAGAGGGTCCAGCGTCAGGAGCCCGATCACCCAGACCGAGAGGATTCCCGGCCACATCGCCGCCACGGTGCCGTACAGCCAGGGGGAGCTCCAGGCCCACTCGGCGGCCAGCGGAAGCAGGGCGCAGGTGGCCAGCCCCCAGGTCTGGAGCGGTCGCACCCCGGCATGCTCCGCGATCGCGTAGAACTCACGGGTGCCGAGGACGGCCACGACGGCGACCAGGGCAGCGAGCGCCCAGCCGCCGAGCCAGACGACGCCGAGCGCCGCCGGGATGGCAACGGCGGCGAAGGCGATCCGTCGCACCATGTTGGGGCTCATGCTCAGGCGGTGACTCGTCCGAAGCGACGTTCGCGGCGCTGGAAGTCGAGGATGGCCTCGAAGAGATGGACGGCGGGTGAAGTCGGGCCAGAGGACCGGCGTGACGTGGAACTCGGCGTACGCCAGCTGCCAGAGGAGGAAGTTCGAGAGCCGGAGCTCTCCGGAGGTCCGGATCAGCAGGTCGGGATCGGGCCAGGCGGCGGTGAAGAGCTGCTCGGCGAGCGCTTCCTCGGTCACGTCGGCGGGCGCCAGGCGGCCGGCCGCCACCTCTTCGGCCAGCTGCCGCGCCGCCCGCGTGATCTCGGCCCGCGAGCTGTAGGAGAGGCAGATGTTGAGCGCCAGCGCGGGAGCCGTCGGTGGTCGCCCCTTCGAGGCGCCGGACCGAGGCGCGGGAGGCCTCGCTCAGCCGATCGAGGTCGCCGAGGAAGCGGACCGTCACTCCCTGGGCCCGGAGCTCCTCCATCTCGCGGGCGATGTACTCCTCGAGCAGCGCCATGAGCGCCTCGATCTCCGCCGGCGGGCCGCTGCCAGTTCTCCGTGCTGAAGGCGAAGAGGGTGAGCACCTCGACCCCGGCGGCGAGGGCGCCCTCGACCACCTCGCGGACCGACTTCATCCCGGCCTGATGCCCGAACGGCCGGGGCATCGCGCGTTCGCGCGCCCACCGGCCGTTGCCATCCATGATGATGGCGACGTGCTGCGGGCACGCGCGCCGTTCAGCTTGATCTGCGCGAGCAGGTCCTCGGCCATCGCCTCACACTTCCATGATCTCCGCCTCTTTGGCGGCGATCAGCTGATCGATCTGCTTGATGTGCTCGTCGGTCATCTTCTGCACATCCTTCTCGCCCCGCGTCTTGTCGTCCTCGCTGATCTTGTCCAGCTTCTTGATCTTGTGGATCGTCTCGCCGCGGGCGTGCCGCACCGCCACCCTGCCCTCCTCCGCCAGCTTGTGCACCAGCTTGACCAGTTCCTTGCGGCGCTCCTCGTTGAGCGCCGGGATCGGCACCCGGATCAGGCCGCCCTGGCTGGCCGGGTTGAGGCCCAGGTCGGAGTCGCGGATCGCCTTCTCGATGGCCGGCGCCAGCGACTTGTCGAAGGGCTGCACGGTCAGCAGCCGCGCCTCGGGCGCCGAGACCATGCCGACCTGGTTGAGCGGCACCTCGGCCCCGTAGGCCTCGACCCGGACCAGGTCGAGCAGCGAGGTCGTGGCCTTGCCGGAGCGGATCCCGCTGAACTCGCGCCGGGTGGCATCCACGGCCTTGTTCATCAGCTCCCGGGCGTGCTTGGTCAGGTCGGCGATGGTGTTCATCGGACGATGGTCCCCTCCTCCTCGCCGGCGAGCACCCGCTCCAGATTGCCCGACCGGTTCATGTTGAACACGATGATCGGAAGATTGTTGGTCTTGCAGAGCCCGAAGGCGTTGGCGTCCATCACCTCGTAGCCCCGGATGATCGCGTCCTGGAAGGAGAGCTCCGTGATGAACTGCGCCTTGGGGTCCTTCCGCGGATCGGCGGTATAGACCCCGTCCACGTTGGTGCCCTTGAGGATGACCTCGGCCTCGATCTCGAGCGCGCGGAGCACCGCGGCGGTGTCGGTGGAGAAGTAGGGATTGCCGGTGCCGCCGGCGAAGATCACCAGCCGGCCCTTTTCCATGTGCCGGAGGGCCCGCCGCCGGATGTACGGCTCGGCCAGCGATTCCATCCGGATGGCGGTCATCACCCGGGTGTTGAGCCCCTTCCGCTCCAGGATGTCCTGGATCGCCAGGGCGTTGATCACCGTGGCGAGCATGCCCATGTAGTCGGCGGACACCCGGTCCAGGCCCTGCCGGCTGGCCGAGGTGCCCGCGGAGGATGTTGCCCCCGCCCACCACGAGGCTCATCTGCACCCCGCGGGCGTGGACCTTGATCACTTCGTCGGCCAGGTCCTCGATGACGCGGTAGTCGAGGCCGAAGCCCTTCTCTCCGGCGAGCGCCTCGCCGGAGAGCTTGAGCAGGGCGCGGGCGTATTGCCGGCGCATCGGACTACTCCCCGACCTTGAAGCGGGCGAAGCGCTTCACGGTGATGGCGCCGCCGGCGGCCTTGGCGGCCTGCCTTGACGATGTCGCCCACCGACTGCTTGTCGTCCATGACGAACGGCTGGCCGAGCAGGGTCCGCTCGGCCACGAACTTCCTGACCTTTCCGTCCACGATCTTGGCCCGGATGTTCTCGGGCTTCCCTTCCTGGGCCACGATGCTCCTCGGCGATCCGCCGCTCGCGTGGCGATGAGATCGGCCGGAAGGTCGGACTCCTGGACGCCGAGCGGCTGGGGATCGGCCGAGGCGATGTGGAGCGCCAGCTGCCGCGGCCAGCGCGGTCAGCGCCTCGCCGGGCGGGCCCTCGAGCTCCACCAGCACGCCGACCATGCCGGTGAAGTGACGGTAGGTCGCCACCTGGCCGGCACTCTGCCGGAACCGGGCGACCCGCCTGAGGGCCATCGCCTCGCCGGTCTTGCCCGAGGCTTCCTTGACCACCTCGGCCACGGTCGTGCCCCGGAAGGGCTGTCCGTCGATCGCGCTGCCCTGGTGCGTTCCCTCCGGGGCGTGCGCGAGCGCGTGGCGGGCCAGCTCGCCGGCCAGCTTGATGAAGTCGTCGGTCTTGGCGACGAAATCGGTCTCGCAGTTGAGCTCGATCATCGCGGCGTCGCGGCCGTCGGCCGCCGCCTCGATCACCACCAGCCCCTGCGAGGCGCTGCGGTCGGCCCGCTTCTCGGCCTTGGCGATGCCCTTCTTGCGGAGGATCTCGGCGGCCTTTTCCATGTCGCCGGCGGCCTCCTCGAGCGCCTTCTTGCAATCCATCATGCCGGCCTGGGTCCGGGCCCGGAGCTCGGCGACGTCCTTCGCGGTAATTGCCATAGTCGTCATTGTGGGACCTTCATGGGTTGATAGCAAGACCGCCGCCCGGCGGCCGGACTCCGGCCACGGGCGGCGGCACACGTCCTGTGAGCAGGACCGCCCCGGCCTAGGCCTCGGGCTCCGCGGCCGCGCGCGGCGGCAGCCCCGGCCTCTTCGTCGTGCTTCAGCCGGGCCGCGATCGCCTCGGGCTTCGGCCGCCGCTTGCGGCCGGGGCCGGCGCCGGCGGCGCTCGGCGTCCGCGTCGCCCTCGGTGCCGGCGTCGGTGCTGTAGGTCTCGCCGTCCGACTCTTCGGTCGCTTCCTTGAGCGGCGCTCTGGGCCCGGGCTTCCTTCATCACGTCGCTCAGCGCGTTGGTGATCAGCGAGACCGACGCGGATCGCGTCGTCGTTGCCCGGAATCGGCACCGTGATCAGGTCGGGATCGGCGTTGGTGTCCACGATGGCCACGACCGGGATGCCCAGCTTGTTGGCCTCGTTGACCGCGATCCGCTCCTTCTTGGCGTCCACGATGAACAGGGCGCCGGGGAGCCGGTTCATGTTCTTCACGCCCTCGAGGTTGCGCGACAGCTTCTCCCGCTCGCGCTCGAAGAGCAGCTTTTCCTTCTTGGTGTAGTTCTCGAAGTCGCCGTCCTGCGGCACCCTGCTCCAGCTCCCGCAGCCGCCGGATCTGCTTCTTGATGGTCTGGAAGTTGGTGAGCATGCCGCCCAGCCAGCGCTCGGTGACGTAGAACGCCGCCGCAGCCGGCCGCCTCGGCCTGGACCACGGCCTTGAGCTGCTTCTTGGTGCAGACGAAGAGGACGCCCTCGCCCTTGAGGACGACGCTCTTGAGCAGCTCCTGCGCCTTCTGGATCTGGCGGAGGGTCTTCTGCAGGTCGATGATGTAGATGCCGGAACGTTCGGCGAAGATGAACCGGCGCATCTTCGGATTCCAGCGACGGGTCTGGTGGCCGAAATGAACGCCGGCCTCGAGGAGGTCCTGCAGCTGCGGCTGTGCCATGCGGGTCTTCGTTTCCTTCCCTGCTTCGGGTTTGGGCGTCCGCCGCTTTCATCTTCCGGACTGACCCCCCGCAAGGAGGAGCACCCAGTCCGGAATCCAGCGGCGTGCGAGATAGGGGGCGAAGCCTGCCTCCGCCCCCGGTGTTCGATTCTACCGCTTGCTGAACTGGAACCGCTTCCGGGCGCCGGCCCGGCCCGGCTTCTTCCGCTCGACCGCCCGCGGATCGCGGGTCAGGAGCCCGGCCGCGCGAAGCTTGATGCGGTGCACCCCGTCGGCCTCGACCAGCGCCCGGGCGATCGCCATGCGCATCGCGCCGGCCTGCCCGGTCTGCCCGCCGCCAGCCACGTGGGCCCTCACGTCGAAGGCGCCCAGGGTGTCGGTGGCGGCGAAGGACTGCTGGATGTGCTGGACCAGTGAAGGACGGGGGAAGTAGTCACCCAGCGTGCGGCCGTTGATGTCCCACTTGCCGGTGCCGGGGGTGAGGTAGACTCGGGCGACGCTGGTCTTGCGGCGGCCCACGGCCTGCCAGCGGAACTGCGGGGTAGCGGTCATGCCTGGCCCTTACGCGGTGGTGACGGTCGACGGCGCCGGCTGCTGCGCGGCGTGGGGATGCTCGGCGCCCGCGATACACCTTGAGCTTGCCGCGCATGTGCTGCTTGGCCAGCGAATTCTTCGGCAGCATGCCGAAGACGGCCTTTTCAATGACCCGGTCGGGATGCTTGGCGAGCAGCTCCGCCACCGGGGTGAACCGCTCGTGGCCCATGTAGCCGGTGTGACGGAAATAGGACTTCTGCTCCATCTTCCGGCCCGACAGCCTGACCTTGGCGGCGTTGATGACGACCACGAAATCGCCCCCGTCCATGTGCGGGCGTGAAGCTGGGCTTGTGCTTGCCCCGGATCAGCTGCGCGACGTGGGTGGCCAGCCGGCCGAGGGGAACGCCGGCGGCGTCCACGACATGCCAGTCGTGCTGAATGTCGGACGGCGTGGCGGAAAAGGTTTTCATGAACCGTGGAACCCCTGCTGTTGAAATCCCGTTGCGCGACACAGACTTGAAAGCTAGCCCGCCCTAACGGGTTAGGTCAAGGGTCGAACTCCACCAGCACCTGTCCCTTCTCCACCGCCTGCCCGGGCCGGACCGTGAGGCTCCGCACCACCCCACCCTGCGCGGCCCGCAGCTCGTTTTCCATCTTCATGGCCTCCAGGACCACCACGCCGGCCCCCGCCTCCACCCGCTGGCCGGGCTCGACCAGGACCCGGGCCACCAGCCCCGGCATCGGCGCCCTGAGCTGGGCCGGCCCCCGGGCCTGGGTGCCCTGCCCTGTGAGAGACCGGATGTGCCGGGTGCGCTCATCCACCACCTCCACCTCCCGCCGCTCACCGTGGCGGGCCAGGTGCCACTTCCCCCGACCGCCCGGCTCGATGGCCAGGGTGAGCGACTGGTCGCCCAGCAGGAGGTGACGGAGCGGCGTCCCGGGAATCGTCCCCAGGTGCGCCTCGAATTCCTGGCCATCCACCGAGACCCGTTCGCCGTCGACCACGACCTCGAATTCCCGGCCGTCCACCGTCACGAAGTACTTCATGCGGCCTCCAGGACGGCGACCGTTTCGACGTGGGCGGTCTGGGGGAAGAGGTCGAATGCCCTGAACGCCGATGGGCGGAAGGGCGGGACGGCGGGAGGGCGGGAGGTGGTGCCACACAGGAGGGCGAGGTCGCGGGCCAAGGTCGCCGGGTCGCACGAGATGTAGACGACGCGGCGCGGAGCGGCCGCGAGGATGGCATCGACCACCCGCTTGTCCATGCCGGTGCGCGGCGGATTGGTGATGACCAGGTCGGCCGGCTTCAGCCGCGGCACGATCGGCCTCTGCCGCTCCCGCGATGCGGCGGACCCGTTCCCCGACCTCCGGGTCCCGCCAGCGCCACGGCGCGGGGATCCAACTCGACACTCTCGACCGTGGCGCCGGCGGCGAGCAGCTGCGCGGTGGTTTCCCCGATGCCGGCATAGAGATCCCACACCTTGCGCCCACGCACGTCGCCCAGCTGCTCGACGGCGAAGCGGCGGACCGCATCGCCGAGTGCGGGATGGACCTGCTCGAAGACGGTGGCGGGCCAGGGCGAGCCGTCTCCCGCCACCACCCGCGGTGCGCCCCCCTCAGGGTGCCACCAGAGCGTCGCCTCGACGCCGGCCTCCCGGAGGCCGGCGCGAAGCTCGGCAGCGCTGGTCCAGGCCCGTTCGCCGCCGCTCCGCACGATGAGATGGAGCGCGCCACCCCGCTCCAGGCGGAGCACCAGGTGGGTGGCATCGGCGGGCAGGAGTTCCCTCCGGGAGGTGAGAGCCGCCCACAAACGGTTCAACGCGGGATCGGCAATCTCGCAGCGCTTGAGGTTGAAGAGGTCCGCCGGCCGGTCGTAGCGATGCAGGCCGATGAGCCGCCCGCGGGCCTGCACGGCGAGGGTGAGCCTGGTGCGATAGCCCCAATCCTCGCCGGCGGCGACCAGTTCGGGGTCGGGGACGTCGAGGCGGGCGAGGCGGCGCAACGCGTCGCCCACGATGGTCCGCCGGGCAGTGCGCTGGGCCTCCGGCGCGAGATGCTGGAGCTGGCAGCCGCCGCAGGCATCGCGATCATAGTGCCCGCAGCGGGGGGCCACCCGGTCGGGGCCCGGCTCCACGATGGCGCCGACCCGCGCGCGAGCGTAGCGGGTTTTCATCTCGACCGCCGTGAGCTGTACCAGATCGCCGGGCGCGGTGCGAGGCACGAAGACGGCACGGCCATCGGGGAGCCGGCCCACCCCGTCGCCGCCGGCGGCGATGGCATTGATGCGCACCGACTCCGTCACGAGCGCGCCCCGCCCCGCCGCGGCGGCCTCAGCGCGCACCGCGACGCGGCCAGTTATCGACCGCCTCCCGTCGTGAGGTCCTGAGCCAGGCGCTGCCGTCGGCCGCGCCATCGGCCGACACCGCCGGCTTCCTCAGCCCCCGCGCCTCTTCCTCGGCCAGCGCCGCCGCCACGGCGAGTCCCAGGGCGTCCGCAGACTCCACCAAGGCACCACTCAGATCACTGCGCCGGTCGAGGAACTGGCTGTCGATGGCTCCCTCGAGAAAGGCCGGGTCGGCCAGGAGCCGCAGGTGGAACGACTGGTTGGTGGCCACACCGACGATGACCAGCTCGCCGAGCGCGCGGCGCATCCGCGCGATGGCGTCGCCCCGGTCCCGCCCCCAGGTGATGATCTTGCCCAGCAGCGAGTCGTAGTACAGGGTGACTTCGTTGCCGGCCTCGATCCCGGCATCCCAGCGCACGCCGGGCCCGGAGGGCGCCCGCAGGTAGTCGAGGCGCCCGGTGGCGGGAAGAAATCCGTTGGCCGCGTCCTCGCTGGTGATGCGGCATTCGATCGCCCACCCCCTCGGCACCAGCGGCTCGGCGGGGAGCCGCATCGGCAGGCCGGCCGCGATCCGCAGCTGTTCGCGCACCAGGTCCAGGCCGTACACCATCTCGGTGACCGGATGCTCGACCTGGATCCGGGTGTTCATCTCGAGGAAGTAGAAGCTGCCGTCGGCCGCGAGCAGGAACTCGCAGGTGCCGGCACCGCGGTAGTCCACCGCGCGTGCCGCGGCCACGGCGGCAGCACCCATCCGTTCGCGGAGCGCCTGGTCCACCGCGACCGAGGGCGCCTCCTCGACCAGCTTCTGGTGACGGCGCTGGATCGAGCACTCGCGCTCGCCCAGGTGAACGGTCGCGGAAATCGTCGGCCAGCACCTGGATTTCGACGTGGCGGGGCCGCTCGACGTACTTCTCGAGGTAGACGCTGGCATCGCCGAAGGCCTTGAGGGCCTCCGAGGCGGCGGTGGTCAGAGCGCCGGCGAGCTCGGCCTCAGCCCGCACGATACGCATCCCCTTCCCGCCGCCGCCGGCCGAGGCCTTGACCAGCACCGGATAGCCGATCCGGGCCGCGGCGCGCGCCGCCTCGACCGGGTCGGTGACCGGAAGGGTCAGCCCGGGAACGATGGGGACGCCGGCGGCCGCCATCCGTCGCCGAGCCTCGGTCTTGTCTCCCATGGCCTGGATTGCCGCCGCGCTGGGGCCGACGAAGATCAGCCCGGCATCGGTCGACCGCCTGCGCGAAGTGGGCCCGCTCGGCCAGGAATCCGTAGCCGGGATGCACCGCATCCGCCCCGCTCCGCTCCGCGGCCTGGAGCAGTCGATCGATCCGGAGGTAGCTCTCGGCGGGAGGGGGTGGACCGATGGGAAGGGCGAGGTCGGCGGCGCGGACGTGGGGGCTCAGGCGGTCGGCTTCGGAATAGACCGCGACCGCCTCGAGCCCCTCATCGTGACAGGCGCGAACGATCCGGAGCGCGATCTCGCCCCGATTAGCGATCAGAACCCGTTTCAAGGGAGGGGGAGCCGACTACGGACCACACGCCGCGCCGGGCGTGTCGAGCACCGAAAGCTGTCCACCGCAGAGCAGCGCATTGCGGCGGGAGGCAGTGCGATAGACCTCGAGCACCGCGGCCGACCAGGACTGTCCACCCGCCTGCTGGATGGCCAGGAAGTCGAGGAAGGCGAGTGGGTCGGCGGGCATGCTGGGGAGAGTGGACGGGGAGAGCAGGATCAGTCGCCAGGGGGCGGAGGTCGTGGCCTCCGGCGCCAGCGAATCCGACGCGATCGGACTGAGACAGAGCGGTCGGCGGCGACTCGAGGCCTGGAGCGCGGATCGCAGCGACTGGGCGGAGTCCGTCTCCAGGTGCCTGGCGGCCTGGGCCCTGTAGGCTGGGTCACTGGCGTAGAGCTCGGGACGGATCAGCAGGACGTCCTGGCGTCGATCCTCCACCACCACGGCGTACCAGGTGGCGACCGCTTCGAGATCGCTTCCCGTGACCAGCACACCACGGGCGGGACAGGAGCGGACCAGGTTGCGGCCCAGCTCCAGCACGAAGGCCGGCAGCGGCGGAACCTCCAGCGCCCCCCGCCCCGGCGGCACCAGCCAGCCGCCGCTTTCCATCGGGGTGATGGCGCGATCCATCTCGACGATGGCGCGCTCCACCCGGGCGGTGTCGAAGCCGAGGCGAATGGCCTGGTCGAAGGCGGTGGCGGCGAAGTCGAGGTAGATCCCGGCGTCGGGGTCGCCCGAGTGCTGCTGGCGGTGCCAGTCGCGGCCGTCCCGCAGGTAGTAGAGCCCCAGTTCAAGCCAGGCCCGACCGTCGTCAGGGGCAGTGGCGAGATAGCGGCCCAGGAGCTCGATGGCGGAGCCCCTGGCGCCCCCACTCTCCAGCGCGGCGGCCCGGTCGGCGACGGTGGGGTCGATGGCGCCCTGGGCGGCGAGCCATCCGGTGGCCGACAGGGACAGGACGGTCAGGGCGGTCAGGACGGACCAGGACCGGAATTCGGCAGGAGTGGGGGTATCCCTAGACACGCCTATAGTTTAGGGACGGGTACACCGGAGGGCTAGAGGGGAAGGTTCCCGTGCTTCCGGGGCGGGTTCCGGTCCCGCTTGGTGGCCAGGGTCCGAAGGGCGTCGATCAGGCGCGGGCCGAGTGTCGCGGGGGTCGATCACGTCGTCCACGAAGCCGCGGGAAGCGGCGGCCCAGGGATTGGCGAAACGACTGGTGTAATCGGCGATCAGGCGGGCCGCTTCGGCGGCGGAATCCTTCGCCTTGGCGATCTGCTCCTTGAACAGGATCTCCACCGCCCCCTTGGGCCCCATCACCGCGATCTCGGCGGTGGGCCAGGCCAGGTTCAGGTCGCCCCGGATGTGCTTGCTGCTCATGACGTCGTAGGCCCCGCCGTAGGCTTTGCGGGTGATCACCGTGAGCTTGGGGACCGTGGCCTCGCAGTAGGCGTAGAGCAGCTTGGCGCCGTGCTTGATGATGCCGCCGTGCTCCTGGGCGGTGCCGGGGAGGAACCCGGGAACGTCCACGAAGGTGACCAGCGGGATGTTGAAGCAGTCGCAGAAGCGGATGAACCTCGCGGCCTTGAGCGAGGCGGCGATGTCGAGCACCCCGGCCAGCACCGCGGGCTGGTTGGCCACGACGCCCACCGGGCGCCCGCCCAGCCGGGCGAAGCCGACGATGATGTTGCCGGCGTAGTCGGGCTGGACCTCGAGGAAGGCGCCGTCGTCGATGACCCGGCGGACCACCTCGTGCATGTCGTAGGGCTTGGTCGGGCGAGTCCGGCATCAGGTCGAGGAGCGCCTCGTCACGGCGGTCGGCCGGGTCCTCGGTGGGGCGCAGTGGCGGCTCGTCGAGGTTGTTGCCCGGGAGGAAGCCCATCAGCTCGCGGATCGCGGCGATGGTTTCCGGCTCCGAGGCGTGGACGAAGTGCGCCACGCCCGAGGTGCCGCCGTGGGTGTCGGCGCCGCCCAGCTGGTCGAAGCTCACGTCCTCGTGGGTGACCGTCTTCACCACGTTGGGCCCGGTGACGAACATGTAGCTGATGCCGCGGACCATGAAGACGAAGTCGGTGATGGCGGGGCTGTACACCGCGCCGCCGGCGCAGGGGCCGAGGATCGCGGAAATCTGCGGCACGACCCCGCTGGCCAGCGTGTTCCGCAGGAAGATGTCGGCGTAGCCACCCAGCGAGGCGACCCCCTCCTGGATCCGGGCGCCGCCCGAGTCGTTGAGCCCGATGACCGGCGCGCCGTTCCGCATCGCCAGGTCCATCACCTTGCAGATCTTCTGGGCGTGGGTCTCCGACAGCGAGCCGCCGAAGACCGTGAAGTCCTGGGCGAAGACGTACACCAGGCGCCCATCGATCCGGCCGTGGCCGGTGACGACGCCGTCGCCCGGATACTGCTGCTCGGCGAGGCCGAACTCGGTGGCCCGGTGGGTGACGAAGCGGTCCAGCTCGACGAAGCTCCCCTCATCGAGCAGCAGATCGAGCCGCTCCCGCGCGGTGAGCTTTCCCTTCTTGTGCTGCTGGGCGATGCGGGCGGCGCCGCCACCCTGCTCGGCCTGGGCCTGGCGATGATGGAGATCGTCGAGGAGATCGCGGGGGGATGACATGGGCTGAAGATACGGCGCCCCTGCCAGAGGGCGGAAGGGCGGGAGGGCGGGAGGGCGGGAGGAAAGAGAAACGGTGGCAGGAATTCATTCCCACCACCGTTCAAACTTCCCGCCTTCCCGCCCTCCCGCTGTCCCGCCCTACTCGTCGTCCGCCGGCGACTCGTCGTACACCGGACGGGTCGGCGGGATGATCGGCTCGTCGGGGTAGCCGACGGCGGCGAGGACGATCCGGTGATGGATCGGGTCCACCTCGAGCACCTTGAGCTCGACGGCCTGGCCTTCCTTCACCGCGTCGCCCGGATTCTCGATGTCGGGCACGCCCAGCTGCGACATCGGGACGAAGCCCTCGAGGTCGTTTCCAAGATCCACGACCACCCCCTTGTCCATCAGGCGGGAGACGCGGCCCTTGATCTCGAAGCCCACCGGGAAGGTCTCGCCGATCTTGAGCCAGGGATCCTCTTCGGCCTGCTTCAGGCCCAGGGAAATCCGCTTGTTCTCGCCGTCGATGTTGAGGATGACGACGGTGACGGTGTCGCCCTTCTTGACCACTTCCGAGGGATGCTGCACCCGCTTGGTCCAGCTCATGTCGGAGATGTGGATCAGGCCGTCGATGCCCGGCTCGATCTCGACGAAGGCGCCGAAGCTGGTGAGGTTGCGCACCTTGCCGGTGATCCGGGTGCCGATCGGGAACTTGACCGGCAGCGCCGTCCACGGATCCTGCTCGGTCTGCTTCATGCCGAGCGAGATCTTCTCTTCCTTCTCGTCGACCTTGAGCACCACGGCGTCGATGGTCTCGCCGATGGAGACGATCTTCGAGGGGTGCCGGACGTTGCGGGTCCAGCTCATCTCGGAGATGTGGACCAGGCCCTCGATGCCGGGCTCGAGCTCCACGAAGGCGCCGTAGTTGGTGATCGAGACCACCTTGCCCTGCACCCGGGTGCCGATCGGGTAGCGCTCGGCGACGTTCTGCCACGGGTAGGCCTGGAGCTGCTTCATGCCCAGGCTGATCCGCTCGCGCTGCCAGTCGATGTCGAGGATCTTGACCTCGACTTCCTTGCCGATGGAGACCACTTCGTTCGGGTGCGAGACCCGGCCGTAGGACATGTCGGTGATGTGGAGCAGGCCGTCCACGCCGCCGAGGTCGATGAAGGCGCCGAAGTCGGTGATGTTCTTGACCACGCCCTTCCGCAGCTGCCCGACCGCCAGCTCCTTCATCAGGAACTCGCGCTTGTGGGCCCGCTCGTTCTCCAGGATGACCCGGCGGCTGACCACGATGTTGCGGCGCCGCTTGTTGAGCTTGATGATCTTGAATTCGAAGGTCTGGCCCAGCAGGTCGTCGATGTTGGGCACCCGGCGGAGGGCGATCTGGCTGCCCGGCAGGAAGGCGTCGACGCCCATCAGGTTCACCACCACGCCGCCCTTGATCTTCTTGGTCAGGGTGCCCTGCACCGGCTGGTCGCTCTCGTGGGCCACGCGGATCTTCTCCCAGACCCGCATGAAGTCGGCCTTCTTCTTGGAAAGGACGACCGCCCCCTCCTGGTCCTCGAGGTGCTCGAGGAAGACTTCGACCTCGTCGCCCGGCTTGGGCATTTCCTTGAATTCGTCGAGCGGGACGGAGCCCTCGGACTTGAAGCCGACGTCGAGGATGACGGCGTTGTCGGTGACGCGGAGGACCTTGGACTTGACGATCTCGCCCTCGACGATCGAGGCCATGGTGCCCTCGTACATCGAGAGCATCTGCTCGTAGTCAGCGTCGGAATAGTCCTCGTCGTACAGGTCGGCCCGGACCTTCAGGCCGGCGGGGGAAACGAAGGTGTCAGTGTTGGGGGAAAGCTGGTCGGACATGCGGGGAGGAATCCTTTTCTGCCGCGCGTACCGCGCGGGTTGGGGTGGAGTCCCGTCCCGGAGCGGAAGTGCCCGGGTTGGGGAGCCGGTAAAGATAGGGACGAGGGTGGGATCGGGGAAGGGGCGGGAGGGCGGGAGGGCGACGGCCAGATCGTTCAATCCCTCGAATCTGCCTCAATCCCTCAATCCCGCAATCCCCCCATCCCACAATCAGTTACTCCACCAATCCTCGCTCCCTGCGCCGGTCCACGATCCACTCCACCTGCTGCTCGAAGGTCAGGCCGGTACCGTCGAGCGGGAGGGCATCATCGGCCTTCCGGAGCGGAGCCACCGCCCGCCGGCTGTCGGCCTCGTCGCGCGCCGTCAGGAGGCCGGTCTCCGTGGCGAGCTGGCCGGCATCGAACCCCTCCCCCCGCTGCAGCAGACGGCGCATGGCCCGGGTCTCCGGCGATGCGGTCAGGTACACCTTGAGCGGCGCATTGGGAAACACCACCGTCCCGATGTCCCGGCCATCGGCCACCACCCCCTGCCCCGCCTCCGCCACCGCCCTGAGCTGCCGGTTGACCCACTCCCGGAGCGGGGCCACCGCCGACACCGCGGAGACCGCGGCCGTGACGTCGGCGCTCCGGATCCGATTCTCCGCCGGCTTCCCATCGAGCCAGACCCGGGCCAGGCGATCAGCGACATGGAATGAGAGCCGCCGCCGTTCAGCTTCTCGCAGGACCGCCTGCGGTGGAATCGCTTCCGCCGCTTCCGCCCCTCCCGCCCCTGCAAGATCCAGCGCCACCACCGTCAGCCCGCGATAGAGCGAGCCGGAATCGAGATGCACCCAGCCCAGCGCCCGGGCCACGGCCGAGGCGGTGCTTGATTTGCCGCTGGCGGAGGGGCCGTCGAGGGCGACGACGGGGGACTGCGGTGCGGGACTCAATGGAGTGCCGGCGCTAGGTGAGCGGTGAGCGGTTTACCCCTGTTGAGGGGTGAGCGGGAGCCATGGCGGACATATCAGCCGCGGGAGCGGATCGCCTTGAGCATCGCAGGGAAGCCGGGGTAGCTCACGGCCGCGCAGGCGAGGTTGTCGATGGTGACCCTGGCGTCGGGCAGCGTGCCGAGCACGGCGAAGGCCATGGCGATGCGGTGGTCTCCTTCGGTGATCACCTTGCCCCGGGGCGGCGCCCCGGTCCCCTCGACAAAGAGGTCGTTGTCTCGCACCTCGGCCCGGCCGCCGAGTGCCCGGATGTTGGAGGCGATGAGTCCCAGGCGATCGCTCTCCTTCACCCTGAGTTCGCCCACCTCGCGGAAAATCGTTGTGCCCAGCGCACGGGTGGCCAGTGCCGCGAGCATCGGGATCTCGTCGATCAGTCCCGGGATCTCCCCGGCGAGGACCTCGGTGGCGGCCAGGGTCGAGGGCCGGGCCACGAGATCACCCACCGGCTCGTGAAAGCTCTCCTCGAGATTCTCGACGGCCAGCCGCGCGCCCATCCTGCCGAGGACGGTGACGAATCCGATCCTGGTCGGATTGACCCCCACGGCGGTAATCCGAAGCTCACCCGACTCGGCGAGGAGGGCGGCGGCGACCGGAAAGACTGCGGAGGAGGGGTCGCCCGGTACCTGCATGTCGAAGGGCACGATGCGCCCCGTCGGCGCCAGGCGGATCCATCCCCCTTCCTCCTCGACCCGGTAGCCGAAGGAGCGCAGCATCCGCTCGGTGTGATCGCGCGAGCGCCCGTGCGGCTCGTGGACCGCCACCTCCACGCCGCCGGCGACACCGGCCAGGAGCAGCGAACTCTTGATCTGGGCGCTGGAGACCGGCATCCGCCACTCCAGCGGCCGGAGCGGACCGCCGCGGACGGTGATCGGCAGGCGATCGGGATCGGGGCCGGTGAATCGGGCGCCCATCAGCGAGAGGGGTTCCGTCACCCGCTTCATGGGGCGGCGACGCAGGGAGGCGTCGCCGGTCAGCGTCGCGGAGAAGCGATGACCGGCGAGGAGGCCGAGCAGGAGCCGGGTCGTCGTGCCGGAGTTGCCGCAGTCGAGGATCGAATCGGGCCGGTGGAGTCGGCCCCGCCCCGTGATGGTGACCGTGGCCCCTTCGCGCAGCGGCGCCACCGTGGCACCCAGCTGGCGGAGAACGCGCGCCGAAGAGCGGGCGTCGAGGGAGGTGAGGGTGCCGCCGATGTGACAGCGGCCCCGGGCCATCGAGGCGAAAAGGAGAGCGCGGTGGGTGAGGCTCTTGTCGCCCGGGACGCGGATCGAGCCGGAGACGATCATGGGGTGAGGCCGCTGCGCCAGCGCTGGGCGCGCTCGAGCAGGGCCCTGACCGCCGCATCGTCACCCGCCGCCAGCTTTGAACGCAGGGTCTGCACCTCGGCCTCGAGCTCGGCCAGGGCGGCGAGCACCGCCTCGCGGTTCAGGGCGAAGAGTTCCGACCACATTGCCGGGGAGCTGGCGGCGAGCCGGGTGGTGTCGCGGGCGCCAGTCCCGAATGAGGCCCCAACCCGGCGCGACAGGACGGCGGCGAGCGCGGAGGCGGCGGCCTGCGGCAGGTGGCTGGTCCAGGCCAGCTGGCGGTCGTGGGCCTCGGCGTCCATCAACACCGGCTCTGCCCCCATGACCTCGGACCAGAAGTTCATCACCTCGCGAGCCACCTGGGCGCCTGCCGGGTCGGAAGTCGGCGTTACGTAGACCACCGCCCCACGCAGCAGGTCCGAGCGCGCTGCCGCGAAGCCCGAGGCGTGGGTGCCGGCGAGCGGGTGGGAGCCGGCGAACCGCGCGCCAAGGCCCGCACGCTGAGCGCGGGCCATGATCGCCACCTTGACGCTGGTGACATCGGTGACCAGCGCCCCCGGGCGGAGCCAGGGTGCCAGCTGGTCGAGGAGGGCGAGGTTGGCCTCGGGCGGGGCCGCGAGCACGACGAGATCCGCCACGCGCACCGCGGCGGCCGGCGTGACGGCGGCATCGGTGATGGCCGCACTCCGGAGGGCGCCGGCAGCCTCGGCGGGATCCGGGGAAAATCCCCAGACCCGCGGAATGCCGGCCAGCCGGGCCTGCCAGGCGACAGAGCCGCCCAGGGCACCGAGTCCGATGACAGCGAGGCTCTCGGGTTTCACGCAGTCAGGATGACGTCAGCGGTGACGGAGCGAAATCGGGAAACCGATCTAGTCCTTATGATGGTTGCGAAGCGCGTGTGGGAATTGTACTTATAACCTCTGCCGCTCACAATCTGCGGCGTCTCCAGGAGCCTCGCTGAGTGGCCACCATCTTGATCGTCGAGGACAATCCCGACAACATGAAGCTGTTCAGGACCCTGCTCTCGCTCCGCGGGCATGCGGTGACCGGCCTGAGCAGCGGCGATGGACTGCCGGCCGCGCTGGCGGCGGGACCGCCGGACCTGGTGCTGATGGACATCCAGCTGCCGGGCAAGGATGGCTTCGCGCTCCTGGCGGACATCCGGGGCTCGGCCCGGAAGGCAGTTCGCGTGGTGGCCCTGACGGCGCACGCGATGGCCGGCGATCGCGACCGGGCGATCGCGGCCGGGTTCGACGGGTACATTACGAAGCCGGTGGACATCCGGGGGTTCCCGGACCAGATAGCCCGGGCACTCGCGGGCGAGACCGTCACCCAGTAATGCGGCCCGCTTCCAGAGGAGCACGATGACCGACAAGGAGTCGCGGACTCCGCATCCCCGTCCCAAGCCCAAGCCTCCAGGGACCTCCGACCGGAGGGCCCTGCTGGAGGCGTACAAGGACGTGGTCAAGTCGGAGTCGGACCGGCGCGGGCCCGGGGGAGCGGCGAGAGGCAAGCCGCCGAAGCGGCGGACGGCGCTCCTGGTCACCCTTGCGGTCGTCCTGCTGATCGCCTTCTTCCTGCGGGACGAGTGGCTGGTGTCGACCAAGTTTCCTCCGGAGACCGCGGAGGTGAGGGAGGCGAGCCTCAAGCTGGTGACGGCCCGGCAGGCGAGAAGGATCGAGCTCTACCAGGCCTCCCACGACGGGGCGTTGCCGGAACCGGTGACGCTGGCCGGAGACCTGTCGATCGGAATGAGCTACACGCCCACCGGGACGGGCCACTACATCCTGACGATGAAGGAGGGGGAAGACAGCGTCACCTACAGTTCCACCGATTCGATCTCGACCTTTGTCGGCAACAGTTACGACATCATCCGGCGGAGGAACAAGCCGTGAGGAAGCGGAACGGATTCAGCTTCATCGAGATGCTCACGGTGCTCGTCATCATGGGCATCCTGTCGTCGTTGGCCATCCTCAAGTACATCGATCTGACGCGGGCGGCGATGACCAGCCAGATCTCCGGCACCATCAGCATCATCCGGGTGGCGGCGTACGCCTACGAGGCCGACCACCAGTACCAGTGGCCCGCCGAATCGGGGCCGGGGATCATTCCTCCGGAGCTGGTCCCCTACCTCCCGACCGGATTCGAAATGACCAAGCCGGAATACACCCTGGACTGGGACAACTTCAGCGGGGGTGGCGGCAACTACCAGATCGGTGTGACCGTGCGGACGCAGGACCCGGTGCTGATGAGCAAGATCGTCCAGGTGCTGGGCGGGACGACGCCATATTTCTACGCTGGGGACACGTTTACCTACATGCTGATTGACGCGACGGGGAATTGGTAGCTGGGGGGCGGGGGGCGGGGGGCGGGAGGGCGGGAGGGCGGGAGGGCGGGAGGGCGGGACGAGGATCGCGGAAGCGTTGTGTCATTGCGAGGGCGAAGCCCGAAGCAATCTCGTGGGCCGCGATCCAGTCCTAGAATCCTCGGCTGAAGCCGAGGCTCGGCTCTGACACCTAAAGGGGCCTTGTATCTACTCGCACCCCGATGCCGGATGCTCACGTTGGCGCCCCAGGTAGCGCCATTCGCCGGTCCGGTACGTCGGCTCCTTCCCAACAGGGGATGCCAGGTCCCTTGAGGGACCAGTGTGGAGCCTCGGCTTCAGCCGAGGACCAACGAGATTGCTTCGGCCCCTGCGGGGCCTCACAATAACAGAATCAGGATCTTTGCAGGGCTCGAAGCAGCAGCCCGGCCACAACGGCGTGGAGCACGACCGCAGGCCAGAGCAGTGATTCCCGAGTAGTGCCCCACGGTGCCCAGGTACCCCAGGTACAGGGCGATGAGCAGGTTGTAGAGCAGCATTCCGCTCGCGGGCCGCGAGCCGTCGTTGCCACCTCCCCCGCCCTGCCGCTCCGGCAGGCAGGCCACACCCAATCCCAGCAGCGCGATTCCGAAGCAGCGGCCGACCACCATTCCGGTATCCGACAATTCGGCGCCGAGCAGCAGGCTCGCCACGAACGCGGGGGCAACCACCAGGGCGAGCCCGGTGGCAGCCTCCGCGACCGCGGAGAAGGTGAGGACCTTCATCAGGGTGCTGCTTCGGGCCACGGCACGAGCTTGATGGTCAGCTTGTCGATCGTGCCGGTGAACCTGAACGGCGGATCGTAGCGATACCGCGCCAGCGCCACCCCGCTGCGGGTGTCCTCGCCGACGTCGAAGCTCTCGTCCTCCGGGAAGGTGACCGGCGTGCTGTTTTCCATGGAGTCCCTGGCCACTTCCTTCCCGTCCACGGAGAGCACGCCGGTGCCGCCCTTGCCGAGGCCCGGTTCCTTCGACTTCCAGTCGAAGACGATGGTGTGCTTGCCGGCGCCGAGGGACGGCCCGGTCCAGATCGTCCGCTTGAGGTCGAGCAGGTTATAGAGGAAGACCGGCTTGCCGCTGCCGAGGCCGAACAGTCCGGGTGGCCAGCACCGCCACCAGCCAGAGCGTACCGAGCCCGAGGATCAGGCGGCCGAAGCGCCGCCGGCCCCGCGACGCCGCCGAGCCTCCTGTCAGGAGCATCAGCAGCCCGACCACCAGCAGCCCCAGCCCCACATTCCGGACCAGCGGGCTCTCGAGCCACCAGCGGTAGCTCCGGCTCAGGAACAGCCCGTAGCCGCCGAACCGCCCCCCGTCGGTGACGATCATCCCTTCCGCGCCGCCGGAGGGAATCGTCACCTCGGCGGTGATGGTGTACGACTTGTTCAGGATGTTCGGCGCGCCGCTGTTGGGGACACCGGTCAGTCCGCCCGAGTAGGTGAACTCCGTGCGCCCGCCGGTCAGGTTCGGGCGCGGGGCGTTCCAGCGCGCCAGCGTCGAGTTGTCGAGCGGGAAGCACGTTATGGGCCGCCGCTTCCTTGTAGAACAGGGCCTGCAGTTCCTTGACCTTGTCGGGCATCTGGGCGGCCAGGTCGTTGGACTCGGTCGGGTCCTCGTAGACGTTGTAGAGCTCCCAGTTGTACCCGGTGATCAGGTCCGGCGGCGGGGCGTTGCTCAGCTCCCAGGGCAGCGTGGCCGGCGTCGTGGCCGCCACCCAGCCGTCGTGATAGATGGCCCGGTTGCCCGAGCATCTCGAAGTACTGCGTCGTACGCCGGGACGGGACGTCGGCGTTCGCCTTGTCCCAGGTGTACGCCATGCTCACGCCCTCGATCGGCGCCTGCTTGATCCCGTCGACCGTGTCGGGCGCCGGAGATGCCGGTCGCCTCGAGGATGGTGGGGACGATGTCGATGACGTGGTGGAACTGGCGCCGGATGCCACCCACGTCGGTGATGTGGCCCGGCCAGGACATCGCCATGCCCTGCGCCGTGCCGCCGAAGTGCGAGGGCACCTGCTTGACCCACTTGAACGGCGTGTCCATGGCCCAGGCCCACTCCGCCGCGTAGTGCGGGAAGGTCTTGTCGGAGCCCCAGAACGGATAGAAGAGGTACTGGGCCTTGATCGGCACCGGCGACGCCGTTGAAGGTGGTGAACTCGTTCGGGGTGCCGTCGAGCATCCCCTCGGCGCTGGCCCCGTTGTCGCCGCTGATGTAGATGATGAGCGTGTTGTCCAGTTCACCCAGGTCCTGGACTTCCTGCACGACGCGGCCGATCTCGAAGTCGGTGTAGGCCAGGTAGGCGCCGTAGACGTCCATCTGCCGGATGAAGAGCTTCTTCTTCTCGGCGCTGAGCGAGTCCCAGGTCGGCAGCGTCGAGGGCCACTCCGTGAGCTTGGCGTTTTCCGGCATGATCCCCAGACGCTTCTGATTGGCGAAGATCGTGTCCCGGAGCTTGTTCCACCCCTCGTCGAAGAGGTGCATGGCGCTGACCTTCTTGATCCACTCCGGTGTCGGATGGTGAGGCGCATGGGTGCCGCCGGGCACGTAGTAGACCAGCCACGGCTTGCCGGGAGCCACCTCCTTGAGCCGCCGCATGTAACTCGATGGCCTCATCGGCCATGGCAGTGGTCAGGTTCCAGGTCGGATTGTTCAGGAAGGGATAGATCGCGGTCGTGTTCTGGAAGAGGTTGGGCTGCCACTGGCTGGCATCGCCGCCCACGAAGCCGTAGAAGTATTCGAAGCCCATCCCGATGGGCCACTGCGTGAAAGGCCCGGCCTGGGTCGCCTCGTAGAACGGCGTGTTGTGGTCCTTGCCGAACCAGGAGGTGGCGTACCCGTTCTCCTTGAGTATCCGGCCGATGCGTGGCCTTGTCCTGCGGGATGTACGAGTCGTAGCCCGGATACCCCGTCGCGATTTCGCCCACGACGCCGAAGCCGACGCTGTGATGGTTGCGCCCGGTGATCAGCGCGGCGCGGGTCGGCGAGCAGAGCGACGTGGAATGGAAGTTCGTGTAGCGGAGGCCCGCGTTCGCGATCCGATCGAGCGTCGGCGTCGGGATGACGCCGCCGAAGGTGCTCGGCGCGCCGAACCCCTCGTCGTCCGTCATGATGAGCAGGACGTTGGGCGCCCCCTTCGGGGGCACCACGCGCGGGGCCCACCAGGGGGTGGACTGCGGGGCCGTTTCCTTGATGACTCCGCCGAACTTGGGATCAGGTGGCGGCAGCCGCTTGCCGCTGATCGTGGTGGTGGCGTGGGGAGAGCCCGGCGTGCCGGTGACGACCTGGGCCGCGAGGGGAACTCCAGCAAGCATACCGGTGACAACCGCGGCCGCCACCACCGTCATGACGTCGCTGACTCCTGACTTCCGCCTCATGTTCTGTGCTCCGTGGTGAGTGCAGAGGAAATGCCGCGCGGTCGCCCTGGATGGGGCGAGCGCGGCATTGGGGAGAATCAATTGCTGCTGCGAGCCGACATAGGAGAAGGGATCAAGGACCGTTGATAACTAGCCGGGGGGATGTGGGAGCGCTAGGCGAGCCCTGAAGGACTTCCTCGCGACTGCGTCGCTCGGTCGGGGGCAGAGGGGCAGAGGGGCTGAGAGGCAGAACATTATGTCATTGCCAGGCCGCAGCCCGAAGCAATCTCGTGCGCCGCGCTCCTGTCGTGGAATCCTCGGCTGAAGCCGAGGCTCCGCTCGGGTCCCTGAAGGGACCGGGCATCCTCCGCACGCTAACAGCCGACGTGTCGTGGCGGCTGAGAATCCCCGCGGACGTCGCTCGGACCATCAGGAAACCGGTGGTGCCTGGATGCAGAGGCTCCCAGGTCCCATCATGGAGTCTCGACCGAGGGGAGCCTGGCGGCTTCAGCCGAGGATTGACGAGGAGGAGGCCGAAAGCCTGGAGGGGTCGTAGAATTCACCCTCATCCCTATGACCGCTCGCCCACCTCTGTACACCCGCCAGCTCGCGGCCTTTGCCGCCGTCAAGCTCGTGCTGCATGTCATCGTGAATGCGACGACGCAGTTCGGGTTCCAGCGCGACGAGTTCCTCTATTTCTCGATGGGCCGCCACCTCCATCTCTGGCGAATGGACTTCCCGCCGGGGATCGCCCTGGCGGCCAACGGAGTGCGGGCCCTGCTGGGCGACTCGATGACGGCAATCCGGATGGTGCCGGCGCTCGCCGGCACCGCCGTGCTGGTGGTGGCGGTCCTCATCGCCCGGGAGCTGGGGGGCGGCCGGTTCGCGCAGGGTCTCACCGCGCTGGCATTGCTGACCAGCCCGCTCTTCCTCCGCACCTCCACGCTCTTCCAGCCGGTGGTACTCGACCAGCTCTGCTGGACACTGGCGCTGTACTGCCTGGTCCGTCTCGGAGGGGCGAACGAACCCAGGTGGTGGATGCTGCTGGGCGCGTCGCTGGGGCTAGGCCTGCTGGTCAAGTTCAGCGCGCTGATCTTCGGCGCCGCAGTTCTCCTCGCCATGCTGGCGACGCTCGCACCGGGCGGCGCTGCTCACCCGCTGGCCCTGGATCGCCGCGGTGATCGCCTTTGCGATCGGCAGCCCGAGCATCGTGGGACAGCTGGTCCTGCACTTTCCCGTCGTGACGCAGATGGGGCAGTTGCGCGATGGGGCAGCTCGAACGCGTCAGCCACCTCGCCTTCTTCGCCGGGCAGCTCGAATGGGGGCCCGCGGCTCTGCTCGGGTTCTTCGGAGGCCTGGCGCTGGTCACTCGACCGCGCTTCGCGCAGCAGCGGCTGGCGGGATGGGCCTGCATCTTGGCGGAACTGATCCTGATGTTCGCCCGCGGCAAGTCGTACTATGCCGGGCCACTCTTTCCCACGCTGATCGCCGCCGGTGCGGTGCTGCTGGAATCCTCGGCGGACGCTCCCCCCTTCGCCGGCCCGAGGCCGGCGGCCCTCCGGTGGAGCGTCGTGGCAGCGACCGCGGCGTTCGGTCTCCTCGGCCTGCCGATCGCACTGCCGATCCTCACGCCGCAGGGCACCGTCCGACTACATCGGCGCCATGCACCTCGATTTCACTCGGCGCAACAACCAGGGCGAGCTGGAGGTGTTGCCCCAGGACTTCGCCGACATGATGGGATGGGAGGAGCAGGCCGAGGCGATGGCGCGGGCGTATCAGGCACTGACACCGGAGCAGCGGGAAGAGGTGGTGATCGGAGCCTCGAACTATGGGCGGGCCGGCGCTCTCGACTACTACGGGCCGAGGCTGGGGCTACCCCCGGTGGTCTCCTCGGCGGGGAGCTTCTGGTTCTTCGGCCCCGGCACCAGGCCGGGCAACGTGGCTTTGATCATCGAGGACGATGACGAGGCGCTCAAGCAGGTGTGGGAGGAAGTCCAGCCGGTGGCGCACATCCATAGCGACTGGAGCGTCGGGGAAGAGCGCGATACCAACATCTTCCTCTGCCTGCGGCCACGAACGACCTTGCAGGAGCTGTGGCCGTCGCTGAAGGAGTGAGTGAGCCGGGCCGCACGCCGCCTAGCGAATCCCCGTGTCGAACGACAAGTCGAGGTGCGTCACGCCCTCTGCCTGTACCGTGACCTCCGGGGTCTGCCGGCCGAGGCCGATCGGCACGTCCGGGACCACCAGGTAGGTGCCGGGTGCGGCATAGACCAGGAAGTGCCCGGTACTGTCGCTGGCAAAGCGGGCGACCACGTGGCCCTCCTGCTGGAGCGTGAACCCCGCCTGCACCGGTGCGTCACAGGGTTCACTGACGCGGCAGACGGGCTGGATTGGGCCCCGGCGAGCGGTCCCTTCCAGCCCGGTCTGGTCGAGGCCGCCAGTCTGCTGCTGCACCGGGCGGGCACCGCCACTTGAACAGGCGGTCGCTGCGATCAGAAGGGCCACCCAGCCCAGGGTGACAATCGGGGTGAGGAAGACCGATGGAGTCAGTGAGTGCCTGGTCATGAGGGTTAAGCTAGCTCTGGCTGCACGTCGTTGTCATCCCCCCGTCATCCGGGGCGAACAGCCTGTCTTTCGGAGGTAGAGAGATGCTTCGAAGCGCTGCAATGCTCATCGTCGCGACTCTGGCTGTGGCCAGGAACGCCTCGAGCCAGGAAAAGAAGATCCAGCAGGCGGACTTGCCCCCGGCGGTGGCGAAGACGGTGGCCGCTCAGACCCAGGGGGCGACGATCCGCGGCTATTCGATGGAACAGGACAAGGGGAAGACGTACTACGAAGTCGCGATGACGGTGCATGGGCACGGCAAGGACGTGTCCATGGACGCCAGCGGGACCGTGGTCGAGGTGGAGGAAGAGGTCGCGTTTGACTCCCTGCCGTCTGCGGTGCAGGCCGGGTTGAGCGCCAAGGCCGGGAAGGGGACCATTGGGACGGTCGAGTCGCTCACCAAGTCCGGCAAGCTGGTCGCCTACGAAGCGCATGTGGTCACGGGAACCAGGAAATCAGAAATCCAGGTCGGGCCCGACGGGAAGCCCCTCGCGCACGAGGAGTGAGGCGCCGGGCTTTTTCCTGCGACCTCTCCGACCTCTCGACTTTTCGATCTTCTCATGTGCTCGGGGTGGGGATCGAACCCACATGAGGCTTGCGCCTCTTGGGATTTTAAGTCCCATGCGTCTGCCAGTTTCGCCACCCGAGCGAATATCCTGCCACTCCAAACTACTGCGAACCTCCCGCCGATGCAGAGGGACCGAAGCCCTCTCCGGGGCTCGGCGCCAGTACCGTTCCCGCCACCTACGGCTGCGGGATGACTTGATGGTTCCTTGAGGGGGTCCCTTCACCTTCAGGAACCAAGGTCACTCATTCGATCCTCCACCGGAGGTCACCCATGCCAGGCATACGTAGCACCCTCATCGTCGCATCGCTGCTGATCGGCCTCTCCACCACCGGCCACACCCAGGCGGCCACAACCACGCTGGCTCCCGGCGCACGCGTTCGCGTGCGGCAGGGGGACCAGTCATTGACAGGTACGCTGGTCTCGCTGGACAGCGCGGGACTGGTGATCGCGACAGGCAAGTCGGACACCGTGACGGCGCCGCGCGCGTCGATCACCGCCGTCGAGGTGAGCACCGGGACGAAGTCGCACGCCGGCAAGGGGGCGCTGATCGGGCTGGGGGTGGGCGCCCTGACCGGGGTCGTCGTCGGCATCGCGGCCTCGGGGTCCGACGACGGCGACTGGTCTTCGACTTCAGCTCCGGGGAGTGGGCGGCCGGCGTGGGCCTGACCGGCGCGGTGATCGGCACCGGCGTCGGGGCAATCGTTGGCGCCGTCATCCACACCGACAAATGGTCGCCGACAGTACTTCCCACCGTCGGTCTCCGGGGCTACGGCCCCGACGACCGGCGGGTCGCGATCGGTCTGCGGATCACATTCTAGGCCTCACGCAGGCCTCAGGGTGTCGCCGGCGCCTGCCAGGTGTTGTTGGTGCGGTTGACGTCCGGGTACACGTCCCGCTCGTCGATCACGACCTCCACCGGCCGCGCGGCGGTCGTCGTCCGGAACGAATACGACGTCGCCCCGCCCCGGTACCAGACCTCGACCGGCAGCTTCACGTGCAGCTGCGGAGCTGTCGGCCTCCGTGATCGTCAGGTCGACCGGTGCCACCATCTCCAGCCGGTTCGAGAGCCACACGCGCGCCCGAGCCCCTGCCCCGGTGGAATCGGGGGTGACCGTCACCGAGTCGACCGCCTGGTCGAGGTGGTCGGTCCGGTAGAACCAGCTCCGCCAGAACCAGCTCAGGTCCTCGCCGAGCGCGTCGTTCATCGTGCGGAAGAAGTCGGCCGGGGTCGGATGCCTGAACGCCCAGCGTCGCGCGTACTCGCGGAACGCCTGGTCGAAGGCCGCCGAGTCGACCACCTCATTGCGGAGGAAGTGCAGCCCCGCCGCCGGCTTGGTGTAGTGCAGCTCGCCGCTGATCCTCCCGTCGTTGCGGTCCTGCGGCTCGAGGCTCGGCGCCTCGCGTCCGGTGTAGCTCCGCACGTAGTCGGTCCAGAACGACATCTGCCCCAGCTCCATCCCCCACTGCGCGCTCTGCATCTGGCGGGCGAAGGCGGTGTCGCCCCGGAACCGGTCCATCATCGAGAAGTAGTCGATGAAGGTGTTGAACCCCTCGTCCTGCCACCCGTACAGCCGCTCGTTCGACCCGACGATCATCGGGAACCACTCGTGCCCCAGCTCGTGCGTCGTGACGAAGTAGAGCCCGACGCGGTCCTTCCGCTCGGAGCAGAACACGATCATCGGGTACTCCATCCCGCCCACCGGCCCGTTCACGTTGATCGCGGTGGGATACGGATAGTGATACCAGCGGGAGTGGTACATGATCGTGTGCCGGCCCATGTCGGCGGCCTCCGCCCACAGCGGCAGCGCCGCCGGCGGGTAGAGCGCCTGGATCAGGATGCCGTCCCAGCCGCTCGCGTCCCAGATGAAGTTGGGCGCCGCGGCCCACGCCACGTCGCGCACGTTGGCGGCGTGGAAGCGCCAGGTGCGGGTGGCGCCGGTGCCCGGCGGCAGGAGCGCCGCGCTCCCCACTTCGTCCGGCGCGATGACGTGGATCGTGGTGTCGGACCGCACCGCCGCCGCGAGCCGGGCGCGCTGCGCCGCCGCCAGCACCTGCGCGGCGTTGGCCAGGATGCCGGTGCCCGTCACGGTGTAGCCGGCGGGCGCGGTGACGGCGAAGTCGACGTCGCCGTACTCGAGGTAGAACTCGCCCGACCCGAAGTACTGCTCGGTGTTCCAGCCGCGGACGTCGTCGTACACCGCCATCCGCGGGAACCACTGCGCCACCTCGTAGAGCCACCCCTCCGGGAACCGCTCGCGCCCGGTGCGGCCCTGCCGCGGCACCTGGTCGTGCCAGGCGATGTCGAAGGAGACCGCCGCCCGGGGCGGCAGCGGCCGGTCGAGCTCCACCCGCATCATCGTGTTGTTGACGCGGTAGGTGAGCTTGGCCGACACCGGCTTCGCCCCCTTCTGCCCGGCCCGCAGCACGTTCACCCGCTCCAGGGTGTAGCCGGCCTGGAAGCCGGGCTCCGGCGGCATCCGCGACGGGGGCGCCACCTCGGCGAGGCGGCTGTTGGGGCCCGAGACGTTCTGGTCGAGCTGGATCCAGACGTACTCCAGGGTGTCGGGCGAATTGTTGGTGTAGTGGATCGTCTCCTCGCCCCGGACGGTGTTGGTCGCGGTGTCGAGGGACGCGCGGATGATGTAGTCGGCCCGCTGCTGCCAGTACTGCGGCCCCGGCCGGCCGGAGCCGGTGCGGTAGACGTTCGGCGTCGGGAGTTCGAGGGGCCGGAAGGGCGACGTGTCGGCCACGCCGGCGCGGCTGACCGCGAGCTGGGCGTGCACCGGGGCCGCGAGCACGAGGAGCGCGCCGGCGGTGGCGGAGAGAACGGAGCGTGGGTTCATAGGTGTCGAAGGATGCAACCCCGGTCGCTGGGAGGCAAGCTGAACGGTGAACCCTAAAGGGCTTCCTCGCGACTTCGTCGCTCGGTCGCGGGGAACGGGGAACGGGGAACGGGGAACGGGGAACGGGGAACGGGAGCATCGAAGGTGCGGCGGATCGTCCCGAAGCGTCAACACCTCAATTCAAGAGGATGCCAGGTCCCTTCAGGGACCAGACTGGAGCCTCGGCTTCAGCCGAGGAATTCCCGTACCCGACCGGCGCCCCGGCACCCCAGGCAAGATCCCTCGGGGCCTCCGGCCCCTCGGGATGAGGATTCCGAACCGGGGCCGGCCGCGAGATTGCTTCGGCCCCTTCCCTCGCTCCGCTCGGGACAAGGCGGGGCCTCGCAATGACAGAAGGGAAAGTTCTGCATCCTACTCCGAAACGGTCTCCCGCTTCACCCCGCCCCCCGCTTTCGTCGACCACGCCACCAGCTCCCGGCCCGTCGCCTGCCGGAACTCCTCGCTCACCTCGGCGACAATCCGCGACTCCCTTCCCGGCGGCAGCAGGGCGATCACCGCGCCGCCCCACCCTGCCCCGGTCAGCCGCGCCCCGCGCGCCCCGTGGCGCATCGCGGCATCCACCAGCAGGTCGGCCTCGACGCAGCTCGATTGGTAATCATCCCTGAGCGAGTGATGACCGGCCACCATCAGCCGGCCCAGCTCGTCGAGATCGCCCCGGGCCAGTGCCCGGGCCGCCTCCCGGGTCCGCGCCGTCTCGGTGACGACGTGCCTGACCCGGGCGGAGAGCGGAGGCGGAAGCAGCCGGAGAATCTCCGGCAGATCCAGCGGAGTCAGCTCGGCCAGCCCGCCGAGCCTGAGGCCGTGGTCGCGGCAGAAGGCGAGGGCCTCCTCGCATTCGCGCCTGCGCTGGTGATAGGGGCTGGTGTCGAGATGATGGAAGACGCCGGTCTCCAGCACCCAGACCGTCTCGCGAAACGGCACCTGCTCCACTCGCCCGGAGCCGGTCTCGATGAGCAGCGCACTGCCGGGCGTGGCCAGCGCACCGATGGTCTGGTCCATCCGGCCACAGCGGACACCGACCTCGTCGTGCTCGGCCCGCCACGCCACCTCGGCCAGGTCGCTCGGGCTCAGTTTCCTTCCGGCCAGGAGGCCAAGGGCCTTCGCCGTCGCCAGGGTGAGCGCCGCCGAGGATGAGAGCCCTGCCCCCGCCGGCACCGTGCTGGCGACGGCGATGCGGGCACCCGGCAGATGAACGCCTGCCGCCGCCAGCACGCGCGCCACACCCCAGGCATAACGGGTCCAGTCGGCCGGCCTGGTGCCGAGCGGATCGAACGACCGCACCAGACCATCATGGGACGAAACCGCCTGCCAGCCCCTGAAAGGGGCCGCCGCCACGAAGGTGCGCCGCTGGATGGCGAAGGGGAGCACCAGCCCCCCGTTATAGTCGGTGTGCTCGCCCAGCAGATTGATCCGGCCAGGCGCCGACGCGAGCACGGCTGGACGACTGGAAAAGCGCTCCTGGAAGAGCGATGTTGCTTGGCGCGACGGGGCAACCTGATTCATTCCGGAGAGTACACGGGGGCGCGGGCGTGAAGCAACGCATCTGGCGGACGGCGGTGGCAGCGCTCCTGGCAGTGGCCCCCGCGGCCGCTGCGCAGCTCGAGCCGGTCGGTGTGCCCGGCGGAACCGTGCGGGTCGAATTCGGCGCGGGGTGGAGCGACTGGGACAACCGGTTCTCCGACGGACACGTCCAGCCCTGGACCGCGGAGTTCGCCAACGACACCAACGCCTCGAACGCCTTTCCCGAATTCTCTACAGCAGAACAGACCCTGTCCCGCATCCTGGCCCGGCCGGGCTCCCTGATCAACCTGGGCCGGACCACCTCGTCGGCCCTGGTGAACTACAACAGCACGGAAATCTCCCTGGCCCTCGGTGTCACCCGGCATCTGACGCTGTTCGGCCGGTTCCCGATGGTCCACTACCGGGTGCAGCCGACCCTCACCTTCACCGGCGACTCGGTCGGCTTCAACCAGGCCAGCGGCGCCTTCGGCACCCTGGCGGGCGAGGCGGCCAACAACGCCTTCCTGGGTGATTTCCGCGTGGCCCTCGACACACTGGCCGCCCGGGTGCTGGCCGGCTTCTATGACGGCAACGCCGCCCAGAAGGCGCTGGCCGTCGCGACGGTGGCGGATGGCACCCTGCTCCAGGCCCGGCTCGACACCCTGACCCGGCTCGAAAGCGCCAACACTCCCTTCCTGCCGATCGAGCAGAGCGGCACCGGCCAGGCACTGCTCAACCGGGTCGAGGGAGTGCAGGCGGCGATGGATACGCTGGCCGTGAGCTTCACCGACACGCTGCCGCTGCCCACCACTCCGCTTGGCCCCGGCGATTTCACCAACTTCATCAGCAACCCCGCCGGCCCGATTGACGGCTTCGAGCCGGCCCAGACCTCGGCGACCTATCTCGGCAACATCTCGGTCGGGGCCGCCTACACTCTGGTGGACCACTGGGATCGGGGCCGTCACCAGGGCGGCTTCCGCTCCGCCCTGAGCGCGACCGTGACCCTGCCGACTGCCCTGCTCGATAACGCCAACAACTTCTTCGACATGAGTACCGGGCTGCCCGGCTATTCGGTGCTCGGCAGTCTGATCACCGATCTCGGCGCGGGGCGCTGGGGCGCACGGATCGCGCTGAGCTATGACTGGCGCTTCCCGACGCTCCGGGTCCGCCGGGTGGGCCTCCCGTCGCAGCCGCTGGCCTATCTCTACCGGCTGTCGAACGTCAGTTACGACGCCGGCGACCTGGTCAGCGCCGAGGCCCGCCCCTTCTTCCGGCTGGCCAGGAGCCTCGCGCTGGCGGTGGGGGTGCGCTACTCCACGCAGGGCACCTCGACCTACACCTGGTACGCCCCGGCGGACGCCAAGCCGGGGCTGGATCCCCAGTCACTGGGTGTGGATTCGCAGCGGTCGTGGACGGATGTCAGCGGTGGGCTGAGCTACTCGAGCGCCGCGACGCGTGGCGGGGGCACGGGACTCCCGGTCGAAGCGGCAATCAACTACGGAAAGACGGTCGCCGCGAGCGGCGGGCCGGTTCCCAAGCAGACCTTCCTTACCTTCAACTTCCGGTTGTACTTACCGGCTCTGGCACTAGCTGCGCTCGTCATCAGCGCCTGGGCGTGGCGCCGTGCGGTGTCGGCATCGGCATCGCCCAGCATCCGCGCCAGCTCGGTGACCCGGTCCTCGCCGTGGATCACGGCCACGTCGCTGGTGGCGATTCCCGACCGTGCCCGCTTGGAGACGCACGAGGTGCCGGTCGGCGCGGGCCGCGATCTGCGGCAGGTGGGTGATCACCAGCACCTGGCGCCGCTCCGCCACCCGGCCCAGCGCCTCCGCCACCCGCGTGCGCCACCTCGCCGCCGATGCCCTGGTCCACCTCGTCGAAGACCAGGGTCGGGACCTCGTCGTGCCGGGCCAGCACCACCTTGAGCGCCAGCATCAGGCGGGAGAGCTCGCCCCCGGACGCGGTGCGCGCCAGGGGCTGCGCTTCCATCCCCTGGTTGAGCCGGACCACGAAGGCGACGCTCTCGCCACCGGTGGCGGAGGGCTCGGGGAGCGCTGCCAGCACCACCTCGAGCTTCCCGCCCTGGAGCCCCAGCTCCGGCAGCAGCCGATTGACCGCCCGACCCAGCCGCCCGCCCCCTCCTGCCGCTTGCCGCTGAGCGCCGCGGCCGCCCGCCGCAACTCGGCGCCGCCGCCTCGCGCCGCCCGGCGATGGCGCGGAGATCCACGTCGGCGGTGTCCAGCAGCTCCAGCTCCGCCGCCGCCTCGGCCCGGGTCGCCAGCACCGCCGCGACGGATCCGCCGTACTTGGCGGTCAGCCGGGAGATCAGGTCCCGGCGGCGCTCGACCGTCTCCAGCCGGGCGGGATCCTGCGATACAGCGCGCCGCGTAGTCGCCCGCCACCCGGGCCAGCTCGGTGAGGTTGGCAAAGGCGGCGTCGAGCATCTCGCGCCACGCCGCCACGTCGGGATCGATCCGCTCCAGCGCCGTCAGCGCCCGGTCGGCGTCGCGCAGGGCGCGCAGGGCACTGGCCTCCTCGCCGTCGAGCAGCTCGGCCACCCGCTGGGCGTGCTCGACCAGCGCGCCGGCGTGCCGGAGCCGCCGGGCCTCGACCTCCAGCGCTCCTCCTCGCCCGGCCACCAGCCGGGCGCCGTCGATTTCGGCGACGACGTGGCGCAGGTAGTCGGCCCGCCGCCGCACCTCGTCCCGCCGCGCCGCGAGGCGTCGCTCCTCCTCCGACAGCGCGATCATCTCGCGGTGCCGTGCGGCGACCGGCTCGCGCTCCGCGGCGGCGCCGGCGAAGGCGTCGAGGATGTCGCGCTGGGCGTCGGCCCGCAGCAGCGACTGGGTCTCGTGCTGGCCGTGGAGGTCCACCAGCGCTTCGCCGAGCCGGCGCGAGCACGGCGATCGTGGTGGGGCTGCCGTTGACCCAGGCGCGGGAGCGCCCTTCGGCGGAGACCTCGCGGCGGATGACCAGCCGGTCGTCTTCCGCCTCGAGGCCGAGTTCGTCGAGCAGCGGCGGCGAGGGCGTGGACCGGCTCGAAGGCGCCCTCGACCAGCGCCCGCGCGGCGCCCGGCCGGACCGCGCCGCTGTCGCCCCGGGCGCCAAGCAGCAGGGCGACGGCGTCCACCAGCAGCGACTTGCCGGCGCCGGTCTCGCCGGTGAGGACGTTGAGGCCGGGGCCGAGCTGGAGCGCCACGTCGTCGATGGTGGCGAGGTCGCGGACCCGGAGCTCGGCGATCACTTCACCGTTTCCCGCTCGTCGAGATCGCCCCAGTGCAGCTTCTGGCGCATGCGGCTGAAGTAGCCCTCGGTGCCGAGGCGGACCAGGCAGACGACCGTGGCCGACCGGCGGACTTCGACCCGGTCACCGGGGGCGAGCGACGCCACCCACCTGTCCGTCGTAGGAGACGAACAGGTCATCGGCCCAGGGGTGGATCGGCTCGATGGTGACGACGTGCTCGGCCGGCACGACGACCGGGCGGACCGCCAGGGTGTGGGCGCAGATCGGGGTGATGACCATCGCCTCGACGCCCGGCACCACGATCGGGCCGCCGGCCGAGAGCGAGTAGGCGGTCGAGCCGGTGGGCGATCGCGACGATGATCCCGTCGGCGGTGTACGGGCCCAGGTCCTCGCCGTTGACCAGCACGCGCACCCGGATCACCCGGGCCACGCCGCCCTTGTGCACCACGACGTCGTTGAGCGACTGGTGGGCGATCTGGACGCTGCCGGTCTCGCCGGTGATGGTCGTGGCGAGCGCCATCCGCCGCTCGAGGACGTAGCGGCCCGCGGCCAGCGCCTCGAGGGCCGGCCCGAGTCCGTCGCGGGTCGCGGTGGTGAGGAAGCCGACCCGGCCGAGGTTGACGCCGAGGATGGGGACCTCGGCGCCGCGGAGCAGGCGGGCGCCGCGGAGCAGGGTGCCGTCGCCGCCGAAGGTGAGCGAGGGCGGCGAGCTGGGCCTCGTCGATGAGCGGGAGGGGCCGGTCCCAGAGGGTCAGGAGACTGGGCTCGGTATAGAGCCGGATGCCGCGGCCGGGCGCCTCCCGGGCCAGCGCCCGCAGCACCGCGGCCAGGTCAGCGTACCGCGGGTTGCCGACGACGCCGACGTTCATCGGGCCTCGACGCGTCTCCTCGCTGTGCAGGGCGCGGACCCGGCGGGCGATGCCGCCGGCGGTGAGCCCGAAGAGCTCGAGCTGGTCGGCGCGGGGCGCCTGCTCGACCAGCCGGTCGGGCACGCCGAGCGGCGACCACGCGGACCTCCGGGTGCCGGGCCTGGAGCAGGCTCGGCGAGGTAGGCGCCGAAGCCGTTGACCACCGTGCCTTCCTCGACCGTGACGAGGGTGCGGTGCTCGGCCACCAGCGCCTCGAGCATCGCCGCGTCGAGCGGCTTGAGGAAGCGGCAGTTGACCACCGTGCAGTCGAGCCCTTCGGCGTCGAGCAGCTCCGCGGCATCGAGCGCGGGCTGCACCATGGTGCCGACCGCGAGGATGCGCCACGTCGCGGCCCTCGCGCAGCCGCTCCCAGGTGCCGTAGGGCACCGCCGGGACCTCGCTCACCGGGCTGCGGCTCGGCGGGCGCCTTGTCGCGCGGGTAGCGGGTGCAGAACGGGCCGCCGTCGTGGACCAGCGCGGTCTTGAGCAGCCCGATCAGCTCGTCGCCGTCCTTGGGCGCGGTGACGGTCATGCCGGGCACCGCCAGCATGTAGGCGATGTCGTACAGCCCCATGTGGGTCTGGCCGTCCTCGCCCACCAGCCCCGCCCGGTCCATGCAGAAGATCACCGGCAGGTGCTGCACCGCGATGTCGTGGATGATGTTGTCGTAGGCCCGCTGCAGGAAGGTGCTGTAGATCGCCGACCACCGGCCGCACCCCCTGGGTGGCGAGCCCGCCGGCGAAGGTGACGGCGTGCCCCTCGGCGATGCCGACGTCGAAGAACCGCGCCGGGCCACTTCTTCTGGAAGATGTTGGTGCCGGTGCCGCGACGGCATCGCGGCGGTGATCGACCACGAAATCGGGATGCTCGGCGGCCAGGGCGGTGAGCGCCGTCGCCGAAGACCTGGGTCCAGGTCGGCGGGCCGCCGAGGCCTTCTTCCGCGCCTCGCCGGTGACCGGGTCGTAGGCCGCCAGGCCGTGCCACTTCTCCCGGTTGCTCTCGGCGAAGGTGAAGCCCTTCCCCTTCTCGGTGATCACGTGGATCACGCGGGGCCCCGTGAGCCCGCGCACGAAGGCGAAGGTCTCGGTCAGCTTCTTGAGGTCGTGCCCGTCGATCGGCCCGAAGTAGCGGAAGCCCAGCTCCTCGAACAGCATCCCTTCCGAGAAGAGGTTCTTGGCGCTCTCCTCGAGGTTCTTGGCGAACTCCACCACGCCCTCGCCGAAGACGCCGGAGAGCCGGAGGGTGAGGTGCTTGATGTGCTCGCGGAACCTGTTGGTGATCGGCCTGGCGACGATGCCGCCCAGGATCCGGCTGATGGCGCCGACATTGGGCGAGATCGACATCCCGTTGTCGTTGACGATCAGGATGATGTCGCGGTCGGAGTGGCCGGCGTTGTTCATCCCCTCGTAGCAGAGGCCGCAGGTCAGGGCGCCGTCGCCCACGACGGCCACGACCTTGAAGTCCTCGCCCTTGAGGTCGCGCGCGGTGGCCATGCCCAGCGCCGCCGACATCGCGGTGCCGGCGTGGCCGGCGCCGAACTGGTCGTGCTCGCTCTCGCTGCGCTTGAGGAAGCCGGAGATGCCGCCGGTCTGGCGCAGCGTGGGGAAGGTGTCGTTCCGGCCGGTGAGGAGCTTCCAGGCATAGGCCTGGTGGCCCACGTCCCAGACGATCTTGTCGCGCGGGGAGTCGAATTCGTAGAGCAGCGCGATGGCCAGCTCCACCACGCCGAGGCTGGCGCCGATGTGCCCGCCGGTGACGGCGACGCACTCGATCAGGCGCTCGCGGACCTCCTCGGCCAGCTCGGGCAGCTGGTCCCGGGGCAGGCGCTTGAGGTCTTCCGGACTCTTGATGGTGGCCAGCAACGACATGTGACGCTCCCCCGGGCGGCGGCCTCAGGAATCACGACTCACAATATACTGGGCCAGCGGACCGAGTGAGGTCGTGGGCACACCGGCGCGGGTCAGGTGCTGGACGGCCCGGCGGGCGGCCGCCGCCGCCTCCCGCCGGGCGCCGTCGACGCCGAGCAGGCTCACGTAGGTGGACTTGTCCAGCGCGGCGTCGCGACCGGCGGTCTTGCCCAGGATGGCGCTCGTGCTGGTGGCGTCCAGCACGTCGTCGGCGATCTGGAAGGCGAGCCCGACCTCCTCGCCGTAGCCCCGGAGCGCCTCGATCTGGCCGGGCTTGGCCTCGCCGGCCAGGCCGCCCAGGACGCAGGCGGCCCGCATCAGCGCGCCGGTCTTGCCCCGGTGCACCTGCGCGGAGCTCCTTCGAGCTCGAGGCGCCGGCCCTCGGCCTCGAGGTCGAGCCACTGCCCGCCCACCATGCCCTCGACCCCGCCGGCCTGGAAGAGCTCCACCGCCATCCGGCCCAGGACTCGAGGCCGACAGCACGAGGTCCCGCGCGGCCTGCGCCAGCACCAGCGCCGCGACCGGCACCAGGAGAATAGCCGACCCGGGTCGCGGTGGGCACGTCGAAGGCCCGGTGGGTGGTGGGCCGGCCGCGGCGCAGATCGTCGTCGTCCATGCAGGGGAGGTCGTCGTGCACCAGCGAGTAGGTGTGCACCGTCTCGACGGCCGCGGCGACGCCCGCGATCGCCGGCGAGACGCCCGCCCACCGCACGGTAGGCGGCGAGCACCAGGGCGGGACGGACCCGCTTGCCCGGGCTCTGCAGGGCGTAGGCGATCGCCTGGCCGTTGCGGCCCGGCACCAGGGTGAGCACCCGTTCGGCCCAGGCCACCATCAGCGCGTCGGTCCGGTCGCGCGCCTCGGCCAGGAGCGAGGTGGCTTCGCTCCCCTTGAGCGGTCTAGCCATTCTCCGCCCCACCGTCGTCGAGGTCGGTCATCCGGAGCGTTCCGCCGGCCTCCTCGAGCACCTTGCGGACCCGCGCCTCCGCGGCGCCCAGCCGCTCCCGGGCCGCCCGGAGCCGCACGACGCCCTCCTCGAACAGCGCGAGCGACTGGTCGAGGTCGCCGTCGTCCGACTCGAGCCGCCGCACGATCTCCTCGAGGCGGGCGCAGGTCCTCGGTGCAGCGAGCCCTCGCCGGCGGGCGCCTTTGGTTCCTTCGGCCATGTACCGCTCCTCCTCGACGCGAAGCTGGCACGCTTCCGTCGGAAACCGTAAGGGTAACCGGCAGCGCCGGGGTGAACTCGCGCCCGGCGCCGGAGCACGCGACCGTCGGCCCGGCGCGCCACGGCGTAGCCGCGCTCCAGCACCCGGAGCGGGCTCAGGGCGTCGAGCTGGGCGCCGAGGCGCTCGAGCGCGCCGCTTGGGATCCTCGATCCGGCGGGCCAGGGCGCGCTCGCAGCCGGTCGTCGGTCCGCGCGAGCCGCTCGGCGGCCAGCCGGGTGCGCCGGGTCAGCCCGCCGGCGAGCCGCGAGGCCTGGTGCGGCCAGCTGCTGCTGCAGGTCGGCGGCATCGGGCACCGCGATCTCCGCGGCCGCCGACGGCGTCGCGGCGCGGACGTCGGCCACGAGATCGGTCAGCGAGATGTCGGTCTCGTGGCCGACCGCCGAGATGACCGGCACCCGCACCGCTGCGAGGGCGCGGCAGACCGGCTCGGCGTTGAAGGCCGCGAGGTCCTCCGCGACGCCGCCGCCCCGGCCCACGATGCAGAGATCGACCTCCTCCAGGCCGGTTCACGATCCCGAGCGCACGCACCAGCTCTGCCTCGGCCTCGGCGCCCTGCACCCGGGTGCCGATCACGTAGAGCGGCATCCCGGCCCACCGCTTCCGGGTGACGGGATGATGTCACGCAGCGCGGCGCCGTCCGGGCTGGTGACGATGGCGATGCCGCGCGGGAGCGCGGGCAGCGGGCGCTTGCGGGACGGTTCGAAGAGGCCGTCCTTCTGCAGCGCCGCCCGGGCCTTCTCGTAGGCCAGCTGCTGGGCGCCGAGCGCCTCGGTGAGCAGCAGCTCGAGGGCGGAGAACTGGAACTCGCCCTTCTCCTCGTAGATCGACGGCTTGCCGAAGAGGAAGACCTCCTGGCCGTCCTGCGGCGGCTTCGGCGACCCTCTGGTTGCTGCCCCTTCCACATGACGCAGCGGACCTGGGCTTCCGCGTCGCGCAGGGTGAAGTACCAGTGGCCGCTGGGCTAGGCCTTGAACCCCGACGACCTCACCCCGGATCCAGAGCGACCCGAGGCTGCCCTCGACCGCACGCTTGGCGGCCCGGGTGAGCTGGGCGACGGACCAGGGGTCCGGCGGGGAGTTGCGGCATCGCGGAGAGTCGAGGCGAATGGGATGGGTCGAGCGCGGAGCTCGCGTCTCACTCCGCTTCCCGATCTGTTTGGCGGCCTGCAGCGTGTTCACCAGCAGCATCGCGATCGTCATCGGCCCCACGCCGCCCGGCACCGGGGTGATGGCGGAGGCGACCTCGCGGCGACCGGCCTCGAAGGCGACGTCGCCCACCAGGCGGTAGCCCTTGGGCTGGTCGAGGCGTCGTCCACCCGGTTGATGCCGACGTCGATGACCACGGCGCCCGGCTTGACCATGTCGCCCTTGACGAACTCGGCCTTGCCGATCGCCGCGACCAGGATGTCGGCCTGCCGCGTGATGCCCGGCAGGTCCCGGGTGCGGGAGTGGCAGACGGTGACGGTGGCGTCGCCGCCCGGGCCCTGCTGGATCAGCAGGTTCGCCATCGGCTTGCCCGACGATGTTCGACCGGCCGACGATGACGGCGTGGGCGCCCTTGGTCTCGATGCCCGAGCGGATCAGCATCTGCTGCACGCCGTAGGGCGTCGCCGGGCGGAAGGCGGTCGGGTCGCCGGTCACCAGCTTGCCGACGTTCACCGGGTGGAAGCCGTCCACGTCCTTGCGCGGGTCGATCCGGCGCAGCACCTGCTCGCTGTTCATCGTGCTTCGGCAGCGGCAGCTGGACCAGGATGCCGTGGATGGCCGGGATCGGCGTTGAGCCGGTCGATGATGGCGAGGAGTTCCGCCTGCGAGGTCGTCGGCCGGCAGCCGGATGGTGACCGAGTGCATCCCCGCCTCCTCGCAGGCCTTGCCCTTGCTCCGGACGTAGACCTGGCTGGCGGGATCCTCGCCGACCAGCACCACCGCGAGGCCCGGCGTGATGCCGCCGGGCCAGGAGCCCCTTGACCTCTTCGCCCACCTCGGCGCGGATGGCCTTGCCGAGCGCGACTCCGTCCAGCAGCCGTGGCGCTCACTGGGCGACTCCCACGGCGCGGGTCTCCCGGATCACGACGACCTTGATCTGGCCCGGGTACTGCAGCTCGTTCTCGATCCGCCGGGCGATGGTCTCCGACAGCTGTGCCGCCGCGGCGTCGTCGATCCGGTCCGGGGTCACGACGACGCGGATCTCGCGGCCGGCCTGGATGACGTTGGTCTTCTCGACGCCCGGGGAAGCCGGTGGCGATCTCCTCCAGCTTGGTGAGCCGCTTGACGTAGCTCTCGAACGCCTCGCGCCGCGCACCGGGCCGGGAGCCGCTGATCGCGTCGGCCGCCTGGACCAGCACCGATTCGGCCGACTCGTGCGGCACGTCGTCGTGGTGGGCCTGGATGCAGTTGATGACGGCCGCGCTCTCGCCGTACTTCGCGCCATCTCGACGCCCAGCTCGACGTGGGTGCCCTCGTTCTCGTGGGTCAGCACCTTGCCCACGTCGTGCAGCAGCGCCCCGCGCTTGGCCAGGGCCACGTCGAGGTGCGAGCTCGCCGGCCATCATCCCGGCCAGCCAGGCGACTTCCTTCGAGTGCTCGAGGATGTTCTGCCCGTAGGTGGTCCGGTACCGCATCCGGCCGATCAGCTTGATCATCTCGGGGTGGAGGCCGTGGATGCCGGTCTCGTAGGCGGCCTGCTCGCCCAGCTCCTGCATCTCGGTGTCGAGCTCCTTGCGGCTCTTGGCCACCACCTCCTCGATCCGGCCGGGATGGATCCGGCCGTCGACGATCAGCGCCTCCAGCGCCCGGCGGGCCATCTCGCGGCGGATCGGGTCGAAGCAGGAGATGATCACCGTGTCCGGGCGTGTCGTCGATGATGACGTCCACGCCGGTCGCCGTCTCGAAGGCCCGGATGTTCCGGCCCTCGCGGCCGATGATCCGCCCCTTCATCTCGTCGCTGGGCAGGGCCACCGCGGCCACGGTGGTTTCGGCGGTGTGCTCGGCGGCGATCCGCTGGATCGCGATGGCGATGATGCGGCGCGCTTCCCGGTCGGCGCCCCGCTTGGCCTGCTCCTTGATGTCGCGGGCCAGCGCCGCCGCCTGCGCCTTGGCCTCGTCCTCCACCTTCTGGAGGACTTCCCGCCGCGCCTCCTCGGCGCTGAGCCCGGCGATCCGCTCCAGCCGGCCCCGCTGCTCGGCGATCAGCCGCTCGAGGTCGCTGGGCCCGCTCCGCCTGCTCGCGGTCGCGCTCCTCGAGCGCGGCGATGCGGGCCCCGGCCTCGCGCTCACGGTTTTCCAGCTGGCCGGCCCGCTTGTCGAGCGTCCGCTCCCGCTCCTCGACCCGGCGCTCGAACCGCTCCCACTCCTCCCGGCGCCGGCGCACCTCCTGGTCGAGCTCGCCCCGCAGGCGGGCGCTCTCGTCGCGGGCTTCGCGCAGGACCTGCTCCCGGTGGGATTCGGCCTTCCGGGCGCCCTCGGCCATGACCTGTTCGGCCTGGGAGCGCGCCGCGGCGAGCACGCTGCCGGCAGACTTGCGCTGGATCCGGATGTAGAGAAAGAAGGCCAGGCCGGCCACGATTACGCCGGCCACGATCCCCTCGAGGAGGGGCAACAGGAAGGTCTCGAGCATCTGATCTATCTCCGCACACCGCGCCTCGGCGCAGTGGGATGGTCAGGGGCCGGTGGCTACTCCACCGGAGAAAGACTGCCGCTGCCGCGCCCGCCCGCGACGCGCGGGCGGGATCAGCCGGTTCACTTCCTCCACCAGCGTGGTGATTCGGGCGGCGGCCTCGCGGTCGCCGCGACGGGCCTGGAACAGCTCGTCGGTGATGGCCAGGGCCGCGAGGATCGCCGCCTTGTGCGGCTCGACCGCGGGCATCAGGTCGCGGATCCGCTGCAGCGCGCTGTCCAGGTAGGCGGCCACTTCGCGGGTGTATTCCGGCGGCAGCTCCGAGCGGACCGAGTACTCCTCGCCGCCGATGGTGACCCGGACCGAATGCTTGGCCGGTCCGGTCACGCCGCTCCTTCCTCCCGCTCCTGCTCCAGGAAGGCCAGCCGGTGGGCGATACCGTGCACCCGCTCCCGGGCCGCCTCGATCCGCTGCCGCAACACCTGGTTTTCCAGCTCCAGCTCGACGATCCGCTGGCGGGCCACCAGGAGATCGGGGCCCGAGGTTACCCCACTCCCCGCCCTCGCCTCCTGCAGCTCTGCCTCGGCGCGCAGGGTCCGCCGGCGCCAGGCGGCAAGCTCCTCCGTGGCCTGGTGCACGAGATGCTCCAGGTCGGCGAGGGCGCGGAGGTCAGGACGTTCGTAGCTGTACGCCAAGTTCCTTCTCCAGTAGCGCGAGGGCCTTCTTGAGCGGGGCCTCGACCTCTTCCTCGCGCAGGGTGCGCTCCGGGTCGCGGAAGGTGAGGTGGAAGGCGACGCTGCGCCCTCCCTCGCTCGATCCCTTGCCGCGATACTCATCGAACGGCTCGACCGACTCCAGCAGGCGGCCGCCGCCCCGGGCCAGGAGCGACTCCACCGCCACTGCCGTCACGCCCGCCGGGAGCACCAGGGCGAGGTCCCGCTCGATGGCGGGAGTCACCGGCAGCGACCGGAACCTGCGGCGCGGCTCAGGCGCCAGGTCGATTTCCACTTCGAAGCCGAAGACCGCTGCGGCCCAGGGCGGCACCGTCGCTTCGAGCCGTCCGGCCGAGCCCAGAACCTGCCTCAACTCCGAACGTGCAACCAGTGTGCTCCCTTCAACTTGGCACGACACGCCCGGAACCGCCAGAGCCACCGCCTCCTGGAACAGCGCCTTGAGGTCCCAGAGGTCGTAATCCCCCCCCTTACCCCCCCCGGTCCAGTGCCCCGGCTCCCGCGCCCCGCTGAGGACACCGGCCACGCGCAGCGATTCGGCCGGCCGGCCCCCATCGGGCGCTGCAAGGAAGGTCGTCCCGATCTCGAACAGGCGGATGTCGCGGGTGTGGGCGGACCAGTTGTGCTCCACCTGGCGCAGCAGGCCCGGCAGCAGGGATGCCCGGAGCCACCCCTCCGGGGCCGCCATCGGGTTGAGGATCGGCACGCTGCGCGGGACTTCGGCCGGGCCGAAGGCCAGCGACTGGGATTCGAACAGGCCCAGCGCCACCAGGCCGTGGCGGACCCGGCGCGCGGCGAGTTCGGCGGGAGCATCGGCGCGGACCGGCACCCGGTAGGGCCGGAGCTGGTCCGGGAAGGCGTCGTACCCGTGCACCCGGGCCACTTCCTCGATCAGGTCGATCTCGCCGACCAGGTCGGGACGCCACCCGGGGACGTCCACCGCGATGCGGCCGTCGTCCGGCTTGGCCAGCACGGTGGCCCCGATGGCCACGAGGCAGCTCTCGATCGTGCGGACCGGAAGCTCGAGGCCAAGCACCGCCGCCACGCGGGCCGGGCGGAGGAAGATCCGGGGTGGGTTCGAGGGTTGGGGCCAGACGTCCACCGGCTCGCCGTCGAGACGGCCGCCGCCGGTGGCCTGGATGATCTCGATGCACCGGCGCAGCGGCTCGGCACCGCCCCACAGGTCGACACCGCGCTCGAAGCGGTGACTGGCCTCGCTGCTGATGCCGACGGCGCGCCGGGCCCGGCGGATCCGCCTGGGCTCGAAGCAGGCGCACTCGAGGACGATCTCGGTGGTGTCGGCTCTCACCTCGACATGGGCCGCGCCCATCACGCCGGCGATGCCGACCGCGCCGCCGCGGTCGGCGATGACCACCATGTCCGGGGTCGAGAGTGCGCTCGACGTCGTCGAGGGTGACCAGCTTCTCGCCGGGCGTGGCCCGCCGCGCGATCAGCGCGGGGCCGCGCAGGCGGGCGATATCGTAGGCGTGCATCGGCTGGTTGAGCTCGAACATCACGTAGTTGGTGGCGTCCACCACGTTGTTGATGGACCGCATCCCCACCGCGGCGAGCCGCTCCTGCAGCCAGCGGGGCGACGGGCCCACCTTCACGCCGCGGAGCACCGCGGCCATGAAGCGGGGACACCCCTCCGGGTCTTCGACCGCGATGGTCACCCCGCCCGTCTTGCCGATCGCGCCCTCGGCCCGCCGGGGCGCGGGCGCGGCCATCCCCTCGGAGCCGGGAATGGCGGGCAGGCGGAACGGCGTCTTGAGCGCCGCCGACAGCTCGCGGGCGACGCCCTTGTGGCCCAGCAGGTCGGGGCGGTTCGGGGTGACGTCGACGACCAGCCGGTCGTCGTCCACCGGCATGACCTCGAGGAAGCGGGTGCCCGGCGCGGCGGTGGTATCGAGCTCGAGGATGCCGTCGTGCTCCTGGCCCAGTCCGAGCTCGCGGGCGGAGCAGAGCATCCCCTCGGAGGGCTCGCCGCGGATTTTCCGCTTCTCGATCTTGAGATCACCGGGGAGCACGGCGCCGACTGGGGCGAAGGGATACTTCTTCCCCGCGGCGACGTTGGGCGCCCCGCACACCACATGGCGGAGCTCACCGCTGCCGTCGTTGACCCGGCAGAGGCTGAGGCGGTCGGCGTTGGGATGGGGTTCCGCCTGCTCGACCAGCCCGATCACCACGTCGCCGAGACCGCCGTGCAGCGGCTCGACCGCATCGACCGGTGCGCCGAGCATGGGGAGGAGGCGCGCCAGCTCCCGGGCATCGAGCGGCCGCCGGAGGAACCCCTCGAGCCAACGTCGGGAGATGTTCATTTCTGCTGCCCCCCAGCCCCCCAGCCCCCCTGGGCGCCCTCGACGAACTGCCCCAGAAACCGCATGTCCCCCTCGTAGAACAGCCTGATGTCCGGAATCCCGTAGCGCAGCATCGCGATCCGGTGGGGGCCCATGCCGAAGGCGAAACCGGTGTAGCGCTCCGGGTCGACGCCGCCGTTGGCCAGCACCTGCGGGTGCACCATGCCGCAGCCCAGGATCTCCATCCATCCGGAGCCCTTGCAGGCGGCGCAGCCCTTCCCGCCGCAGAGCTGGCAGGCGATGTCCATCTCGGCCGACGGCTCGGTGAAGGGGAAGTACGAGGGCCGGAAGCGCACCCCGACGTCGGGCGCGAAGAACCGCCGGGCGAAGTGCATCAGCGTCGCCTTGAGATCCACGAAGGAGATGCCCTCGTCCACCACCAGCCCCTCGATCTGGGCGAAGGCGGGGGCGTGGGAGGGGTCGAAGGTGTCCTTGCGGTAGGCCATTCCCGGCGCCACCACGCGGATCGGCGGCTGGGAGGCCAGCATCGCGCGCAGCTGCACCGGCGAGGTGTGGGTCCGGAGCAGCCAGCGCCCCTCCTCTCCCGCCGGCGGCAGGTCGAGGTAGAGGGTGTCGTGCATGTCCATCGCCGGGTGGTCGGGCGGGAAGTTGAGCGCGCCGAAGTTGTACCACTCGGTTTCGACTTCGGGGCCGACGGCGACGGTGAAGCCGAGCCCGTGGAAGATCTCGAGGATCTCGTCCATGACTCTGGTGACCGGGATGGGCGCTGCCCACCCACCGTCGACCGCCCCGGCATGGTGAGGTCCACGCCGGCGTCGGCGGCTTGCGCCGCTGCCAGCCGCGAGCGCCTCACGGCGGGCCTCGAAGGCCGCCTCGAACTCGGCCCGGAGCCGGTTGGCCTCGGCGCCGAGCGCCCGCCGCTCCTCGGGCGCGAGCGCGGGCAGGCGACTTGAGCAGGGCGGTCAGCGCGCCGCTCTTCCGGCCCAGGATGTCGCGGTGGGCCTCCTCGAGCGCCGCGCGGCGGCAGAGTCGCCGGCAGGTCGGCCGAGCCGGCGGCGCAGGGCGGCGAGCAGCGCGTGGGGATCGGAGTGGTCGGCCATGACCGGGCTACCGGAGACAGTATCCCGCTCGTCGAGCGGTTACTGCTGGGCCCTGGCCACCTCGGCGATCCGGGCAAAGGCCTCGGCGTCGCGCACGGCGAGGTCGGCGAGCACCTTCCGGTTGATCTCGACGCCGGCCTTCTTGAGCGCCGTCCATCAGCCGGCTGTAGCTGAAGCCGTGGAGCCGGGCCGCGGCGTTGATCCGCGTGATCCAGAGCCGGCGGAAGTCACCCTTCTTCTTGCGCCGGTCGCGGTAGGCGTACGGCCATGCCCCGCTCGACGGTTTCCTTGGCGGCCTTGTAGAGCTTGCTGCGGGCACCGAAAGCCGCCCTTGGCGGCCTCCATGATCTTCTTCTTCCGGGCGTGGTGGGCAACCCCGTTCTTTACGCGTGGCATGAGTCCTCCCTTACGCCTGGAGCAGTCGGTTGACGCGGCGGAAATCGGCGGAGCTCACCAGCGCGTCCTTCTTGAGCCGGTTCTTCCGCTTGCGCGTCTTCTTGGTCAGGATGTGGCTGTGGTTGGCGTGGCCGCGCTTGAGCTTCCCGGTTCCGGTCCGGGTGAAGCGCTTCATCGCGGCGCGCTTGGTCTTCATCTTCGGCATCGACTATCTCCCTTGTGTATTCGGGAGGGCGGGAGGGCGGGAGGGCGGGATGTTCGATCCCGACTGCCTCCCGCCATTCCGCCTTCCCGCCGTCCCGCCCTACTTGGGCGCGATGACCATCATCATGTTGCGCCCCTCGAGCTTGGCGTCCTGCTCGATCTTGCCGATGTCGGCGAGCGCCGCCGCCACCCGGTCGAGCACCGCCTTGCCGAACTCGAGGTGCGCGATCTGCCGGCCCCGGAACATCATCGTCAGCTTGACCTTGTTCCCGTCCTGCAGGAACTCCCGCGCGTGGCGGGTCTTGAAGTCGAAGTCGTGATCGTCAATGCCCGGCCGGTACTTCACTTCCTTGAGCTGGATCACGTGCTGCTTCTTCTTGGCCGCCCGCGCCGCCTTGGCCTCTTCGAACTTGTACTTGCCGTAGTCCATGATCTTGACCACGGGGGGCCGCGCCGTCGGCGCGACTTCCACGAGGTCGAGCCCGCGCTCCACCGCGGCGCTCAGGGCCTCTTCGATCGGCAGGACACCCAGCTGTTCGCCGGTGTCGGTGATGACGCGCACCGGGCTGATGCGGATCATCCGATTGACGCGGACCCGGCGTTCCCGCTCGTTTGTGGACAGTGAAGGTCTCCCTGAAAATGAAAACGGACATCCGCAATCGACCGGATGTCCGACAGACCGCCATGAAGGCCCAGGCCCCCGCGGCGAGCTGACTGCCAGGACCCGGTCGCACCGCCATCCGGCGGGCTGCGGGTGGAGGGCAACCTGCGCCCCCACTTCATTTTGCGGGGCGGAAGCTAGTCGCGGGTCCGAGGGCTGTCAACCGGCGCCCCTCGCGGGAGCCACCCGGGTGGATCCACGGCAGGTCATGCCGTAGGCGTTCGGCGGCGGGGCTGGCGACGACATCGGCCAGGCCGACACCCTTCCCTTCCTGCACCGCGCGCCCCATCACGGTATCGGCGTCGTGCCCGAAGAGCAGCCACCACTCGCTCCCGCAGCGCATCGGCCACAGAGGCCCGCTTGGTCTCCAGCGACCGGAGCGGCTCCAGGTCGTACCCCATGATGTAGACCAGCGGCAGGTGGTGCCGGGTCGGGATGATGTCGCCGAGATAGATCAGCGTCTCGCCGCCGCTCCGCGAGCAGGATGCTCTGGTGCCACGGCACGTGGCCCGGCGTGAGGCGGGCGGAGATCCCGGGCAGGATCTCCTCGTTGCCCTCGAGCAGCCGCCACTTCCCCGCCTCGTCCACCGGCTCGAAGTTGTGCGACAGGTAGCTCGCGCGGGTCCGCTCGTTGGTGTGGCGGGCGAACTCGAGCTCGTTCTTCTGGACGATGTAGGTGGCGTTGGGGAAGGCCAACTGGAGGGGCCGGGGCGGGCGGGGGGGCGGACCGCCCCGACCCCTCCACCGGTTCGCCTTGCCTCCCGCCCTCCCGCCCTCCCGCCCTCGCCGCCACGCGTATTCCCCCCGGCATGATCAAAATGCAGATGCGTATTCACCACCCACTTCACGTCCTCGGGCTGGAACCCGACCTCGGCCAGGGCGTCATCCAGCAGCGTCCCGCCGCCCGTCCCGGCGTTCTCCGCCCCGTAGATGTCGATGAACTTCTGGTCTTCCTTGTTGCCCAGGCCGGTTTCGATCAGGACCAGGCCATCGGGGTGTTCCACGAGGAGGGAGCGCATCGCGAACCTGATCCGATTGCGCTCGTCCGCCGGGACCTGCTTCGACCAGAGCGTCTTGGGCACCACGCCGAACATGGCGCCACCATCGAGGCTCAGCCACCCGCCTTCGAGCGAGTGGCAGCGGAGGCTGCCAAGCGTGAACGAATGGTGGAGTGGCATCGATTACACCGTTCCCCGCGACCGAGCGACGAAGTCGCGAGGAAGCCCTTTAGGGTTCCCCGTTCCCCCGTCCTCGGTCATCACCTCGAGATCGGCCAGCGTCCTCGCCCCGCGCTCCCGGGCCAGCGGCAGCAGTCGCAGCAGCAGCTCGGCGGTGGCCAGCGCGTCGCCGGCGGCGCGGTGGCGGGCCTGGTTCTCGATGGCGAAGTGATTCATCAGCGAGTCGAGGCTGCGCGACTCGAGGTTGGGCACCAGGCGGTGGGCCAGCCGCACGGTGCAGAGCCGTTCGCCGGCGAGGGCCAGGTCGCGGGCCCGGCGCAGTTCCGCGCTGACGAAGCCCCAGTCGAACCGGACATTGTGCGCGACGAAGACCCGGCCCGACAGCGTCGCGAGGAGCTGGTCGGCCACGGCGTGAAAGGCGGGAGCACGGGCGACGAGCGCGTCGGAGATCCCCGTCATCTCCGCGATCCGGGGCGGGATCGGCACCCCCGGATTGACCAGGCTCTCGAAGACGAGCTCGCGCTGACTGCCCTGCACCAGCACCACCGCCACGTCGGTGACGCGGTCGGCGCCGGCGGCGTGCATGCCGGTGGTCTCGACATCGACCACGGCGAAGGCGCATTCCTCGATCAGCGGCGAGCCCTGCGCCTCGGCCACGACGCCCCAGCGCCCGTCATCGAGCTGACGCACCCGCGGGTCGGCGCCGAGCAGGGCGACGGCGAGGCGGTCCGCCACGATCGCGGGGGCGTTGGTGAGGCCGAGGATGTCGCGGGCGAGATCGGTGGCGGACAGGGGGCCATGGGCGCCCATCGCGTTCGAGCGCCCGTTCGACGAGGGTCCGATCGGGATGGGCGGCGAGTCCGCTCACCGGTTGGTCAGCGCGAAGGAGAGCGCTTCGAGATCGAGGGCGAGATTCACGTTCTTCACCACCACGCCATCGGGAACGGTGAGCTGGACCGGCGCGAAATTGAGGATGGCCTTGACCCCGAGATGGGCCAGCCGGTCGGCGACGCCCTGGGCCGACTCGGCCGGGCGTCACCAGCGACCGCGATGTCCACCGGGTCGCGGCGGAGGTCCTCCTCGAGGCTGGCCACGTCGCGGACCCGCAGGCCGTTCCACTCGGTGCCGATCTTCCGGGGTCGCGATCGTAGATCAGGACCGTCTCGAAGCCGCGCTGCCGGAAGCCGCGGTACTGGGCCAGGGCGCCGCCGATCTTGCCCGCGCCCACCATCGCGACCCGGTAGTGCCGGCCGAGGCCGAGGATCTCGCGCAGGCGACCGAGCAGTTCGGGCACCGAATAGCCCAGCCCCCGCTTGCCGAACGAACCGAAGAACGAGAGATCCTTCCGCACCTGCGCCGAGGTCGTGCCGCCGCGGCTGGCCAGCTCCTCGGAGCTGATCGTGGCCATGCCCCTGCTCCGCGAATTCCTCGAGGAAGCGGAGATAGAGCGAGAGGCGGCGGACGGTTGAGTCGGCGATCTTGCGCATCGTGCGATTTGTGAAATGTTTCACAAATCTACCATGCCAGGCCCCCTCGCGAAAGAGCGCCACGAATCCCCGGGGGCAATCGTCTCCATCCGGCCGGTTCGCACCAGGCCCGCGCGGCGGACCACGGCCGGACCGCACGCTCCGCCTCCCATCCCGTCAGTTCGCGAAGGGCGCGCGCCGACCTGCTTCCGCCGGAAGCCGAACAGCCCGACCACGAAGCGGCGAAAGGCCGCGATTTCGTCGTCGCGAATCAGCGGGAGCCTCGCGCGGCATCAGCCGGATGACCGCCGAATCCACCTTGGGCGGCGGGTGGAAGGCGCCAGCCGGCACCGTGAAGAGCCGCTCGACCGTCGCCACCGCCTGGACTCCGACGGTCAGCGCGCCGTACTCCTTGCCCCCGGGAGCGGCCGCGACCCGCTCGGCGACTTCCTTCTGCACCAGGAAGACGATGCGCCGGGGCCGCGGCGGCCGGAGCGCCTGGTCGATCAGGGGCGAGGTGATGTTGTAGGGGATGTTGCCGATGACGGCGAAGGGCCCGCCCGCCAGCCGGTGCCAGTCCTCCTCGAGCGCATCGCCCTCGACGATGGTCGACCGCCGGAAACCGGTCGCGGAGCCCCGGAACCATGTCGCGGTCCCGCTCGATCGCGATCAGGCGGAGCCCCGCGCGCGGCGAGCTGCGCGGTCAGCCCGCCCGGGCCCGGGGCCGATCTCGAGCACGGTCTCGCCGGGCAGCGGGGTCGAGCGCAGTCGGCGATGCGTCGGAGGATGCCCGGATCCGGAGAAAGTGCTGGCCGAGCGCCTTCTTGGGCCGGCTCAAATGCGGAGGATGAGCAGGGTGCGATCGTCGATCGCGCGCGGTGAGGCCAGCTTGGCCTGGCTGAAGACGGCCTCCACGATCGCCTCGGGCGGCTGGTCCCGCCGGGCGCAGATGGCCTGCAGCAGCGTGTCCTCGGTGAAGCCGCCGCCGCCGTTGCGCGAGTCGACCAGGCCGTCGGTCCAGAGGCAGAGCAGGTCGCCGGCGCGGGGACCAGGGCACGACTCGCCGGGAGATGCTGCTCACCGGGGCGAGGCCGAGCGGCGGCGCGGTGGTCGAGCCAGTCGCTCGGGCTCGCCCTCGAGCGGAATCCGGAAGGCGTGCTGGTGGCCGGCGTTGGCAGTAGGCCAGCCGGCCGCGCTCCGGATCGAGCACGCCGTAGAAGACGGAGAAGAACATCTCGGTCGAGGCCAGCTCGCCGCCCAGGCTGTCGAGCAGCGCGATGAGCGTCTCATCGGGGCTGTTCATCGACCCCGGCGTGGATGCCCGGCGGCCGACATGACCAGCGCCATGATCAGCGCGGCGCTGAATCCATGGGACGAGACATCGCCCAGCATGACGCCCACCCGGCCGCCGCCCAGCCGATTGAAGGTGTAGAAGTCGCCGCCCACCGTCTCGGCCGGATCGAACCGGGCGGCGACCGTCGGCGTCGCCCTGCAGCACCGAGGGCGCGGGAAGCAGCCGGAGCTGGAGATTGTGGGCCAGCTCGAGCTCGCGCTGGAGCCGCTGGCGGCCCATGTCCCGCTGCGACCAGCCGGGCGTTTTCCAGCGCGGCGCCGACCTGGCTGGCGACGGCGGTGACGAGGCGCTGGTCGCTGACCGCGAAGACGTCGGTCGCCCAGCCGGTCGGTGAGGTTGATGACCCCGATGCACCGGGCGCTGACGCCGGGCGCGGCGTAGCAGATCGGGACCGAGAGGAAGGCCTCGCCGACATAGGTCCGTCCCTCGGGGCTCGCCCGGCGATGGCGTCGCCGGGCCTGCGGATCGAAGGCGATCGACCCGGTTCTCGCGCCAGGCCTGGGCCGCCACCGAGTGCGGATCATCGGCGGCGACCGGCACGAAGCCGGCGTGATCGAAGCCGCGCGAGGCCACGGTCCGGAGCACGCCCGCCGCCTCGTCGAAGACCATGATCGAGGCGCGCCGGGCGCCGGACCAGGTCGGCCACCTCGCGAATGATGGTCTGGGCCGCCTCGTCGAGCCGGAGGGTCCGGCCCAGGATGTCGCTGATGGCGTAGAGCAGGTCGATCTCTTCGTAGCGAACCTGGAGTTCCTCGGTGACGGCGAGCGTGGCCTGCTCGGCCGTCAGGAGCTGTGCCGAGGAGGGGGAGGGCGTGGACCGCGGCCTGCTCGAGGCGATCGGGGGGCCCTCCGCCGATCTCGAGCCAGATCCCGTCGCTGGATGGGATGGGCGCCAGCCACACCGGCCCGCCGGGGCCGGCGTGCAGGCCCGGGCCCGCGGCGAGCGCCGCGGGCCAGGTCCCGCTGTCGGCGGCGGCGAACGGCCGGAGCCGGTCGCCGTCGAAGCGCCACAAGCGGAATTGGAGGGCGGTGAGCTGGCCCAGGGCCTCGGTCACCAGCTTCCAGCCCGCTCAGTGGCGGCGCAGCGTCATGCAGATCGAATTCCCCTGCGGATTGAAGTAGAAGTCGTCCACCAGGTGGCGGATGAGGAACAGTCCCCGCCCGTTGGATTGCTCGAGATCGGGGAGGTCGGGTTCGGGCGGGAGCGCGCTGACGTCGAAGCCGGGGCCTTCATCGGTGACGGACAGCAGGACGACGTCGTCCTTCAGCTCGGCGTGGATCAGGACGACCTTGGAATGATCCTCGCCGTTGCCGGCGATGATGGCGTTGGCCAGCGCCTCGGCCACGGCAACGCGGAGGTTGAACCGGAACCGCCGCGAGGCGATGCACTGGCCCTGGCAGCAGTGCCGGTCGACCAGGTCCACCACCTCCTCGACGCACCCCACGTCACTGGGCACCCGGAGCGTGACTTCGACGGAACTCCCGCCGGGACCGGGCACGGGAGTGCGCCGGACGCAGAGCCGGAGGGCCGCGCGGCCCCAGCTCAGAATCCGGCAAGGGCCTGTTCCGGGGTGTCGGCGATCGCGAACAGGGTGTCGAGCTTGGTCAGCTCGAAGAGCGACCGCAGGTCTTCGTTGAGCCCGGCCAGGCGCAGTTCCCCGCCCTGTTCCCGGACCTTCTTGGAGAGCGAGACGAGGGCGCCGAGCCCGGAGGAGTCGATGTAGCCGGTCTGGCTGAAATCGATCAGGAACTTGCGCTCGCCCCGGTCCACCGCCTCCTGGACCACGCTCTTGAGCTCCTGCCGGTTGCCGACGATCAGCTGGCCTTCGACTCTCACCTGGCAGACCCCGCCCGGGACCTTCGACAGGGCAAATCCCATCAGAACCTCCGTCAGATCGTGGATGGGCCGCCCTGGAGGGCGACCAGTGCGGCCATCTCGACAATATCATCGGCGCCCGCCCCGCGCGAGAGGCCCGTCATCGGCCGGGCCAGCCCCTGGAGGAGGGGGCCCAGGCAGGGCGGCCGGCCAACGGCCCGAACCAGCCGGTAGGCGATGTTGCCGGCATCGAGATCGGGAAAGACCAGGACGTTGGCCCGCCCGGCGACACGCCGACCCCGGCGCCTTGGCGGCGGCGACCGCGGCGTCCAGGGCGGCATCGCCCTGGAGCGGCCCGTCAGCCGCAACTCCCGGGGCCAGGGCGCGGAAACGCTCCACCGCCTCGCGGACCCGGTCCACCGACGGACCCTCTGCGGACTCCCGGGTGGCATAGGAAAGGAACGCGACCCGCGGCTCGTCGCCGACGACACGGACCCGGTCGCGCGCGGCCGCCAGCGCGATCCCGGCCAGCTGGACCGGCGTCGGGTCGGGAACGACCGCGCAGTCGGTGAGCGTCAGCACCCGGCCGTCGGGCAGCGGGGCGTAGAAGGCCGAGCTGGCGCGCTCGATGCCCGGGGCCGCGCCGATGGCCCAGAGCGCGGCGCGCAGGACATCCACGTTGGTGTGGGTCGCGCCGGCCACCACCCCGTCGGCCTCGCCGAGGGCGACGAGGCCGGCGGCGAAGCGGAGCGGATCGGCGGCCAGGTCGAGGGCGTCGACCCCGTCCCGCACCTGGTCGGGGCGCCGCTCGCGGAGCAGCTGGGCCACCCGGGGCAGGCGCGGATCTCTGCGCCACGACCGACGCCCTCCCCGCCGAGCACGATCGGGAGCGCGATTCCCTCGCTCGGCCAGCCGGGCCGCGGCGGCCCGGACCCGGGGGTCCTCCCCTTCCGGCAGGACGACGCGGGCCTGGCGCGCCGCTGCCCGCGCGAGGAGCTCTGCCCGGAACGACATCAGGCGAACCGCTGCCGGAGCGCCGCGGCCACGGCGGGGTGGACCAGGTCGCCCAGGTCGCCGCCGTAGCGGGCCACTTCGCGGACCAGGCTGGAGCTCAGGTAGGTCAGGTCGACCGCCGGCACCAGGAACACCGTCTCGAGCGCCGGGTGGAGCTGCCGGTTCATCAGCGCCATCTGGAATTCGTACTCGAAGTCGCTGACCGCGCGCAGCCCGCGGACGATGATCCCGGCCCCCTGGGCCCTGGCGAAGTCGACCAGCAGGCCGTCGAAGGTCTCGAAGCTGACCCGCGGATCGCCACCCACCGACTTGCGGAGCAGGTCGAGCCGCTCCTCGACCGTGAAGAGCGGCTGCTTGGTCGAGTTCCTGGCCACGGCGACGATGACGCGGTCGGCGAGGAGGAGGCTCCGGCGGATGAGGTCCTCGTGGCCGCGGGTCGGCGGGTCGAACGAGCCGGGATAGATCGCGATGCGGGTCATGGCGCCTGGCAGAAGGTGATGGCGGTGTCGCCGTAGCGTCGGGTGTCGTCGCCCGCCGAGGTCGAGCTCGGCGCGGTGCTCGACCGCGAGGATGCGCGCAAAGGGCGCCTGGCGGAAGAGGGCGACCAGCCGCTCCGCGTGGTCGAGGGCGTAGGGCGGGTCGGCGAAGGCCACGTCGAAGGCTGCCGGCGCCAGCTGCGCCGGCGAAGCGGAGCGCGTCGCCCCGGTGCACCCGGGTGACCTCCTCGAGCCCCAGGGCGTCGATGTTGGCCCGGAGGGCGGTGAGCGAGGCGGGCGCCAGCTCGACGAAGTCGGCCGTGGCCGCACCGCGGGAGAGCGCCTCGAGCCCCAGCGCGCCGCTGCCGGCGAAGAGGTCGAGCACCCGGGCCCCGGGAAGCGCCTGCTGCAGGATGCTCATCCAGGCCTCGCGCACCCGGTCGGCGGTGGGCCGGACCCGCGAGCCGCCGGGCACCACGAGGCGCCGCCCTCCGAGGCGGCCCGCCGACGATCCTCACGCCGCGTGCTCCGCTGCCCGGGGCGCGGCAGGGGCGAGGGTGCAGATCCGGGCCTGGAGCGAGACCTGGCCCTGGTACTCGTTCTGTTCCAGCCGGAAGGCGATGTCCACCGCGGTCCCGTCGCGCGCCGGCGGCAGCGCGGTGAGCCAGGGCACCCGGTCCCACCACTGGAAGCCGATCGCATCGAGCCGGCTCCCCGGCTCGGTGAGGGTCGCCTTGAGGTGACCGGAGCCCACCCGCCGCAGTCCGCCGAGGCGGATGCCGCGGGCGCCGAAGACCGGCCCGGGATTGCCCATGCCGCAGGGCTCGAGGTGCCGGCAGAGCCGCTCGAGATCGTCGGTCATCTCGCTGAGCGGCAGGATCGAGGTCCACCCGCTGCTCGGGCGCCAGGTCGGCAGCGGTGAGGGAGCCGGCGGGCGACCTCGGCGAAGCGCTCCCGGAAGGCGTCGAGCCGGTCGCGGCGCACCGTCAGCCCCGCCGCCATCCGGTGGCCGCCGAACCGCTCCAGCAGGTCGCCGCACTGCGACCAGCGCCTCGTGGAGGTCGAAGCGCGAGATGCTGCGGCCCGAGCCCTTGCCGATGTCGCCGTCGAATGCGATCAGGAAGGCCGGGCGGCCGAAGCGCTCGACCACCCGCGAGGCCACGATGCCGACCACGCCGGGATGCCAGCCATCGGAGGCCAGCACGAGCCCGACGTCCCGCTCGGGGTCGGCCTCCCGCTCGACCTGCTCGAGCGCCTCGTCGAGCATCCGCTGGTCGAGCGCCTGGCGCTCGGTGTTGAGCGACTCGAGCTGGCGGGCGAGGCGATCGGCCTCGGCCTCGTCGTCGGTCAGGAGCAGCCGGAGCCCGTCGGCGGCGTCGCCGATCCGCCCGGCGGCGTTGAGCCGCGGGCCCAGGATGAAGCCGAGGTGGCCGGCCTTGATCTCCTTGTCAGCGAGGCCGGCCACCCGGAGCAGGGCCCGCAGGCCCGGGCCAGCGGGTGGTCGCGAGGAGCCGGAGGCCGTGCCGGACGAGGATGCGGTTCTCGCCGGTGAGCGGCACCACGTCGGCCACCGTGGCGAGGGCCACGAGGTCGAGGAGGTGGAGCGGGAGATTCTCCGGCAGCCCGAGCCGGGGCACCAGCGCCTGCACCAGCTTGAAGGCGACGCCGGTGCCGCAGAGGGTCGTGAGCCCGGAGCGGTCGTCGGGCCGCTGCGGATCCACCACGGCATCGGCCGGCGGCAGCTCCGGTCCCGGCAGGTGGTGGTCGGTGACCACCACGCGGAGGCCCGCCTCGCGCGCGGCACGCACCGCGTCGACCGCGGTGATGCCGCAGTCGCAGGTCAGGACCAGGGCGGCGCCGGCCTCGCGGGCGGCGGCCAGCCCCGCGGGGCCGAAGTCGTAGCCGTCGCGCAGCCGGTGGGGAACGAAAGGCACCACGCTGGCGCCCGCCGCCCGGAGCGCGCGGGTGAGCAGCGCGGTGGCGCACTGGCCGTCCACGTCGTAGTCGCCGTGGACCAGGATGGTCCCGCCCTCGCGGACGGTGGCGGTCACCAGGTCGGCGGCCCGATCGAGATCGAGCAGCGAGTGCGGGTCGGCGAGGTCGTCGAGGCTGGGCTTCAGGAACCGCCGGGCGGAGTCGGGATCATCGTGGCCCCGCTGCACCAGGAGGGCGGCGAGTGGTGTCGGCAGGCCCAGGGCCTCCGCCACCGCCCGGACCCGGTCGGGAGGCGGGGCGGGCGCAACGATCCAGCGCGGGGGGGGAGCGGGAAACGCCGCGGGCATCGAGGCGGGAGCGACTCAGGTGCCCGATTCGACGGCGACGTAGAGAATGACGCCACAGGCCTCGCACCAGTCGTAGCCCGCGCTCTCGCGCAGCTGGGTCCGGCGATGCAGCGGCAGGGTGGTGTAACAGGCACCGCACGCCGCACCCGCCAGGGGAACCACCACGTTCCGGGCCCGCTGGGCCCGCAGGCGGTCGTAGCGCTGGCGCAGCCGCCGTTCCACCTGCGCGGCCGCCCGTTCACGGTCGGCGAGCAGGTCATCGCGCTCCTTCTCCAGCGCCATGCGGCGCCCATCCACCTCGTCGCGTTCCGGTTTCTGTGCGTCGCGGGCCTCCTGGACCCGGTCCAGGGCGGCGACCGCGGCGGCCTCGGAGGCCTTGACCGCGTCGGCGACCCGAACCCATTCGCCCTCCTCCTTGGCCAGCACGGAGGTGGCGAGGTCGAGCTCCGCCATCATGCTGGCGGCCTCCTTGGGGGCCCGGACGAACTCGAGCCGCTTGCGGCGCTGGTCCTGCAGCCGCCGGTAGCTCTCGATCTTGGCCTCCATCTCGTCGCGCCGCCGGGCCGCAGCCGCGGCGGAGCGGCGTGCGGACTCGGCCTCATCGGCCACCGCCTGGATCGCCCGGTCGAGGGAATCGACGTCGGCCAGGACGGCGGCCAGCCGGGTGTCCACGTCGAGCAGCGCCATGTCGCGTTCCTGCAGATCCAGCAGCTTGACCAGGTCTTCGTTCATCGGGTTCTCCGGATAAGAGCGTGACGTCGGTTCAGGATCGGCGACGGCCGTCGGCGGGTGATTCGCGGAGCCGTCGGCGGGTATGCTGGGTACGGATGACTTCGGGGTAACGGGCATTCAATTCCTCGATTCGAAGGGCCTTCTCGCGGAACAACGCTTCCTGTTCGCTTCCGGTGGCGGCCTGGAGCCGACGCTGCAATCCCTGGAGTTCGCGCACCAGGGGACGGGACTCGAGCAGCTGGCAGGCAGTGGTGAATTCCTGGTCGAGCCCCCGGCCGTTCCGGAGCACCGCCCGATCGAGCAGCGCGGTCCAGTGTCCCTGGGCCGCGGGCGAGAGTCCCTCGGGGATGACAGCCAGGTCCGCGGCGGGAAGCCTTGCCAGCGATTCGAAGATCTCCCTCAGCTCGGGAACCTCGAACCAGTCAGGCTGCGCCGCCTCCACCGTGCGCCGCCGCCACGCGTCATCGGCCAGCGCGATCGCGAGCAGCGCCTCTTCATCGCGCGCACCAGGATTCGCGCGCGCTGGCCGGGCGCTCTCATCTCGAACCGGCGGCGCACCACTGCCCCCCTGCCCCCCTGCCCCTCTGGCCGTCGGAGTCTCCACCCACTCCCGCATCGCCGCCACTTCCGTCTCCAGCACCTTCTTGTCCACCCCGGTTCGCTCCGCCACCCGCGAGAGATAGAGCTCACGGGTGATCGGATCGTGGGCCGCGCGGATGGTCGGCAGCAGGCGGTCCAGCGCCTCGCGCCGGTGCTCGAGTCCCTCGAACCAGCCCTTGCGTTCCAGGATCTGGATCTTGCGGTCGAGCACATCCACCGCGTCGCGGAGGATCGGCTCCAGGGCCGCGGCCCCGCCGGCACGGACCAGGGTGTCGGGGTCCTCGCCCTCGGGCATCGTGGCCACCTTCACCCGCACGCCGACCCGGAGCAGCGCATCGGCGGCACGAAAGGTGGCCTTGAGGCCGGCGGTATCGCTGTCGAGGAGCAGCAGCGCCTGCGGGCGCGTAGCGCTTGATGCAGCGCCGCCTGCTCCGGAGTCAGCGCGGTGCCCAGCGGGGCCACGACGTGATCCACCCCGGCGATCACCAGGCGGAGCACGTCGAAGTAGCCCTCCACGAGGATCATGGCGCCTTCCTTCCGCGCCGCCATCCGGGCCTGGTGGAGGTTGTAGAGCGTGCTCCCCTTGTGGAAGATCGGGGTCTCCGGCGAGTTGAGGTACTTGGGCTCGCCCGGTCCGAGCAGGCGCCCGCCGAACGCCACCACGCGGCCGCGGACGTCGTGAATCGGGAAGAGCAGCCGGCCCCGGAAGCGGGGCGCCACGGAACCGTCGTCCCGCGTCACCAGCAGTCCCGCCTCGAGCAGGAGCTCGGGCTTGAAGCCCAGCGCCGTCATCGCCGCCCGGAACGAGTTGTCGCGCGGCGCGTACCCCAGCCCGAAGGGGGCCACCGCCTCGAGATCGAGGTCCCGCCCCGCCAGGTATTCGCGGGCTCCCGCCGCCTCGGCCGACTCGGCCAGCTGCCGGTGGAACCAGTCCTGCGCCGCGGCGAGCGCGCCGTAGAGCGGCTCGCGCGGGTCCGGGCCCTGGCGCTCGCTCCGCTCGGGGATCGTGATCCCGACCCGGCGCGCCACGTCGCGCACCGCCGTCGGATAGTCCATGCCGTAGCGCTTCATGAGCCAGGAGAAGACGTCTCCCGCCTCCTGGCAGACGAAGCAGTACCAGCGGCCCTTCTTCGGGATCACCGCGAAGTTGCGATGGGTGCCGCCGTGGAAGGGACAGGGGCCGCGCCAGTCGGAGCCGGTGCGCTTGAGCTCGACCGATTCGCCGATGAGGCCGACCAGGTCCACGGAGTCGCGGACCTGCTCGACCAGTTCGTCGGGGATCAGGCTCATGCGCCGAACTCCACGACGGTCACCCCGGAGCCTCCCTGGTTGGGCGCCGCGAAGGCACTTCTTGTCACCCGGCCATCGGATTCCACGATCTGGCGGACCCGCTCGCGCAGGGCACCGGTGCCCTTGCCGTGGATGATCCGCAGGTAGGGCTGCTCGGCCAGCACCGCCTCGTCGATCGCCAGCACCACCGCCGACTCGGCCTCGTCGGCGGTCAGGCCGCGGAGGTCGATCTCCGTAGCTGCTGGCGCGGGGGGGCGGAGGGGCAGCGGGGCGGGAGACCGCCTCGCGGAGTGGGATCGCTTCTCCTGTCGGCTCCCAGGTCCGACGACCACCAGGTTCTCTGGTTCGACGACCACCTTCATGCTGCCGATTCCGACAACAGCTTTGCCATCGCCGCGAAGTTCGAGGAGCTCCCCAGCCGTGCCGCTTTGGAGCCGAACACGAGCACCAATCTCGACCGCGTCGAACTGCCCCCCCGCCCCCCCGCCCCCCCGCGCCTCAAGCGCGGCAAGCGCTGCCGACTCCGACGCCACCGCCTCCTCCACCATCCGCCGGGCCTCCCGGGCCGCTTCGTCCGTCACCGCGGACCGCGCCCGGGCGATGGCTTCCTCCACCTTCTGCCGAGCCTCCAGCAGGAAGGCACGACTCTGGGCCCGGGCGCTGCGTTCGGCCTCTCGCTCGCGCTGGCGCAGACTCTGGTCGCGACTCTCCTGCCCGTCCAGCTGCAGGGCCAGCCGCGCCGCGAGGTTTTCCAGGTCGGCGGCGCGCGCCTCGAGTTCCGCCTGGCGCCCTTCCTGGGCCCGCTGCCGCTGCTCGACGTCGGCCAGCAGCCGATCGAAACTCCGTTCGTTGTCCGGCACCTGCGATTCGGCGTCCTGCAGCACCGCCTCGGGCACTCCCAGCCGCCGCGCGATGGCCAGGCCGTAGCTTCGGCCGGGCACTCCCTGCAGCAGCCGATAGGTCGGCTGCAGCGTCGCCCCGTCGAACTGGAGCGAGGCGTTGGCGATCCCCGAGGTGCGGGTCGCCAGCTCCTTGAGCGCGCCGAGGTGGGTGGTGGCGAGTGTCACGGTGCCCCGCCGGGTCAGCGCCGTCAGCACCGCGGAGGCGAGCGCGGCTCCCTCGGCGGGATCGGTGCCGCTGCCGATTTCGTCGAGCAGCACGAGCGAGGTGGCGTCGGCGGCCTCGAGGATCCTGCGGAGCACGGCGACGTGGGCGCTGAAGGTCGAGAGGCTGGCGGTGATGGACTGGCGGTCGCCGATGTCGGCGAAGAAGCCCCCGAACACCGGCAGACTGCTGCCGGGGCCGACCGGCGGCAGGATCCCCGCCTGGGCCAGAGCACAGATCAGTCCGACCGCCTTGAGCAGCACGGTCTTGCCGCCGGTGTTGGGGCCGCTGAGGAGCAGGGTGCGGAGATCGCCGGTGAGCTCGAGATCGAACGGCACCACGCTCCCGGCCGGCAGCACCGCCAGGAGCAGCGGATGGCGTCCGCGCCGGATGACGAGCGGGCCCCCTGAGGGAACCAGATCCGGGCAGGCCGCGTCCGTCGCGGCCGCGTAGCGGCCCGGGCCACCAGGTCGTCCACCGCGACGCACATCTCGAGCGCCTCGGCCAGGACCAGGCGCTCGGGGCGGAGGAGATCGGTCAGCTCGCGGCAGACCGCGAGCTCCTCCCGCTCGGCCCGGACTTCCGCCTCGCGCAGGGCGTTGCCCAGCTCGAGCACGGCGGACGGCTCGAGGAAGAGCGTGGCACCGCTGGCCGACTCGTCGTGGACGATGCCGGCGGGGCGGGAACGCGAATCGCGCGGCACCGGAATCACGTAGCGCCCGTTCCGCACCGTCACCGACCCCTCGGCACCGCCCTCGAGCCCGCGCAGCATCGACTCGAGCTTCTGGATCAGCCGGTTGCGCGAGGTGCGAATCTCCTGCCGCGCGCCGGCCAGGGCGGGGCTGGCGCTGTCGAGCAGCTCGCCATCGCCATCCACCGAGAGTTCGAGCCGGCGTTCGATCGCGCGATCCGGCAGGGGACGGATCCGGGCCGCCGCCCGGGGGGCGTCCTCGGCGATGGCGCGCAGCTCCGTCACCAGTTCACGCGCGGCGCTGAGCAGCCGGCGCAGGTCCACCAGCACCCGCCCCTCGAGCACCGCCCCCTCCACCCGGAGTCCGGCCAGCGCCGCGGCGACATCGGGCACGGCCGCGGGCGACGGGGCCCGCCGTTCGCGGACCAGGCGGCGCACCTCCTCGACGTCGGCGAGCTCGTCACGGCACCAGGCCGGCGCCGATGGAGGGGCGGCGGGCGCGGACCCGCGCGGCGCCCAGCGGGCCCGCCGCGAGCGCCGCCACGAGATCGAGCGCGGCGCCGAACTCCAGTGCCGCCAGCCCCTCCTCACTCAGGTGCCCCGGCAAAGCGAACGGGGTGCCAGCGTCCTCCGACGCGGGCACCCCGTCCCGTGACTGCTCCGATTCCGCTCGCATCAACCGGCCTGGATCTCCTCGCGCACGATCTGGTTGATCACCTTGCCGTCGGCCCGGCCCTTGAAGCGCGGCATCACCGCGCCCATGACCTTGCCCAGCTCGCGCGTGCCCCCCGCCAGGATCTCGCGCACCGCGGCCCGGATTTCCGAAGGATCGACCGCGGGCGGCAGGTACTGCTCCAGGATCGCGATCTCGGCGGCTTCCTTGTCGGCCAGGTCGCGGCGGCCCGCGGCGGCATACTGCTCCACGGACTCCCGCCTCGACTTGATCGCCTTCCGGACGACCTCGACGACGTCCTCGTCGGCCAGCGCGTGGTCCGCCTCCAGTTGGCGGTTCCTGAGCGCGGCGATCACCGTGCTGAACAGCAGCGTGCGGAGCTTGTCCTGCGCCCGCCGCGCATCGGTCATCGCGGTCGCCAGGCGGCTGGCCAGATCAGGTGTCGTCACGGGGGCGGGCAAGACGGAAAAATAGGGAGCGGCGACCGGGGGGACAAGGCGTGACGCTCACCCCGGCGGCCAGGTCATCCGGCGGCCGCCCAGAAGGTGAAAGTGAAGATGCTGGACGGTCTGACCTCCGTCCGCCCCGGTATTGGTGACGATGCGGTACCCGCCGGCGTCGAGCCCGAGGTCGGTCGCCACCTCCGTCGCGAAGGCCAGGGTCCGGCCGAGCAGCTCAATGCCGTCCTCGCCGCGGGCGTCACGCGCGGCCGTGAAGTGGCGGGTCGGAATCACCAGCACGTGCACCGGCGCCTGAGGATTGAGATCGTGGAAGGCCACAGCGTCGGCGGTGCGCTTGACCACCTTGGCGGGAATCTCACCGGAGGCGATGCGGCAGAAGATGCAGTCAGTCACGGGTTCCTCGCAGGCGGGAGTCGGCGATCACGGCGGCCGCCGCCAGGGCGGCGGTCTCGAACCGAAGGACGTGGGGGCCGAACGAAGTGGCCCGATAGCCGGCTGCGGCCAGTGCCTTCACCTCGGCATCGGTCCAGCCCCCCTCGGGGCCGATGGCGACGATCAGCGGTTCCTGGTCGAGCGTGGCTGGAGCCGGCTCTCCGCCCTGGAGCGCGACCCAGCGATGTCCGATGGCGGGCCGGCCCAGCAGCTCCTCCAGCGACAGGATCATGTGGATGCGCGGCGCCCAGGCCGCCCCGGACTGCTTGATCGCCTCGCGGGCCCGGACCTGGAGCCGGTCGAGCTGGTCGCCGCGGAGCCGGGTGGCGACCCCGCCGGTCCGCGCGGTCTCCAGCGGCACCAGATCGGTGACACCGAGTTCGGCGGACTTTTCGGCCAGCCAGCCGAGACGATCGCGGTCCCCGGCACCGACGGCGAGGGTCAGTCCGGGCGGCCGTGGTTCAGCGGCAACCCTGGCGATCTCCACCATGGCGGACTTCTTGTTCCAGCCGAGGACGCCGCTTCCGATATTGCCTTCACCATCGAGGACCCGGACTTCCGTGCCGTCGGCGGCACGGCGCACCCGGAGGTGATGGGACTCGCTTTCCGGAACGGCGAGCCAGGTCCCCGCCACCAGCGTACCGGGATCGGCGAGAATGGCGATCATGCGCGGGTGGCGGCCACCGCCCACCACCCTGCGTCGGTCTCCTGGTCCACGAGGGTGAAGCCCGGCGAGCTCCAGCTCCGGCCGGAACTCCACGGCTTCCGCCTCCTCCATGCCGGAGAAGATGGCCAGGCCGCCGGGCTTGAGCGCGGCGCGGATGGCGGGGAGGAGCGTGACGTTGACGATCCGGAGGATGTTCGAGAGCACGATGTCGGCGGGGCCGAGGAGCGGGGCGAGATCCACGGCCTCGCCTGCCACGAAGCCGACCCGGTCGCTCACGCCGTTCACCGCGGAGTTGCGGATCGCCACCGGCAGCGCCTCGTCGTCCACCTCGACTCCGATGGCGCGCCCGGCACCCAGTCGCGCCGCGGCGATGGTCAGGATGCCGCTCCCGCTGCCGAGGTCGAGCACCGATTGCCCGGGGCGGAGGTGCCGCTCGAGCAGTCGGAGGGCGGCGCGGGTCGAGCCGTGCTCGCCGCTGCCGAAGGCCGTTTCCGGGTCGATGACCACGACCGCCTCTTCGGCGCCGCGCTGGTATGCGATCCAGGACGGCACCACCGTGAGCCGCCCGAGCCGCCGCGGCCCCAGCCCGTCCCGCCAGCGGGTGGTCCAGTCCACCGAGTCCAGCGCGCGGCGCTCGGTCCGGACACCGGGACCGTGCACCGCCCGGAGCCTGCCGATGAGCCCCTCGGCGCCGGCGAGATCTTCGGCGAAGGAGACCAGCGTGCCGTCGTCGCGCTCCTCGACCGCCTGCCCGGTTTCGCGCCACCAGCCAGGCGGCCACCGCGGCGCGCTCGCCCTTCGTCCGACCCCGACCTCGACGGCCCACCAGGTCACGCGCCCAGCGCCTCGCGGATGCTGGGCCCAGAACGACTCGCCGCCGCTTGGGCGGCGCGCCCTCGAGCGAGGCCGAGCTTCCTTGAACAGCCGGATCTGCTCCTCGGTGAGCGCCTCGGGGGTCCAGACGTGGACCCGGACGTTGAGGTCGCCCTTGCCGCCCTGGCCGAGCCGGGGCAGTCCCTTCCCCTTGACCCGGAAGACGGTGCCGGTCTGGGTACCCGGCGGCACCGCCACCTTCTCGTCGCCATACGGAGTCGGCACCGTGGCGGTCAGGCCGAGCGCCGCCTGCGAGAAGGAGAGCGGCAGATCGTGGATCAGGTTGTCGCCGTCGCGCTCGAAGCGCTCGTCGTCCTTCACCTCGATCATGACGAGGAGGTCGCCGCTGGGCCCGTTCCGCGCCCCGGCCGCACCCTGGCCCCGGAGCGTCAGGTAGTTCTGCTCGAGACGCCGGCGGGAATCTCCACCGCGACGCTTCGCTCGGCCCGGATCCGGCCGTCGCCGCGGCACTCCTCGCAGGGGTGGGCGATGACGGTGCCCTCGCCGTCGCAGGCGGGACAGGGCGCCACCGACACGAACTGGCCGAACAGGCTGCGTGCCGCCCGCCGCACCTCGCCGCTGCCGCCGCAGGTGCCGCAGGACGTGGGGCTTGGTGCCCTTCCTCGCCCCGCTGCCCGTCGCAGGCGGTACAGCGCTCCAGGGTCTTGAGCTTGATCGTGCGCTTCGCGCCGGTGGCGACTTCGTCCAGGCGTCAGCTTGACCGTGACCCGGATGTCCTGCCCGCGCCGGCTCTCCGCCTGGGCCCGGACCGCGCCGCCGAACATCGAATCGAAGCCGCCGAAGTCGCGCATGAAGATGTTGAGCGCCTCGGCCAGGTCCACGTGGCTGAAGCCGCCCGCCGCCGCCCCGCCCCGCCCCGAAGGCCGCCTTGCCGTAGCGGTCGTAGGCGGCCCGCTTCTGCGGATCGCGCAGGATCTCGTAGGCCTCGGTGATCTCCTTGAACTTCGCCTCGGCCGTCGGGCGCGTTGTTGCGGTCGGGATGGTACTCCATCGCGAGCTTGCGGTAGGCCTTCTTGATGTCGGCCTCGGAGGCGTCGCGCGCCACACCCAGCAGGTGCGTAGAACTCGCTCACTCCATCAATCCTTCCACCAGGCGGCTGGTGTGCTCCACCAGGCCGATGATCTTCTCGTAGGGCATCCGGGTCGGTCCCAGGACGCCGATCACGCCGGAGAGGTCGCCGGCGCGGTAGGAGCTGGTGACCAGGGTGAACCCGGTCAGCCGGGGGTCCAGGTTCTCGCCGCCGATGGTGACCGTGAGCCCCTCGCGGCGGCGGGTGTCGAGCGCGGCCGCTGAGCAGGTCGCGCCGCTCGGTGAGTTCCAGCAGGTGCCGCATCCGGTCGTTGGACGCGAACTCGGGCTGGTCGGCCAGGACCCGGGCGCTGCCCAGCAGGACCTCCTCGTCGCTGCTGGCCCGGGCGAAGATCTCGTCACCCTCGGCGATGAAGATGTTCAGCAGCTCGCCGCCCCTCCTGGCTGTCCCCGCGATCGCGCAGGCGATCGGCCAGAGAGAGACGGATATCCCGGAGCGAATGGCCTGCCGAGGCGCTCGTTCAGGGTCTGCGTCACCCGCCCCAGCACGTCGGCCGCCACCGTGCCCGGCACCTCGACGAAGATGGTGCGGACAGCCCCGCTCCGGAGGTTGAAGACCAGGAGCAGCCGGTCGCTGGCCACCTGCATCAGGTCCAGCCGCTCCAGCACGACTTCGTCCAGCGCGGGGGCCACGGCGACACCCAGTTCCTGGGTCAGCACGCCGAGCACCTGGGCCGCCCGGCGCACGATCTCCTCGATCGTCGAACGGGGCGATGGCAGCTCCGGTGCGGAGCGCCTCCTGCTGGGCATGGCTGGGGGGCGCGTGCCGCATCAGGTTGTCCACGTACCAGCCGATAGGCCCGGTCGGTCGGGATCCGGCCGGCGGAGGTGTGGGGGTGGAACAGGTACCCCCGCTCCTCCAGGTCGCCCATCGTGCTCCGGATGGTGGCCGAGGACACGCCCAGCCCGAACCGGCGGGCAATAGTCTGGCTGCCCGCCGGCTCGGCGGTTTCGATGTAGGTCTGGATGACCGCCTCGAGAACGCGGAACTCGCGCTCGGTCAGCGAATCGGGGGCCGGCATGACACAAATGTAAGGCCAGAGGGGGCTATATCCACCCTCGCCAGCGATATTCGATCCACCCGAGCCGCTCGTAGACGTACTGTCCGAACGCCGCGAGCCGGTCGGCCGGGGCGCGCAGCGTGGAGAGGTTGATATCACGCGACTCGGCAGGCAGGCAGGCCACCAGGAGCCCGGCGCGCTCAAACGCGGCGCAGGCGCGGCGGCTGTGCACCGGCGCGGTGACGACCGCCGCGCTCCGCCATCCGTGGCGGGCCGCCAGCGCAGCCATCGCCACCGCCTCGTCATGGGTGTCATGCACGGAGTCCACGGTGAATACCGCAATCGAATCGCCGGCGAGCGCGATCAGGCGCCGCTGGTCGTCGGTCGAGGTGACGACGGCATCCCCGTAGCGCACAACCTCGGTGGAGATCACCAGCGGCCGGCGCCATCGCTGGGCCAGAGCGAGGCCGGAGAGCAGGCGATCGGCGGCCTCGGGATCGAGCAGGCTGTCGGCGGAGATCCCGCTCGAAAGGACCATGACCGCATCGGGCGGCGGCGGCGCCACCAGGTCGCGACGAATCCAGGAATGGACCGGCCCGACGATGAGCGGCGTGAAGCCAATGACGAGAAGGAGCGCCATCACCAGGCCGGCGTAGACCCAGAGCAGGCGCTTAAGCGGGGTCAGGCCGAGCAGCGCCCCCACTCCCGCGGCCCAGAGCAGCCCCTCACTGCCCTCGCGTCCGCCCAGCTGAGGCAGGCCGAGCAGCACGATGCCCGCCCATCCGAGCGTCGCGAGCACGGCGCTGACGAGCGGTGTCCGTGCCCCGGCTGGGGCGGCGGCCTTGGTACGCGGGGCCGGGTACGGCGTGCCTGGCTTCTTCTGCGGGCTCATCGGCCCTCCCCGACGCGCTGCAGGTGACCGACCAGGCTGTCGAGCCGCAACCACCCCTCCGGCGTCAGCGATGCCTTCCCGGGGGCGGGCTCCCGGAGCCAGCCGGCTTCGCGCCAGGCCAGGCGCTCCCGGTCGGGAAGCCAGTCCGAGGGAATGCCCTCGATCGTCCGCAGGCCGAGGTAGACCTCTTCCAGTCTCACTGCCTCCTCCTCCAGGTGTTCGCGGCCCTCCACCACGTCCGCCCTTCCCTCCATCGCCTGTTCGTAGGCCGCCCATTCCCTGCGATTCCAGCGGCGCTCCCGGCCGTGGCCGCTGTGCGCCGACGGCCCGAGCCCGATGTAGGGCGCGCGGCGCCAGTAGGCGCTGTTGTGTCGAGCCCGGCGCCCGGGGCGGGCATAGTTGGACACTTCGTAGTGTTCGTATCCCGCTGCCGCCAGGCGCTTGTCGGCCGCCAGGAACTCGCGGGCGTAGCGTTCCTCGTTGACCGGCCGCACCGCACCGCGGGCCATCCAGTGTCCCAGCGGTGTGTGATCCTCGACGGTGAGCCCGTAGAGCGACAGGTGACCGGGTTCCAGGGCGAGCGCCTGGTCCAGATCGGCCTCCCAGTCCCGTTCCAGGCCGTCAGGGAGCGCGAAAATCAGGTCGACGGTCAGGTCCTCGATCCCCGCGGCCCTGATCAGCCGGAGCGCCTCCGCCACCTGCGCCGCGCGATGGGTGCGGTGCATCCAGTCCAGCACCCGGGGATCGAACGATTGGGCGCCAAGCGAGATCCGGGTCACCCCGAGGTCATGCCACGCAGCCGCCCGTTCCGCGGTGACGTCATCGGGATTGGCCTCGAGCGTCACTTCTGCGGCCGGGGCCAGGTCGCGGTCGGCACGGATCCGGTCGAGAATTCGTTCCAGCGACGTGGGCGCAAGCAGCGACGGGGTGCCCCCGCCAAAATAGATGGTGTCGAGTCCCGGTGATTCCTCCCAGGCCGGATGGTCCTGCCACCGGGCCCACTCCTCCAGCACCGTCTCAGCATAACGCAGCCGATGGCACTTCCCGCCGGACCGCGATGGCGAAATCGCAATAGGAGCAGCGCCGGGCGCAGAAGGGGACGTGGAGGTAGAGGTGCATGATGGGGGAAAGTAGGGGGGCGGGTCCTAAAGGGCTTCCTCGCGACTCCGTCGCTCGGTCGGGGGCGGGGGGGCAGAGGGACGGAACCTGCCACTCCTCCTCATCCCGAGGGCCGCAGGCCCGAGGGATCTGCCAGGCGGAGCGCGTGGGCCGGCACCCAAAGACCTGACGCTTCGCACGGAGGCTGCGGAGCCGCCCGGCGGCTCGACACTTCGGCGCATTGCATTCGGAGGATGCCAGGTCCCTTCAGGGACCAGTGCCGAGCCTCGGCTTCAGCCGAGGATTGGGCGATTCAGGCCGGCTGACTCCGCTACCCAAATCTGCGATCGAGGCCAGCGCGTTCGGGGGGGGTTCGACAATCGCGGGGCTGAGAGCCCCGCCTGGCCAATCGCCGCTGCGCGGCCGCATCGCAACCTCAGCCTCGCAGGGTCGCAAACCCGGGCAGGACGAGCGTGTGGAGCCCCAGAGCAATCAGGATGCGATGATCGCATCGAGCGTCCAATGCGGGACACAAGAGGATGCCAGGTCCCTTCAGGGACCAGTGCCGAGCCTCGGCTTCAGCCGAGGATTGGCCGATCACGAGTCCCGTCCCCCGTTCACCGTTCCCCGTTCCCCGCAGTCGTCAGCTCCGCCGCCTGAACCTTCCTCCCGGCACCGCTTCGACCACACCAGCGAGCTCGAGTCCACAAAGCGCGTCCAGGACCATCCCTACCGGCTGCGACAGCCGCAGGGCAAGATCATCGGCGATCGCCGCGTCGCTGCCCAGCGTCCTGGCCACGAGGGCTTCGAGCTCTGAGAGTGACACGGGAAGCTCGAGTTGGGTCTCAACTGCCCTTCTGCCCCCCTGCCCCTCCGCCCCCCGGATACCGGCGTCCTCATAGTGCCGGAGGAGATCCGCCAGCTCCAGCAGCGGCTCCGCCCCGTCGCGAATCAGCCGGTTGGTCCCCTCGGACGTCATGCTGGTGATCGGCCCCGGCACCGCCATGACGTCCCGTCCCTGCTCGAGCGCCGATTCGACGGTACGCATGGTGCCCGACCCCCGCGCCGCCTCGACCACGACCGTCACCCGCGCCAGCCCGCTGATCAGGCGGTTGCGCCGGGGAAAGCTGCCGGGATGGGGGCGTTCTCCCGGCGGGAACTCGGTAAGGAGGAGGCCGTTTCGTTCCACCTGCTCGTACAGGCTCCGGTTGGCCGCGGGGTAGATCGACCCCCAGCCCATTGCCGAGCACCCCGATCGTGCCGCCGCCGGCATCCAGCGCGGCGTGGTGGGCCACCGCGTCGAGTCCGCGGGCCATGCCGCTCACGACGGCGATGCCGGCGCGGGCCGCCTGGGCCGAGATGAGGCGGCAGCACTCGGCACCATACGGGGAGTGGTCGCGGCTGCCGACGATGGCCACGGCTGGCGGAGTGAGCAACTCGAGCCGGCCCAGCGCGAAGAGCAGCTGGGGTGGCTCGGGAATGTCGGCCAGTACCGATGGAAAGTGAGGATCGCCCGGGAGGAGGCAGGCGGCGCCGAGCGACTCCGTCCGGGCCAGAATGTCGGCGCCCTGCCCGGCCTGGACTCGCTTGATGGCCGTGGCGCAGGCGGGAGAGACCCCGGGGACCCGGCACAGGAAAGCGGACGGCGCCGCCAGGGCACCATCCGCAGATCCGAAACAGTCGAGCAGCGACTTGAGCCGGGTGGCGCCGATTCCCGGAGTGAGGGCGAGCGCCACCCACGCCGCGCGGCTGCCTCCGGTGCGCGGGCTACTCCTCCGCCGGCTCCTCCTCCCAGAGCAGGTCCTCCTCCGGACCGCTCTCCTCGTCCTGTTCCTCCGGCAGCGGTTCCTCCGCCCGGACCCTGCCGATCACTTTCCACAGGAACTCCTTGAGATCCTCGAGGCCGCTGCCGGCGGCGCTCGAGATCGCGATGACGCCTTCGGCCCCCGGCGCCTCGATCGGCGGCAGCACGTCGCCGCCGGGGAGGAGGTCGCGCTTGCTGAGCACGACGACGTACGGTTTCTCGGCCAGGGTGGGGCTGTACTCCCGCACTTCGTTGCGCAGCAGTGCGAGCGTGGCCGTCGGGTCGGGCTGGTCCAGCGGGACCATGAACGCCAGCACCCGTGTCCGCTCGACATGCCGTAGAAACCGCAGCCCCAGCCCCTTCCCCTGGTGGGCCCCTTCGATGATCCCGGGGATGTCCGCCACCACGAAGGACCTGTGCCCCGAGAGGCCGACGACGCCCAGGTTCGGCTCCAGGGTCGTGAACGGGTAGTCGGCAATCTTCGGGTGCGCCGCGGAGATGACCGAAAGCAGCGTGCTCTTGCCGGCGTTGGGTTCTCCCACCAGGCCGACGTCGGCGATCAGCTTGAGCACCAGCTCGATCTCCCGCTCCTGTCCCTCCTCGCCCGGCTCCCACTCCCGCGGGGACTGGTGAGTCGAGGTGGCGAATCGGGCGTTGCCCCGCCCGCCGCGGCCCCCTTTGGCCACCAGGACGGTCTCTCCCGCTTTCATTACCTCTCCCAGCCGCTCGCCGCTGGCGCGGTCGCGGATGATGGTGCCCGGCGGCACCGGGAGAAAGACGTCGTCCCGCGAAGCACCGGTCTGGGTCTTTCCCTTGCCGTGCTCTCCCCGTTCCGCCTTCCAGACCGTGCGATAGCGGTAGTCGAGCAGGGTGGCGAGGTTGGCGTCGGCCCGGACATAGATGCTGCCGCCGCGGCCGCCGTCGCCCCCGTCAGGGCCCGCCTTCGGCCGGTACTTGAACCGGGCGAAGGAGCTGGCCCCCGACCCACCAGTGCCGGCGATGACCTTCACGAAGGCGTGGTCGATGAGCATCAATCGGCTCCGCCCAGGCCGCCACTGATCTCTTCCCACAGCTGCCTGACCCGCCGCCAGTGCGCGTTGGTGAGCAGCGGGTGGACGGCGCCCAGGGTCGCCTCGACATCAGCAACGCTGGCGCCGGCGTTCAACGCGCCGCGCAGGTGCGAGTGGAGCTGGCGCGGGGTGTCGAGCACGGCGGTCTGGGCCACCACGCAGAGCTCCCGCCGCGGCAGGTCCAGGCCGGGTCGCGACAGCGTGCGGCCGTAGCCCTCTGCCACCATCCAGGCGTCGAGTACCGGATGCAGCGCGGCGACGTTTTGCCGGAGCTTCCGGTAATGGTCGCCGTAGACCATGGCACAGGTCGCCTCGCCCCGGTGCCGCCACTCGGCCGCCCGGGCGTAGTCGGCGTCGGGATCGGAGGTCGGAGCGGGCGCGCCCCCGGCCCGCCGCCAGTGCGCCATCGCCACCAGGGTCCGGGGATAGCCGACCATGAGCAGCGACTGGAGCAACAGCTCCTCGACCCAGATCGCCGGCGTCTCTGCCGCGCGGAGCTCGTCGATCCGCTCGAGCAGCTCCGCCTCGTCGCCTTCCGCGATGGCCGCCGCAAAGCGGACCAGCGCAAGCGTCCCGGCATCGAGTGCCTCGGTGCGCGACATCTACCCTACCACCTTCGTGGGAGAATCCATCACCATTCCTTCAATGCTCCTACGCCGCATAACGCAGGTACCCCGCCGCGCGGAGCACTCCCGTGACCCCACCCCGGGTGTTGAGGGTGGGCAGTTCGGCATGCCGTGCCACCGCCACCGGCCAGTCATCGCCCGGCAACGAAATCCGCCCCTGCTCGCCGAGCTGGCGCAGGACCGCCAGGAGCGCGGGGCGGGCGCTCCGCATGTCGCCATCCTCGATCTTGAGCGCGATGCCGATGCCGGCCGAGGGCCAGGCCGCACTGTAGATCCCGTCGGCGCCGACCTTGGTCAGTACCTGCCCGGGATAGGCCGCCATGAGATCGGTGCAGAGCCTCCCGGTGCCCGCCACCAGCATCGGGTGCCGCATCATCGCTTCACGGACCCGGCGGGCCGCCGCCTCGTCGCTGGCGCCCAGCCGGGCGTAGGCCGTCGCCATGGCCTGGAGGGGAAGCCCGAAGCAGACGGCGGTGCAGCCGTCCACCGCGAGCCGGATCGTTTCCCTCGGCAGGCCGGCCCAGCGCGCGACTTCGTCGAGACAGCGGACCTGCACCGGGTGGTCCTCGCGTTCGTATCGGGCGGTGGGCCACCCGTGGTGGCGGGCCAGGGCCAGCATCGCGACATGTTTGCCGCTGCAGTTGCTCCAACGCGGCGTCATGGCGGTGGGGACGCGCGGAATCGCCTCCGACAGGTCGGACCCCAGCGGCGGATGGGGGCCGCAGGCCATGTCCTGCTCGGTACAGCCGATCTTGCGGAGCATGTGATCCACCACGTCGAGGTGGATCGGCTCGCTCGAGTGCGAGGCGCAGGCCAACGCCAGCTCGTCGGCGGTGAACTTCCAGTGGTCGGCGGCGCCGTCCTGCACCACCGGAAGGGCCTGGAAGGGCTTGGCCGCCGAACGCCAGAAGGAGACCAGGGTCGGGTCGCCGGCGGAGGCGATGAGGCGGCCGGCGTGGTCCACCACCGCCACGGAGAGCCGATGCACCGACTCGACGAGGTCGCCGCGGGTGGATTCGATCCGGAAATCCATAGGGACCCCAAGATAGCGGAAGCTGGCGACCCTCGCCCGGGCCGGGCTACCTTACCGGCCGATGCCCGTTTCGCGCCGAATCGCCCTGGCCCTGCTCCTCGCCTGGCCCGCCGTCCTCCCGGCCCAGGTGTCGGGTTACCTCCCGATCGACGACCCTCGCCTTCCTTACATAGAGAACCTGATCAACGCCGGGGTCATCCGCGACCCCAGCCCCTTTATCCGTCCCTTCCGCCGTGTGGACCTGATGCGGGCGCTCGATGCGGCCGACACCACGAACCCCGCGGTGGCCAAGGCCCGCGCCCAGCTCCGCGACGCGTTCCTCGAGCCGGTGGCGGATGCGACCTGGGGCGTCGAAGTCCGTGGCGGCCTGCAGGCCTTCACCCAGGCCCGGGTGGATCCGCTTCACCCCGATGGGATCGGCGCCACCCGGCCCTACCTCGAGGCCGATCTGCAGGCCACCGCCGGTCCCGTGGTGCTGGTCAGCCGGCCCGACATCGAGCCGCGCCTGATCCTCGACCCCGACTGGACCGGACGGAAGGACGTGACCGTCACCGGCCGGATGATCGAGGCGTACATCAGCGCCCAGTGGAAGCCGGCCCGCATCTATTACGGGCAGATGGCCCAGCACTGGGGACCGCAGGGGCTGACCAGTCTCACGCTGGGCAACTACAGCTACCCCCGCCCCGAGTTCGGCCTCGATTTCTATTTCGGTCCCTTCCACCTCGGCAGCGAGGCCGCACAGCTGCAGGACGAGACCGATACCCTGGGGCTCATCGTCCACCGCTACTTCTTCGCGCACCGGCTGGACCTCCGGGCCTCGCAGCGGGTCCAGCTCGCGCTGTTCGAATCCAACGTCCTCTCCGGCCACGACCAGAACTTCGATGCCCGCTACAGCAACCCGGTGAGCCTCCTGCTCCTGTCCAACGAGTACGGCCAGGGTGACAACGCCAACATCGAGGTCGGCGTCGATGCCTCGTGGCAGGCGGCCCACTGGCTGACGCTCCAGGGCGAGGGGGTGCTGGATGATTTCCAGTACAAGTCGAACGATTCGGGGTATACCTATCCCAACCGGTTCGCCTTCACGGTCGCCGCCTTCGGCCCCATCCGTCACTGGATTACCTGGCGGGCCACTTACTCGCTGGTGTCGAGCCTGGCCTTCCGGGCCACCGACCAGTACGACAATTTCGTGGACGCCGGCATCGGCATCGGCCGGAACTACGGCGGCAACGACCAGCTCACGCTGACGGCGGGGATTCCATTGCCGAGTCTGATCCTGCTCACCCCCGAGCTGACCTACCTCCGCCAGGGCGAGGGCAGCCTGGCCAGTCCCGCCCCGCCAGTGGGACCGATCTCGACGGCTACCCCCACCGTATTCGTCGGGGTGATCGAGTCCACCGCGCGGGCCGCGCTCACGGTGAGCGGCGCCTGGCGCTGGGTTCGGTTTGCCGGCAGCGCGGGGTACCAGCACGTCAACAACCAGGACCACGTCACCGGGCAGTCGGACGACCAGTTCGTGGGCCGTCTCTTCCTTACTGTCGGATGGGGCCGCCGAGGGAGCTTCAAGTGAGACAGACACCGGTGCCGGGACCGTTCACCCGCGACCGACTGACCCAGCTGCTGGAGAAGATGCGGGGGCGGCGGATCGCCGTGGTGGGCGACGTGATGCTGGACCGTTATCTCATCGGGGACACGGAGCGGCTGTCGCCCGAGGCACCGGTGCCCGTGGTGACGGTCCACGAGCATCGCTCGGCGCTGGGTGGTGCCGCGAACGTGGCGGCCAACGTGGCGGCGATCGGCGCCACGGCCAACCTGGTCGGCGTGGTGGGTGACGACCAGGACGGCGGCGCCTTGCGGCGCGACATGGTGGCGGCCCATCTCGACGACCGGTTCATGCTGACAATGGCGGGCCGGCCCACCACCTCCAAGACCCGCGTGGTGGCCCGAGGACAGCAGGTGGTGCGGATCGACGAGGAGGTGGACACCCTGCTCGATGCCGTCGAAGGCGAGAAGCTCGGGGCCCGGGTGGAGGAGGCGCTGGCCGATGCCGACGCCCTGCTGCTCGAGGACTACAACAAGGGCGCCCTCACGCCGACGGTCATCCGCGCGGCACTCGGCCTGGCGCGGAAGCGCGGGCTGCCCACGGTGGTGGACCCCAAGTTCCGCCAGTTCTTCGCCTACGAAGGGGCCACGGTGTTCAAGCCCAACCGGCGCGAGCTCGAGGCGGCGATGGGAGCGGCGATGGACCTCAAGCACCGCAACGCGATCCCCCAGGCGCTGGAGCGGCTCAAGGTGGACAACCTGCTGCTGACGCTGGGGGCCGAGGGGATGCTGCTGGTCACCAAGGACCGGGCGGTGACTCACATTCCGAGCATCGCGCGCGAGGTCTACGACGTGTCGGGCGCGGGCGACACTGTCACCGCCTGGGTCGGCACGGCGCTGGCGGCGGGGGCGACGCTGATCGAGGCGGCCCACCTGGCCAACTACGCCGCCGGGGTCGAGGTCGGGAAGTCCGGGGTGGCCACCGTCTCGCCCGCCGAGGTGCTGGCGGTACACGAGGAGCGGTTTGATCAGATCGGGAGGATGAGGAGAGAAGGATTGATATAGGAGGGGCAGAGGGGCAGAGTGGGCAGAAGATCCCTCAATCCCTCAATCCCCACATCCCTCAATCCCCCCGTCGCCACTTCCCCACTTCCCTGCTCTTCGATTAAGATTGGCTCCCGTTCACCGGGCGATTAGCTCAGCTGGTTAGAGCGCGCGCCTCACATGCGCGAGGTCGGGGGTTCAAGTCCCTCATCGCCCATCGCCATAACACAAAGCCCCGCACTGCGATGCGGGGCTTTTCTGTTTCGATCGTGACAACTCGTGCGCGAGGTTGTGCCAGCCAGCGTGTCAGGGGCCACTTAATAGTACACAGTGCCATCCCCGCCCTTGGTGATGCATAGCTCTTGCTTCACAAGTCGACAGCGCAGCTGGTCGTACGTGCGGGGATCGCCGTGCTGCCCTGGAGGGCTTGCCGAGCGTGCCGCGGACCTGCAGCTTGTGGGGGATCGTTAGGCGCCACGTGCACCCTTCCACTGCGGAGGCGGCGCCAACCGCATGAGAGACCGCGGTCGCTTCGACTCCTGACCGCTCCCGCCGGCACACGATCCGCCTAGGGCCAGTCGCCTTGCCCCCGCGGCCGCGTCGGCTCGGTAAAATCCCTCGTAACTGGCATCAACCTTGCGCACCCTCCCCTGTGGGTTTCTCTGCCGGTTCGGCGAGCGTCACAGCCCTTCCCCGAGGAAAATCGAGGACCGCAATGACTCGAACCACCAGTTCTCCCGAAACGCTCGATCTCGCCCGCGTCCTGGCCGTGTTGGGACCTGCTGCTGCAGTGTCGTACGCACCGCCGAACATCTATCCGATGTCGGCGCCGCGATTCACAGCCGGTAGTACCGCCGAACGGCCGCACCCAGTCGGCCGCGACCTCGGAATCTACGTCCACATTCCCTTCTGCAGCTATCACTGCACGTTCTGCTTCTACGCGACCAAAATCGGCGCCGACCTCGCGCAGAAGCGCCGCTACATCGATGCACTGATCATGGAGCTTGACTGGGTGCGAGAGGGAAGCCTGCTGACTCAGTTGTACGTCGGCGGCGGCACTCCCACCGCCCTCCCTCCCGAGCTCCTCGCCCGCATGCTCGAGGCCGTCTTTCAGAAGATGGCGCCTGGCAGCAGGCACGTGCACACGGTGGAAGCTTCCCCGGAAACGCTCACGCCAGAGCACGTCGCCGTGCTGCAGAGTCACGGCATCGGGCGCGTGAGCATGGGGGTCCAGAGCCTTAACGACGGTGTGCTGGATACCGTCCAGCGTCGGCACACGCGGGAGATGGTCGAGGCGAGCTGTCGGCTGCTCGTGGAGGCCGGCCTGATGGTCAATATCGACTTGATTTACGGCCTGCCAGGCCAAACACACGACGGCTTCCGGCGAGACTTCGAAGCCATCGCCGGGCTCGGAGCCCAGTCGATTACGACCTATAATCTGCGCGTCAACGAGCGTACGCCCGTGGCTCGATCTTTGGCGGATGACGAGCGCCTCGATCTGGCCAACCTGGTGCGCTGGCGCTCGACGGTCACGACCGCCGCGCGCGAGCTCGGATTCGTCCCGAAGCGCTGGCACACTTTCCATCGGCACGCGGTGGACGGGCCCGCGGCCGAAGTCGTCCGAAACTTCGAAGACGTGACCGGACACGGAAACCAGTTCAGCGTCGGGATGAGCGCCCGCTCGCGCCTCGACAATGTGGTCTTCCGCAATCACGCGAGCTTCGAGACCTACCTGGAACGGGTCGAGACTGGCCGAGCCCCGTGGAAGAGACTATCGCGCTGTCCGGGCACGAGCGGAAGCTGCGGTTCCTGGCCCTGACGCTGGGGGACGGCAAGGCATTGCCGCGGGCGGCGTACCAGGAGGAGTTCGGCTGTTCGCTGGAGAGCGATTTCGCGGAGCCCCTCACGCGCCTCTCGGAAGCTGGGCTCATCGAGGAACAGCTCGGCTCGATCGGCCTCACCGCGAACCGGACAGCTGCTCTACGACCTCGTCACCCGGGCCTTCTATCCGGAAACCGTTCGCCGCTGGATGGAGGAGCGTCAGTCGCTGGCCGCTGTGTCGGCCAACCTGCGCCCCCGACCGCAGCGGACCGAGCATTAACGCCCGTGACCCGACTCCGCGCGCTCAAGCGGGCGGTGAGGCTGAGGACTCGGCTCCTCGACGCCCGGGACCGGCTCCTGGTCAGGGCGCACGACTGGCAGCGTGAACCGCCGCTGGCGGGGCGAGGCGAAGCGCTTCCTGGTCGTCCGGCACGCCGGCAGGTATCCCGAGAGCTACGACGTGATACTGCATTGGGTAGAGGAACAGGTCCCCGAAATCCGGGGACTGTTCGAGCTGAGGCTGCTGCCGTGCTGGATCTCCGACTGGTCCCCGTACGCGCTCCACGTGCCCTGGCTCCAGGATCCGGTCGAGAACTGGTCGCGGCGGGCGTACTCCCGGGCCTGTCGCCTGGCCGCCGCGTGCGATCGGTCCCGTATTCCCGTGGTAAACCGCGTGGACCGGCTAAGCAACGCGATGAAGTTCGAGGCAGCGAGCCGGCTGTCCCGTGCGGGAATCCGCACCCCGGCCATGCGGGTCATCGGCGATCATCGAGAGTTCCGCGAGACCGGCTGTGGGCTGGCGTTACCGCTCTTCGTACGGGAGGACGCCGGCCACGGAGGCCTCATGCTCCGGGCCGACACCGAGCGGGAGCTGCGTGCAATACCGCTCGAGCGGTTCCGGCGCCCGATTGCCGTGGAGCTCGTCGACGTCCGCAGTCCGGAGGACGGCCTGTTCACGAAGTTCCGCTACATCGTGGCCGGCCGCATGGGCGTCCCTCACCACCTGCAGGTGACTCAGGATTGGATCACGCGCGGCGACATCCGCTTTCACAACGAGACCACGCGGAGCCAGGAGGAGTCCTATGTCAGCCGGCCGGAACCGCATCACGAGCTCTTCCAGCGGGCCCGAAGGGCCCTGGAGTTGGACTTCGTGGCGTTCGACTACGGGTTCGACCGGCGCGGCGAACTGATCATCTGGGAAGCCAACCCCTACCCGTACCTCCACATTCCGAAAGGCCGCCTGTCATATCTGGCGCCCGCCATGCATCGCACGATGGCCGCGGTCGCGCATCTGTATCTCGAGCGGGCGGGGATGGAGATTCCTCAGCGCCTGCAGGACGCCCTCTTCACCTCTCCCGGGGTGTCATGCCCTGTCACCGAGGACACGGCGCCGAACGGCGCGGGATCGAGGCCGCGATGAGCACCGGCTCTCCCAACCGCGCCGACCCGGAGAGGACGCCGCACCCTTGTCCCGCCCCACCCAGTCGGGCCGTCGAAGCCACCGAACAGGAGGGACCAGATGGAACACATCCTCATGTCGCTGCTGCGGGGGATCTGCCAGATGCCGGCCTACGTCGCCAAGGAGAAGGGGTTCTTCGCCGAGGAGGGTCTCGACGTAGAGATCGAGATCCAGCCCACGGCGTGGATGGTGCCGGAGCGGTTGCGGAGCGGCACCGTCCAGTTCGCCGTGATCCCGTGGACTCGCGTCGCGGCCGCCAGCGCGCGGGGCGACGAGCTCATGCTGATCTGCGGAAGCGGCTACGAGGAAGCGGCCGTCGTGGTCCGGAGCGGGCTCGCGCTGGACCAGGTGCGGACGGTGGCGGTTCCCCAGCCCGGAGGTATCAAGGATCTGACCGCTCACGGGCTCATGCGCAGCCTAGGCTGGGACGACCGGGTGAAGAAGATCCGCCAGCCGTCTGGCGACGGCGCGATCCTGACCTTGGTCGGTCAGGGCGCGGATGCGGCCGCCATGGTGGAGCCGTACGCGACAATGCTGGAGGAGTTGGGCATCGGCTACGTGGCACGGCGCACGGGGGACCTCTGGCCGGGAGCGCCGGGGTGCACTCTGACCACCTCGCGGCGAGTGCTCCGGGAGCGGCCCGACCTGGTGCAGCGCGTCGTGACCGCCTTCGTCCGGGGAAGCCAGTCGGTGGATCAGGCGCCGGATGAGGCTGCCACCATCGGGGGCGCCTACATCGGCGTCAACCCGGAGTTCGTCCGCGCCGCCCTGAAACACAACCGACCGAACGTGGAGGCGCTCGACAACCGGGAGGCCATGAACCGACTCCTCGATTTCATGCAGGAGCTCGGATACGTCGCCCAGCGACCGACCGACTATGCCGAGCTGAAGTACCAGCGCGAGGCGGTGCAAGCGCTGCGAGGGGTTCCCGCTACCTCGCCCCCTCGCTAGCTCCGCGGCGTCAGGCCCGCGGCAGTTCCGCCCGGCGCACCAGCGTCAGGCCCGGCCCGAACGGCAAATCGAACACCTGAAACTCGGGCCGTTGCTTGAGCCGATCCATGAACCGACGCACCGTGCAGGTATAGGCCCGGTTGGGGCCGTAGACCGGTGAGACTGCCATGGCGACGCTGTCGTGAAACAGCGCAATCCCGCCGGCCGTCATCTTCGGCGCGACTGCGTTGAAGTCGAACTCGGCCTGCTCCTCGGTGTGCAGGCCGTCGATGAGCACCAAGTCGACCGGCCCGAGCGCCCCGTATTCCCCGCTCCCGACGAAGTCCTGCGTGGTCATGAGGAAGTGCCGGATGTTGGTCACGCCGAACCTGGCAAAGTGCGCAGCGACGGCGCCCGGTTGCTTCCAGAAGTCATCGACGAGCGACGGGTCGATGAACCAAACCGAGCCGTCCCGACCATTGTCGTGCAGGGCCTTGCCGAACACCAGCGGGGCGAAGCCGCGGTACGAGCCGATCACCACGACCCTCCTGGGCCGCAGCAGCCGGGCGAGCGCGTAATACACCCAGCCGAGGCCGAGGTTCCGGTCCTCCACCCGCTGGCCATGCCCCATGCGGAGCAGGTCCTTGTCCTGGAACAGATGTGCGATCCAGTCGTCCATCGGCGACCTCCGGTCAGCCACACAGCTCCGTCAGCTCGCGGGCGATTGTCTCGACGCCGCCGGGCCCGAGCGAGTCGAAAAACGCCCGCTGCCGAGTCGCCAGAGCCGGCCGGTCTGTCGCCAACGCTGCGCCCAGGCAAACGACGTACGCTGCTTGCGCGGCCTCGTCGGCGACGAGCCGATCGATGATTCCGCGCAGCAACGGCCCGCGGGTTGCTTCCGTCATTCTTTCGACGATCGGGCTCTCGGCCAACCGGTCCTGCCAGTGAAACGAGCCCGGGGCCAACCCGCTTCGGCGGAGCACGTGGAGGCTCCACCACTGGCTGAAATTTTGCGGTGGCAGGAAGAACGTAGGGACCGCGAGTTGAAAGCATTCCAGGGTCGCGGTCAGACCTGGGGCCGTAAGCACCACCGCCGCCTCCGCAAGCCGGCCGAGACCCTCGTCGTGGGACAGCGACACGAATTCAAGACCTGCCCGGCCGTGGTGGCGGGTCAGATGATCGACGATGCCGCGACCGCCCAACACCGTAGTGCGGCCGGCGAATCGAGCCAGCAGCCCGGAGCCGAGCAACCCCCCGACGACGAAGTCCGCGTAGCGTATCGCGCCGCCGACGTCGCCGTTGGGCGACTCCATCCCGCCCAGGTTCAGCACCAAACCCGCGTTGGGTCCGGATTTGGCGCGACTCATCGGGGGCACAATGGGGCCAACGACCGTCGGCGTCGGTTGGATTTCCGCCATCCGGGCCCGGACGCCGGGAAAGTCCTGCACCCAGTAGCGGCTGGCCGACAGGAACACGTCCGGCACGCGGTCGCGCATCCAGAGGAGACTGTCGACGACGAAGTACGGCCGGCCGGACTCGCACGCGATGGCGGCGAAGTCGCGATCCATCACGGAAAGAAGCGCCGTCGCCGCGTCGAGCCAGCCGCGAGTCTGAGGATCGTCCGGTTCAGCCGTGACGACATGCGCGAATACGTCGCTGCGGGCGGCGAGCTCGCGGGCAATGCCGGTTCCCAGGAACACCGGCTCCCAGCCGCGAGCGCGCAGCGCACGGGCCAGCACGAGCAGCTTCGACGCCGGGCCGTAGCCGAACGGATAGGCGCAGCAGGCGATTAGCGGTCGAGTCATGGGATTACAGCGCCGCCACGGTCGGGACACACAGGCAACGGGTGCCGTCCTGATGCGTCACGCAAAGCCCGGTTCGTTCCAGCTCGGCCCGCAACAACTCCGGGCTCAACACGAGTCGTCGCCACGGTACGAATCATTCCGCCCCGATGCGCACGGCCTCTTCGCATTCGCCGGGATCGACCGGGAGACGGCGGTAGACGATCCCGGTCGACAGGTCGAAGCGGTCCGTGCCGAAGTCTCGACCTGCGCGATATGGGACCGTGCCGACGACCAAGTTCCCGCCCAGCTTGACCAGGCTCTGCGCCATCGCCAGAACGCGGCGGCGCTCGTTGTCGGCGACCAGCCACTGCAGGCAGAAGTTGTCGACGACCAGGTTGTACAGAGTCCCGGCGGTGTCATCGACTGGATGTCGCAGACCGCGAACGACACCGTCAGACGGTGCTGGTCGGCAAAGCGACGGGCCAGTGCGATCGCGGTCGGCGAGATGTCGACGGCGTCCACGACGAACCCCCGCGCCGCCAGAAAAGATGCCCGGGGGGGGCCCTTCCGGTTCCGTACTCGAACGCGCGCGGGCGCTCTCCGGCGCCATCGCCGGCCAGAGGGCTGGGCTGACCGTTGGTGTCGGGGGTCGAGGGTTATCCTGGCTGGGCGTTGTCCATCCGGAGGTGCGTTACCGACAACCTACGGCGCCTCGAGCCGTCGCGCCAATCCACGCCGCGTGACAACCAGCGTGTCAGCGCGATAGGCGCAGGCAAGTGCGGGCAGGCGGCGGAACGAGCTAAGTTGTTGCAGGCGCGCGCGGGCTGGCGCAGGTAGGCGACCACGACTGGCCTCACATGCGCGAGGTCGGGGGTGGAGCTGCGCGCGGCCTGCGGCCGTGCTCGCTCGCCTTCGGCTCGAGTCCCTCATCGCCCATTACAGCTCCCCAAGCAGCTCTTCGACCTCACCGTCGGGGAGCTGTTTTGCTTTCAGCTCGGGCAGGCGTGCCGGCTTGCTCTGCGGAATGGACAGGCGCACCTTCCACCGTTGGCTCACCCGAATGACCAGGACGCCATCACCAGGCACCCCACTCTTGTCCAATTCTCTGCCCCGCAACTCGATCAGCCCATGGCGCTGGGTTCCCACGCTCTACTTCAGCGAGGGGCTGCCGTACGTGGTGGTGATGACCGTCGCGGTCGTGATGTATAAGAATCTCGGTGTCTCCAACACCCGGGCTGCTGTACCGGTTCGCCGAGGCGCAGCTGCTCAAGCTGGTGACACCGTTCCTGCTCGACCCGCGCACGGCCGGCGGCCTGGGCCTCAGGACACAGGATGTCGGCATCGCGTACGGCACCGTCGGGGTGACCGCGCTGGTGATCGGTGGGCTGCTGGGCGGCTGGGTCACTTCCCGGGCCGGCCTCGCAAGGGTCCTGTGGCCGCTGATGGTCTGCATGCACCTGCCCAACCTCGTCTTCGTGGCCCTGGCGGTGTGGCAGCCGACCGCCCTGTCGCTGGTGAGCGCGGCCATCGCGCTGGAACAGTTCGGCTACGGCTTCGGATTCACCGCCTACCTGGTCTACATGCTCATGGTGGCCGGCGGCCCGGACGGCGCCAGCGCACACAAGACCGCGCACTACGCCCTCTGCACCGGATTCATGGCGTTGGGAATGATGATCCCGGGCATGTGGGCCGGCTGGCTGCAGGAACGGCTGGGCTATGTCCAGTTCTTCATCTGGGCCTGCGCCGCCACGCTGCCGTCGTTCGCCGCCGCGGCACTGATCCGCATCGACCCCGGATTCGGCGGCAAGGCGGCGTGATGGACAGGGGTGGCCTCACCCAGTGCCAGGGCCCCTGAGCAACGCAGTCACCCGCGACAACGCCAGCAGCCATCCCACCAGGATGAGCGCACTCTGCACCGAAACGGCCCAGGGGGACCGCGCGGGAGGCAACAACAGCCACCCCCAGGAGGCGATCTGGAGCGCGGCGAGCAGGGAGAGCCACCTTAGCATTGGGCGGGCCACTCCTCTGCTCTGGAAGGCGGCGACAGCAGCGACTCCGACAATGCTCAGGAAGGCCATACCCATCCTGCGGGAGACGGGCGATTCGCGGCTCATGGCGTCGCCGCCGAGCACCAGGCAGATCAGGGTGGTGATTGCGGCGATGACACGTGCCTGCGCCAGCCTCGATGCCTGCTGGCTTCCGGGGATCCCGTATGACATGTCGCTTCCGCCATTCCCTGAGAGAAGCCGAGTAGCTGCCGGCGGCGGCCGGGCGATTTCCGCCCCCGCATCTCCCTCCGTCATCTAAGATATGCTCGAACAATGCGGATCAACTCGTGGGTCGGCACAGCGTCCCGCCCAAGGTTCCCCCGGCGGGAGTGCTCCCGCAGGTGACCCTCGAGCACCACCGCCATCAGGGCATCCAGCGCGCCGCGGGTCGCGGCGATCAGCCGCAGAATCTCCTCGCAGGAGGCCTCCCGGTCGAGGGCGCGCTCCAGGGCACCGACCTGGCCGGCAATCCGGCGGGTTCTGTGCAACAGCTTCGTCTTGTCGCGAATCGTATGTGTCATGCGCCATCGGGCAAATGGGTCGGCCGTACTGGAGTCGGCTTGGCATCAAGGTATATCCGGGGTGGGTATATGCCAGTGGGCCGGACTTGCCTCTTGACCGTCTTTCGGCCAGGGCGTAGCTTGACGGCTGTCGCGCAGCGGGCCCCGGCCTCCGGTGCGACACGCGATTCTCGCCGGGCGATTGTGCCGCTCGGCACACCGGCCACTGCCAGGCGGTGTCGAGAAACGTTCTGATAGTGCGTCCGCGGTCGCCGTGACGGCGGTGTGACACGGCGCCGCCATGTTCGGGGCTCCCTCGACTCACTCCAGAGCGGGGAGCCCTCGTGTTTACCCCCCAGATACGCGTGGAGCCAGTGGCATGAAGACGGACTCCTCCACCAACCACGCCGAGGACGAGCGCCGGCTCATCGAGCTGTGCGAGCTGTCTGCTGGCGACGCGCTCACGCGCCTCGGGAGCTCGCTCCAGGGCCTGAGCGCCGAGGAGGTCGAGCGCCGCCAGGCCGAGTACGGCCCCAACGAGCTGGCCCGCGGCAAGCACCTCGGGCTTCTGGGCCGACATCTACCACCGGTGCAAGAGCCCGCTGGTGGTCCAGCTGCTGGTCATCGCGCTGGTCTCCGGCATCATCGGGGAATTCAAGTCGACCGCGATCGTCGGGGCGATGGTCGTCCTCAGCGTCGGGCTCTCCTACATCCTGGATCGCCGGTCGGGGCAAGGCGGTGGAGTCCCTCGGCAAGCGGGTGCAGTCGCGCACCCTCGTGCTCCGGGACGGCAGGGAGCAGGAGATCAGGATCTCGGAGGTCGTCCCCGGCGACATCGTGGTGCTGCACGCCGGATCCATCATCCCCGCCGACCTCCGCCTGCTCTCGGTCAAGGACTTCTTCGTCAGCCAGTCGGCGCTCACCGGGGAGTCGATGGCGGTCGAGAAGTCGGCCGACGCCGGATCCGCTCCCGCGCACGCGGCCGGGCGACCTGCCCAACGCCTGCTTCCTCGGCAGCAACGTCACCAGCGGCGCGGCCCGCGGGCTGGTGGTCAACACCGGCACGCGCACCCTCTTCGGGGCCATCGCCGAGCGCCTGACGGAGCGCCGGGAGGAGACCAGCTTCGACCGGGGGGTGCGGTCGTTCACCTGGCTGATGATCCGGTTCATGCTGGTCATGGTCTTCGCGGTGTTCCTCATCGTCGGGCCTGACCAAGGGGAACTGGATCGAGGCGCTCCTCTTCGGGCTCTCCATCGCCGTCGGCCTCACCCCCGAGATGCTGCCGATGATCGTCACCGTGAACCTGGCCAAGGGCGCGCTGACCATGGCCGGGAAGAAGGTCATCGTCAAGCGGCTCCCCTCCATCCAGAACCTCGGCGCGATCGACATCCTCTGCACCGACAAGACCGGGACCCTGACCCAGGACGCGGTGGTGCTCGAGCAGCACGTCGGGATCACCGGCGTCGAGAGCGAGGACGTCCTGAACTACGCCTACCTCAACAGCTACTACCAGACGGGGCTGCGCAATCTCATCGACCGGGCCATCATCGAGCACGCGGACCTCGACGTGGAGCAGAACTGCCGGCTGGTGGACGAGCTGCCGTTCGACTTTCAGCGCCGCCGGATGTCGGTCGTGGTGGACTACGAGGGCGACCACGTCCTGGTCTGCAAGGGCGCGGTGGAGGAGATCTACAGCTGCTGCACCCGGTACCAGGTGGGCGACGAGGTCTTCACGCTGCTCGACATGATGCGCGCGGATCTCTTCGAGGAGGTGGAGCGCCTCAACAGCGACGGCTTCCGGGTCCTGGGCATCGCCTACCGGGAGTTCCCCCGGGAAAAGACCTCCTTCACCACCGCCGACGAGAGCGAGCTGGTGCTGCTGGGCTACATCGCCTTCTTCGATCCGCCCAAGGACTCGGCCGAGAAGGCGCTCGACCCTGCTCAAGCAGGCCGGGGTCCGGATGAAGGTGCTGACCGGCGACAACGGCCTGGTCACCCGCAAGGTCTGCGAGGACGTCGGCCTGCCGGTGGAGCGGATCGTGACCGGCGCCGAGCTGGCCCAGATGGCGCCCGAGGAGTTCGCCCGGGTCACCCAGGAAGTCGATGTCTTCGTCAAGCTGTCGCCGGTGCAGAAGGAGCAGATCGTCCGGGCCCTGCAGGCCGAGCAACCACGTCGTCGGGTTCATGGGCGACGGCATCAACGACGCGCCGGCGCTCAAGGCGGCCGACGTCGGCATCTCGGTGGACTCCGCCGTCGACGTGGCCAAGGAGGCGGCCGACATCGTGCTGCTGGAGAAGAGCCTCCTGGTGCTGGAGGAGGGGATCATCGAGGGGCGGAAGGTCTTCGCCAACATCACCAAGTACATCCGGATGGGGGCCAGCTCCAACTTCGGCAACATGTTCAGCGTCGTCGGCGCGAGCTACCTGCTGCCCTTCCTGCCGATGCAGCCGATCCAGATCCTGACCAACAACCTGCTGTACGACTTCTCCCAGACCGGCATTCCCTCCGACCGCGTGGACGAGGAGCTGATCGCCAAGCCGCTCAAGTGGAACATCGGCAACATCAAGCGCTTCATGGTCTTCATCGGCCCGATCAGCTCGATCTTCGACTACGCGACCTTCGCGCTCATGTGGTTCGTGTTCCAGTGCAGCGCCTTCGCCGCCCCGGGCACCGGCGCGGCGGAGCAGACCCACCTGGCGAGCCTCTTCCAGACCGGGTGGTTCGTGGAATCGCTGTTGACCCAGACCCTGATCGTCCACATCATCCGGACCCGGCGGATCCCGTTCTTCGAGAGCCGGGCCTCCCTGCCCATGATGTTGACCACCCTGACCATCATGGCGATCGCGGCCTGGCTGCCCTACTCGCCGTTCGCCGGCGACGCTCGGGATGGTGCCGCTTCCCCTGGCCTACTGGGCCTGGATCGCGGCCTTCCTCGTCACGCTACGCCACGCTGACTCACCTGGTGAAGACCTGGTTCATCAAGCGCTACGGAGCCGAGTAACCATGGACTCGCTGCTGGATGCCCTGCAGGAAGGACGACTGATCGAGCTGCCCGAGAACAACCGGGACCACGCCCTGCAGCTCCTGGCGCACATCCTCGAGGCGATCCCGTCGGTGCCCAACGGGACGGACGTGGTCGGACTGGTCATGGAGCGGGAGCGGACCACGAGCACCGCGCTGGGCAAGGGATGGGCCTGCCCGCACGCGCGGGTGCCGTTCGAGGAAGACCTGGTCTGCGTCCTCGGGTGGAGCCCGACCGGCATCGACTACGGCGCCCCGGACGGGATGCCGATCTCGATGATCGCGATGTACCTGGTGCCGTCGAACCAGCGGAATCACTACCTGCGCGAGATCTCGCTGCTGGCCAAGGCGCTGAGCGCCTACGCCGATCCCGAGAAGCTCCGCTCGGTCAAGGACCTCAACGACGTCCGCAACTACCTGCTCGACCTGATCGGCTCCACCAAGGACACGGTCGGCCCGGACGCGCGGGCCCGGATGATCCAGCTCCAGGCCAAGCCGTCCCTGGAAGTCCAGGCGGCCCGGGACCTGACCAACCTGGTCGTGGAGCCGCTCAGCCTGGTCGTCGGCCCCGGGCTCAAGCCGCTGGTCCTGACCCAGAGTGCCGGCCTCGAACGAGATCCTGGAGGGCGCCTCCGGGGCTCGTCGATCGCCTCGAGTCCGAGGGGGCCTTCAACAATGGCGGCTGGCGGGTGGTGAAGCGAGGAGCCGTTGCATATCAGGGCGGCCACGTGGTGTACGATTGTCTCGCGATACGGCTCCAGCCGGCCGCAACCCCTCCCGCCAAGGCTTCCGGAGAGCCCGGCAAACTGAACTGACCGAGTCGCCATGGGAGCGAGAACAGACGACATCTTCGGCGACTCCAATGCCGCGGAACCGGCGACCCCGGGCAGTTACGGCCAGCCGCCGCGCGGATTTCGTCTTCCCGCGGCCACGCGCGTGGGCCAGGTAACTCTCCAGGTCTCCAGCCTCGACTCCTCACTGGTCTTCTATCAGACGGTGCTCGGCTTCCGCCTCCTCGCGCGCGTGGCCTCCAGGGCGACCCTCGCCGCTCACGGGGACGACCGGCCGCTGATCGAGTTGCGGGAGCGCGCGGGAGCGCGCCCGGTGCCCCCCCGCGGATGCTTCGGACTCTACCACTTCGCCATCCTGCTGCCGGACCGCGCGTCGCTCGGCCGCTTCGTCAGGCACCTGGCGGACATCGGGGTACGGGCCGGTGCCGGCGACCACCTGGTCAGTGAGGCCTTCTATCTCCATGATCCAGACAATCTGGGCATCGAGGTCTATGCCGATCGCCCGCAGAGCACCTGGCGGCGGATCGGGCGGGAGCTGATGATGGCCACCGACCCGGTGGACGTCGCCGGCCTGCTCGAGACCGCGGGCGAGAGCCGGTGGAGCGGAATGCCGGCCGGTACGACCCTGGGACACGTGCATCTGCACGTCGGAGATATCGCCCGGGCCGGCGCCTTCTTCGGCGACGGGCTCGGATTCGACCGGACCGTCTGGCACTACCCGGGAGCCCTGTTCTTCGGGGCAGGAGGTTATCACCATCGCCTGGGCACCAATACCTGGGCGGGAGAAGCACGACCGGCCGCCGAGGATGAGGCACGGCTCCTCGAGTGGGACGTGCTGGTCCCCTCGCTGCGAGACGCCAATGCCGCCCTGGACAGCCTGGCTGCGGCGGGGGCCGAGGTGGACCGGCGCCCGGACGGCGGAGTGGCCCGCGACCCATGGGGCACGCGCCTCCGCCTTCGGGCGACTGAACTCCCCTGAGGCGAAGGCCAGCTCGCCGCCCACCCATCGACCAGGGGAGTCATCCAGGCCGCGATGCGACTTCGCCTTGCAGTTCCCAGCGACGGCCCTCGCCTGGCCGCCATCTATGAGCCGGCGGTGGTGGGGAGCACCCTGTCGGTCGAGCTGACCGCCCCCGACGGCGCCGAGATGAGCCGCCGGGTTACCGAAACGCTGGCGCATCGGCCCTGGCTGGTCGCGGAAGCCGACTCCGTCCTCGGGTTCGCCTATGCCAGTCCGCATCGGGTGCGGCCCGCCTATGCCTGGTCAGTCGAGGTCACGATCTACACCGCCCCAGACGCCCACCGCCAGGGCCTCGGCCGCGCACTCTATACCAGCCTCTTCGCTATTCTGGCTCTCCAAGGGTTCCAGAACGCGTATGCCGGTGTCACGGTGCCCAATCCGCCGAGCAGCGGGTTTCACGAGGCGATGGGCTTCGAGCTGATCGGCACCTATCGGCATGTTGCCTGCAAGCTGGGCCGCTGGCTGGATGTCCAATGGTACGCGCGGTCATTGGGCAACCAGCCGGCGGCGCCCGCCCCGCCACGCCCGCTTCCTGACATCCGGCACGACCCGGAGTTCGAGCGCGCGCTCCAGGCGGGCCTCGCCGTGGGGCGACCTCCCGGTCCCGCGGCACGCTGACCTGCACCTGGTGCTCGCCATCGTCGCCGTCGCCGCCGCCGCCCTCTCGACCTGGTTTCACCTCCGGGCCGAATATCGGGGTCCACGGTGGCAGGTGTACCTCTTCAAGCCGCTCACCACGGCGCTTCTGCTGCTCCTCGCCGCCCTCCTCACCAGCGCGCATGGGCATCGCTACCAGGTCGCGATCGTGGCCGGCCTGGGCTGCTCCCTGGTCGGAGATGTCATGCTGATGCTCCCGCGAGACCGCTTCGTGCCCGGGCTGGCCGCCTTCCTCCTGGCCCACCTGGCCTACCTGGTCGCCTTCACCTCCGGCGTCCCGATCGGGACGGCCCCGGCGCTGCTGCTTCCGCTCACGGCAACCGGCATACTCCTGCTGCGACTTCTCTGGCCCGGCCTGGGCCAGTACCGCGTGCCGGTCCTGCTCTACACTGCTGCGATTGTGCTGATGGTCTGGCGGGCCTGGGGAAGGGACTGGCTGGCTCCCAGCGGGGGAGCGTTGCTTGCGGCGGGAGGAGCCACCCTCTTCATGCTGTCGGATGCGATCCTCGCCCTCAATCGGTTCCGGCGCCCGTTTGCAGGCGCCCAGATCGCGATCATCAGCAGCTACGTCGCCGCGCAGGTCTTGATTGCCCTCTCGGTCAGCACGGCCTGAGCGCCCGTGCGGCGGCGCGGGCGGCGTTCCCTGATCGCCTGTCGCCGAGCTGCTCCTGATTCGCCTCGCTGAAGCAATCCACTCCCGCCCACAATTCAATCCCCCCCTCCATCCAAAGATCGATTGTCGCCCGACGGGGGGTCGGTGAGATTAGTTGGTGATTCGCGCCGTCACAGGGGGCACTGACCTCCTGTGCTGGCGTTGCCAAAGGCGTCACGCTATGCAGGATTCGATCCTCCCGCTCCTCCGTCCGTACCGCAGCCCTCGCCAAACGGTTCCTGCTCGGTGCGCGCCTGATTCCAGGCGTCATGCGCCGCCCTGGCGGGCGGCGCCTTCCGGTCGCTGACCCGTGTCACAGCTACCGGCAGCGCTCCCTCCTCTGCTGGATCCTCATCCCCGGATGCGCATCCTGGTGCCGGCGCCCCGTGCCATCAAGGCGACGCATGAGGCGCAGGCGGCGACGAGCGCGGGCGGCAGGCACGAGTGGACTGCCGACGCGGTCTCGATCTTCACCCTCGGCGTCCCGGGCGAGAAGTGGCACCCGGTAGTCCTGGCGGTGGCCGACGGGCAGGGCTGGCCGGCGCGGGGAGACCTGGCGAGCGGCGTGGCGGTGGACAGCCTCGAGGACGGCCTGACCGGCTGGGCCGACCATCTCGAGTTCACGTCCCACGCCTGGCAGGAGCCGGTCGCGACGGCGTTCGCCTCCGCGTTCGAACACGCCAACGCGAGGGTCCGGGCGCTGCTCACCAGCCCGGACGCGGAGCTCGGCCGGGGTGTGGCCCTCACGGCCGCGGCCCTGCTCGGCAACTGGCTCTGCGTGGCCAACGCGGGCGACTGTCGGGTCTACCGGCTCTCCAGGACCGCACTCGAGCAGATGACGGCCGATCACGGCACCATGCGTCCGGGCCGAAGCCAGCCATCGGAGCGCCCCGTGCGGGCGCTTGGCCTGGCGGCCCATGTGACGCCGGCCATCCACTTCTTCCGACTGAAACCGGGCGACGTTGTCCTGGTCTGCAGCAACGGCATTGGCCGGCAGCTCAACGGCCGCACCATGGCCCAGTTGATGGGCGCGCAGGGTCCTGTCGGGGACATCGCCAAGAGCCTCGTGACCGCGGCGGGAAGGCGGGGCGGTGACGAGGACTTCAGTGCCTGCCTCGCGCGGGTCGGGCGGCTGCCCGGCAGGCGGCTGCCGGATCCGGCCGGACATGTGGCCGCGGCGCCGGTGACGGTGGTGCGCTACCAGGCAAGGCGGGCGCCGCCACTGGATAGACCGCGCCTCGGTGTGATGCTCGTTGCCCTGGCGCTCGTGGCCGCCTCGATCGGTGGGTGGCGGCTGTGGCGCCCTGGCCCCCAGCTCGCCGCACCCGTGGTGCTCGTTGCCCCGGCGCTTCCGCCGCCGGCCAGCTACGGCATGCAGGCAACGGCGCCCGTAGCGCCGCTGGCCTCGCCGGAGGCGAAACCGGCCTCCCCGGTGGCCCCGCCCGCCGTGCCCGTGAAGGACATGGCCGCCGCGCGGAGGGCTGTGGTCGTCCCCGTCGACTCGCTGAAAATCATCCAGCACCAGAACCAGGTCCGGCGCGAGCGTATCATCCGGGACTCGGTGGCTGCCGAGAAGAGGCAGGCCGAGGAGCGGAGGATCCGCGACTCACTGCTGGCCGCGCAGGTGACGGCGGCCGCGCAGCAGAAGGAGCGTGTCCAGCGCGAGGCGCAGGCACGCGCGGACCAGGAGGCGGCGGCAAAGGCGGCCGCCACCGTGGCGGCCGCGGCCGCGGCGGCCACGGCGGAGCGGGCGCGCGAGGAGAAACTGGCGGAGGGGAAGAATGCGCTGACCGACTGGATGAACAGTCTGGTGAGCAGCGTGAACACAGGAATCCCGGGCGCGTCGGTCCTGGCGTCCGGGCCACCCGGCTTCGCGGCGTTCGTGGAGAAGAACCAGCCGAGGCTGAGTGACGCCAGGCTCCTCACCACCACGGTGAACGAGCAGACGGGGGAGGCCACCGCCGAATGGGTGGCCAAGTGGCGGACCGCCTTCGGCACCGCGATGAGCCGGCACATGAAGGCGACCGCGACGGTGGTGCCGAACGGCAACGCATGGCGCCTGCGGGACTGGCGCATTACCGAAGGGGCGCCGTGATCGTGCGCCACCCGGATCGCGCTGACGATGGGGCTGCGTGAGGCATTCCCGCCTTGGCGCCGCGCTGGCGGCCGCCGCCCTCGTCCTGACGTCGGTCGAGGCCGCGGCGCAGTCACGGCAGCCCTTTTCGCTGCAGGCGTCGGGCGAGTGGGTCTTTCCGACCAAGGACTACGGCGCCGTGCTGCAGACCGGCACCACCCTCGGCTGGGAGGTCCAAGGCCGGTACACCTTCGGCCATTTCTCGCTCGGCGCCGGCTACCAGCGGAGCACCGTGTTCAAGTCGGCCACAGCGGACCTGACCGGCACGCTCTCGGTCTTCTTCGTGGAGCCGCGCTACGTCGTCGCGGTGCTGGGTGAGCGGGTGGCCCCGTACCTGGCCGCCCGCCTCGGCTACGGCGCCCTCCTGATCCGGGACACACCGCGCGTGACGGAGAACTTGTTCACCTATGGCGGCGGCGCCGGCCTGATGATCGCCGTGTCCGGACGCGTCGCGATCGATGTCGGCGGGCAGTATTTCGTCGCCGACTTCAGCGGCAGCGGTGGCACCGCCGGATACTGGCTGGCCCGCCTGGGCCTCGCGGTCGGGCTGTTCTGAGAATGCGAATACCGGCCATGAAGACCCTGGGCCGCGCGGTTGCCGCGCTCGCATCGCTGGCCGTCGGTATCCTGGCCGCCTGCAACGCCGGAGGCACCAACGGGCCCGACTGCGACGCCATCGCGGCCGCGCTGGTGTCGCGCATCGAGGTGCGGCCTGCAACGGTAACCGTGAATCCGGGCGACTCCCTGCAAATGCAGGCGGTCGCCTTCTCGTGCGCCGGGGAGCTCGACGTCGGCGCCTTCCAGTGGCGGAGCTCCGATCCGACGGTCACCACGGTGAGCGCGAGCGGACTGGTGCAGGCGCTGCAGAGCGGCGATGTGGCGATCTACGCCGCTGCGCACGGGAAGGAAGGATCCGCAAGCGTCAGCACGGAGCTGGCACGGGTGGCGCGGGTGACGGTGGAGCCGGCCAGCGCTACCGTCGGCGTGGCCCGGACCAGCAGGCTCACGGCACGGGCGTTTGACGAGCACGGGCGCGAACTCATCGGACGGCCGGCGACATGGTCCAGCGCCAACGCCGCCGTCGTGTCGGTCAGCGCGCAAGGCGACATCACCGGCGTCATCGCCGGCGGGCCCATTGCCGTGTCCGCGACCATCGGGGGCATCGCCGGGTCCTCGCAGATCACAGTGGTGCTGGTGGCGGTCAACAGCGTGTCGGTGAGCCCGACGACCCCGACGATCCCGGCGGCCACTACCGTGCAGCTCACCGCGACGCTGCGGGACGATCTCAACAACGTACTCACCGGCCGCGCAGTCAACTGGACCTCCTCCGACCCGACCATCGCGTCGATCAACGGGGCGACCGGGCTCGTGACGGGCCGCAGGCCGGGCGTGGTCACCGTGACGGCGACGTCGGAGGGCAAGAGCGGCACCGCGCAGGTCACGGTTACCCTGGGCGCACCGGCGAAGCTCCAGTTCGTGCAGCAGCCGAGCGCCGTCATGGCGGACTCCATCATCGCGCCGGCGGTGACGGTCGAAATCCAGGACGCCGCTGGCAACCGCGTCAGCACGGCGACCTCGGCAGTCACGATCGCGCTGGCCACGCCGGGCAGCGCCACGCTGGGCGGCACGCTCACGGTGAACGCGGTGGACGGCCTCGCCACCTTCAGCGACCTCACCGTCAACTCGCCCGGGGCCTCTGCGCTGAAGGCGGCATCACCAGGGCTGGCCGGCGTGACCAGCGCGAGCTTCGTGGTGACGGCACCTCCGGCCACCCGACTCGCGTTCGTGCAGCAGCCGGCGTCGGCCGTGGCGGGCGGCAGCCTCGGCACGGTGACGGTGGAGCTGCAGGACGCCACCGGTGCCCGCGCCACGGGCGACACCGCCGTAATCACGCTGGCCATCGGGGCCAATCCCGGCGGAGGCACGCTGACCGGCACGCTGACGAGGACCACGGCGAATGGGATGGCGACGTTCACGGGGCTCCGGATCAATCGTTCGGGCACAGGCTACACCCTCACCGCGAGCGCGACCGGGCTCGACGGCGGGACCAGCAACGCCTTCAACATCACAGCGGGAGAGGCCAGCCAAGTCACATTCGTCGTGCAGCCGTGCCCGAGCCCCTGCATCGTCCTCTCGGCGCTCGCACCGGCGCCCCAGGTGGCGGTCCAGGACTCGTTCGGCAACACGGTCACCGGCTCCACCGCCACCGTTACCATGGCCCTCCTGGGCGGCCAGGGAAGTCCGGTCCTCAGTGGCACGACAAGCGTGCAGGCCGTGGCCGGTGTCGCGACGTTCCCGGACCTCATGGTCAGCCGCACGTCGACCGGACTGACGCTCCGCGCGACGGCGCCGCTGCTCGCGTCCGATACCAGCGCGGCGTTCAGTGTCCAGTACGCAGGGCCGCAGCTCCTGTTCACTGCGCAGCCTCCCCCTTCCGTGGCGGCGGGTGCCAAGCTCCCCGAAGTGCGCGTCCAGCTGCAGGACGCGCAAGGCGGAAACCTGGCCATGGCGGGCGTGCAGGTGACGATGGCGCTGGGACCGTCAGGCACGCTCTACGGCACGACGACAGAGGCCACGGACGCGAATGGCCTCGCCGTCTTCAACGACCTCAGGGTGGCCGCGACGGCCGGGACGGGCTACACGCTGACCGCGACAGCGGCCGGCTTTCTGGCGGGGGTCAGCAGGGCCTTCGCGGTGACCATCGGCGTGTCCACGCAGCTGACGTTCGTGCAGCAGCCGCCGGCCACCGTGACCGTGGGTGTGCCGCTCTCGCCGGCCGTCACGGTGCAGCTGCGCGACGCCGGTGGGAACGCGGTGGCCCACGGCGGCACCAGCGTCAGCCTTGCAATGAGCGGTGACGGTGCGCTCACCAACGCCTCGGCCACCACCAACGCGGCCGGTCTCGCCACCTTCACCGGGCTGACCGCAACGGCGACGGCTGGGGCGGGCTACACCTTCACCGCGAACTCCGCCGGGCTCGCCTCGGCCACGAGTAGCGCGTTCGACGTCGTCCCCGATACCCCGACGCAGCTCGGGTTCCTCACCCAGCCAGGCAACGGCACGAGGGCGGGCTCCGCCATGACGCCTGCGGTGCAGGTCGAGGTGCGTAACGCGAACGGCAGCCGAGTCACCACCTCGACGGTCACGGTCACGCTGACGCTGGGGGCAAATCCCGGAGGTGCCACGCTCACCGGCAATGTCGCCACCGCCTCGGGCGGGGTGGCGTCGTTTCCCAACCTTCGAGTCAGCAGGGCAAGCACGGGCTACACGCTGGTGGCGACGTCACCCGGTCTCACCAGCGCGACCAGTGTCACGTTCCGCATCCGGTAGTCCGCCACCAGCCGGGGGTTCGCTCTTGGACGGTGTGCGCGGCGTCCTGTGCCTCCTCGCCGTGCTGGCGACCCCGCTTCGCGCTCAGGGCGGATCTCACCAGGGACAGCACCTCGTGCCGGTGCGCTACAGCCAGGGCACCCTGCACGCCTTTCTCGAGCTTCGGACCGAACAGGACAGCCTGGTGGCGCACGGCGACCTCCTGCAGGTGCCGGGGGACAGCAGCATCGAGACGCGGATGATCCTGCGATTCGCGGACAAGTCATTCTTCGAGGAAACCACGACCTACACCCAGCACCAGGTCTTCCGGATGGAGACCTACCACATCGTGCAGCGCGGCCGGGCCTTCAGCGCTGACCTGGATGCCGCCTTGTCGCGCGATGGCAGGTATGTTGTCACCGACACAGACCACGACGACGGCAAGGTCACGCGATACGTGGGCCGGCTTGACCTGCCGAGCGACGTGTACAACGGGTTGGCGGTCGTGCTGGCCTTGAACCTGCGCTCAGGCGACACCGCAAACGTTCACCTGGTGGCGTTTACCCCGAAGCCGCGGCTGATCGGCCTGCAGATCGCCTTTGCCGGCACCGATACGGTCATGCTCGGCGCATACCCCGAGCCAACCGCCCACTTTGTGTTCAAGCCCCAGCTGGGGACGCTGACGACGTTCTTCGCGAAGCTGCTGGGCAAGATGCCTCCGGACGCTCACGTCTGGATCGTCATGGATCAGGTCCCCGCCTTCATTCGCTTCGAGGGACCGATGTTTCTGGGCCCCGTGTGGCGCCTGAGCCTGACGACCCCTACCCGGCCGAAGGCAGCAGCGCCGCAGCCCAGGTGAGTCCACTGTTGCCGCACGGGGTGCACCGCCCGATCCGATAACAGAAAGCCCCGCATCGGGATGCGGGGCTCTTCATCAACTGGCGCCAAGACGGAACGGGGAAGTTTCTTCAGCCACGGCTTGAGGCACGGACCGCCTCAGGGCCACCCGGGATCGACGCTACCGATGTGGACGTTGTCGACCAGGAAGTGGGACGGACCGCTGCCACCCACCAGCGTCCCGCCAAGCGTCAGCGTGGTTGGAAGACCGGCCGGCACCGCGGTTGTGGTGAGGACGGTCAGGTTGTCCACCCCATCCTTGCCGATGGCGATTGTAGTCGTGGCATGGCTCTGCAGATGAATCTTGTAGGTGTGCCATTGGCCCACGTCGCCGGGAACGGTGCCCAGCACATTCAGGATGATGTTCCCCGTCGCCGGGTCGGTCAGGAGCCAGTTCCAGATCCACTGCCCGCCGACCGCGTCCAGCTCACCGTATTTGGCGGCACCGTCCCGGAAGATCACCATCTCCTGTGAGGCGACTCCCGCGCCGGTCGGCGTGATTACCTTGAGGGCGAACGAGATCCAGAGATCCGCATACTGCTGGCCGCCGACCCAATGGCCCGAGCCCTCCTGGTCGGTGGCGGAACCAACCAGGTTGACATCGAAACAATAGATGCCGCTGAAGCAGCCGCCCGAGACGATCTCCCCGTTTACCGGGTCCCCCCCAGCCCCGTCCGTCAGTCCCTCAAAGGTGCCAGACTCGAAGGTCATGTTGACGAGATCTCCACCCGCCCCCGGCGGCGGCGTGCTCACCGTGACTGCCGCCGTGTCCGCGACCAGACCGACTACCTGGTCAAGGGCCGACGCGATGACTCTGAATCTTCCCGCGGTTCCGTCCGCCGTATACAGCCCCCCCGGGGTAATGGCACCCCCCGTGGCAGTGTAGGTGACAGGAGGAATGATCGTGGCGCCGTCGGACATCTGCCCGGTCACGCTGAACTGAAGCGACTGGCCGGTCACCAGCGAGGCGGACCTCGGACTGAGGTTCACCTGGGTGAGCACCGTGCCCGGAGCCACGAGACTGACCGTGGCGGTGTCGGCAAGCGTCCCTCCGACCTGTCGGGCGATCACCGTGAATATTCCGGGCACCGGGCCGGCGAGGTAAAGACCCTGGGCGGTGATGACTCCCCCGGTCGCCGAGTAGGTGACCGTCGGCACGCCGATAGTGCCGTCAGTGAAGACACCGCTCGTCGTGAACTGCTGGGATCCGCTGGTGGGAATCGTGACGAGTTTCGGGGAAATCGCGATCGACTGAAAGACAAGGATCGCCCGGCCCACGAAGGCAACGGGCGTGAGCGACGACGACGCGGCGACCGCGATCTGGTACCCGGGTGTTCCCCCGAGCTTCCAGGTATTCGTCGCGGTCCCTGTCGCATCGGTGATCGTCTGCGCCTGGCCCAGCACGCCGGGCTGGGGCAGCGTCCAGTCCACGGGAATGTTCGGGTAGGGATTTCCCAGTGAATCGTAGACCCTAACCACCAGCGGTGCCGGCAACAGGCTGCCGGTCGGGGCGGACTGACTGTCACCGGAGACTGGTCGAAGCGAGGCCGGAGCCGTCACGGGAGGGTTCTGTACCGGTGGGTTGAGCCCGTTGGTAACGGTGGCCTCACAGCCAACCAGGCTCGCGCTCAGGGCCAGAAGCGACAGGCCTCTGATCCTCGGTGCCCTGCCAATCACCGCGGCGTGTTGAAGATTTGACATTCCTGCGCCTCGTCCGAAATCAAGCACCATGGGCATTCCCGAGTCCGCTGACCCCTGAACCCGGTCGGATGCCGAAGTGATGCCCGGGGAGTATAGCGCCAGGGACCGCCCTTCGCGGTAATGCGGGTCACTTCGAGCTCCCTCGAGGTCGGAGGGGCCGCCTGGCCGGCATCCCTACCTGGTGCCCTCGATTGTCATGATGGCGGGCTCGTCAGTGCCGTCGTTGTTCACGTCGAAATCGACGTGGCCGCCGACCAGCCTCAGGGTCTGGCCCGTGAGCGTAATGTCGAATTGCACGTTCCCGCTGAACCCGTCCCGCACGATCGTGAGCACCTGGCCGCCCAGTGACCAGGTCCCCGTGGTGGTCTCGACGGCGGCTGGTGGAGGCGGTGTCACGACGAACGTGAAGGACTTGTCCGCATTGAGCGTCAAAGTCGCCGTGGCCCCAACGTCGGCGATGAGGTCGACTGATTGTGTCGGATTTGCCTGGCTCACAAAGAGCACCTTGGTAAGCTGCCAGGTGCCCGTGACGTCGGTCGCATTGGGACCGGACCCTCCGTCCCCTCCGCCGCATGCCGCGCCCCCTGCAATGGCGGCGACCAGCATGAGGCCCTTCGTGTACGTACGCATATACCCTCCTGTCGCGTCGGCCTCTGGGAATGTACGACCGGCATGCTGAAGGGGGGTTGAACTTCCAATGAGACCTTGCGGGTAATCTTCCGTCCGAGCCCCCGCAATTCCCCCGTCGCCGCCCTGGTAAGATTCCGAGGTAAACGGATGCCGAACGAGTGGAGGGACTCGGGGTTGCCCTGGACGCACGACCTCAACCCCGACCGGGTAGTACTTCCCTGGGCCCACTAGCCGGCCCGGCAAGGAGCGAAAGGGCATGTCAACCAGCCTGGTTCACAATTTCCGGGCGGCTTGGGGGCTTCCCCGCTGGCGGTGGGCCGTGCTGATGGCGGTGCTCTCAGACGCCGTCGGCTTCGGCGTGGTGCTGCTGCCACCGGTGCAGTGGCTGCTCGATGCCGTCACCGCCGCGGTGCTGTTCGCCGTGCTGGGCTTCCGCTGGCCGCTGCTCTCCGCCCTGGCCGTCGAGGCGGTGCCCGGCCTGGAGCTGTTTCCGGCCTGGACCCTGGTCGTGGCCGCGCTCGCGGCCACGGATACACAAGCTGCAACTCGAGGCAAGTCAACATGAAAGTCATCATCGTGGGTGGGGTGGCCGGCGGGGCATCCTGCGCGGCTCGACTGCGCCGGCTGGACGAGAAGGCCGAGATCCTCATGGTGGAGAAGGGACCATACGTCTCGTACGCGAACTGCGGCCTTCCCTACCATATCTCGGGGGTGATCCCGAAGGAATCGAGCCTCATGGTGGCCAACGAGCAGCTCTTTCGCGCCCAGTTCGCGATCGAGGCACGGACGAACTGCGAGGCGATCGCGATATCGCCGAAGAGGAAGACCGTGGACCTGCGAGACGTGGCGACCGGCAAGGTGACGACCGAGTCCTACGACAAGCTGGTGCTCTCCCCCGGGGCGCCGTCGGTCCACCCGCCCCTGCCCGGCATCGACCTGCCGGGCATCTTCCAGGTGAGGACCGTCCCCGACGCGAGGGCGATCCGCGAATGGATCGAACGGGGCACGACGTTCCTGACGGGGATGTACAACTACTCGGGGATCCAGTTTGTGAAACCGACGCGGCGCGCCGTGGTGATCGGCGGCGGCTTTATCGGTCTCGAGACGGCGGAGAACCTGGTCCATGCCGGGTTCGAGGTGACGCTGGTCGAGATGCTCGACCAGGTGCTGGCCCCCCTCGACCGCGAGCTCGCCCGGCTGGTCCAGGAACACGTGAAACGGTATGGCGTCCGCCTGGCGCTCGGAGACGGGGTGGCCGGGTTCAAGCAGCTGGACGGCGGCGCTCTCGAGGTGCAGACCAGGTCCGGCAAGACCTATCCGGCGGACATCGTGATCCTCGCCCTCGGCGTGCGGCCGGACACGACGCTGGCCAAGGCGGCGGGGCTCACGATCGGCGAACTCGGCGGGATCCGGGTGGACAACCAGATGCGCACCAGCGATCCCGACATTTTCGCAGTCGGCGATGTCATCGAGGTCAAGGACGTCGTGACCGGCCACTGGAGCCTCGTGGCCCTGGCCGGACCCGCCAACCGGCAGGGCCGGATCGCGGCCGACGTGATTGCCGGGCGCACGTCACAATTCCGCGGCACCCAGGGCACCTCGATCATCGGATTGTTCGGGGGGGCCGCTGCGTGGACCGGCGTAAACGAGAAGACGCTCAAGAAGCTTGGCGACCAGGACTTCGAGAAGATTTACCTCTTCCCGAACTCACACGCCGGGTACTACCCGGGCGCCAAAATGCTCGGGATGAAGCTCCTCTTCCGCAAGTCCGACGGCCGGGTCCTCGGGGCGCAGGCGCTCGGGCTGGACGCACCGGCGGTGGACAAGCGGATCAGCGCCCTGGCCGTGGCCATCCAGATGGGGGCCACGGTCTATGATCTCGAAGAGGCCGAGCTCTGCTACGCACCCCAGTTTGGCAGTGCCAAGGACGCGGTCAACTTCGCCGGGATGGTCGCCGCCGATGTCCTCCGCGGTGACATGCCGCTCACCCACTGGGAGGGCATGGACGGCAAGTTCCTGCTCGACGTGCGCGAGCCAGTGGAGCTGGCCGTGGAGCGGCTGCCGGGCGCGGTCAACATCCCGCTGGCCCAGCTCCGGGCACGGCTGAGCGAGCTACCGCGCGACCGTGAGATCGGCGTTAGCTGCCGTTCGGCCCAGCGAGCCTACACGGCGACCCGCATCCTCATGCAGAACGGGTTCAAGGTGCGGAACATCAGCGGTGGCATGCTGTCGCGCGCCATGCTCTCGGCGAACTGACGGAGTGACAATGGAGCGCGGCGCACCCGCCGCGGTCGCGCCAGTCGGTGTTCGAGGAGGTCGAACGACAGCGCGCGGGCGTCTACGACTTGGTGCGCCGCTGCAGCAACCGCTGGAGCCTGAGATGCTCCTCCCGCTCCCGCTCATCCAGCGTCCGGCGAATGCCGGTGCGCTGGGCATGGAGCTCGGGGCCGAGGCGCTGCTCGAGGGTGTTCACCTGGCGGGAAGTGCGGGAGAGTGCCTCGGCCAGCCGGGCCAGCAGCGCCTCCCGGTTGGCGGCGTCGAGCAGCAACTCGGTCAGCTCCTCAAAGGCCGTGGCGGTCGCACCGGTGACCGGGCCGATGGTCGGCGGCGGGGTGCCGCGCGCAGCGAGGGTACGCCGGATCGGCGGGCGGCGCAGCAACTCGGACACCGCGATGCCCCAGACCGAGGCCTGACGGATGTCGACCTGCAATTCGCGCCCCGGCCACCCGACGGCCCGAAGGGCCCCGTAACCCTCGACCGCCAGCGCCTCCAGCAGGAGAGGATACGCCGATGCCGCCCGCTCGGCGATGGAAACCCGCGCCGTGGCCGCCGGGCGGGCCAGCCGGAAGAGTTCCGTCACCAGCGCCTCGCGCTTCCGGCGCAGCAGTGCCGTCCCCTTGGCCACCCGCTCCAGCCGCCGCTCGAGGCCGATCAGGTTCTGCCTGGTCGGCGCGGGCCCGTGCCCCATGCTCATGAGGTCTTCCCCCCTGCGGCCCGACGCGAGGCCCAGGTCGCCTCGTGGATCCGGTGCAGGTCCTCACGCGGGAGGCTCTCCAGCAGCCGCCAGCCCGTGGCGACCGTCTCTCCCAGGCTTCGCCGCCCCTCCTGGTTGATGAACTCGTGCTCGAAGCGCTCCGCAAAGGCGAGCGCCCGCCGGTCCTCCTCCGCCAGTCCCGCCTCGCCAACGATCGCCGCCATGAGCCGCGCCTCGCGGCCCAGGGTGTAGCTGGCATAGAGCTGGTTGGCCCACTCCCGGTGCTCGGGCACCGTCCGCCTGGGGCCGATGCCGGCGTTCATGAGCCGGGAAAGCGAGGGGAGCACGTCGATGGGCGGGGTCACGCCGCGTCGATGCAGCTCGCGGTTGAGGACCACCTGCCCCTCGGTGATGTAGCCGGTGAGATCGGGAATCGGGTGGGTGATGTCGTCATCCGGCATCGTGAGGATGGGGATCTGGGTGACCGATCCGGTCCGTCCCTCGAGAATCCCGGCCCGCTCAAAGAGGCTGGCGAGGTCGGTGTACATGTACCCGGGGTAACCGCGCCGCCCGGGAATCTCCTCGCGCGCGGTCGCCACTTCGCGCAGGGTCTCGCAGTAGTTGGTGAGATCGGCCATCACGACCAGCACGTGGAGTCCTGCTTCAAAGGCGAGGAACTCCGCCTGTGCCAGCGCCACCCGGGGTGCCAGGAGGCGCTCCGTGCTCGGGTCCCGCATTTCGTTGAGGTAGAGCACGCTGCGCTCCAGCGCACCGCTGGCGCGGAACCGGTCGAGGAAGCCGCGGGTTTCGCGGGCCGTGATGCCCATGCCGACGAAGATGACGGCGAAGGCCTCGCCCCTCGGGGCGCGGGCCCGCTCGACGATCTGTCCCGCCAGCTCCAGCCCGGGCAGCCCCGGCCCCGAGAAGACCGGGAGCTTCTGTCCGCGCACCAGGGTGTTGAGCCCGTCGATGGCACTGATGCCGGTCTCGATGAAGTCCGCCGGCGGCAGGCGCCGGGCGGGATTCATCGGCGCGCCGCCGATCGGCACCAGCGCCTCTCCCACCGGGGCCGGCAGCCCGTCGAGTGGCAGCCCCACCCCGTTGAAGGTCCGGCCCAGCAGCTCGCGGCCCACCGTCACCGAGGCGACTTCACCGGTGAGCGTGACTGCCGTCGTCCCCGGGGCCAGTCCCAGGGTCTCCTCCAGCAGCTGCACCACCGTCACCGTCTCGCTGGCGTCGATCACCTGGCCCCGGCGAGGGGCGATTCCCGGCGTGCGCACCTGGACCCACTCGCCGAGTGACACCCGGCGGGCGTTCTTGAGAAAGAGAAGCGGGCCGGAGGCGCCCGAGACGCCGTGGTACGTGCGTGAGAAGCGGGGCAGCGTCATGGGCGCCCCCCTTCACCGGCCCTGCGGATGGCCGCCTCGGCGTCGGTGATCCGCGCCGCCATCTCGTCCGGGGCCGCGGTGCGGAGCGCCGACAGGGCGCGCCGGGCGGGCCCCAGGTCCAGCTGGTCGAAGCGCCCGCCCTTTTCGAGGATCTGCAGCGCCCGGCGGTGAAGGGCCACCGCGAGACTTGCCATCCGCCAGGTCTTGCTGAGCGGCGAGAAGGCGTCGTTCGGATCGTAGGCGCTCTGGCCCAGCACCAGCTCCTGGACCATCCGCGCTGACTCGAGCACCAGGCGATCGGTGTCCTGCAGCGCCTCCGGACCGACCAGCCCCGCGATGTCCTTGATCTCGCGGCCCCGCTGAAGGAGCTCGAGCACTGCGCGGCGGAGGTCGAGCCAGTCCGGGCCGCCTTCGCGAGCCAGCCACGGTGCGACCTGGTCCGCGTGCAGCGAGTAACTCGAACCCCAGTCTACCGCGGGGAACTGCCGCTGGTGGGCCAGCGCCGCGTCGAGGGCCCACAGCGTACCAACCACGCGGAGGGTGGCCTGGGTCACCGGTTCCGACAGGTCGCCGCCCGGCGGAGAGACCGCCGCGACCACGGTCAGGGCACCGTTCCTCTCCGGCTGCCCCAGCGCGGTCACTCTTCCCGAGCGTTCGAAGAACTGGCCCAGCCGACCCGCGAGGTAGGTCGGATACCCCTCCTCCCCCGGCATCTCGGCCAGGCGGGCGCTGATTTCCCGCAGCGCCTCCGCCCAGCGCGACAGGCTGTCGGCCAGGAGGGCCACCCGGTACCCCATGTCGCGGTAGTACTCGGCGATGGTGATGCCGAGATAGACCGAAGCCTCGCGCGCCGCGACCGGCATGTTGGAGGTGTTCACAACCATGACTGTGCGGTCCATGATCGACCGGCCGGTCCGCGGATCGACCAGGGCAGGAAATTCGCGCAGGACCTCCGCCATCTCGTTGCCTCGTTCGCCGCAGCCGATGTAGACCACCATGTCCGCCTCGGCGTACTTGGCCAGCGACTGCTCGATCACGGTCTTGCCGGTACCGAATCCACCGGGCACGGCGACGGTGCCGCCCTCCGCCACCGGAAAGAGAAAGTCGAGCACCCGCTGCCCCGTCACGAAGGGCCGGTCGTCGGGGAGCCGAGCCGCGACCGGGCGCGGCCGCCGCACCGCCCAGGCGTGGGCGAGACGAACCTCCGTCCCGTCGGTGAGGCGGGCAATCACATCGCGAACCGAGTAGTCCCCCGCCCCGATCTGCTCGAGCACACCGGAACGGTCGGGCGGCATCATGATTCGGTGCTCGATGCCGGGCCGCTCCGGCACGGCGCCGAGCAGGTCGCCGGGCCCGACGGACTGCCCGGCCGAAGCAGCCGGCGTGAAGCGCCAGCGCTTCTCGGGATCGAGCGTTTCTGCACTCGCGCCAGGCTGGATGAAATTGCCTGACTGCTCGGCGATCCTGCCGAGCGGGCGGCCGACGCCGTCGAGGATCGACCCCAGCAGCCCGGGGCCGAGGGCGACAGTGAGTGCGTTGCCGGTGGCGCCGACCGGCTCCCCGGTCTCGAGCCCGGTGGTCTCCTCGTACACCTGCAGCGTGGCGATGTCGCCCTGGACCCGGATCACCTCGCCGAGCAGCCCGCGATGTCCCACGCGGGCCAGCTCGTAGAGCGCCGCGCCGGGCATCGGCTGGGCCTCGGCCAGCGAGCCGGAGATGCGGATCAGACGAGGGGAGCTCATCCGAATTTGACCCGGTAGCCGATGGCCTGGCGCAGAAGTTCCGCGATAAAGGCCTCGGGGCCCTGAGCGGCCACGGCCCAGGTCGGGCCGGGAATGGGAACCACCATCGGCAGTGAGCGGCGGGAGAGCTCCCGTCGCGTGCTGTCCGGCACCGCGGCGTAGATCTCCTCGTCAACCAGGATCACGCCGTGCGCAGGCTGGTCCAGCATCGTGCGCAGCAGGCGCGCCCCCTCCGCAGGATCCACCGCTTCCGTCGGTGTCACCCCCGCCAGCCTGAATCCCGCGGCCACTCCCGGGCGACAGAGCACGCGCACGCCGTAACTCATGCGACCTCGGTCAGGTTGGCGCGGCGCAACGCGGGTGGGACGCCAAGCGCTGTCCCCCAGAGCAGGCGACCGAGCGTCACCGACTGGATCCGAAGCTGAAACAGGTACCAGAGGAGCGGGGCCGGGCCCAGCGGATCGAGCCTGGCCTGCGCTCGCAATTGCTTGCCGCGATGGCGCAGCAGCGCCTCCTCCAGCGCGCGCGGGTCCGTGGCGTGGCGCCGCGCCAGCCCCGCGACTTCGCTGTCTCCGAATCCCTCGGCCAGCCGATCGGCGGCCTGGAGGAGATTCCGGGTTCTGGCGGCGGCGCGGAAGCGGGACAGCGGAAGCCGGCGCCCCCCGGGAAGGAAGGCGGCGTCGGGCGACAGCTCCAGCTCGTTTGCCGCGAGCACCAGTCCTCCCCGGAGATTCTCGAGGTCGATGAATTCCTGCACGTAGGCGCGAAGCGCCCTGCCACCGCGCCGCGCGCCGCGGGCGGCGCGGAGCGCGAAGGTGCGGTTGAGTTCGCATTCCAGCTTGAAGAGATCCGGCGGGTCGCTCGCCACCGCCGGGAGCAGCGGTGGGCCGAAGGGATGTCGCCAGGCGACGAGCAGGGCGACCACATCCCGGCAGTGAGGCTGCTGGGCCAGCACCTCAAGAAGGCGTTCCGGGAGGCTGGGTGTCGGAATCAACCCCGCCAGCCTGGTCTCGGCAGCGACGCCGGCCGCAGCACCGCGGAGGATCGCGCGAAGGCTGCGACGGTCCTCGTCCTCGAGCACGAAGCGCAGTGCCTCGGTGCGAGGTCCCATCCAGCGGACGAGCAGGCGCAGGTTCCGGGCGGCAGCCCGACGGATGGCCAGCTCGAGCGCGAATGGCGCTGCCTGCTCCGGCTCCGTCAGGAGCACGCCTGTCGCGACGCACTCGCGGGAAAGGGTGACCAGGTCGGGGAGCTGGGCCAGCTCCTCGAATGTCGCACGGCTCGCCAGGTGGGTGGCCAGCCCGCGTGCCCGCGCGTTGAGGTCTCCCCAGGTGGCGCTCACGCCGGCGGCTCCACGTCCCGCAGCAACTCGATCGCGATGCCGGGCCAGAGCCTGGCCAGCCGGTTCTCGAGGGTGGCATCGATCTCGATGCTGCCGTCGGGAGCGCGGATGATCACGCCCGCCCCCACTCCCTCGCCTGCCTCGACGCGCACCCCGGACCGACCGGTGACTGCGGCCTTCAGCATCTTTGCCCATCCGGGGGAGCAGCGCACCACCGCATCGCCTGCGCCGACGTACGCCAGGGCGGCATCGAGATCGCGCCGAATCCCGGCCTGCATCGCCGCCTCGGGAACCGTCGCAAGGAGCAGCGCGCGGGCCCGGGCGAGGATCGCCTCCAGCGCTTCTGCCCGCGCGTTCAGCGAGCGGGCGCTTGCCTCCCGCCGGGCAGCGTCAAGCGCCCCGGCGGCGGCCGCGCTCAGCTCCGCGCCACGGGTGGCGAGATCGGTCGCGCGGCGATGCGCCAGGCGCGCTCGCGCCTCGGCCTGCAGCTGCTTGGCCTCGGCGACCGCCTGGTCGCGGACGGCGGTGATGCGCGCCAGCGCGTCGCGTTCCAGCGCCAGCACCAGCTCGCGAAGAGCCATCGACGCCTCAGCTCGGGGTGGCCTTGAGCATGATCATGGCGGCGACCACGAAGCCCAGGATCACCATCGTCTCCGGGATCGCGATCATCAGGATGACCGTGGTCCGGAGCTCCGGCTTCTCGGCCAGGCTGGCGGCGGCCGCAGGCCCGATGCGGGACTGGGCCCACGCGGTGGCCAGCGCAGGGATCGAGATGGCGAGAGCCGCGGCGAGTGCGGTCCAGAAGATCGACATAGGTACTCCTTGGCGTTAAGCGGTCTGCCCGTCATCCGGGCGCCAGTGCCCCAGCGGGTGGTATTCCACGCCACCGGGGCTGTAGAATGTCCCGAAGAACTCCACGTAGTGGAGGCGAAGGGCGTGGATGGTCGGGCTGAAGAGGCCCAGGGCGAAGTTGACCAGGTGGAAGAGCAGCGCGAACAGGACACCGACGACCACGCTGCCCATTGCCCCGGCCATCTGATTGGCCACGATGGCAAGCATCACCGAGGCTGTGCCCAGGGCCATGATACGGGCGTACGAAAGAACGTGTCCCAGCGTGGAGAGCAGTTCCACGGGAGCCACGACCCCCTCGATCACGACCAGAATCGGGAAGGCGACCAGGAGGGCGATGACCATCGGGGTGAGCAGGGAGTGGGGAAACACCTCCATCGCCGCCAGAATCGCCACCACGATGAGCACGATCATCACCGCCGAGAGGCCGCGGCCGATCGCCAGACGTGGATCTTCTCGCCGGCTGCTCAACGCGCCGAGGACCAGGCCGAGGAGGACGTGCACCAGTCCCAGGGCGACCGCCAGGCCCAGGAACGGGATGATGGCCTCCTGACGGTCCATCCAGACTGGCCTGAGCCCCAGCCAGCGTCGCCCCAGGTCGCCGAAGAACTCCCCGAACAGCACACCGAAGATGATGGCGAACAGGGCGCAGGCACCGCCGACCTCGGAGACGGACTGCACCGTACTGCCGGGCCGGGCCCGCCAGTGGATGACCAGGGAGAGCCCGGCCAGGACCAGGCCGTAACCCACGTCGCCCATCATCAGGCCGAAGAACATCGGGAAGAACACCGCCACGAACGGCGTCGCGTCGAGCGAGCCGTACCGCGGCAGCGGCACCATCCGGATCAGCATTTCGAAGGGGCGGAAGAGCCGCGGATTCTGCAGGACCACCGGGGCGGCTTCGGCCTTCCACTGCTCGCGACCCAGCAGCTCGACGACCACCTCTCCGGCGAAGGCCCGGTCGATCGCGCCGGCCAGGTTCGGCTCGGCCACGGCAGGAAGCCACCCCTCGAGGACGAAGGCGTGCTGGGTGACGCCGGAGAGCGGGAGGGCTTCCAGCTGCAGCAGGCGGTCGCGGATCGCCGAGCGGGCGCGGGCCAGGTCGGTGCGGTGCAGACGGGCGAGATCGGCGCGCTCGCGGCTGATCGCCCCCCGCTCCCGCGGCAGCTCCGCCTCCCTCGCGCGCATCCGGGGCATCGCCTCGACCAGCGTCGCCCCGTAGCCGGCCGGCACCGGGATCTCCTGCACCTGCGCCGTGGAGAGGAGATGGTCCACCTGGGGCGCCGACGAGCCGGGAACCAGGATCAGCAGCATGATCTCGCCGCCGGGAAGTCGCTCGCTGAAGGACTCGAAGGCGCCGCCGAGAAGCTGACCAAGCGCCTCGCGCAGCCGCGGTAGCACCTCTGCCTGATCGGGACGGAGCACGACGTGGAAGGCTGAGGCACCCTTCGCGCCTCCGTGGGCGCGGAGCAGGGAATCGAACGTCTCGAAGAAGCCGCGATAGCGGGCCAGCAGCGCCTGCTCCTCGTCGAGCGCGGCGGACCGGGAGGCGAGGGCGTTGGCCTGTTTCCGTACCCGGCGGGCCCGGCGGGCCCATTCGGCCAGTTCCCGGGTGGTGCACTCCCTGGGGGGGGCCTGCGTGGTCTCCTCCCCCAACTGCACCAGGGAGCCCTCAACATCCTCGAGGATCAACGTCAACTGCCGGTGGCGTCGTGCCTCGCCCGGCGGCAACTGGAAGGGATGGAGGGTGGGTCGTTCTGGAGGGGTCGCGAGGTGAAGCACGCCAGCGTCCTGCACGACCCTGATCGCCTCTGGCAGATGGGCGCGGGGCCCCAGGATGCGCACCTTCGTCATGCGGACAATCACGGCGACGCCTCGGGGCTCCACTCCGCCAGGACCCGGTGCACCACCCGGAAGGCCAGCTCTTCACCCCGCTGCCGCGACAGGTCCAGATACCGGCCGACGGTGACGTCCGCCACAGACTTGAGCCGGGCGATCTCGGCCTGGCACTGCTCCGCGCTCCTCGCCTCGAGCGCCACGGTGGCCGCCGCCAGCTCCGCGGCGTAGCCCGACTCCTCGGCTTCGATGGCCGCCCGCGCCGCCGCCCGCGTGGACAGCGCCTCCGCCTCGGCGGCGGCAAGCTGCTCCGCCAGTCGGGCTTCGGTGGTGATGAGGACGTCGAGCCCGCCATCTGCCGCCATCGGACCCCTGGGCATGGGCGCCATAGCCGGCGCCACCCGGAAATGTCCCACCCCGCAGGGCAAGACCCTGTGAAGGGATTCTGAAGGGACCTACACCTGCCGCCTCGTGCGCCAGCCGCCGGGGGAGAGGCCCGTCGCCTTCTTGAACGCCCGGCTGAATGCCGCCTCTGATTCGTATCCCACCTCGGCCGCGACCGCGGCGACCTTGGCCCCGCTCTGGGCCAGCAGGTTGGCCGCAACCTGCATCCGCCACTGAGTCAGGTACTGCATCGGCGGGTAGCCCAGCAGGTGAGTGAAGCTCTCCGCCAGCCGCGACCGCGAACCCGCCACCTCGTGGGCCAGTTCCACCAGGGTCCAGGGATGGCCGGGACGGGCGTGGAGCAGCGCCAGCGCCCGTCCCACCAGCGGATCGCGCAGCCCGGCCAGCCAGCCTGTCTGCTCAGCGGGGAGTTCCTCCAGGTACCGACGCAGTACCTCGATGAACATCAGCTCGGCCAGCCTGGTCAGCACGGTGTCCGCGCCGGCCCGTTCGGCGCGCGATTCCGTCACGACTTGCTGGGCGAAGGCGGCGCGCCAGCCCTGCGACAGCCCGCGCATGTGCAGCCGGCGCGGGAGCGTGGCGAGCAACGGATTGAACGGCCGCCTGTCGCAGCCGAGGAAGCCGCAGACCAGCGCCGTCTCGCAGTGGCTTGGGTCGCCCACCCGAACGGTGTCGGGATAGCGCCCGGGCGGAGAATCGAGATTGATCGTCGCCGGGAAAGGGGCCGCCGCGCTGGACATCACGTGGGGGTCCCCCTGGGGAAAGACGATCACGTCACCGGTCAGCAGCTCCACAGGTTCCTCGCCGGTCACGCCTGCCCAGCAGCGTCCCTCGGTCACGATATGGTAGGAAATCAGGTGCTCTGCCTCGGGGAGCACCCGGGGGGTAAGCCGGATGGCGGCCACCGAGTCCACCCGCCACCGCCCGGACGCTTCGACGGCGTAGAAGTACGCGCCGTTCAGTCGTACGACCTCAAGCACATCTGAGAGGGGATCCATGTCGCCTCGTGGAAACCGGGCTACCGGACTCCTGAGCAGGAAATCGGGACGCTGCTGCAGGAGTCTACGATCTCGGGTACGCCAGAGCAAGAAATGGGGACGACTGGTCATACCGCGGTGCGGCATAACTCCATATCGTGTGGCCGTGCCAGATGCACGTCCACTCCTACTGCTGGAGGATGCCATGCCGACCTCGACTGCCGCACGCCACACCACCACCGCCCGCCACACCATGAGTGAGCGAGCAGAGGCCCTCGCCACACGCCTCGAGACCGGGGCGGCAATGCTGGCCGCCTTCGCCGAGAGCATCACGGACGCCGAGTGGGCCAGCCGGGTGGGAGTCCGGGAGGCCCGCACCATCGGGGTCATCGTTCACCACGTGGCCACCGTCTACCCGATCGAAGTGAGCTTCGCCCGGACCATCGCGGGCGGCAAGGCGGTGGCCGGCTTTACCTGGGAGGATCTCGCGGAGGCCAACGCGCAGCATGCCCGCGAGAACGCCTCGATCAGCAAGGATGCCGCCCTGGCGCTGCTGCGCCGGAACAGCCAGGAGGCCGCCGCCGCGGTGCGACAGTTCACTGACGCCGAGCTCGACATCGCCGCACCGTTTTCTCTGAGCTTCGACGCGCCGATGACGGCGCAGTTCGTTCTCGAGGACCATGCCGTCCGGCACAGCTGGCATCACCTGGCCCGGATCCGGGCCGCGCTCGGGCGCTGATCAGCCCGGCTGCCACGAATGTCACACCGACACCGCTATCCACCTTCTTGTCTGGAGCATGCCATGCGAAGTTCGACCGCCGAGCACCTGCCCGTCACCGTGGTCCAGGGCAACATCCGCCCAATGTCGACCGCTCGCGCCAGCGGTCCGGCGCTCGACCCGCTCACCGAGCGCACCCGCAACACCTGGATCGCGGGGAATTTCGACCGGATCGCCCAGTACACCGCACCGGGGGCGCAGCAGTTCATCGACCGGCTGGCCATCCGGGCCGGCGAGCGGGTGCTCGATGTGGCCTGCGGCAGCGGCAACCTCGCGGTTCCGGCGGCCCGGGCCGGCGCGGTGGTGACGGGGGTGGACATCGCCCCGAACCTGGTCGCCATCGCGCGCCAGCGCGCCATCGCCGAGGGGCTGGAGATCATGTTCGAGGAGGGAGATGCCGAGGGGCTGCCCTACCCCAGCGGCAGCTTCGACACCGTGGTCACCATGTTCGGGGCGATGTTCGCGCCGCGGCCGGAACGTGCGGCGGCGGAGCTGATCCGGGTGACCCGCCCCGGCGGGCGGATTGCGATGGCCAACTGGACCCCTGACGGCTACATCAGCCGGATGTTCCGGACCACCGCGGCCTTCCTTTCTCCGCCCACCGACGCCCCGAGCCCCCTGCTCTGGGGCGACAGGCAGCGGATCGCCGAACGGCTGGGCGACCGGGTCCGGGTGCTTACCATGATCCCGCGCACGCTCACCTTCGACTACCCCTACTCGCCCGCGGGAGTGGTGGAACTGTTCCAGGCCTTCTATGGGCCGACGGTGCGCGCCTTCGAGGCGCTGGGCCCCGAGGAGCGTGCGGCGCTTCGGCGCGAGCTCGAGCGGCTGTGGCGCGAGGCCAACCTGGCGACCGATGGCGGGACCAGGATCGAGGCCGAATACATGGAGGTGCTGGCCATCGTGGAGTGAGGGGAGGAACGCTCAGCGGGCCCGGCGCATGGCCGCCGGGCTCGTCAGCTCGCGAAGGGCGTCCTTGCCGACCCAGCGCGGGGCGGCCGCGTGTGACTCCGCGAGGCGCCGGGCCACTTCGATCGAGGCGGTGTTCAGCGCCTTGTTCCTCCTCCCGATCGATCGCAGGGCCCAGCTGACGCCCTTCTTGACCAGGTGGCGCTCGTCGCGGGCGCCCTTCTCGATAGGCCTGAGGAACCCCAGGAAGCGCCGGTCGGGAGCGGCCTTGTCGTGGAGCGCCAGGCAAGCCATCAGCGCAAAGCCGGCCCGCTTGACCAGCTCGCGAGGCGAGGCGGCCCATTTCAGGGCCTTCTCCCAGGCCAGTGGAGTCCGATCCCAGAGCTTGAAGCAGACGGTATCGCAGTCGGCCCAGCTCTCGAAGTCTGCGGCCCAGGCGTCCATCTCACGCCGCGTCACACGGGCGGGATCGCCGACCATCGCCGCCAGCAGGCGGGCCTCGTGCCACCCGCTCTGCCACAGCTCCACGGCCAGGTCGTGATTGGTACCGATGCGCTTCTGCAGGGTCTGCATCGTGCCCATCGAGACGCCGAACGCCTTCCTGGCGACGATGCCGTAGCGGGCCATTCCCCGGACGTTGGCCTGCCTGCCCCGCCGCTCGAGCCAGGTCAGCACCTCGTCCCTGTCCAAGGCAGCGGCCATTGCCGGCTATTTCCCGTCGTAGGCCCGCTGCAGGCCCGCGATGTCGATCTTCTTCATCTTGAGCATGGCCTGCATGACCCGGTTGGCCTTCTCCCGGTCCTTGTCGCCCATCAGCTTGCCCAGCGCCGAGGGGATGATCTGCCACGACAGGCCGAACTTGTCCTTGAGCCAGCCGCAGGGCTCCTCCGATCCGCCGTCGGTGAGCTTCCGCCAGAGCTCGTCCACTTCCTGCTGGGTCTCGCAGTTGACGAAGAGCGAGATGGCCGGCGTGAAGGAGTACTGCGGGCCGCCGTTCAGCGCGAAGAATTCCTGGCCCTCGAGCGTGAAGGTCACCGAGAAGACCGGGCCGCCCGGCCCCGGCCCGCGTGACGCTGCCCGACCTTCGAGTTCTTGAAGATGGAGACATAGAAGTTCATCGCCTCTTCGGCCTTGCCGTCGAACCAGAGGAACGGGGTGATCTTCTGCATCGGCCTTTCCGCCTTTCTCGGGGTGAGCAGCTCTCGGGCAGTCTATCTCGTGCGAGCCTGCTGTCGCAGGTACAGGTGGCCGCCGATCCAGGCGGTCGGCCAGGCGCTGAGCGCCAGCGCAATTGGATACCAGGCAGGGCCGATATTCATGCGGATTGCCTGGACCGCGCCGGCGGAGCTCAGAACGAACCCGATGGCCGCTCCCACCCAGACGTGGCGCATGGGCGCGTAAGGTGCCAGGCGCGCCATGATGTAGCTCCCCAGGGTGTCGTAGACCAGGCGATAGGACAGCGCCAGCAGGTTCAGCCCCGGCTCGGGCATCGGCTGATTCCAGGGCGGATAGACCTGGAGCAGGTGGAACACCTCATCGGTGCCCAGCGAGAGCACGATGACCACCAGGAACCCCACGAAGACCGCGCCCACGCTGCGGCCCAGCTGGCGAGGTGGCGCTCCGGTTGACAAGGCTGGACCGGTCATCGGACCCCCTCCGCCATCGCGGCCAGGATCCCGGCCATCGTGTCGAATGACGTCGCCACCCCATGCTCCATCGGAGTCTTGAGGACGGCGTCGCGGACTTCCTTCGAGGAGTAGAGCACCGAGAGGGTGAGCGTGGTCCGGCTTCCCTGCTCGACGAACAGCGTCGTGTTCAAGGCCTCGCCTTCATACCAGGGGTCGTCGAACCGCTCGGTGCAGACGATCCGCTGGTCCGGCACGATCTCGCGAAAGATTCCCCGGACGCACATCCCGGCGCCTTCCTTGCCCCGCCAGAGGTAGCGGTAGGCGCCCCCCACCCTCAGGTCCACCTCGCACACCGGCATCGTCCAGTTGCCGAACACCCCAAGCCATCGCTGGAGCAGCTCAGGCCGGGTGTAGGCCTCGTAGACCAGCCGGCGCGGCGCATCGAAGACCCGCGTCATCACGATCTCGCGGTCGGTGGGCGTGGAGATCTTGAGATTTCCGGAGTTCTTCATCGCTGGCCTCCCCTATCGATTCGCGGGTCCGTGATGCTTCTCCATGCGCTTCATCTCGTCCAGCACGGCATCGAGCTGCTGGAAAGTCCCCTCCCAGAATTCGCGGTAGCGCTCCAGCCACCGATTCGCCTCGGCCAGCGGCCGGGCCACCAGGCGGCGGGGCCGGCGCTGCGCCTGGCGGCCCCGGGAGACCAGCCCCGCCCGCTCCAGGACCTTGAGGTGCTTGGAGATGGCCGGCTGGCTCATCCTGAACGGCTCGGCCAGCTCGGTGACCGAGGCCTCGCCCGACGCCAGGCGGGCAAGGATGGCCCGGCGGGTGGGATCCGCCAGGGCGGCGAAGGTCGCGTCGAGCCGGGCCGGAGGCCGCGGGCGTTGAGCCAGGGTATGCATAACCGTAAGGTTATATACAACGGCGACGCACCGGCCGTCAAGCCCGGCTTCCGCCACTCGCTCCTTCAGCCTAGTCCGGGAACCGCTCGTTTGATCGATTGTCGCCTGGACATGGGCCCGGCAGCTTTGAATTCGGTCAGGGGTGGCGGGAGTACGACCGGCGGATGCCGTGCGCAGGGCATGGCATTGTTGCCGCCCCCGAGTCCGCTGCGCCACCCGCGCCCTGGAGGCAGCCGATCTGATGCGGCAGACCCTTTCCTCCTCCCCGACAGGATACGCCCGCATGCCCTTGGCTCCCGCCCGCCTGCCCTCCTTCCCCTCCCCGCGCGCGGTGCCTGTACTGGGGTCGAGGTCCGCGGTTGCGGCTGATGCCGCGAACGGCTTGTGGACCGGGGCGGTGGGCAGCAGCCGGTCGCCGGAAGAGGTTGCCGCGGCGGCGGACGCCATCTGTATCCGCCTGCGGCGGGACATCGGGCGCTGGATCGGGAGCGAAGGCTATCGCGTCCTGCTCGAGCGCGCGCTGGCTGAAGCCATCGTCGAGTGTCCGGCACTCGAGGGGCTGTCCTGCCTCGGGGGCGAAGAGCAGGCGACCACCGCCGCCGTCCGCGCGCATGGCGCCGGAAGCGTGGCCGCCGGATTCGTCAAGGTGGTGAGCGTATTGATTGACCTGCTCGGGCGCATCATCGGAGAGCCGATGGCCGTGCGTCTGGCGGAGCGGACCGGGGAAACCAGCCCGGCCGGGACCCCATAGACCGAGGGCGACAGAGACCACCATGGCGAAGAAACCACTCCGAAGGCCTCCGGCACCCCGCCGTCCCGAGTTCCAGCTGCTCAAGACCGGCGTGCCGGGTTTGGACGAGATTCTGGGCGGCGGCCTGCCGAAGCTGTCGTTCAACCTGATCGCGGGCGGGCCGGGCTCGGGAAAGACGACCCTGGCGATGCAGCTCCTGTTCGCCAATGCGACCGCCAGTGCGCCGGGCCTGTTCATCACCCTCCTGGGCGAGCCGTCGCTGAAAATGCTTCGCTACCAGCAGCGATTCGCCTTCTTCGATCCCGAACGGGTCGGGTCCGAGGTCCACTTCCTCAACCTGAGCGAGGAGGCCCTGACCGGTGACCTGGACGCGGTGCTGATCCGGATCCTCGCCGAGGTCGATCGCCTCCGCCCGGCGATCGTGGTCGTCGATTCATACCGGTCGATGCTGCAGGCGCATGCCGATGAGGCCCCGGCCGGCCAGCTCGAATACTTCGTGCAGCGACTCGCCCTGTACCTGACCACGTGGGAAACGACCTCTTTCCTGATCGGCGAATACCAGGAGCATGAGTTGCGGGACCCGGTCTTCACCGTCGCCGACGGCATCTTCTGGCTGTCCCAGGAGGTAAACCGGAACTCGGTGGTCCGGCGGCTGCATATCGTAAAGGCGCGCGGCGTGTCACCGATGCCGGGGCTGCACACGATGCGAATCACCGCCGCGGGCGTCCAGGCCTTCCCCCGGACGCCGGAGCGCCCCAGGGACACCCGGCCTCATACAGGCGAGCGGCTGTCGACCGGCATCGCCGGCCTGGACGAGATGATGGGCGGCGGCATCCCGGTGGGCGACAGCCTGGTCCTCGCCGGGCAGACCGGGACGGGCAAGACCACCTTCGCGATGAAGTTCATCCAGGCCGGACTCGCCGCTGGCGAAACCGCGGTGATCGCGATCTTCGAGGAGCACCCCGACGTATATCTCCAGCGGGCCAAGAGCCTCGAGGTCGACCTGCGCCAGGCGGTCCGCGACGACCGGCTGAGAATCATCTACCTGCGGCCGCTCGACCTCTCCGTCGATGAAACGCTCGACGAGATCCGGACGGCGGTCCGGCAGATCGGCGCCAGGCGCGTGGTGATCGATTCGATTTCGGGGTTCGAGATGGCCCTGGCCCCGGCCTTCCGCGAGGACTTCCGGGAATCGCTCTACCGGCTCATCGGCGCCCTCACCGGGCTCGGGGTGACCATGTTCTCGACGGTCGAGGTGGTGGAGCGGAGCGGGGACACCGGGCTCCAGATCACCGGCTACCAGGTCTCGTTCCTGACCGATGACATCCTCAGCCAGCGCTACGTGGAGGTCGAGGGCGAACTCCGCAAGGCCCTCATGGTGGTGAAAATGCGGGGCAGCAGCCACAGCCGGGAATTCCGGGCCTATGAGCTCACCCCGGCAGGTGTCCAGCTCGGCGAGTCGCTCCGGGACTATGACGGGATCACCACGGGCATGCCCAAGCGCAAGGTGCGCATCGCGCCGCCGCCCCATCCCGGGCTCACGCCGCCGGAGGTGCTGGTGCTGGAGATGGTGACGCGGGCGGGCACGATGTCCCCGCGCGAGGTGGTCAAGCAGACCGGCCTCGAGCCGGGGGTGGTCGGGCCCATTCTCGAGCGACTGGACAAGCTCGGCTTCGCGGTCCGCACCGGGGCCCGTTACAAGGCCGATGGGCGTTCGACCCGGGCCTGAAGGGAATGGACATGGCCGCAGCCTCGGACAAGCGTAAGCGCGACACGGGCGACGAGCGCTATCAACGCCTCATCGAACTGTCCCCGGATGGCATCCTGGTCCATGACGGCCAGCGGGTCATCCTGGCCAATTCCTCCGCGGTCGCGCTGGCGGGCGCGACCACCCCGGCGCAGCTCGTCGGGCTGCCGATCGACACCCTGCTGGACCCGCCGTTTCTCAAGGCGGTCGAGACCGAACTCACTCACGCGGCCGGCCCGGCCATGCCGGCCCCCCCGGTGCGGGACACCATCCACCGGCTCGACGGAGTGGAACTTCCGGTCGAAGTGCGCGCGGTCCCGTTCCTGGACCACGGTCAGCCCTCGGCCGAGCTGATCATCCGGGACATTACCGGGCGACTCGCGGTGGAGGAGGCCGCCCGCCAGCAGGAGGAACGGCATCAGCACGCCCACCGGCTGGAGACGGTGGGCGTGCTCGCGGGCGGGGTCGCACACGAAGTCAACAACATGCTGCAGGTGATCCAGGGGTTCAGCGACCTCCTGATTGATCGCGATGACCTGCCCCCGGAGTGCGTGGCGGACGTGCAGCAGATCATGAACGCGACCGGCCGCGCTGCGTCGATCACTCGCCAGCTGCTCGATTTCGGCCGCCGTGCCACCCACCTGCCACAAGCCGTCGAACTCGAGGCTGTCCTGCACCGGGCCGACCCGGTGGTGCGCCGCCTGCTGGGCAAGGAGCAGGAACTGGTCGTGGCGGGCGGTACCAATCATCGGGTGTGGGTCGATCCGGGACAGCTCCAGCAGGTCGTCATCAATCTGGCGCTCAACGCGCGTGACGCGATGCCGGACGAGGGGACCCTCACCCTCTGCACGGAGGAGGCGGACCTTCCCGCCGCCATCACCGCGGCTGACGGCATGGCCATTCCGGCCGGTCACTATGCCACCCTGATCGTTCGTGACACCGGGGCGGGCATGGACGCCGCAACCGCAGGCAGGATCTTCGAGCCGTTCTTCACCACGAAACCGCTCGGCCGCGGCACCGGGCTTGGCCTCTCCGCCGCGCACGGCATCATCACCCAGAACCAGGGCTTCATCACCGTGGCGAGCACTCCGGGGCGGGGCACGACGTTCACGGTGTACCTGCCGATCCTGCCCGCGACCCCCGAGCCCTTGCCGATCGAGTCGCCAATCCCGGCCGTCGGGATCCGCACCCACGCGGGGGCGACCATTCTGCTGGTGGAGGATGAACCCGCCGTCCGCACCGTGACGGCGCGGATCCTGGAGCGCGATGGATTCCATGTGCGCAAGGCGCTCAGCGCCTCCGAGGCGCTGGAACTGGTCGACCGGACAGGACCGCCGGATCTCGTGCTGACCGATCTCCGGATGCACGGCATGGACGGCGCCGAGCTGGCCCGGCGCCTGGCCGCACGCTGGCCCGCGCTCCCGATCATCTGCATGTCCGGTGATTCGGCCGACGAACTGCACCGCCAGGGCATGCTCGACGCCGGGCAGGATCTGCTCCAGAAGCCGTTCACCCCCGAACGCCTGATCGCCAGGGTGTCAGACGCGCTCACGCATGCGGGGCTGGCTAGGCAGACGGGCGCGTAGGCGCGCCGCAAGAGCCGCACGCAGAGATGGAACTGATCGACGACCCGGAGCTCAAGAACGGCGTGCACGGCCTGGGCGCGCTGCAGCAGGTCCGGTGGAACGGCTCACCCCGGAGTCCCCGACATGCGCGCCCTCGCTGTGCTCGTCCTGACGCTGCTGGTCGCCGCGGCGCCTGCGCCGGCCCAGGTGCTCTCCTCGCCCCCAAAGGGCATCATCCTGCCCAACTATGATCTCGTGCGGCTCGGTCAATGGGAGGCCCTCGAGTCGGGCGCGGTGGTGGCCCGCACCGACGGCCCGCTGGCCAACGTCTACAACCCGGCCGGGCTCGCCGCCTCGAAGAAGACCGCGATCAACGCCAGTGCCACCGGCTTTCAGTACACGTCGCTTTCGCTGGAGGGCGTCGGCAACAAGGCCACCAGCAGCCGGCTGGCCACGCTCGGCGGATTCCTCGGTGTCGCGCTCGCCAAACCGGTGATCACCTCGTCGAAGTGGCGCCTGGGCTTCTCGATCTTCTCCGCGCTCAACTGGAAGCCCGGCACCCTGTCGGGCCAGGAACAGAGCACCGCGAGCGGTGCTGACCTCCTCCTTGACTACCGGACCCAGGTCAATCTCCACGCCATGGTTCCCTCTCTGGCCGCGGGGATCAACTTGTCGCGGACATTCCGCGTCGGCTTCGGGTTCCAGGTGCCGGTGGTGACGGTCCTCCAGCAGCAGTCCACCTCCTTCCTGACGACTTCGGCCACTGGTGCGGCTGCGGTGGACCGTGCGTTCGCGGCCGACGGTACCTCCTGGCTGGTGCGGGGCACGGCGGGCGTGCAGTGGGACGTGGCGCCGGCATTGTCCCTCGGGGTGATGGCCGAGACACCTACGGCGCGGCTTTGGGGAAGCACCTTCTATTCCGACCTGCGCACGGCGTCATCGGGGCTGGGGTTCGAGACGGAACGCTTTCGCGATCCGCACGCGCGCCTGGAGTACAAGCTGCCCTCCCTCCTCGCGGGCGGTGTCGCCCTGCGGCTTGGAAAGTTCCAGCTCGAGGGTGACGTCCGGTATTACTCCAGCGTGAGCCAGTTTGACCTGTACAGCAGCGACAGCATCGGAGTCGCGGTGAGCGATACGGGCGCGCTCCCGCCGGTGAGCGCACCGGTGCAGCTCACGCCCGTGACCCTGACCTACCGCTCCGTCGTGAACTTCGCGGTGGGCGCGCGCTTCCCACTTTCGCAGCGCTGGCAGCTGCACGCCGGCTTCAACTCCGATCAGTCACCGCTGCCCAATACCAACGAAATCTTTCGTAACGTGAGTTTCATCGGCGGCACGGCCGGGTTGTCCTTCACCGCCTCCCACCTCTCGGGCTCCATTGGCGTCGGCTTTCAGACCGGGAAGTCGCCCACCACCACAATCGGGATCGCTTCCGAGGTGCGCCAGACCAAGCTCACGGTGACGACGTTCCAGCTGCTCTACGCCGTGGCCTACGCGTTCTAGCCCGGAATTTCCGTGACGCCGGCCCGGGCCTGCTCAAGGAGCAGGTCGCGCCCGCGGCATTGCCCGTGAACGAAGCCGCTCAACGCGAAGGGGGCGGATTCCAACCTGTTGCGCCACAATAGTTTGGAAGGTACTTCCCAAACTGGCCGGTGGCTTGTCGATTTCGCCCCTCCCCGTTCGTCGTGACTGTAGAGCCCGGATGAGACCCGGTCACAGGCGACCGACCCCGGCTCCCAACCGAGAGGAGAGCGAACGATGCGATTCATATCGACGGCCCCTTCGCCGAGACCAAGGAGCTGGTGGCCGGTTTCTGGCTGCTCCAGGTGAAGTCGAAGGAGGAGGCCATCGAGTGGGTCAAGCGCTGCCCCAATCCGATGCCCGGCACCGAGCCGGAAATCGAGATCCGGCAGGTCTTCGAGGCCGCCGACTTCGGCGAGGCATTCACCCCGGAGCTCCAGGCCGCGGAGGAGAAGCTGCGGGCGAAGATCAGCCGCAAGTAGTCATGGCCGGTTCGGAGGTCAATCGCGCGATCGAGGCGGTCTGGCGGATCGAGTGGGCCAGGGCTCCGATCCTGCTGCTAGGCCGCGCCCGGGCGTGGGTGGGAACGGCGCCGGGGTCCGCATCGGGGTTAGCTTAGCTGGTGAGGGGCGGCCAGGCGCGAAGTTGAGCTCGCGGCGGCAAGGCGCCCCGAACACCTCCCCCGGGGCCGGCCGCGCGATGCCCGATCTGGATGCACTGCAGCCACTGACCCGGGTCGTCGTACCGATGCGCCGGGTGGCACTCGTGGTGGCGGTGCTGTTCCTGGCAGGCATAGCCGCCTCGTCCAGCGACCTGCATCACCGGATTGTCCGCGCCATCGAGCTGAGCGAGCCGGTCATCACCGGGCATCCGGTCGCGGGAGCCTTGCTCTTCGTCGGACTGGCTGCACTCTCCGCCATTCTCGTCTTCTTTTCGAGCGTCGTGCTGGTCCCCTTCGGGGTTCACGCCTATGGCGAAGTCACCTGCTTCCTCCTGCTCTGGACCGGCTGGTTCCTGGGCGGCGCCCTGACCTATGCCATCGGTCGCCGGGTCGGCTGGCCACTCGCACGCTGGTTGCTCTCGGAGCGGGTGGCCGCGGAGTATCAGGCGCGGCTTCCCGCCTCGCGACCCTTCCTGACGGTCCTGCTCCTGCAGCTGGCGCTGCCATCCGAGGCGGCCGGGTATCTCTGCGGGCTCCTCAGAGTGCCGCCCCTCCCCTATCTGAGCGCCGTGGCCGTGGCGGAACTGCCGTACGCGCTCGGGACGGTGCTGCTCGGCACCGCCTTCTTCGAGCGCCAGTACCCCGTCCTCCTTGCAGTCGCAGCCGCTGGCTTGCTGCTCCTGGGCTGGGGACGCTGGCGGCCGCGGCCCACGCGCCGGGCGCGGGCGCCCTAGGCAACCCCGGGTTCAGACAGCTGTCCCGCCCCACCCGCTCCGCCCGCCTCCCCCTTCCGTCGCAGCACCCACTTCTCGAGCCTCCACGGCAACGAAGACGACCGTGGACAGCAGGAGACAGAGGACGAGCTCGCTCGCGGTGAGCGGCACCGTCCTGAAGACCGGCCTGAGGGCCGGGACATAGAGGATGCCGACCTGCAGGCCCGCGGTCAGCGTGACCGCCGCCAGGAGGGGAAGGTTCGACAGGAACCCGATCCGGAACAGGGAATCCCGCTCCGACCGGATGGCGAGCACGTGGCCGAGCTGGGAGAGCGCCAGCACGGTGAATGTCATGCTCTGCCAGGCAGCGGTGCCGGCGTGATAGGCCCACCCCTCGGTCAGCAGCGTTACTCCGGCCATCAGCAGCCCGACCCAGATCACGTGCTGCCAGAGGCCGTGCGCGAAGATGCTCTCGCCCGGGGGCCGTGGCGGGCGGTCCATCAAGTGACGCTCGCCGGGCTCCACGGCGAGGGCGATGCCGGGCAGCCCGTCGGTCACCAGATTGATCCAGAGAATGTGAATCGGCAGCAGCGGCAGCGGCAGCCCGAGGAACGGTGCCAGCAGGAGCGTCCAGATCTCGGCGGAATTGCAGGCGAGCGCGTAGCGAATGAACTTGCGGATGTTGTCGAAGATCCGGCGGCCTTCGCGCACCGCGGCCACGATCGTGGCGAAATCGTCGTCGAGCAGCACCATGTGCGCCGCTTCCCGGGCGACGTCGGTCCCGGCCCGCCCCATCGCCACCCCGATGTCCGCGCGGTGCAGCGCCGGCGCATCGTTGATCCCGTCCCCGGTCATGGCGACGAACTCTCCGCGTGCCTGGAGCGCCTTGACGAGGCGGATCTTCTGTTCGGGGGCGATGCGGGCATAGACCCGCACCTCCCGGACGACCTGCGCCAGCCGGTCGTCGGAGAGCCGGGTCAGCTCCGGTCCCGTCATCACGCGCCCGTGCTCGATCGGCAGGATGCCCAGTTCGCGCGCGATCGCCCGGGCGGTCGCGGGGTGATCACCCGTGATCATCACCACGTGGATCCCCGCCCGGGCGCAGAGCGCGAGCGCCGCCCTCGCCCCGGCGCGCGGGGGATCGCGCAGGCCGATCAGGCCGGTCAGGGTCAGGCCGGTCTCGACGGAGTCCGGGGAGAGGTCGGCGGGCAGCGTGGCGAACCGCCGGGTCGCGACCGCCAGGACGCGGAGCCCGTCCGCCGCCATCCGATCGACGACCCCGTGAATCGCCGCCGCGTCCGCCGGCAGCACCCGGTCCCCGACGAGGCGGCCGGTGCAGAGGGGGAGCACCCGCTCGGGGGCGCCCTTGGTGAAGGCGAGAACCGCATCCCCATCCCGGTGCAGCGTGGTCATCCGGCCGCGCTCGGACGAAAACGGAATCTCCCCAACTCGCGGGAACCGGGCCTCGAGTGCGCCTTTGGTGAGCCCGGCGGCTTCGGCAGCGTGCAGCAACGCGGCCTCAGTGGGATCGCCCCGGATCGCGCCATCGGCGTCGCGCTCCGCGTCGTGGCTCAGGCCGAGGGCCAGCCGCAGCAGTTCAAGCGCCCTCCCGGTGAGCTCCCGGGCGGCCGCGTCCGCGGGAAGCAGCGCCGTCGCCTGCATCCGGTTTTCCGTCAGGGTGCCGGTCTTGTCGGCGCAGACGAAGGTGACCGAACCCAGCGTCTCGACGGCGGGAAGGCGGCGGACCAGGGCCTGGCGCGCCACCATGCGGCGGGCGCCAAGCGCGAGGGAGACGGTGACCACCGCAGGCAGCGCCTCCGGAATGGCGGCCACCGCGAGTGAAAGGGCAGTCAGGAACATCAGGACCGGCTCTTCACCCCGGAGGAGACCCACCGCGAAGATGAGGGCGCAGATCGCCAGGACGATGAGCGCGAGCCGCTGGGCAAAGCGCGCCAGCCGTCGCTGCAGCGGGGTCTTCACCCCCTCCTCTTCGCGGAGCAGGGTGGCGATCCGGCCCAGCTCCGTGCCCATGCCGGTGCCGATGACCACCCCGACGGCGCGACCGTGGGTGACGATGGTGCCCTTGTACGCCATGTTGCGCCGGTCCCCGACCGGGAGCTCCAGCTCCGGGAGCGCGGCAACGCCCTTTTCGGCCGGGTGCGATTCCCCGGTCAGCGCGGCCTCACTGATCCGCAGGTCCGCCGCTTCGACCAGGCGCAGATCGGCTGGCACGATGTTGCCGGCCTCCAGCAGGACAAGGTCGCCGGGCACGATGTCCGTGCCGGCCACGCTCACGACCCGCCCCTCCCGCCGCACCCGGGCCTGTGGAGCAGCCAGTGCCCTGAGCGCGGCGACCGCGCGCTCGGCCCGGTATTCCTGGATGAAGCCCAGTGCGGCGTTGAGTACCACGATGGCGACGATCGCGATGGTGTCCTGCGGCTCGCCGACGACACCGGAGACGAGCGCGGCGCCGATCAGCACCAGCACCATCACGTCGGCGAACTGTTCCAGCAGGATGCGGCCCGGCCCTCGGCGCCTGGCCTCCAGGATCTGATTCGGCCCAACACGGGCGAGCCGGTGGGCGGCCTCGGCGTGGTCGAGGCCGCCAGGCACCCGGGAGGCGACGGCGGTCACCACCTCCTCGACCGTGCGGCAGTGCCAGGGGCTCGGTGCGGCGAGCTCCGGAACAGCCCCCGCCCGGTCCGCGGAGTTATCGGCCAATGCTTTCCGCCCCGCTAGAACGAATACGCCACGGCGTAGAGGAGTTGGAAGGTCGTCACCGTGAGCCGGGTCTCGGTCACCTGGCTCCCGATCCCCACCGGCGCGGGTGGAGACTTGCCGTTCTGGAACCCCAGCCCGAGGGAGCCTGAGAGGTGCGCGCCGGTAAACGACACGCCGGCCGTGGCGCCGAAGACGTCCACGTTGCGGAAGATTTCGTTGGTCCCCGAGAGCGGCGACTGGTCCGAGTTGACGCCGGCGTGCACCTGCCACTGCTTCGAGAGCGGATACCGCGCCCCCACCGCGAAGTTCAGGACGGAGCGGTACGTCAGGGTCACGGGAGCCAGCGTCACGGTCGCCTGTACCGGCGGGGCAGCGCCGCTATCGCTGATCGCGACGCCGGTACTGTCACTCCTGTAGAGGTCGAACTGGCTCAGGCTCGAGTAGGAATGGACATCGCCCTCGATAGTGAGCTTGCCCAGCCGGAGGGCGGCCCCCCCCGCCAGCAGAAAAGGCATCTTGTACTCCAGCCGAGCATTCGAGTCGCGGAAGTGCAACGTGGCGAATCCCGACCCCGATGAAATCGTGACCTCGTCGGAATAGTACGAACTGCCCCAGAGCCTCGCCGTGGGCGACTCGAGCATCAGTCCGAGCGTGAGGGCCGAGGCGACCTCCCATTGCACGCCGGCAGTCCCCCGGACCAGCCAGGTGCTGCCGTCGGCCGCGAAGGACCGGTCGGTCTGAGTTGCCGTTGACGCAGAGGTTGAAAGCAGCGAGGTCGTCTGCTCCTGGAGGACGCTGACGATCGGCACCTGGAACCCGAACCCCAGGCGGATCCGGGGTGAGAGGTTCACCCCCGCCGCGAGCGCCGGTGTCACCGCGTGAAGGCTGACCTGGGTCCTGTAGTTGAGCAGGAAGTCGGTTCCGGCCGAGGTGGTCTGCCCCGAACCGGACAGTGTGCCCGGTTTCCAGCTGAGCGGGGCAAAGACCGAGAAGCCCAGGCGCCACTTGGGGGACCGGATCAGCGGCTCGGCCAGCGCCACGCCCAGAAACCCGCTCAGGTCGGCGAGCCGGCTGCTGGTCGCCTTGTCGCCGATGCCTTCGAGCGACAGCGTGGTGTACTGGTATCCTGTCGCGCTGCCGTTGATTTCGGTCTTCTTCGAGGCCGCCAGCCCCGACGGATTGTAGACGTTGGCCAGGGGGCCCTCGACGCGGGCCACGACCGCGCCCGACTCGATGGCCTCCCACTGGCCCACCCGCACCAGGTCGTAGTTGGGCAGGATGATGCCCGCGGGTGGCGAGGAGAGAACCTGGGCGGAGGCCGGTGCCGCGGCGAACGAGGCCGTCAGCACCAGCGCGGCGATTGGGCGCAACTCGAACCTCCTGCGCTGGAGTTCCTAGCGGAATCGGAGCAGCCCGGCCAGACCGTCCACTCTCTCCCTGAGCGCCGGGTCGTCAATGATCTCCACGTCCGCGTGCTGCCGGAAGGCCTCGTCCAGGGCCTCGCTGACCAGGTCGGGCACAGGCTCCGGCTCACCCTCGTCACGGCAGTCGGCGGCGGAGAGGGCCAGGCGCCCCGACACAGCACAACGATAGCCGGCGCCGCTCACCCCCGCCGCGACGATCAGCAGGCGGACCTGGCCGCGGTCCAGGGCCCGGAGCGTCGGCTTGGCACCGAGGACCGCCCACCCGGTCGCGATGCCTTCCTCCAGTTCCGCCACCACCGCCGCCTCGTGCGCCTTCTCCCACGCCGCCCGGACCTCGAATGCGGCACGACGGACATCGTCGGCCGTGGCCGAGGTGGGGTTGAGCCGCGCGGTGCCCAGCACCCGGCCGGCCAGATCCCTCGGCAGGAAGCGCTGCTGCTCCACGACGGTCCGGGCGGCACCTGCCAGGACGATGCCCTGGCAGGGCTGTTCCCTGACCAGCACAGCGAGCTGGTGCGCCACGGCGGCCGCATGCCGATGCCGTTCCTCGCGGATCCGGTTGTGGAAATCGTGCTCCCCCCACCCGGGCGCGTCGGCACGGTCACTGTGGTACTTCCCGCCCCGCGTGAACGGCAGCGTCAGTGCCGACAGCTCGTGGACGTCGGAGGCGGTGACCACGAAGAACCGCGAGTGCGTCCGGTCCACCAGCGCAATCACCATCCGTCCGAATCCCTCCAGCGTGGCCAGCGCCTCGGCGAGGCGCGGCCGAGTGCCGAGGAGCAGGCGGGTCCGCACGACGCGGGGCAGCGCCACGACCTCGAAGAGATCCTCCGCCTCGCAGGCGAACAATGCCAGCCCATGAGTGTGCGGCAGTCCCGCCGGGTCGTCCAGGTAGCTCTGCACCCGCGCCAGGTCGCGGTGCAGCGCCTCGCGCTCCGCGTGGGGCAGGCCCTCGTGACCCACCGACTCGGTCAGCTGGCGGATGGCGTCACGCACGGCAATCCGGTACCGGGTCCGGATCCGGTCCTGGACATCGAGTCGAACGTAGAGGGAGACCACGACGGGACGATCGGTCTTCACCCGTTCAAGCCGGTCGAGCAATTCGGGGGCCGGCAGGGCGATCGTCGCAGCGGTTTCGGGAGCTGCAACATCCAGAGTAGTCACGGAGTGACTCCTTTCAGCATCGGTTCGTGAGGACGCGAAGGGGGAGCGTAGCACTCCGCACATTCCGCCTCGCGGCCACGCACGACCCGCCGGCCGGCCAGCAGGCCGGAGTGCGCGGTGACAACGGTGGCCTGGTGGTCCTCATGGTCGCCGTCGCTGTAGATCACGACCCAGTCTCGGGTCCGCCCCAGTCGATGGGCACGTGCCGTATTCGAAAACAACGCGGTGTAGTGCCGGGAGCCTCGACTGGCGTGGAGCACCGGAAGCCAGGCCTTCCGCCCCGGGTTGAAACGCCGAGGCGCGATCATCGGCAGGCGGCCGGCCTCCGCCGACTCGCGGTACTCCCGATCGACGTCGAGCAGCTCCGCCACCGGTGGCGCCCCGGTCGCGGCCGGAATTCCCACCCGCGCGCGCCCGAGACGGAGCTGCAGCGCGGCGATGATTCCGGCCACCCGCCTGCCGCCGAACCCCGGCAGGGCGCCGAGTCGGCCGTCGTGCGCCGCCGCCTCCAGGTCCTCCAACGTATGGAGGCCCAGCTCCTCGTGCAGTCGGTCGGCGAGACGGGGGCCGATCCCGGGTACGGTGGCGAAGAGGTGGACCGGATCGCTCTCGCCACGCAGCCGCTCGAGCATCGAGAGTCGGCCGGAGAGCACAACTTCGCGGATGGCCCGGGCGATGCCCTGCCCGACTCCGGGGATCCGCTCCAGGTCCTCCAGCCCGCCCTCGCGGTACAGCTCGGCGACCGACACTGGAAGAGCGCGCACGGCGGCGGCGGCGTTGCGATAGGCCCGCACGCGGAAGGGACTGGCCTGCTGCTGGTCAAGGAGGGTCCCGGCCTCGTCCAGGCACCGGGCGACATCTGGGTTTGGCGCCGGGCTCACCGCATCGCCGGCGCGCCGGTCGGGCGGCCGCGGGGCGACACTTGCCTCGGATGGATTGCGCTTGCGACCGACCGGGGTCTCCATGAGCTCCTCTCGCTTCCCGGGACCTGCACGCTTGTGGCCAGTGTCAAGCTACCGCGGGGGGTGTAAAGCGGGCCTGAACGCGGGGTGAATTCCTCAGGAAACGGCCGGGACGACCCCCAATCGTGCCGCGAGGTACTCGACGCAGGCGTCCAGGCTCGAGAGCCGCCCGTAGTCCCCTTCCGGGACGTCCACACCAAGTCCTGCGTCCAGGGCCACGACGAAGTTGATGAAGTCCATCGAGTCGATGTCGAGCTGCTCCCGGAGGGGAACGGACGGATCGATGTCCGAGGCGCGGGCCTCCGGCACAACCTTGAGGAGGGCATCCAGGACGCCCTGTCTCAGCTGGGCAGGGGTCACAGGGCCTCCGGTGAATGGAGCAGGCGATCGAGGGCGGCGAGGAACGCCGAGCCGCGCTGCCCGTCGGACGCCCGGTGATCGGCGGCGAGCGAGGCGGTCAGCACGGCGCGGGGAACCACCTGGCCCCCGACCACCCAGGGGCGCTCCACCACCGCACCGAAGCCGACCACTGCGGTCTGCGGCGGGTAGATCACTCCGAGCACCATCTCCGCGCCCCGTTCGCCCAGGCTGGTCACGGTGATGGTCCCGTCAGCCAGTTCGGAGCTCCGGAGACCGGTGGTCCGGGCCCGCTGCACGACGTCGCGGAGTTCCTCCATCAGCACCGGGAGCGCCTTCCGGTCGACGTCGTGAATCGCCGGCACGACCAATCCGCCGCCACGAAGCGACGTGGCAACACCGACGTGGATGGACTCGACCAGCCGGACCCGCTCCCCTTCCCAGCGGGCGTTGAATTCGGGAAACTCGCGCAGCGCGAGCGCGGTGGCCTTGAGCAGGAGCACGGCCGGCAGCAGGCGTTCGGCGGGCTTCCGTTCCGCATTCCACTGCATCAGCCAGGCGCTCGCCGGACCGAAGTCGATCTCGCCCGAGAGGTAGAAGTGGGGAATCTCCCGCTTGGAGCGGCTCATGGCGGCGGCGATGGCACGCCGCATCCGCTGCTGGCGGTCGCCGCCACCCTGGGCCGCCGCCTCGACATCCTCCCGGAGAATCGCGCCGCCCGCGCCCGAGCCGTGAAGCCCCGCGAGGTCGACGCCCAGCTCGTCAGCCAGGCGGCGCGCGAGGGGCGACACCCGCGGGCGCTGGCTGGGGAGCGGAATCGCCCCGGCCGCGATGGGAGGTTCAGCCGGCGGCGGTGGCCCGGCGGCTGGCGTCGGAGGGGCCGCGGCCGGGACTGGAGTGGGTGCAGGGGCCGCCTGGCCCGCCGACCGGATCACCGCCAGCAGGGTCCCGACCGGGACCTTCTGTCCTTCCTTGACGACCACCTGCTCCAGCACCCCGTCCTCGAACACCTCCACATCGATGGCTCCCTTGTCGGTATCCACCTCCGCGATGATGTCTCCTCGGCGGATGGAGTCCCCGGGGTGCTTGTACCACTCGGTGAGGGTACCGGCGACCATGTCGGCGCCGAGTAACGGCATCCGGAACTCACCCATCGCGTCGCCTCACGCCACTGCCGCCGTCGCCTTGAGGACACCGCGCACGGCGGCGCAGATCCGGTCGGGCTGCGGCAGTGCCGCGTCTTCCAGGTGCTTGGGATAGGGGATCGGGACTTCGGCGCTGCAGACCCGCGCCACGGGGGCATCGAGGTCGAAGAAGGCGGTCTCGCTGATCCGGCTGGCGATTTCGGCCGCGAGGCTGCCGGTCCGCCACCCCTCGTCGATCACCACCGCACGATGGCACCGGCGCACCGATTCGAGGATCGTGGCGTCGTCCAGCGGGCGAAGGCTACGGAGGTCAATGACCTCCGCGTCGACGCCCTCGGCGGTCAGGCTTGCCGCGGCCGCGAGGGCCTTGCCCACCGAGCCTCCGTGCGCAATGAGGGTGACGTCCCGGCCGGGGCGCCGGATCGCCGCTGCGAACAGCGGCATCGGCCCGGGCACGTCTCCGACCTCGCCCTCCTCGGGATAGAGCATCGCGTGCTCGAAGATGAAGACCGGGTCCGGCTCCCTGAGCGCCGCCGGCAGCATCCACCGCGCGTCATGCGCGGTCGCCGGCGCGACTACGCTGATGCCGGGAATGTGGGCGTACCACCCCTCGAGGCTGTGGCTGTGCTGCGCCGCGACCTGCCGCCCCGCCCCGGTGGCCATGCGGACCACCAGCGGGACGCCGACCTGGCCGCCGGACATGTGCCGCAGCGTGGCGGCGCTGTTCACCACCTGGTCCAGCGCCAGCAGGCTGAAGTTGACCGTCATCACCTCGACGATCGGCCGCATTCCCCCGATGGCGGCGCCGATGCCCGCGCCCACGAATGCCGACTCCGAGAGAGGCGTGTCCCGGATCCGTTCCGGCCCGAACTGCTCGAGGAGTCCCTTGCTCACGGCGTAGGAGCCGCCGTAGCGGCCCACGTCCTCACCCATCAGGAAGACCCGCGGGTCGGCAATGAGCGCCTCCTTGAGGGCGGTACGCATCGCCTCCCGGTAGGTCATGCGCATGGCGGCACCGTGGCGTAGACGTCCTTGAGCAGATCCGCCACCGGCTCCCACTCCCCCGCCTCGGCAAAGGCGACCGCGCGGTCGGTGGTCGCCCATGCTTCCTGGTCGAGCAGCTCCGCGTCCGCGGAGCTCACCAGCTGCTCGGCTTCGAGCCGGGCGCGGAACAGGGTGATCGGATCGCGCCGTTTCCACTGCTCGACCTCGTCCTTCGAGCGGTACAGCTCCGGGTCGTACATCGAGTGGGCCCGGAACCGGTAGGTCCGGCACTCCAGCAGGAAGGGGCCGCCGCTGGTTCGCACCTGGTCGGCGGCCTCACGCGCCGCCCCGGCCGTGGCGATGATATCCATGCCATCGACCGCGGCCGAAGGGATCCGGTAGGCCGCTCCCTTCCGGCTGATGTCGGTCTCCGCCTGGTGGCGGGCCAGCGCCGTGCCCATCGCGTAATAGTTGTTCTCGCAGAGGAAGAGCACCGGCAGGCGCCAGAGGGAGGCAAGGTTCATCGACTCGTGGAATTCGCCCTCTGCCACGGCGCCGTCGCCGAAGAGGCAGGCGGTGATGGCGGCGCGCTGCTGCAGTCGATCGGCGAGGGCGAGTCCCACGGCGAGCGGGAGACCGCCGCCCACGATGGCGTTGCCGCCGTAGAACCGGCGGCTGACGTCGAAGATGTGCATCGAGCCGCCGCGTCCGCGGCTGGCGCCGTTCGCCTTGCCGAAGAGCTCCGCCATGATCGCTCCCGGCGGAAGGCCGCGCGCCAGCGCGTGGCCATGCTCCCGGTAGGTCGAGACGACGTTGTCCGCGCCGCTCAGCGCCGCCATGGCGGCCACCGAGACCGCCTCCTCGCCGATGCTGAGGTGGAGGAACCCGCGGATCTTCCCCGCGCTGTAGAGCTCCGCTGCCTTCTCCTCGAAGCGACGGATCAGCAGCATCTGCCCCAGCCAGGCTCGGCCCGTGGCCGGGTCCGTCGTGGCGGGCGGAGGCAGCGTCGCGGTGGCGCCGGTCGCCTCAGGCGCTGTCACGGAGCGGTTCCTCCAGGGTCGAGGTGTCGCCTTCCGGCAGGCCGAGTTCCCGCGACTTGAGCAGCCGGCGCATGATCTTGCCGCTGCGGGTGCGGGGTATCAAGGGCAGGAAGGCGATTTCCTTCGGGGCCACGACGGCACCGAGCCGGGTCCGCGCGAAACCGAGCAGCTCCCGCCGGAGCGTCTCGTCCGGTGCAAAGCCGCTCTTGAGCGCCACGAAGGCCTTGACGACCTCTCCGGCCACCGGGTCGGGCTTCCCGATGACGCCCGCCTCCGCCACGGCGGGGTGCTCGAGCAGGGCGCTCTCCACCTCGAATGGCCCGATCAGGTGGCCCATCGTCTTGATCACATCGTCGGCCCGCCCCACAAACCAGTAGTAGCCGTCGGCGTCCCGCCGGGCCAGGTCGCCGGTCAGGTAGAAGCCGCCCGCGAAGCACTTCGCATAGCGCTTGGGCTCGGACCAGTAGGCGCGGAACATCGAGGGCCAGCCCGGCCGCAGGGCCAGCTCACCCACCACGTCGGGCTCGGTGATCTCCTCGGCTCCGCCCCCCTCGGTCCGGCGCACGATGGCGGCGTCGATGCCCGGCAGCGGCCGGCCCATCGAGCCAGGCCGGACCTCCATCGCCGCGAAATTGGCAATCATGATCCCGCCGGTCTCGGTCTGCCACCAGTTGTCGTGGAAGCAGCGGCCAAAGGCCTCCTGGCTCCAGGTCACCGCCTCGGGGTTGAGCGGCTCTCCGACGCTGGCCAGGAATCGCAGCGCGGAGAGGTCGTGCTCCCGGGCCAGGGCCGTGCCGGCCTTCATCAGCATCCGGATGGCGGTCGGCGCGCTGTACCAGACCGTCACTCGCTCGGCGGCGAGCACCTCGTACCAGCGCCGGGCGTCGAAGTCGGCCTCGTCGAGAAGGGAGGTGACCCCGTTGGTGAGCGGCGCGATGATGCCGTACGAGGTGCCGGTGACCCATCCCGGATCGGCGGTGCACCAGAAGACGTCGCCGGGGTGCAGGTCGAGCGCCAGCCGCCCGGTGACGTGGTGCGCCACGACGGCGCCGTGAACGTGGAGCGCGCCCTTGGGCATCCCGGTCGTGCCGCTGGTGAAATGGATCAGGGCCGGGGCTTCGGGATCGGTGGGCGGGATGGTGAACTCTGGGCTCGCGGCGTCCATCAGCGTGGTCCAGCTGCTGACGCGCTGGGCTTCGGATGGGGCCCCGTCGATCACGATGACCCGTTCCAGTGCCGGCAGGGCCGCCCGGTACGGGGCGACCTTCCGCTGGTAGAGCGCCCGCGTCGTCACCAGGACCCGGGCCCCGCTCTTCTCCAGCCGGGTTCGGATCGGTTCGGGGCCGAAGGCGGAAAAGAGGGGGCAGAAGACGGCGCCCAGCTTCCAGCTCCCGAGGGCGGTCAGGTGCAGCTGGGGAACGCGGCCGAGCAGGGTGACCACCCGGTCTCCCTGGGCGACCCCCAGCCCGCGAAGCACATTGGCAAACCGATTGGAGAGCTGGCGGAGGTCAGCGTAGGTGTAGTCGCGGCGGGTGCCGTCGCGACCCAGCCAGCGGAGCGCCACGACCGTGCTGCCTGGACCGGCGGCGTGCCGGTCGACCGCTTCGTGGGCGATGTTCAGCCCACGGCCCTGTGGCAGTCCCTCGAGCTCGGCGCGGGCCAGCGCCCAGCTGAACCGGCCGCGTTCCACCTCGTAGTCGGCGAGGTTGGGCACCAGGAGCCCGGGTGAAGGGGGCGCGATCCACGACTCGAGCCCCTTCGCCACTTGCGTGGTCCCGTTCACAACAACGCCACTGCCCATGACGCCTTCTGGTGCCGATGAAGGTGCAACATCGTCCAACGGCCCTGAAACCAGGCTGAGTGACTGATGAAGCTTCGTTCAAGGCGACCGGGCCGCACCGGCCGCCGGATCGTGTCACGCCCTCTTCCTGCTCCCTTCAGGCCCGGCCTGCTAGATAGCGCCGGCGCCCTGCGCGCCGCCCACGTATGACCGAGGTGAAACATGACTGACGACCTGCATCGTTCCCGGGAGGCAGCGGCACTGGCCGAAGCCCAGGAGGGCCTGGTGAATCTGCTGGTAACCCACGTCGAACGAGCCTACGACGCCGGAGGTCAGGCCGGTGCGGTGGCCGCACTGCGCGACCTGTTCCACCGGATGGACCCGGCCGCACGCACCGCCCTGGTATATGAGCTGGAGCTGGAGACCGAGCCTGCGCTCGACGAGATGGGAGACCAACGATGACCGCGACGGCAATCAAGGGCGAATCGGCGGTGCTGGAGGCCATCCACGGCCGCCGGGCCGTCCGCTCCTACCAGCCCAAGCCGCTCGATGATGCGACGGTGAAGACACTGCTCGACGCGGCGGTCCAGGCGCCCACCGCGATGCACATGGAGCCGTGGACCTTCGTGGTCGTCCAGGACCGCGCCCTGCTCAAGCGCTTCTCGGAAGCTGCGAAGGCGCTGCTGGCGGACGAGGCGATCCGGCACCGCGAGCTGCTCCGGGCACCGGGCCTTTCCCGCTCGGAGGAGCACCTGGCCAGGATGCTGTCTGATCCGGAGTTCAACATCTTTTACGACGCCGGCACGCTGATCGTGATCTGCGCCCGCCCGAAGGGTGCGTTCGTGACGGCCGACTGCTGGCTGGCGGCCGAGAACCTGATGCTGGCCGCCTACGGCCTGGGCCTGGGGAGTTGCGTCATCGGCTTCGCGGTACCGCTGCTCAACACCCCGGAGGCCAGGCGGGAGTTGCAGATCCCGGCCGACGTGCTCGCCGTGGCGCCAATCATCGTGGGAGTGCCGGCCGGCGTGACGCCGGCCGTCCCCCGGAAGGCGCCCGAGATCCTCTCCTGGGCCCGCTAGCCGCTCACTGAGGCAGTGGCGCCGCCCGGCCCCGGCTGATGCTCCAGACGTACGCGGCCACCAGGTTCACCTCGGTCGAATCGAGCACCGTCGGTCCCCGCATGGCCTGCGGATCGGCCGAGGGCGACGTCGCGCCCCATCCGGCGTGGCGGACGATGTGACAGAGCCACTCATAGCTGCCGGAGCCCAGCTTCCACTGCCCGGTCAGGAGCGCGGGACCGTCGGCCGTTCCCACTCCCAGGTCTCCATGGCAGACGGCGCAGGCCCCCTTGGTCTGATACAGCTGCATCCCCTGCTGCACCCGCTCCACGGTAACTCCCGCCGGCCGGGAGACTTCCTGCGCCGCCGCGGACGCGCCCGACAGCAGCAGCACCAGCAACGCCACGGCCCCACGGCGCCAGGTGCGTTTTTCGCTAACGTACGACATCTTGGCCTCCTCACTCAGAGCTTTCTTCCACCCACGTGCAGGGATACAGTTTGGGTTCGGGTACGGGAAGCCTCGGTGAAGCGCATGACAAGACATCCTCACTTCCGCTTGCGGGGTGCCCCTGCATCCGCGGATCAGGTCCACCGTGTCCCTGAGCCGCGGCGGCGCGCCCGCTTGAGCTTCACCAAGTCCTGGCGCGGCGGAACAGCACGCCGATGGCGAAGAAGACCGCGGCAACCGTGATGGTGAGAGGTCCGGCCGGCAGGTGGAGGATCTCGGCCCCGATGGCACCCACGATCGTGGCCGCCACCGCGAACCCGACCGCCGCCGTCAGCATCGCATCGAGGCTCCTGGTCACATGTCGGGCCGTCGCGGCCGGGATGATGATGAGCGATCCCATGAGCAGGATCCCCAGGTAGCGGAGGCCCAGAGCCACGGCAAGCGCGAAGGCCAGCAGGAAGCTGAGGTCGAGGCTTGAGACGTTCACGCCGGCCGTCCGGGCCAGGTCCGCGGAGATGAGCGCGAGAAGCAGGCGATGCCGGGTGCGCAGGATGAACCACACGATCAGGATCGCCGCGCCCAGGCCAACCAGCGTCTCCGCCCGGCTGGGCATCTGGGTGGCGCCAAACAGTGCCTCGAGGAGTTCCTCACCGGAAGTCAGCAGGCTACCAACCGCCAGCGCGGCCGAGAAGAGCACTCCCACGATCACCTCGGTGGGCATCCGGGTGCGATGCTCCAGTCCCCAGATCGCCACGGCACCGATCAGCAGTGCGGCCAAACCGCCGAGCACCGGATTGGCGTGGAGCAGCAGGGCGATGGCGATACCGGGCAGGGCGACATGCGACAGGGCGTCGGACGCCAGGGTCATTCGCCGCATGACCGCAAAGCTGCCGACCAGCCCGGCGGCGGTGGCCATGGCCACCGGCAGTGCGAGCGCGCTAGGTGAGAGGGCCATTGTGCTGGTGATATTGCATGGGTTCCCCGTACAGCTGGTGCAGGCGCTCGGGCGTCAATACCTCGAGTGGAGGGCCGACCCAGGCACCCTGGCCGTGCGACAAGCAGAGGACGGTGGTTGCATAGCGATAGACGAGGCTCAACTCGTGCGAGATCAGCAGGAGGGTGAGGCGCTCGTCCACCTGCAGCCGGTGGAGCAAGGCGTAGAGTCGTTCCTCCCCTGGCTCATCCACGCCAGCGCTCAGTTCGTCGCACAGGAGGATCGTGGGACGGCCCAGGAGCGCAAAGGCGAGGAGCAGCCGTTGAAACTGCCCTCCGGACAGCGTCCCGATTGGCTCCCGCGCGAGGTTGTTGTTGAGTTTTACCTGGTCCAGGACGCGGCGCACATCGGAGTCGCTCGCGCCGGCCAGGCTGGCCCCCGCACGCAGGAAGTCCAGGCCAGTGACCGGCAGGTCGCGTTCCAGGTCGAGCTTCTGCGGGACGTAGCCGATGCGCACTCCCGGGGCCCAGCGAATCCCGCCGGTGTGCGGCAGCGCTCCGATCAGGGCCCGGAACAGGACCGTCTTGCCAGAGCCATTCGGCCCGATGATGGCCAGCGTGGCTCCCTCGGGAACCTCCATGCTCAGGTCCGTGAGAACCTGGTGCCGCCCGAGGCGAACGCCGAGTCTGTCCAGTTCAAGCGCGTGAGGCATGAAGAGCCCGGAGGTGCGGTCCGTAGACCGGCAGATGCTACCTTCCAACAACCAAGGTGAACCCGGACCTCGCGCCGCGCCAGCACCGTTCGAGGGCCAGCGCGCTGATGAGGCCGATCGCGGGAAGGGCGGACAAGGAACATATCATGAGCGCGTCATCCCCCTTCCGCCGGCGACTCTCGCTCGCAATCGACCTGGCACTCTTCGGGCTGGCGCTCTGGGTCCTGCGGCGGGTCCTGGCCGAGTATCACTACAGCGACATCCTGACGGCGATCCATCAGCTCGGCGGCTGGCCGATCGCTGCCTGCCTGGCCATTTCGGCGCTGGGCTACGGCGCCCTCATCGGGTACGACTACCTCTCGCTCCGCCTCGTTGGCCGACCGCTGCCGCTCCGGCAGATGTGGCTCCCGTCCTTCGTCAGCTTCGCTGTGGCGAACAGCGCCCCGGTTTCAATCCTGACCGGGGGCGGCCTCCGCTACCGGCTCTTCGCCGGTCTCGGCCTGACGCCCGGCGAGGCCGCGCGTCTCACCGCGATCAACGTGGGGACTTACGTCCTCGGGTTGTTCACCATCGCGGGCGCCGCCTTCCTGGTCTCGCCGCTGCCCGTCCCGCCGAGGATCCACTTTCCGGTCCATTCGCTCCAGCTGGTCGGCGCCCTGTTTCTTCTTGTCGTCGCCGGCACCTTTACGCTGTCCGCCGCGCACCGCCGGGCCATCAGGATCTGGCGCTGGAGCATCGAGATGCCGCCGCCGAAGGCGCTCCTGGCCCAGCTGGGCGTCGCCTCGGCAGACTGGCTGCTCAGCTCCGCCGCGCTCTACGTGCTCCTCTTCGCGGCCGGCGCCACCTCCTACCCCCGGTTCCTCTCCGCCTTCCTGCTGGCGCAGATCGTCACGCTGGTGGTGCCGCTGCCGGGAGGGATCGGGGTATTCGAGGCGATCATGCTGCTGCTCCGCCAGCCAGGGCTGTCAGTGCCGCTGGTCGCGGCCGCGCTGCTGCTCTACCGGGTCTGCTATTACCTGCTGCCGCTGGTGGCGGCGGGCACGGCGTTGATCTGGCAGGGGACGGCGCAGCGGGCCAAGGGCAAGGCACCGTCACCGGTAGAGGAGATCGCCCGAACCCTGGTGCCTCAGCTGCTGGCCGTGCTCACCTTCCTGGCCGGCCTTTGGCTGCTGCTCTTCGGCGCGCTGCCGGACGACCCAAGCCGGTTACTTTGGCTGGGCCGCCTCCTCCCTCTCGCCGTGATCGAGGGGTCGCACTTCCTGGGAAGCATGGTGGGCACCGGCCTGCTGCTACTTTCCTGGGGCCTGGCGCGGCGGATCCAGGGCGCCTGGCGCCTCACGCTCGGCCTGGTGACCCTGGGCATTCCGGCCGCACTCCTGCGCGGCGGCGACGTGGGCACCGCCGGCAGCCTCCTGCTGCTGGCATTGGGGCTGGTGGCCGCGCGCAATGCCTTTGATCGGCGCACGGCGATGACCAGCGAGGCGTTCGACGCCGGCTGGGCCCTTGCCACGCTGCTGGCCCTCGTCACCGTGGGTGTCCTGGCCCAGTTCGCGCGCCAGCATGTCGAGTACGCCGACCGCCTCTGGTGGGAATTCGCGGTCGACGAGGATGCCCCCCGCGCGCTGCGGATGATCGTGGGGGTCGGCCTGGTGGGCGCCGTGTTCGTGCTCGGTCGGCTGGTGGCGTACGCCCGGAAGCGTCCCACACGGAAGTGAACGGTGAGGCGCGGGAACATTCTGTCACGCATGGAGGAATCATCGATGGCTCGGAATAAGGATGCAGGGAAGGACGCGGGAAAGCCGGGCAAGGAGAAGAAGGAGCTCACCGGCAAGGCCTACGACAAGGAGCTCAAGCGGCTCCACGTGGAGCTGGTCGAGCTCCAGGAGTGGGTCAAGAAGAAGGGGCTCAAGATCTGTGTCGTGTTCGAGGGCCGGGACGGCGCGGGCAAGGGCGGCACCATCAAGGCCATCACCGAGCGGGTGAGCCCGCGGGTCTTTCGCGTCGTGGCGCTCCCGGCCCCGACTGACCGCGAGAAGTCACAGATGTACATCCAGCGCTATATCCCGCACTTCCCGGCCGCGGGGGAGGTCGTGATCTTCGACCGCAGCTGGTACAACCGGGCCGGCGTCGAGAGAGTCATGGGCTTCTGCACGAAGGAGCAGGCACAGCGATTCCTCGATGGCGTGCCCGGGGTCGAGAAGGCGATGGTCGAGTCGGGCATCCTGCTGGTCAAGTACTGGCTGGAGGTGAGCCAGGAGGAGCAGACCCGCCGCCTCTCCTCCCGGATAACTGACGGCCGCAAGATCTGGAAACTCTCGCCGATGGATATCGAGTCGTACACCCGCTGGGATGACTACACCGAGGCCCGGGACGACATGTTCGAGGCGTCGCACACCGCTTGGGCCCCCTGGCATGTGGTGGACTCGAACGACAAGCTGCGGGCCCGGCTCAACATCATCCATCACCTGCTCAGCCTGGTGCCCTACAAGGCCCCCAAGATGGAGAAGGTGGTGCTCCCCAAGCGCAAGCCGCCGCGCCCCAGTCGCACCCGGGAGCTGGTGGCGTCACGGGTGCCGGAGGCGTACTGAGGCTCATGCGCAGCCTCCTGCCCGCGGGGATGTCGTGGCGGTCGGTGCTGACCGCCGATGTCGTGGCAGGCCTGACCACCGCAGCGGTGGTCCTGCCCAAGGCGATGGCCTATGCCACCATCGCCGGCCTCCCAGTACAGGTCGGGCTCTACACCGCCGTGGTGCCGATGCTGGTGTACGCCGCGCTGGGCTCGTCACGCCCCCTGAGCGTGAGTACCACCACGACCATCGCCATCCTCACCGCCGCCGAGCTCGGGCAGGCGGCTCCGGACGGCGCGCCGGAGCGACTCCTGGCCGCGACGGCGATGCTCGCCGTGCTGACCGGCGCGTTCCTCGCCCTAGCCGGCCTGCTCAGGCTCGGATTCCTGGCCAAGTTCATCTCGGAGCCGGTGCTCGTGGGATTCAAGGCCGGAATCGGCCTGGTCATCGTGGTGGACCAGCTGCCCAAGTTCCTCGGCGTGCACATCGAGAAGGCCGGGTGGCTTCACAACCTCCTGGCCACGGTGGCGCACCTGCCCGAGGTCTCGATTCCCACGCTGGTCATCGCGCTCGTCACCGTGGGGATCCTGGTCGGGCTGGAGCACTTCCTCCCCCGCTCCCCGGCGCCGCTCGTCGCGGTTGCCGTCGCCATCGCCCTCTCGGCGTGGCTGGGGCTGGGAGCGGCAGGGGTCTCCACCGTGGGGCCCATCCCCGCCGGACTGCCGGGCTTTACACTCCCCGACTGGCCGCTCGCCCGGATCCTCTGGCCTGGGGCACTGGGCATCGCGCTGATGAGCTTCACCGAGAGCATCGCGGCGGGGCGCGCCTTCGCCCAGCGGGGTGAGCCCCGGCCCAAAGCCAACCGGGAGCTGCTCGCCACCGGGGCGGCCAACCTGGCCGGGGGGCTGTTCGGCGCCATGCCCGCCGGTGGCGGGACCTCGCAGACGGCCGTCAACCGCAGGGCCGGTGCCCGTACCCAGCTGGCCGGAGCGGTGACGGCGCTGGCCGGCGTCGCCACCCTGCTCTTCCTGGCGCCGGTGCTGGCGCTGATGCCGCTCGCCACGCTGGCCGCGGTGGTCATCGTCACTTCGCTGCCGCTCATCAGCCTCTCAGGCTTCCGCCGGATCCGGCAGTACCGGGTCCTCGAGTTCACCTGGACCGTGGCGGCCTGCGCCGGCGTCGTGGTCCTCGGCACGTTGAACGGCATTCTCGTGGCGGTGGTGTTGTCGCTGCTGGCGCTGATCTACCTGGCCAACAATCCGCCGGTCTACGTCATGGCACGGAAGCCCGGCACCGACGTGTTCCGGCCGGTGTCCGCGGAGCATCCCGATGACGAAACAGTTCCCGGGCTCCTGATCCTGCGGACCGACGGCCGGCTTCATTTCGGCAACATCGAATCCATCGGCGACCGGATGTGGCCGCTCATCGAGGCCGCGCGGCCCCAGCTGATCGTGCTCGACTGCAGCGGCATCGCCAGCTTCGAGTACACGGCGCTGATGGCGCTGGCGGAGGGAGAGGAGCGGGCGCGAAACGAGGGAATAGAGCTCTGGCTGGCGGAGCTGAGCCCCGAGGCGCTGGCCCAGGTCCAGCGCTCGGAACTGGGCCGCCTCCTCGGACGCGAGCGGATGCATTTCACCGTCGCGATGGCGGTGGATGCGTTCAAGTCGCGGGGCCCGGATGAGCAGCGGAGGAACATCGGAACCACTTGAGGGGCCGTACGGACCGGAAGCCGTCCGGGCGATTGCGCTCCCGGCAGGATCATTCTCCGGCGAACTTGTCCCGCCGGCGCCAGGCCATGACCGTGATGCCGGCGCACACGAAGAACGCCGGCAGGATCAGGATGAGCATGCCGCCCAGCATGGCGCGCATGAACTTCGCCATCGCATCGATGCCGGTGATCCCCGCGCACCACCACTGGAACTCCATTTTCACGACTCCACGTGCCGGCGGCCGGTCACAGGTGGAGGGAGATCATGCGTGCGGCGTCCCGCCACAGGTGGTTCAGCATGAGCAGCACGAAGATGATTCCGGGAATCAGGCTCCAGAACAGGATCCGGCGCTCGTACCTGAGGTGCATGAAGTACATCACGCCAAGCCCGGCTTCGACCGACGCCAGCGCGAGGAGGGCGGCCAGCAGGGTGCCGGCCGGCAATCCCGCGTAGGTCAGGGCCACCTCGACGCCGACGATCAGCGAGCAGCCCGATCCAGACCATCACGTAGAGCTTCATTCCGGGCTCGTGGGCCGATTCAATGGCGCTCATATCCTGCCTCTCAGCGGGCGTTCATCAGGTAGACCAGCGGAAAGACGAACATCCACACCAGGTCGACGAAGTGCCAGTAGAGACCGGTCGTCTCCACGTGGCCCGCGGTCAGGCGGCCACCCCGGAACTTGAGCGCCACGACGCTCAGCGCCACGACGCCGGCCGTCACGTGGAGCAGGTGCAGCCCGGTGATGCCGAAGAAGGTCCCCCCGAAGAGCACCGAGCCGCCCAGCGGATTCTTCGAGGGGCTCCACCCCTCGCCGAACATCTTGAACCACTCGCGGAGGTGAAGCGCCGCGAAGACGACCCCGAGAGCGGTGGTCGCTCCCAGCCACCGGACGCAGCGGTCGCGCCGGCCGGCCTGCGCCGCCCCGACGGCGATCAGCATCGTCAGGCTGCTGGTCAGCAGGACGGCAGTCATGACCATCCCGTTCAGGATGGTCGGATTGAATGCGAACGGCCTGGTCCAGTTCGGGCTTCCCGCGCGCAGGTAGCCGTAGGCGAAGAGGAGCGCGCCGAAGGTGGCGGCGTCGGCGATGATGAACAGCCACATCACCAGCTTCTTGGACTGAATCCCGAAGGGGGACTCCTCCGCCACGGCTCCGTGTCCCAGGGGCAGGGACATTCCGGCTTCGCTCACGTCACCTCCGTCGGGCGGCTACAGCCGCAGTGCGAGGACCAGCAGGAGATACAGCCAGAGCACCGTCATGAAATGCCAGTAGAGCGCCGCGGCGCCCAGGGCCTGTACCGGTACCGCGCCGGCGGCGCGCCGCAGTCGGGCCAGAACGTACCCCAGCGCAACCACCCCGCCGAGCAGGTGGAGGGCGTGGAGCGCGGTGAAGACGTAGAAGAATGCACTGCTGGGGTTGGTCGCCAGGTACAGGCCCTGGGCGGCGAGATCCCGCCAGGCGAGCACCTGCCCCACGATAAACAGCAGGCCCAGGCCGAGGGTGAGTCGCAGCCACCCGGCGACCGCCGTCCGCCGGCGCCCCGCCTCCAGGGTCGCGCTGCTCGCCACCAGCAGCAGCGTATTCAGATAGAGGATCGGCGGCAGCTGGAAGTGCTGCCAGTCCGCCCCCGAGCCCTGCCGGACCACCAGCGCGCTGGTGTAGGCCGTGAACGACATCGTGATGGTCGCGATGCCGATCCACACCCCGGTCCGTGCCGGCGATGCCGGGGCGGTCACCCGAAGGCTCGTCATCTCAGGTCACCACCGGCGCGGCCGTGGACGACTGCATGACATAGTCACCGGCCGGTCCCTTCACGCCGTACTCGTTGGGCCCGTGTGCCACGACCGGATGGTGCCCGCCGAAATTGTCGAACGGCGGGGGCGAGGGGACGGACCATTCGAGCGACGTGGCCTGCCAGGGATTGTCGGGCGCCTTGGCACCACGCAGCCGGCTCCAGATCAGGTTGTAGAGGAAGATCAGCTGCACCGCGCCGGTGAACAGCGCTCCCATGGTGATGAAGCGGTGGAGCGGCAACGAGCCCTTCATGTACTCATCGGTGAACGCGGAATACCGGCGCACGTTACCGGCCAGGCCGAGGTAATGCATCGGCATGAAGGTGCAGTAGACCCCGATCAGCGTCAGGGTGAAATGCACCTTGCCCAGCGTCTCGTTCATCATCCGGCCGTACATCTTGGGGAACCAGAAATAGACTCCGGCGAAGATGCCGAACATCGCCGCGACACCCATGACGAAATGGAAGTGACCCACCACGAAATAGGTCCCGTGGAGGTAGGTATCGATCGATGGCTGGGCCAGGAAGAATCCGCTGATGCCGCCGCTCACGAAGACCGACACGAACCCGAGGCAGAACAGTGCCGCCGTGGTGAAACGCATCCGGGCGCCGTAGACGGTCCCGATCCACAGCAGCGTCATGATGGTGGCGGGGATCGTGATGATCAGCGTGGGCACGGAGAAGAGGGTCGCGGACAGGGGGTTCATGCCGCTGAGGAACATGTGGTGCCCCCAGACGGTGTAGCTCAGAAAACCGATGGCGATCATGCACGCGATCGCGATCTTCGGCCCCAGCAGCGGCTTGCGGGCGAAGGCCGGCAGGATGTGGGACACGATGCCGAATCCCGGCAGGATGGCGATGTACACCTCCGGGTGCCCGAAGAACCAGAAGAGGTGCTGCCAGAGCATCGGCGAGCCGCCGGAATGCGGCTGCAGCCGGTCGCTGACCACCAGGCCGCCGGGAATGAAGAAGCTGGTTCCCGCCACCCGGTCGAGGATCAGCAGGACGCAGGCCGGCAGCAGCACGGAGAAGGCGATGAGGCCGATGACCGAAGTGATGAACCACGCCCAGGTCGAGAAGGGCATGCGGGCGAGGGTCATGCCTCTTGTCCGCAGGTCGAGGGTCGTGGCGATGAAGTTGAGTGACCCCAGCAGCTGGCCCACGCAGAAGATGGCGATGGAGACTGCCCACAGCGTCTGCCCCATCCCCTGCCCCGGCCCGGCGTCCTTGCCGATCGCACTGAGCGGCGCGTAGGCCGTCCACCCGGAGATCGGCGGCCCCGCCTCCACGAAGAACGCGGCGATCAGCACCAGGAAGGCCACGAAGGTGACCCAGAACGACATCATGTTGAAGCGGGGGAATGCCATGTCCTCCGCTCCAACCTGGATCGGCAGCACGAAATTGCCGAATCCGGCGAAGGGCGCGGTGGTCAGCACGAAGAACACCATGATGGTGCCGTGCATCGTCATCAGCGAGAGGTACAGCTCGGGCGTCATGACTCCCCCGGGCGCCGCATTGGGCGCCACGGTGCCCAGGCCGGGCACTGCCGCCTCCGGGTACGCCAGGTGGAACCGCATCAACCACGAGAGGACCATCCCGGTGAGGACCGCGACCAGCGCCAGGTCGAGGTACTGCTTCCCGATGACCTTGTGGTCCAGGCTGAAGACGTGCGTCCGCAGGAAGCCCTGCGGCGGCAGGTGCTTCAGTTCGGAAATCTTCTCGATCGTTTCTCGACGACTGCCCGCTGGGGGCGCCGGACTGTCTGGCATCTGCCTGGCCTCTCGGGGGGAGTGCGGCTTGGTTACTGGCCCGCCTGGTCCTTCAGCCACTGTGCGAACTGGTCCTCGGACATCACGTCGATATAGGCCCGCATGTTGAAGTGCCCCAGCCCGCACAACTGGGTACAGACAATTTCCTTCTTCACGACCTGGGTGGCCGTGAACTGGAGCGGAATGACCAGGCCGGGGACGAAGTCCTGCTGGATCCGCAGCTCCGGCACGTAGAACGCGTGCCCCACGTCCTTGGCGTGCATCGTCAGCAGGATCGGGCGGTTGACCGGGATGACCAGGCTCGCCGAGACGATGTCGTCGCGCGCCGTGGTGTCATTGGCCGGATCGAGCCCGAAGAAGTTGCCTTCGCCGTCGTCGATCAGGTCGGGATGCGCGGCGCCGAACTGGCCGTCCGGGCCGGGATAGCGGAAGTAGTAGGCGAATTGCTCCGCCTGCACGTCGATGTGCAGGGCCTGCGGATTGGGTGGCGAAAGGAAGATGCCGCCCCAGACCCTGGTGCCCACCAGCGACAGCACCAGGATCTCGATGCTCACCAGGATCGTGGCGCCCACCACCATCGGCGTCGCCCCTCCCGGGAAGATCCGGATCGGCCGCCCGTCGCCGGTATCGGCGTACTTCCAGGCGAAGAGGGCGAGCACCAGCTGGGAGGTGACGAACAGCACCCCCGAGGCGACCATCGTCTCGTAGAGCTGATGGTCGATGCCGACGCCGAGCACCGAGATGTCGGGTGGGAGCCACCAGATCCGCGCGATGAAGACGCCGGCGGAAATGACGGTGATCACTCCGATCACGATGGCGAACAGTTTACCCACGGCGCCTTGCCTCCGCGTGTCTCCCCGACATGGCACTGACCCGGGCCGCCTCTCCACCTGGCGGGCGGCCCGGGTCATGCCCTTCGCGCGATCCGATGCTCAGTAGGGCAACGCCTTGAAGACGAAATTGACGGTCGCCGACCCGCTGGCCGGCGACCGTCACCTCCTGGCTCTGGCTGCCGAACTTCTCGTGCCAGGCGGTGACCGTGTACTTGCCGGGCGGCAGGTCCTTGAGCGTGAACGTCCCGTCGCTACCGGTCACCGCAAAATGCGAGGTATTCAGCACCACGAAGTAGCCGTGCATCCAGGGATGCACGTTGCACTTCACGGGAATGAACTCGGGCTTTTCGTAGGTCGCCTTGATCGGCGGGGTACCTGGGGGCTGCGACTTGTTCCACTCGGGGTTGGCCGTCGACAGGGGGTGGATGTTGTGGGAGGTCTGATCGTCGTTGTAGATCTCCAGCGGCTGCCCCGTGCGCAGCGCGAGCACGTGCGGCACGTATTCGCAGCCCTTCTGGTCGTACCGCACCGGTTCCGCCGGCGCCGGCGCCGGCTGGTCTCCCGCCGAGACGAAGACCACCACATTCTGGACGGTGTTGTCGGGCCCGGTGACCACGGTCTCGGTCATCACCGGCGTCGGGTGCTGGCTGGCGCAGGTGGGCTCCTTGGCCATGTCGATCGGCTTCATCTTGGGCGGCGTGCCGGTGAAGGTCACCGTGCCGGTCACGGAGCCGGCCCGATGTCCCGACTCCGCCACGGCCCCCATCACCGACAGGGCCGCCACCAGCAGGCCGAATGAGGCCACGATCTTGGTACGCATCGGTACTCCGTTCCTCGGATGGTTGAGTCCGCTTGACTATTGCTCGGCCCCCAGTCGGGCCGATCGGCTTGAGCTCGTTCGCATGCGCCGGGAGCCAGGCCTGCCAGGCCAGAGACGCCGGGCGTCTTGTCCGGCTGCAGGGTGCGGAGGAAATGCACCAGGTCCCACGCCTCGGCCGGTTGCAGGTTGTCGACGAAGGAGGGCATCGGCGTGCCGTCCAGTCCCGTCATGAAGACCCGGTACAGGTCCTCGTTGGTGGAGCCGCACTTGGTGCGGGAGCTGCTGCTGAAATTGTAGGGCCGGATCGGGTTGTCCTTGCTGTCGAGCAGCGTGGAGGCCGACGGACCGTCGCCGTGGCCGGCCGGCCCGTGACACTTCCAGCACTCCATCTTCTGGAACAGCTCCCGCCCATGGAGAATGCTTTCCACGGTGACCGGCGTTTCCGGAGGGATGGTGATCGGGGTGCCCGGCCCCTGGGTCACCCAGCGCGGGGAGAAGCGTCTTGATGTAGGCCACCGCGTCGATCCTGGTCTGCTTGGGCAGCGGGAACCAGGGCGGCATGTTGGTGGTCACGAAGCCGCGGGAGACCGAGTTGTACAGGTCCTCGTCGGTCGGCAGGGTTCCCGTCGGCGTCGACCGGCATTCGAAGATCGCGGCGGTGAAGTCCCGGGGCTTGGGATCGATCCACTGCGCATTCTCCCCCAGCCCGTTGCCCAGGTCACCGTGACAGCCGGCGCAGTACCGCCGATAGTGCTTCTTGCCCCGCTCGGCATTGCCGACCAGATCGCCGACCTTGGTGACCGGCGCGGCCGGCGCGGCCGCTGTGGCCTGCGCCGTCGCGGCGGTCGGGTCAGCCCAGAGCAGGAGCAGACCCAGGACCGAGGCGAACACCGCGCTTGGAGTTCTCATCCTCATGTGGGAGTCCTCCTCAGAAGGCGAAGTCGAAGGCGAACAGCGCGCTGGTGCTCCCCACCTCTGTCGTGGCAGTGAGCGGGGGGAGCCCCACCCCGTCTCCGCTCATGGGAACGGTCCCCGTCGTCTTGGTGTAGGCAACTTCCCAGTGGAGGCTCAGTCCCGGCCCGGCTGATCATCATCGGATACCATCGGACACCAAACGTGTAGGCGTCGCTGTTGCCCAGGGTCTTTTCGGTGGCCGGATCCGCCTGCTGCGTCATCCGGATGAAATCCAGCCGGTTGATCAGCATCAGCTGCGGGTTGACGTAGTAGTGGGTCTCGAGGAGGAAGCCGTTCCACTTGGTATCCTGGGCTCCGGCCGGGAGCGGCTGGTCGCCGGGGGTGCCGGTGGCCAGGTAGGCGTTGTCCGAGCCGTACATGTAGAAGGGCAGGAACTCGAGGTTGTTGCCGAGGAAGAAGTCGCCCACTACGCCGACCCGGTAGAACGACTTGTTGTCGGTACCGCTGCCGGCGACCGGGTCGCCGCCATTCGAGGTCTCGTACACCGTGGGCCGCTGGCCGACATAGGCGTACAGGCCGATCCGCTCGATGCCCAGCTTGCCGGCATCGAAGGCCTGGCTGGCGGTGATCATCCCGTCGTAGCTCTGGCCGGCCCCGATGCCCGGGTCGCCGTCGGTGCCGTCGAGCACGGCGATGCTGATCCGCTGATAGCTGTTCTTCGAGTGGCCCATCCACTCGGCGCCGATCTGGTTGTCGCCCAGCCCGAAGTTGGTGGCGTCGTTCACCGGGACGAAGTGGTAGCTCTGGTAGAAGCCGCCATTGTTGGACAGGGTGACGATGCGCTTCTCGGAGAGCAGGTTGTCCAGCTCGAACTTGCCCATCTTCAGGTTGACCCAGCGACGACTTGAACAGGTTGTCGAACCGGACGAAGGCGGCCTCGATGCCGACCCCTTCCCCGTTCTCCAGGGTGGGAACGAATCCGAAGGTGATGTTCTTGTAGAGCGTGCCCATCATCAGGAGGTCGGCGCCGCTGATGTCGAAGCCGGACTGAGTGACCGTCTTCTCGGTAGGGGGCCCGCCCAGCGGATCGTCCACCAGCTGGTTGGTGGTGCTCTCGAAATGCCACTGCGGCGTGGTGCGGACCGCAATCGGCCAGTAGGCGGGGTTGGTCCAGATCGGTGAGTCGCGGTCGTTGCCCAGCTGGTAGCCGGCGTCCTTGAACTCTCTGGCCGAAGACATTCAGCTCGGGCCAGGCGGTGTGGCAGGCCGAACACCTGAGGCCGTACTTCCGGGCAAAGGCGGGGATGGCCGTGACCGTGGCTGCGCCGGTACTGGAAGCAGTGGTGGCCGACCGCACTCCCCCGGCGGCGGCGATGTAGGCCGCGTAGTCAGGGCCCCCATTGCCTGTGGCCGAGAGACCGGCTGCCAGGCTCGCCAACAGGCCGCCGCAGAGCAGCACACCTCGCCGCGCCCACCGGCGACCGCCCCTGCCCTTCACTGACCTGTGGATCATACCGCCTCCTGGGTCCAGTGGTTCGGGATCATGCTTCGGGTGCCAAATCGACGAGCTGCCACAACCTGATACTGCGACAAATCCAGCGCGGCCGCGAAAGACGGCGGAACGCAGCGGCGAGCACTGCCGGGTATTCGGGAGGAGGTGCCAGCTTAAATCACCGGCAGCCCAGGACTGTGATGTGCATCACACTTTACGTATTTGGGCCTGCTTGTCAATACCGAATCGCTTGCACCTCCCCGATCAAGACCTCCTGATCCCCCGGGAACCAAGTCGAACGGCCCCCCGGGCTGCCACCCAAAGGGCCGTATGGATTTTTGACCACCGTTCCCTGCTCCCTGCTCCCTGCTCCCTGCTCCCTGCTCCCTGCTCCCCGCTCCCCGCTCCCCGAATGCCTATTCCACCCCCCTCACTGCCGGAAGGTGAACTTGAACTCCCAGTCCACCCCGGACGTCGACGAGCCTCCCGAAAGCCTGAACCGCGGCCCGGTGCTGAATCGGAGCACATTGAGCGGCCCGAACTTGGTCTTGTTGGACTTCATCCAGAGCAGCAGCGAGGGGCCTACGGTGACCGTGAAGTGGGCCCCGGTGATCGAGGATTCGGGAATGTAGGAGAAGGTGGTAAACCAGTTCACCCGCTGGAAGTACTCGCTGTAATAGGAGTAGTCGAGCGCAAATTCACGGCCCGAGAAATCCTCCGAGGCGATGAGCCCCGCTTCCAGGGTCATGAAGCCCCGGGGTTCGAACGGGAGGTAGGGCCAGGGAATGACGAACCCGATCTGGAATTGATGGCTGTTGCCCGGCCACTCGGTGACCCCCCAGGTGATCAGCCGGAAGACATCCACCGGCTTCTCGACGCTGCGCATCGAGGGCGGGTAGAGGTGGGACTTGAAGATCATGTCCGGCGAGCCGTTGTAGATCGAATGTTCCCAGGGCTCCCCGCGGCGGGGGGAGATCACCCCGCCCTCGCGGCCCGAGGGCGCGATCATCGGCTTGTTCCAGGCCGCCATCCGCTGTACGGTGAGCGAGTCCAGGGAGTCCACCCCGGTGAATCTCGGCCGGTCCATCAGCACCGCGATCGAATCGAGGAGCCCCTGCACCGTGGTGATGGTCGCGGGCCATTGGGCCGGTGCTACTCCGGTCGAGACGGTATCGAGCACGCCATAGAGGCGCGCAAAGAGCGGTGCCGGCAGCAGCGAGTAGCTCTGCCCGTAGGTGTACGTCGCGCCCCGCGGCCAGTAGAAGACAGGATGAAAGACCGTGTCTCGCGACAGCGTCATGGTGGGCTGGTAGGCCCCGCCGTATCCCATCTGGGCCAGGGCCTGGACATCGCGGACCCCCCACGCCTTGGTCGGCTGGATGTTCACGTCCACCCCCAGCATGAACTTGCCGTAGGGCGGCACGTCGGGCGCGCTGGAGTGTCCGCCCAGTTCCGTAAGCACCGAGGTCAGGGTGTCGAACCGGGCCAGGTCCTCGGAGCCGAGGACCATCTTGTTGGTCAGCACGAGGGTGTTGTTCGGCACCCACTGGGTGTGGCCGGCGCCAACCACCATGCGCGCCTCGCAGGCCAGCGCCGGGTCGGCGGGCACGAAGACGAAGACGAATTCGATGTCCTGGGGGTGGCCCACCAGGCCGACGTCACGGACGTAGTAGAAGTAGTACTCGATGACCTTGAACGGGTGCTGCAGGATGCCGGAGGATCCAAGCCGGGTCTTGCGGGTCTTGTCCCAGACCAGGATGTCCTTCTTCAGGTACCGCCGCATTGCGTCCTGCTGCTCAGTGGTGAGGGTGGTGACACGGTAGAACACGGCGGGAACCGGCGGGACCGGCGGGCCCTCCGTCAACTCGGCGGGGCTGGCTCTCTTCTTCTCCGCCGTGTAGAGGGAGTCGAGTGTCACCCAGGAAGTGTGCAGCGTATCACCCTTGTTGAACTGGGCGATCTCGTCGGGGTCCTGGAAGTCCGTCAGGCCGTTCCCGTCGTTGTCTATGCCGTCGAATGCCGAGAAGAAGGGGACCGTTGGGAAGTATGGCTCGGTGGGTGCGAAGCGGAGCACCGGGGCGTATCGGGCCGCGAGAGCTGGCGCGGACGTATCGGAGCCGGCCTCACAATGGGCCTGGGCCCAGGCCGCCACTGGACACGCCAGCAGGAGGCAGACGGCGATTCCGCCGAGCACCGATCCATCGCCTCGAACCTTCTGGGCCGCTTGCTTCATGAGTGACTCCGACAGGTCAGATGAGACTTACCGTTCACCGCTGGCCCTCTGCCCCTCTGCCCCTCACTTCCTCCCCAGCCCCTCCATCCAGTTCAGCACCACCACCGCATTCGGCAGGGCGCCGAACCCGGCCGGCCGATCCACCAGGAACTGCTGGTCACCGGACAGCGGGGCGTAGCGGGAATGGTAGAGATTGCTGTTGTACCCGGCGACGCTGAACAGGCGGCGCCGCGCCGCGACAGCGAAGGCCGGGAGGGCCCGCACCTCGGCTGCGACCAGCCAGTTGTTCTCCTTGTAGAAGAGCTCGCGCCCCGAATGCGCCCACACTGGCTCGGTCCCCCCTCCGGTAGATACCTGCCAGACCGCCCCACTGCTCACCGGAGGAAAGGGGCGGACATACACCTCCGGGCGGCCGGACTGGTCGGAGACGTAGGCCAGCCAGTGGCCATCGGGCGAAAGCGCCGGCGTGATATCCTGGCCGGGGCTGTCGTAGAACAGGGAGTCGACGCCGCCGGGTGCCAGGGCGCGATAATGGAGTGAGAGGCCCTTGGCGCCGCCGTTGGCGTCGCCCTCGCGGTAGATCATCCAGTGCCCGTCGCGCGAGAAATCGACCTCGAAGATGGGCAGGGGACGCTTGAGCAGGGTGGATTCCTCGCCAGAGCCATCGGCGGGTTTCCAGACCAGCTCGCGCTGGTCACCAATCGCCTGGGAAAACGCCACCCTGCGGCCATCGGCGGTCCAGGTCGGGTAGCGATTGACCCCCTTGAACGTCAGCCGGGTGACCACGCTGTCGCCCAGGCCGAAGATCACGATCGCCCCACCATCGTCCGTGCCCGTAATGACCTCGGCCGCGACCCGCCTGCCGTCAGGCGACAGGCCGAACGCGTCGTACTGGGCCGGTGGAATGGGGAGGACCTTCTCCTTGCCCTGGCGATCAACGACCACGAACTCGTTTCCCGCCTTCGAGGCCCCGTTGGCATTGAGGTGGAGCAGCGTTCCCGACGGCGAGGCGGCAAGATCCGCCCATCCCTGGAATGGGGACCAGAGATTCTGCCCCACCGGTTCGCCGGGGCCTGTGATCTCCAACCGCTCTTCATCAAACGGCGCGGCATAGAGCGTCAGATCCGAAGTGACGTAGAGCAATCGTCCCGGGCTTGCATAGATCGCGCGGATGCCATCCGTGAGTACACGCCGCTTGCGGGTGCGCAGGTCCATCACTGCGATGCCAGGTCCACCGGCGCCCCGAACGACCGTCAGCAGGACGCCCTTCCCGTTGGGCAGGGCCGACGGCCCGTAGCTGAAGCCGGAGGCCAGGGAGTCCTTTGCCTTCAGTGGCTCGACTGGTCCGCCCGTGGCACGCACGCGCGCCAGATCGCCGCCGAGGCTGATGAAGTAGAGGTAGCCATCCCTGCCCCAATCGAGCCCGTTGCCTGCGGACGAATCGCTCAAGGTGACGGGGGAGCCGCCCTGGATGGACATGCGGCGGACGCTGCTGGGAGGGGTGAGGAAGGCGACCTGCTGGCCATCTGGAGAAATCACCGGCAGGTAGCCGGTCCCGGCAGGCGCGATCGGGACCACTGCGACCTGATCGAGGCGGCGGACGAACAGCCTCGCTGTCCCCGCGCTGTCGGTGCCGCCGATCACCGCGGTCCGCCCATCCGGGGTGAGGGCGATGCCGCCGTCGGGCCGGATGCCGCCGAGGTCCATCTCGAGCCGCGTCATCTGCGGCCGCGGCGACCGGTGCGCCAGCCACCCGACAGCCAATCCGCCGAGCAGCACAGCCGCGCCCCCGAGGGCGAGGAATCGACGCGAAAAGGCCCGCGGTGCCGCCATGCCGGCCATTGTGGCCATGGGGCGCGTCACCGCGCCCGGCCTCGCCAGCGCCTCGGCGAACTGCGCCGCGGTGGCAAACCGGTCGGCGGGCAGCTTCTCCAGCGCCATCCCCACCGCCGCCTCGACGTGGGGCGGCACCGTGTGCCGCTGCAGCGTGAGCGAGCGGGGCTGCTCGGTCATCACCCGCGCGATGATGGCCTGGGCCGAGGGGCCCGTGAAGGGCGGCTCGCCGGACAGCATCTCGTAGAGCACGCAGCCCAGGGCGTAGATGTCACTCCGCGCCGTGATATCGCGTTCTCCCATGGCCTGTTCGGGGCTCATGTAGAACGGCGTGCCGAGGCTCATGCCGGTTTCGGTCATCCGGGTGTGGCCATCGGTCCGGCTCACGGCCAGCGCGATGCCGAAGTCGGCGACCATCGCGCGGCCATCGTGCAGCAGGATGTTTTCCGGCTTGATGTCGCGGTGGATCACGCCGTGCCTGTGGGCGTAGTCGAGCGCATCCGCGACCTCGCGGGTGATCCGCACTGCCTCGTCCACCGGCAGCTGCTTCTCCTGGTTCAGCCGGTCGCGGAGACTCTGGCCCTCGATGAACGGCATGACGTAGAACACCATGCCGCCCGCTTCGCCGGAGTCATGGAGCGGGAGGATGTGCGGGTGCTGCAGATTGGCGGTGGTCTTGATCTCGGCGAGGAAGCGATCGGCGCCGAGAATCGCACTCAGCTCGGGGCGGAGGACCTTGAGGGCCACCTTCCGGTCATGGCGGAGATCCTGGGCCAGGTAGACGGTGGCCATGCCGCCGGTGCCGAGCTCGCGCTCGACCCGGTAGCGATCGGCCAGTGCTTCAATGAGGGTGGTGGGGGCGGGCATTCGACCTAAGTTGGGCGGGCCCAGCCGATTGCGCCAGTCAGCCCAGCGGTTCTGTCATTGCGAGGCCACGGAGCGACCGAAGGGAGTCCTTTAGGGTGGCCGAAGCAATCTCTAGCGCCGGCGGGAAGCGCGAGCCGGCCGCGGAGCAGGAACCATTCGGAATCCGGCCACGGCAAAATGTCGATCGAGTGTCAGCGCATCGTTGATACCCCGCTCCGCCATCACGGCGAAGCTCACCGCGTCGGCCAGGGAGAAATCGTGATCGTCGTAGGCCTCGAGCCAATCGGTGCGGGCGCGCAATTCGAGATCGGGTGAGGAGCTCGTGACCGCAAGGGGGGGGCGACTCACCTCCCCGAGGAAGGCCAGCGCCGATTCTCGGCCCAGGCGGTTGAGCAGCAGGGCGTACGACTCCGCGACGACCAGGTTAGTCGTGACGATCCGGGTGCCCCGTTTCACCTCCTCGCGAATGGCCTCGGCGCAGGCAGCATGGTCGGGGTGCTCCGGATCGGCCAGCGGATACCAGGCGCTGGTATCCACAAACAGCTCAGTGGGCACCGCGCCGCGCCCTGGCCTTCCTTGCCTTCGATACCGGCGGCACCTCGGAGTCGGCCAGGAACCGGTCGTGCTCCCGGGCCACATCGTATCCGGGAGCCGGCCGCCGCGCGGCACCACGCCCGATGCCGATCAGGCGGAGGGCCGGATGCCGCTCCGGGTCGAGCAGCTCGCGCTCCAGCGCCGCCAGGCCGCGGCGCAGGACGTCCGATTTCGTGGCCTCGAGCTGTGAGGTCAGCCGGGCCAGGCGATCGAGGTCCGGGGGTTCGAGATACACCTGGGCCGGCTCGGCGACTCGGCCGGGACGGACTCTGTCATGACTCTTCTTCATGACTCATGATATCACTGCTTGACTCATGAGTCAAGCACCCTGACCCACTGCCCGCAAGAAATGGCCCCCGAGCACCAGCCCGGAGGGCCTTCCTTACCCTAGGGTCCGTCAGTCCGCCTGTCCGTTCGATTACTTCTTCTGGGGCAGCAGCATCGTGAAGGCGACCCGCAGCTTCCAGGTCGGCCCGTTGTCGGGGTGCACTACGTAATAGCCGACACCGACCTGGTAGCTGGCCGGGAAGGGACCGAAGAACATGATCTTGCTGACCATCAGGTTGATCGGGATGGTCCATTGCTGTCCGCTGGCCGCCTCCCAGTCGGTGATGGCCTCGGCGTTGAGGGTGTACGTCACTGCCTTCGTGTTGGTGTGGGCGATGAACGGCTGGCTGTACATCTGGCTCACGTTGCTCCGGCCCGAATCGCCCGCAAAGGACCAGACCTGGTTCCAGAGGGCGCCGTAGGTCCATCCCTTCTGCTGCTTCAGGACCACGAAGGTCGGACCGATCGACCATTTGCCGCTGCCCAGGTACGGGTTGGACGAGGTGGGCAGCACCAAGACCGGTCCGACACCCCAGATCAGCTTCTTGGGATCTGCCGGGGAGTAGAAGAACGAAGAGGTGATGTCACCCATGCCCTGCACCGGCGGTGCGCCAACGGCCAGCGACGGCTGGCCGAGATACGGCATGATCCAGCGGATGATCAGATTCGTCGACTTGCTGAGTCCAAGCGGAATCACCGGCTGAATATTGAGGACGAATTGCGTTGACTTGTCCGGCCCCACCCCCTGCTGCCAGTTGAACTGGAAGGGGATGCTGACCAGGGCGGCGACCGGGTTGGAGAGCTTCTTGGCCAGGTCCTTCGCCTCGTCCGGATTCTTCTCGCCTGCCTGTGCCGCGACCACCGCGGGTACCAGCGCCACCAGCGCCAGTACTGTGAGTGCAGCCCTCATGAGCCCGGCCCTTTCAATCGGGTAGTGGCCCCGGACCGCCCGGGGCCGTTCCTGGGGGCAGCCTCTGGCCGCCCCTCAAAGGCAATCAATAAGACTAGGTGGGAATTGCAATCGGGAACCGGCGGGTTTGTACCAGCCTCGCCGGCACCTACCCGGCGGCGTGAACTGCTGAGGGCACTGCGGTAATCAGGTAGGAGATCACGTCCGCGGCCGTGTAGCGGGTCCGGCCTTCGAGGAAGGTCGACAGCGTGGCGAGATCGTCGCCGCTGGTGAGCAGGGGCGGCTCAATCTGCCCGCCGGCCCGCGCCATCGGGTGAGCGATGTTGGCCAGAAGGGCGTTGCAGAGGCAGCGGCGCCCCTCGGTGTCCTCGATCTTCCCGCCCTTCCGCACGTAGGCGTCCACCGGCTCGCTGGCGCAGCGATAGTCGATCTTGCCTTCCGGCGTGAAGTAGGCCACCCGCAGGTAGCCCAGATCGCAGACCCGCTCCCGGGGAAACTCCGCGCCTGGATCCGCGCTCCAGCGCACCACCTTGAACGGGTACCCGGTGGGCGAGGCCTGCGGATCGGTGAAGATCTCGACCTCGCCCCGGAGCACATGCTCCAGCACCGAGCGCTTGAGCTCTTCGCTCAGGTCTGACTCGTCACAATAGGCGAAGAGCGTTCCGACCTGGATGCCGGCCGCACCCGCGGCCTGTGCCTCGCGCAGCCGGCCCGGCCGGCCGGCGCCGCCGGCCAGCCAGAAGGGGATGCCCAGCTCGCGGACCTTGGCCAGGTCCACCACGTCGCGCTCGCCGTAGAGCGGCTCTCCCCGCTCGTTGAATCGCGGCTCGCCGCGCGGCGGTGCGTTGTGGCCGCCGGCGGTGGGGCCCTCGATGATGAAACCATCCACCTTGCCGCTGGCCTTGCGGGCCAGGACGGTCGCCAGCGAGTTGCTGGCGATGATCGCCAGGAAGAACGGACGCCGGAGCGGCGGCGGTAACACCGTCCAGTGAACGCCTGGATCCAGCCGCATGTGTTCGGTCACACCTGCCGGCAGGCCCTCCACTTCGAAACGGACCTCCGCAGGCCGGTGCTCGGCGAACGCATCGAGCACCGCGGGGATCTCCCGCGGAATCCCGGCGCCCATGAGCACGCAGTCCACGCCGGCCAGCATCGCGCCGTACAGCGAGGCCAGCGTCGGCAGCTGGATCTTGGTCAGCAGGTTGATCCCGACCGGCCCGTCGTGCCCTTCCTTCGCCAGGAAGACCTCGACGAAGTTGGCCAGCATGGTGACCTGCTCGCGCGCCGGGCTGGCGCCCTGGCGGTACATCGGCAGCAACTTGTAGGGTGTGCCCGGTGGCAGACCGTCGGGGCGGAGGAAGCGCTTGAGCACCCGGGCGGCCACCCCCGGGATGGGGAACGCCGCCATGGCCCGCCGCAGGTGGCCGCCCGGGTCTCCCTCCTGGAGTCGGCGCACCAGCACGCTGTCGAGTGCGGTACCCGAGACCACGCCGAGCTGGCCCGAGCGTGACACCGCGCGTGCCAGGCGCCAACCGGAGACTCCGATCCCCATTCCGCCCTGGATGATCGGCGGCAGTTCGCGAGCGTCGTTCATACTCGATCGGGCCCCCCAAAAGGAAAACGCCGATGCGCCCGCCCCCCTCGGCGAGATCCGGCGTAATGACCGTGAGCATGATCCTCCGCCGGAGCCCGTTTCCTGGCGGGTCGGCGAACTCTCAATACTGGCGACCGGGCTATGAGCGGGCCGTGAAGGAACCGTGACACAAGAAAAGGGTCGGACTGATGCTCCTCCCCGTGGCTCCCGTCCACCGTTGCCCGCGACCGAGTGACGAAGTCGCGAGGAAGCCCTTTAGGGTTCACCGCTCCCCGCTCCCTGCTCCCTTATGCATGGGCCCTCCTGGATTCGAACCAGGGACCGACGGATTATGAGTCCGCTGCTCTAACCACCTGAGCTAAGGGCCCGGCCCCATTCCCCCGACTACGACACATGTTCAAACAGGTGAGCGGTGGATCCGGGCATGGCAGCCTACGGATCGTCACCACTGGGTCCGATCACCCAGAGTGAGCGGTGAGCGGGAGCCGCCGCCGACCTTCTGGTGTCCTGAACGGCGCGGTGCGATCAATGCCTGGAATGGTGGGCCCGCTCACCGCTTACCGCTCACGTGGTTGCAGTTCCCAGTTCCATGGGGCTATGACGGCGCCGGTGCGGCGTAGGCCAGCACCCGTTCGTACAGCGCGCAATGCCGCTCGGCCATCAGGCCGCGGGTGTAGTTGGCCATCACCCGGCGCCGCCCCGCCTCACCCATGCGGGCCCGGAGGTCGGGATCGCGCGACAGCGTCTCCAGCGCCCGCGCCAGCCCCGCCACATCCTGGATCGGCACCTCGAGCCCGGTAATGCCGGAGTCGTTGACCTCCCGCACTCCGGTCGGCACCGCGGTGGTGATCACCGGACGGCCGGCCGCCATCGCTTCGAGGACGACCAGCCCGAACTTTTCGTCCACCGTCACCGACGGCAGCACCAGGAAGTCGGCGTCGGCCATCCGCCGTGGCAGATCCTCGTCGGGATACTCGCCGTACCACTTGACCCGGTCGGTCAGGGCCAGCGCCTGGGCCAGGGTCTTGAGCCGGATTCCCTCGGGTCCCGAGCCGACGATGTCCAGCCGGAGATCGGGCACCCGCTCCATGGCCCGCAGCAGCACATCCAGCCCCTTGTAGCGCACCAGGCGGCCGATGAAGATCGCCCGCGGGGTGGCATCGCGGGGCCGGGGCGGCACGTCGCGCCAGCGGGTCTCGTCGATGCCGAAGGGAATCACCTCGACCTTGTGCTCGAAGCCGGTCATCTCGGTCGAGAGCGCCAGGTGCGAGCGGCTGGGCACCACGATCGCCGCGGCCCGACGGAGCACGGCGCGGGACATCCAGTGGTAGAAGGGCCGCTGCGCGTCGCCGTGCTGGGTGACGACCAGCGGTGTGCGCCGCCCCCGGAGCAGGCAGGCGACGTCGGCCAGCGGATGGGGATGGTGCAGGTGCAGGATGTCGGCCCGCCGCCGGGCGGCGTGCAGGTAGCCCGGGGCGATCTCCTGGGAGCCCAGCGCCCCGAAGGAGAACACCCGGGTGACCGTGGAGCGCTGCCGGCTCGCCGGGCCCCCCGGCGCCCGGCTCTCGACCGCGACCACCGACACTTCGTGCCCCAGCTGGGCCTCGCCCTCGGCCAGGTCCTGGACCACGCGTTCCATGCCACCGGAGCGGGGCCAGTAGTACTTGGCCAGCTGCAGAATCCTCATCGTGGCCGGAAGTTGGGTACGCCCCGGAGTGATGTCAACCGACATTCGGCACTACTCCGAGGCGCCGTCTCCCGCCATCTTTCGGCGCCTTCCACGCCCTGGACCGGAGCCTTCGGCCGATGACATCCTGCGACGTCGCCCTCTGCTACGAGACCCGCCCCCAGGTCCTCGAGGCGAGCGTATTGCGGACTGAACTGGCGCGCCGCTGCTCGGTACTCGCCATCGACGCCGGGCTCAAGCTCGAGTACACCCTGCAGGCCTTCAACTACGAACAGCTGTCGGTCGTGCCCCCCGATCTCTTCCTCGAAGTCGGCCCCGGCAGCGCCGCGGAACAGACCGCCGCCGTCCTGCTCCGCCTGGAGGCGGTGCTCCGCGAGCGCCAGCCGCGGGCGGTGGTGGTCATGGGCGACACCAACGCCACGCTGGGGTTCGCCCTCGCCGCCGCAAGCCTCCGAATCCACGTGGTCCACGTCCAGGCGGGCCTCAGGGCCCGTGACGCCGGGATTCCCGAGGAAGTGAACCGCCGGGCGGTGGACGCGATCTCCAAGGTGCTGTGTACCCCGTCTGCCGGCGCGACCCGCCGGGTCAGGGCCGAGCGGCCCGACGCCATCGTGGTGGAAACCGGCGATCTCGCGTTCGATGCGGTTCTGGGCCAGAGCGGCCACCTCCCCGATCCGGCCCGCCTGCTTCCCGCGGGGTGCCAGCCGCCCTACATCCTGGCCATCCTGCACCGCGCCGAGCTGACCCAGGATCCTGCGGTGCTGCTGGGCGTGGTGGCCGCCCTGGGCCGGCTGGAGCGGCATGTGCTCCTGCCGGTGCATCCCCGCACCCGCCAGATCCTCGAATCCCTCGGCAACAGGCTGCCGCCCAATGGGCTGGTCCACCTGGTGGCCTCCCCCGGCTACCGCGACAGCCTGGCCCTGATCCGGGGCGCCGAGCTGGTGGTGACCGACGCCGGCGGAGTCGAGCGCAAGGCCTACTGGCTCGGGGTTCCCGGTGTCACGCTCCGCGAGGAGACCGAGTGGGAGGAAGTCGTGGCCTGTGGCGCCACCCGGCTGCTCCGTCCCGGCTCCGCCGACCGGCTGCCGGCCGCGGTCAGCGAGCAGCTGGCCCGCTGGGGCGGAGGGGAGCGGTGGCCCAACGACGCCTATGGCGCCGGTCACGCCGCCCGCGCCGTCGCCGCGGCCACGACGGGACTCCTTGCAGGTACCGCCTTCACCATGGCCTGACCGATGCGCGCCGTCCTCGTTTCCCATGCCTATCTCGACCCTGCCAACCGGGGAAAGCTCCGGGCCCTCGCGGGACTCGGCTGCTCGCTCACCGTTGCGGTGCCGGACAGCTGGGTCTCTCATGAGCAGTCGCCGCCTCGAAAGGCCCAGTGGGGCAACGACGCAGGGGCACGCATCGTCCCCATTCCGGTCTCCGGGCAGGGCCCCGGACGCCCCGGCACCTGGCGGAGCTCGGCGCTGCGCCGCCTGCTCACCGACTTCCGGCCGGAGATCATCCAGGTCGAGGAAGAGCCGTGGACTCCAGTGGCCGCGACGATCACCCGGCTGGGCGCGAGCCTGCACGTCCCCGTCGTGCTCTTCGGCTGGGCCAGCCTGGCCGAGCGGCTGTCGCCCATGGCAGGGTGGCGCCGCCGCCGCACCCTGGCCCGGGTCCAGGGGCTGCTGGGCGTCAACAAGAGTGCGGTCGCCCAGCTCACCCGGTACCGGACCGGTGTGCCTTCCGCCGTCATGCCGCAGCTCGGAGTCACCCCGCCGCTCGACCTGGCGCGCGATCGCCGGGAGGGGCTCAGCATCGGATTCGTGGGAAGGCTGGTTCCGGAGAAGGGACTCGACCTGCTGTTCCGGGCCTGCATCAAGCTGTCCGGTCCCTGGCGGCTGACCGTGGTCGGCAGCGGCCCGGCGCAGGAGGAGCTGGAGGCGCTTGCCGAGCGGCTCGGTATTGCGGCGCGGGTCAGGTGGCTGGGCGCCATTCCCGCCAGCGAGGTGGGCAAGCTCTGGCCCACGTTCGACTGCCTGGTGGTCCCCTCCCGCACGACCCCGCAATGGGTGGAGCCCTTTCACGCCCCGCTGGTCCAGGCAATGGGACATGGCGTCACCATCATCGGGGCCGATTCCGGGGCGATTCCCGAGCTGATCGACACTGCCGGGCTGGTGGTGCCCGAGGACAACGTCCCGGCCCTCACCGCGGCGCTCCAGCATCTGAGCGACAGCCCGCGGGAGCGGGAGCGGTTCGGCCGCGAGGGGCGCCTGCGGGTCATGTCGGAGTACACCGACGACGCCGTGGCCCGCCGGACGATGGAGTTCTGGGAGCGGGTGACCCACCGCGCAAAGAGTTGACCGCGCCACCGTCGGGGTCCATACTTGCGACCCTATGAGCCTGAGGACTAGACCGATCCGCCTGCCCCCCTGCCCCCCTGCCCCCCGCGCGCTTCTCGTTGCCATGCTGGCCTTCGGGCTCGGCCAGCGCGCGCAGGCCCAGGTCCCCACCGGCGGCGGCCTGCCGAGTCCGTCGCAGGCGCAGCAGATGCTGCAGAGCAATCCCGACCTGGTCCGCCAGCTCCGCGAACGGATTGGTTCCTCGGGGCTGACACCCGACCAGATCCGGGCCCGGCTCGCTGCCGCGGGCTATCCCGAGAACTTCCTCGATCCTTACCTCTCCGGGGCCGATACCACGAAGGCGGTGTCGCCCGGCAGCAACGTCCTGGAGGCGGTCCAGCTGCTGGGAATCATCAGCCCGACCGGCACCGATTCGCTGCTCGCCATGACCGATTCGGCCCGCGCCGCGACCGACTCGATCCGGGCCGATTCGCTGCGCAAGGCCGGCGGCGTGCTGCAGATCTTCGGACTCGAGATCTTCCGCAAGTCCAATTCACTCTTCCTGCCCAACCTCGGCGGCCCGGTGGGCGAAAACTACCGCCTGGGCCCAGGCGACGTCCTGGTGCTGGTCCTCACCGGCGACGTCGAGCTGGCCTACTCCCTCGAGGTCACCCGCGAGGGCTTCATCGTCATCCCGCAGGTCGGGCAGCTGTTCGTCGCCAACCTGACCCTGCAGCAGCTCCGTGAGTTGCTCTACACCCGGCTGGGCAAGGTCTACTCCGGGGTCCGGCGCGGTGCCGGGGCCACCACGAATTTCGACGTCACCGTCGCCAAGCTCCGCACCAACCAGGTCTTCGTGGTCGGCGAGGTGTCGAAGCCCGGCTCCTACCAGATGGCCAGTACCGGCACGGTCCTCTCGGCCCTTTACGCCGCGGGCGGGATCACCGACAACGGCAGCTTCCGGCGGGTGGACGTCCGGCGCGGGGGCCAGCTGGTCGATTCGCTCGACCTCTACGACTACCTGCTGCACGGCGACAACAGCAACGACATCCGGCTGGAGACGGGCGACGTGGTCTTCGTCGGGGTGCATCAATCCCGGGTCAAGGCCACCGGCCAGCTGGTCCGCCCCGCGATCTACGAACTCCGCCCCTCCGAGACCCTGCGTGACCTGATCTCCTACGCCGGTGGATTCAAGGCCGACGCGCTCCGGCGCCGGGTGCAGATCGACCGCATCCTCCCGCCGGAGCGCCGGCCCGCAGGAGGCGGCGGACGGGACCGCGTGGTGATTGACCTCACCTCCGATCAGTTCGCAGACGGCTCCGGCCCGCCGTTCCCCATGGATCCCGGCGACTCCGTCACCGTCTTCGCCGTGGCGGGGCGGATCAGCAACGCCATCACCATCAAAGGCGATGTCTGGGATCCTGGAGTCGTGGGATTCACCGCCGGCATGAAGCTCAGCGAGGCCGTCCGGCTGGCCGGCGGCCCCAAACCCGACGTCTACCTGGACCAGATCCTGGTGTCACGGCTGCAGCCCGATTCGACCCGGATCCAGCTTCGCAGCGCCTTCACGGACTCGGCGGGGGCGGTCAACCCCGACCTCGCCCTCCAGGAAGACGACGAGATCACGGTCTTTTCGCGGACCAGCTTCCGCCCGGTCCGGTACGTGGTGGTGACCGGCGCCGTGCGGAAGGCGGGCCGGGTGCCGTTCTACGAGGGGATGACCATGCGGGACGCGGTGCTGCAGGTGGGTGGGGTGACCGAGGACGCCCTGCTGACCGAGGCCCAGATCGCCCGGCTGCCCGAGGACCGGGCCGGCGGCGTCCTGGCGGTGACGATCGACGTCACGCTCGATTCGACCTATCTCTTCGACCGCGGCCCGGGTGGCCGCTATCTCGGTCCGCCAGGCATCGCGGCGCCCGCCAGCGGCGCCCCGGAGGTCCTGCTGTCGCCCTACGACAACGTGCTGATCCTCCGGCAGCCCGACTGGGAGCTGCAGCGCAACGTGGCCATCACCGGCCAGGTGGTCTACCCCGGCCACTACGCCCTGCTCAACCGCAACGAGCGGCTGCTCGACCTGATCAACCGGGCGGGCGGGCTCACCAAGGCGGCGTACCCTTCGGGCATCCACTTCTACCGCTCGCTGAATCACGCCGGCCGCGTCGGCGTGGATCTGCCGCGGGTGATCGAGGACTCCACCTTCCGCGACAACCTGATCCTGGTGGGTGGCGACTCGGTGAACATCCCCGAGTACAATCCGATCGTCTTCGTGGGAGGCGCGGTCAATTCGCCGGTGGCGGTCAGTTACGTGCCCGGCAAGAACATCGATTTCTACGTGGGGGCGGCGGGGGGGTACACCGACAAGGGCGACAGCAAGAAGGCCTTCACCATCCAGCCCGACGGCAAGGTGCAGAGCGTGCACCGGAAGTTCCTGATCCCCGACAATGTGCCCGACCCGCGGCCCGGGGCCCACGTCATCGTGCCTGAGAAGGTCGAGCACCCGCCGGGAAACACCCTGGCCCTCGTTGCCGTCCTGGCGACGCTGGTGGCCAGCCTGGCCACGGTGGCGATCGCCTTGAAGCCGTAGGGCGGACGGACGCGATCGGACGGGCGGACGGACGGACGGACGGAAGTTAATTCGAGACTGTCATCCCGAGCCCCGCAGGGGCGAGGGATCTACCGGGGCGGGAATCGAAGCTCGGTGGCGGCGCAATCCTTCAATCCTTCAATCCCTCAATCCCTCAATCCCCCCTTCCCCCAATTCTTCGTTACTCGAAGTCTGCCTCGTCGGCACCCCCGCCAGCGACGGATCGTAGTCCGGCACCAGCTTCCTCAGCAGCGACTTCAGATCCTCGTCGGCCCAGCCCGCCTCTGCCGCCGAGATCAGCTCCTCCACTCCCTCCGTGACTCCAGGCGCCAGGCTCGCATTCCTGGCCCGGAGCACCTTGGGATGCTCGGTCGGTGCCGCGTTCTCGGCGCTGAAGAAGAGCTCCTCGAAGAGCTTCTCGCCCGGGCGGGTGCCGGTGTAGCGGATCTCGATTTTCCGCCCCTCGTCGTGCTGGGCCAGCCGGATCAGGTCCGCGGCGAGGTCGGCGATCTTGACCGGCTCGCCCATGTCGAGGACGAAGACTTCCCCGCCCCGCCCCATCGCCCCCGCCTGCAGCACCAGCTGGACCGACTCCGGAATGGTCATGAAGTAGCGCCGCATCTCGGGGTGGGTCACGGTCACCGGCCCCCCCGCCGCGATCTGCCGCAGGAAGGTCGGTACCACACTGCCCCGCGAGCCCAGCACGTTGCCGAACCGGACCGAGACGAAGTTCTTCCCGGTGGCCTCGGCCACCTGCTGCACGATCTGTTCCGCCACCCGCTTGGTGGCCCCCATGACACTGGTGGGCCGCACCGCCTTGTCGGTGGAGATCAGCACGAGGTGCTCGACCCGGCCCGCGGCAGCGAGTTCCACCACGTTCCGGGTGCCCAGCACGTTGTTGGTGATCGCCTCCGGCACATTGGCTTCCATCAGCGGGACGTGCTTGTGGGCGGCGGCGTGGAAGACGCTGAAGGGGTCGAACTTCTCGAAGACCGCGGCCAGGCGCTCGCGGTCGCGGACGTCGGCGATCACGGTGGTGAGCTGGACCTCCGGGATGGCGCTGGCCCAGCTCCTGGTGAATGTCGAAGATCGAATTCTCACCGTGCCCGACCAGCACGAGAGTGCGGGGACCCAGGCGCGCGATCTGCCGGCAGAGTTCGCTGCCGATCGAGCCCCCGGCGCCGGTCACCAGGACGGTCTGCCCCGCGGCGAGGCTCCTCACCTTGGCGAGGTCGGTCCGGACCGGCTCGCGCCGGAGCAGGTCCTCGATGTTGACCTCGCGCAGGGCCGTGACCTGGAGCCGGCCGGTGAGGAGGTCGGTGAGCCCGGGCACCGTCCGGGTCTTGAGGTGGGCCTCGGCGGCGGCGGCGACAACCTCGCGGATGACCGAGCCCGGCGCCGAGGGCATGGCGATGATCACCTCGTCGACCCGGTGCCGGCGCGCGATGGCGGGGATGTCCTCGAGACTGCCGAAGCACCGGGAGATTGTTCAGCCGGTGGTGGAGTTTCTGCGGATCGTCGTCCACGAAGCCGACAGGCACCAGGCCCAGCTGCGGATGGGACAGCAGCTCCCGGACGATCATGCCCCCCGAGGCGCCCGGCCCCGGCGATCAGCACCCGCCGGACCTCGTCGGCGGTGACGAATCGCTTCCGCCGGCCCCTGATCCGCATCATCATCCTGGGCAGGGCCACGAACGCGGTCGTGAACATGGCGTCCAGCAGCAGGACCGAATAGGGGACCCGGACCGGCGTCAGCCCTGACCAGGGGAGCAGGACTGCACCCAGGATGAAGCAGACGGCGCCGGAGAATGCCGTCCCCTCGAGGATCTGCTCCAGCTCCAGCACCCCGGCGTGACGCCAGAGCCGGCGGTAGAAGCCGAACCAGAAGAAGACCGAGAGCCGGAGTGGAACGCTGAGGAGAGTGTAGGCCAGGGCCGTCCGGACGTGGTCCGGGCCCCACTGCAGCCCCTCGAAGCGGAGGGTGTAGGCCAGCCCCACGCTGAGCAGCAGCAGCAGGGCGTCGGAGAGCAACAGGTACCGGTTGCGCAGCGCCGTGAATGGAGGGATGAACATGCTGCTCAAGGATATTCAGGGCCCGCGGCGAGCGCCAGCGGGGCGGCGGACCGAGCGCACCGGCATTACGGCGCCGGTGTGAGCAGTCCTGTCACGCTCCGGTCGAGCAGGTACCAGGTCACCACGCCGCCCGCCAGGTACAAGGCACACCACACCGGGCTCGACGATGGCCCGGCCAGCGCCGCACCCACGATCGCGATCGCGCCATAGAGCAGGGTCACCCGCGCGTGCCCCCACCCGCCATTGGCGAGCCGCTGGTACAGATGCGACCGATGGGCCTCCGTCAGCCGCTCGCCGCGCCGCGCCCGGCGAACCAGCGTCCAGGTGGCATCGAGAAAGAGGAAATAGAGGGGAAGGTAGGCGGTCACCAGCGTGGCTCGTTCCTCTCGCAGCAGCAGGATGCCGCCCAGCACAAGCAGCAGGCCGAGGGCGCCGGAACCCACGTCACCCAGGAAGATGCGGGCGGGCGGCCAGTTCCAGGCCAGGAAACCCGCCGCCGTGCCCGCCGAGCACGAGGCCGAGCCCCGCGGCCAGGCCACCCGGCGTTCCGTGCCAGGCCAGGTGGATGCCGAAGACGAGCGCCTGCAATCCGATCAGGCCGTCGATGCCGTCCATGAAGTTCACGACGTTGATCGCGGACACCGCCCAGAAGACCCACCAGAGTGCGGCCACCGGACCGAGCCAGGCCGGTACCGCGGTGGGCAGGAGCGCGAGTGGCAGCAGCGCCATTCCCGCGACCGCGTGAGCGGCAAGGCGGACCCTGACGCCGAGCGACCGGCGGTCGTCGAGCCACCCGACGGTGGCTGTGAGGACCGCGCCGGCGAGTGCGATGAGGAGGGCGGGATTGGAACGGGCGCCCGGAACAGGGATCAGTGAGAGCAGCACGGCGGCGATCAGGCCGAGTCCCCCGCCGCGGGGAGTGGGGACGACGTGGGAGCTGCGCGAGGTCGGCCGATCCAGAATCGCGCGCAGCTGCGCATAGCGCCGGGAGGCTCCCACCAGCAGCCACGAAATGAGCGCCGCCTGCCCGACGACAATCAGCGTCGCCGGGATCATCGGAACGCTGTCGCGGTCATCGCGCCCCGGTTACGCGGCACGCACTACGGCCGCGAGGCTGGTGACGTTGAGGCCCAGCTTCGTCGGCCACTGGAGATTGCCGAGCGGAAGCACCGTAAGCCCGGCGCCCTCTCCGCGAAGGCGTTCGACGCCGAGCCAGGGGCCCGGAATCACCGCTTCGCCGGGCCAGAGCGGCCGGCCGTCGGGGAAGTAATCGTGCAGCAGGACCAGGCCGCCCGGCGCCAGCCGCCGCAATGCCGCTGGCAGCTCGCGGTAGACCGTGGCCGCGCCGTGGTCGCCGTCCAGGAAGATGAAGTCGTAGCTCGGCCCGGCATCGGCCAGGAAGGCAAGCGACGACCGGGCGACGAACTGGACCCTCCCGGTCATGCCCATCCGGTCGATCATCTCGGCCGGCGCGTGGCGGGAGCCATACCCGAGCCACGGCCGGGTGGTGGCGTCATTCACGTCGAGGATATCCACCGTCGTCAGGTCGGGCGCCGGCCCTCCGGCGGCGGCGTTGGCCCGCAGTGCGGCGGCAATGTGCACCGTCGAGGCCCCGATGTGGGTCCCGACCTCCAGCACGCGGGCCGGCCGGAAGGAGCGGATCAGGTAGTAGAGGGCACGGCGGTCGCCGGCATTCACCCCGCCCGCCGTCGTGGTGATCTGGAACCGCTCGATCTCCTCGGCGACACCCGGCCACTCGGCGGTGAGTGCGGGATCGGTGAGGGCGTGCTGGAGCCTGGCCAGGCCGAGCGGGGCCAGGCGCGAGGGGTCGCAAGGCTGCTCCTGCGCCCGGCCGAGCCGCCACTGCTCACGCCACCGAAGTGCCGCATTGCGCGCGGGGACCGGCATCAGGCCAACAGCGGCACGAACGAGGCTCATGCGACTTCCAGGAGGAATGTGTCAGGCAGCGGAGGCGCTGGCGCGGTACCACTGCGCCGTCAGTGCGAGGCCCTGCTCGACGGTGTATGGCGGCTGGTATCCCAGTGCCGCACGGATGCGCGTGATATCCACCGTAAGCGAGTCCTGGAGCCGGCGGACGGCGCCGGATGTTACCGGCACCGGAATGAGGGCCGAGAGCCTGTCACCGATCCGCCCCGCCAGGGTGAAGAGCGCGGGGGGCACATTCACGAGTCTGGCCCGCCGGCCCAGCGCCGCGGCCACGGCGCGGACCAGTTCCGGCGTCGAGAGATCGTGGCCGTCGCTCACAAAATACAGCCCCGAGCCGGCATCGGCACGGGCGAGAGCCAGCTCCACCGCGCTGGCCGCGTTCCCAACGAAGAGCAGGCTCCGCCGGTTCGCGACGGCCCCGAGCGGCAGGGGGATGCCGCGGTCCACCGCCCGGAACAGCTTCAGCATGTTGGCCCCCATTCCTGGACCATAGATCAGCGGGAACCGCAGGATGACGGTCCGGACGTCGAGCCGTTTGCCCTCGGCGGCCACGACCTGTTCCGCTTCCAGCTTGCTGATCCCGTACGGGTCGAGCGGTTGGGCCGGCGTCTCTTCATTCCAGGGAGCGTCGTTCCGCTCACCGACCGCCTTGACGCTGCTGGCGAGGACAAAGGTGCGGCACCCGGCTGCGGCGGCCGCCTGGATGGCGACACGGGTCAGCTCGACGTTGGCCGCGCGGTAGGCTTCGAGGGGATTGGCGGTGGATTCGCGCATGACGTGCGCGCGCCCGGCGAGGTGGACCACCGCGGTGGCTCCGGCGAACGCAGCCTGCAAGTCTGGGAGGGTTGGATTGTCGGGAAGCTGGCGGGCCTCGACGCCGGGCGCCCGTGGCCCAAGGGGGCTTCGCGAGACGGCCAGCACTGGGTGATTCCGCTCGGCCAGCCAGCGGCCCAGGTAGCGGCCGACGAAGCCGGAGGCGCCGGTGAGGGCGATCGTCGAGTGCTGGTCAAGCGGTGAGCTCTGAGTAGATGGCGAGGGTAGATGCCACAACGGACTTGATGTCGAATTCCTGCTCGGCCAGCAATCGGGCGGCTCGCCCGAGTTGCAGGCGAAGCGGCTGATTCACCAGCAGAGTCTCAAGGGCGCCCGCCAGGGCATCGACATCACCCGGCGGCACCAGGAGTCCGGATTGGCCTTCCCGAATCGCGTCACGGCATCCGGGCCAATCCGTCGTTACCACCGGCCGACCGCTGCGCGGCGGCCTCGAGCAGGATCTTGGGAACTCCCTCGCCGTACACGCTGGGCAGGCAGACGATATGAACCGCCGACAACACCTGAGGCATGTCGGATCGCCTCCCCCAAAGCTCGACAACCCCTTCCCTCTCCCACTTTCGGAGCGCATCCATCGGAACCGCATCTGGGTTCTCGGTGTCCGGCTCCCCCACGAGGGCGAAACGAGCGAGCACACCCCGGGTCTTGAGGAGCTGGGCGGCGGCCACGAATTCCCTGACTCCCTTGGCCCACAGCAGGCGGCCGGCGAACACGACTACGGGTATCCCCTCGGCCTCGGGCGTGGCCCTGAATGAATCAAGTTCCACTCCCGCGCCGGGAATCAGGCGAACCTGGGAAGCACGTGCCAAGCCACGATCAATCAGCTGTCCCCGGTCACTGCTGTTCTGGACGATCACCACGCTCTGAGGGCGCCTCAGAACCACTCTGAGCACCGCGGTGACCATCGGCCGCATCACCTTTGCGAGCGCTCGCTGGCTGGTGAAGAGGAAGCCGAGCCCCGCAACCGCGTTGACGATGGCGATGCGGCGAAGTCCGATCGCCGCGACCGAGCCGAAGACGACAGGCTTCAACGCAATGTGGTGGACTATTGTAGGCTGAAGTTCCTGATAGAGACGCCGGAGCTCGAGGATCGCTGCAGCCTCTCCGGCCAGACCTGCGCCTCGACGCCGGAGTCGAATTGGCCGAATGACGAACCCTTCTGCCTCGAGTCGGGCTCGATGCTCGCCGAATCGCGAGGCGATGATGACCCGATAACCAGCGTTCTTGGCTGCCTGGGCCAGCGGCAGCCGGTGGCTGACGAAATACCAGTCCTCGGTGACTACGAAGAGGAGAGTCTTCTGCGGGGGGACTTCGCGGTCAGACATCGCGTCACGAGGCAGTGCCTCACCGGGACCAGCGTTCGATCAGGGACCGATGGGGCCGCAATTCGCGAGGTCGGCGTCTGATACCGGCGTGCAGGGGGAACGGCGCATTGCGCCCAGGCATCACGACAGATGGTGGGGGCGGACGGGCCCGAGCCCGACTCCGTCGCGTACATGTATACGCCGAAAGAATCTGCACGGCCCTCGTATCTGTACACCGAGCCATAACCCCACCCGGGAAAGACCGGAGTAGATGAATGGCGCCTCCGGCAAAGGGACGAGGACTCGCCGGACCCGATCGCCATCAAGGAGGAATTCCGCCGCATCGACCAGCGACCCCGAGGCAACGGTCCCCGGATTGCCGTTGTACGTAATGGTCTTCTGCAGCGTGTCCGTGCGAAGTGTAAGGTGGGCGGTCCGGATTGTCGCCGGCCCCCAGACGCCACCGAACCCGGTCTCATGCTCGACGCGACGGGTATGCAGGTCGTTGAAGAGATCCACCCAGCTGTAGTAGCCGTTGTCGTTCTTCCTCAGCCAAACTGTCCGAATGAATGGATACGGCTGCGCCACATATGTGCTGTCGTACCCTTCCATCTGAGGCAGGAACCAATGGTTGTCGTAGTGGAACCTGAGGCCGACGCGATCAGAAGCGTCCTCGATCAGCTCGATCTGCGTTGGCTCGGTGATGATCGATGAGGTGATGTAGAGCCAATCGCCGTAGGCCGACGTGGCTGGGTGCCAGGTATCGCCGATACGGACTTCCATGTAGACGCTGCCACGCTCGAGCAGCGCGGCCGACCACGAAATGCGGATGCGTCCGTTCGTGATCATCCATGGCGGGTGACCCGAAAGGACTCCCGGCCTGAGGAGGCGCTGGCCATTCCAGAGGATGGCAACCCCTTCGACCACTCGTCGGATGCTTGTGGTGGCGGGGCCCGCAGCATAGGTAACGGTGGTCGTGCCCGGCAGCAGGGCGCTCAGGCTGTCCGCCGTGCCGACCCCGATGACGCTTGCGTCCGACACGGCGACGCGGACCGTCGGCGATGCAATGACTGCGCCGCCCGAGTCCAAGACCGTCACACCGGGGGCACGTTGCTCGTCCAATGCAAGCGTGTCGACAGCAGGCGAAACCATGATGGACGCCGGGACCTGGTCTACGCGGATCGATGAAGTGTCGGCAAACCCCAGGTACTGGGCCACGATCCTGGCAGATCCCGTCCCCAGGGCGCGGGCAACGCCGGGAGAGTCCACCGAGGCGATTCCGCCATCAAGTGTCTGCCAGCCCGGAGCGAGATCCGGAATTGGCGAGCCTCGGCGATCGATGATGTCCGCCGCGAGCGGGGCACTCGCCCCTATCCAGTGAAGGTACAGGGAGTCAACTCGCTGCCGGACGCCGGCCGGTGCCTGGACCACGGAGACGGGTACTGTTCGGCTTGCTGGCCCGCTTCGAGCCACGGCCTGACCTGCACCGCTTGCGAGCGAAACTACCCCCTGTTCGCCGATCCCGCCCACCACCGAGGGCGACAGGGATGTCCAGTCAATCTGGGCGTCTACCGGATTGCCGGCCCGGTCGCGTACGACGGCCGAAGGCGAAAGCGTATCGAAGAGGGCGTCAAAGCGGAGGGTATCGCGATCGACGATGATATCAGCGGGGGCTCCGGGAACACTCACGGCCCGAAACACATGACTCTTTCCTGCCTGACCTGCGGTCGTTCGTACGGTCGCAGTGACCTCCTGCGTCCCGACTGAGTCGCCGAGCTGCCAGGTCGTAGCAGCAGTGCCGGCCGAATCCGTGGTAGCTGATTCTGTCTCGACCTCACCACCCCCGCGGGTCACCAGGAAGATGACCGATGCGCCCGAGATCGGACGACCGTCAGGCAGCCTGACGGTCACCCGCAGCGGCGAGCGTACGAATGCACCTACTGTATCCACTGCGAGCAGCGAGGTGTCCGCGCTCAGCCCGGCGCCGAACGGCAGGGCGGCGAGGGCGTGCAGTGCCAACGAGTCTCCGCCGTTCACACGCACCTGGAGAGTTTGGGCGCGTTGCACCTCGGGTCCAAGTATCCAGCTTGTCGAGGCCATCCCAGCGGCGTCCGTCTGGCTGATCGTCCGGCCGATCTGCCCTCCTCCAGACACGACGCGCCAGTCGATCCTCAGGCCCTCGACGGGATTACCGCGACCGTCCAGCACCTGCACGAAGCCGCTCCTGTGAATCACCTCCCCTGCCTGTCCGCGAAGAGTATCGCCCTCGGGTAGCACCAGGTGATATCCGGAACCAGATGGGGTGATCGGGGCGGTGGGGGCCGCGCCATCGCTCAAACAGCCCAGCAGAACGCCGCAGAACGCGGCGCATTGTGAAACCAGGTGCCTTCTGCTGGGGTTGATCCTTGCCATGACGTCCCTGCCGTCGAGGTGGCACCATGACGCTGGATTCGGTGCGAATATGGCCCAATTAGCGCCTATCGCCCTGGGTCACATTTTTTGACACTCATGGGTTCTGCAGGAGTTCGGGCAGATGCATGTGCCGAGGAATGCACATGCTCGAATGCCTTCGGCACCAGAGGCTGCGGGTCGAAATGTTCTACCCGCGAATTACTCGAGTGCCATCCCCCAACTTCCACGCAAAACAGAAGTTGGCAAGGATTATGCCTGTCGGTCTTTCTTCGGGGTGTCCATGAGCAATTGCGAGGAAGGCTATTCAGGAAGGGGGTTCGATTCCTCGATGAAAGAAATCATCACACGGTAGGCCTCCTGCGTACAGAAAATGACTCCCTGACCAAGCGGCGGATCTCCGCCACGGCTTCAGGGTGCCGGACTGACGAGGCTACACTGGCTTCTCCGACCGCCACTAGAAGGAGGGCGGCCATCCCGCCAAGAATGAGGCAAAGCAACGCTTTCGCCACTAAGTGGCGACTGTCAGGTCGACTCGGGATCGTAGGCTCGTCGATCACAGTCAACACTGGCGTGTCCCTGACTTCGTCAATGCGCGCCTGCTCATAGGCCTGGGCCAGGGTGTTGACGACACCCTCCTTGAGGGTGACCTCGTTCTGAAACCGCTGGTATTCGAACATGAGCCTGGGAGAATCCCTGTAATCACGGTTCTGCTGCAGCCATGACTGCAGTCGATCTTCGGCAATTCGCAGATCCGTTCGGCCATCCTCCAGCCGTCCCTCGACGAATCGGCGCTCCTCCCCCGCCCGTGACTGCCTCCGCTCCAGGTTAAACTGATTCACAATCTCCAATGCACGATTGGCAATTTCCATGGACAGATGCGGGTCCGTCGAGGTGACCCGGAAAGAGACAACACCCGTCTTCGAGGTGACGCTCACATCGATGGCGCGCCGTAGTTTCTGTACCGCTCGATCTTCGCGACGAGCGCTGTCTTCCCCATGGATACGATAGAGCTCAATGAGTGTAGCGCTGCTTGTATCGCTACCCGGTCCGCGCTGATAGCGTGTACGTACCAACTGGCTGAGCACATGGCGAGAGCCAAGCAGATCTGCATAGAAATCGGCAGATTCAGACGCCTGCTGCGAAGGAAGCGACAGCCCCAACTGGGCCGCGACGCCCGAGAAACGAGCGAGCGAGTTTGCCGATGCCTGGGGCGCGAAGGTGCCAGCAGCGGTATACCCCCGAGGCAGCAAAAGGGAAATGCCAACAAAGGCGGTCGCGAGGACAATCGGGACCCCCAGCAACACACGCCCGTGCTTCAGCAGTCGCACGGCCCTCTCCTCCAAGTCGACGCCCGCTTCGTTCGGCGAAACATCCATGTTCAAGATCCGTTGGGCAGCAGGTTCGTGTGGCAATCAGGAATACCGAGCAGGAGCAACGCGGTCAGCGCGAAGAGAACTCCAGATCCAGGCAAGACTTGTGCTGCCTGCAAGATATAGAACGATCACGACGGCATTTAATGCCAGGTTGCCAACGAGGAAGCTGAAGTCGCTCCGGTGGAATGAGACCGCATCCGATACCAGAAGCACATAGCCCAGTTGCCACCCGATGGAATTCGAGGCTCGCCGGGTTCGTTCGGCCAACGCGAGAAGGAGGGCCAAAGCGAAGTATACGCCAGCTCCCCCCGGCCATCCAAAATTGACATAGGCCTCGAGCAGCGACGAGTATGCCGTTCCGGCGATTGATCCTTGCTGCGCCAGAGCAGCAAAGTACTTATCGCGGAATTCGTAGCCAATCTGCTGGGGCTTCTTCCCTGGATACAGGAAACCCGGGATGGGCAGAGTGAACGCGCGAACATAGCTCGAGCCCAATCGCGGTTCTTCGTTCGTGCGGGCGACATACTCGCTGAAATTGCCGAACGCCGCCCCAAACTCGGTCGCCGCCGGATTTATTGCCAGGACCAGTCGCTCGCTGGTCTGCGCAGTTTCCCACACCTGCTGCCACTCGCCCGTCATGAGCCCGTACGCGAGGATCGCTCTATTGGCGTAGAGCAAGCCTGACCCAAGGTAGATCACGCTTGTCAGGCCCAGCATTCGCCACCCCAAGCTCCTTACCGGAGTGTAATAGAAAGCGCCGACCACCACGACGAGGAGCCACTGGAGCAGCGGGGCGCGGTAACCCAGGACAATGGTAAGCGCGAGAGACGGCGCAATCGCCAGCAACGCTAGGAGAGCATCGCCGCGGCGGATAGGGCGCAGACCCTGTGCAGCGGCCCGCGAAGCGGAGAGCGTCAGCAGCGCCAGTCCCAGCGACACCATGGCGCTGGAAGGAAGTGTCAGAACCAGCGCATCTACCGCGCTTTGGTAGACCGCCTTGCCCTGTATGACAATCGCCCACCCACCCGCCCGCGCATAGTTGATGAATTCGAAGACGGATCCGATGGCCACGAAAAGCACCCCGGTCCGAACGCTGCTTGGTGACCTGGGCACCGCAGCAGGAGCATCCGGCCGCACCATCCCTGACCGGGACGCAAGGATCAGCCCGGCACCAAATCCGAATGTCGCGAGGCCGTATTCGGCAAGGTAGGTGTCAAGATGGTATGGTGTGCCAAATGCGTCCGGGAGAGTCGACCCCATGAGTACTGCAACTGGGCCTGACACCCCATAGATCATGTGGAAGATGGCGAAGATCACGGTCAATGTCGCCCAGCTTCCCGATGCATGGACGGCGATCAGGATCGTAGCTAGCGACGCGCCCGCGAGCGCGGTGAGCGCGATACCTGGAGCTCCCGACATGACGAGCGCCACTCCGGCCGCCGACAAGCCAAGTGACGCGACCGACAACCCCCGGGAAATACCGAAAGGTCTCGATGTCACCCGGCTGCCTCCCCTCGTGCGAACGCACGATAGAGCGACGCGTACTCGGCGCCGTTTTGCGACAATGAATATCGGCTGGCGATAACCGAACGCGCCGCCTCCCCGACCGTGCGCCGCGTCTCGGAAGTCGACAGCAGCAGCTCCAGGATGGCGCCAGCCATCACTTCCGGGTTCCGCGGGGGAATGACACGCCCGGTCGACCCGATGAGGTTACGTGCCTCGCCAATATCCGTCGCGACGCATGGCGTTCCGCAAGCCATTGCCTCTCCTACCACATTGGGAAATCCCTCACCCCACACCGATGTCATGCAGGCCACGTCGAAGGCGGCGAAGAGGCGGGGTGTGTCCGACCGTTCTCCGAGCAGGCGAACCTTGTCCCCCAGGCCCAGGCCGCGCACCAACTCTGCCAGCTCAGGGTTGGCGAGCGACACGTCTCGCCCGGCGCAGACGAAGGTCGCCTCGATGCCGGTGTCCAGTACCATTCGCGCCGCCTGCAGGAAGGTGGCGTGCCCTTTCATCGGGTGGTAGCGGTTCACCAGGCCGACGATCAGCCGCGAGGGCGGCAGGCCCAACTCCTCACGCAGCGAGACCCTCGCCTCCGGCGATGGCCGGAAGGTCTCCAGATCGAAGCCGTTGGGGATGATGACGGTGCCTAGGGGGTGGTACCCAATCGCTTCATGCTGCTCGCGCGCGACCTCGGAGTTGTAGACGATCGCCGCCACCCGGCGCGAGAGCCACGCGCCGGCCCGGATCACCCGCCGGGTGCCGGCTCGCTCGTGCCCGAAATCGTACAGCGTCTGGCGGATGTTCCAGGCGACCCGTGTCCCCGCCGGCAGGAACTTCGCCCCCATCCAGGCCGCGAGGTTGCCGTGGTACATCCACCCCTGGACGACATCCGGCCCGAAGGCCCTCAGGGTCCGACGCAGCGTGAGGAGGGCAGCAGGGGACGGCACACCCCTCTTCATCCCCAGCGAAACGACCTCCACGCCGGCGGCCCGAATCCGCTCCCCCATCGGTCCCTCCGCGAGGAGGGACACCACCAGCGCGGGGAATTCCGCCCTCGGCAGGGTCTCCAGCAGCCGGGCCAGCGCCGTTTCGGCACCCCCAACCAGGAGCCCGGTAATCAGGTGCGCCACCCGGATCGGCCGCCCCTTGGGATGCGGCGTCACGCCCCCCTGGCCCCGGGGAGAGAGCAGCGCGCCGAGGGCGCGCTCCGTCCGATCCACCAGACGGTCGAGAGAGAACTCTCGTTCGACCCGCTTCCTGGGATCCGCACGTGCCGGATCGTTGAGCCCATCGAGCGCGCCACGCCACCCCGAGGCGAGCGCCACCGGATCACCCGGCGGCACCACGATGCCGGTCTCACCGACCACCCAGGCCGAATCGCCGACGTCGGTCACCACGCAGGGCACGCCACAGGCCATCGCCTCCCCAACCACGTTTGGAAATCCCTCGCCGAACAGGGAGGCCGAGGTCAGGAAGTCCATCGCGCTGTAGAGTGGCGCGATGTCGTTGGTCCCGGGCAGCCAGCGGAGGCGGCCGGCCAGCCCCAGTTCCCGACCCATCGCCTCCAGTCTCGCGCGCAGGGCATCGGGCCCGTCGCCGATGCAGACGAATGTCACCTCTGGCCTTTCGGCCGCCAGCCGCGCGGCCGCCTGCACGAAGACGTCGTGGCCCTTCATCGGGTCAAGGCGGCCGACCAGGCCGATCACCCGCTCTCCTTCCCCGATTCCCCATTGCCGCCGAGTTCGGGACCGGGCTTCGGCGTCGCGGCGGAAAACAACTGTGTCGATTCCGTTGGGAATGACCATCAAGGTCCGTTCGGGATAGCCCTCCGCGATGTGGGCCTCCGCCCCGCTCTCCGAGTTGGCGATGATCAGGTCAGCCCGGTCTGCCAGCCACGTGCTGATCCGGAACAACATTCCGATAGCCCGCGGATAACGTGCCAGGTCGAGCCCCGAGGCCCGGACTCCCCAAACCACACGCGCGTCCGGCACGGCCCTGGCAAACAGGGTCACGAGGATATTGGCGTCCACGAGGTAGCCGTGGAGCAGGTCGGGCCGCTCCCGCCTCAATGCACGGAGAAGACGATGGAACGGGCCGAGGAGGTCCCATCGGTGTCGCTTTCCGAGGGTCAGGACCGACACGCCGGCATTGGCCAAGTCGGTCGTTAGCGGGCCGCCGCTGTAGAACGAGAGCACAAGCACCCGGTGCCCTCGCTGGTGGAGCCCGCGGGCGAGCGCTACCAGCTGACGTTCAGCGCCACCCAGGCCGAGCGACCGGATCAGGAAAGCGATCCGCATCAGCCGGTAGTACGCCGCAGCACGAACTCATTGCAACCGTGCCGTTGGCCAACCAGGTGCTGCCTGATCATCACGAAGCCGCGGGCGGCGAGAAAGGTCTCGATCTCCCGGGGCGTGGCAACCTCGAAGGGCCAGCCGCCGACCCAATCCACTGAATCGTGGTACAGGTTCATCCCCCGAGGCCCGTATCGCCACCATCGGTGCCATGGTGCCCTTCCGCGCCTGAGATCGCCCAGCGCACTCAGTGCCGCCGCGACGGCTACATATGGCCAGACCAGCAGGAAGCGGAGCTGGGTGGGCAGCACCTGGTAGAGGCGCTTGATCCTAATCCAAGCTGGGGTGAGCACCCGCTGCTTGTTGTAGATGGCGATTGCAAGGGAGCCGCCGGGAGCGACAGCCGCAGCCGCGTTGCCCAGCGCAGTCCACATGCCGCCGGTATGGTGCAGTACGCCCCAGGAGTATACGATGTCGAACGTGCCCAGGCCCCGGACGTATTCCGGGTCCAGGACCGACCCCTGCTCGATGCGCCAATCCGGATCATCGGGGCGGAAGCGTCGCCGCAGCTCAGTAGTGCATGCAACGGATTGCCGGTCATAGTCGAACGAACGCACGCTGGCGCCAAGCCGCCGAGCGGCCAGGCTGAAGAGGCCACTTCCAGAACCCACATCGAGCAATCGCATTCCATCCAGATGTGACTCCCCCAGCAGAGCCTGAAGCGACTGCTCAGCGGCGCCGATCCGGACTTCGTCAACCAAGCCAAGGAACCGTGTCCAATTCTCTCCAAAACCAAATCGCTGGTCCTTATCGATCTCATGCACTGATCTCGTCACGACCCCTTACCCCCACTACCCGGAATCCCACGACGAAAAACAAACTCATTACAGCCATGACCAGCAGCGACAGTCACCAAGCGCTCCAGAACGAAGCCCCGGGTGCGGTAGAAGTCGAATATTTCATCGGGTTTCGCCGTCTCAAAGGGGTAGCCCCCAAGCCAATCAACCCAGTCGTACCACATCGACATGCCCCGGGAACGGGTCTTGATCCGGTACCGTGCGCGCGGATCGCGGAGGGTAGCGATGTCTTTGACTAAGCCCTTGGTGGCCTGAATGGCGGCGTATGTCATGGCAAGCAGCGGCTTCAGTACCCGAGGACATCTGGTATAGACCCGCTTGATCAAGATGTGCCACCGCGTCCAGTAGACCTGATAGTTGTAGATAGCGATGAAGAGTCTCCCCCCAACCGCTACCGGAACCGCAGCATTCTCGAGCGCTTTCCACATGTTCCCTGTGTGATGCAGCACACCCCATGAATAGACGACGTCGAAGCGGCCAAGGCCTCCCATGAACGCCGCATCGAGAACTGATCCCTGTTCAATGCGCCAATCAGCATCTTCGGGAGTGAACTGGCTCTTGAGTTGGAGGGCGCAGGCGACGGATTGCGGGTCGTAGTCGAACGACAACACTTGAGCCCCCAAACGCCTAGCAGCCAAGCTGGACAATCCGCTACCGGAACCGATGTCGAGAAACGTCTGCCCTTGGAGCGTGTCCGTCTCCAGCATCTCTCGAAGCGACCGTTCCGCCTCAGTGATCCGCTCCGGAGAGAGCAACCTGAGGAAGCGTGCCCAATTGGCGCCGAAGGCGAATCGCTCGCCCCTGGCGATCTCTTCCGAAGCAGTGGAAGCGGTCACTTCAGCCCTCTGGTTGGAGTAAAGGGTGTCAGGCCACGCGCCTGTAGGCAATCGTCGGATGCGGTGTCAGTGATCATCACGCCAGCATGCGGCGGCGATTTCCACCGGCGAAGAGGAGGAGAAGTACCGTGTAGACGGTCGCTCCGAGTGTGACCTGTGCAACGAGCGCGAGGGGACCCCCCGTCCCTCGCACGAACAGGAGGACGAGGCACATCCCCGTGGTGGCCACCGTGATGCGGGCGAGTGCGGCCCACGGTGTGGGCAGGGGCAGGACGTTCCGGCCGAGGCCCCAGCTTAATGCCAGCGCCACGAGATAGGCGGCGAGCGTAGCGTAAGCTGCCCCCATGATCCCATACCGGGGAATCCACCAGACGTTGAGCACGATGTTCACCGCGGCCCCGGCCGCGACGGTGAGGAGTTGCAGCCGGGTGGCCCGGCCCAGCTGGAAGCTCAAGTCGAAGTAGAACGCCTTGATGCCGGCCAGGAGCTGTGCCACCGCCAGGAGCGGGAGGAGCTGGCGGGCTGCCGGGGCGAAGCGGGGCCCCAGGATCTGGCTCACCGACGGGGCCAGCGTGGCGATCCCGGCGGCCGCCGGGAGTGCCACCGCCCAGAGCAGGGTCGCGTGCTCCCTGAACTGGCGGTCCCTGGTAGCCGGGTCGCCGCTCTCGACCGCCACCACCGCCTTGGGGAAGCCCACCAGGTTCACGACCATCATGAGCACCCCCATGGCCTGGAGCACGAGGTCGTAGGCCGGGGCGTACACCCCGGCCGCGGCGGGAGAGATGAACTCCGCCAGCATGAACCGGTCTGCGGCGCTGATGACGTAGGCCAGGACGAAGGCCCCAGCCAGTGGGATCCCGTAGCGGAATAGCTCCCGCCGAAGCGCGCCGTCGCCGGGGACGCGCAAGGAGCGGGTCCAGCTCAGGAACCATGCGTACAGCCCGGATACCAGGCCACCGACGGCCACGCCGCCCGCCACCCCCGTTGCCCCCAGCCCCGCCCAGGCCGCGAGGCCGCCGAACAGCAGGCTGGCTCCCGCCCTGAGGGTCGAGAGGCCGCCATAGAGGCCTGGCCGCTGGTCGGCGGTGGCCAGGTTCAAGTTGAGGTCGTGCCAGCCCTGCGCCAGGAGGAGGGCGACTCCGGCCGACATCAGCCGGCCGTCGTGCCACCCGGCCGTGAGGCCGACGCCGACCACCAGCACTACCGAGGTCAGGAGGTAGAGCGGTACGAACAGCCGGAGCACTGTGGCAAGGAAGATCTGCCGCCGGCCGGCATACGGGGCCGCGAGCCTGAGCAACCCGTGGCTGAGCCATTGCAGCAGCAAGGCGTTGCCCAGCGCCACCGCGGCGAAGATCAGCGCGTACTGCCCGTACTGCTGCTCATCGAGCAGGCGGGTGAAGAGGGCCAATGCCGCGAAGTTGATCAGCCCGGGAACTCCGCGCGCCAGGGCATATCGGGCCACCGAAGTCAGCATGGCGGATGCTACCGGGCCCCGACCCTGATGAACCAGACCTCGTCCACATTGGCCGTGGCGCCGGAATCGGGCTGGAGCAGGTTGGTGAAACTCCCGATGATGCTGCCCCCCGCCCTCGCGATCCGGGCGCCGCCGATCGCGTACGGGTGGGAAACGGGCGGGCTCACGGCGTAGTCGAACCAGGTCCGGCCGCTGTCCGGGCTGGCGAGCACCACGATCCGCTTGTCTCCCTTCGGAGCGTTGTCGCTGGAGATGGCGTAGAGCAGGCCGCCTGAGGGCGCCGTGTCGGACGCGAAGAAGCCGTCCAGGTTGCGGATCGAGAGCTGGTCGCCCTTCCATGTCGGATAGGTGTTGATATCCAGCGCATGGGTCCGAGTGTTGTATCGCAGGTAGTGTTCCCGGTACCCTGGAACCTGGGACTCGTACATGAAATGGAGATACTCGCCCTGCGCGGCAAGGCCCGCCAGGAAGTTGTGATACCCGTACTCGTCCTTGAGCACCAGGCTGTCGGCCGGTCCTGTCTCATCGACCACGACCGGGAGCGTAAGACTGGCACCGTTTCCCTTCCTCCAGGTCAGGCCCCCGTCATCCGACATCATGAAGTGGATGTCCCAGTAGAGGTACTTGACCACCAGGCTCGTCGTCCAGGCGGCGTAGAGCGTCGAGCCGCTCATCGCGAGAAACGGGTACTGGAGCACCGCGTGGGGGCCGTTCTTGAGCAGCTGGGCCGAGCGGAGGAGCTTGCCATCGAGGCCGAAGACGTAGAAGTCGGTCACACCGCCGTTGTTGTTCATGTAGTACAGCTGCCGGCGGCCAGCGTCGAGGAAGGAGGTGACCTTCCCCCCGGCCGCGCCCGGGATTGGAGTGACTGCGGGCGTCCGGAAGGAGTCGGCGCTGAAGAAGCGGTAAAGGAACGCGTCGCTCTTTCCTGGAGCGTACTCGGTGCTGAAGAGGTAGAGATCGCCCGCCTGGTCCGATTCCACGGTGGGCGCGCGAGTGTCCGCGGTGGCTTCATACACCGTCGAAAAGGTCCGACCCGAGTCCGTACTCCTCACCAGCTTCCACAGGTAGGGACTGTCGTAGCACGGCGGCTGCGGGAAGTGAGGACACCGCCCCGGAATCGTCTTCACCTTGTCCAGGTAGGTCAGGAAGATGCCGAAGCGGGTTTCCACCACCTTCTGGTTGTGGCTCTGGAAGGTGGCGTAGAGCGGCGCCTCGCTGGCGATCCGGGTCATCTCGATCGGCAGCGGTGCAAGCGAGACGGGGCAGGCGCCGGCCATGACCCCGTAGCTGTACCGGCGTCCGTTGTTCCGCGGGTCGGAGTTGTCGCTGGTCGAGAGGTAGAGCGAGGTGCGCCAGTGGCTGTAGGCGCCCTTCCCTGTGGTCCGGATCAGTTCGTGCGGGCTGTGGGCGGGACCAAGCACCACGTTGTTCTCGTAGACGACCACCCGTGATACCGCGGCGGCCCCCGAGGAGTCTCCCCCGTCGGCAAACTGCGGCAGGAGGTAGGCAAATCCCGATTGCGGTTGGAGTTGGCTCGCGTCGACGGTTCCGCAGGTACCGCCGGACTGCGCGGACACCCCTTTGACGGGACCAAGCAGCCCGGCCGCGAGGGCGAGGATCAGCGGGACTCGAAGCGCGGGGGCGTTCACTCCCGCAAATTAGCCGTGCCCCGCATTGGGGACCACCGATCCGGGACCGTACATCGCGGGCACGCGCGCCTCAAACGGACCCGAGCCACGCCTGGAACATGAGGAGGTTCCAGAGCGGATATTGCCGGTTCTGCCCACCGCGCTGGTGTTCATCCCACTTCCGCCAGACCGCGCCCGAGTCGAAGAATCCCTCCCTCGCCAGACGGCCCGGCTCGAGCAGCCCCTCCGCCCACTCCTTGAGCGGGCCCCTGAGCCACGAATCGATCGGCACCCCGAATCCCATCTTGGGCCGCTCCACCAGTGCGCGCGGCACATGGCGGTCGAGCATGGCCCGGAGCAGCCACTTCCCCTGGCCGTTCCTGAGCTTGAGCCCGAGCGGCACCCGCCAGGCCAGCTCGACCACCCGGTGGTCGAGAAACGGGGCCCGCGACTCGAGGCTCACCGCCATGCTGGCGCGGTCCACCTTCACCATGATGTCGTCCGGGAGGTAGGTCCGGGTGTCCCAGTACATCATCTCTTCCACGAACCCGGCCTCGGCCGGCAGCCCGTGGCCGGCCGTCAACGTGGTCTCGCGTTCGTGGGCACCCGGCATGATCGTGGCCGGCGGGTCCCAGTTCGAGACGAGGCTCCGGTACATCACGCCGGCCGAGGGTACCGCGAGGACATTGGCCAGCTTGTGCATCCGGTCGCCCACCTGGGCCACCCGTGCCCTGGAGGGGAGCAGTCGCTGGGCCGGACCGAGCACGCGGCCCCAGGCCTCGGGCGCGACCGCCTGGATGCCGCGCGCCACCGAGCCGCGGAGCGAGGCCGGCCAGGGGGCCAGGGCCTTCCAGATCCGCCGGCCGAGGAAGTACCGGTTGTAGCCGCCGAACAGCTCGTCACCGCCGTCGCCCGACAGCGCGACCGTCACGTGCTGGCGCGCCAGCTTGGCGACGAGAAAGGTCGGGATCTGCGACGAGTCGCCGAACGGCTCGTCGTAGATCGCGGGCAGCCGGGGTATGACCGCCCGGGCCTCCTCCGGCCTGACGTACAGCTCGGTGTGGTCGGTACCCAGGTGTCTCGCAACCGCTCGAGCGTGCTCCGCCTCGTTGTAGTCCGCCTCGTCGAAGCCGATGGTGAAGGTGCGGACCGGCCGTTCGCTCTGGGCCTGCATCAGCGCCACGACCAGCGTGGAATCGATGCCGCCGGAAAGGAAGGCGCCGAGCGGCACGTCGGCGACCATCTCCTGGCGGATCGTAGCCCGGAGCCGGCTCTCCAGCGCCTCAACGGTCGCTTCCTCCGGTCCCGGGAGAGGATTTCCCAGCCCCTGCCGGACGACCTCGGCCATGTTCCAGTAGGGGGTCACCGTCTCCAGGCGATCCGCCCCGATGCTCACGATGGTCGCCGGCTCGACCTTCCGGATGCCGGTGTAGATCGAATGAGGCGCCGGGACGTAGTTGTAGCGGAGATAGAGCGCCAGCGCGTCGCGGTCGATCGCGCCCTGCCACCGCGGATGGGCCTTGAGACTCTTCAGCTCCGATCCGAAGAGAAGCAGCTCGCCCATCCGGCCGAAGTAGAGCGGCTTCTCGCCGATCCGGTCCCGGACCAGGTGGAGCGTCCGCTCGGAGCGGTCCCACAGCGCGAAGGCGAACATCCCGGCCATCGCCTGCACCGCCGGCACCAGGCCCCGCCGCTCGATGGCGGCCAGCATCACCTCGGTGTCCGAGTGACCGCGCCAGCGGGCCCCATGGGCCTCCTCCTCCTGCCTGAGCTCCTGCCAGTTGTAGATCTCGCCGTTGAACACGATGACGTACCGGCCGCCGGCCGACAGCATCGGCTGGTGGCCTTCGGGCGAGAGGTCGAGAATCGACAGCCGCCGGTGCCCCAGCGCGATGCCGGATTCAGCGTCGAGCCAGCGGCCGGAGTCATCCGGCCCGCGGTGCCGGATGGCCTCGGTCATCCGCCCCAGTGCCGCCGCGGCGTCCTCGATACCGAAGGAGGATCCCCAGAACCCCGCGATGCCGCACATCAGGCGGCGCCGCGGTAGTCCAGGTACCACTCCGCGAACCGGCGGAGCCCCTCGTCGAGTGACGTCTCCGGGCGATATCCGATGGCTGCCTCCAGCGCGCCTGTATCGGCGTAGGTCAGGAGCACATCCCCTGGCTGCGGGCCGACCTCGCGCCGCACCGCCGTGCGCCCGAGGCTCTTCTCCAGCAAGGCCACAGAAATCGGGGAGACTGACCGGCTGCCGGTGGCCCACGTTGTAGATCCTGAATGGTGCCGAGCTCCGCGAGGGATCCACCGAGGTACCACCGGCGGCCGGCGACGGAATCAGGGCCGCCACCCGGACCACGGCCTCGACCACATCGTCAATGTAGGTGAAGTCCCGCTGCTGTTCCCTGCCCCCGAAGACCTCGATCGGCTTTCCGGCCATGATCGACTCGGCGAACTTGAAGTAGGCCATGTCCGGCCGGCCCCAGGGGCCGTAGACGGTGAAGAACCGGAGTCCCGTCGTGGGGAGGCCATACAGGTGGCTGTAGGTGTGCGCCATGAGTTCCCCGGCCCGCTTGGTGGCCGCGTAGAGACTCACGGGGTGGTCGGTCGGGTCGCTCTCGGAGAAGGGGACTTTCGCGTTGAGACCATAGACCGAGGACGACGACGCGTAGACGAGGTGGGGGACCGCCGTGTGCCGGCACCCCTCCAGCACGTTCAGATGGCCGACGAGGTTGCTCTGGGCGTAGGCCTCCGGATGCTCGAGCGAATACCGGACCCCCGCCTGGGCGCCGAGGTGGATGACCCGCTCGAACCGGGAGATGGCGAACAGGTTCGCGGAGCTCGCCGGCCTCGGCCGAAGTCGAGCTTCAGGAACCGGAACCCGGGGCGGCCCTCGAGGCGGTCGAGGCGCGCCTCTTTCAAGCGGACGTCGTAGTAGTCGTTCAGGCTGTCGATGCCGACGACCTGGTGCCCATCGTTCAGCAGTCGGTGCGCGACATGGTACCCGATGAACCCCGCGGTTCCGGTAACGAGATACTTCATCGAGGCGACCGGCCCCCTTGTGAAAAGTTTCACATTACTGCATAATCAAGCATGGCCGCCACGGAGGCGGCCCCTACACGCTGGTCCCGGCAAATACGGATCGGCCCCTCCCGGAGGGGGGCCGTTCCTCGTATTGTGACGCGGACAGCGCCCGACTCAGCATTCCGGCCCCAGAGGAGGAAGGATGTCCGCTACCAAGAAGTCCAAGAGAGCCCCCGGTCTTCCCCGACCCTGAACTGATCAAACTGCTGGCTCCGCCGGAAAAGGAGCAGCCCGCCGCCAAGCTCCGCCGCCTGCTGACCGAGGCGCATGCCAGGAAGTCCTACATCCACTCGGCGGGCGCCTACGACGCCTTCACCGCGTCGATCATGACCCGGCTCGGCTTCAAGGCGCTCTACGGCAGCGGCTGGCAGCTGGCGGCCACCAAGAGCATGTACCCCGACATCGGGGTCTATCCGAGCCACCAGATGGTGGACCTGGTCCTCGAGCTCTGGCGCGGCATCGAGGGCGCCCGGCACACCCACTGGTACGACACCGACGGCAAGGAAGCGCTGGGCGTGCCCCCGATGTTCGTGGACATGGAGGCCGGCTTCGGCGGCCCCACCCAGACCTTCACCCTGGCCAGTGAGCTGATCCGGGCCGGCGCGGCGGGCGTCCACCTCGAGAATCAGGACCCCACCAATCGCACCTGCGGCCACATCGTCAACGTCGGCAAGCAGAAGCGCGACAAGGTCCTGGTGCCCCGCGATGCCTGGCTGGCCAAGCTCAGGGCGATCAAGGCGGCCAGCTACGCCGCCGGTGTGGAGGTGGTGATCATCGCCCGCACCGACTCGATCGATGGCGCCCTTCCTGGCGGGCCCTCCGGCGGGATGCCGATGGCCCTCGACGACGCCTACGAGGCGGCCGAGCTGGGGGTCGACGTGATCTGGGCGGAGTTCAACAACGCCGAGATCGATCTGCCGCAGGAGTTCGCGGAAGGGGTGCGCAAGCACTACCCCAAGCAGATGCTGGGGTTCAATCTCTCCCCGTCGTTGTACTTCGGGAAGGCCAAGAAGGCCGGGAAATTGATCACCAACCAGCAGCTGGCCGACCTGGGCTACACCCTCCAGTTCTCGACCCTCTTCAACTTCCGCACGGCGGGCCTGGCGCTGGAAAAGGGGCTGAAGAAGTTCCTGGCCCACGGCCTCGATGCGCTGGCCGATCTGCAGATCGAAGAGGACAGCGCCGCTGGCGGCCCACCGAGCACGAAGATGCACCAGAAGTTCGCGGGGATGAACCGGTGGTTGATCCTCGAGCAGATACTTTCGGGAGGACGCTAAAGAGGAGGGGCAGAGGGGCAGAGGGGCGGTTACTGCGACCGTAGGGAGTCCTTTAGGGCCCCTCTGGCCCATCCGGCCCCACCTCCGTCGAATCCTCGGCTGAAGCCGAGGCTCCAACCTGGCACCTGAAGGGGCCTTGTATCCTTTCGCCTGCGATCATCGGACGTTCGGGGCGGCGCCCCAGGTGCCACCAACCGCCGGTCCGGTACGTCGGCTCCTTGTGTACAGGGGATGCCAGGTCCCTTCAGGGACCCGAGCGGAGCCTCGGCTTAAGCCGAGGATTACCTAGTTGGGGCCCCTCCGCCCCTCCAACTCCTCCACCATCGCCGCCATTCTCTCCCTCCCCACCGCCAGCTCCTGCCGTCGCCGGAGTTCGGCTCCACGCAGGGAACCGGTCGCCCATCCGGTGATGTACGGCGGCAGCTTGTGGCGGAGGTCGTGCGCCATTCGGCGAAACGCCTCGGCGGTGGCCTCGCGCGCACTCCGCCTGGCTCCGGGCGGCCCCTTCCAGTACCACCCCGTGAGGCGATAGGCCAGCCAGCGTGCCCGGCCGGCGAGCGAGGGGTCGGCGCTCACCTTGGCCAGGGTCGGCGGCAGGGGGCGGTGGGCCTCCAGCACCTGTTCGCGGGCCAGCTGGTAGAGCGAGGCGAAGCAGCCGGGTGCCATGATGTCGCCGCAGAATTCCGGCGGAATCGAGGCGCCGAGCAGCTCGCGGACCAGCGCCAGTGTGAGTCTGATCCAGGTGGCTCCACCATCCCGATCCCATCGCTCCGCCATGCGGGGCCAGTCGAGCCGCGGCCCGGCTGCCTCGATCCAGAGCGCGATGTCCAGCAGCGGGCCCAGCCCCAGGGCGAAGCGATGGTGCGCGCTGCAGTGGACCGCGAGATGGGTGAGCATGTCCTCGGGATCGAGGATCTGGGCCACCACCCCGCCCAGGCAGACGGAAACCCGTCGCTCCCAGGCTACGTCCGCCCAGGCTGGCGCGACGGTCGCCATCGACTGCACCACGCCGTGGAGCTCCAGTACCAGGCTGCCGCCCGTCATCGGAAGCTCGAGCATCCGGGTCGATGCCCTCTCGGCTGCGGCGTGACGCGGCCGCTATCCGGGCCGCCAGCTCGTGGGGTATCGCAGGCCGGCCTCGAGCAGCGCGCTGCCGCCGGCATCGAGAAATTCGGGGCGGGTCCAGAGGTCGAGGTCGCCCATCGGGCGGAGCGACGGGTCGGGATAGGCCAGGTGCGCCAGGGCCATCCCCTTGAGCACCACGAACGGGACGCCAGCCCGATCGAGCGCTTCGGCGGCGCGGCCCAGGAGCGCCTGGCGCCGAAGATGGGCCGATCGCTGCCCCGCGCCGGGCCGCCTCCAGCAACTGCCGCACCTCGCGCGGGTATCCGCTCCGTATCGACGAGTCGGGGGAGGCGATGCGCGAGGTATGGATGGAGGCCCCGCGGAGCGACTCGCGAGCAGTTCCCTCCAGTCCCCTGGGGGCAACGGAGGCTGCGGACGACGGGCCCCCCTCTCCGCGGTAGAGGGCGTGGAGGAGCAGCTCCTGACCGCGGTTCATGGCGTGCCGGGACGCCGGCCCGGCGCGCGATGGGCGATCCTGAGCAGGACTCCGGAGATCTTTCCTGCCAAACGGATATTGAGGGCCGCAGTGATGCGGATGATGGCGAGAATCAGCGCCGCCCAGAGCCGACGGCCGGGTCTCATCATCTCGGCGAGAGGCAGGGCGCGCCAGGTCCCGCCGTCGAACCACTCCGTCACCTCTCCCAGGACCTGGTCTGTCCGGACCGGGCCGTCGGCCACGACGGTCCGATCACCCCGGGTGAACAGGAGTCCCTCCCCGCCCCGCCCATGGGAGACCGCCACCACCCGGTGGCCCACCAGCCCGCCCGGTATGACAAACGCGATCACCGTCCCGGTCGGGTAGACCTCCGAGCTGCCGCAGCTGATCCGGATCCGGGTGCCATCGGGGAGCGCCCCGGCCATGCTGGGGCCGCGGAATCTGGGATTCGATGATGCTCCCGGCCCGCCGGAGCAGCGGCGCCAGTGCCAGGCCCCGGTCGTCGGGAAGGTGGCTCATGGAGGGGGGTGCCCCGTCGGGGTCAGGGCTGGACGGATTGGCTGGTGGAGCGGGGGGCCGGCGGAGCCGCCGCCGGCGGCCGCCGCCACCGCCAGAGCAGGCGGAAAGGGGTCAGGAGCTGATTGCCAATGGTCTCCCGGATGTCGGCTCCGTCGACGCCAAAGCGAGGTCGGCCGCTCCTGCTCGGGGACCGCAGTGCCGAAGAGGTAGTCCCAGCAGCTGAACAGAAATCCGAAGTTGGCGTTGGCGTGCTCCGGATCGACTGGAGTGGTGGAAGGCGTGGAACCGTGGGCTCACCAGGACCCGCTGAAGCGGGCCCAGGCGCCAGTCGAGCTGCGCGTGCTGGATCGCCGTGAGGCAGGTGATCAGGCGTCGCGAGCGGCATCCAGCCGCGGGTGGGCACGCCGAGGACCAGATTGAAGATGCCGAAGTAGAGGATCACGATTCATGCTCAGAGGTCTCCAGGGGGTGCCGCCGGAAGGCCGTCAGCACTGTCATCTGCTCCTGTGAGTGGTGCACGCTGTGAAAGGCCCAGAGGAACGGCACCGCATGCTGCAGGCGATGCCACCAGTAGGTCAGGAAGTCCCCGACGACCCAGAAGACCAGGAGGCCGACCGGCCAGGGCACGTGGCCAAGCAGGTTCAGCCGGAGAAATTCGAGCCGGGGACCCAGCGCGTTGGTGACCGCCGCCAGCACCACGACGGTGTAGAACCCGCCCTTGTAGAACAGCGTGTAGAGGACGTCGTTGGCGAAGTTCCTGGTGCGGTAGCGGGCCGGGTCCGCCCGGCCCGCGGGCCTCGAGCAGAAGACGGCCAGGACGAACCCGCCATACATCAGCGACCGCGTAGCCGGTGGATCGCGCCAGCTGATCCAGGTGCACCAGCGCCGCGAATTCGGCCACCGCCCGCCGGATTCAGCCACGGGTGGCGTCCGGCAGCAGCGGCCCGCTGCCGCACCGCGGCCCGGCGGGCGTCGGACATCTCGCACCGCCACCTCCACCTCCTCGGGAGAGAAGCCGGCCTCGAGCCGCGCCTCGACCGCCACACCGTACTTGTCGACCTCGGTGCCGCCGCCCGCAAAGATCCGCTCGAACGCGCGAGGCCGCCTGCGCCAGCGCCCGGGCGACCAGCATCCCGTCCGCGGGAGTCCGGGTCATCTGCTCCTGTGATGTGCTCGTTGGCGAAACGGATGTGGCAGACCTCGTCGGCCTGCTGGGCGTCGTACATGTCGGCCAGTTCGTGGTCGCCGGCCTGGCGGGCCTCGTCGCGGGCGTAGGTTGCCGCGTCGAGCCCGTCCGCCTCGAAGCTCCGGTTCTGGACCGAGAGCCGTCCCGACCAGTGAATCGATCCGGCCCAGGATCCGGTACTGGAAATTCATCACCGGGTACTGGCCGAGGAAGCCGCCCCGCGCCTCGAGCAGGCGGCGGTAGTTGAGGACGTGCCGGGCCTCGTCGGCGCACTGGCGGGCCAGTCCCTTGCGCACCTTCCAGTCGGCGTCGGTGAACTCGGCGAGGCTCCGCGCGGCATTCTCCATGACGCAGGCCTCCTCGTTCATCTGGCGAGTGCAGGAACTCCCGGTGCTTGTCGGGGTGATCCGTCGGGCAGGTTTACCATGTCGGCCCACACCTCCACCACGGTGAATCTCGAATCCCGTGCGGGGCCGTCGCCAAACAGCGCGGAGTCGAGCCGGGAGGGAGCTGATGGCGCTCGGTCATCGGTTCATTCACCCACGGTGCCAGCCGGCAGGATCGAACGGAACCCGGCCTGCTTGAGCACCTCGGCGATCTCGTCGTCGGTGAATTCCGCCTCGCGGCGATCCTCGACGTTCACCGCCGGGGCCTGCCTCCGCTCCTCGGTCCACGCGACGCCGACCGCATTCACGTCGCCCGGCTTCGGCGCCAGCTGCTGATTGACCCGGCCGAGGAAAGCGAACCGCCATCGCCACCTTGAGCAGTACCCGCGGATCCTGCTCGGTCAGCCGCTTGATCCAGCGGTTGGCAAAGCGGACGTGGGTGATTTCGTCGGCCAGGATCCCTTCCAGCATGTCGGCGGTCGTGTCGTCGCCGGCCTCGCGCCAGCGGTTGCGCAGGGTGCCGAGGATGTCGATCAGCCCCGCCTCGAAGGTCCTGTTCTGCACCGCCAGCCGGCCGGGCAGGTCCTCCAGCATCAGGGTGACGCCCCACTCGAAGTTGGCGATCGGAAACTCGCCCTTGAAGCCGTCCAGCTCGCGCAGCCTCTCGTAAAGCAGGGTGGCGTGGCGGGATTCGTCGGACACCTGCCGGGCCAGTGCCATCCGAGGTCCCACGGCGCGTCGGGGAAATCCACCAGGCAGCGGGCCGCGATCTCCATGGCGCCGGACTCGTTGTTCATGTGCCGGTGCAGCCGCTCCCGCCGGGAGACCGGCGACATGTCGGGCCAGTCCTGCATCTCGGCGTCGGTATGCACGACGTTGAAGCAGGGTTCCCGGGCCGGGTCGCGGCGCAGCACGACGCCACCGACGACCTTGGTCTCCTCCTGCGCGACGCTCATACGCCCGCCGCGGTCCGCGCCGGTGGCCGGTCGGTGACGATCTCGCCCTCGGCGGCGGCCAGCGCGGCAATCCGCGCCGCGCACCCGGCGTCCGACGGCTTGAGGTCGGCCCGCTGGGCGGCGAACGCGGCCCGGTCGGCCTTGAGCCGGGGCAGGTCGAAGAGGATTCGCTCGATGATCCGGACGCTCGGGTCGTCGTTGAGCTGGTCGGTGTTCGCCAGGTACCGGCGGTAGCGGGCCTCGAGGTCGGGCAGCAGCCCGTCGTAGAACCCCGAGACCCGCTCGAGCGTGCCGGTGGCGGCAGCCATGGTGTCGAGCACCCTGCAGTAGCCATCCGCCGCGCGGAGCGAGTACTGCGCCGGCGCCCGGAGCTCGCCGGTGCGCCGCCCCAGCTGGTCGGCGTGCTGGGCGAAATCCCAGACATGACGCCCGAAGAGGACCTTGGCCTCCAGCTCCGGAGTCGTCGGCACCCAGCGGGCCAGGGTCTCCATGAGGGAGACCGAGATGAACCGGAAGGTGCCGATCCGGTCGGCCTTCTGTCTGATCGTGAGACCCATCACTCCTCCAGTGACTTCTCGAGCAGGACGGCCGTTTCTTCAGGCGTGCCGGCCCGCAGGCTCCAGCAACGGGCCCGGCTGACGACGGAAAGCAGGTCGCGGGCCCGCCGCATCGGATTGGCGCCCCACATCGTGGCGCCCAGCGGTGTCAGGAGGGCCAGCTGTTCCCGGCCGGCTGGCGCTCGCTCCAGCTCGGGCCCGGCCCCGAACCCCTGCAGGAAGACGACGTGCCGGAGCGGGGTAGCCGCGGGGTCGGGACCGGGAAAGAGCTCCGCCGCGTAGGCCCGGCGCCGTTCCGTGCCGTCGGGAAAGGGCTCGTACGGCGCCCCGACCCGCTCCAGGGCGGCGCTCACCTCCCGGGCCCGCACGCCGTCACGCACCGCGAGCGAGCGCCGGACCGGCACCAGCTCAAGGGACTCGATCCGGACCCCGGCCATCTCATCGCCAAGAAACTCATGCCCCCGCGCGGCCAGCGCCAGCGAGAGGGTCGTCTTGCCGCTCCCCTTGGGCCCCACGATCAGCACCCCCTGTCCCCTGATCCCGATCGAGCCGGCGTGAAAGAAGAGCAGCTGTGGCTGGAGCCGGATCAGCCGGCTGAAGACCAGGCTTCCCGCCAGCGACTGCCATGGAGTCGTCCGGCGGACCAGGAGATGCGTCCCGGCCATCACGATTCCTTCGATCCCCCCGGGCGTGGGGACGCCGAGGACCTTCCACTCCGGCGACGGTCCCGCGATCTCGCTGTAGCCGCGGTCGGGAAAGATGGCGAGACTGAAGGCCAGCTGGTCGAGCGGCTCCGGGTCGTCGAAGGAGACCAGCGAATACGAACCGTCGGGCACCGACCGCACCGTGACGCCGACCCGCGGCAGCAGCCCCGGCGGCGGTACGGCCACCGCGCACTCGCGGAACAGGGTCCGGAGCCGATCGCGGAAGGGGGCGTCGGCCGAGCGTACCCGGAGATAGCCGTCGCCGATCCGGTACCACTCGTCGCCCCCCGGCGCCGGGACACCCTCCAATTGCACAAAGAGGGCGGCGGCGTTGAGCCACCACCCCCCTGCTACATCGCCTGCCTGGTTTCCAGCCTTCGGATTCGCCACCAGCCGCAGGTGCTACCGCGAAGGAGCGATCAGCCCCACCAGGAAACGCTGGCGCTGGTGATCTGGAAGACCTTGAGGACTTCCTTCTCGTCCATTAACTGGGCCCGGGGCGCCTCGTACGGGCGGCCGGCGGCCGGGGACTCCGTCGCTCTCTGATCGCGCTCCATGGGAATTCTCCTGTGAGTGGGGATGCCGCTTTAGGCGGCTCCGTCCAACGACACCAGTGCCAACTCGGTGAATCGAACCAGCGCCTCGCGCACGTCCTGCTCGACCTGCGCCGGCTCAGGCGCATCGAACTCGCGGCAGACCGCAGCCGACAGCTGCTCCGCGGTGGCCGGGGTTTCCAGCTTTTCCCAGATGAAGGCCGCCGTGCCGTTGAGCAGGCAGAAGCGGTTGCTGACCGGGTCGAAGAGAATCGCCTCGCCCTGCATCGGCGCGGCCTCGATGTCCGGATTTCGTCTATAAAGTGCACTCATTACAAGTTGCATACTAACACGCTGTCCCAGAATGGGAAGCTGGGAGACTTAGGGAACCGGCGCCGGGCCGACCGGGGCGGCCGGGGCGACGGCCACTGGCTCCTGCCGCCGGGATCGGGACAGGATCCGGAAGGGCGCCATCAGCTGCTGTCCGATGGTCCGGGGCACCGGCATCCCGTCGACCCCCAGCCGCTCCGGCACCCGGTCGGCATAGATCCCGGTGCCGAACAGGAAATCCCACAGACTCATCAGCTTGGCGTAGTTGCTGTTGAAATGCCGGGGGTCGGCCGAATGGTGCACGGCGTGGAACCGGGGGCTCACGAAGATGAAATACGCCTTGCCGTACCCCCAGGTCAGGGCGGTGTGCTGCAGCCCCTCGAGCAGATTCATGGCCACGTACAGCGGCAGCCACCGAAAGGTCGGCACTCCCATCACGAGCAGGGGCACGACCATGATCAGGTTCTGGCAGAGCTGTTCCACCGGGTGAGCCCGGTAGGCGGTGATGAAGCTCATCTCCTCCTGGCTGTGGTGCACACTGTGGAAGGCCCAGAGCGGCTTGAAGGTGTGAAGCGAGCGGTGCCACCAGTACGTGATGAAGTCCACGACGATCCAGTAGATCACCCAGTGCGCTGCGGGGGGCAGCTGGGCGAGAATCTCGATCCGGAGAAACGACAGCCTGGCGTTCAGGGTATTGGCCAGCGCCGCCCAGATCAGGGCGTTGTAGAACCCGCCCTGGTAGAACAGCGCATAGAGGACGTCCTGGACGAAGGTACGGGAGGTATAGGGCGAGCGCTTCGGGCCCCACAGCGTCTCGAAGACGAAGACCACCAGAAGGAGCGCCACCAGCCAGGCAAGCGTCGCGACGGCCGCGTGCGCCAGTTCGTCGAGGCCGATCGCCTGCGCGACGCGCGTCCCGGCGTCGGCCCCCAGGACGGACGTCAACGCGTGCGTGACACCACTCGCGACCGCGGCCGAGATGTCTCTCAACCGCAGCAGGTGGCTCAGGTGCGATAACCCGTCTGATTCAAGCACCGTGATTCTCCGTCACGCCGATTACCTTACCATTTCGTCATAGGGCCGTCAATGGATTCCGGCACAGTGCAATAGTGACTGAGGGCGGGCATGAGCCGTTTGCGGGTCGCATTCTTCGGCATGAGTGGCCCGCTCTCCCTTGGCGCCCTGGGCGCCATCGGGGCCGAGCACACCGTAGCCGCCGTCGTACAGCCAGCCGCCCGCCGGTCAGGCGCCGGCCAGGTCCGATCGATCCTGGGCGGGTTGGCTCGAGCCGTCGGCCTGAGCCGCCCGGGGTCCCTCGGGGAGCTTCAACGAAGATACCGCTTTCCGATCTGGGCGGCGTGTGCGGGCGCCGATCCGGACATTGCTGCCCGCCTCGAGGCACTCCGGCCCGACCTCATCTGCATCGCGGGGTATCCATGGATCCTGCCACCGGAACTCCTCGGCGCGGCGCCGCTCGGCACCATCAACCTCCACGCCGCCCTGCTCCCCCGCCATCGCGGCCTGCTACCGCTGTTCTGGATCTACTACCGCGACGACCGCGAAACGGGAGTCACGGTGCATCGCGCAACCGCCATCGCCGACGCCGGCGAGATCCTGGGCCAGGCGTCGTTCGCCCTCGAGCGTGGCCTGCCGGTGGACCGGCTGAACCAGCGCAACGGCGAGATGGGGGCGACACTGATGGCCTCCGTGCTGCGCGACCTCGCGGGTGGCCAGGTCCAGGGCCGTCCGCAGGATGAGTCGCTGGCCACCCTCGCCCCGGGCATCCGGCCAGGTGTGGCAATGGTCGATTTTTCCTCTTGGGATGTGGAGCGGGTCTGGCATTTTCTGGCAGGGCTCTACCCCCGATTCCAGGAGCCGATCATGACCCCGGAGGGCATACCGGTCCGGTACGGCGGGGTCCGGGGGTATCTCCGCGAACAGCACCGCCACCCTCCCGGCACAGTGCTGCGGGCCCCCGACAGCTGGGATCTCTACTGCAACGGTGGACGCGTCCAGCTCGCGGTGGGAGCGTAGTGAGATGTGCGGCATCGCCGGATTCATCGCGCCCGACAACCCGTCCGCCCTGCGCGAGGCGCTCCCGAGGGTCATCGCCCGGCTCAGGCACCGTGGTCCCGACGACGAGGGCATCTGTATTCCGCCGGACCAGCGCCGGCCCGGCGCGGTCGGCCTCGCCAACCGCCGCCTGGCGATCCTCGACCTCACGCCCGCCGGGCACCAGCCGATGGTGAGTGCCGACGGCCGCTGGACCGTGACCTTCAATGGCGAGATCTACAACTACCGGGAGCTCCGGGCCGAGCTCGAGTCCCGGGGCCGACGGTTCCGCTCCCGGAGCGATACCGAAGTCCTGATGCAGGGCTTCGCCGAGTGGGGCACGGCGCTCCTGCCCCGGCTCACCGGGATGTTCGCTTTCGCGATCCACGACCGGGAGCTGGAGCGGGTGATCCTGGCCCGCGACCACTTCGGGCTCAAACCGCTCTACTACGCGCGCACCCGCGACGGGTTCGTCTTCGCCTCCGAGATTCCAGCGGTGATGGAATTCCACGGGCTCAGCCGCGCGGTCGACCTCCGCCGCTATCACGAGTTCCTGGTCTCCGGCAACACCGATTTTGGGGACGGCACGCTGCTCGCCGATGTGCGCCAGTTGCCGCCGGCACACTTCCTCGAGGTCCCCGTCTCCTCCCCTGGGGCAGGCCTGCCGAGCTGCTACTGGCAACCCGACCTCGAACAGGAACTCGACTGCACCTTCGAACAGGCCGCAGAGCGGGTTCGAGAGGCGTTCCTGGAGAGCATGCGGCTCCACCTGCGGAGCGATGTGCCGCTGGGCTTCGCCCTCTCGGGCGGCATCGACTCCTCGGCGGCGGTCATGGCCGCCCGTACGGTACTCGGCAAGGAGAGCGAGCTCCACACCTTCAGCTTCATTCCCGACGATCCGCGGATCAACGAGGAGCGGTACGTGGACACGGTGGTCGACTCGGCGGGCGCCGTCGGACACAAGCTGCGGCTGTCACCGGAAGAGCTGCGGCGCGACATCGGCCAGCTCGCGGACATCCAGGGAGAACCCTTCGCCAGCCCGGTGATCTACGCTCAGTACCGGATATTCGGCATGGCCCGTGAGCACGGGATCAAGGTGGTCCTGGGGGGTGAGGGGGCGGACGAGATTCTCGCCGGCTACGATCGCTACCTCCCCGCCCGCCTGGCCTCGCTCCTTCGGCAAGGGAAGGTGGCGGAGATCGCACGGGCATTGCATCGGCCCCAGGTTCCCATCCGGATCGGCCGGCTTCGCGCACTGCGCTCGGCCTTCAGCCTGGCCCTCCCTCCTTTCATTGGGCGCCCCGCCCGGGCCCTCTGGGGGCGGCAGCGAGGGAACAACGACTGGCTGGACGAGAGGTGGTTTTGGGACCGGGGCGTACACGCAGAGATTCCGTGGGCGCCACGAACCCGGCGGGTCCTGCGCGAGATGATGGACCACAATCTCCGCAAGTCGCAGGTCCAGGCCCTGGTGCGCTACCAGGATCGCGACGCGATGGCCTTTTCGGTCGAGAACAGGGTCCCTTTCCTCAGCCCGCCGCTGGTTCAGCTGCTGTTCTCGCTGCCGGAGGAGTACATTCTGGCAGCGGACGGGACCCGGAAGGCGGTCTTCCGCCATGCCATGCGCGGGCTGGTGCCGGACCGGATCCTCGACCGGCGCGACAAGATCGGATTCTCGGTTCCGACGGCGGAGTGGTTCACCGCGCTCCGCCCGTGGATCGACAGCCGGCTATCCCACGCGGTCGAGTTGGGTGGCGTGAACCGGGCGGCACTGGAGCGCCGGTGCCGGGAATTCAACTCCGCACGGCACACCATGAACCCGATCCTGGTGTGGCGCTGCGTCAGTCTGAGTGTCTGGGCGGAGCGGTACGGCGTGAATTTCCATTGAGGCGGCCTGGCTCGAGCGGACCAGCGGCGAGGAATTGATGACGAGCCCCATCCCCGACGAACCCGGCACCGACTGGATTGACGAGCTGACCGACTCGCAGTGCGCCGAGGTCTTCTGGCTCTATGTCGATCCGCCGGAGCCCTTCCTGGCCCGGTACCCCCCTGCCCTGCTGGGGAAGGCGCTGAGGTACGCGCTGCGCCAGGTGGCGGGCAGGGGGGCAGAGGGGCCCTAAAGGACTCCCTGCGGTCGCAGAGGGGCAGCTAGCCTGGTGCCCGTTCGAGCTCTCCGTGCCACTTCTGGAAGCGCATTCGTCCGCCCCCCTGCCCCTCTGCCCCCCCTAGTATTCCAGCGGCAGCCCCACCCTCGTCCCGTCCCGCGCCGACAGATAGATCGCGATCAGCAGCTCCAGTGACCTCAGGCCCTCGCGCCCGTCGGTCTCCGGCGGTACTTCACCGCGGAGGCTGGAGATCACGTTGTCGTAGTAGAGCGGATGGCCGAAGCCGTAGACGGAGGTGGTCTCGTAGCTCGCGTCCTTGACCTTGGCGTCGTCCGGATCGACGTCGGCGAATTCCCAGTGCTGGATCTCGTTGACCGCCACACCGCCCAGCCGCACCGTTCCCTTCTCGCCGATGATGGTGAGCGACCCCTCGAAATTCTTGTTGTAGGTCAGCATCGTCACGTTGATCGAGCCCAGGGCCCCGGAACGCCAACGAATGTTGGCGACCCCGGTATCCTCGACCTGGATGTTGCGGGCCAGCGTGGCGGTGTAGGCCTGGACGCTCTCCACCGGCCCTATCAACCAGTCCATCAGGTCCACGTAATGGCTGGCCTGGTTCATGAACGCCCCGCCGTCGAATTCCCAGGTGCCCCGCCACTTGGCACTGTCGTAGTACGCCTGGGGCCGGTTCCAGAAGACGTTGAGCGTGACCAGGTGGATCCTGCCGAAGCGCTGCTTCTCGATGGCGCGCTTGACCAGCTGCAGGGTCGGATTCCTGCGGTTCTGCTTGACCACGAAGAGCTGGACCCCGGCCTCGTCGCAGGCCTCGACCATCCGCTTGCCGTCCTGCCACCGGGTGGCCATGGGCTTCTCGGTGATCACGTGCCGTCCCGCCGCGGCCGCGGCCACGGCCTGGGCGGAATGCAGCCCGCTCGGCGTCGCCAGGATCACGGCGTCGGCGTCGGAGCCCGCCAGCAGCGCCTCGATGGAGCGGAATCCCTTGACCCCCGTGCGTGCCACCGCCTTGTCGAGCGCCACCGGGTCGGTGTCGCACACCGCCACCAGCTCGCCCCGCTCGGCGTGGCGCTCGATGGCGCTGAAGTGGTTGGCGGAGATCCGGCCGCACCCCACCAGCGCAAAGCGGACCTTCCGTCCCGCGATCGGATGACGCTCGGTCACGCGCTTTCCCTCCGTGCCGTGGGAATGACGACCTCGAATCCCTCCTGCCGGAATCGCTCGACCTGCCATCCCGGAAGCCGGGCCTCCACCTCGTGGCAATCGGCCAGCTCGCGCACCGCGATGACCTCCCCGGTGCGGTACAGCGCCGCCAGCCGGGCGCCGTCGCCGTAGGGCACCCGGAGCGTGACCGCCGGCCTGAGCTCCCGCTCGCGGCGCCTCAGCTCGGCCTTGAGCGGCTCGAGCCCGCCCATCCGCATCGTGGAGACGAACAGCGCCTCGGGGTGGAGCTCGCGGGCCCGCGCCGTGAACGCCGCCGCATCCTGTACCGCGTCCATCTTGTTGAAGACCGGGATCACGATCGTCTCGCCGATCCCGATCTCGCCCAGCACCTCGTCGACGACCTGCATCTGCTCCTCGGCGGAGGGGTCGCTGGCGTCCACGACCTCGAGCAGGACGTCGGCCTCCCGCACCTCTTCGAGCGTCGCGCGAAAGCTGGCCACGAGGTGGTGGGGCAGCTTGCGGATGAACCCGACGGTGTCGGACACCCGCGCCTTGTACCCCTCGCCCAGGTCGACCATCCGGGTCAGGGTGTCGAGGGTGGCGAACAGCCGGTCCTCGACGAAGATGTCATGTTCCCCCGAGAGGCCGCGCAGGATGCTCGACTTGCCGGCGTTGGTGTAGCCCACGAGTGCGGTGGTGAGCATCGGCTGGCGTCCTTCCCGCAGCAGTTCGCGGTGCCGTTCGACGTCACCCAGTTTCTTCCTGAGCAGCTGGATCTTCTGCCGGATCATCCGGCGGTCGGTTTCCAGCTGGGTTTCGCCGGGGCCCCGCAGGCCGATGCCGCCGCGAATGCGCGAGAGGTGGGTCCACATCCGGGTCAGGCGGGGCAGCAGGTACTGGAGCTGAGCCAGCTCCACCTGCAGCCGGGCCTCGTGACTGCGGGCCCGGGTCGAGAAGATGTCGAGAATCAGCTCGGCCCGGTCCATCACCCGGACCTTCAGTTCCTTCTCCAGGTTGGCCCCCTGCACCGGCGCCAGCTCCTCGTCGAAGATCACGAGGGTGGCCCCCAGCTCCTGCACCAGGCCGGCCACTTCGACGACCTTCCCTTCCCCGATCAGCGTGGCCGGACTGGGGCTGGCCACCTGCTGCGAGGTCCGGCCCACCACATCGGCGCCGGCGGTGTCGGTCAGCCGGGCCAGCTCGTCGAGATGCTCGGTGATGTGCTGCGCGTCGTAGGAGCCCTTGCGCGGCGCGCCGATCAGGATCGCACGCTCGACCGGCGGCTGGATTTCGATGAGGTCGCGGATGGGAGGACCGGCCGGTTCAGTAGCGAGCTGCCGCTGAGCGCCTTGACGATCGGGACGCTGCCACTGGCGTTGAACGGTAACTGGAGATGCTGGCTGGGGGACGGGAGCAATGACAGCGTGCCCTGGATGCCGTAATCCACGGTTCCATAGCCCAGGATCCCGCTGGCGGCACCGCCCACGCCGGTCCACTGGAAATCCAGCGGCACCGTCACCAGGGTCGTGTCGCCCTGGGCCAGGGTGTAGCTGTCATTCATGGACATGTCGCCGAACCGGGTCCCATTGAGGCTGAGCGTCGCGGTGACTCCGGTGCCGGGCAGTGCGAACTGGTTGGGATTGAAAATCGCCAGGACCACCCCAAGCCGGCCCCCCTCAAGGCCGATGCCCTTGACGGTCACCTGCTTGACCCGAACCTTGGGTGCCAGGACGTTTTCGGGGTTGACACCTCCCCCACCACAACCGATGACCAGAACCCCGGCCAGGGCCAGGGCTGCGAAGCTGCGTGGATAGTGTGTATTCATGGCCGAAATATAGAGGGGCGGACCCTAAAGGGCTTCCTCGCGCCCGAGGCGCTCGGTCGGGGGCAGAGGGGCAGATGGTCGTTTGGGGGGACCGGTCGATTCAGTGCGAGGCGCCACTCAGCGCCTGCACGATCGGAACGCTGCCGCTGGCCGAAAACGGCAGATGGAAATGCCGCCCCTTCGGCGAAAGCACGTATAGCGTGCCGCGGACAGTGTAGTCCACGGAACCGTAGCCCAGGATTCCGCGGGCGGCGAAACCGACGTTGGTCCACTGAAAGGTGAGCGGCGCCGTCACCCGCGTGGTGTCCTCCTGGTGCAGCACGTAGCCCTCGTTGAGGTCGAGATCGCCGAACTGCACGCCGCCCAGGTACAGCGTGCCACCGATCCCTGTGCCGGGGAGTGAGAACTCGTTCGGATTGACGATGACCAGCTTGATGTTGAGGTGACCCCCCGTGAGTCCCAGGCTCTTCACCGCCACCTGGCCGACCTCAACATGAGGGATCAAGATGTTTTCCGGCTCGACATTTCCCCCACCGCCGCCACAAGCGGCAGCGGCCGCTCCGGCCAATGCCAGGGCAGCCAGACTTCGCAGCGAGTTGAAATGCATGGTGGAAGTATAGAGGGGCGGGGGGCGGGGGGCAGACCCTAAAGGGCTTCCTCGCGCCTCGTCCATTCCCCGCTCCGCGGGGGCTATGGAGTCGGCTCGGGATGACCATGACCGCGTTACGGCCGCGCAGCGGCGATTGGCCAGGCGGGGCTCTCAGCCCCGCGACGCCGTTCGTAATCCTCGGCTGAAGCCGAGGCTCCACACGCGCACCTGAAGGGGCGTGGCATCCCCTGAATGCTGGGCGCCGACCCGAATGAATGGCCTGCATCACTCGTCCGGGCTCCCCCTTGAGCGGGTGCAGGGTCCCTTCAGGGGCCAGAGCGGAGCCTCGGCTTTAGCCGAGGACTTCCCGTGCCCGGGGGTCCCCCGATCCCTTCCAGTAGATCCCTCGGGGCCTACGGCCCCTCGGGATGAGGAAACTTTCCTGAAACCAGTCCACGTCTCTCGCGACTACCCGTCCGCCTTGTCCGTCTTGTTGGCACTGCCCCCCTGCCCCTCTGCCTCTCTGCCCCTCCACCACTCCAGCCTCTCCCGAATCCGCTTCTCGAACCCGAAGTCCTTGGGCACGTAGAACTCCCGGCCCCGCAGCTCCTCCGGCAGGTACTCCTGCGCCATATAGCCGGTCGGCGAGTCGTGGGCGTACTTGTAGCCCGCCCCGTATCCCAACTCCTTCATCAACCCGGTGGGCGCGTTCCGGATGTGGAGCGGGACCGGTGCCGATCCGGTCTCCCGCGCCGCCTCGAGTGCCGCGCCGAGGGCGGCCACGACGCTGTTCGATTTGGGCGCTGTCGCGAGGTAGATGGTCATCTCGGCCAGCGGGAGATAGCCCTCGGGCGGACCCAGCACATGCCACGCCTCGCGCGCGGCCACCGCCATCTTGAGTGCCTCGGGGTCGGCCAGCCCGATGTCCTCCGCCGCCATCGCGATGGCCCGCCGGAACAGCACCATCGGGTCCTCGCCCCCCTCGACGGCCCGGGCCATCCAGTACAGCGCCCCCTGCGGATCACTGCCCCGGAGCGACTTGTGGTAGGCCGAGAGCAGGTTGAAATGGTGTTCGCCGCTCTTGTCGTGGCTGGGGAGCCGGCGGGCCATCACGTCGGTCAGTACCTCGCGAGTTACCTCGCCGTTGGGCCCTACCTGCTGCGAAGCGGCCTCCAGCGAGTTGAGCACCCGCCGTGCGTCGCCGTCTCCCAGGGTGGCCAGCAGCTCGATGACCTCGTCGCTCATCCGAAGGTTGAGGCGGCCCAGTCCGCGGTCGCGGTCGGCCAGCGCGCGGCGGATCAGGCTCTCGAGGTCGGGGGGAGTCAGGGGCTGGAGGACATAGACCCGGCAGCGCGACAGCAGCGCGCCGTTGATCTCGAAGCTCGGGTTCTCCGTCGTGGCGCCGATCAGGGTGATGATGTCCCGTTCGACGTGGGGCAGGAAGGCGTCCTGCTGGGCCTTGTTGAAGCGGTGGATCTCGTCGCAGAAGAGCACCGTGCCCCGCCCTTCCAGCCGGCGGCCCTCGGCCTCCTTCACGATTTCCCGGATCCGGGGGATGCCGTCCGTCACCGCGCTGAACTCGACGAACTCCCGCCGGGTGTGCCGGGCGATCAGCCGTGCGATCGTGGTCTTGCCGCTGCCGGGGGGCCCCCAGAAGATGCAGCTCCCCACGTCGCCCCGGCGGATCGCGTCCCCCAGCGCCCGTCCGGGCGCCAGGAGCTGCTGCTGGCCCAGGCACTCCTCGAGCGTCCGGGGCCGCATCCTGGCCGCGAGCGGCTCGGGGACCGTAAAGAGGGAGGGTTCCATGGTCGGAACAGGGAGCGGGGAGCGGGGAGCGGGGAGCGGGACAAACACCACCGCTCCCTGCTCCCTGCTCACCGCTCCCTTATCAGCCTCCGAGTATCAAACGAGTGACGAAGAAGGCTGCTGCGCCGCCGAAGAATGCCGCCGGCATCGCCCAGCCGCGCTTGGCCTGGAATTCCGGGACCAGGTTCGAGGCCGCGACGTAGAGCGTCACCCCCGCCGATATCGCGAGGCCGTGCTCCGCCAGCGGTGCCGCCACCTCGGTGAGCAGCACCCCGAGTACCGTGGCGACGCCCAGCGCCGCGGCGGCCCCCAGCGCCCGGGCCCGCCCCTGGCCGCCGGCCAGCATCACGCTGGCCATGGTGACCCCCTCCGGCAGCTTGTGGAAGAACACCGCCAGGAAGAGCAGCATCCCCAGCTGGCGGCTGACCGCGAAGCCGCTCGCGATGGCCACCCCGTCGAAGAAGGTGTGCAGCAGCAGTCCGGCCAGGGCGGTCCACCCCGCGCTGGCCGACAGCCGGTGCGTTTCCTCGCCGAAGTGGAAATGGGGCACCAGGACATGCTGCGCCAGGTGGACCACGAGGTACCCGCCCAGGATGTAGAGCCCCGCCGAGCTGCCACCGAGGAGAAGCGCCTGGGGAGCCACCTCGAGCAGGGCGACGGCGAGCATGAACCCGGCGCCGAAGGCGATGCATCCCTCGATGAACTCGAGGCTCCTCCGCTCGTGGCGGAGCAGCGCCGCCGCCCCGGCGAGGTTGCCCGCCGCGGCGATCAGTGCGAAGACGACGGGGCTCACCCGAGTTCCCGGGCGCGGGCCAGCAGCGCCTCACGGCTGTTGAGGGCGGGGTCGTCGATCACTTCGGTGAGCAGCCGCTCGAGCACCTGCCCGATGCCGGGCCCGGGCGCCGCGCCCGCGGCCACCAGGTCGTCGCCGGTGATGGCCAGCTGCTTCCGGGACAGCGGCTCCCGTCGCTCGCGGATGCCCTTGACCACCGGCGCCCAGAGCGGCGGGATGCCGTGCCGCAGCTCCCAGATGAGCGACAGGTCGTCGGCCGCCTCGCCCACGGCGGCGAGCCAGCGGCGCACCGCCACCGGGCTGGTGCCCTCGGGCTCGCCGGGCCCCGTCACGATCGCGGCGGCACGGCCGATCTCGGCCCGCGAGGCCTTGAGGCGTCCCAGCACCGCCACCGGGTCGAGGCATAGGAGGGCGGTGAGCAGCACGGGATCGCGCGGCACCGAGGCACTGCGGAGGTCGCCCAGCCCGGGCAGCAGCGCGGTCCGGCCCTCGCCCTCCCCGTCGCGGACCAGCTCCGGCAGCCAGACCGCGGCGGCCCCCGAGTGCCACCAGAGCTCCACCAGGCGTCTCAGCGAACCCGCCGTCCTGAGTCCCTTGAACCACTCATCTCGCACCCGCTCGGCGGACAGCTGGGTCAGGCCGGCGGCGTTGGCCACCGCGGCCTCCCAGGTGGCGGGCTCGATCGCGAACTCGAAGCGCGCCGCGAACCGGATCGCCCTGAGAATGCGGAGGAAATCCTCGTTGAAGCGCAGGCCGGGATCGCCCACGGCGCGCACCAGCCGGCGCTGGAGATCGGCCTCGCCGCCGAATGGGTCGCGCCATTCCTTGCGCAGCGGATGGTAGGCGATCGCGTTGATGGTGAAGTCGCGGCGGGCCAGATCCTCATCGAGCGAGGCGCCGAAGGCGACGACCGCCCGGCGGCCGTCGGTGCTCACGTCCCGCCGGAAGGTGGTCACCTCGTGGTAGCGGCGGTGGGTGCGGACGGCGATGGTGCCGAACAGCTCCCCCACCGGCACCGTGTGCCGGAACAGCCGCTTCACCTCGTCGGGCGGCGCGCTGGTGGCGATGTCGAAATCGGAGTTGGTCTCGCCCAGCAGGGTATCGCGCACCGCCCCGCCCACGCACCACGCCTCGAACCCCGCCCCCTCGAGCGTCCGGGCGATTTCGAGGACGTCGTCGGGGATGGGGAGGGTGGGGGCGAGGGACATGGGCCAAACCTAAGAGGGAGCAGGGAGCCGGGAGAAGGGAGCGGTAGGTCCTTACTTCCCAGGAAGGCCCGCTCCCCGCTCCCTGCTCCCCGCTCCCCCATAGGGGACTCCAGCGGACAGACAGATCATCAACTCGATCCTCGCCTGCGCCGGCGTACGGGGCCCGGCGGGAATCACCCCCCGGCGGACCAGGGTTGCGCCGCCACCCTCGAAGGCATAGACCGGCGTCACCTCGCCGCGAGGGCATCGGCTGGCCAGCACTACCGGCTTCCCCTCGGCCAGCCACCGCTCGATCGCGGGCACGGCACCGGGCGGCAGGTTGCCGCTCCCGAAGGCGACGACTACCAGGCCGTCGTGGGTCGGGCGGGCGACATCGACCAGGGCGCCGTCATCGCCGACGACCATGGAGATGAGGGCGACACGGGCTGAGAGCTCGGAGAAGTCGGAGAGGACGGAGAGGTCGGAATGAGCTCCGGCGCCAAAGTAGCGCACGCTGCCCCTCTGCCCCCGACCGTCAGGAAGCCCTTTAGGGTCTGCCCCTCCCACAGCGCCAATTGCGCCCTCAAACGGCGCATCGAAGGCTGCCAGCGCTGTCGCCTCCACCTTCATCGCGCCGAGTCCGGGAAGGATCCGTCCCGCGAAGACCACCATGGTGCCGCGGCCGCGGCTGGCGGGATCGGCCGCAACCCGCACCGCGTCGGTCAGGTTCCTTGGGCCATCCCACCCTTCGTCGCTCGAAGTGCGCATCGCACCGGTGAGGCAGACCGGAACAGCAGGAGGGAGAGTCCGGGCCAGCAGGTAGGCCGTTTCCTCGAGTGTGTCGGTCCCGTGGGTGATCACGGTACCGCTCACCGACGGATCGGAGAGGACTCCCGCGACGTGGTTGCGCAATTCCCAGAGCTTGGACGGGCCCATGTGGCAGGCGGGATAGCGGCCCCAGTCGTCCACGCGGATCGGCCCCAGCTCGGCGAGCCCCGGCGCCAGCGCCACCAGCGCGTCGCCGCCGAGCGCGGGGACATTTCCTCCCGCGGCGGGATCCCTCCGCATCGAGATGGTTCCGCCAGTGAAGACGATCTGAATCATCAGACTGAGTATGGAGCTTGGGGAGCGGGGAGCAGGGAGCGGGGAGCAGGAATTGCAACAGCAGTGCGTGGCACCGCTCCCAGCTCCCCTCTCCCTGCTCCCTTCTCAGCCACAGAGCACACTCCCCCCATTCACGTTGAGCACCTCCCCGGTCACGTGGCGGGCGAGGTCACTGCACAGGAAGAGGATCGGTCCGGCGATGTCGTCGGCGGAGGCAATGCGCTGCAGCGGAATCGCCTTGGCGATCCGTTCGCGGCCGCCCTCGCCAAAGGCGGGCCAGCTCATCTCGGTATCGACCCAGCCCGGGGCGACGCAGTTCACCGTGATCCCGGGGGCGCACTCGCCGGACAGCGACTTGACCAGCGAGATCATCGCCCCCTTGGTGGCGGCGTAGTCCGCGTGGAAGCTCTCGCCCCGCTGGCCCGCGGTGCTGCCCACCAGCACGACTCGACCGCCCGGGCCCATCATCCGGAGGGCGGCCCGCGTGGTGAGGAAGATTGCATCGAGGTTGGCGGCCATCGTTCGCTGCCAGCGTCCCTCGCTCATGTCGCGCAGGGGGACATCCTCCGCCGGCCAGATGCCTGCATTGCCGACGAAGCAGTCCAGCCCCCCCAGGGTCGCCTGGCACTGCTGGAACAGCTCATCGACTGCATCATGATCCGAGAGGTCGCCCCCGAAGGCGAAGCCCCGGCGACCCAGCCCGCGGATTTCCGCCACTACCGCCTCGGCGTCATCCCTGCGGGTGTGATAGCTGATCCCGACATCCGCCCCCGCCCGCGCGAAGAGGAGCGCCGCCGCCCGCCCGATGCCGCGGGAGCCGCCGGTAATGAGGGCGCGCTTTCCGGATAGCGAAATCATGGGGAGTTTCGGATGTTGGGGGAGCGGGGAGCAGGGAGCAGGGAGCGGGACGTCACGCCTGCTCCCCGCTCCCCGCTCCCTGCTCCCTCGAAAGCTGCTGCTCGACCATCTCAACGATCAGATGCTCCACCGCCATCTGGATCTCCTGCACCTGGCTGGTCACATCGCTCTGAACCACGAAGGCCAGGTCGCAGAGCGGGGCGAGGGCGCCGCCCCCCTTGCCGAGGAAGCCGACCACGGTCACCCCCTTCTCCCGCGCGACCCGCGCGGCGGCGAGAAGATTCGGGCTCTTGCCGCTCGTGCTGTGCAGCACCAGGACATCGCCCCGGCGGCCGAGCGCGCTGACCTGGCGGGCGAAGACCTGCTCGAATCCCAGGTCGTTCGCCGCCGCGGTCAGCAGCGAGCTGTCGGTGGAGAGGGCGACGGCGGCGAAGGGTCGCCGGTCGGCCTGGTACCGGACCACGTACTCGGTCGCCAGGTGCTGGGCATCGGCGGCGCTTCCCCCGTTGCCGGCGAAGAACAGCGTCCCGCCGGCCTTGAGCGCCGCCGCGTAGCGGCGCGCGATGGCCGCCGCCTCCTCCGCCTGCCCCGCCGTCCGCTCGGCCAGGCGGCCCAGCTCCCTCAGCCCCGCGGCAATCCGTTCTGCGCTCACTCGTCCTCCCCCTGGAAGATCCGGCGGAACTGCGCCACGATGCCGGCCCGCATCCTGAGCGGCGGCACGTCTTCGGTCAGCTGGTCGGCCAGGATGGCTTGCGGGTTGAGCGTGTCGAGCATGTCGGCCTGGAGGGCGCCGCCGTGGGGCTCCAGCGCCTCGCGCACCGCCGCCATCGTCCGGTCGTCGCCGTGGTTGTCCGCCGCGGCGATGTCGGCCAGGCCATGGGCGATGAGCTGCCGGGCCCGCTCGCCGCGTCCCCGCGGGGAAAGCAGCGTGGTCGCGTCCACCTGCATCAGCGCCCCGGTTCCCTTCCACCAGCGCACCGCGTCCGGCGTGCAGCAGCCGTAGCGCTCCGGGTGGGCCAGCACCGGGACGATTCCCCGCTCCGCCACGTGGGCCAGCGCCTGGTACACCGTCTGGGGCGCCACCATCCGGTGGAACTCCACCAGCAGGTAGCGGGTGCCTCCCAGCGAGATCCTGCGGAGCAGGGCCTCGGGCTCGATGAGAGGCCGGTCCAGCATCAGCTCGGCGCCGCGGCTGAGCTTGACCTCCGGCGGGGCGTGCAGCTTGAGCGCCACGAAGGCCGCTTCGTGCGAGGTGGGCACACCGGCGCCGAGCCGGGTCGCCTCCAGGTGCGGCGTCAGGCAGACCCCGGTCACTCCCTGGGCCGCCATGGCGCGCAGCACCGCCACCGACTGATCTACCGACCGCGAACCGTCATCCACCCCCGGAAGAAGGTGGTTGTGCAGGTCGATCACACGTCCTCGGTAACCGGGCGAAGCAGGGTTGTCGACCAGCGGGCCAGTCCGGCGGGATCCGTCTCGGCCTGGGCCAGGAGCGACAGGGTGACCAGGCCGTCGGCGGCCAGCAGGTTGAGCGCCTCGCGCCGGTCGCCCGCCGAGACGATGACCTGCTCGACGGTGGCACGGCCGGCCTGGGCCAGCGCAGAGGCGAGGTCGGTCCGGCCCCGCAGCGCGGCGGTCAGCGCCGCCACCCGCTCGCGCAGCACCAGTGGCGCCGAGGCGGTACGGCGATCGAGCCAGGGACCCAGAGGCTCGCTCACCCTGCCAGCCACGCCGCCACGGCCTGGGTGGCGGCCTCCTTGGCGGCCGGCAGCCGTGCCGGGTCGCCCGCGCTGGCCGATGCGAACTGGGGCCGGCCGCCTCCCTTGCCTCCGGAAATCGCAGCGATGCGGTTGACCAGGTCGCCCGCCTTCCGCCCCGCCTTGACCAGGTCGTCGGTCACCGCCACGTGGACGGCGCCGCGGCCCTGCTCACCGAAGAGAATCAGGACACCCTTGCTCCGGCCCTGGCGGAACTGGTCGGCCAGCGCGCCGATTTCCTCCCGGTCCTCGCTGTCGGTCTCGGCGACGGTCACCGCGACGCCGTTGACCTCCGTCACCCGGCCGGTCTGCCCGCCTGGTGACGCGCCGGACTTGCGAAGCTCCGTCAGGCGTGCCTCCAGCTTCTCGCGTTCCTGCACCAGCTGCTCGAGCTTCCGAAGCAGCTGGTCGGGCTGCGATCGCACCGCCTCGGCGGCGTGCTGCAGCCGGGTCTGCAGCTGTCCCACCGCCTGGTAGGCCTCGGGACCCGTGACCGCTTCGATGCGGCGGACCCCGGCCGCGACACCACCCTGGCCGGAGAAGCGGAACAGGCCGAGCTGGCCGGTGGTCCGCACGTGGGTGCCGCCGCAAAGTTCGATCGACGGGCCCATGGTGACCACCCGGACCCGGTCGCCGTACTTCTCGGAGAAGAATGCCATCGCCCCCAGGGCCAGGGCGTCGGGATAGGCCATCTCGCGGGTCTCGACCGGGAAGTTCTCCCAGGCCAGCTCGTTGACCTCGTGCTGGATCGCTTCGAGCTCTCCGGCCTCGATCGGCCCGTGGTGGGAGAAGTCGAAGCGGAGCCGGCCCGGCTCGACCAGCGAGCCCTGCTGGCGCACGTGAGTGCCCAGCCGGCTGGCGAAGCACATGGTGCACCAGGTGGGTCGCGCTGTGGTTGCGTTCGATGTTACGGCGCCGGGCGGTATCCACCTCGGCCCGGACTTTGGTTCCCTTCTCGCCGTGGAAGGCGCCCTCGACCACGCGGCCCTCGAGGACCGGGCCCTCGAGGGTCTTCCGCACGGCGCTCACCTCGACCACCCAATCGGGGCCGATCACCCGTCCGGTGTCGCTGACCTGCCCGCCCGATTCAACGTAGAATGGGGTTTCCTTGAGCCGGAGCCGGACCCCTTCTCCGGCCGACTGGACGGACTCGATTGTCGTGTCGATCCGGTCGTCAGTATAGCCGACGAAGTGTGAGGTCCCCGTCATGCCGGTACCTGCCAGCACGGGATTGAGCGCCACCGCCCCGGTACCAGACACCGCCGCCCTCGACCGTTTCCGCTGCGCCTCGAGTGATTCCTCGAAGCCGTCCAGATCGACCGTGGCTCCGCGCTCCGAGGCGATGATCTGCGTCAGGTCGATCGGGAATCCGTAGGTGTCGTACAGCTTGAAGGCCTCGTCGCCCGAAATCCGGGTGACACCCGCGGCGAAGAGTTCGTCCAGCCGCTTGAGCCCGCCCTCGATCGTCTCGAGGAACCGCTCCTCTTCCTGCCGGGTCACGTCGGCGATGAACTGGCGCTTCTCGACCAGCTCGGGGTAGACCGGGCCCATCTGCTCGACCACGATCGCCGTGAGCGGCGCCAGCGTCGGCTCGCGGCGGCCCAGCAGCCAGGCGTGGCGCACGGCGCGCCGCAGGATCCGGCGCAGCACGTAGCCCCGGCCCTCGTTGCCCGGGTAGACCCCGTCGGCCAGGAGGAACGACACCGCGCGGGCGTGGTCGGCGAGGACACGGAAGGAGGCTCCACCGGGCCCGCGATCGTAGGGCTTGCCGGCCAGCTGGGCCGCCCGCTGGAGCAGCGGCAGGAAGAGATCCGTGTGGAAGTTGCTGTCCTCGCCCTGCAGTACCGCCGCGATCCGCTCCAGCCCCGCGCCGGTGTCCACCGACGGCTTGGGCAGTGGCGTCAGCGTGCCGTCGGCCGCCCGGTCGAACTGCATGAAGACGAGATTCCAGATCTCGAGGAACCGTCCTTCCTCCGAGAGCCTCTCGAACTCCAATTGGGGTACGACACTTCTGCCCCCCTGCCCCTCTGCCCCCCCCTCAAGGTCTACATAGATCTCAGTGCATGGGCCACACGGCCCCGTGTCACCCATCTGCCAGAAGTTGTCCTTGTCCCCCAGGCCGTAGATCCGGTCGTCGGGAAGGCCCGAGATCTCGCGCCAGAGGGCGCGGGCCTCGTGGTCGGAGTGATGGACCGTGACCCGGAGCCGCTGGGCCGGGATGCCGAGGTACTTGCGGCGAGGTCACGAACTCCCAGGCAAAGGCGATCGCGTCGCGCTTGAAATAGTCGCCGAAGGAAAAGTTGCCCAGCATCTCGAAGAAGGTGTGGTGCCGGGTGGTGTGGCCCACCTGCTCGAGATCGTTGTGCTTGCCACCGGCCCGGACGCACTTCTGGCAGGTCGTGGCGCGGGAGTAGTCGCGGTATTCCTGGCCCAGGAAGGTGCGCTTGAACTGCACCATCCCGGCGTTGGTGAACAGGAGGGTCGGGTCGTCCTTCGGCTCCAGGGAGGCGGACGGCACCTCGCGGTGCCCCCGCTGGGCGAAATAGTCGAGGAAGAGGCGGCGGATCTGCGCGGATTTCATGGGGCAGGAATATACCGCCGACGGGTGCTACGCAATCAGTGTGCGAACCACCTCCCGGGCCACGGGCCCCTGGAATCCCCGACGGGCCAGGTAGGCCAGGAGCCGCCGGCGCCTGGTCTGGCGCGGCAGGCCGCCGCCCAGCTGCGCCACCCGGCGGCGGGCCAGGGACTGGATCGTCTCCCGGGCATCGGTGCCCTCGGGCCAGTGGGCCGCCAGCGCCTGCTCGATGACTCCCGACGCCACGCCCATGGCCTGGAGATCACGGCGCAGCCGGGAGGGCCCCCGGCCCCGGGCTGACTTGCTCCGCACGAAATTCGCCACGAACTCGGCGTCATCGAGCAGGCCCAGCTCCGCCACCCGCTCCAGCGCCGCCTCCACCGCCTCGGCCAAGTGGCCCTTCCGCCGCAGGCGCCGGGCCAGGTCCTCCCGGGCAAAGGCACGGCGCTCCAGGCAGCGGAGCGCCGTACGCTTTGCCGCCGAGATATCGGCCTCGGTGACCTGACTCACGCCTCGTCGTCCTCCGCGCTCACCGAGGCGACGGCGGCCCCGCCCTTCACCCCGAGGAAGTCCTTCACCTTGGCTTCGATCTCGGTCAGTAGCGCGGGGTTGTCCTTGAGGAACAGCTTGGCATTCTCGCGGCCCTGCCCGATCCGCTGATCGCCGTAGGAGTACCAGGCGCCCGACTTCTGGATGATGTTGGCCTCGGCGGCGATGTCGACGACCAGCGAGGTGTGGCTGATGCCCTCGTCGAACATCACGTCGAATTCGGCCTGCTTGAAGGGCGGCGCCACCTTGTTCTTGACCACCTTGACCCGGACGTGGTTGCCGATGACCACCTCGCGCTCCTTGACCGGGCTGATCCGCCGGATATCGAGCCGCAGCGACGCGTAGAACTTGAGCGCCTTGCCGCCGGTCGTGGTCTCGGGATTGCCGAACATGACGCCGATCTTCTCCCGCAGCTGGTTGATGAACACCACCGCGCAGTTCGAGCGGGCGATGGCACCGGCCAGCTTGCGCAGCGCCTGGCTCATCAGCCGGGCCTGGAGCCCCATGTGGCTGTCGCCCATTTCGCCCTCGATTTCGGCCTTGGGCACCAGGGCCGCGACCGAGTCGATGACCACCAGATCCACCGCGCCGGAGCGGACCAGGATCTCGACGATTTCCAGTGCCTGCTCGCCGGTGTCGGGCTGCGAAACCAGCAGGTTCTCGACGTCGACGCCGAGCTTCCGGGCGTACTCGACGTCGAGCGCATGCTCGGCGTCGACGTAGGCCGCGACACCGCCGGCCCGCTGGACGTTGGCGGCCAGGTGCAGGGTCAGGGTCGTCTTGCCCGATGACTCGGGGCCGTAGATCTCGGTGATCCGCCCCCGTGGCACGCCGCCGATGCCGATGGCGGCGTCAAGGTTGATGGCGCCGGTCGGGATGGCCGAGATCTTCACCCGCGGGGAGTCGGTCCCCATCCGCATGATGGAGCCCTTGCCCAGCTGCTTCTCGATCTGGGTGATGGCCAGGTTGAGCGCCTTCCGGCGCTCCGGGTCGAGCTTGTTGGTGTCCTTCTGTGCTTCGGCGGCCATTCTGACCTCGCTATTTCATTGTGGAGTGTTTTGATCCATACTAGTATCTGCAGACAATATTATACCGAACATGATCCGAAGCAAGTAGTGAGTTTATGGATCACTTTGAGTCACCGTGATAGTCGTGAGTCAGTGAGTCGTGAGTCGTGAGTCGTGAGTCGTGAGCTTGGGGTCGAAGGTCAAAGGTCGAAGGCTCTGCGGATTGGGCAGCATCCAGGGCTCCGGCGAGCAGAGCACCTGATTGAGCCGCGAAAGCTCGTGCCCTACCGAGGTCGCGAGTGCATCCCAGCGTCGCACGCTATCCGTCTGCCCCTCTGCCCCTCCGCGACCGAAAGGGAGTCCTTTAGGGCCCCCCTGCCCCACCGCGTTCACCAGCCTCCGCAGCTCCACCCGTGCCTCTCGCAGCCGTACCCGGGCCATGCCCCGGCTCTCCTCCAGCCCGACCGCGGTCACCCGCTGCAGCAGCCGGAGCGCGCCCAGTCGCAGGCGCCGGGCGCGAGAGGAGTCGCCGTCGTGAACGCAGAGCCGCCAGGTCTCGAAGAAGAGATCGAGGGCCGCCTCCCCGGCGGCGAGGCCACGCTCCGTGAGCATCCGGGTTCGGCCGGCGATCATCGGGACAGCCGCCAGGCATCGGCCAGATGCTCGACCCGCACCTCGGCGCCCCTGCCGGTGACGGTGACCACGTCGAACCGGTACTGGTCATCCCGGTGCCCGTGGCGCAGCCGCCAGCACTGGGCGGCGAGCTCAAGGCTGCGGCGCTTTCTTCTCCCGATGCTTTCGAGCGCCGGGCCACTCTCGACTGACTGCCTTGTCTTGACCTCGACGAATGCGACCAGGGGGCCACGGCGGATCACCAGGTCGAGATCGTGGCGGCCAAAGCGGAAGCGATGCGATTCGACCGACCAGCCGCAGGCGGTGAGGTAGGCCAGGGCGGCGTGCTCTCCCGCCAGCCCCCGCAAATGCCGGGGGTCGGTCCAGTCGGATACGGGGATGAAGCGTCGGGTCGCGGTCACGCCCCACGATACCAATGCAAAGGTGCCGCGCCATCACCCTGACGACGCGGCACCCGGACAATTTTCCGCGGGGGCAAGTCAAGCGCGGTGTGGCCCTGGAGCGCGCGTGTGCTCCGCCCCACCCTGCCTTCGTCCGCCCAATGCGCCGGCGGAGCCGAGCGCGCGGAAGGGCCACCCGCGCGCAGCACCCACTCTGAACCTGCCTGACTAGTTGACCGTGTAGCCCTTTCCGGTCAGGCAGGCGGTCATCGCCTTCTTGAAGTTGTTCATCACCGCGGCACTGTCGGCTGTGGCCTGGGCGGCGCCCTGCTGGGCCGCGCTGGCCTCGGCCTGCTTCTTGGCACGCCGGCCGCCTGCGGCACCCACCACAGCGCCGACGGCGGCGCCCTCACCCGCGTTGCCAGTGATGGCGCCGATCACCGCGCCACCGGCCGCGCCCCTTGCGGCGCCGGCGACCGCCGCTCCCTCAGTCGCCTGGGCCGTCGCGTTCGCCGCGGCCACCGCGGCGGAGTCCTTATTAGGCGACCCATCGGTGATCGGGTTGTACCTGGCCTGCTGGACTGCCCAGGCATAGCAGGCCTGCTCATCGGTGGACTGCTGGGCCGGAGTCTGAGCCTGGGCCGGGAAGACATACAACCCCAGCTGCTGGCCGGTCATGTACCCGGTGGCCGGGGGCGCCGTCTCCTGCGCCCGGGCGGCCGATGCCATCGCGACCACCAGCAGTCCTGCCATCGCCTGCGTGTTGCGCATCTCGCTTGTCCTTCCGGTGACCTAGTTGACCGAGTAGCCCTTGCCCGTCAGGCAGGCACTCATGGCTCTCTTGAAGTTGTTCATGATCAGGATGCTGTCCTGCGTGGCCTGGGCGGCGGCGTTCGCTGACGCCTGGGCCGCCGCTTCCCTCCGCCCCCTGAACCCCATCATGCCACCAACCACGGCGCCGATCGCCGCCCCCTCACCTGCGTTCCCGGCAATAGCGCCGATCGCCACTCCGGCCACCGCTCCCTTGGCGGCGCCACCCACCGCCGCGCCCTGGGTGGCCTGCTCGTTGGCGTTGGCCGCGGCAATGGCGGCCGAATCGGTGCTCGGCGTTCCGCCCAGGATCGGGTTGAACTTGGCCTGCTGGACTGCCCAGGTATAACAATTCGACGCGTCAATCGATTGCTGAGCGGAGGTCTGGTTGTGCTCCGGGAAGACATAGAGCCCAAGCTGAGCCGGCGTCATGTACCCGTTCGGCGCATAGACCGGCTGCTGGGCGGCCAGACCGGACGCCAGCAGCGCCGAGGCCGTGATCACGCCGTTCATCGTCCTGCCACGCATGAGGTGCTCTCCTGGTAGATGCCTGCGCGAACAATAGCCGGGTCATGGACCGTGATCCACACTCAGGCCGAGAGCCTCACCCTGGACCGGGCTGGGTATCGACCCGGAACGCGCGGGCCGATCCCGGGGGACGGTGCTCTGCGGGAATCGTGTTCTCGTTGCCGTCCCTGAGCGCGTAGAAGCTGGGCGAGAGAATTTCGACTCCCCCTTTGGCGAAGACATCCTGGATCTTCTCGTTGAGCCGGCTGCGGAGCACCGGCACCTGGGACGGGTCGCTGCCGGCGATCATCCGCGCACCGACCTGGTAGGATACGTAGGAGTCGTCCAGAGCGGTTTGCAGGACGAAGGGGGGAGGCGTGGACCCCAGCCCCTCGACCTCGCGGGCCGAGCGGGGGCGGGGGCGGGGGCGCCGCGAGGAAGAAGTTGGAGGGCGGAGCGGCAGGAGGGCGGAACTACTCGGCTGAGGCCGCCCCGTAGGATCTTGGAAAGAAGTCGCGGGGCTGAGAGCCCCGCCTTGCCAATCGCCGCTGCGCGGCCGCTACTCGAGCCTGGGCAGCTGCGGCAAAGTTGGACGAACCAAGCCGACATGGGTCGCAACCCCGAGTCGCTCGTCCACACTACCCTCCAAGTGGATGCCCGGTCCCTTCAGGGACCAGAGCGGAGCCGCGGCTTCAGCCGAGGGTTTAAGAGAGACGTCGCAGGGCTAAGAGCGAATCGTGAATTCGCAGCGCTAAGTGGGAGAGCTCCGAAGTCGCGGGGCTGAGAGCCCCGCAACCGCGAAACTCCACTGCCGGCCTGAATCATCTGCCCCTCTGCCTCTCTGCCCCCCTGCCCCTCTAGCGACAATACTCATCCAGCTGCCCCATCCCGATCAGCACCTCCCGCGGCTTGCTGCCGTCGGGCGGCCCCAGGATGCCGGCGTAGTGCAGCTGGTCGATGATGCGCGCCGCGCGGCCGTAGCCGATCCGGAGCCGGCGCTGCAGCAGCGAGGTCGACCCGCCCCCGTTCTGGATGCAGGCCTCGGCCGACTCGCGGAACAGTGGATCGCGGTCGCCCGTGTCACCGCCCTCCTCGCCTCCACCCTCCTCCTCCACCTCCTGCGCCCGCACCAGTTCGAGAATGTCAGGCTCTGTGGCCGCCTCGCCTGAGGCCGCGGCTTTGCGAGCCTCCTTCCGCTTCTCGTACCAGTCCATCAGCCGCTCGGTATCCTCGGTGGCAATGAATGCCCCCTGGAGCCGCATCGGCTCGCTCTTGCCCGGCGGCAGGAAGAGCATGTCACCATTGCCCAGCAGCGCCTCGGCGCCGTTCTGGTCGAGGATGGTGCGGCTGTCCACCTTGCTCGCTACCCGGAACGCGATCCTGCAGGGAAAGTTGGCCTTGATCAAACCGGTGATGACGTTGACGCTGGGCCGCTGGGTGGCCAGGAGGAGGTGGATCCCGATGGCCCGGGCCTTCTGGGCCAGCATCGCCAGCGGGGTCTCCACCTCGCCCTGCACCGTCATCATCAGGTCGGCCAGCTCGTCCACGATCAGCACGATCTGGGGGAGGATGCCGTCGGAATAGACCTCGTCAAACGGCAGCTCCAGCGGCGTGTCGGGCGCCTCCGCCGCCACCGAGGAAATGGTCGGCCTGGGCCGCGGCGGATGCCTGAGCGGTTTGCCCTCGACCACCTTGCGGTTGAAGTCGGCCAGGTTCCTGGCCCCGTTGGCATGGAGCAACTCGTAACGCCGGTTCATCTCGAAGACCGACCACTTGAGCACCCGCGCGGCGTCGTGGTTGTCGGTCACCACTTTGTGCCGCAGGTGGGGCAGCGCGTTGTACATCGAGAGCTCGACCATCTTCGGGTCAATCATCAGGAGCCGGAGTTCCCTCGGCGTGTACCGGTAGATCAGGCTGGTGATGATGGTATTGATCGCCACCGACTTGCCCGAGCCGGTGGCACCGGCGATCAGCAGGTGGGGCATCTTGCCCAGGTCGGCGATGACCGGTTTACCCTCGAGATCCTTGCCAAGGGAGATCGGCAGGGTGGCCCGCGAGTTCTCCCATTCGGGGGCCTCGAACAGTTCGCGGAGCGTGACCATCCGGGCGGTCGGGTTCGGGATCTCCACGCCGACCGCGCCCCTGCCTGGGATCGGCGCCACCCGGATCGACTGGGCCCGCATGGTGATCGCCATGTCGTCGGCCAGGGCGGCGATCCGTCCGACCTTCACCCCCGGCGCCGGCACGACCTCGAACTGGGTGACCACCGGCCCGGTGGTCCGGCCGGCAATCGAGCCCTCGACCTTGAAGGTGCGCAGGGTTTCCAGCAGGACCTGGCCCAGCCGGTCGAGCTCCGCCTGGCCGGCATCCACGTCGGTCCGCGAGGGCGGAGTCAGGAGATCGATCGGCGGCAGCTCGTCCTCCTCGTCCGCGACCGCGCCCTTCTTCTTGTCGGTCTGTCCGTCTGTCCGCCGGTCCGCCTTCCCGGCTTTCTTCCGATCCCGCCTCGAAATCGGAATCACCGCGGAATCGTCGTCATCCGACTCAACGAGCGGTCCCCTGGGCGGGAAGGCGGGCCGGGCGGGAGGTATCATGGCCCCTTCCGACGCGGGGGCGGCGCCCTCGAGGCGCTGCAGCGGGTGCCACGCGATGGTGAGCAGCGTGAGCGCGGAGAGCGCCAGGAACCCGAGCAGCAGGGCCCCGGCGAACCCGATGGCATCGTAGGTGATTTGCGCGAGGAATCCGGGAACCAGCCCGGCCAGCCGAGCCGCGAGGTGCCACTCCTCGATGCTGCCAAGGAAGTCCTGCTGTGATACCCGGGTCACGACGCCGATGACGAAGGGGACCAGGACACTGAGGCCGCCGAGCAGGATGGCGGAGCGCTTCATGTCGAGCTGGGGCGCGCGGCGGAGGCCGGCCAGCGCGATGCCGAAGCCGAGGAGCGGGATGCCCACTGCGCCCAGCCCCAGCATCTCCCAGAGCATCCGGCCCAGCCAGGCGCCGATGGGGCCGGTGGCCGGGACCGGGAGCAGCGTGATTCCGGCGAAGAGCCCGAAGACCAGGGCCGCGATCGCGCCCAGCCGGCGGCGCGCTTCCTCGCTCATCCCGCCTCCGTGACGGCGGTGATCCGCCGCTCCTGGTACTGCAGCAGCACCGGGTAGGCGTTCTCCCGCGCCGCGTCGGCCACGTCCGCGCCCATGCCCAGGGCGGCGAGGTCGCGGCCCGATTCGCTGGCGGCCAGCGGCCGCTCCCAGCGCAGCCCGTAGCGGCTCACGAAGTCGAGGGCCGCGCGCGCGGCATCATTGAGCCCGCGGCGCCGCTTCCGGCCGCCCAGCGCCGCCAGCACCAGGCGCCCCGCGCAGTAGGCGTCGTCCAGCGCGAAGCGCCCCTCCCGGCCGGCACAGACGATCAGCAGATCGCGGTCACGCTCCCAGACCTCGTTCGCCCGCCGCCCGGCAACCTCGAGGTTCGCCGCCGCCATCGGATATACCATCTGCGCGCCGCCCATGCCGAGCAGCGCCCTGGTTCCGTTGGTCGTGGTGAGAATGATGGTCCGTCCCCGGACCGCCTCGGGGGTCATCTCCAGGGGGCTGTTGCCGAGCGGAAAGCCGGGAATCGGCCGGCACTGCCGCTCCCCGGCCAGGAGGACGTCGTCGCTGTCCAGGGTCTGGGCCAGGCGGAGGGCTTCTTCGGTGTCGGTCACGGGAAGGACGGCGCGGGCGCCGTGGTGCATCGCGGCGCAGATGGTTGTGCCTGCCCTGAGGATGTCGATCACGAACACCGTCCGGCCCTGCACCTCGGCCGGCTGCAGGCCGAGGGGCGTGAAGGCGACGTCGAGCCTCATACGTCCGGGCGGAACAGTTCCGGCTGCCGCTCCAGGAACTTCGTGTCCACCTTGCCGGCCACGAAGTCCGGGTGGCGGATGATCCTGGCGAGGAATGGGATCGTGGTGGTGACGCCCTCGAGAATGAAACTGTCGAGGGCCTGGCGCCATGCGGATCAGCGCCTCCTCCCGGTCGTTGCCGTGCACGATGACCTTGGCCAGGAGCGAGTCGTAGTAGGGCGGGACGGTGTAGCCGGCATACACCGCGCTATCCACCCGGACCCCGGGGCCGCCCGGCGGATGGTATGCGGTGATGTGACCCGGGCAGGGTTGAAAGTTCCGGTACGGGTCCTCCGCGTTGACCCGGCATTCGATGGCGTGGCCCCGCAGCCGGGAGCCGTCGCCCTTGAACGAGATCGGCTCGCCCGCCGCCACCCGGATCTGTTCCTTGACCAGGTCGAAGCTGGTGACCATCTCGGTCACCGGGTGCTCGACCTGGATCCTGGTGTTCATCTCCATGAAATAGAACTCGCCGGTCTCGTCCAGCAGGAATTCGATGGTTCCCGCGCCGACGTAGTTGATGGCTGCGGCCAGCATCACGGCGGCATCGCCCATCTGCTGCCGGGTCTCCTGGGTGAGGGCGGGGCTGGGACTCTCCTCGATCAGCTTCTGGTGCCGGCGCTGCACCGAGCAGTCCCGCTCGCCGAGGTGGATCACCTTCCCGTGGGTGTCGCCCATCACCTGGATCTCGACGTGGCGCGGACGGGTCAGGTACTTCTCGATGTAGACCTCGCCGTTGCCGAAGGCCGACAGCGCCTCGTTCTGCGCCAGGGTGAACGACTGGGAGAACTGCTCGGCGTCGAGCGCGATCCGCATTCCCTTGCCGCCGCCTCCGGCGGTGGCCTTGATGATGACCGGGAAGCCGATCTCCTGGGCGATGACCAGGGCGGTGTCGAGCTCGGCCACCGTCCCGGCCGACCCGGGTACCGTCGGCACGAACGCCTCCTGGGCCAGGCGCTTGGCGGTGGCCTTGTCGCCCATCGCCCTGATCTGCTCCGGGGTGGGGCCGATGAAGGCGATCCCCGACGCGCGGCAGGTCTCGGCGAATTCCGCGTTCTCGGCCAGGAACCCGTACCCCGGGTGGATGGCGTCCGCCCCGGTGATCTCGGCCGCGGCGATGATGTTGGGAATCCGGAGGTAGGACTGCCGCCCCGGCGGCGGGCCGATGCAGACGTCGTCATCGGCGAAGCGAACGTGGAGCGCCTCGCGGTCGGCCTCGCTGTAGACGGCCACGGTCTCGACGCCCAGTTCGCGGCAGGCCCGGATGACCCGGAGGGCGATTTCCCCCCGGTTGGCAATGAGGACTTTCTTGAACATCAGGGCGTATATCCCTGCATTTCCGGACCGGACTTGTCGTCCATGTCGCCGAAAGTCCGGTCGGAGGCCGCGGTGATACCGGAGACCCGCAGGGCGAACTCGCTGGGATTCGACGAGTAGAACAGAGCGCTCTCGTAGGAGATCGCGCCGGCCTGGTACCACTTCATCAGCGACTGATCGAACGACTGCATGCCGTAGGACACCGTGCCTTCGGCGATGAGATCGGGAATGTTGAGCGCCTTTTCGGTGTCGCGGATATTGTCGGCCACCGCGGCGGTGTTGATCAGGATCTCCGCCGCCGCCACCCGCCCCTTGCCGTCCTTGGACGGCACCAGCCGCAGGCAGCAGACCGCCTGCAGCGCGGTCGAGAGCAGCATCCGGATTTCCTGGTGCTGGTGCGGCGGGTAGAACGAGATGATCCGGTTGAGGGTCTGGGTGGCGTTGGTGGTGTGCAGCGTCGAGAACACCAGGTGGCCGGTGTCGGCGGCCTTGAGTGCCGTGTCCAGCGTCTCCAGGTCGCGGATTTCGCCGATCAGGATCACGTCGGGATCCTGTCGCAGCACGTGGCGCAGCGCGGTGGCGAACGAGAGGGTGTCGCTGCCCACCTCGCGCTGCGAAATGTTTGACTTGACGTCGCGGTGCAGGAACTCGATCGGGTCCTCGATCGTGATGACGTTGACCCGTTCGCTCTGGTTGATGTGGTTGATCATCGCCGCCAGGGCGGTGCTCTTGCCCGGAGCCGGTCACCCCGGTCACCAGCACCAGCCCCCGGGGCCGGAGCGCGATCTCCTCGAGCACCTCCGGCAGCCGGAGCTCCCGGATGGTCTTCACTTCGTAGGGAATCGCGCGGAAGGCAAAGGCGAGGGTGCCGCGCTGCTGGTAGATGTTGGTGCGGAACCGGCCGACGCCGGGAACGCCGATCGCGAAGTCGGCCTCCTTCTTTTCGGAGAACTCCTTGACCTGCCGCGGCGTCATGATCTGCTCAGCCAGGGTCTTGAGATCCTCGGGCTTGAGCGGTTGCATGTCGAGCCCCATGAGCTCGCCGTTGACCCGCACCGTCGGCGGCCGCCCGACCTTGAGCAGCAGGTCGGAGCCGTTGCGGGACACCATCTGGGAGATGGCCTGCTTGAAATTGAACGGTGTGCCGGGCGGCGCGCCCGCAGCCGTCGGCTCACCCATTGGGGTCGACCCTGAACAGCACCTGGCCGAACTCGACCGGGTGCGCGTCGTTGACGCAGACCTCGCGGATGACCCCGGAGATCTCGGCCTCGATCTCGTTCATGATCTTCATCGCTTCGATGATGCAGACCGTCTGGCCGGCACTCACCCGCGTGCCCACCTTGGCGTACGGCTCCGCCCCCGGTTCGGGCGCCATGTAGAACGTCCCCACCATCGGCGACTTGATCTCCTTGAGCGCCGACGCGGCCGACTTGGCGGCCGCCTCGGGTCCCCCGGCGGCGCGGGCTGCCGGGGCCGGGGCAGGCGCTGCGTGGTAGACGGGGGCGGGACCGTTGGAGTGGCTGCTGCCGGTGCGGGTGACCACGACGCCGGTGCCGAACCATCCCTTAACCTCGATCGAGCCAACTTCGGGCGAGACCCGCAGCAGTTCGACCAGGCGGTCGACGTCCTTCAGATCGATGGAGCGGATGCCCGGAACCTGCTTCAGCAGGTCCGCGAGATCCTTCATTTCAGCTGGATTCATAGACGCATCGGCCCGGGAGCCCGGCGCCTTGGCACCGGTGGTGGCAGAGCGGGAAGGCCGGCCCTTGGCGGACCCGGCCTTCGAGGAACGCGGTCGGCTCACGATGGCTACACGAGTTCGAGAAGCTCGGTCCGGTTGCCGGAAAGGCACTCGGGTCCGTCGGGACCGAGGTAGATGTCGTCTTCCAGCCGGACCCCGCCCCAGCCCGGAAGATAGATCCCCGGCTCGACCGTGACCACGGCGTGCGGGGGGAGGGGGTCGTCGAAACTGGGTGACACCCGGGGTGCCTCGTGGACCTCGAGGCCCAGACCATGGCCCAGCGAATGGCCGAAGGCGTCGCCGAACCCCCGCTGGACGATCACCTCGCGGGCCAGGGCGTCGGCGTCGCGCGCCGGCTGCCCGGCCCGCATGCACTTGATCGCCCTGGTCTGCGCCGCCCGGACCGCCTCGTACACCAGCCGCTGGCGCTCGTCGGCTCGGGCCCCGACCACGACGGTCCGGGTCAGGTCGGCACAGTATCCGCCCACCTGGGCACCGAAGTCAAGCAGCAGCCAGTCCCCCGCGACGATGGTCCGGTCGCTGGTCCGGGCATGGGGCAGCGCGGACCGGGGCCCCGAGGCGACGATGGTCGGAAAAGGATGCCACTCGCTTCCCAGCCGCCGGAGCGCCGATTCCAGCCGCGCCGCGACCTCCCGCTCCTCCAGGCCTGGCGCGATTCCCGGCAGGATCTCCGCCAGCGCGGCCTCGGCCAGCGCCGCCGCCTCGCGGATCGCCGCCACCTCCTCCGGCGCCTTCGCCACCCGCAGCCGCTCGACCAGTTCCTGGGTCGGCACCACCCGGCCCGTGGTGCTCGCGCTCAGCCGCTCGGCATCCTTCACGGTGGCGACGTGGGCTTCGACCCCCAGCACCTCGACCGGCTCGGCCTGCAGCAGCCGCTTGAGCCGTTGCCACGCGTTCACCTGGTCGATTTCCACGATCGCGCTGTCCCCGACTTCCTGCGGAGCCTGGGTGGCATACCGGAAATCGGTGATCAGCACCGGGTCGCCCAGCCGCCGGACCAGGAGCAGCGCCGCCGTTCCCGAGAAGCCGGTCAGGTAGCGGACATTGGGGAGATGCTGCACCAGCAGACCGCCCAGCCCTTCCCGCTCCAGCAGGGCCCGGAGCGCCCCCTGGCGCTCGGCCCGACGATCAGCGGCCACGCAACCGGCTGACCAGGGCCTGCAGACCCAGTCGGTAGCCCTCCGGCCCGAACCCGGCCATGACTCCCAGGGCGAGGTCGGCCAGCCTGGAGTGTCGCCGTTCCGGCTCGCGGGCGAAGATGTTGGAGAGGTGCACCTCCACGAACGGCACGGAAACCGCCAGGAATGCATCGCGGATGGCCAGACTCGTATGCGTGAAGGCCCCGGCATTCACGAGAGCGCCATCCGCCCGGCCCCGCAGGCCCTGCACCAACTCGACGAATTCCCCTTCGTAATTAGTCTGCTTCCACTCGAGATCGACGCCCAGCCGGCCGGCTTCCGCCCGCACCTCCTTCTCGAGCTCCGCCAGCGTCTGCCGGCCATAGATCTCGGGTTCACGGGTGCCGAGCAGATTGAGATTCGGGCCGTTCAGGACGGCGATGAGCATTCAGCGCTTCAGCCCCTTGAGCCAGTTCTGGAACTGGTCGAGGTCGTCGTCACCGCCGCCGCGGCTGTTGCGCCGCGGAAGAGCCGGGCCGGCGCCCGATGCGGCGGCCCTGTCGCCAAAGAACTGATCGAAGGAGACGCCCGCCTTGCCGGCCTCGCTTCCGCTGGCCTCGGAAACGGGCGCAGCGGGAGTGACCGTGGGGCGGATCGGCGAGGCGTCTTCGCCGAAGATCGCGCTCAGGGAGAGCGAATCCTGCGCGGGCCGGGTAGGGGCGCCTCCACCCTGCTCCCCCTGCCCGCCGCCGGCTGCCGCCGGCGCCCCACCCAGCAGACCCTCGGGGAGGAGGGAGCCGAGCAGCTCGCGGAACAGCGTCGCGACCGACTGGCCACCCGTCGCCGCGGCGCCGAAGGCTACCGCCGCCCGCCGTGCCGCGCTGCCCTCGGCGACACTTGCGGTGAGTTCGGCCACTCGTTCGCGCAGGTGAACGTCGCCCGGGGTGCGCTCCGCCAGCTGGCGATAGACCCGCAGCGCCTCGTGGCGGTGCCCCTGCCGCAGGTAGAGTTCCGCCATCGTTTCGGTGAGGATCGGTTCCGGCTCACCACCGGACACGATCTCGTCGACCTCGGCGGCACGGCTCTCGGAAGGGGGATAGATGATTGGGAGCGGAGCGGCGGCGGCGGGTGGCTCCTGTGCCGCCACGGGCTCCCCTGCGACCGCCGCCGCCGGAGGTTCGGTTGGAGCCGGCGCCGCAGACTCGGGCTCCGCCGCCATGTTGAAGACCACTTCTTCCGCCACCGGCATCGGCGGCGTCGGCGGCTCAGGCTCCGGTGGCGGCGGCGGTGACGCCTCGGGCGGGTGGTAGCCGAAGGAGGCGGCGAGGTCGTCGCTGGCGCTCGGGGTCTGGAATTCAGAAGAATTGGAATTGACTCGCAGGACGATCTCTTCGGCCTTCTCGACTCCGACGTCCAATCGATCGACGCCCGCGCCCGAAAAATCGCCCCCTATCGGCTGGTAGTCGGAGATCGGCCGCGTGGCCGCCGCTCCCGGGTCCTCGACCATCATGCCGGGGATCGGCTCCGGCGTGATCGTCGCCGCCGTGGACCGGTCGAACTCCACCGACTCGAGGTCGGGCAGCGGCTTCGCCGGCTCGGCGACCACCGGCTCCTCGAAGAACATCGCGGCCGGGGTCGGGGCTGGTTCCACCGGAGAAGGCGGGGCGGTCTCGGCGGCGGTCGGACCGCTCCTCTCGATTACCAGGTCGTTCGCGTCGGGCAGCGTGGCCGCGACCGGCGCCGGCGAAGCCTCTTCGCTGGGGACCGGAGTCGGGGATTCCGCGGCAGCCATTGGCGGGATCTGCAGGGTCTCGGCCGAGGTCTGCGCCACGACCTCCCGGGCCCGCCGCACCCGGCCCAGCTGGTCACGAGCGTCGTCATTGCTCGGATCGACCTGGACCAGCTGGGTCAGCCACTGCTCCGAAATGTCCAGCCGACCGCTGCGTTCGCAGATCTCGGCCAGGGCCTTCAGCGCGATGACGTTCTCGGGATCGAGTTCCAGAGCCTTGTTGAACGCCGCCTCGGCTTCCGGGTCCTGCTTCAGATCGAGGCAGCAGCGGCCCAGCACGATGTTGCCGGGGATGTGATTGGGGTTGCTCTCCAGCCCGATGCGGAGCACTTCGAGTGCCCGGTCGTGCTGGCCGTCCTTGCGGTAAAGCTCGGCCAGCGGAGCAAAAGAGGTCCCCCTGGGATTCTCCTCCCAGCGGCGCTTGAGCTTTTCGATGTCCCTGCTATCCGCCATCGCGGGCCCTGAGCGTAAGTTGTTGTGGGAATTGAACAAAGATTAGCGATCCCCTCCCTCCATGTCAACCGGCCGGCCGGCTCCTCGGCTTGAGATTCGGCGTTGCCGGACTTAGACTTAGCCCCTCTTTTTCGCCCTCTCCTGAGCAGGAGTCCGTTGTTCCAATGATGCAATTCTTCCGCAACAGCGCGGGGCTGGTGGCCGGCGTTTTCGTCGTCCTGATGCTCATCTTCGTGGCCCAATCCGTCGACTGGAACCAGATCAAGGGCGGGGGCCGCGCCAGCATCGGTTCGGTCAACGGCCAGCCCATCAACTCGAAGAATTACCAGGCGATGGTTCAGCAGGCCATCGACCAGCAGCGGGGCACCAACCTCAGCGCCGAACAGGTCCAGCAGATCAGGAACTACGTCTGGGACCAGATGGTCCAGGACGCGGTCCTCAATGCCGAGTACAAGCGGTTCGGCATCACCGCCTCGCCCGATGAGGTCAAGGAACTGATGCTGGCCGATCCGCTGCCGGCCTTCCAGCAGTCTCCGGAATTCCAGACCGAGGGCAAGTTCGACATCCAGAAGTATCAGCGCTGGCTCCAGTCCCCGGTCGCCCAGGCCTACCTGCCCTCCCTCCAGGCCCAGTATGCCGACGAGGTGATGCGCAGCAAGCTGTTCCGGGTCGTGACTGCCGACACCTACCTCTCCGACGCCGCCGCCTGGCGCAAGTTCCGGGACCAGACTCAGACGGCCCGCGTCGTCCTCGCCGCGGTGATCGCCAACAACGCGGTCAAGGATTCCGGAATCACGGTCAGCAACGAGGAAATCGACACCTACTACAAGGCCCATCCGAAGGAGTTCGAGCGGCCCCGGACGGCCTACCTGAGTTATGTCTTCTTCTCGCGGCTGCCCAACGCGAGCGACACCGCGGCGGCCCTGCAGCGTGCCGAGACCCTGCGCAAGGAGATCGTCGGCGGGGCGCCCTTCGCCGAGGTGGCCAAGCGGGAGTCGGGTGACTCGGTGACCGCCGCCAAGGGCGGCGACATGGGGGAATGGAAGAAGGGCGGCCAGGAACCGGCGGTCGACAAGGCGGCCTTCACCCTGCCCCTCCACACCATTTCGGCTCCGCTGCTGGGCGCCGAGGGCTACTACCTCATCGAAGTAACTGCCCGCTCGGGTGACAAGGCGACAACCCGCGAAGTCTACATTCCGATCGAGGTCCAGGGCAGCCATCGCGACGAGCTCGACGCCATGGCGGACAGCCTGGAGCGCCTCGGGGCCGAGCGCCTCGACCCCGCCGCCCTGGACACCGCCGCGAGGGCGCTGGGGTTGAAGGTGGGCCGTACCAATCCGGTCCAGGAGGGGAGCAGGGTCCAGATCGGGGTGCAGGTCGTGCCTGATGCCGGCATCTGGGCCTTCGAGGCCAAGCCGGGCGAGACCGGCCGCATCATCGAGGCGACGTACGGCTACTTCCTGTTCCGGCTCGACAGCGTGCAGGCGGCCGGGGTCGCCCCGTTGAGCGTCGTCCGCGAAGGGGTCATCTACTCCGTGCAGGAGGAGAAGAAGCAGAAGCTGGCGCTCGAGCTGGCCCAGCGCCTCCACGATGAGGCCGTGAAAGTCGGCTCGCTGGCAACAGCCGCCACGGCGATGAAGCTGCCCAACCAGGTGGTCGGTCCCTTCACCAGGACCCGGCCGCCGATCCCGGCGCCGGAGATGATCGGCGCCGCCTTCGGGCTCGACTCGGGCCAGATCAGCCCGGTGCTCGACAGCAAGGAGGGCCTCTACGTGATCCAGAGCCTGGGCCACACCAAGGCCGACACGGCCGCCTTCCTGGCCAGCCTGGAACAAACCCGGGCCGAGGACATCCGTGCAGCCCGGCAGGAGCGGGTGCGCAACTACACCACCGCCCTCCGCGAATCAGCCGTCATCACCGATCGCCGGGCCCAGCTCTTTCAGACCCAGGCCCAGGCCGACGCGGCCGCCAGCCGGGCCGCCACCAACCAGCGGAACTACTGAGCGCCTGTCCCAAGCACGACGCCCCTCCGCGGCAGGCCGCGGGGGGGCGTTTGGCGTTCAGCGGCCCGGAGCCGGGCCGGCGGAGCTACTGCGAGAGCCGCTTCGGGTCGCCCGAGGTGCTGCTGGGAGGCGTCTCGATCTGCCGGGAGGTCGGCGGCCGGTCGTCGAAGGAGGATCCGGGCAGCGACTCGCCGACATCGCTCAGGCTCCGCTTGAACTCGCGGATGCCCTTTCCGATCGAGGAGCCGATCTCGGGAAGGCGCTTGGCCCCGAAGACCAGCAGGCAGACCACCAGGATCAGCATCAGTTCCGAAAACCCGAGATTCGGCATAACGACCTTCCTAGAAGAGCGACCGGGCGATGAAGTAGGCGATCGCGACACCTACCAGGCTGAGCACCGAGACGTGGAGCCCGATGGGACCGAGGGTAAAGCTAACTACCAGGAGGTCCAGTGAGAACGGGCCGATGGTGGGGGTGGCCGCGGCGGTGAAGAAGTCCTTGGCCGCGCTGGCCGGCAGGAACCGCCCCAGCAGGGCGGTCAGGAAGCCGCCGACGATGAATCCGGAGATCAGGACGCTCAGGTAGAAGCCTGGGCGGCGGGGGCCGCTGGCCATCAATGACTCCGTTCCAGCACATAGGGTACGGTGGCCCGGAGCGCCTCACGGGCAGGCGACGGCGGCAGGTAGTCGAGCTGCGCCTCCGCGATTTCGCCCATCGCGGCGGCCCGGGCCCGGGCGAATTCGAGTCCCCCGGCCGAGCCCACCAGCTCGATAACCTCGGCGATCTGGTCGTCGGCCGGCGTCGGGCTCGCCATCAGGCGGCGCACAGTCTTCCTCCCCACCTCGCTCATCCGCTCCAGCGACCAGATCAGCGGCAGCGTCATCTTGTGTTCTCGCAGGTCGGCCCCGGACGGCTTCCCGGTGACCGAAGCGTCGCCGGTGTAGTCCAGCAGGTCGTCGACGATCTGGAAGGCCATCCCCAGGGCATCCCCGAAGCGACGCAGTGCTTCACGCTGCTCGAGGCTCCCGCCCAGCGCGCCGACCTCGCAGGCGCCCGACATGAGCGAGGCCGTCTTCGACCGGATCAGCAGGTCGTACTCCTGCTCGGTGAACGCCATCGGCTCGACCGCCAGCAGCTGGCGCATCTCGCCCACCGTCATCTCGTTGGTGACCCGCGCCAGGATCCGCAGCGGCTCCATGTCATCCAGCCGGACCAGCTCGATCATCGCCCGGGAATAGAGGTAGTCTCCCATGATGACGGAGATCTGGTGGCTGAACAGCGCATTGATGGTCGGCATCCCGCGTCGCAGCGTCGAGTGATCCACCGAATCGTCGTGCACCAGGGTGGCCAGGTGGATCAGCTCGAGCACGGCCGCGAGCGTGGGGGCCCGCGGCGCCCGCGCATCCGTGGCCTCGTCGGCCAGGAGAAGGAGTGTCGGCCGGAACAGCTTCCCCTGCATCTGCAGCAGGTGCGAGTTGACCTCGGCGATCAGGCCGAAATCGCTCTGAACGATCCGCCGGATTTCGCCCCGCACCGACTCCAGGCGGTCGCGGAGAGGGGCCTGGATCTGCCCCAACGTCATGCGGACGGCGGGCGTGCTCATGCCCGCCGCCCCGTCAGCTTCTTCATCCGGGACCGGGTGTCCTGGAAGCCGATGTCGACCGCCATCACCCTCTCGTAGCTCGAGACCGCCGCCCCCGTCTTCTCCTGGGCTTCGGCCGCCCGCCCCATCCAGTAGATCAGGCCGATCTGCTCATCGTCGCTGGCGCCCAGGGATTCCACCGCCCGGCGGAGAATGGCCTCGCTGATGGCGAACTGGCCCTTCTCGTAGAATGCCACGCCGAGCGCCTCCGAGGTCCGCAGCCGGCCCTCGGGCGCCCGGAGCGCCTTCTGGAATTCGGCGATGGCCTCGTCCAGCAGGCCCATCTCCTTGAAGGCCACGCCGAGGTCGTAGTGCGACTGGAAGTCCTCGGCGTCGATGTTGGCGTCGATACCCCGCTTGAACTGCTGCAGCATCTCCTGGAAGTCGCGCTGCTCGTCGCCGGATTGCTCCTCGCTCTCGACCTTCATCCGCGTGTCGCGGGGCCCCTCCTCGTCCATGATGAGGGCGCCCAGATCGATAAACTCGGCACCGGCATCGGCAGGGGGCCGTTCCCGGCCGCTCGAGGCCCTGGAAGTCGGGGCCGGGGTCGCCGGCGCTGTCGGAGCCGGGGCGGGCGGCTCCGTCTTGGGCGCTGGTGCCTTCGCCTCGGGCTTCGGCATCGGCGCGGGCGCTTCGGCCTTGGGCGGCGGAGCCGGTACCTCGGCCTTGGCAGGTGCGGCCGATGGCTTCGGTTCCGGGGCAGGCGGCGCCGGAACGACGGGTGGTGCGGACGCCGCAGGGGGCGACGGCGGCGCTTGCGCCGGGGCCAGCGTCTCGAGTGCCAGGCGGGCCCGCTGGTTGTCCGGATCGTGCTCGGCCACGCGACTGTAGACTGCCTGCGCCTTGTCGAGGGCGCCGACCCGCATCAGGGCATCGCCCAGCTCGAGGTAGGCGCTGACCAGGCGGCCGCGATCGCCAGTGAGATAGGCGAGCTCCACCATCTTCTGGTAGTGGCGCACCGCCGAGGGCTCGAGCAGGATCAGCTCACTCACCAGGTCGGTGGCCCGTTCCCACTGCTCCCGCGTTTCATAGGCGGTGAGCGCCAGATCCAGTTCCTCGAGACCCCGATCGGTATCGCCGGAGGCGATGAGGGCCTCGCCAAGGGCCCGGTGGAGGTCCGGGTCTTCCGGGTCGTCGAAGACCCGCTCTTCGAGCTCGGCGATGGTCAGTTGCGCCACGGGCACGGGCGGCGGCTGGTGGAGCGGGTGGCGGTGGTGGCGGTGGTGGCGGTCTCCGCCTGCACTTCTTCGACGATCAGATCAAGCCCGAGGTCGGTGAACTCTTCCGGCGCCGGCTCCGCGGGCAGCTCCGCGAGGTCGAGGTTGAGGTCCTCCTCCATCACATCCAGCGACTCGACCAGCTCGATCGCATCGGCCGGGCCCGCTCCGCCGATGCTCCCCGTCGCCCATCTCGGCCGGGAGTTCGGGAACCTCCCCGGCCCGCAACGAGGGGGAATGCTCGACATCGAGGACAGTGGCATCCACCTCGTCGACTTCGAGCCCCTCGACCCGCGTCAGGTCGATCCCCTCGGCGGCCGTGGGGTCGAGCTCGAGCCCATCCAGCGGTGTCACGCCAACGGTATCGGTGGCCTCATCGATCGTCGGCTGGAAGCCAAGCGTCTTGCCGACATCGAGCGATGTGGCCTCGAGCAGCGCCTCGTCGCTGATCACGTGCGAGCTGTCAAGTCGCAGGGAATCGGCCGCCAGCGAGGACGTTTCGATCTTCAGCGGCTCCGCCTCGGGCTCCGCCGCCGCGGGTGTCTCGTGTGGCGGCGGCGTCACCCGGGCTGCGGTTCGACGGCCGCCGGGCCGCGACCGGCCAGCCAGGTCGAGCCCGGTGTCGAGGAAGATCAGATCTCCCTTGGAGGCGTGCGGTGACGTCGACGGCCCGGCGGATTCGATGGCGTGCAGCTTCTGGAGCGTCTTGCGGGCGCCGACGGAATCGCCCGCGCGCCTCCAGGTCGCTGGCCAGCTTCTCCAGCTGTTCCCTGGCCTCCTCGTCCCGGGATGAGGCCCGGAGGAGGTCGCTCAGCATCATCCGGAGGTCCTTGTTCCCGGGGAATTGCTCGGCGAACACCTTGAGCGACTTGAACGCCTCGTCCAGCTGGTTGGCGCCGTTCATCCGATCGAGGTACTCGAGGAGGTTCTTCTTGGTCTCGGTGACGACGTTCTTGTGGGCGTGCAGGTGGGCAAGGCGCAGGTAGGTCTGGGTCCGGCCCGGATTCACCCGGAGGATCTTGCCGCACAGCGCGATGGCGTTGTTGTAGAACCCCTGTTCGCGGTAGAGGTCCGCCGCCCGCTCGTAGGCCTGGACCGCATGCGTCGGATCGTTGGCCTTGAGGTAGAGGTCGCCGACACGATTGTAGATCGAGAGGTCCGCTGCCGGATCGTTGCCGGACTCGAACTCCTGGATGGCCTTCTGGTAGACCTCGATGGCCCGCCGCCAGTCTCCGCTCTGCTCATACTTTCGCGCGGATTCCTTGAGCTTGTCGAAGTTCATCCGGTCCGGTGGGTGGAGGGGGGAGACGGTACTTCGGTACTTATGTGAGGAAACATACGGGCCCGCGGAAAGGCAAGCAAGCCAAAGCCCTGCCCTGCCTTGGTTTGGCTCAGTCCGACCACCCCGCGGGACCGAGGGCCGGGCGGAACTCTCCCCGGCCCACTCGGGTGGCCAGGCGTTCCAGGTCGGGGGCCGGTGAACGATCCTCTCGCAGGGGTGGCACCCCTTCCTCGCCTTCACGGATGCTCTTGTACAGCGGACGGATGCCGCGGCCGGGCTGGAGGGGCAGGAGGAGCTCCAGGCCCTGGGCCGCGCAGAGCAGCTCGGTGGCGACCACCCGCCGCGCGTTGTCGAACACCCGGCGCGCCTTCCAGGCCGCGGCCATCCCCATCGGGACGAAGTCCTCCTGGTTGGCATCGGTCGGAATCGACCCGACGCTCGCCGCCGTGCAGAGGGTCCTCGACTCGGCGACCAGCGACGCGGCGGTGATCTGCACCATCATGTAGCCGGAGCGGAGCCCGGGGTCGCTGGTCAGGAAGGCAGGCAGCCCCTGCGAGAGATCGGGATTGACCAGCCGTTCCACCCGCCGCTCCGAAAGGGCCTGCAGGGTCGTCAGGGCGATGGCCAGGAAGTCGAGGGCCTGGGCCACCGGCTGTCCGTGGAAGTTTCCTCCCGAGAGGACGCTGCCGTCCTCGAAGACCAGCGGGTTGTCGGTGGAAGCGTTGAGCTCGATCCGTGTCGTCACCGCGGCAAAACGAATGGCGTCCGCCACTGCCCCGAGAACCTGGGGAGTGCAGCGCAGGCTGTAGGCGTCCTGAACCCGGGGGTCGTTTTCCCGGTGCGATTCGCGAATCGGGCTGTCCTCGAGCAGCGCGCGCATCAGATCCGCCGCCTGCCGCTGGCCGCGGTGGGGCCGGGCCTCGTGGATCCGCGGGTCGAGGGGGACGGGCGTCCCCCTCAGCGCCTCGAGGCTCATCGCGGCCGCGCCCACCGCGGTATCCCAGAGGACCTGGGCATCGTGTACCAGGAGGGCCAGCAGGGCGGTCTGCGCCTGGGTCCCGTTGATGAACGCCAGCCCCTCCTTCGGCGCGAAGCGGAAGGGGCCGAGTCCTGCCCGGGCCAGCGCCTGGGCCGCAGGCTCCGTCCCGCCGGATCGCAGCACCTCGCCCTCCCCCATCAGGGCCTGCGCGATGTGGCTGAGCGGTGCCAGATCGCCGCTGGCGCCGACACTCCCCTGCTCCGGCACCACCGGAACGATGCCGGCATTGATCAGCGCCACCAGGGCTTCGGCCAGGGCAGGCCGGACCCCGCTGGTCGGCCGTACCAGGACGTTGGCCCTGAGAATCATCACGCCACGCACCACGTCCGCCGGGAGGTGGGCCCCCACCCCGGCGGCGTGACTCCGGATCAGGTTGGCCTGGAGCTGGTCGAGCTGATCGGGCGCCACCGACACATTGGCCAGCTTGCCGAAGCCGGTGTTGATCCCGTACATCGTGCGCCCGCTGGCGATGGCCCGCTCCACCAGCGCGCGGCTGGCCCCCAGGGAAGCCAAGGCGGCTGGGGCAAGGGAAAGGCGGCAACCCGGGTCACGGGCTGCCGCCACAAACGAGTCGATGGAGAGCGATCGGCCGTCGAGCTGGAGGGGGGCTGGCATGGCCGGAAATTAACCCAGGCCCCCGCCCAGCATCAGTGTTTGACGACGGTCAGCTCCGGATTTCCCGGGTCGATCTGGTAGCTCCAGTCCAGGATCAGGAAGTCGGTCCCGACATGGCTGACCCGCACTGCCCCGTATCGGGCGAATCCATCGGGCCCCGGCATTTCGGCGACATAGCCCCAGCCGGGGAGGGCCTCGAGCGCGGCGGTGCCATACCCGCCGGCCGGCGCGTAGTCGATGCTCGACAGCGCGTCGACCGGTACCGCTCCATAGACCTGCATGCCGGTCCCCGCGCGTGCCGGAGTGAGGTAGAGACGATTCGACGCGTCGCGGTCGACGACGAAATCCGCCAGGCCCGAGGACGCCGAGACCACGCCCCCCACCTCACCGGGCTGGGCGAGGCCGTCATGGTTCGAGTCCAGCCAGAAGCGGAAGCCGCTGCCCGCATCCTGGAACTGGCGGGCGTAGAGCACGACGTTCAGCGCGTCGGGGCGCGGGGTGTCGCTGCGCAGCGGCGACCAGAGGCTCTCGTACCCCTCCAGACTGACGGCCGAGACACCGTAGCAGCGGGGGACGCCATTGGTCAGCGCTGCGACCAGGTACTCGGGCGCCACGGTGGTTCCTTCCAGCACCCAGTCCACCCCGCAGAGATTCTGGTCGAGATCATACGAGGTGCTGTAGACCCTATAGTCCTTGAACCGGTCAGGGGTGCTGGTGTAGGCGTTGTCCGTCCACTCCAGCAGGACCGCCCCGTTGAGAGAGGTACTGCCGAGGGCGAGGGGAGCAGGCAACGTGAGCCGCTCATCCACGGTAATCGAGAGGCTGGGCGCGCTCTCGCCGCCGTTCACGTCGACGGCCGTCACGTAATACTGGAGATGTGGAACGCCGTTGTCGTGAAAGGTGGGGGAGGTGGTGGTGCCGCGGAGGACGTAGGGATCGGTGGTTGCGCCGCGCGAGTAGATGTTCCAGGCGGCCAGCGAGGCATCGTAGACCGGGACCCAGCGGAGGAGGATCCCTGCTGGAGCGCTGCCGGAGCCCACGGGATCGAGTTCATAGACCAGGCCGGTTGGCGGGGGTAGCACCGCCACCGGAACGACGACTGAATCAGGCTGGCAGGCGGCGACCGAGGCCAGCAGGGCGATGGCGCCAATGGGTGACAGTCGCATATGGGCTCCAGAGGGGACGAAGAGCCGGGGGCAGGCGGCGTGCCACGGCGAGGGGATCCCGTAACCCGCTGGGCGCAAACGAGATAGGGTGTGAAGGGGTGTGGGCGGCGTCCCGCCCGGAGGACAGCTACTGGATGTCGCTGGTCTGGTTGTAGTCGAACTTGAGCTCTGGCAGGTCGGTCAGGGCAATCGAGAAATAGAAGGCGAAATTCCCGTTCGGGTTGCGGAGGAAATCGAACCCCGCGCGCCATTCGTGGAGATCCCGCTGCAGGCGGAGGATCTGCGACTCGAAGCGGTGCGCGGTGAAGTTGTACTGGGTGTTCCAGGACACGGTCCAGAAGGGAGTCGGTGAGAAACTGGTGTTGAAGCCGAGGCTTTCCTGCTTCGAGGCAGGGAGAGTGCCGATGGCGCGGTTCTTCTGCAGGGAGTAGTTGAACGCCGCCGTGAACCCGTGACTGCCCGACCGCGCCAGCGGATCGGCATTGAACCAGGACCCCGGCCTGCCGCTTCCGCCGGCCTGATAGCCGGCCGGGGCCTGCCCCGTTGGACCCGCGGCCGGCGCCGGCTTGTCGGACAGGCCAAGCAGGCGGGACAGCGAGCGAAAGGTGTTGCCCGAGATCGAGAAGTTGGCGGAGACGCTCTGCAGGTATGGGCTGAAGTGCGAGGTGGTGAGTCCGACCGGCCCGTCCCAGAGGTTGTGCTGAAGGGTCAGGTTGAAGCCGGGCAGGAGATCGCTCTGGAAGGTGTTGCTGAACAGCTGAGTCCGCCAGCCGTTGAAGCCCGGCTGCTTGGCCTGCTCGAAGTCGTACTGGATGGGACTCGTGCTGAGGCTGAACACGCGATACTTGCGCGCGGTGGACGTGGCCCCGGTGTCTGCCGCGGCGCTCCTGGCCTTGGCCTCGAGGTTTTGCGAGAACCCGATGCCCAGGGTCTGGACCTGGGGGCTGAGCGTCGAGCTCAGCCCGGCGGCGTTGGCATAGTCACCCGGAACCGTCGCGGCCGGATTGTATCGGTAGGTAATGACTGGCGAGAGCGTGTGCCGGAACCGCGCCACGGGCCCGAATCCGGGGTAGAAGCCGAACAGCGTCGGGCTCAGGGAGACGGCGAACTCCAGCCGCTTGGTCTGGGCCACGTACTGTCCTCCGCTCCGCTGGTTGCGAAGCAGGAGCGGGCCGGGCGCGACGTTGGCCACGCCGATGGAGGGCTGGAGCTTCCAGCTCCCGCGCAGCAGGATCGGCAGGCCGATGCTGGTGGTCCAGTCGATGCCCGTCGCGAAATCGCCGTTGCTCGTCCGGTAGACGTTGAGGGTGTCGCCGGTCACCGGATCGATCTGGACCTGGGGGAGCACGCCCGCGGTGACCAGGCCGCTCTGCTGGTCCGTCACGCTGAAGCCGTTGCTCCAGTTGAATCCGCCGATCCGGAGCGGGGTGCTGAACTGGAGCGACGTGGTGCGGGTATTGAAAGTACTGGAGTCGCTCTGCACCCCCCCCGCCACCACCGTGGGGACGACCTGGATTACGCCGGTGTTGAGGTTGTTGGTGATGCTGAGCGACGGCGACCAGGTGAAGCTGCGCCCGATATCGATCGGCTTCGGCGTCATCGTGAAGGTCGGCAGCGTCATCTGGACCGTTCCGGTCGAAACGGTCTGGCGGCGGGTGGCGCCGAGGCTCAGGTTCCCCCAGCGCATGCGCCGGGTGAAGTTGATGTTGCTCATGATCGTCCGCGTGTTGACGAGCGGGTCGATCGCGTTGCCGGCCAGCTGCTGGGTGTTGCTGGCGTAGTCGAGCGTCAGGTTGAGGGACGTGCTCAGGTTGAAGGCCTGGCGGTGGTCCCAGTGGACGGTGAAGCCACGGGAACCACCCTCGTTCAGGGTGCGGTTGAGGGTGAACGACCCTGTGAGGAACCGGTCCAGCCAGTGATACTGCCCCCCGAACCCGAACGTGGTGTACCTGCCGCTGTACCAGTCCATCCTGACCAGCATGTCGAAGTAGTCGTTCGGCGCCCAGTAGTATCCGACATTGGTGACCTGCCGCTTGTAGGAGGGATCGGGCCGGACCAGGTCGTTGATGCCGAACCTCGGGATCAGGATGCCGGAGCGGCGCCCCGCGCGCGTGTCCTGGAAGACGAATGGCAGCCAGAGGATGGGGACGTCACGGATGTAGAGCACCGCCGGACGGGCCACGATGAAGTGGTTGGCGGTCCACTTCACTTCCTTGGCCTCGAAGTAGTAGTGCGGCGTGGGCAGGTCACAACTGGTGACCGCGCTCGAGGCCGCGTAGAGTCGCGAGGCGCTCGAGTCCTGGGCGATGTTGCCCCGCAGGTACCAGGTGGTGGCTCCCTCCGTGAAGTCGGTGAAGGCCTGCGTCACCACGCCACGCTGGAGACAGGTGTTGTACCGGATGCCCTGGCCCACCATGACGTTCGCCTTGTCGAACAGGGCGGGACTGCCGGTGGCATCCAGGGCGCACGACGCCTCGTGATAGGTGATCGAATCGGCCTGCAGGAGCGTCCCCTGGCGGCCCGCCAGCGCTTGTCCCCGGAGGATCAGCCGTCGCTCCGCCGGCAGGACCGTGGCGGTATCGGCCCGGTACTGGGTGACCACGTAGCCGGGGCGCTGGAGGAGGGCGTCAGTCAGGGAATCGGCGGGAGCAAAGCTGCGGGTGGGAGCGGACGGGAGGCCGAGTCGGCGTGCGGTGGCGGTGTCGAGGGCCTGGCCACGCCGGGCCCGCGTCGAGTCCGGCAGCGAGTCCCGGGCCTGGGCACCGACCGCCCCGGCCCTGGGCACGGGCTCCTGCGCGCCCAGCGACCCTCCTCCCAGCAGCAGTCCCATCAGGATCAGCCCGGCGATCGCGGCGGCCCGCTTGCGCCGGCGCTCGATGATCACCGCCCCCGCGAAGCCCACTTCGTAAAGCAGGAGCAGCGGTACCGTCATCATGATCATCGAAATGACGTCGGTGCCGGGCGAGAGCAGGGCGCCGGCGACGCAGGCCAGCACCAGCCAGATGCGCCGGAAGCGGTTCAGCGCCCCCGGTGTGACCAGGCCGAGCCCGGCCAGGATGATGATCACCAGGGGCAATTCGAACGACAGGCCCAGGGCCACCACGATCTGGAGGATGAAGCTGAAGTACTCGCTGTAGCTGATGACGTAGGCCAGCGCCTCCGACTGGAACCCCAGGAAGACGTGGAGGGCCTGCGGCACCACGAAGTACCACCCCAGCGCGGCGCCGACCAGGAACAGGAGGAGGCCCACCAGGAGCGCGGGGGCCATGGTCTTGCGCTCGCGTTCATACAGCGCCGGCGACAGGAAGGCCCACACCTGATAGATGATGACCGGCGACACCAGAACGACGCCGACGATGAATGAGAGCTTGAGCACGATCATCACCGAATCGGTCGGATTGGTGATGGTGAGCTTGCCGCCGGTGTAGGCGAGGTAGGACGCGATGGGCCGCTTGAGCCAGACGATCAGGTCGAGCCGCTGGACGATCCAGAGTCCGACGGCGAAACCGCAGATGAGCGCGAGGAGGGATTTGATGAGGCGGGTGCGCAGTTCCTCGAGATGATCGAGGAAGGGCATCTCGCCCCCGGGACCGGTCATGACCCCGTCGTGCCCCGAATCAGGAGCCGACGGACTTGAGCCGGTCCCTGGCCAGGGCCGCCTCGTCGGAGGCGGGATAGTTCTTGATCACCCGCTGGTAGTAGCCCTTGGCTGCGGCCGGGTCCTTCGCCCGCTCGGCCAGGAGGCCCAGCTTGTAGAGCGCGCTGGGTGCCCGGGTCGACTTGGGGTAGTCCTTGGCGACCTGGGCGTAGTAGACCACGGCCGAATCGGGGGTGTCGCCGGCGAAGCTTTCCCCGATGAAGAAGGTGGCGTCGGCTACGCGCGGATCGGCGGGAAAGGTCTTGACGAACTGCTGGAACCCCATCCGTGCGGTGCCCGGACTGCCCCGGCGCAGCTGGTTCAGCGAGGCCTCGTACATCTGGTCGGCCGAAGGCCCGGTGGCGGCCGGCTTGCCGCTGTCGGCCGGGCCGGCGGCCGCGTCGGGCCGGTTGGCGGCGCCCATCTGCTCACTGCGGGCGTCGATCTGGGTCCGCAGGTCGGTGAGCCGCTGCTGGCTCTGGCCGGTCAGCGCCTGCACCTGCACCAGCTGCTGCTGCACGTTGTACAACTCGGTATTCATGTCGCCCTTGAAGGCCTGCAGGGAGCCCTGCAGCGCCGCCAGGCGACGCTGGCCCTGCCCCAGCGAATCGAGGATCCGCTGCTGCAGGGCCATGATGTCGGCCAGGTCGGCCGCCGCGGCGGAATCCCGCCGGGCGGTCTCCTGCCTGCTCAGGACCAGCTGATCTTCCACCCGCTGGAGATCGCCCTTGGTGGCACAGGCCCCAAGGGCGAGCACTCCAGACAGGAGGGTCCTGCGCGTGAAACGGTTCAAGGCCTTCACGAGGCTGTCACCGCCACCCGTCACGACGAAGTCGTCGCGCCGGTTCTCGGACCAGGCCGCTTCGTTGTGCCCAGGGTTGACCGGGCCGCTCCTCGCCGTAGGAGATCACCTCGAGGCGACCGCCGTCGATGCCCTTGTTCATCAGGTACCGCTTGGCCGCGGCGGCGCGGCGATTCCCGAGGGCCAGGTTGTACTCGACGGAGCCCCGCTCGTCGGCGTTGCCGGCGATCTGGAGGGTCAGCGCGGGATTGGCCTGGAGGATGGCCGCCTTCTGGTCGAGCAGATCGCCGTCGCCCGGGCGGATGTCCGACTTGTCGAAGTCGAAGTGGATCGGTACGGCGATCGTGGCCAGCAGCTGATCCCGGATCTCGCGCGGCTTCGGCGGCGGCGGCAGCAGCGGCGGCGGCCTTGGCATTGGCTTCGGCCTCGGCGCGGGCGCGGTTCGCCGCGTCGATCGAGTCCTGGCGTGCCCGGAGGATCGCGGAGCTATCCACGGCCGCAGGCGCGGGGGCCGGTGCGGGCTCTTCGGGTTCTGGACTTACCGCCGCAGGCCGCCAGTGTGGCGACGGCGAACAGCGCAAGGCGCGATGGAGCGAGACGCATGATTGTTCGTCCTAGTAGGGGTGAGTGATCAGGGAATACCATCCAGTCGGCGAGACCAGTGTCGGCAAGCCGCGCGGCCCCTGGCGTGGACACCTGGCGGATGCGACCGGTCTCGACATCGATGACCCAGAGCTGCCCACGGCCGCTCCGATCCGAGACAAAGGTAATGTGCCGCCGTCCGGCGCCCACGAGGGGTCCTCGTTGCGCCCGGTCGAGGTCAGCTGCCGGACCCGCCGGCTGGCCACGTCGAGCAGGAAGATCTGCAGCGTCTGGCCCACGTCCCGGTGGAAGACGACGCTGGCGCCGTCCGGCGACCAGTCGGGCGCGTTGGAGCTGCCCGGTGATGCCGTAGTCGAACGGCGCCAGCAACTCCTGGTCGGTGCCATCCGCCGCCATCGAGTAGATCTGCGGCAGCCCGGCGCGCGTCGAGACGAACGCCATCCGACGGCCGTCGGGCGCGTAGGTCGGGGATAAGTTGTCCGCATAGCGGCCCACGGTCAAGCGCTGCACGCAGCAGCGCTCGATCATGTCCGCGGTGAAGATGTCGGTTCCGTCCTCGCTCGAGTGGGCGAACGCGAGCGTGCGCCCGTCGGGAGAGAAGGCCGGCGTGATGTTCAGGTTGCGTTCGGTGGTGGGGACCGTCGCCCTGGCTCCCGTCGCCAGCGTCTGGACCACGATGCTGCCCCGGCCGGCGCCGAACATCGTGAAGGCGATGCGCCGCCCGTCCGGCGACCAGGTCGGCGAGAGCGGCTCCTCGCCGGGATTGCGTCAGCGCGCTCAGTCCCGCCCCGTCGGTGTCGACTCGCCAGATCCGCTTGTCGGCCACGAAGGCGATCTGGGTCGCGGCGAATCCCGGCACCCCGGTGATCCACCGCACCACCTCGTCGCTGAGCCGATGGACCGCCTGCCGGAATCCGGGCTCCCAGGGCTCGGGAATCGCGAAGGTCCCCTCGCGACGGATCGTCGCCCCGCCGACGTCATGGAGCCGCACCGCCACGCGCCCCGACCCGCCTCCCGGATAGCACTCGACCGCGTAGCTCGCCCCCAGGCTGCGATACAGCGAATAGTTCAGCGGCGCCGGCTTGGCGGAGGAGCCCGACGAGAGTCCTCCCGTCGACTCCCGGGCCGAGGCCGGGAGGATGACCAGCTCGAACTGGTCGCTGAAATCGAGATCCCGCTGCACGATCGTTCGCAACGAATCGAGCCCGGCCGTCGGAACGACGACCAGGCCGGGACGCATCCCCGGGGAGTAGGTGATGCCGACCCGGACTCCCTGGTCCAGAACACGCGGAGGTGTCCTGGGCACGCAGCGGGACGGCAGCCACGGCCAGCAGCAGAACGGATCGGGAGAAAGTTCGAGTCATGGCCCCTGACGCGGAGTGAAGAAGAAACTTACCGGAAGCACATCGGCCGGGTAGCCGTCGGGGAGCGAGCCGAAGGCGCGCGCGTTCCCCGCCGCCTCGACGGCGCCCTGCGCGCCGAGGTCGAACGAGAAGCTGCCCGACGGCGTGGTGAAATGGATGTTCTTGACAGTGCCGTCGCGGAGGATGAGGAAGCTGACCTCCGCGGTCAGCGGCACGTTGCCGGGGGGCCGGTCCCAGCGACGGTAGACCTGCTCCACGATGTTGCGCAGGTACTCGGGATAGGGAAAGTCGAGGCCGGGCGTCTTGACGGTCACCGCGTCCTTGCCGGTGCTCGGCGTTTCTCCAGGCGCCGGGCGCGGCGGCCGCCGCGCCCGGGGAGCGGGCTCGCGCTCGGCCGGGACGAAGGGCCGGCGCAGGACGCGCCGGCGCCTTCGCCGGCGCCTTGGGCTGCGGTTTGGGAATCGCCTTGGCAGGGGCCGGAGGGGGCCTTGCTAGGCGTCGGCGCTGGCTCCGGCGGAGCCGGCTGCGCCTCGCGCTCGACGGCCTCGGGAGCCCGGGTCGGCAGAGGCGCCGGGGCGGCCACCAGGTTGACTGCGTAGACCGGAGGCCCGGGCGCGGGGCGTGTGGACCGCCGCCACCAGGAAGAGGACGGCCCCGACATGGATCATCGACCGTCCCCACCAGTCCCGCCCATCGTCCCGACCGGTCGCGCGGTGGCCGGATCAGCTTCACTGCGTCCGCTCCTCCTCGGCCACCAGCCCCACGTTCGAGATCCCCGACGATCCGGATGATGGCCAGCACCTGCACCACCTCGCCGTACGGCACCCGGGCGTCCGCCCTGCAGGTAGACCCCGCTCGGCTTCCGGGCCGCGACGAGGGACCGGAAGGTCAGGCGGAAATCCGCCAGGAGACTCACGGGCGTCTCGTCGATGAAGACCCTGCCCCGGCGATCGATCGGACACCACCATCCCCTCCTTGGTCGGGCAGCGGACGGCCTCGGCCCGCGGCAAGCTCGACGTCCACCCCGCCCTGCATCATCGGCGCCGTGATCATGAAGATGATCAGGAGCACGAACGCGATGTCGACCAGCGAGGTGACGTTGACGTCGGCCATCAGCGGCGTGGCTGCCGCGACTCCGGATGCCGCTGCTGCCCGATGCCGCCGGCCATCTAGATCAGTCCCTCTCGTGCCATCGAGCCGATCAGCTCATTGGCGAATCCCTCGAGCTCGCCGGCGAAGAGACTCAGCCGGCTGACGTAGAGGTTGTAGGCGATGACCGCCGGGATCGCCGCGGCCAGCCCGCCGACGGTGGTGACCAGCGCCTCCGCCACCCCGGGGGCCACCGCGGCGATGTTGCCCGGAGCCCTTGCTGGAGATCCCGATGAAGGCGTCCATGACGCCGAGCACGGTGCCGAGCAGTCCCGAGCAGCGGGCTCACCGAGCCGATCGTCGCCAGCCAGGGGACGTAGTGGCCGAGCAGGTCGCGCTCCGCGGAGACCTCCTTCTCGAGCACCATCTTCAGGGCCTCGAGCTGGGTGGTCGGTCAGGCCCTGCGCCGGGCTCGGCCGTCGGCGTCGCGCAGGACGCCGGGCCGAAGTTCGGAGTAGAAGTTCAGCCCCTCCCGGAACAGCCGGTTGTAGGGCGACGGGCGGCAGCTTGAGGACCGCGTGGTAGGCGTCCTTGAGGCGGGTGGTGCGTTCCAGCTCGGTGAAGAACCGGTCGGCCTGGCGGCGGAGCCGCCGGAACTGCCACCACTTGAGCGACGATGATGAACCAGCTGGCCAGCGAGAAGACCACCGTGACCAGCAGGACCACCTTGGTCTCGGTGCTGGAGTGGAGGACCAGTTCGAACGACGATGATGGAGTGGTGGATCCGAGCTGGAACAAAAGCAGTCCTCCGTGGAAGGCCCCGAGCGACAGCTGCGGGGTAAAATAGAAGAAAGGGGCGTTTCTGGCGCCCCTTTCCTGGTTCAGACGGGACCAGCCTGCACTGCGCCCGGTTCTAGCTGGGCAGCTTGGCGACCTGGTGCGCCGACGAGCCGACCCGGATGATGCCGGTGCCGAGCCAGACCACCTTGCCGGTGGCCGTCTTGTCACGGACCCGCACGATCTGGATCCGGGCGATCACCTCGGGGGTGACGTTGGGACCGTTCGGCATGGAACGGGGCTGGCGCTGAATTTCGAAAATGTCGCCGCGGGCCACCCCAGCGCGTCTTGCCCTTGTCGATGAACATGTACCCCTGGAGTTCGGTCAGGCGGGCGTTGCTCCGCTGGGCGATCACCGTCGCATCGACGCCATCGGAGATCGGCACCGCACGGACGTGCCCCACGCCGGTAAAGTGATCGGCCGGGAGGACCGACATCCCGCGATAGATCGGCCAGTACTGCTGAATGATCTCGGCCACGTTCTGCGGCTTGCTGACGTCACGCACCACCACCATGCCGGTCGGCACGACGATCCGGCCGTAGCCCGGCACCTGGCGGGCGATGTAGTCGATCATCAGCGTGTCACCGACCTGGTACGACGCGCCCTTCGGAGGGCGTGACGGCCACCATCATGTTGATGAAGCTGGCCATCTGGCGGTTGGAGGAGACGTCGATGTCCTTCGGAGTGATTGGGCCGAGCATCACGCCAAAGGGCATCTCCTCGCCCTCGGTGAGGAACCCGGCGACATAGAACTCGTCGCGCCGCAGCGGGACGTAGTTCTGCTTCGACTTCGTTGAGCAGCGGCGGCGAGGAGATCTCGACGCCCGCCTTGGGGAAGAGCCCCGAGGCCGGAATCCGACGCCATCCTGTTCGTAGGCGACCTGCATCGAATCGACCGCCTCGGAATCCGGCATGGCCGCGGGAGCGGCCTCGGCTGCTTCGGCGGCGGCCGGCGACCTCAGCCGGAGCGGCGGCGACTTCAGCAGCAGCGGGAACCGGCGCGGCGGCGACGACGGCCGCGGATTCCGCAGGGGCCGCCGGCACGGCGCTCACTTCCGCGCCACCGTGGAGCTGAAGCACCTCGCCTGGATAGATCCAGTGCGGGTCCTCCACCACGTTGGTGTTGAGCCGGTAGATTTCGGGCCAGAGGAAGGGATCGCCGAGGTACTGACGGGCGATGCCCCAGAGGGTGTCTCCCGGCTTGACGGTGTGGGTCTCCGCCGACGGAGTCACGGGCGTCTGGGCCATCGCCGCCGCCGGGAAAACGGCGGCGGCGAGCCCGACCAGTGCGGTCATCAGTTCAGAACGGGAGATCGTCAGCCTCGGCATCCAGAGCCTCCGGGAAGTCCTCGAACGACCCGTCCTTCTTGGGGGCCGCGCCCGTCGCAGCACCGACTTTCGAGGAGTTGAACGACTCCGCTACTCTCACCGGAGCGACCCGAGAGAAGAATGATCTCGCGGGCGTTGATCTCGGTGGTGTAGCGGGTCTGGCCTTCGCGATCCTGCCACGTCCGGTATTCGATGCGAGCCTTCGACGTAGACCTTGTCGCCCTTCTTGGCGTACTTCTCGACGACGTCGGCCAGGGTCGAGGCCTTGTTGTTCCAGGCCACCACCCGGTGCCACTCGGTCTTTTCCTGCTTGTCTCCCGACTGCCCCTTCCACTGCCGGCTGGTGGCGAGGGAGAACGTCGCCACCCGGGACCCGTTGGAGGTGCTCCGGACTTCGGGGTCAGCCCCCAGATTCCCGATCAGGATTGCCTTGTTGAGACTGCGGCTCACGGTAACCTCCAGAACGTAGTGCAGAGCCAGGGCCCAGCGGACCCTGGGAAAATATAGGGGTCGCAAGTCCTTTTGTCAACCAAATTTACGCCACTAGTACCGAACTTACGCCGTACCCTGTAGAGTGAGGCAAAGTACCAGACCATTCTCGCGCGGGCTTCGGTAATAGTTCGGTCTTTGCCCGATCGGACGGAAGCCCAGGCCGCCGTAGAGCCGCTGGGCCGCGAGGTTCGATTCCCGCACCTCGAGGATAGACCTGCCGGATGGCCCGGCGCCGCAATTCCTCGAGCGCGCCCTGCCAGGAGCGCCCGCCCGATCCCACGCCGGCGCCAGGGAACCGCGACGGCGAGGTTGAGGATTTCGCTCTCGTCCAGCACCCGTCGCGCCGCCAGGTAGCCCACCACCTGCTCCCGGCGATTGTCCGCGGCGACCAGCACGAGACTGCCCGGGGCGGCGAGCAGTTCGCGGAAGCCGTCCTCGCTCCACGGATCCGGAAAAGCACTCTTCCTCGAGCCGCGCCAGCGCCGCGATGTCAGCGGAGTGTGCCGGGCGAATCCGGCAGTCGCCGGCCATGGCGTCTCCTCCCAGCGGGTCTGGGCCTCGGCGGGTCGGCCGTAGTCCGGCTCCCAGTCCGCCGGATCGTGCGATCCTCCGGGCGCCGCCCCGACAGCCCGATCGAGCCCCAGCGAGCGCCGAGGCCTCGGGCCAGCGCACGCTCGTGGCTTGACCCGGCCCACGCTTCGGGAAGCCGGCAGGTGCCGCCGGCCCGGATCACGACGGCGTCCGGCCGGAGGGCACCGCTCGCCGCGAGCTGTTCGGGCGTGAACGACCGCGGGAGGCAGCAGGATTTCGAGCGCTCCCGGCCGGAACCGACAGGCGGTCGCGAAGAGCTGGCCCCGCAGCGCATCGCGCACCGCCACGATGCACCCGCCCCCGGGCGCGAGCCGCCTGTGCGGCCAGCGCGACGAGCGACGGGTGCCGTCCAGAGCGGAAGGCCGCGGGCGCGGACCATCGCCTTGGCCACCGCGGCGGCGACCCGAAGCCCGGTGAAGCTGCCGGGGCCGTCGGCCACGATGATGCCTTCGATCTCCCCGACCGCCGCCCCCGCCGAGGCGCAGGCCTGGTCGACCAGCCCGAGCATGGCGCCGGCGTGCCGCCTGCGAGCCGGCCAGCGTGGCGGCCCCGCCGATGCGCCCGGGCCAGCCCACCGCGACCGACGCGCGGTCGCCGGCGGTCTCGAGCGCCGAGCCACACTCAGACCTCCTCGAGCCCGCGCAGGGCCGGATCGGGAAGGTGGTGCAGGCGGAAGCGCCGGCCGCCGGACGGGCAGCCAGGCGGCCGCCCGGTCCGGCCACTCGATCAGCAGGGCATCCCCCTCCCGCAGCAGCGTTTCCCAGTCGAGATCGGCGGCTTCCTCGGGCGTGCGGAGCCGATAGCAGTCGAGATGAAAGACGGGCCCCCGCCGCCCCTGGTAGCGATGGACCAGGGCGTAGGTGGGACTGGTGGCCCCGGCGGGCACTCCGAGGCCGCGGGCGACCGCCGCGATGAAGGTGGTCTTCCCCGCCCCCAGGTCGCCCTCGAGCAGCACGACGCTTCCCGGCGGCAGCGTCGCGCCCGATCCGCTCTCCCTCTTCACGGAGCTGGGCCTCGGTCAAGCGCCCGCATCACACCCGGCGACGGGCGGGCCGCTGGCGGGGGCGCGATTCGGCGCGGACCGCCCCCGGGGTGCCGAGGGCCCGGAGCTCGAGGATCTGGTCGCGCAGCAGCGCGGCCACCTCGTACTCGAGGTTGGCCGCGGCGTCCCGCATCTGGCGTTCGAGCGCCGCGATCGCGGCCGCGCGCCGGACGGGATCGTGCAGGTCGGGCTGCGACCAGCTTCTCGCGTCCGGGCGGCGGGCTTCTCGGTCCGGGCATCGGCCACGCGGGTGCTGAGCCGGACCTCCTCCAGCGACTTGACGATGCTGGTCGGGGTGATGCCGTGCTCGGCGTTGTAGCGCCTGCTGGATCGTCCGCCGGCGGTCCATCTCGTCGAGGGCGCGCTGCATCGAGCCGGTGATCCGGTCGGCGTAGAGGATCGCGTGTCCGCCCGAGTGGCGGGCGGCCCGGCCCACGGTCTGGATCAGCGAGCGATCGGAGCGGAGGAACCCCTCGTGATCGGCGTCGAGAATCGCGACCAGGGAGACCTCCGGCAGGTCCAGTCCTTCGCGCAGCAGGTTGATGCCGACCAGCACGTCGAAATCGCCCAGCCGGAGCCCGCGCAGGATTTCCATCCGCTCGATCGCGTCGATGTCCGAGTGCAGGTAGCGCACCCGGACCCCGGCCTGCTGCAGGTAGTCGGTCAGGTCCTCGGCCATCCGCTTGGTCAGCGTGGTGACCAGGACCCGCTCGCGGCGCTTGACCCGCTCCCGGATCTCGCCGAGCAGGTCGTCGACCTGGCCCGCCACCGGCCGGATCTCGACCTCGGGGTCGACCAGGCCGGTGGGGCGGATGATCTGTTCGACGACCACGCCCGCCGGAGAGCTCGCAGTTCAGTCTCGCCCGGGGTGGCCGAGACGCTGATCATCCGGGGCACCAGCGTCATGAATTCTTCGATCCGGAGCGGGCGGTTGTCGAGCGCCGAGGGCAGGCGGAAGCCGTATTCGACCAGGGTTTCCTTGCGGGAGCGGTCGCCGTGGTACATCCCGCCGATCTGCGGCAGGGTGACGTGGGATTCGTCGACCACGACGAGGAAGTCGGGCGGGAAGTAGTCGAGCAGGCAGGCGGGCCGTTCGCCCGCCGCCCGGCCGCTGAGCGGACGCGAGTAGTTCTCGATGCCGGCGCAGGTGCCGATCTCGAGCATCATCTCGATGTCGAAGCTGGTGCGCGACTCGAGGCGCTGCGCCTCGAGCAGCTTGCCCGCGGCGCGGAGCTCGCGCAGCCGCTCGGCCAGCTCGGCGCGGATCAGCTTGACTCCCCGCTCGATGGTGCCGCGCTCGGTGACGAAGTGCTTGGCCGGGTAGATGGCGCAGCGGTCGAGCTGCTTGAGGGCCTCGCCGGTGAGCGGGTGGATCTTGGTGATCCGCTCGACGGTGTCGCCCCAGAGCTCGATCCGGACCGCCTGCTCGTCGTAGGCCGGAAAGATCTCGACCGTGTCGCCCCGGACCCGGAAGGTGCCCTGCTCGAACGAGACGTCGTTGCGGGCGTACTGGATCCGCACCAGGTCCTGGAGGATGCCGTCGCGGCCGGGGCTCTCGCCCACCTTGGCATTGAGCAGCAGCCGGCGGTACTCGACCGGGTCGCCGAGGCCGTAGATGGCGCTCACCGTGGCGACGATGACCACGTCCTCGCGCTCCATGAGGCTCGAGGTGGCCCGGAGCCGCAGGCTCTCGATGTCCTCGTTGATCGAGGCGTCCTTCTCGATGTAGACGTCGGTCGAGGGGACGTAGGCCTCGGGCTGGTAGTAGTCGTAGTAGGAGACGAAGTACTCGACCGCGTTGTCGGGGAGGAACTGGCGGAGCTCGCCGTAGAGCTGGGCGGCCAGCGTCTTGTTGTGGGAGAGGACCAGCGTCGGGCGGCCGAAGTTCGCGAGGACGTGCGCCAGGGTCATCGTCTTGCCGGAGCCGGTGACGCCGAGCAGCGTCTGGTAGCGGTCGCCCCGGCGGAGGCCCTCGGTCAGCTCGCGGATGGCGCGGGGCTGGTCGCCGGCGGGCTCGAAGGGGGCCTGGACTTCGAAACGGGGGGAAGACATGTGGCGGAATATAGAATGGTCGGATTGATGGATTGATGGATTGAAGGATCGCCGGATCAGTCAACTCGGCCAGCCTCCAATCCATCAATCCTCCAATCCTTCACGCCTTCAACCCTCGCCTCTCCCATCGCCTGCAGCCGCTTCCACTGCTCCCGTGTCACCGGCATGACCGAGAGGCGGGTCATTTTGATGAGGGGCAGCTCGGCCAGCGCCGGGTCGGCACGGATCTCGCGCGAGGGTGACGGAGTGCTTCAACCGCCTGCAGCGGTGTCAGGTCCACCACGACCAGCGGGGATCCGACTGCTGCGGGTCGGGATAGGCCGCCGCAGCCACCCGGGCCACGCCGATCGCCGCCTTCACGGCTCCGGAGTGATAGATCAGCACCTGGTCGCCCGCCTTCATCGCCGCGCAGGTGCATCAGCGCCAGGTTGTTGCGCACGCCGTCCCAGATGGTCCGGCCGTCCCGTTCCAGCTGGTCGAAGGCGTAGGTCGAGGGTTCGGTCTTGAGCAGCCAGTAGTTGGGCATCCGCGGGGCTATTTGGCTCCGCCGGGAGCGTCGCGCCGCTCGACCTCGCTCACGCCTTTCACCTTGCGGATGGCCTTGATGACCTTGGCGAGATGCGGGAGGTTGTCCACCTCCACGAAGACCGTGCCGAACATCGTGCCGTCCTTCGAGTTGAGGTCGGCCCCCTTGATGTTGGTGCCGGACTGGCTGATGGCCTGCATCAGGTCGGCGTAGAGGCCGCGCCGGTCCTCGCCGTTGACCTCGAGCCGGACGGTGAAGGCCTCGCCCTCGACTTCCTGCCAGTCGATCTCCACCCGCCGCCCGCCATCGGTGAGGGTCAGCAGGTTCGGGCAGTCGGCCCGGTGAATCGAGACGCCGCGCCCCTGGGTGACGTAGCCGACCACCGGAATCGCCGGGCACCGGCTGGCAGCACTGGGCGTAGCGCACCATCAGCCCGTCGACGCCCTGGATCTTGATGCCCCGACCCAGACGGATGCGGTCGATGACCCGGCCCAGGACGCCCGGCTTCGGTTCCTGGAGCGCCTCGGTGGGGAGGTCGGGATAGAGGGCGCGCATGACCTGCCCGATGGCCTGGTCGCCGCGGCCGATCGCGATCTCGAGGCCGGCACCATCGGCCAGGCCCAGCGCGATGGCGGCCTGGGTCAGCTGCTCGTCGTCGGGGGCGTCGAGCCGGCGCCGCTTCAGCTCGCGGGCCAGGATCTCCTGGCCCAGCGTCTGGCTGGTCCGCTCCTCCTCGTGCCGGATCCACTGCTTGATCTTGTGCCGGGCCCGGGCCGTGTGGACGTGGCTCAGCCAGTCGCGGCTGGGCCGGGCATTGGGCCCGGTCAGGATCTCGACGGTGTCGCCGTTGCGGAGCTCGCGGTGGAGCGGCGCGATCCGACCGTTGATCCGCGCCCCCTGGCAGCGGAGGCCCACCTCGGTGTGGACGATGAAGGCGAGGTCGATCGGCGTGGCCCCGCGCGGCAGCCGCTTCACGTCGCCCCGCGGGGTGAAGACGAAGATCTCGTCCTGGTACAGGTCGACCTTGAGGAACTCGAGAAACTCCTCGGGAGAGTGCGCGTCCTGCTGCAGCTCCATGCAGCTGGCGGAACCAGGTGAAGTGCTGGTCCAGCTCGTCCCGCCGGGTGTCGCTCTTGTAGATCCAGTGGGCCGCGATGCCGTACTCCGCCGTCCGGTGCATTTCCAGGGTCCGGATCTGGACCTCGAAGAGCTGGCCGCCGGGGCCGAAGATCGTGGTGTGCAGCGACTGGTAGGCGTTCGACTTGGGACTGGCGATGTAGTCCTTGAACCGCTCCTGGATCGGGGTCCAGTTGTGGTGGATGATGCCCAGCACGTGGTAGCAGTCCGGGACGCTTCGGACCAGCACCCGGATCGCCATCAGGTCGTAGATCTCCTCGAAGGTCTTCTGGCGCCGCTTCATCTTCTGCCAGATCGACCAGAGGTGCTTGGGCCGGCCGGTGATCTCGAACCACTCGATCCCGGCCCGGCGGAACTCCTGCTCGAGCGGGGCGCGCATCCGCTGGATCATCTGCTCGCGGGCCTCGCCGCTGGCGGCGACCAGGGCGTCGAGCGTGGCGTAGTCCTCGGGCTCGAGGAACCTGAAGGCCAGGTCCTCCAGCTCCGCCTTGATTCCGGCCATGCCGAAGCGGTGGGCCAGCGGGGCGTAGATCTCCCGCGTCTCGGTGGCGATCCGGAGGCGCTTCTCGGGCGGCAGGTGCTCGAGCGTCCGCATGTTGTGGAGCCGGTCGGCCAGCTTGATGATGATGACCCGGGCGTCCTTGGCGACCGAGAGCAGGAGCTTGCGGTAGTTCTCCACCTGCTGCTTCGGCCGTGGAGCGGAAGGTGAGGGACGCGATCTTGGTGAGGCCGTCCACGATCCCGGCGACTTCGGGGCCGAACTCGCGGGCCACCTCCTCGGCCGGCACGTCGGAGTCCTCGACCACGTCGTGCAGCAGGGCCGCGATGATCGAGGTGGTGTCCGGCAGCTGTTCCACCAGTGTCGACGCGACCGCGATGCTGTGGGTGATGAAGTCCTCGCCCGACTTCCGCTTCTGGCCCCGGTGGGCGGACGCGCTGAAGCGGAGCGCGCGGTCGATCAGCTCGAGATCGAGCCGGTCGGCGTGGCGCGCCAGCAGCGCCCGGAATTCGGGCGCGACGTCGGGAAGGGTGCCGGTCACAGCAGCCCCGCGGCGGCAAAGCTCAGGTAGCGATCTCCTGCCACGATCACGTGGTCGTACAGCGGGACATCGAGCAGACGCCCGGCCTCGGCGAGCTGCCGGGTCACGGCGCGGTCCTCCGCCGAGGGGGTCGGATCCCCGCTCGGGTGGTTGTGAACGACGATGATCCCCGCGGCGGCCTCCGCGATCGCGGCGCGAAAGACCTCGCGGGGATGCACCAGGGAGCTGTTGAGCAGCCCCCGGGTCACCAGGACCTGTCGGCGGACCTGGCTCTGGCTGTCGAGCGCGAGGAGGTGGAACTCCTCCACTTCCAGGTCGCGCAGCCGGGCCGACAGCAGTCGCACCACGTCCTCCGGCTCCCGGATCCGGGGCAGGATCGGCCGGGCTTCGGCGGTCATCCGGGCGGCCAGTTCAAAGGCCGCCACCAGCCGCGCGGCCTTGGCCGGGCCCACGCCACCCGGCCGCAGCAGCTCGCCCGCGGGGGCGGGCGGCGATCCCGCGCAGCGTCCCACCCGCGTCCTTCAATAGTAGTTCGGCGATCGCGTTGGCGTCCCGGCCCCCGCCGCCGGTCCCAAGGAGGATGGCGAGGAGTTCGGCGGACGTCAACGCGGCGGGCCCCAGCGACCAGAGGCGTTCGCGGGGGCGATCGGGAACGGGAGCAGGCGGGGCGGGAATCGACACGCCCCAATCTGGGAGGCGAGCGCCGGTTCCGGCGGATCAGAAATACGCGACGCTGAGCGATGCCACGCGGCGCTCAGGCCGGCTGGGGCCAGGTCGGGGGCTGATATCCTACCCTGCGGCCTCGGCCTCGTTGACCCATTCGATGACCGCGGCATATCCCAGGCTCTCGGGGTCGTTCGCGAGGTACCCGGCGACCACCCCGATGACCCGGAATCCCTGGCCCAGCTGGAAGCTGAGCGTCCGATCGCCCAGCTCCCCCCGGACGACGGCGGCGACATAGCGCTCAGCGGTGAGTCGTGCCGCATGTCGGTGATAGTCGCGCAGGCGGGCCCCCGCCCTGATCCGGAGCAGCCCGAGCTCGCGCGCCAGGGCCCGGCGCGCCGCGTAGAGCTGCTTCCCCACGCCGTGTCCCTGCCACCCGGGATGCACCATCACCTCCGCTCCGTAGAGGGTGCGACCGTGCCGTGGATCGTGGTTGGTGAACATTCCACCGTCGGTGAAATCCCGCCAGTTGGCCCCGAGACCGTAGTCTTCCCAGCGGACGATCAGGCTCGACGCCATGCCGACGAGCTCACCCGTGGCCCTTTCCAGGGCAACGAACTGCCCTTCCGGGAAGACACGCAGGTGGCTGGCGAGTTGTGCCTCGCTCCAGGTCGGGGTCGTCGGGTAGACCAGCGCGCACAACTCCCGCACCCCGGCGAAGTCGGCGGGGCGCATCTGGCGGACTTCCACCGGTGACCGGACCACCGGCGTGAAGGAGGCGACTCTCACTTCGCGAAGGACTCGCTCATCTCAGGCCCCCTGTCGGGCATGCGGTCGGGCTCCGTCTACTCCCTCCCCCAGCGTTATTATCCTACTCGTTACCCCCGACGGGAGCCACCCCATGACCACAGTCGTCGACCCGATCCTGGATGCCCTGCGGCTCACCTGGTCTCAACTCCAGTTCCTCTCGCCCCGGCTGCTGAGCGCCATCCTGCTGCTCATCTTCGGCTGGCTGCTGGCGCGCCTGGTTCGCAAGGGACTGATCCGCCTGCTCCGCCTGCTCCGGCTGGAATCGGCGGCGGAACAGGCGGGGATCGAGAGTTTCCTGATGCGGGGCGGCGTCCCCTTCACCACGGTGACCCTGATCGCCACGGTGGTGTACTGGCTGCTGATGCTGGTGGTCGCGCTGACGGTGTTCAACGTGCTGGGGCTGCAGGTCTCGGGGCCATCCTCGATCAGGTGGCCGAGCTACCTGCCCAACGTCCTGGTGGCGCTGGTCATCGTGGTCTTCGGCGCCATGCTGTCGCGCTTCATCGGCGCCACGGTGGAGACCTACCTGAACAACATCGGGGTCGAGCGGGCCAGGAGCATCGGGTATCTGGCCAAGGGGGCGCTCCTGACCTTCGTCCTGACTGCTGGCCCTGCGCCAGCTCCAGGTCGGCGGCGACCTCCTGCTGGCGGCCTTCGAGCTCGCCTTTGGCGGCCTCTGCCTGGCGCTCGCGCTCGCCTTCGGCCTGGGCGGCCGGGACTGGGCGGCCGGCATCATCCAGCGCACCTGGAAGTCGCAATGATCGTTGACTGCCATGTGCACCTGAACAACTACGAGGAAGACACGGTCGAGAGCCTGTCGCGCCGCCTGGCCGAGCTCAACCGGGTGATGCGCCTGAACCGGGTGGACATCGCCGTCATCCTCACCTCCTACAAGGTCACCCCTGGCCGGCCCTCAACCGCGGAAGGTCCTCGAGGCCGTCCAGGACCAGCCGCATCTGTACGTCGTGGCGGGACTGAGCCACGAGCGATTCGACCCCGGGGAGCTGGCCGAACTCGAGCCCCACGTCGCCGCCGGCAAGCTCAAGGGCCTCAAGCTCTACCCGGGGTACCAGTCGTTCTACCCCAGCGACCCGAAATGGGAGCCGGCCTACCGGTTCGCCGCGCGGCACCGGATTCCGGTCATGATCCACTCCGGCGACACCTACGACCCGCGCGGGCAAGGTGAAGTACGCCCATCCGCTCCACGTCGACGAGGTCGCGGTGGATCACCCCGACGTGAACTTCGTGATCTGCCACCTGGGCAATCCCGTGGATCCGCGACTGCATGGAGGTGGTCTACAAGAACGCCAACGTCTACACCGACCTGTCCGGGCTTCGTGCTCGGCGACTTCACCGACCGGTTCGAGACCTACATGAGCCGCCAGGTGCAGGAAATGCTGCTGTACGGCGTGGAACCGGAAAACGTCCTGTACGGCACCGACTGGCCGATCGCCACGATGGAAAGTTACCTGTCCTTCATGGAGCAGATCGCGATTCCCCGGCAGGACCGTCAGAAGATCATGAGCGACAACGCGCTCGCGCTCTTCCGCATCGATCCGGCCACCAGCCTGCTCAGCGGGGGTCGGGCCAGTGGGCGATGGAGGGAGCGGGAAGCGGGGTGAGGGTGGAAAGAAGAGAAGCGAACGACCCCCCGAACCTGCCGGCTCGGGGGGTCGCTTGTTGTTGGTAAGGCATCGAAGGTCGCGCTACTGCCCCGCCCCGTGGCACTTCTTGTACTTCTTGCCCGAGCCGCAGGGACAGGGATCGTTGCGCCCGACTTCCCCGCTGAACTGCGGCGCCGGTCGCCTGGGCAGCCCACCGACCCTGACGTCGGGTGCCGCCGCCAGGCTTGGCGCGGGAGCCGGTACGGGCGCCGATCGGGTCGGTGCCGCCCCCGGCATCAGGTCGGAGGCACCGTCGTCCGCCCTCGGCGCCGGAGTCGGCGGGGGCCGGCGTGGCGGAGGAGCCTGGCGCGGCGCTTCGGCGTTGACCTGGATCTTGAGGAACCGCTCGGTGAAGGTGCCCTGGATGTCCCGCATCAGGTCCTCGAACATCTCGAAGGCCTCGTGCTTGTACTCCACCAGCGGATCGCTTCTGGCCGTAGGCCCGGTACTGGATCGCGTTCCGGAGCTGGTCGAGATCGTAGAGGTGATCCTTCCACTTCTCGTCCAGGACGGCCAGCATGACCTGCGACAGGACCTGCTCGTCGACGTCGGGCACCCCGATCGTCCGGGCGAAGTCCGTGCAGGTACTCCTTCTTCCGGTCTGAAGCGCCTCGCGCCCGGCCAGCGCGGACGGCGGCCAGGACCTTGTCCAGGTCCGGCGTCGCCTCGGCGGTCGAGCACGGCGTCCGCCTGCACCAGGAACTGCAGCAGCAGCAGGGTGTGGAGGCCCTGCCGGTCGTACTCCTCCGGCGCCCGGGCCGTGAGCAAGGTGCCCGATCACCGCGCGCTCGAGCGCCCCCTCGACCATCCGGAGCCCCTCGGCCTTGAGCTCCTCGCCCTTGTCGAGGGCGAACATCCGCAGCGAGTAGATGACCTCGCGCTGCTGGTTCATCACGTCGTCGTATTCGAGCAGCCGCTTGCGGGCCTGGAAGTTCTGCAGCTCGACCCGCTTCTGGGCCTGGCCGATGTTGCGGGTGACCAGCGGCATGGCTGATGACCTCGCCCTCCTCGGTGCCCCATCCGGTCCATCAGCTGGCGATCCGGTCCGAGCCGAACAGCCGCATCAGGTCGTCTTCGAGCGACAGGAAGAAGAGCGAGGCGCCGGGGTCGCCCTGGCGGCCGGAGCGGCCCCGGAGCTGGCGGTCGATGCGGCGCGACTCGTGCCGCTCGGTGCCGATGATCTGGAGCCCCGCCTCCTCCGTGGTCAGGTCGAGGTCCTTGCCCAGTTTGATGTCGGTGCCGCGGCCGGCCATGTTGGTGGCGATGGTGATGGCGCCCTTCTGCCCCGCGCCCGCCACGATCTCGGCCTCGCGCTGGTGGTACTTGGCGTTGAGGACCTCGTGCTTGAGCCCCCGGCGCTTGAGCAGCCGGGAGAGCGTCTCCGACACGTCCACCGTGACGGTGCCGATCAGCACCGGCAGCCCGAGCGCCGTGCAGCCGCTCGACCTCGTCGGCGATGGCGTTGTACTTCTCGCGCCGGGTCTTGTAGATCCGGTCGTCGTGGTCGGTCCGCCGGATCGGCTTGTTGGTCGGAATGACCGACCACCTCGAGCCCGTAGATGTCGAAGAACTCCTGCTCTTCGGTCTCCGCGGTGCCGGTCATGCCGGCCAGCTTGTCGTACATCCGGAAGTAGTTCTGGATGGTGATCGTGGCGAGCGTCTGGGTTTCGCCCTTGACCTGCACCCCCTCCTTGGCCTCCACCGCCTGGTGCAGCCCGTCGGCCCAGCGCCGCCCGGCCATGAGCCGGCCGGTGAACTCGTCCACGATGAGGACCTGGCCGTCCTGCACCAGGTAGTCCACGTCCTTCTCGTAGAGCGCGTGGGCCTGGAGCAGCTTGTGGATGATGTGGAGCTTCTCGCTCTTGACCGCGTACTCGGCCTCGAGCTCGCGGCGCTGGGCTGACGCTTGGCGGCGGCGTCGAGCTCGGGGTCGCGGTCGATCCGGTGGAACGCCTCGGAGATGTCGGGCACCAGGAAGAAGCCCGGATCGTTGGGCGACAGCGCCGCCGACGCCCGGTCGGTCAGGTGGACGCTAGTGGCCCTTCTCGTCCAGCACGAAGTAGAGCGCCTCCTCGAGCTCCCGCATCTGCTGCTGCCGGGTGGGCAGCTTCCGGTCGGCGATGCAGGTCCAGCTCCACCCGCTGCACCGCCTGCTTGACGCCCGACTCGTTGAGCATCTTGAGCAGCTTCTTGTTCTTGGGCATGCCCGAGCTGGGCCAGGTAGCAGCTTGACCGCGCGCCTCAGGCATGCGTCTTCGGGTCGGCCAGCAGCGGCTCCGCCTCGGCCAGCAGGGTGCTCACCACCCCGCTCTGCTTCCGGACCAGCTCCGCCACCTGCCGGTTGAACTGGGCGTACTTCTCGTCGGTCTCGTTGCCGACCGGCCCGGAGATGATCAGCGGCGTCCGCGCCTCGTCGATCAGGATCGAGTCCACCTCGTCGATGATCGCGTAGGCGTGCTCGCGCTGGACCCGCTGGTCCAGCGTGAACACCATGTTGTCGCGCAGGTAGTCGAAGCCGAACTCGTTGTTGGTGCCGTAGGTGATGTCGGCCAGGTAGGCCGCCCGCCGCTCGGCCGAGGAGGGCTCGGTGTCGTCGAGGCAGCCGACGGTCAGGCCCGAGCTAGCGGTAGACGTGCCCCATCCACTGCGAGTCGCGCCGGGCCAGGTAGTTGTTGACGGTGACCAGGTGCGCGCCCGCGGCCGGTCAGCGCGTTGAGGTAGAGCGGCAGCGTCGCCACCAGGGTCTTGCCCTCGCCGGTGGCCATCTCGGCGATCTTGCCCTGGTGCAGCACGATGCCGCCGATCAGCTGCACGTCGTAGGGCACCATGTCCCAGGTCAGCTCGTGCCCGGTCACCATCACCGTGCGTGCCGAGCAGCCGCCGGCAGGCCTCCCGCACCGTGGCGAAGGCCTCCGGCAGCAGCTCGTCGAGCGCCGGCGGCCAGCTCCTTCTTGTAGCTGATCTCGAGCTTGTGGAAGCGGTCCTCGAGCTGGTCCCGCTCCTCGGGATCGGCGCAGGCGTGCTTGGCGGCGTGGACCTCGTCCAGTTCGCGCTTGAGGGCGCCGACCCGCTCGGTCGAGCCGCTCCCGGAAGCGCGCGGTCTGGCCCCGGATCTCGTCGTCGGACAGGCCCTTGAGCCGCTCCTCGTGCGCGGTGGATCTCGGCCACGAGGGGCCGGATCTTCTTCATTTCGCGGTCGAACCGCGTCCCGAGGACCGCGGTGATCAGCTTGTTGATCATGCCTCTGTCTTCCGGTACAGCCCGCGCTCGGCGATGTACGTCGCCACCGCGTCGGGCACCCAATAGCGAATGGAGAGTCCCGCCGCCACCCGGCGGCGGATCTCCGTCGAAGAAATGTCCACGGCGGGAACCTCCACCCGCCGATGCACCAGCGGCGACGACTCCGCCGGCCGTTCCCGCCCGGCCGAAGGCGACCACCTCCGCCAGTCCCCGCAGCGCCGCGGCCTCGCGCCAGTGGGGCAGGTCCCGGGCCGCATCGGCGCCCGATCAGGAGCACGAACTCGCGCGCCCGGCTCGCGCGCCCGGAGCTGCCGCAGGGTGTCCACCGTGTACGACCGGCCCTGCCCGCTCGACCTCGACCCGCTCGACCGCGAAGCCGCGCGCTCGCCCTGGATGGCCAGCTCCACCATCGCGACCCGGTCGGCCGCCGCCGCCCCGTGGCGCCCGCCCTTGAGCGGCTGGTCGCAGGCGGGCACGAACCGCAGCTCGCTCAGGCCGAGCTGCTCCAGCAGCGCCTGTCCCGCGATCAGGTGTCCGTGGTGCACCGGGTCGAAGGACCCGCCCAGCAGCCCGATCATCCGGTCAGGACGGCGCCGGGGCGCCGGGGGCTCCACCGGGACAGGCCTCCGCCACGCCCGGCGCGTCGGGATGGAACCGGCGGATGTACCCGCAGGTTTCCTTCACGTCCTCCATGTAGCCGAGCCGCTGGTAGGCCGCCACCAGCTTCAGCAGCGCGTCCGGGGCGATCGTGCTGCGGGGATAGGTCGCGACCAGTCCTTGAGATAGAGGATGCCGGAGTCCCAGGCCTTGATCCGCAGGTAGTAGAGCGCCGTCTTGTACTCCTTGTAGGCGAACTCGTCCTGAAGCTCGGCGATCCGCATCCGCGCGGTCGCCGCCGGCGTGCCCTCCGGGTACCGGTTGAGCAGCTCCTGGTAGGTGGCCAGGGCCGTTTCGCCGTAGGTCGGATCGAGATCCGGCTTCCGCCAGAGCTCGGCATAGGCATCGCCGGCGCGCAGCAGCCCCACCGGCGCCAGCGGATCATTGGGCGTCATGTCGGCGACTTCGCGGAACGTCCGGGCCGCGGTCAGCTGGTCTCCCTGCGCCAGCTGGGCCTCGCCCAGGTAGAGCCGGGTTTCCGCGATCCGGGGGTCGCTCGGCGGCATCTCCAGCGCCAGCCGCTGCAGCGCCTTGCCGGCATCGCCCCAGTCGCCGCTCGCGGACCATCCTTCATCGCCACCCGGTAGAGCGAATCCACCGTGGCCGGCGAGGCCGCCTCCTGGATCCCAAGCTGCGGGATGGGGGAGGTCTTGGGCGCGGAATGCCGGGCACAGGCCGCGAGCGGCACCAGCCAGATCAGACTGCACAGACGCCGCATCACGGCTCCCTGCGTGTGGTCGATGAATCGGGTGGCGGCGGTTCGGCGGAGCCGATCGCCGCCAGGCGCGCGCGGGCAAAGGTGTCCAGCGAATCCGCGCCGGAATCGGCATCGAGCGCCCGCTGGTAGGCGATCGCCGCCCCGACGATGTCGCCCTCGGCCTCCCGGGCGCGCCCCAGTCCCACCATGGCCTGCCGTCCGATCGGGCCGGTCGAGTCCCAGGCCACGACCTCGAGGAACCAGCCGCTGGCGGGATCGGGCCGCTTGAGCGTCAGGGCCTCCTCGCCGAGTTGCAGGGCGCAGGCCGCGTAGCCATTCCCTGCCCGGTTCCGCATCAGCGGATCCTTCACGCGCCGCAGCACCGTCCGGTAGGCGGGCGCGGCGTCGGCGCAGGCCGTCGTGGTCCGGAGCGCCCCGGCGTAGGCGAGCAGCAGCGTGTCCACGGTCCCCGCGTCGGCAGCGGCCACCAGGGCCGGCGGGGTGAGCAGCACGATTTCCTCGGGCGCCAGCGACCCGCCACGGATGAGGCCCAGGGCGGTCGAGCCGTTCGATTGCCCCGGCGCCAGCGCGCGCAACCGGGTCAACGCCAGGCGCATCGCCACCGTGTCGGCGGTGTGCTCGGCGGCGCGGGCCACGAGCTGCAGGCCCATCGCCGCTTCGTCCAGACGGGTGTGGTCGCTGATGGCGAGCGCGCGATAGGCGTCGGCGGCCTCCCGCAGCGACGGGGAGTGCAGCGCCGTGAGTCCGATCTTGGCCAGCAGGTCGGGGGTGGTATCCGTCCGGATCGCCGCGTGGTACTCCGCGAGGGCCGCCGGGAAGTCGCCGCGGCCGTAGGCCGCGTCGCCCAGCTGCTTCATGATCGGTCGCCGCCCGTCCACACCCTCCGAGCACCACCAGGGCGATTGCCCAGCCCCGGTTCACGACTCGGCCCGCTCCAGCATGCCGAGGTACGCCTCCACCCGCGCGTTGCTGGGCCGCTCGGCCAGGCAGTCCTTCCAGATCGCGTGGGCGCCCGCGGCGTCGCCCGCCAGGTAGCGGGCGAGGCCGAGCGCGGCCTGTGCATCCACGAAGTTCGGCCGGTCGCCGACCACCCGTTCCAGCTCCTCCCGGGCTTCCAGGGTCTGGCCGTCCTCGAGCAGCAGCCGCGCCATCCGGTAGCGCAGGTCGGCGAAGTTCGGCGCCAGCTCGGTGGCCCGGCGGTACTGCGCGATCGCTTCGTCGAGGCGCCCCACCTCGGCGTACGCCTCCGCGAGGTCGGCGTGGCGGTTGGCCAGCTGGGCATTGACGTGCGCCGGCAGCCCGGACGCCGACGGGGCATTGCAGACGGAGGCCTCGTGGAAGGCGTCCGCCGCTTCCTCGCTGCGGCCCATCTCGTTCAGCATCAAGCCACGGTGGATGTGGGCCTCGATGTACCGCGGGTTGAGGTCGAGGGCCGTCTCGAAATGGCCCAGCGCGTCCTCCGGCTGCCCCAGCAGCGCGTGCGACAGCCCCAGCAGGTGATGCACGTCGGCGAAAGGCCGGCCATCCTGGAGCACCTCCTCCAGGAGGTGGATCGCGCCGTAGTAGTCCTGCAGGGCAAACCGCTCCCTGGCCCGGTCGATGAGGTGATGCCCGCTCACCCGCATGTGCCTCATGTCGCCCTCCCTCCCGGCCCGGGATGACTCCGGCCGGAGTTCATGACACCAGCCCGCGGAAGTACTCGATCGTGCGCCGCAGCCCGGCCTCGAGCTGGACCGCGGGCTCCCAGCCGAGGACGCTACGCGCCACCGTGATGTCCGGCTGCCGCACCTTGGGGTCGTCGGTCGGCAGCGGGTCGCGCTCGATCGGCGAGCGCGAGCCCGTCAGCCGGATGACCGCCTCGGCCAGCTGCAGCACGGTGAACTCGTCCGGATTGCCGACGTTGGTCGGCTCGGTCCGGTCGCTCAGGAACAGCCGGTAGATCCCGTCGACCAGGTCCGAGACGTAGCAGAACGAGCGGGTCTGCGAGCCGTCGCCGTACACCGTGAGCGGCTCGTCCGCGGAGCGCCTGCACGATGAAGTTCGAGACCACCCGCCCGTCGCCCGGCCGCATCCGCGGACCGTAGGTGTTGAAGATGCGGACGATCCGGGTGTCGACGCCGTGGTAGCGGTGGTAGGCCATCGTCATCGCCTCGGCGAAGCGCTTCGCCTCGTCGTACACGCCGCGCGGCCCGACCGGGTTCACGTTGCCCCAGTAGCTCTCCGGCTGCGGGTGGACCTGCGGGTCGCCGTAGACCTCCGAGGTCGAGGCCAGGAGGAACCGGGCGCCCTTGGCCTTGGCGAGCCCCAGCGCCTTGTGCGTGCCGAGCGAGCCGACCTTGAGCGTCTGGATCGGCAGCTCGAGGTAGTCGACCGGGCTGGCCGGCGAGGCGAAGTGCAGCACGCCGTCGAGCGGCCCCGCGACGTAGATGAAGCTGGTGACGTCGTGCCGGATGAACTGGAACCGCGCGGTTCCCGATCAGGTGGGCGATGTTGTCCGGCGAGCCGGTGATGAAGTTGTCGATCCCGACCACCTCGTGGCCCTCCGCCAGGAACCGGTCGGTCAGGTGCGAGCCGAGGAACCCGGCGGCGCCGGTGATGAGGACTCTCATGCCACCCTCCGGCCGATGCCGTGGTACTCGAAGCCCAGCGCCGCCAGCCGGCCGGGCTCGTAGAGGTTGCGCCCGTCGATGATCAGGGGCCGGCGTCAGGAGCGCTGCGGATCCGCTCGAAGTCCGGATTGCGGTACACCAGCCACTCGGTGACGATCACCAGCGCGTCGGCGCCCGTGCGAGCGCACTGTAGGGATCGGCGGCGTAGACCACGCGGTCGCCGAAGACGGCCTGCGCGCGTCTCCATCGCCTTCGGGTCGTGCGCCTGGACCCGCGCCCCGGCGGCCAGCAGGCCCTCGACCAGCGGAATGGACGGGCTCTCCCGCATGTCGTCCGTCTCCGCCTTGAAGGCCAGCCCCCAGACCGCCACCGTCTCGCCCGGCGAGGTCGCGCCCGAGCGCGGCGAGCGTCTTCTGCGAGCAGCACCCGCTTCTGCCGCTCGTTCACCGCGCTCGACCGCCTCGAGCAGGTCGAGCTGCATGCCCAGCGTCGCCGGCGGTCCGGATGAAGCGCCTTGACGTCCTTCGGGAAGCAGGAGCCGCCGTAGCCGGGCCCGGGAAAGAGGAACGCGCTGCCGATCCGCCGGTCGGTGCCGATGCCGCGCCGCACGTCGTGCACGTCGGCGCCCGACCCGCTCGCAGAAGTCGGCGATCTGGTTCATGAACGAGATCCGGGTGGCCAGCATCGCGTTGGCGGCGTACTTGGTGACCTCGGCCGACGGGATGTCCATGAAGAGGATCGGATTGCCGGTCCGCACGAACGGCGCGTAGAGCTCGCCCAGCACCTCGCGGGCCTCGTCCGGTCCACGCCGATGACGACGCGGTCGGGCTTCATGAAGTCCTCGATCGCGGCGCCCTTCCTTCAGGAACTCGGGATTGGAGCAGACGAAGAAGGGGCTCGCCGTCTCGCTCCGGATCGCCGCCCGCACCTTCTCCGCCGTGCCCGACCGGCACGGTGGACTTGGTGACGACGACCTTGGGCGCGTTCATGTGCCGGCCGATGAGCCGGGCCACGTCGAGCACGTGCTGCAGGTCCGCCGAGCCGTCCTCGCCGGGCGGCGTGCCGACGGCGATGAAGACGACCCGCGCCGCGCTCGACCGCCGCGCCGACGTCGGTCGTGAACGAGAGCCGCCCCTCGGCCTGGTTGCGCGCGGACCATCGGCTCCAGGCCGGGCTCGTAGATCGGGATGTCGTTCGGCCTGCAGCCGCGCGATCTTGCGCCGCGTCGACGTCGGCGCAGACGACGTCGTTGCCGGTCTCGGCCAGGCAGGCCCCGGCCACCAGGCCCACGTAGCCGCTCCCGATGACGGCGACGCGCATCGGCTCAGTCCCTCGGCATGACGTGGCGGGTGTCCACGACGAGCGGGCGCGCTGCGCTTGACCATGCGCGTAGTCCATCGCCGGTGTGGTCGGTGACGACCATCACGCAGTCCGGCCGCGCACCTCAGCCTCCGGCGTGAGCGGCACCGAGCGCACATCTGTGCCCGTCCTCCGCGAAGCGCGGCACGTAGGGATCGTGGTACGCGCACCGTGCGCGCCCTGCTGCTCCAGCAGCCGGATGATGTCGAGCGCCGGGCTCTCGCGGAGGTCGTCGATGTCGCGCTTGTAGGCCACGCCGAGGACCAGCACCTTGGCGCCCTGCACCGAGCGGCCGCGCTCGTTGAGCGCCTCGCCGACCTTGCGCACCCAGAAGACCGGCATCTCGGTGTTCACCTCGCCGGCCAGGTCGATGAACCGGGTCTTGTAGTTCAGGCCCGCGCATCTTCCACGCGAGGTAGTGCGGGTCGATCGGGATGCAGTGGCCGCCGAGCCCGGGGCCCGGCAGGAACTTCATGAAGCCGAACGGCTTGGTCGCCGCGGCCTCGATGACCTCCCAGACGTCCACGCCCAGCTTGTCGCAGACGATCGCCATCTCGTTGACCAGGCCGATGTTCACGCTGCGGAAGGTGTTCTCGAGCAGCTTGACCAGCTCGGCCGCCTCGGTGGAGGACACCGGCACCAGCGTCTCGATGGCCGGCTGGTAGAGCGCCACGGCCACCCGGGTGCAGGCCGGCGTGATGCCGCCGACCACCTTGGGCGTGTTCCGGGTGCCGTAGATCGGATTGCCCGGATCCACCCGCTCGGGGCTGAAGGCGAGGAAGAAGTCCGTGCCCGACCTTGAGCCCGGTGCTCTCGAGGGCGGGCAGCATCACCTCGCGCGTCGTGCCGGGATAGGTCGTGCTCTCGAGGATGATCGCCTGGCCCTGCCGCAGCGTCCGCTTGACCGCCTCGGTCGCGGCGACGATGAAGCTGACGTCCGGGTCCTTGAACTTCGAGAGCGGCGTCGGCACGCAGATCGAGATGGCGTCCGGCTCCGCCGAGGCGGCTCAGGTCGGTGGTGGCCGTCGAACCGGCCCGCCTTGCAGGACTTCCTGCAGCTGCGCGTCGGTGATGTCCTTGACGTGCGAGCGCCCGGCGTTCAGGCCGTCGACGACCCGCTGGCTGACGTCGAAGCCGAGCACCCGGTAGCCGGCCTCGGCCAGCTCGACCGCGAGCGGCAGGCCGACGTAGCCGAGCCCGACGACGCCGAAGAGCGCCTCCCGGCGCTCGGCCTTCGCGATCAGATCCTGCTGCGAGTGATCATCGCGTCATCCTCAGGCGTAGAACGCGCGGATCGCGTCGACGACCGGCGTCCTGCTGCGCGGCGGTCAGCTCGGGATAGATCGGCAGCGACAGCACCTCGCGCGGCGGCCGCCTCGGAGACCGGCAGGCTGCCCGCGCCGGTACCCCAGGTAGCGCGAAGCAGGGCTGCAGGTGCAGCGGCAGCGGGTAGTAGACCGCGCAGCCGATGCCCGCGCGCCTTGAGGTGCGCCAGCAGCTCGTCGCGGCGGTCGACGCGGATGGTGTACTGGTGGAAGATGTGCTCGTTGGCCGGGTCGGTCACCGGCGGCGCGGACGCCGGCCACGCCGGCGAACGCCGCGGTGTACGGCGCGGCGTTCCGCGCCGGCGCCGTCGCTCCAGGCGGCCAGGTACGGCAGCTTGGCCAGCAGCACCGCCGCCTGCAGCGTGTCGAGCCGGCTGTTGGTGCCGACCTCGTCGTGGATAGTACTGGCCGGCGCCGCCGTGCAGCCGCAGGCGGCGGAGGCGGTCGGCCAGGGCGTCGTCCTGGGTCACGATCATGCCCGCCGTCGCCCCAGCCGCCGAGGTTCTTGCTGGGGAAGAACGAGAGCGTGCCGCACCGTGCCCAGCTCGCCCGCCATCCGCCAGGTCGCCGTCCACCTTGCGCCGGGCCCCGATCGACTGGGCCGCGTCCTCGATGACGGCGAGGCCGTGCCGCTGCGGCGATGGGCAGGATCCGCTCCATCGCCGCCATCTGGCCGAACAGGTGCACCGACGATGATGGCCCGGGTGCGCGGCGTGATCGCCGCCTCGATCGGCCGTCGGGCAGGATGTTGAAGGTGACCGGGCTCGATGTCCACGAACACCGGTCGCCCGCCGGCGTTGTGGATGGCGCCCGCGGTCGCGAAGAAGGTGAACGGCGTGGTGATGACCTCGTCGCCCGGCTTGAGGTCCAGCGCCTTGAGCGGCAGCAGCAGGGCGTCGGTGCCGCTGGCGCAGCCGACCGCGCATCGCGTGGCCGAGAGCGTGGCCACCGCCGCCTCGAGCTGCGCCGACCTCGGGCCCCATGATGAACCCCTGCCGCTTCGATCACCGCCGTCATCGGCGGCCATGACCTCGTCCCTGATGGCGCGGTGCTGGGCCACGAGATCGAGCAGCGGAACGTTCACGGACACCTCGGTGGTTCGGGTACGGCGGCCCGCCTAAAGCAAGCGCCCGTCCCCTGCGGGCACGGGCGCCGGCCACGGCGGAACGGCGCGGAAAGCTAGCCGGTTGCCCGGGGTGGGTCAATCATCGTAAGCTCCGCTCCCGCTTCACGATAGGTCGCTCCGCAGACCTCGCATCGTCCCCGCCCGTCCTCGAGCCGTCAGCCGGACGCCGCACTGGCACATCCAGCCGATCCGCCGGGCCGGGCACCCCGACCACGAGCGCGTGCGGCGGGCACGTCCGCGGTGACCACGGCACCGGCGCCGACGAAGGCGTAGGCGCCGAGCGTGCACGCCGCAGACGATCGTGGCGTTGGCCCCGATGGTCGCGCCCCGGCCGACCAGCGTCTCGCGATACTCGTCCTTCCGGGACACGTGGCTCCGCGGGTTGATCACGTTGGTGAACACGCAGCTCGGCCCGCAGAAGACGTCGTCCTCGAGGATCGACGCCCTCGTAGATCGAGACGTTGTTCTGGATCTTCACGTTGTTGCCCGAGCCGCGTCCGCGGCATGACCACGACGTTCTGGCCGAGGTTGCAGCGCTCCCCGATCACCGCGCCCGGCATGACGTGGCAGAAGTGCCAGATCTTCGTGCCCGCGCCCGATCACCGCGCCCTCGTCGACGTAGCTGACGAGCGGATGCACGCACGACATCGTCAGCCATCGGCGAGCACCCTCCCTTCGGGTCCGACCAGCTTCACCTCGGGTTCCAGCTCGACGCCGAACCGGTCGCGAACACGCCGCTCGCGCACCGCCGCGATCAGCGCTCCGGACATCCGCGGCGGTCGCCGCCGCCGGTGTTGACGATGTAGTTGGCGTGCATCGGCGGAGACCTCGGCGCCGCCGACCGGCGAACCCCTTGAGCCCCGCGGCCTCGATCAGGCTGGCCGGCGGTCATCGCCCGCCCTTCCGGGCCGGCCGGCGCGGCGGCGGGATTCTTGAACACGCTGCCGCAGCAGGGCTGGTTGAACGGCGTGCCCTCCTGGCGCCAGCGGAACAGGTCGTTGACCTCCTCGGTCAGCCGCTCGGCTCGCTCCGGCTGAAGTCGCACCTGCGTCTCCAGCACGATCCGGCCCTCGAGGCCGCTCCGCCGGTAGGTGAACGGGATGGCCTGTCGCGGCGATGTCGCGCACCGCCCCGCCCGGCTCGACCACCGTCACCGCCCGGACCACGTCGGACCAGCTCGGCGCCGTGGCAGCCGGCGTTCATGAAGACGCCGCCGCCCACGGTGCCCGGCACGCCCACCATCTTGTGGAGCCCGGCCCAGCCCGCCTCGGCCGTCTTCCGCGCCGCCAGCGGCGCCGGGAGCCCGGCGCCCGAGGCGCCAGACGGTCGCCGTCTGACTCGAGCCGGTCGAGCCCCTTGCCGAGCCGGATCACCAGCGCCGTCGAGCCCTCGTCCGGCAGCAGGACGTTGGAGCCGAGCCCCAGCGCGAACCACGGCACCCCGTCGGCGGTCGCCAGCCGGAGCGCGGCCGCCGACGTCCTCGGTCGCCGGCGGGCAGGAGCACCGTCGCCGGACCGCCGATCCGGTAGGTCGAGTAGCGCCCCAGCGGCTCGCGCTCCCGGACCTCGCCCCGGACCGCCGCCCGAGAGCCGGGCGACGAATCCGGCGTCCCGGGCGTGTCACGCTGCGGTTCCGCCGTGACCTCGCGGCCGAGCTCGTGCCACTCCTGCAGCGACGCACCGTCGCCGACCCGGCTCCGCAGCGCGATGATCGCGTCGCACGCCGCCGAGGCCGCCGACATGGTCGTCGTGTAGGGCACCCGGTGCTGCAGCGCCGCGCGCGCGGATCGCGTAGTCGTCCTGCTGGGTCAGCTTGCCGAGCGGCGTGTTGATCAGCAGCTGCACCTCGCCCGACACGCATCAGGTCGATCGCGTTGGGCCGCCCCTCGTAGCACCTTGAGGACCCGCTCGGCGGGCACGCCCCGGCTGCCGGAGGTAGGCGCGCGGTGCCCTCGGTGGCGAGGATCCGGAAGCCCAGTCTCGTGGAACCGCCGCGCGATCGGCACCACGTTGGCCTTGTCGTGGTCGTTGACCGTGACGAAGACGGTCCCCTCGAGCGGCAGCGCCCCGTCGGCGCTGATCTGCGCCTTGGCGAACGCCATCCCGAAGGAGTCGGCGATGCCCATCACCTCGCCGGTCGAGCGCATCTCGGGACCCAGGATCAGGTCCACGCCCGGGAGCTTGTTGAAGGGGAAGACCGCTTCCTTGACCGCCACGTACGGCTGCGCCGACGTCGTCCTGGAGCACCGAGCTCCTCGAGGGTCCGGCCCACCATGACCGCCGCGGCGAGGCTGGCCAGCGGGACGCCGGTCGTCTTCGACGACGAACGGGATCGTGCGCGAGCCCCGCGGGTTGACCTCGAGCACGTAGACCACGCCGTCCTTGATGGCGTACTGCACGTTGATCAGCCCGACCACGCCGAGCGCGCAGCGCGAAGGCCCGGGTGTGCCGCCGCATCTCCTCGACCTGCGTCCTCGGTGATCAGGTAGGGCGGCAGCACGCAGGCCGAGTCGCCGGAGTGGATGCCGGCGTCCTCGATGTGCTGCATCACGCCGCCGATGATGCAGCGCTGTGCCGTCGGCGATCGCGTCCACGTCGGCCTCGAAGGCGTCCTCGAGGAAGCTGTCGATCAGCACCGGGTGCCCGGGCGCGACCCGCGCCGCCTGGGCGAAGTAGCTCCCGCAGCGGCGTCGACGTCGTAGACGATCTGCATCGCCCGCCCGCCGAGCACGTAGGACGGCCGGACCAGCACCGGGTACCCGATCCGCGTCGGCCACCGCCAGCGCCTCCTCGACCGACATCGCCGTGCCGCTCGGCGGCTGGGTCACGCCCGAGCTCGCGGGCGAGCGCCTCGAAGCGGCCGCGGTCCTCCGCCGCGTCGATGGCGTCGCGGCGAGGTGCCCAGGATCTGCACGCCCGCCGCCTCGAGGCCCTCGCGCCAGCCGGAGCGGCGTCTGGCCGCCGAGCTGCACCACGACGCCGATCGGCTGCTCGACGTGGACGATCTCCAGCACATCCTCGAGCGTCAGCGGCTCGAAGTAGAGCGTGTCGGAGATGTCGAAGTCGGTGGAGACCGTCTCGGGATTCGAGTTGACCATCACCGTGCGGTAGCCCAGCTCGCGGAACGCGAGCGCGGCCCGCACGCAGCAGTAGTCGAACTCGACGCCCTGCCCGATCCGGTTGGGACCGCTGCCGAGGATGATGACCGTGGGCCGGCCGTCCGGCGCGCGACTCGTTCTCCTCGTCGTAGCGAGGAGTAGAGGTAGGGCGTGGCCGAGGGGAACTCGCCGGCGCAGGTGTCCACCGTCTTGTAGGCCGGCCGGATGCCGAGCCGTGGCGCCAGCGCGCGGACCTCGGCCTCCGTCATGCCCGCGCAGATCGGCCAGCTGCCGGTCGGAGAATCCCAGCCGCTTCATCGCGGCGGAGCGCCTCGGCCTCGGTGCGGTCGTCGCCCTGTCGGCCGCGCGGTCCACCACCGCTCGGCCTCCACCAGCTCCTGCAGCTGGCCGACGAACCAGGGATCGATCCGCGTCCGCTCGGCGACGTCTCGACCGCGATCGCCCAGCCAGCAGGGCCCGCTTGATCTGGAAGATCCGCTCCGGCGTCGGCGTCCGGAGCGCGGCCGCGCAGCGGTCTCGAGGTCGCCGTCGGCCAGCCGGTCGTCCGCCGGCGTCGCGCCGAGCGACCCAGCCGGGCCGGTCGATCTCCAGGCCGCGCAGCCCCTTCTGGAACGCCTCCTTGAAGGTGCGCCCGATGGCCATCGACCTCGCCCACCGACTTCATCTGGGTGGTGAGGCGCGGGATCGGCGGTCGGGGAACTTCTCGAAGGCGAAGCGCGGCATCTTCACCACCACGTAGTCGAGCACCGGCTCGAACGAGGCCGGGGTCGTCTTGGTGATGTCGTTGGGCAGCTCGTCGAGCCGGTAGCCGACCGCCACCTTGGTCGCCGATCCGCGCGATCGGGAATCCGGTGGCCTTCGACGCGAGCGCCGAGGAGCGCGAGACCCGCGGGTTCATCTCGATGACCAGCTGCTCGCCGTCACCGGGTTCACCGCGAACTGGATGTTGCAGCCGCCGGCCGCGACACCGACCTCGCGGATGATCGCGATCGACGCAGTCGCGCATCAGCTGGTACTCGCGGTCGGTGAGCGTCATCGCCGGCGCCACGGTGATCGAGTCGCCGGTGTGCACGCCCATCGGGTCGAGGTTCTCGATCGAGCAGACGATCACCACGTTGTCGGCCCCGTCGCGCATCACCTCGAGCTCGAATTCCTTCCAGCCGATGATGCTCCGCTCGACCAGCACCGAGCCGACCGGGGAGAGCTCGAGCCCGCGCCGGACCTGGTGCTCGAATTCCTCGCGGTTGTAGGCGATGCCGCCGCCGGTGCCGCCCAGCGTGAACGAGGGCCGGATGATGGCGGGGTAGCCGGTCTCGCTCGACCGATCGCGAGCGCCTCCTCCAGCTGCGGACCGTGCGGCCCTGCGGCGTGGCCAGGCCGATCCGGTCCATCGCCTGGGCGAACTCCTCGCGGTCCTCCGCGATCCGGATGGCGCGCTCGTTGGCGCCGATCAGCTCGACCCCGTAGCGCGCCAGCGTCCCGTCCTTGGCCAGCGCCATCGCCACGTTGAGCGCGGTCTGGCCGCCCATCGTCGGGCAGCAGCGCGTCGGGGCGCTCCCGCTCGATGACCTTGGCGACCCACTCGGCGGTGACCGGCTCGATGTAGGTCCGGTCGGCCAGCTCCGGGTCGGTCATGATCGTGGCGGGATTCGAGTTGACCAGGATGACCCGGTAGCCCTCCTCCTTGAGCGCCCGCACCGCCTGGGTGCCGGAGTAGTCGAACTCGGCGCCCTGCCCGATGACGATGGGGCCCGGAGCCGATCAGGAGGATGGAGGAGAGGTCAGTCCGCTTCGGCATTCAGCGAGATCCTGCAGCGTCTGGTCGAGTGGGATTGCGCGGCTGCCAGCCGGTGGCGACCCGGAGCTTGGCCGGCGTCGCCCACCAGATGTGCAGATGTCGGCGGTGCGCACCAGCGCGCATCCTGCTCCGGCGCGGCGTCGATCGCCGACCAGGGTCGGCCAACCGCGCGAAGAGGTCGTCGAGGGACTGCCCCGCCCCGCTGGCCACGTTGTAGACCTCGCCCGGCTCGCCGCGCGCCAGCAGGCGCGAGATAGGCCTCCACCACGTCGCGCACATCGAGGAAGTCGCGCACCGGCGTCCAGGTTGCCCGGTCCGGATCAGGCGCGGCGCCGGGCCCGGCCGGGCGCGCCTCGCGCAGCCGGGCGGCGAGCGCCGGCGACCACGAACGCGGTCGCTCTGCCCGGGCCCGGTGTGCGGGAACGGCCGCGCCACGATCACCGCGGAGTCCGGTCCGCCGCGCCGACCTCGAGGGCCGCGACCTCCGCCCCGACCTTGCTGGCGGCGTAGGGCGAGCAGGGCGGCCGGGTCGTCCGTCTCGGATCGCGGCCGGCTCGCGCCCCGGCCGTACACCTCGCCGGTCGAGACCACCAGGACCAGGGGGTCGCCCACGCCGCGCTGGCGGACCGCGCCGAGCGCCTCGAGCGGCGCGGGCCGTCCCCGCGGCGTTGACCTCCCAGGCCTCGGCCGGGATCCCGGCGGGCGTCGGCTCCCGAGGCCATCGCCGCCAGGTGGACCACCGCATCGTACCGGCCGCTCGACCACTGCCCGGACCTCCGCGTCGCTGGACAATTCGATCGGCCCATCCAGCGGAGCCCGGGCGTCGCCGGCGACCCCCCGCGGCCCCGGCGAGGGGCCCCCGGCGCGGTGCCGTGCCCCAGACCTCGTCGCCCCGCGGCCAGAAGCCGGTGACAGCAGCCAGGCGCCCGACGAACCCGTCGGCGCCGGTCACCAGGACCCTCATCGCCCGCTGTCTCAGCCGCGCGAGGTCGGCATCCACCATCATCTTCGACCAGCTCCGGCGAAATCCACCTTCGGCTGCCCAGCCGAGCTCGGTCCGGGCCTTCGTCGGATCGGCCAGCAGCAGGTCCACCTCGGCCGGCCGGATGAACGCGGGATCCTGGACCACGTACTTCCGCCAGTCGAGCCCGACGTGGCCGAAGGCGATCTCGCACCAGGTCCCGCACGCTGTGCGTGACACCGGTGCCGATGACGTAGTCGCGGGGCTCGGGCCGCTGCAGCATCCGCCACATCGCGTCGACGTAGTCGCCGGCGTAGCCCCAGTCGCGCTGCGCATCGAGGTTGCCCAGCCGGAGCTCCGTCGCGCAGGCCGAGCTTGATGCGGGCCACGCCGTCGGTGACCTTGCGGCGTGACGAACTCGATGCCCGCGCCGCGGCGACTCGTGATTGAACAGGATGCCGCTCACCGCGTACAGGCCGTAGGACTCGCGGTAGTTGACCGTGATCCAGTGGCCGTAGACCTTGGCCACCCCGTAGGGCGAGCGCGGATAGAAGGGCGTCGTCTCGCGTCTGCGGGCGTCTCGCGCACCTTGCCGAACATCTCCGAGGAACTGGCCTGGTAGAACCGCGCCGACGGATGGACCAGGCGGATCGCCTCGAGGATCCGGGTCACGCCGAGGGCGGTGAACTCTCCGGTGAGCACCGGCTGGGTCCACGAGGTGGGCACGTAGGACTGGGCGGCGAGGTTGTAGACCTCGTCCGGCTGGATTCCTGGATCGACCATCGGTCAGGGAGTGCTGGTCGAGCAGGTCGGCGGCGACGATCTCGATCCGGTCGAGCGAGGTGCTCGATCCGCTCGAAGCTGTGGTGGCTGGTCCGCCGGACCACCCCGACGACCTCGTAGCCCTTGGCCAGGAGCAACTCGGCCAGGTAGGAGCCGTCCTGCCCGGTGATCCCGGTGATCAGCGCCTTGCGGCATCGCCATGGCGCTCTGCCCAGTCGGTGGTTGTGTCACGGCAGTGTCCCGGTTATATTTTCGCGGCTTCCAGCTGCACCGTCAATGTCGTAAACGCATTCTTTCGAAGGATGGACGTCATGGCACGGGTGTGCACCGTGTGCGGCAAGGGGCCGGTCACCGGCAACAACGTCAGCCACGCCAACAACCGGACCAAGCGCCGCTGGTATCCGAACCTGCAGACCGTGCGCGTCCTGGTGGACGGCGCGCCCCGCCGGGTCCGGGTCTGCACCCAGTGCCTCAAGAGCAACAAGGTCACGAAGGCCACCTGACGCCCGGCGCGGCCGCCGCCCACGGGCGGCCCGCTGCGGCGGCACCGACCGGCTGAAAAAAAGGGGACCCTCGCGGGTCCCCTTCGTCGTTTCCGGCCGTCCAGGCGTCGGGCAACGCGCTACTCCGGCGAGCAGCTCGATCCGGGCGACGTCCGCGCCATCGCCGAGTCGGTGCCCCAGCTTGAGGATCCGGGTGTAGCCGCCCGGACGGCCGGCGAAGCGAGGGCCGAGCTCGGTGAACAGCTGGCCAGCGACGTCGCGCTCGCGGATCTTGCGCTCCGGCGAGCCGGCGGGCGTGCAGGTCGCCCCGGCGCGCCAGGGTGATGAGCTTCTCGGCGAAGGGCCGGAGTTCCTTGGCCTTGGCCTCGGTGGTGACGATCCCGCCGTGCAGGAAGAGGCTGGTCGCCATGTTGCTCAGCATCGCGCGCCGGTGGGTGCAGGTGCGGGAGAGCTGGCGGCCCTTGGCGCGGTGGCGCATTCAGGCGTCCTCGCCCGTGGCGGTCGGGACCGAGCGGCGGCGTCCCGGCATTCGACCACGCGGAGCTCGCCATCGACCTCTTCGAACTGCATGCCGAAGTTGAGCCCTTCGCGTCCTGCAGCAGCTCGGCGATTTCCTGCGAGGGCCTTCTCGCCGACGTTCTTGACCTTGAGCAGCTCTTCCTCGGTGTAGTTCGACCAGGTCGCTGCAGGGTCCGGATGTTGGAATTCTTGAGCGAGTTGAGCGACCGGACCGAGAGGCCGAGGTCGTCGATGCGGCGCAGCAGGCGCTCGCGGAGACGCTGGGCGCCGGCGGGCGCCGGCGACGACTCCGGGCGGCCGACCGGGACCTTGCCGAACTCGACGAAGTAGCGGAAGTGCTCCTGGGCCAGCGCCGCGGCGTAGGCGATCGCGTCCTCGGGCGTGATGGTGCCGTTGGTCTCGACCGTGACCGTGAGCCGGTCGTAGTCGGTGCGCTGGCCGACGCGGGTCTCGGCCACGCGTGAAGTTGGCGCGGCGCACCGGATTGTAGATCGCGTCGATCCGGACCAGGTCCACCGGCAGCGAGCGGTCGGTCGGCTGCAGCTCGGCCTCGACGTAGCCGCGGCCCTTGTTCACGTAGAGCTCGCCGTGACGTCGCGGTCGTCCTGCACCGTGAAGAGCAGGTGGTCGGGATTGACGATCCGGACCGAGGCCGTTGCGGCTGGATGTCGCGGGCGTAGACCGGGCCCTGCCGTCGCGCTTGATCGTGAGGACCGCCTCGTCCACGTCTTCGGCGAGCACCAGGGTCAGCGCCTTGAGGCGCTGGATGATCTGGTGCACGTCCTCGAGGACGCCCTGCACGGTCTGGTGCTCGTGCACCACGCCGTCGAGCCGGAAGGCCCAGACCGCGGTGCCGCGCAGCGAGGAGAGCAGCAGGCGGCGGAGCGAGTTGCCCAGCGTGTAGCCGAACCCGCGCTCCAGCGGCTGCAGCCGGAACTCGGCGTAGTTCGGGTTGTCCTCCCGCTTGGTCATTTCGACCAGGTGCGGGCGGACCAGTCCGGTCAGATCAATGGTCATGGTCACTTCGAGTAGAGCTCGACGATGAGCTGTTCCTGGGCGTTGATCGGGATCTGCGTCGCGGGTGGGCCGCTCGGTGATCCGGCCGGCCGCCTTGTCGCGATCGACGGTGAGCCAGGACAGCGGCGGCGCCGCGGGTGGCGGCTTCCTGCGCCGCCTTGACCGGCGACGAGCTCGCGGCTGGCCGGGGCCACCCGGACTTCCTGGCCCGGCACGCACGTGGTAGGACGGGATGTCCACCCGGCGGCCGTTCACCTCGACGTGGCCGTGCCGGACCAGCTGGCGGGCCGCCTTGCGGCTGGAGGCGAAGCCCATCCGGTAGACGATGTTGTCGAGCCGCGTCTCGAGGGCGACCAGCAGGTTGGTGCCCTTGACGCCGCCCTCCTGCGCCACCGTGTCGAAGGTGTTGCGGAACTGGCGCTCGGTGAGGCCGTAGATCCGCTTGACCTTCTGCTTTTCACGCAGCTGCTTGGCGTACTCCGACGCCTTGCGGCGCGCGGCCCGCCGACTGGCCGTGCTGGCCCGGCGCATAGCCCCGGCGCTCGACCGCGCACTTCTCGGTCAGGCAGCGGGTGCCCTTGAGGAACAGCTTGGTGCCTTCGCGGCGGCACAGCCGGCAGCTCGCTCCCGTGTATCGCGACATGGATCAGACCCGCCGCTTCTTCGGCGGACGGCAGCCGTTGTGGGGAATCGGAGTGACGTCGCGGATGGAGACCACCCGGAGGCCCGACCGAGGCCAGCGCCTGGATGGCCGACTCGCGGCCGCTGCCCGGCCCCTGCACCCGGACGTGCACCCGGCGCACGCCGAGGTTCATCGCCTCGCGGCCGCAGTTCTCGGCGGCGACGGTGGCGGCGAAGGGCGTCGACTTCTTCGAGCCCTTGAAGCCGGCCTTGCCGGCCGATCCCCAGACCAGGGCGTTGCCCCGCATGTCGGTGATGGTGATCAGCAGGTTGTTGAAGGTGGCCGAGATGTGCGCGATGCCCTCGGACTCGACGACCTTCTTGGAGCGCTTGGCGCTGGGCGCCTTCGGACGCAGGAGTCAGTCATGTTACTTCTTCGTCACCTTCTTCTTGCCGGCGATGGCGCGCCGCGGACCCTTCTTGGTCCGGGCGTTGGTATGCGTGCGCTGACCGCGCACCGGCAGGCCGCGCCGGTGGCGCGATGCCGCGGTAGCTGCCGATGTCCATGCAGCCGCTTGATGTTCATGGCGACTTCGGTCCGCAGCGCACCCTCGACCTTGACCGCGCGCTCGATCACCTGGCGGAGCCGGGCCACTTCGGCGTCGGAGAGGTCGCGCACCCGCGTGTCCGGGCTGACGCCGGTCTCCGGCGAGGAGCCGGTTGCTGGTCGGACGACCGATGCCGAAGATGTACGTCAGGGCGATCTCGACGCGCTTTTCGCGCGGAAGGTCCACGCCTGCAATTCGCGCCATATCAGCCCTGCCGCTGCTTGTGCTTGGGGTTGCGCTTGCAGATGATCCGCGATCACGCCCTGCCGCTTGACGACCTTGCAGTGCTCGCAGATCGGCTTGACACTCGAACGAACCTTCACGCTCAGCTCCCGGAAACCGGTTTAGAGATTAGCTCCCCAATATATTCGGGCTCCAGGAGTGACGCAAGGCAAACAATCATCCGGAGATGCGTAGCTCCGTCAGGGTCCAGATTCCCCCTGAAAGCTCATAGCTCAGCAGGACCGACTGGCTCCGGGTGTCGTCCGTTCCGGGGACGCGATACCGCCGGGTCAACTGGACGATTCCCTTCGACGAAGTGGTCGCCTGAGCCGAGACGACCGACACCGCAACCTCTTCATAATCATGCAGATATGACGCCAGGAGCGCGATCGCCTGGCTGCGGGGAACCGGGCCTGATGGAGCCACGCCGGGGAGCTGGACCAGAAGTCTGGGGCTCTGCCCGATGACCGCCGCAGCGTCATGGCGGAGCAACGCGGCGCTAGCCTGCCGGGCGGTCGTTTCCAGATCCGGTCCCCCTGCAGGAAGGACCAGGCCGAATGACCAGGGCAGACCGCGGCGATCCCGAACATCAACCGGCAGCCTCCACAATGTCCTGGTGGGCGGCAGCCGGGTCGGAGGCCTGGAGGATGGGGCGCCCGACCACGAGATGACTCGCCCCCGCCCTGACCGCCTGGTCCGGAGCCGCTGTTCTCACCTGGTCGCCGGTCGAATCGCCTGGCCGACGAATTCCCGGCACCACGATCCAGGCCTCCGGACCGACCCTGCTCCGCGCGCGGGCGGCCTCGCGCGCCGAGCAGACGATGCCCCGGAGGCCCGAGTCCATCGCCAGGCCAGCCAGGCGTTCGGCCTCGAGCCTCCAGGTCCACGGCGCCACGACCCACCGCCGTGGCGTACTCCTCGGGCGAATGCGAGGTGAGCACAGTGACGCCGACGAGACCCAGGTCCCGGCCCGCCGCCTCACCGGCCGCGCGCATCATCGCTTCGCCTCCGAGAGTGTGGACGGTGGCCATGACCACGCCCTGGGAGCGCGCCGCCTCCACCGCGCCGACCACGGTGTTGGGAATGTCGTGCCACTTGAGGTCGAGGAACACCTTGAGACCACGATCGGCCAGGTCCCGCAGCAAGGCAGGGCCCTCGCGGGTCATCAGGACCGAACCCACCTTGACCCATCGGGCGCCTGGAATCCGGTCCAGGAGCCGCAGCGCGTCGCGAGCGGTCGGAAGATCGAGAGCGACGATGACCTCAGCCACCGGGCAGCTCCAGCTCCCGGACGATGCGGCCGGGAAGGCGCGGGTCGCGCCAGGGCGGCAGTGCCGATGGCCACGAGATTGGCCCCCGCCTCCAGGTACTGCCGGAGATCCGCGGCCGAGCGCACGCCGCCGACCCCGATGATCACCGTATCCGGAAGCCGCTCCCGAACCCGGCGTGTGGCCAGAATGCCCACGGCCAGGAGGGCGGGCCCGCTGACTCCCCCATTGCCGTTGCCGAGCCGGGGCGACCCGGTTCCCCCGGCGTAGAGAAAACCGGGAATGGTATTCACCAGGGTGACGCCATCCGCGCCGGCCTGGACCGCCACCGCTGCCATCGAGGCGTATGTCCGGCAGCGCCGGCGAGAGCTTGGCGAGGATCGGGAGGGCTGCTGCCGCCCGGCAGCTGCGCACCACCGCCGTCACCGACGCCGGATCCGCCCCGAACTCGAGGCCGCCGGCGCTGCTGTTGGGGCAGGAAAGATTGAGTTCCAGGGCCGCGACTCCCGGCAGCGACGACACCCGGGCCACCACCCGGCGGTAGTCGTCCACGGTGTTGCCGACCACGTTTACGATGACCGGCAGCGTGGGGTGCTCCCGCGCCAACCAGGGCAGGTGCTCCTGGCAGACGGCTTCGAGACCGGGATTGGCCAGCCCCACCGAGTTGAGCATGCCCCCGGCGAACTCCGCGACCCTGGGGGCGCGGTTGCCGGCCCGCGGCTCGGGAGAGACCGCCTTGGTCACGAGTCCGCCGATGGCAATCCAGGTCCAGGACACCTGCGAGTTCCCGGCCGAATCCCGCCGTCCCCGCCGCGAGCAGCAAGGGATTCCGGAACCGGGTGCCGAGGATCCGTAGCTCGAGACTCGAGGCGATCACCGGTCGTTGGCTCCCGCGTCCCTCGGGGTGGGTTTCACCCCGGGGCGGGCGGGCCGGGGGCGAGGAGTGTTGACCCGCATCGACTGCGAAAACGCCCAGAGTGAGTCCTCGAGGTGCTGGTAGGCCGGCGGATCGGCCCCGCGGGTGACGGCCAGGTAGGGGCTGTTCGAGTAGCGGCTCTCCAGCTCCTCACGATAGGCGTCAGCGGAGTCGGGAGATAACATGGCGAGGGAGAGCAGCGCCTTGGCGGCGTACGGCGATTCCGGCCAACGGGTAAGCATGTCGGCCAGCAGCCATTCAGCGAGACGGGGTGCCCCGAGGCTGTCCCGCGCCACCTCGGCCCCGACGAACAGGCGCATGTCACCCTGTGGCCGGCTGACCAGCTGGCTGTCCGCGACAACTGCCACGAGTCGCGCGGCAGCCAGATATCGGGCGACGGCCGGGCCGCCGGTCATCCCCTCGCCGAGGTCGCCGAGATGTTCGATGAGCGGTGGGAGCTCGGCCGGGGTCGAGAGCTGGGAGAGCTGGAGCCGGAGCGACGCCGCCCGGGCGTCGCGGGCGCCCGCCGATGTTCCTCCGAGGGCGATGGCCTCCTGGAATCGTGCCTCGGCCTGGGCCGGTGCGTAGTCGGCCAGGCGCACACCATCCTGGATCAGCCAGCGTACCCGGCTGTCCGGGGGAAAGCGCTTGTCCTCGGCCAGGCGGGAGACGAGTGCCGTGGCCCCACCGGGATCGGCGCCCGCGTAGAGGGTCAGAATGTCGCTCCACGGCGCCTGGCTGTCGGGACGGACCAGCAGGCTGTCGACGACGATGAGCCCCGCGTCGATTCGGCCGACGCCGAGCAGCGCGGCGGCCCGCTCTCCCATGGCACGGGGATCCTTCGACTGGCTCAGTTCGGCCATGGCTTCATCGAACCGGCTCTCGGAGCGGAGCGCGCGCCCGTGCCGATACAGCGCCTCGCTGCGCAGGGTCGCCTGGGTGCTGGTGAGCAGCCGGGTGAAGGCGGCGGTGGCCGCTCCCTGGTCGCCCAACTTGTCGTAGCACCGGCCCAGGGCCAGCGATGCGCGATCGAGCACCTTGGCGTCGGTCGCCGTCGTCAGGGCGTGTTGGGCAAGGGGAATCGCCGAGGCGCAGTCGTTGGCCCGCTCGAACGACGTGGCCCGGATCGCCATCGCCTCGGGCATGTACTTGCTCTTCGGGTGCTGCACGATGACCGACTCGGCCTTGACCCCGGCCAAGCCCCAGAGCCGGTTGGCCTCGAAGGTCCGCCCCTTCGCATCGGCCTTGGTCGCGTCACCGGCGAGGCGCCGCGCATTGTACATCCCGTTGAAGTAGGTGCAACCGGCGAGGAGGAGGAGACAGCAGGCGGCGACCAGCCGCCGGCTCATGGGCGGAGCCTCCTCATCGAGTCGGCCGAGGCGTCCGCCCGCCGTTCGTACTCGAGGAGATAGGCCACCAGGGCGTCGGCGATCGCGGCGGCCAGGGCCCGCTGGCTGTTACGATTGGAGAGCAGGCGGGCGTCCTGCTGATTGGTCCGGTACCCGGTCTCCACCAGGACTGCGGGACGCTGGGCGGTGGTCAGCACCATGAACCCGGCCTGCTTGACGCCGCGGTCTCCCCCCGGATGCACCGGCCCCAGCATGGCCTGGATCAGCTCCGCCAGGCGCGCCGACTCGCGGAGGTACTCATTGAGCTGCAGGTCGCGCAGGATGAAGTCGAGCCCCCCCTGCGCGCCGTCCCGCGATGAGGGAGCCTCGAAACGAATGGCTTCGTTTTCCATCTGTTCGACGCGGGCAGCCTCCTCGGTCTTCGCCTCGGCCAGGAAATAGGTGGCGAATCCGCGGCGGTTGGGATCCGCCGCGCGAGCCGGGAGACTGTTGACGTGGATGCTCACGAACAGATCGCAGGCGTCGGTGCAGTACCGGCCGCGGTCGCTGAGGGCGATCAGCGTGTCGCTGATGCGGGTCATGATCACGCCGATCCCGCGCGATTTCAGCTCGTCGCGGAGGAGCAGCCCGATCTGCAGCGTCACGGTGCTTTCGGTGATCCCGCGCGGGAAGTACCTGCCGTGGGTGCCGGGGTCCACCCCGCCGTGCCCGGGATCGATGGTCACGACGTGACCGCGCCGCAGGCCATTGGGAAGCCGGTCGGGGGCGGCAACGGTGCGGGGCTGGCCACCCACCTCGGTGAGGCGCGCGGTGGCGGGATCGTACTGATAGCGCTCGCCGAAGCGGGCCGGGAGAATCTCCGCGGCGAACTGGAGCGGGACGAAAAGGGTGTCGTGCCGGACGACCGGCGTACCGGCCATGGTCTCGAGCTGGTCGTTGTAGCGATAGGCCGCGATACCGGGAACGAAGCCGAACGGCTGGCGCGCGATGGTGAACTGGTACCACCCCGTGTCGCCGTGAACCTCGGCGTGGAGCGCCTGGGCAAGGAGGGGAGCCGCCAGCAGGGGACCGGCGGCATCGTCGCGGATCACCGGGATCCGGGCCTCGCCGCGCGACGTGGTGATCGTGACGGCGTCGGGGGCGCGCCGGGCGGGTTCCCCGAGCGAGGTGAGGAGGAGCAGCGCGCCGATCATCGGGCCCCGCGGTGGCTCAATGCCCGGGCCATGTCCCGGGCGGCATCGCGCTTCTTGATGTCCTCGCGACGGTCGTAGGCCTTCTTGCCGCGGGCGAGGGCGATGGCCAGCTTGGCGCGGCCGTGCCTGAAGTAGAGTTCCAGAGGCACCAGGGTGAGACCCTCGCGCTCTGTGGCACCGATGAGGCGCTCGATTTCGCGGCGATGCAGCAGGAGCTTGCGGGCGCGGACCGGATCGTGGTTGTAGCGATTGCCCTGCTCGTAGGGAGTGATGTTCAATCCTTCGACGTAGACCTCGCCGTTCTTCACCCGCGCGTAGGATTCCTTGATGGACGCCTTGCCGCTCCGGAGCGACTTGACCTCCGTGCCGGTGAGCACCAGCCCCGCCTCCCACGTCTCGAGGATGTGGTAGTCGTGCGTCGCCTTTGGGTTACGGGCGATCGAGTGCCGGCCCTCCTCGGGGCTTCCCGTTCTGGCGTTCACTGGTGGCTCGCAACTGAATGATAGACTTGAGCTTGGGGCCGGTCAACGTCCGCCTTGACGAGGGCCGCCGTGCCCGGGTACTTTTGCCGCCCACGCCGAAGTGGTGGAATTGGTAGACGCGCTGCGTTCAGGGCGCAGTGGGCGCAAGCCCGTGGGGGTTCGAGTCCCCCCTTCGGCATGACGGGAGGGCGGGAAGGCGGGATGGCGGGAGCAATTTCCCACCACCAGCCTCCCGCCCTCCCGCTCTTTCTCCCGCCCTTCCGCCCTAGTACCGCGCCATCCCCGGTTCCACCTGGTCGGCCCAGGCATCGATCCCGCCGGCCAGGCTCCGCACGTTCGAGAAACCCGCTCCTCGCAGGATCTCCACCGCGCGCATCGAACGGCTCCCGTGGTGGCAGTAGGTCACGATGTCGGCGTGGCTGTCGATTTCGCCGAGACGGGAGGGAAGCTGGCCCAGGGGAACCAGCATCGCCCCCTCCAGGTGGGCGATCTCCCACTCGTGCGGCTCCCGGACGTCCATGACGACCAGCCGCCGCTTCCCGTCCCGCCGGGCCGCCTGGAGGTGACGGGGAGTGACCTCCAGCTCCGGCGCCGATCCGGCCGGCGTGATGCCGCAGAAGGCCTCGTAGTCGATCAATTCACGAATCGTCGGGTGGGCCCCGCAGAGCGGGCAGCCGGGATCCTTCCGCAGGGCCAGCTCGCGGAACTTCAGGCGCAGCGCATCGAACAGGAGGAGTCGGCCCACCAGCGAGTCGCCGGCGCCCAGCACCAGCTTGAGCGCCTCCAGCGCCTGGAGGCTCCCGATGATCCCGGGGAGGACTCCGAGCACGCCGCCTTCGGCGCAACTCGGCACGAGGCCCGGCGGAGGCGGTTCGGAATAGAGGCAGCGATAGCAGGGTCCACGGCGGGCATCGAAGACCGAGACCTGGCCGTCGAACCGGAAGATCGCCCCGTACACCAGCGGCTTGCCGAGCAGCACCGCGGCGTCGTTCACCAGGTACCGGGTCGGGAAATTGTCCGAGCCATCGACCACCACGTCGAACCCGCGCAGGATTTCCATCGCGTTGGCCGAGGTGAGGCGCTCGGAGAATCCTTCGACCGCGACCTGGGGATTGAGATCGCGCAGCCGGTCGCGCAGCGAGTCGAGCTTGGGCCGGCCGACGCCGGCGGTGCCGTGAACGACCTGGCGCTGGAGGTTGGTTAGATCGACGCGGTCGAACTCCACCACGCCCAGCGCACCGATCCCGGCGGCGGCCAGGTAGAGCGCCGCCGGCGAGCCGAGGCCGCCGGCGCCGACCAGGAGCACGCGGGCTCCCTTGAACCGGCGCTGGCCGGCCATCCCGACTTCCGGCAGGAGCAGGTGCCGGGAGTAGCGGAGAATCTCCTCGTGAGACAGGTCCAACGAAAACGCCCGGCCGGAGAGGCCGGGCGGTGACGGGGCGTCAGGCACGGCTCACGCGGGATGATTGAGGGTGACCAGTTCCTGCACGTGAGGTTCCTTGTCGAGCAGATCGGCCAGGGAAACGCGTCCCAGCAACTCATCCACCGTGCGCTGAATCGCGAACCAGACGGGACGGATGGTACAGCCGGCGCTCGGCCGGCAGCGATCGCGATCGATCTGGTGCGTCTCGCAGTTCATTTCGAAGGTCGGGCGGTCGGAGGCGGCGAGGATCTCCAGCATCGTCACGGTCGCGGGATCCTTGCTCATGAAGTAGCCGCCGTGCGCGCCGCGCACGCTTTCCACCAGGCCCGCGCGCCGCAGGCGCAGGAGGATCTGCTCGACGTAGTCCGCCGGCAGGCGCTCCACCTCGGCCAGATCGCGCGCGGCAACCGGGCCCTGCTCCGCCCGGGCCCGCCGGGCGAGGTGCATCGAGATGATCAGGCTGTACTCAGCCCAGGTGGTGATCCGCATGGTGGTGAAATATGCCCTCGCGGCAGAGGCGCGGCAAGCAATTCCTCCTCATCCCCCGCCGGGAAGCGGCTTGCCGCCGGGGATTCCCAGCTCGGTCATGGCGCGGAGGTCGAGCACCTCCTCGAGCTCGCGGCCAGCGAGCAGGCCCTTCTTCACGACCAGTTCCTTCACGGTCAGGCCGGTGGCGATGGCCTCCTTGGCGAGCTTGGCGGACTCGGCGTAGCCCAGCTTGGGAGCCAGGGCGGTGACCAGCGCGGGGCTCCGCTCCAGCCAGTGGGCGCACATCCGCTCATCGGCCTCGATCCCCGCCACGCATCGTTCCGCCAGCACCCGGCTGGCGTTGCCGACGATGATGAGGCCGAAGACGACGTTGTGGGTGATGACCGGCATCATGACGTTCAGTTCCAGCTGTCCCGCCTCGACCGCCATCGCGACGGTGGTATCGAGGCCCAGCGCCTGGTAGCAGACCTGGTTCACCATCTCGGCGATGGACGGGTTGACCTTGCCGGGCATGATGCTCGAGCCGGGCTGGACCGCGGGCAGGAGGATCTCCGCCAGGCCGGTACGGGGCCCCGAGGCCAGCAGCCGGATGTCGTTGGCGATCTTGTTCAGGTCGAGCACGAAGGCGCGGAAGGCGCCGCTGAACGTCGCGATGTCGCCCATGGACTGCATGAGCTGGATCCGGTCCTCGCCCACCTCCAGCTTGAGCCCGCTGACCTCCCGCAGGTACTTCACCATCAGCGCAGGATACTGCGGTTCGGCATTGAGCCCGGTGCCGACCGCGGTACCGCCGATTCCCATTGTCCGGAGCCAAGCGGCGGCCTGCTCGAGCTTCGTGATGTGGCGGGCCACGGTGTGGCCGTAGGCGGTGAATTCCTGTCCCAGGCGGATCGGGGTCGCGTCCTGCAGGTGGGTGCGACCCGACTTCATGACGTGGTCGAACTGCCTGCCCTTGGCGAGCAGCGCCTCGGAGAGAACGCCCAGCGACTCCAGGAAGACCGGCAGGGTCGCCAGCGTGGCCAGCCGCATCGCGGTCGGGATCACGTCGTTGGTGCTCTGGGCCATGTTGACGTGATCGTTGGGATGCACGGGGGCATACGCCCCGCGGGCCGCGCCGAGCAGCTCGTTGGCCCGGTTGGCGAGCACCTCGTTACAGTTCATGTTGTGGCTGGTGCCGGCGCCGGCCTGGTACACGTCCACCACGAACTGATCGCGGTGCTTGCCGGCGAGGATTTCGTCCGCGGCCCGCACGATGGCGTCGGCCAGCTTCGGCTCGAGCCGCCCGGTTTCCCGGTGGGTCAGGGCAGCGGAACGCTTGATCCAGATGACGGCATCCACGAAGGCCGGCAGCGGCCGGAGGCCCGAGATCGGAAAATTCTCGACGGCGCGCAGGGTCTGGATGCCGTAGAGCGCGGCGGCCGGCACCTGCTTTTCGCCGAGGGGGTCCTTTTCGAGACGTGTGGTCATTGGGGAACGGTGAACGGGGAACCCTAAAGGGCTTCCTCGCGACTACGTCGCTCGGTCGCGGGGAACGGAGGACACCAGGTCAATGACTTCATTCTTTGCGGCGATCGAGCGGGGAATCGCGTTCAGCGATGACCGCTCCACCAAGGCCGACCTGTTCCGGGGCACGGGACTGTTCGCGGGCCTGAACTGCTTCGAACCAGGTCAGTCACAACCCGTTCACAGTCATGGCGGCGCGGACAAATTCTACTTCGTGGTGAGTGGAAAGGCGAGGATGACCGTGGGAGAGGAGACCTCGGACGCCGAGGCGGGAACCGTGGTGTGGGCGCCGGCCGGCGTGCCGCACGGCGTGGTCAGGGCGCTGGAACGCACGGTCATGCTGGTAGCGATGGGGCCGCCGCCGGGTGGCGGGACGGCGGGAGGGCGGGAGACTTGAAGGTGCCTAGGCCGGGCGGTTCAGGAGACGGCGGGCCGCCTGGCGGACCGGCTCCCACCCGAAGTACCGGAGCGCGAGCACGGCGCCGAGCACGATGCCGATGCCGGAGGTATAGAGCCGCCAGATGACCAGCAGCCGGCCGGCCTCGTCGCCCATGTCGCCGGCGGCGCCCGCCAGGAACCCGAGCTCCACCGCGCCGACACCCGACGGCGTCGGCAGGATGAGCTGGCTGTAGAGCAGTGCGAAGGATCCGAGGATGACGGGACCGAGTGGCGGGTGCTCCGGCAGGGTCAGGACCAGCACCGGCAGGACGGCGACGCGGGTGGCCACGTTGAGTACCGAGCACGGGATGCTGGCCAGCACCGCCCAGCTCGGGGTCCGCCGCCAGTAGACCATCATCCGCCGGGCCGAACGCCGGAGCCGCGACCGGTGGCGGGGGAATCGTTGCCGGACGACCCGCCAGGCCAGCAGCGTCGCCAGCCCGATGACTACCGCCCACTCGACGCCATCACGCGCCGAACGGCTGAGCGCCGGACCGGCGTGGGCCCACCACTCGGGGAAGTAGCGCCATCCCAGCCAGATCGCGAGCGCCGTGACGACCGGCCAGGCCGCCAGGATTTCCACGCTGATGGCGACCAGGGCGGCGGGGGCCGGAACATTGGCCCGCAGCAGGCCCGCCAGTCGTGCCGGCTCCCCTCCGAGTCGGAGTGGTGTCACCGCGCAGGCCGTCTCCCCGAAGGCGTTGGCCACGAAGGCATCGAGGAACGACACCGGGTGTCCGAAGCCCAGGAGGTACCACTGGATCCGCCAGGCCCGCACCACGAGGTCGAAGGCGATCAGTCCCAGGCAGACGGTGTAGGCGGTCCGCGGCTCGATCATTGGTCAGCGGTTCCCAGCATGATTCGATAGACTTCGAGAAGCCTTCCCAGCACGACCGGCCAGGCGTGGTGCGCGCCGGCATAGGCCCGGGCCGAGCCGCGCATCTCCTCGGCCCGCCCCGCCAGCAGGGCGACACAGGCATCCACCAGAGCCGTCCGGTTCCCGACGGGATAGCAGGCCCCCGCGCCCGAGCGGCGCACCAGCTCTGCGACTCCGCCACGATCCACCGACAGGACCGGGGTGCCCGAGGCAAGGGCCTCCAACGCAGCCAGGCCGAACGATTCGGCCGGCCCGGGGGCCAGGTAAAGATCGGCCGCCGCGAGGAGATAGGCCAGCCGGTCCCGATCGGTCTCGAACGGCAGCCACCTGATGCCTGGCGCGCCGTACCGCGCCTTCAGGCGCGATTCCAGTGGTCCGTGGCCGACAATCACGAGCGTTGCCCCGGTGGCCCGCGTGACGACCGGCCAGGCCTCCAGCGCGACATCCAGCTGTTTCTCCGCGGTCACCCGGCCGGCGTAGACGACCAGCGGTGTCAGGGGGAGGCCATAGCGAGCCCTGGTGGTCTGCGCCACGGCCCGCCGACGCGGATCGAACAGGTCGAGATCGACACCAAGGCTCACGCGGAAGACGCGGGGCACCCGATGCGCCTCGAGTTCATCCGCCACCGCCTCGCTGGCGGCCAGGGTTCCGCGACAATGCCGCGCCACCGCCCTGACGTAGCGCCAGGCCATTCGCTCCGCACCCCGACGCCAGAGACTGCCGCCTTCTCCACTTGGATTCACGATCCGGGGCAGGTGGCTGTGGTAGAACCAGGCGAGAGGAACCTCTCGTCCGGCGAGCGCGCGGCGGGTGAGCCAGGGCACCACGAAGGGGCTGCCGATCTCCACCAGGTCGGGCCGCTCGTGGGCCAGCACCCGGGCGACCCGGGCGCCATCGAGGAGGAAACGGTAGCTCCGCTGACCGGGGATGCGGGGCCCGCGGACCCGGTACCAGCGGGTCCCACCGGCATCGGAAACGCCGTCGTGCTCGCCGGGAATGACCAGAACCTGCGCCAGTGAGGGCTCGGAGGCGACCCACGCCGCCTTGGCCAGGAGGTAGGTCCGGATGCCACCGGTGTCGGGGCCGAAGTACTTGGTGATGTCGAGCCAGCGAAGGGTGGCCGCGGGCCTGAGCCGCGGGGAGAGCGGCGCGCTGGCGAGGTCAGTCGCAGACATGACCGCTGGACTCGCCGCGGTCAGTCGGAGCAATCGCCGAGGGGATAGACGGTACCGCAGTTGGCGCAGGGATTCTTGCAGCCCCAGGCCCGGGTGGTGACGGGATGGCCGCAGCGGTTGCACGCAGGAGGGGGGGCAGAGGGGCGGGGGGGCAGCATGACCGTGCCGCCCCCCTGCCCCTCCGCCCCCCCTGCAGTCCTATTCAAGGCGGGCCGCGCCAGTCAGGAAGGGATTCGTCATCCGCTCCACGCCGATCGTGGTCTCCGGCCCGTGACCGCTGTAGACGACGGTGGAATCAGGCAGAGTCAGGAATTCCCGCTGGATCGAGCCCATCAAGGTCCCGAAATCACCGCCTGGAAGGTCGGTCCGGCCGACGGAGCCATTGAAGAGGACGTCACCGCCGAAGATGGCGCCGTGGCCAACGAAGCTGACCGAGCCCGGCGAGTGGCCAGGAGTGTGGCGGACCTCGAATGCCAGGCCGCCCACGGTGAGCTGCTGGCCGGGACGCAGTTCGTGGTCGGGCGGGGGCAGTGCCGCCAGCCGAAGGCCCATCCACTCTCCCTGCGCAGGCAGGGAGTCGTAGAGCGGCCGGTCGGAAGGATGCAGGAAGATCGGGACGCCGGTCGCCTCGCGGACCGCGGCGACGCCCATGATGTGATCGAGATGGGCATGAGTGACCCAGATGGCCGAGAGCGACCAGGCCCGGGTGTCGAGCTCGGCGAGGAAGAGCTGGGGCTCCTCGCCGGGGTCGATCAGGACCGCCTCCCGCCGGGCCGGATCGGCCACCAGGTAGCAGTTCTGGACGAACTGGCCGTTGGGCAGCGGAACGACCTCGAGGTCAGGCAACGGCGGGCGCCCTGCGTTCGGCCAGGTACTTCTCGACGGCGATGGCGGCGGTGGTCGCGTCGCCCACGGCGGTGGTGACCTGCCGGGTGAGCTGGACCCGGAGGTCGCCGGCGGCGAACAGCCCCGGGATCGAGGTCATCATCCGGTCGTCGGTCACCACGTAGCCGGCGGCGTCGTGCCTGAAGTGTCCCTTGATCAGGCCGGAGTTGGGCTGGAACCCGACGAAGACGAAGCATCCCGTCACCGCCAGGGTCGATGCGGCGCCGGTGACGGTGTCCTCGAGCTCGAGATGCTGCAGACCTCCGGGGCCGCCGACCATCGCATTCACCTTGCGGTTCCAGATCACTCTCGATCTTCGGGTTGGCGAAGAGGCGGTCCTGCAGGATCCTCGAGGCGCGCAGCTGATCCCGGCGGTGCACCAGGTACACCTTCGAGGCATACCGGGTCAGGTAGTCGGCCTCTTCGACCGCGGCATCCCCACCGCCCACCACGGCGATGGTCTCGCCCTTGAAGAAGGCACCGTCGCAGACCGCGCAGTAGGAGACCCCCCGCCCCGCATAGTCCGCCTCGCCCGGCACGCCGAGCTTGGTCGGCGTACCGCCGGCGGTCAGGATGACGGCCGGGGCACGGTAGCGATTGCCCGAGGAGGTGCTGACGTGGAAGACACCGTCCTTCTGGCGCTCGATGGTCTCCACGTTCTCCTGCCGGATCTCCGCCCCGAACTTGACCGCGTGAGCGGTCATCCGCTCGGCCAGCTCCCGGCCCAGGATGCTCTCGAAGCCGGGATAGTCCTCGATCTTCTCGGTGTTGAGCAGCTCGCCACCGGTGACCCCCCGCTCGAGCAGGGCGGCGTGCAGCATGCCGCGGCCGGCGTACATGGCGGCGCAGAGGCCGGCCGGGCCGCCGCCGATGATGAGGACGTCGTAGTCGTGCGTCGTCTGCATTCAGAACTCCCGGCGCTTCATGTCCTTGAAGAAACGCTTGGTTTCGTCATCCTGTTCCGCCGGCTTGCGGAGCAGGGTGCTGTCGTATTGCCCGGCCTTGTCCTGCTTGGGCGGGGCGATCTTGCCCGCCGTCTTCTTGACCAGTTTGGCCATCCGCTGCTCTTCGCGCTTCGACATCGTCGCTCCAGAAATGAATGGTCGAGACTTCCCGGGATCGCCTGGAACCCGGGGCTACAGCACCCTGCGGACCCGGGCGAAGGCCTCGCGGATCTCGCCGGCCAGCGCCTTGGCCGATTCCTCCACCTGCCCGGCCGCGTCCTTGGCAACGCCCTTGGCGATCGGGGCCTTCTGGCGGAATTCCTCGAGCTTCTGCTCCGCGCGCGCCAGGTGATCGCGCGCCTCGGCCTTGCCGAGGTGGACCTTGAGGCGAAGCTCATCCCGTTCCCGCTCGAGATCCGCCAACCACTTGGTCCAGGTGGCCTGGAAATCCGCCATGGGACACCTCCCGTGTAGGGCGGCCTCGCCGCCCGGTGAGTGAGACTACGCCGCCGCAACACCGAGGTGCATCAGGCTGGCGGCACCGTGACAGGCGCTGATCGTCCCGACCAGCACGTCCACGGGGGCGCCCTCCTCGCCGGCTCTCGCCACGAGGGCGTCGCCGGCCAGCACCTCCGCCACCCCAAAAGTACCCACTCCGAAGGCCTGATGCCGACAGGTGAACAGCACCGGTCCGCGGGTCGCCGTCTCGCGGTCGCGGCGCTCCACCCACCGCTGCAGCGCGTCGGTCATCTCCCAGGTGCGCGGCGCGCGGGTGACGGGACAGAGCGACGGCTCGATGCAATGGGTCGGGCAGAGCCAGTCCGCGAAGGAGAGGTAGCGCGTCCCGTCGGGCGCCTCGACGTCGTAGGGCGTGCCGGGCCCGGAATGGAGCGGGCGGGTCTCGATCGGACGCCCTGGCCAGCGGGACCGGGCCCGCCGCAGCAGCCATTGGTACATCAGGTGGGGCATGAGCGGGGAGGGCACGATCTGGGAGGGGCGGCTGCTCCCTGGCGGTCGCGGGGGGGCCCTGAAGGACTCCCTGTCGGTCGCAGATGGGCAGAGATATTCGTCGAGGAAGGTGTTCCATTCCTGCGTCACGAGCCGCCGGTCCTCGGTCTGACCCAGCTCGCGAGCCACCTGGCAGGCGGGGTCGCGGTCGACAATGAGCAGCTGGCGGTAGCGTGACCTTTCCGCGGTCGCGGGCCGTCTCCATCTGGCCGGGTGTAGAAGGTGCCGTAACAGCCACCGCCGATGATGACGACGTCGCCGAAGGCGAGCGGGGCGGTGGCGTCACTCATCGCACCAGGCGCCCACCGTCCACCACGATGGTCTGGCCGGTCAGGAAGTCGCCGCCCTCGAGCAGGAACAGCACCGCACCCACCGCATCCTCGGGCGTCCCCAGCCGCCTGAGCGGCGTGGTCTGCCGGAGGTGGTCGGCCGCCCCGGCGCTCCAGTCCTCCGGGAGCAGGACGGCGCCGGGGGCCACGGCATTGACGGTGACGTCAGGGGCCAGCGCCCGGGCCAGAGTCTTGGTGAGCATCACGACCCCGGCCTTGCTGATGCAGTGGGCGGCGTATCCCGCCCAGGCTTCCAGCCCGCCGACGTCGGCGATGTTGACGATGCGGCCCTTTGAGCCGCGAAGCGCCGGGATCGCGCCCTGGGCGCAGAAGAAGGCCGCGCGGAGGTTGAGGGCGAAGATGTCGTCCCAGGCGGCGGGCGTCGTCGCCTCGACCGAGAGCCGCTCCATGGTGGCGGCGGAGTTGACGAGGACATCGAGCTGGCCGAAGCGCGCCGCGACCCGGCCCGCAAGGCCCCGGGCGGCTTCGGCGTTGCGCAGGTCGGCCTCGAAGCACTCGGCCTGGCCCCCATCGGCCACGATCCGGCCCCGGGTCTCCTCCGCCCCTTCCCTGGAGTGATGATAGTGAATGGCCACGGTCATGCCGCGGCCGGCGAGGGCGAGCGCGATGGCGCGGCCGAGGCGGCGCCCCGCCCCGGTCACGAGGGCGACGCGGCCGCGGAGTTCCACCTCAGGTCGCTCCGCCAGTGACGGGCAGGATGTGGCCGCTGATGCCGGCCCCGGCGTCGCTGGCCAGGAACAGGACCGCGTCGGTGATCTGCTGCAGCTCGACGAAACGCGCCCCGGGGCCGGCCGAGGCCACGTTGTCCGCGGTGCGGACCATTCCGGGAGCCACGGCGTTGACCCGGATGCCGCGCGAGAGCAGCTCGAGCGCGAGGCTCTGCGTCATCGCCGCGACACCAGCCTTGGCGGCGGCGTAGATGGTCAGCTGGGGCTGGGGCTGGTAGTAGGCCACGGAGGCGAAGTTGACGATTGCCCCGCGCGTTGTGGCCAGCGCCTCGATCGCGCTCTTGGAAAGGAGATAGGCGGTCTTGAGGTTGATGGCGATCTCGCGTTCGAAGCCCGCGAGATCTGTGCCCTCGATCGGCCCGTAGGTGGTCAGGCCACCGGCCACGTTGATTACCGCGTCGAGCCGACCGAACTGGCGCAGGGCGGTTTCCACGCAGAGTTTGGCGACGTCGGGCTCGGTCAGGTCGCCCGCGGCAGGGCGCGCCTCGATGCCCTGGGCCTGGAATTCCTTCACCCGTTCGGCCACGCCGACCGCGTTGCGGTCGCAGGCCACGATCCGGGCGCCGGCGCCGCCGAATGCGAGCGCGATCGCGTTCCCGATCTGTCCCGCCCGGCCGACGCCGCTGATCAGCACCACCTTGCCGGCAAAATCGAACCTGGTCGTCATCCCTGCCCTCCTGCGTTGTCGCCATTGGTGCCGCGCATCGCGGGGCGGGCCGACTCGAGCTGGTCCAGCCACTCGAGCGGGACATCCTGCGAGCCCAGGAATCCGTGGCTGCCGATCGTATCGTCCTCGCCGTGCCAGTCGCTGCCCCCGGTGCGACGCAGTCCCAGCTCGAGCGCCAACGCGGTCAGGCGGGCCCGCTGGTCACCATCATGCGCGGGGTGCCGAGTCTCCACGGCGTCGAGCCCATCCTCCTTGAACCGCCGGAGCACCGGCCGGGTTCCCCGGTCCTTCAGGTGGGCCGCCGAGACGACTCCGCCCACGCCGTGCACCAGGTCGGTCACCGCGCGGAGGGTGGGCAGCTCCTTCTCGACGTAGGCCGGACGTCCCCGGCCGAGGTACCGGTCGAAGGCGTCATTGACGGAGCTCACGTGACCGGCCCGGAACAGCGCGCGGGCGACATGGGGGCGTCCCACCGCTCCGCCACCGGCGGCCTCGAGCAGTTCATCGAAGCCGACGGACACGCCAAGTGCCTGGAGACGGGAGATCATCTTGCGGCCCCGCTCCCGGCGGCCGGCCCGCGCCTCGGCCAGGAACTGGTTGAGCGGGGCGGAGTCGGGCGGAAGGAAGTAGCCCAGCAGGTGCATCTCCCCCCACGGCGCCTGCACGGAGAACTCGCACCCGGAGACGACCCGGAGGCCGATTCGCGAGGCGGCCCGGAGCAGCTCCGGAACCCCGTCGAGGGTGTCGTGGTCGGTGAGCGCGATCGCGGCCAGCCCCGCGCGATGAGCCGCGTCCGCCACTCCCGTGGGGCGGCGCTCGCCGTCCGAGGCCGTGGAGTGCGAGTGCAGGTCCACGTACCGGGCCGCCTCGGGGCCGACGGTCAGCGCCGGTACTCCGTTTCGGCCGCGGTCCAGGACGGCTGCGACCGCTGCGAACAGCTCGCGAAGCTGGAACTCCGGCATTTCGGCCAGCGCGCTATCCACGCTGCTCCGGGTGCCGACCGGCGAGTAGCGGGCCAGGCGCTGCTCGTGGCCTCCCGCGGTTGGCCGGGAGAAGACCACCCCGAATTCATCGCGCAGGTACTGGGTCGTGCGGCCCGACGGGGAGACTTCCCAGCGCTGGCCATCCACTTCGAGAATGCGACGGGGCATGGAACCGGGTCCTTGTCGCGTCGGTGCGGTTCAGGCGGGCGGCGTGCGCACCGCCGGCTGCGAGGGAACCGAGGGGAACTTCCTCCCACATCTCCCAGGCATCGGGGGCGTAGGTCGCCAGCGACTTCAGTTGCGTTTCGAGCTTCGACTCCTCCCCGATGCGGGAGGCGCGGGTGCGATGGGACATCTCGCTCGCGCTCTCGCTGAACTCGAGGAATTGCCCCTGCCGGGTCGGGTGCCGGAAGACCCAGAGATGCTGGCCGCGCTGCGCGCCCAGCGCCGCCAGCCGGCGCACGATCTCGAGGTATTCGGCCTCGCGCCCCTCGGCAACCGTCACGCGCGACACGGTCAGCACCCTGGGCATCAGACCGCCGACTCCGGGAAGTGCTCCAGCATCGACTTGACTTCGGCGAGGAAGCGGTCGGCGTCGGCACCATCGACCACGCGATGGTCGTACGCCATGGCCAGCATCCCGCGGGTACGGATGGCGATGGTGTCGCTGCCGTCGGGCAGGGTGACGACGGCCGGGCGCTTCTCGATGGCGCCGACGCCGAGGATGGCGACCTGGGGCTGGTTGATGATGGGAGTGCCGGCGTAGGAGCCGAAAACCCCCGGATTGGTGATGGTGAAGGTCCCCTTCTGGACTTCGTCCGGGCTCAGCTTCTTGGCCCGGGCCCGCTCGCCGAGGTCGTTGATCGCGCGGGCCACTCCGAGGAGGGAGAGCTCGTCGGCGTTCCTGATGACCGGCACGATGAGACCCCAGTCGAGCGCCACGGCGATGCCGATGTTGACGTCGCGCCGGAGAATCGTCGCCTCGCCGGAGACGGCGGCGTTGATGCCGGGATGCTTACGCAGGTTCTCGGCGATCGCCTTGGTGATGAACGCCAGGTAGGTCAGGTTCACGCCGCGCTCGGCATACTCCTTCTTCTTCTTCGCCCGCAGCTGGGCGATCCGGGTGTAATCGATCTCGAAGAAGCTGTTGACGTGGGCCGAGACCCGCCGCGACATGACCATGTGATCGGCGGTCAGCTTCCGGATCCGGCTCCACGGCACGACCCGGTCGCCTTCCCACGCTTCCACGGCCGGTGCGCCGACAGACGGGGCGGCCGGCCCTGCCGGGGCGGGAGGGCGGGAGGGCGGGAAGGCCGCTGCCGGGGTCGGGGCTGCCGGCGCGCGGACAGGCGTGGGCGCCGAGGCGGGGTGTGGTGCGCCCCCTTCGATCGCGCTCAGCAGGTCCTGCCTGGTCACCCGGCCGGCGAGGCCGGATCCCGGCAGGGCGGAAACGTCGATGCCGTGCTCGGCGGCCATCTTGCGCACCAGCGGCGTGGAGCGCCGGCGCAGCCGCTCTTCGGCCGACTCGGGACCATTCGTCGCCGTGACGGCCGGAGTGGGAGTCGGAGCCGAGACAGGGGCCGCCGCAGGCGCCGGCCGCGCGGGGGCAGCGACGACGGGCGGGGCGGGGACGGGAGCAGGGGCGGGCGGCGCCGGGGCCGCGGGAGCGACGGCGACCGGGACAGCCGCCCCCTTCTCGGTTTCGATACGCGCCACCACGGTCTGGACCGCGACGGTCTGCCCTTCCTGGACGAGGATTTCGACCAGGACGCCGGCGTTCGGCGCCGGGATCTCCGCGTCCACCTTGTCGGTCGAAATCTCGAACATCGGCTCGTCGCGCTTGACCTCGTCGCCGACCTTCTTCATCCAGCGCGACAGGGTCCCCTCGGCGATGGATTCGCCCATCTGGGGCATGATGACGTCGATCTTGGCCATGAGAACGCTCCGAATCGTGTTTCAGTTGGTCTCAGGTCGGAGAAGACGTAGAGGTCGGAGACGACGGACAACCCGACACCAGCGACCTCTATCGACCTCTCCGACCTCTCCGTCTTTCTAGTACTGCGGCCAGCCACCGCACCGCCCGCACCAGGTCATCCGTCTGGGGCAGCACGAAATCCTCGAGCGTCGGCGCGTAGGGCAGCGGCACGTCGTGCGCCGCGACGCGCTTGACCGGCGCGTCGAGCCACTCGAAGGCCAGTTCGTTGATCCGGGCGGTGATCTCGCCCGCCACCCCACCGGTCCGGGTGTCCTCGTGCGCGATCAGCACCCGACTGGTCTTCTTCACCGTGGCCACGATGGCCGCGTCGTCCATCGGTGCGAGGGTGCGCAGATCGAGCACCTCGACCGAAAGGCCGTCCTCGCGCTCGACCCGCTCGGCCGCCTCCAGCGCCTTGTGCACCATCGCCGACCAGGTGATGACCGAGACATCCTTCCCTTCCCTCGCGATCCGCGCCTGTCCGATCGGGGTCAGGATCTCCTCGTCCTCGGGAATGTCTTCCTTGATGCGCCGGTACAGGTACTTGTGCTCGAAGTAGAGCACCGGGTCATCGTCCCGGATCGCGCTCTTGATCAGCCCCTTCGCGTCGCGGGCGGTCGCCGGGCAGACGATCTTGAGCCCCGGCGTGTGGAGGAAGGCGGCCTCGGGATTCTGCGAATGAAACGGCCCGCCGCGAACGTAGCCACCGGACGGCCCCCGGACGACGATGGGGGTGGCCAGGTCGGCGCGGTAGCGGGCGGTGGCGACATAGTTGGTCAGCATGTCGTAGGCGCAGGAGATGAAGTCGATGAACTGCATCTCGCACACCGGCCGCAACCCCATGTGCGCCGCGCCTGCCGCCGCCCCCACGATCGCCGCCTCGGCGATCGGCGTGTCGATCACCCGCGACTCGCCGAAGCGGGCCTGGAACCCCTCCGTCACCTTGAACGCGCCACCGTAGACTCCGACGTCCTCGCCCAGGATGAAGACCCGGTCGTCGCGTTCCATTTCCTCCCAGAGGCCCTGGCGCAGGGCCTCGAGATAGGTCAGCTCAGCCAACGGCCGGTGCCTCCCGGTACCACTCCAGCCCCGCCGCTGCCGGGGTGGCGTACACGCCGGCGAGGGCCGTTTCGGGCCTCGGCATCGGTTCGTCGAGCGCCCGGGCCACTGCCTCGTCGAGCTCGCGCTTGACTCGCTCGTCGAGCGCGGCGAGATCCGCCTCCTCGGCATGGTGGCCGTCAAGCAGATGGAGCGTGTATCGGTTGATCGGATCCTTCGCTTCCCACTCCGCGAGGAGCGCCTTCGGGACGTACGACTGGTCGTCGTGCTCGGCGTGTCCCTTCCGCCGGAAGGTGATCAGCTCGATCAGCGTGGGTCCGTCGCCGCCGCGGGCCCGGTCCACCGCCGCCTTCGTCACCTCGTACACCGCCACCACGTCATTGCCGTCCGCCTGCTCCCCAGGGATCCCGTAGGCCAGCGCCTTGTCCATGAGCCGGGCGGCCGCGGTCTGCTTCGACACCGGGGTCGAAAAGGCGTAGCCGTTCTGTTCGGCCACGACGACCAGGGGAAGCTTCCGTGCGGCGGCGAAGTTGATGCCTTCGTGGAAGGCGCCGGTACTCATCGAGCCGTCGCCCACGTACACCAGGCCGACCCGGGGCTGCTTCGTCATCCTGAACTGGAGGGCGATTCCCGCCATGACGGGCACCATGTCTCCCAGGTGGGAGATCTGGCCCAGGAAACCACGTCGCAGATCGTTGAAATGGATGTTGAGCTCCCGCCCCCGGGTCGGGCTCGCTCCCCGCGCCATGTACTGGCGAAGGACTTCCAGCGGGGTGGCGCCCTGCACCAGCATCGAGCCCAGGTTCCGGATCAGGGGCGAGAGGATGTCGCCCCGGCCGCGGTCGAGTGCATACGCGCTGCCCACGGCGTCCGCCTCCTGGCCCAGCGAGCGGAACAGCCCCCCGACCAGCTTGCCCTGCCGGTGGAGGCCGACCAGCCGCTCCTCGAGAGAGCGGGTCAGCCGCATCCAGTAGTACAGCTCGAGCAACTGCTCCCGGCCCAGGGCGGTTGGGACCGCCGGTGACCTGGGAAGCGAGGAGGAGACGGTTGTCATGCCTGTCCGCAGCGAGTGAAGAAGCCGGACCAACGCAGGAAGATCGGCCGCCGTCTGGGGAGAGTCAAGCACGCCCCGCCGCGGGCGGAAGCGGCGAGATGATTGATTGTCAAGGAGTTAGATGGGAGCGGGGAGCAGGGAGCGAGGAGCAGTGAACGGGGAACGGGGAACGGGGAACGGGGAACGGGGAACGGCGAACCGCGAAGGTATCTCGTCCAAAGACGAAGGGCAGCCCAGGCGGACTGCCCCTCTGCCCCCCGCGACCGCAGGGAGTCCTTTAGGGCCCCCCTGCCCCCCTACTTCGACTCGATCCGCATCCCGTAGAACGACCGGTACACGAAGACCACGCTGGTGAAGAAGAACGCCAAAGCGAGGAGGTGCGGGAGCGTGCTGCCGCGCTCGGCCGTGAGGTACACGCCCAGCTCGACGGCGAGCAGGCCGAAGAGCGTGGTGAACTTGATGACCGGGTTCATCGCCACCGAGGAGGTGTCCTTGAAGGGGTCGCCCACGGTGTCGCCCACGATGGACGCATCGTGCAGCGGCGTGCCCTTCGCCTTCAGTTCGGTCTCCACGATCTTCTTGGCGTTGTCCCACGCGCCGCCGGCATTGGCCATGAAGATGGCCTGGTAGAGGCCGAACAGCGCGATGGAAATCAGGTACCCGATGAAGAAGAACGGCTCGGCGAAGGCAAAGGCCAGCGTCGAGAAGAAGACCCCGAGGAAGATGTTGAACATGCCCTTCTGTGCGTACTTGGTGCAAATCTCGACCACCTTGCGACTGTCCTCCACCGAAGCCTTGGTCACGCCTTCCAGCTTGATGTTGGCCTTGATGAACTCCACGGCGCGATAGGCGCCGGTGGTGACGGCCTGCATCGAGGCGCCGGTGAACCAGTAGATGACCGCGCCGCCGGTGATGAGGCCGAGCAGGAACGGCGGGTGGAGAATCGAGAGGTTTTCCATGCCGCTCACCAGGCCGTGGGTCAGGGCCATGATGATCGAGAAGATCATCGTGGTGGCGCCGACGACCGCCGTGCCGATGAGCACCGGCTTGGCGGTGGCCTTGAAGGTGTTCCCCGCGCCGTCGTTTTCCTCGAGCAGCTCCTTGGCCGTCGTGAAGTCCACCGCGAAGCCGAAGTCGCGCTTGACCTCCGCCTCGATGCCCGGAAGCTGCTCGATGGTGGAAAGCTCGTACACCGACTGGGCGTTGTCCGTGACCGGGCCGTAGCTGTCCACCGCGATGGTGACGGGGCCCATCCCCAGGAAGCCGAAGGCGACGAGGCCGAATGCGAAGATGGCGGGGGCCTGCATGATGCCCCCGCTCAAGCCCAGCGTGCTCACGCCGTACGCCGCCGCCATGAGGCCCATGATGGTCAGTCCGAGCCAGTACGCCGAGAAGTTGCCGGCGACCAGGCCGGACAGGATGTTGAGCGAGGGGCCGCCTTCGCGGGAGCTGGTGACCACTTCGCGGACGTGCCGCGAGGACATGGAGGTGAACACCTTCACGAACTCGGGGATGATGGCGCCGGCCAGCGTCCCGCAGGTGATGACCGTGGAGAGCTGCCACCAGAGCGAGGTGTTTCCGCCCAGCTCGGGAATGATGAAGTAGGACACCACGTACGTCAGGACGACCGAGACGATCGAGGTCAGCCAGACCAGCTGGGTGAGCGGGTGCTCGAAGTCGAATTTCGTGGCGGTGCCGAGGCGCGCCCTGGACACCGCGTTGCTGACGAGATATGACAGCCCGGACGCCACGACCATCATGACGCGCATCAGGAAGATCCAGACCAGCAGCTTGGCCTGGATGGAGGTGTCCTTCACGGCCAGCACGATGAAGGTGATGAGGGCCACCCCGGTGACGCCGTAGGTCTCGAAGCCGTCGGCGGTCGGGCCGACCGAGTCGCCGGCGTTGTCGCCGGTGCAGTCGGCGATGACACCGGGGTTGCGGGCGTCGTCTTCCTTGATCTTGAAGACCACCTTCATCAGGTCGGCGCCGATGTCGGCGATCTTGGTGAAGATCCCGCCGGCGATCCGGAGCGCTGCCGCGCCCAGCGACTCGCCGATGGCGAAGCCAAGGAAGCAGGCGCCGGCCACGTCGGACGGGATGAACAGCAGGATGCCCAGCATGAACAGCAGCTCGACCGCGATGAGCATCATCCCGACGCTCATCCCGGCGCGGAGCGGGATTTCCGACACCGGCCACGCCTTGCCGCGCAGCGACGCGAAGGCCGTGCGCGAATTGGCCAGGGTGTTGATCCGGATGCCGAACCAGGCCACGCCGTAGCTCCCCGCCATGCCGATCAGCGAGAAGAGCAGGATGATCGCGATCTTGGGGAGCCCGAGGCCGGTCAGCAGGAAGTAGACGATGATCACGGCGCTGACGAACACCCAGAGGCCGAGCAGGAACTTGCCCTGCTGGACCATGTACGCCTTGCAGGTCTCGTAGATGATGTGCGAGACGTCGGCCATGGACTTGTGCACCGGGAGCTTCTTGACGGCCGGGTAGCTGAACAGGCCGAAGAGCAGGCCGAGCACGCACACCACCAGCCCGGACAGCAGGATCTGGTGGCCGGTGAAGCCGAGGAAGTCGCCCTGGTTCAGGTCGGGCAGGAGGAGGTTGACCTCGCCTCCCCGGCCGGTGGGTCGGGCTCCTGGGCGAACAGCGCCGGGGCCAGCAGGATGCAGGCGAGCAGCAGGGACGGTGGACATTCGCTTCATCATCAACATTCTCCTGGAGTGACAGGCCTTCGGCTGGGGGCGCCGGGCGCCCGCGGGTCGGGTCTGCGACAGTGACAGACGGGAAGAACTCAGTAGGCGCCGCGCACCACGTACGTGGGGTCCTCGATCGTGTGCACCACCGCCAGGAAGCGCTTGGCCAGGCGGTCGGCCTCGCTCTCCGCCGCCTGGTTGGTCTCCGCGATGACGAGGGTGTAGTGCCCGCCCTCGGGCTGGGCGCTGATCGCCACCTGGCCCACCGCGCCGGTGAACCGGCGGCGGCGCGGCGCCTCCTCGGTGGGCGACATCCGGGCCCCGAAGAACGCCGTGGCCCGCGCGATCACGGCGTCGGGCGAGACATGCGTCCGGTGGAAATACTTCATCGTGCGTTCGGCTCCGATCACAGGGAGCGGGGAGCAGGGAGCAGGCAGGGAGCAGGGAGCGGTCGCTGTAAAAGCCCGGCTCCCTGCTCCCCGCTCCCTGCTCACTTCTCTCCGTAGGGGTAGTACTCGACGCCCAGGTGCGTCATCTGCTCCTCGCCCATCAGCCAGCGCAGCGTGTTCTTGAGCTTGGTCTGCTGGATGAACAGGTCGTGCTCGGGATAGAGGCCGGGCGCCGTCTGCGGGCTCTTGAAGTAGAACGAGAGCCACTCCTGGATCCCGCCCATCCTGGCCCGCTGCGCCAGGTCGAAGAACAGCGCCAGGTCGAGCACCAGCGGGGCCGCGAGGATCGAGTCGCGGCAGAGGAAGTCGACCTTGATCTGCATCGGGTAGCCCAGCCACCCGAAGATGTCGATGTTGTCCCAGCCCTCCTTGTTGTCGCCGCGCGGCGGGTAGTAGTTGATCCGGACCTTGTGGTAGATGTTGCCGTAGAGCTCGGGATAGAGCTTGGGCTGGAGGATGTACTCCAGCACGCCGAGCTTCGACTCTTCCTTGGTCTTGAAGCTCTCCGGGTCGTCGAGCACCTCGCCGTCGCGGTTGCCCAGGATGTTGGTCGAGTACCAGCCGGCCACGCCGAGCATGCGCGCCTTGAACATCGGGGCCAGCACCGTCTTGATCATGGTCTGGCCGGTCTTGAAGTCCTTGCCGCCGATGGCGACGCCCTTCTCGCGGGCCAGCTGCTCGAGCGCCGGGACATCGCAGGCCAGGTTGGGCGCGCCGTTGGCGAACGGCACGCCCTCCATGAATCGCGGCGTAGGCGTAGAGCATCGACGGCGCGATGGCCGGGTCGTTGGCGTCGATCGCCTTCTCGAAGGCCGCCAGCGTCTGGTGCTGGGGGCCGGGGGCGATGAAGATCTCGGTCGAGGCGCACCAGACGATCACCAGCCGGTCGCAGCCGTTCTTCTTCTTGAAGTCGCGGATGTCCTGCCGCAGCGCCTCCGTCCAGGTCCCGCTTGGACTTGCCCGGCTTGACGTTGGTGCCCTCGAGCCGCTTCACGTAGTGCTGGTCGAACACCGCCGGCATCGGCGTGATCGTCTGCAGGAAGTCCTTGATCGGCTCGACGTGCTCGTGCTTGTCGAGCACGCCGCAGTGCAGGCAGGACTCGTAGGCAGTTGTCCGGCAGCGGGTCCCAGGCGCCGAAGACGATGTCCTCGAGGTCGGCCAGCGGAACGAAGTCCTTGATCAGCGGCGCCCGCTCGTCGGTCCGCTTGCCCAGCCGGATCGTGGCCAGCTGGGTCAGCGAGCCGATCGGCCGGGCCCGGCCGCGGCGGACGTTCTCGACACCGGCGATGAACGTGGAAGCGACGGCACCGAGGCCGACGCAGAGCACGCCGAGCTTGCCCTTGGCTGGCGCGACGGAACGGGCGGAGGCGGTACTCACGGACAGATCCTTTCGCAGAATGAGACCGGGGAGATCAGCCGCCCTCGGTCACCCGATAGACATAGACGAAGCGCTGCACCACGGTGATCATCGAGGCCAGCGTCAGCAGCCCGACCGTGACCTCGAGGACCATCCCCTGGTAGCCGGCGCCGACGAAGAGGGAGACGAGCCCCAGCCCCACGATCCGCTCGGCCCGCTGCACGATCCCGACCTTGCAGTCGAGGCCGAGGCCCTCGGCCCGGGCCCGGGCATACGACACCAGCAGGGAAGCGATGATCGCCACCATGCAGGTGATGATCGCCGGCACCCGGAAGGCGACGTCGTCCGGCGTCGTCAGCAGCCAGACCGCGATCCCCATGAAGGTGGCCCCGTCCCCGATCCGGTCCAGCGTGGAGTCGTAGAAGGCGCCGAACTTGGTCACCTGCGCCGTGGCCCGGGCCACCGCACCGTCCAGCGTGTCGATGATCCCGCTCACCAGCAGGAGCGCACCGCCGAGGCGGATGGACCCCAGGCCGTAGGCAACGCCCGAGATCAGCACGAACACGGTGCCGACCGTGGTGATGGCGTTGGGCCGGATCCCGGCCCGGATCAGGCCGTCGACCGTGGGCTGAGTGACCGCCCGGAATCCCTGCTCGACCGCCTTGGGAATCAGCTTCACAGGGCTCGAAACCTCGGGCGCACAGGGGGTTCCCGGCCCATCGGCCGGCCATTGACGGGGCAAAGAATAACCATCGAGTCGGCTTGACGGAAGCCGCGAAAACGGAATCAGTACGAGGGATACAATAGAAAGGGCCGGCGCCGGTTCTCGAACGCCGCCTGTGCCCCGGACCACGCCGCCACGATGGCGGCGGGAGACTGACCCGCCAGGATGGCAGCCCGGAGAGCGGGGCCGCCGGCCAGCCGGTCGAACCGGGCGGGACTCCATCCCAGGCGGACCGGATCCAGCGACTGGAGGATGGCGAGGAGCGTCACGGCGGTCGCGGTGGGGTCGTAGCGTGTCCGGTCGGTGACCCGGAAGCGGATCCCGGCGACCAGGGTGTCGGCATACTTGCCGTCTCCGGGGTCGTGGGGGGTGAAAGTGACGCCCTGGAAAGCGACCCCCGCGAGCCCGGCGCCGCGGAGCCGAGCGAGCACCGCGACCGTATCGAGCCAGGGCGCGCCGACCTGCTCGAACGGCGCCTCGCTGCCCCGCCCCACCGAAAGCGCGGTCCCCTCGAAGAGGCAGAGACCCGGGATAGTGGTACAGGCTCTCCACGCTCCGGAGGTTCGGGCTGGGCGGGATGAAGGGGAGTCCGGTTTCGGTCCAATCCTCCGATCGCCGCCAGCCGGCCACCGGTACCACGTGCAGGTCGGCCTCAATCGCCAGGTCGGAGCGGGCCAGGCGGGCGAGCTCACCCAGCGTCATGCCGTGCCGCATCGGAATCGCGAGCATACCGACTGGAGAGGCATACGCGGTGTCGAGGACGTTGCCCTGCACCATCCCACCGATCGGGTCCGGCCGGTCGAGCACGATCACCGGAATCCCATGTCGGCCGGCCGCCCGCATGACCTCGACGGTGGTGTAGAGGTAGGTGAAGTACCGCGCCCCCGCGTCCTGGAGATCTACCAGCAGAACGTCGATGCCGGCCAGCATCGAATCCGTCGGGGAAGAATTGCGGCCATAGAGGCTGTAGATTGGAAGACCGGTGGCGGAATCGACGGACGAAGCGACCGCGGCGCCGGGATCGGCAGTGCCGCGGAAGCCGTGCTCGGGACTGAACAGCGCCACGAGGGCGACACCCGCGCCGCGAAGGCGCTCGACATCGCGGGTCCCGTGCCCGTCCACGCCCGACTGATTCGTCACCAGCCCGACGCGCCTGCCCTGAACGAGGTGCAGGCTGTCGCTGAGCAGGACCTCGATGCCGGGCTGAACCAAAGGCGGCGGCGTGACGAACTGATGCGCGCGATCGGCGGACCGGCCGGCGCACCCAGCGACCAGACACCACCATCCGAAAAGGCTGGCTTGCCAGTGCACCTGCGTCTCCTGATCGGGTTGAGCCTGCTCGTTGCCGCCTGCGGACCCGGGATCGCCCCCGCGCCCGCTCCTACGCCGGTCGTCTTCCCCTCGCCCGAACCCCATCCCATCGACGTGAGCCTGGCCGGGCCCGCCGGCTGGACCGGCGGCGGTGTGACCGCCGCCTGGATCGAGGCCCGGCTCGATTCACTCTCGCTGCGGGACCGGGTGGCCCAGCTGGTGATGCCCTGGATTCCGGGGAGCTACGCGGCGTTCGATGACGACGCCTTCCGGCGCTACCAGGGCTGGGTGGACTCGCTCCACGTGGGCGGCATCATCATCTCGATCGGCTCGCCGATGGATGTCGCCGCCAAGCTCAACCAGCTGCAGCAGCGCTCGCGCCCTGCCGCTGCTCATCGCGGCGGACCTGGAAAGCGGCACCTCGTTCCGCCTGACCGGGGCACCGCCCTTCCCCACCAATATGGGCGTGGGCGCGACAGGGAGCGACCTCGACGCCTACGAGATGGGCCGGATCACCGCGCTCGAGGGGCGTGCCGTCGGCATTCACCTCGCCTTCGCGCCGGTGGCCGACATCAACAACAATCCCGCCAACCCGATCATCAACACCCGCTCCTTCGGCGAGGACCCGCAGGCGGTGGCGCGGCTGGTGGTGGCCAGCCGTGCGCGGCATGCAGGAGCACGGCATGCTGGCGACGGTGAAGCACTTCCCCGGTCACGGCGACACCGGCACCGATTCGCACATCGCCCTGCCGGTCATCACCGGCGACTGGGCCCGGCTCGATTCCGTCGAGCTGGTGCCGTTCCGGGCGGCGATCAAGGCCGGGGTGGCGGCGGTCATGTCGGGCCACCTCGCGACCCCCGGCATCGACAACGGTCTCACCCGGCCGGCGACGCTCAGCCCCGGGATCCTGACCGGACTGCTGCGCGACTCGCTGGGCTTCGGAGGGCTCGCGGTCACCGACGCCCTCAACATGGGCGGCATCGTCAACGGCTACGGGGCCGGCGAAGCGGCCGTCCTGGCCCTCCTTGCCGGGAGCGACCTCCTGCTGCAGCCGGCGGATCCCCGGGTCGCCATCGATGCCGTGGTCCACGCCGTCGAGACCGGCCGAGTCACCACCGAGCGCGGCTGAACGCGTCGGTGCGCCGGGTGCTGGCACTCAAGTACGACCTCGGTCTCTTCCGGCAGCGGCAGGTCCCGCTCGACAACGTCCCCTGGGTGGTCGGCAGCCGCGCGTTCCAGGACGAGGCCCGCGCCATCGCCCAGCGCAGCCTGGTGCTGGTCCGGGACAGCCTCGGCCTGGTCGACTCCCTCCGCGCCTCGCGTCGCCGGCTCGCCCTCGTCGCCTTCGGCGACGAGAATAATCCGGCCGCCGGCGTCACCCTGGCCGGCGAATTGCGCGCCGGCGGAGATACGGTCGCCTTCTTCCGTCTCTGGCCCGCCAGCGGCCCCGCCAGCTACGACTCGGCCGCGGCGCTGATCGCGAACTCCGGCGCGGCGGTGTTCGCGGCCCAGGTGCGGGCCACCGCCTGGCGCGGCACCATCACGCTGCCCGACGCCTTTGCCGCACTGGTGGACAGCACCTCGCTCAGGCAGCCCACGCTGCTGATTTCGCTGGGCAGCCCCTATCTCCTGACCCAGGCCCCGGACGTCGGGTCGTACCTGCTGGCCTGGATCGCGACGCCGCTGTCGGAGCAGGCGGTGGCGCGCGCCCTCCTCGGGCAGGCGGCAATCACCGGCCGGCTGCCGATCAGCCTTCCGCCCTGGTATGTCGTCGGCCAGGGCATGCTCCGCAACACACCGTGATCGGCGCCGCCGCCCTGATCCTCGTCGTCGCCGCGGGACCTGGGCCCGCGCCCCACGGGCCGGCCCGCGAACCCGACTGGCACCGGGTCACCGCCTTTCTCGATTCGGTGGTGGCTGACGGAGACGCGCCGGGCGCGGTGCTCGGCGTCAGTTGGCAGGGGCGGCGTTTCATCTATGGCGCCGGGCACCTGGGGGCGGGACTCGACCAGCGCCCTGACGGCGAATCGGTCTACGATCTCGCCTCGCTGACCAAGGTGATCGGCCTCACCACCGCGGTCATGCTCGCGGTGGACGAAGGCCGGCTTTCCCTCGACGAGCCGATCCAGCGCTGGGTGCCGCAATTCCGCGGCGCCGGCAAGGACAGCGTCACGCTGCGGCTCCTCCTCACTCACGCCAGCGGCCTGCCCGCCTGGAGACCGCTCTACAAGCTCGCCCCGGACCGCCCGGACGCGCTGGTGCTGGCCGACACCACGCCGCTCGACACGCTGCCGGGGACCCGGTTCGTCTACTCGGATCTCGGCGTCATCGTCGCCACGCAGGCGGTCGAGGCGGCGTACGGTGCGCGGATCGACCGGGTCGTCGCGGACCACGTGCTGGCACCGCTGGGGCTCCACTCCACGAGCTACCTCCCGCCGCCGGACTGGCTGCCGCGGATCGCCCCGACGGAGAACGATCCCTGGCGGGGCCGCCTGCTCCGGGGCGAAGTCGACGACGAGAACGCCGCCAGGCTCGACGGCGCCTCGGGCCACGCCGGACTGTTCAGCGATGCCGATGACCTGTTGACGTTCGGCGAGTGGCTGCTGGTCGGCGTGGATGGCCCCGCCACCTCGGACACCACCGCCGTGTCCATCGGGACGAAGCCGTTCGGCCTGGCGCCCCCCAGCTCCCTCACGGCGTTTGTGCGGCGCCAGGGAATTCCGGCCGGCTCCAGCCGGGCCCTGGGATGGGACACGCCGTCGGACGGCAGCAGCGCCGGCACCCGGCTCTCGCAGCAGAGCTTCGGGCACACCGGCTTCACCGGCACTTCGCTCTGGATCGATCCCACCCGCCGACTGGTGATCGTGCTGCTCAGCAACCGGGTCAACCCCAGTCGGGACAACAATCGGTGGTCCTCCGTGCGCGGCCCGATCACCGATCTCGTCGTCGAAGCCATCGAGGGCCCGGGCGAGTGACGCTCGGCCCCCCGGACCTCATGGCCATTGCCCTCCTGCTTGGCGCAGGCACTCTCCTGGCCGTGCTGGCACGCGTCCGCCGCCCCGCGACCCTGGCCGGCTACCTGCTGGCCGACCGCGCGCTGCCGGGCTGGCTGGCCGGCATCTCGATGGCCGCGACGAGCATCTGGAATGCCTCGCCGCTCCTGACGACCGGGCTCCTCCTCCGGCCCGCCACCGCGGGCGGTTGGCTCTGGTGGTCGGGGGCCCTTGGCGGCCTGCTCACCGCGGCCTTCTTCGCCCGACTCTGGCGCCGCTCGGCGGTGCTGACCGATGTGGAGCTGGTCGAGCTCCGGTACGGGGGCCGGACGGCCGCGCTGCTCCGTGCCATCCGCGCACTCTATGCGGGGCTGGGGCTGACGCTCCTCGCCCTGGCCTGGATCACAGGGCTGCTGGCGACCGCACTGGCGCCCGCGCTTGAAATGCAGCCCGACATCGTGGCCGCCGCGCTGCTCGGGCTCGCCGCCGCCTGGGCGATGGTCGGTGGGTTGCGCGGGCTCGCCGTGGCGCACACCCTGGTGCTCGGCGCCATGCTGCTGGCCGGCGTCCTCCTGGCGGTGGCCTCGCTCCAGAACCTCGGCGGACTCGGCGTTCTCCACGGCGAACTGGCGCAGACCGAAAGTGCACTTGGGGCGTGGACCGCGGGCATCACGCCGAAGGTGCCCCTCCCGAGCCTGCTCACGGGAATCCTGATCGCCTGGTGGAGCGCCTGGGGCCTGGATTCGGAACCGGGCGGCGGCGGAGCCGCGGCCCAGCGAGTGCTGTCCACGCGAAGCGAGCGGGCCGGTGCCGCATCCATGCTCTGGAGTGTCGCCATCGAGTTCCTGATCCGTCCCTGGCCCTGGATCGTGATCGGCGGGGTCCTGATCGCCAGCGGGTACGGCCATGATCGGGACGGCAGTACGCTCTTCGCCCTGGTGGCGACCGACCTCCCGGCACCGCTCCGGGGCGTCGTGGTCGGCGCCCTGCTTCTGAGCTGCGTCGGCGCCAGCGGCACCATGCTGCTCAGGGCCTCCGGGTACCTCGTCCACGACATCCTCGCACGCTTTCTCCATCCCACCGCGTCGGCCGGGCAACGGGTGCTCGCCGCGCGACTGATGGTGCTCGCCCTGGCGGCGGGGGCACTGGCTTGCACGCTGAATGTGACCGACCCCTGGCACGCTTTCCGGATCCTGCTCGGGCTTGGGGCAGGATCGGGGCTGGCGCTGATTCTCCGGTGGTACTGGTGGCGGGTGAACGGGCGTGCCGAGCTGCTGGCGATGGCGGCGAGCTTCGCGGCCACCCTGGCGGTCGAAGCATTCCGACTCGATGCCAGCGACCCCCGCTCGAGCGAATTCGCCGTCGCCCTCCTCATCCCGGCCATCGCCGGAGCGGTGGCGACCCTGGTGGTGACGTTCTTCACCGCCCCCGAAAGTGACGCCGTGCTGCTCCGGTTCTACCGCCAGGTCCGCCCCGGCGGGCCGGGGTGGTGGACCGTGGCCAAATGGGCCGGGTTCAAGGAGGACGCGATTTCGGGCGACGGCCAGGCCTGGGGGCTCTGGGTGGCCTCGTGCACCGCCCTGCTTGGCGCGACCGTCGCGGTCGGGGCGCTGCTCGACGGCCGGCCGCCGCTGGCGGCCGGCGGGGCGGCAGTGGCCCTCGTTTCCGGTGTGCTGGCCGCGCTGCAGCTCCGCGCCGAGGAGCGCTGGCGTCGTGAAGTTGACTTGCACCGGTAACGCCCGCTAGGATTCCCTGCAGGGCAGGCGGGCCAGATGCCGGGCGCCGGCCGGCCACCAACGGGAGGGAGCAGACGATGGAATCAGCGACCACACCCCAGCAGACCACTACGGGCGTGACCGTCAATCTCACGGAGCGGGCGGCCGAAGAGGTGCGCAAGTTCATCGCGGCCGAGCAGGTGCCGGCCGAGACCGCGGGGCTGCGCGTGAGCGTGCTGCCGGGCGGGTGCTCCGGCTTCAAGTACAGCCTGAACATCGAGGAGCGGGCCCTCGAGGACGACATGGTCATCGAGACAGGGGCGATCCGGGTCCTGGTCGACGGGTTCAGCGCCCAGTACATCAACGGCGTCACCATCGACTACACGTCGTCGATGCAGGGCTCGGGCTTCACCTTCCACAACCCGAACGCCTCCGGCGGATGCGGGTGCGGAACTAGCTTCTCGGCCTGACCGGCGGCGGCCAGCCCACCGGCATGAACGCAAGACGCGCAAAGCGGGGACCGGCACCTGGCCGGGTCCCCGCTTTCGTTCCCCGTTCCCCGCGGTTGACGCGGGTCTGAGACCACCGGGAGCCGTTCTGCACCCTCTCGATCTCACCGTCGTCGTCGTCTACCTCGCCATCTCGATCGCGATCGGACTCCGCGTCGCCCGACACCCCCGCACGGCGGGCGACTACTTTCTCGGTGCGCGGAATCTCCCCGCCTGGGCGATCCTGCTCTCCATCGTCGCCACTGAAACGTCGGCGCTCACGGTCATCTCGGTTCCAGGCATCGGAGCCCGCGGCGACCTGACCTTCCTCCAGCTCGCCTTCGGATACCTGGTCGGCCGCATCGCCGTGGCGGTCTGGCTCCTCCCCGGCTACTTCACCGGCGAGCAGGAGACCGCGTACGCCCGCCTGGAACACCGCTTCGGCGTCACGACCCGGCGCTGGACCTCGGTGGTCTTCCTGGTCACCCGCGCCCTGGGCGACGCGGTCCGGGTCTTCGCCTCGGCGATACCCGTCGCCCTGGTGACCGGATGGAGCATCCCCGTGTCGATTCTCGCCGTCGGGGTCATCACTCTCCTGTATACCTTGTTCGGTGGCTTCAAGGCCGTGGTGTACACCGACGTCATGCAGCTCCTGGTCTACCTCGCCGGTGGTGTCGGGGCGCTGTTCGTGGCGTGGAAGCTGGCGGGGGGTGCGTCGGCCGCCCTGACCCTGGCCGCGGCCGCGGGAAAGCTCAGGGTCATCGACCCCGCCATCAACCTCACCTCGACCTACACGCTGCTCGGCGGCCTGATCGGCGGGGCGCTGCTCTCCGCGGCCTCGCACGGCACCGATCACCTGATCGTCCAGCGGCTCCTCGGTTCCCGTTCGCTCGCCGCGGCGCGCCGAGCGCTGATCGGGTCCGGGATCGTGGTCATCCTCCAGTTCACCCTCTTCCTCCTGGTCGGCTCGGCGATCTGGGCCGCGAACCTCGCTCCCGCCGGGACCCCTGCCGACCAGCTGTTCCCGAGATTCGTCATCGACCAATTGCCGGCCGGGCTGGCCGGCCTCGTCGTGGCCGGGATTCTCGCCGCCGCCATGGGCACCCACAGCTCGGCCATCAACTCCCTCGCCTCCTCGGTCACCCACGACCTCTACGCCGGGTGGACCGGCCGCCGCGACCCGGTGCACCTGCTCAAGGTGGGACGCCTCTTCTCCGCGGTGTGGGGGCTGGTCCTGGTCGGGGGAGCGCTGTTCTTCTTCAGTTACACGAGCCAGGGTGACACCCCGGTGGTCGTGCTTGCACTCTCGATCGCGTCGGTCACCTACGGCGGGCTGCTGGGAACCTACATCCTGGCCGGCCGCTGGCCCCGCGCGCGGGGACGTGAAGTGGTGGGTGCAACAGCGCTCACAATCGCGGTCATGCTGGTCGTGGTATTCGCCAGGCGGTTGTCGGGCCACCCGCCTCTGGCCTTCCTGGCACCCGTCGGCCAGCTGGCCTGGCCCTGGTACGTGCCGCTGGGAACGGTGCTGACCCTCTGCACCGGGGTTGTCCTGAGCTACCTGCCGCATCGGAGCGAGTCATGAGTACGGTCCTGGTGGGAGCGGACGTCGGAGGCTCGACCAGCCGCGTGGTGGTAACCGATGGCATCAAGGTCCTGGGGACCGCCGAGGGCCCGGGCGCCGCACTTCGCCCCGAGCGGGTACTCGCCTCAGCCGCGACCATCACCGATGTGGTGCGGCGGGCCCTGGCCAACGCGGGACAGCTGCGCGCCGATGCCATGGTAATCGGCGCCGCCGGTGCGGGGCGCGAGACGGAGCGGGAGGAATTGAGACAGGCGCTCCGTGTGGAGGCGCTCGCCGGGCAGTTGCGGATCACGACCGACATCGAGATCGCGCTCGAAGCGGCCTTCGGAAGCCAGCCAGGAATTGTGCTGACCGCCGGGACGGGAAGCATCGGCGTGGCCCGCGATCCTGCGGGCGTGATCCACCGGTCAGGTGGCTACGGGTGGCAGATGGGGGACGAGGGCAGCGGCTATTCGATCGGGCGCAGCGCCCTCGGCGCAGTGGGGCGGGCGGCCGACGGACGGAGCCCGGCCACCGCACTCACCGCGGCCATCCTCGCCGCGACTCGGGCGGGTCAGCTGGAGGGGCTGATCCGGTGGAGTGCCCGGGCCGGGCCCGCCGAGGTGGCCGCCCTTGCCCCGGTCGTGCTCGACGTGGCGGCCACCGGCGATGTCACCGCCCGCGGCATACTCGACTACGCCGCGAGGGAGCTTTCCCAGCTGGTGTTCCACCTGATGCCGCATTTCCCAGAAACGGTCCGGGTGACCGTAGCCTGCAACGGCGGCCTGATCTCCCCGGGGCGCCCGCTTTTTCCGATCCTCAAGGCCAAGGTGGAGGAGCAATCGCGCCTCACCATGCGCGAGTCGCCCGTCGATCCCGTCGAAGGCGCCCTCGCAATGGCGCGAGTGCTGATCGGATGAGTCCAGCGAGCCTCGCTGCAGGTTTTCTTCCCCCACCCCACCCCTGTCCCGTCCCCACTTCGTGGGGAGGGGAGCGTACACCCCGTATTTCAGATCATTCCCGCAGCAATCAGGTACCGGCAGTCGGAATCTGGCCGAGCATACTGACGCCATGCGGGCCAAGACGATCCGGGCCAGAATATTGCGCCGGCATGCCACCCCGGCTGAGCGGTTGGCATGGAGCCTCCTCCGCGACAAACAGTGCCTTGGCTACAAGTTCCCCCGCCAGCACGTGATTCGGGGATTCATCTGCGACTTCTACTGCCCGGAGCTCCGCTGGTCATCCAAATTGATGGCTCCGCTCACGACAGCCAGTACGCAGTCGAGTACGACGATTGGCGGTTGCGAATTCTCGAGCTACTCGGGCTTCAAGTGCACAGGATTCGCAACGAGGATGTCTCCCGCGAACGGCTCCTGACCATGATTCGGGATGCTGAACGACGTACCCCCTCTCCACGTAGTGGAAAGGGGGACAGGGGGTGAGGCAGGGAGACAGGGGGTGAGAACTGGGTACCCGCGAGCAAGGAGCTCGCGCGAGGCGCCGCCGATCAGGATTGTCGGCTGGCGACCGGATTCCTCAGCCGGCTGTGCTTCGCGCTGTAGAGGAAGTAGATGACGAGGCCCAGGACCAGCCAGATCCCGAACCGGATCCAGGTCACCGTGGGCAGCTTGTACATGAGATAGATGCAGGTCACCACCGAAATCATCGGGGTCCACGGCACCCACGGCACCCGGAACGGCCGGACCCGGTCGGGTTCCTTGACCCGCAGCACGATGACGCCGACGGAGACGAGGACGAAGGCGAACAGGGTCCCGATGTTGGTCAGGTCCACCACTTCGGCGATGTTGGCGAAGGCGGCGAAGGTGGCGACGAAGATGCCGGTGATGATCGTGCCGACGTAGGGCGTCTTGAACCGGGGGTGCACCTTGGCCAGGAACGGCGGCAGCAGGCCGTCCCGCGCCATCGACATGAAGATGCGCGGCTGGCCCAGCTGGAAGACCAGCAGCACGCTGCTCATCGCGATCACGGCGCCTGCGGCGACCACGATCCGCGAGAACCTGATGAGGCCCGGCGGCCCATCGGCCAGCGACAGCGCCGTGATCATCGGCTCGGCGGTCCCGAGCTTGTTCCAGGGCGCCATGCCCGTCATCACCGGCGGCCAGCACGATGTAGAGCACGGTACAGACCACCAGGCTCATGATGATGCCGAACGGCATGTCCTTGGCCGGGTCCTTGGCTTCCTCGGCTGCGGTCGAGGTGGCGTCGAATCCGATGTAGCTGAAGAAGATGATCGCGGCACCGGTGCTGATGCCGGCGAAGCCGTTGGGCGAGAATCCGCCGGTGGCCGGGTTGGTCCAGTTGATCGGCTTGATCAGGGTGACGCCGACGGCGACGAAGAAGAGAATGATGGCGATCTTGAGGATCACCATCGCGTTGTTCGAGTTGGCCGACTCACGGATGCCGATCACCAGGATCACGGTGATCAGGGCGACGATCATGAAGGCCGGGAGGTTGGCAATGAAGGGAACTCCGAACACGCGGGGTGCGACGTCAAGCGCCGAGGCGGTGTACATGATCGCGGGATCGGTGACGCCCGACTTGATGGCATCCGCGGCCATGTGCGCCGACCGGATGTCGGTCGCCAGCCAGGCCGGCAGCGACACCCCGACATGGCGAGATCAGCTCCTGGAAATAGCCCGCCCACCCGATCGCGACGCCGATGTTGCCCACCGCGTACTCGACGATCAGGTCCCAGCCGATGATCCAGGCGACCAGCTCGCCCAGCGAGGCGTAGGCGTAGGTGTAGGCCGAACCCGCGACCGGCACCATGGCCGCGAACTCGGCGTAGCAGAGCGCCGCGAAGCCGCAGGTCAGCGCGGTGAGGAGGAACGAATAGACGATGGCGGGGCCGGCCCCGACCCGGGCCGACGTCGCCGGCGATCGCGGTGCCGGTGGTGGCGAAGATCCCGGCGCCGATCGTCGCGCCGACGCCGAGGGCCGTCAGGTGCCACTTGCCGAGGGAGCGCTTGAGCCCGCTGCGTTCGGCGAGGTCGTCTTCACAGTTCTGGACGGACTTCCGGACGAACAGAGACGACATGAGTCCTCGGGGACGGGGAGCGGTTTGCCTAGTTGATGACGACGACCACCGTGACCGTGTCCGCCACCGGCGCGCCGTCGGGGCCGCGCGCGGGCCGGAACTCGTAGCCGCGCATCGCGTCGGCGAACTTGCGCGCGTAGCCCTTGTCGCGGATTTCCGGCTGGACCTCGAGCCGGAGCACCTTGCCGGTCGCGCTGACCCAGAAGGTCACCGCGAGCGGCTGTCCCCGCAGCTCCTTGGGAGCGCTTTCCATCGGCGGCAGGATGAGGCGCCGGGATTCCGCCTTCCGTCCGGTGCCTCCGGCGCCGCCGCCCCCCGTGCCGGGCCCCGTCCCGGCTCCGGTTCCCGGACCGACCCCGGTGCCCGCACCGCCACCCGCTCCCCCTCCCGTTCCGGGACCGGTGCCGGCCTGCCGCCCCGGCTGGAGCAGGCGAGGGCGCCGCGGCGGCCGCGGGGGGCGGCGTCGAATCCGGCGGCGGAGGCACGGGAGCCTCGACCGGGACCGTCGCCTCGGGAGGAGGCGTCGGCTTGACCTGCGGGACCGGGGCCGGATGTTCGGCCCTGGGCAATTCGGGGAGGGCAATATAGCCGCCCCCACCGCCTCCGCCTCCCCCACCACCGCGCGCCGGCTGCGAACAGCCGGCGCCCCGGGTCGAGGCGCTCTCCCAGTCGTGCTCAATCGTGCCCAGGAGGAGGGCCAGGAGCAGCAGGTGCGACCAGGACGCGAGCCGACCAGCCCGCCGTAGCCGCGCCGCTGGCGCGGGGGCAGCACGGAGCGGGGTTCCGATCTCGACACCTGTGAGCCTCACAACGCGAAGCGGGAAGTGGGTGACGCTCCCACTTCCCGCTTGTCGCACGTTGTCGCTCACCCGGCCGGTCAGGGTCTACTTCGCGTAGGCTTCCACCGGCGTGAAGCCGATGACCTGCACGCCGGCTCCGTGGGCGATGTCCATGACCTGGATGACGTCCTGGTACATCCGCTCCCGCCCGGCTTGAGGAACAGCAGCTTGGCCGGACGGTTGTCGTAGATGGCGTGCAGCTGGGTGTCCAGCTGGTCGAACGGGCACCGGCTGGCTGTTGATCTCGTAGCTGCCGTCGTCGCCCAGCTCCAGCACGATCTGGTTGCTCTTGGCGCCGGGCGGCACGGCGGTCTGCTCCGGCGGCGGCACCTGGATCCGCATCGTCATCCGGGAGAGCGGCTGCGTGATCATGAAGATGATGAGCAGCACCAGCAGCACGTCGATCATCGGCGTGACGTTGATGTCGCTCGACAGTCCGCCGGAGGCGGTACCGGCACTCATCGCCATGGCTTACTGCTCCTTCTTGCAGGATCGGGCCCTGGACGTCGGGCTCGGTGACCGCGGCCACCACCCGGACGCCGGCCCGGCGGGCGATTTCGATGCCCTCCTGGACCCGGCCGTACTTGAGCTGGTTGTCGGCCTTGAAGTACAGGATCTTGTCCTCGGGCCGCGCCGCGTAGATGGCGCGGAGCTGTGACTCCAGGGCCTCCTTGGTGATCGCCCGGCCGTCGAGGAAGTAGTTCCCGCCGGCGTCGATGCCCAGGACGACCTCGTTCGAGCCCTCGGGGTCCTTGTCGAGGTTCTTGCCCTTGGGCAGGGTCGCCTTGAACCCCGCGGCGATGAGCGGCGTCACGATCATGAAGATGATCAGCAGCACCAGCATCACGTCGATCATCGGCGTGACGTTGATGTCCGCCTTGACGCTGCCCCCGGCACTACCCGTTGAGATGGCCACTGCCGGTCACCGCCTTCTGGGCCTGGAATTCCTTGGTGAAGATCGACCGGCCGCTGTCGATCGTGACCCCGACGCTCTTGATCAGGAAGTCGATCAGCTCCTTGGAGCTGTAGGTCATCTCGACGGTCAGGTTCTCGATCTTGGTGGTGAAGTAGTTGTACAGCCACACCGCCGGAATCGCGACCATGAGGCCGAAGGCGGTGGTGATCAGCGCCTCGGCGATACCGGCCGAGATGCCCGCCAGGCCGCCCGAGGCGCCCGACGCCGCCATGCCGGTGAAGGCGTTCACGATGCCCATCGTGGTGCCCAGCAGGCCGACGAACGGCGCGGTCGAGCCGACCGTGGCCAGCACGCCCAGGCCGCGCTTGAACTCGGTGAGCGTGATCAGCATCTCGCGCTCGATCGCCCGCTCCATCGAGTTGATGTCGGCCGCAGGTGATGTTGGCGCGGTCGGAGAGCAGCGGCTTCGACTTCGGCCAGCGCGCCGCCCGAGCACCCGGGCGACGTGGCTGTCCTGGTTCTTCTCGGCCAGCGTGATGGCCGCGTCCTTGAGCTTCTCTTCCTGGAGGGCCCGCGAGAACTGCGGCGCGAACTTCCGGGTGGCCCGCTGGTTCTTGAAGATCGTTCCAGAACTTGCTCATCGCGATCGACAGCGAATAGATGGACATGATCGCCATGGTATACGACGATGCCCTTGGCGAAAGTGCCCATCGAGTGCCACAGTTCAATGAGACTGAGATTCATGGGTGTCGCTCTCCCTGAAAGTTGGCCTGGCTGCTACTCGGGAACCTTGAATGTGATGTTCTGCTGAACCAGCACGCGAACGACCTTGCCGTTGGCGCGGCCGGGCTTGAAGAGGGCCTTGAGCAGGGCCTCGCGGGCCGGCTCCACGAAGGCCGGATTGGTCGCGGACATGGACCTTGAATGACTCCGGCTCCACGTGGCCGGTCGTGTCCACCACGTACTGGACGGTGACCCGGCCGGGAATGCCCGCGGCCTGCATCGCCGGCGGATACCGGGGCGTGATCGGGGTGACGAACGGTGGGAACGTCCTGCACCTCGGCCGCCAGGAAGACCTCGCCGGCCACCGTCGGCACCGCCCCGGTGCCGCCCGCCACGCCCGCCGCGATGCCACCCTCGACGCCCTTGCCCGTGAAGTCCTTGGGATCGAAGCGCTCGTTCAGGTTGACCGGCGGAATTTCGGTCGGAATTTCCGTCGGCGGCACCACGGTCTGGAAGCCCTGCGGCGGCGGGTTGGCGCTGACGATTGCGTTTTCCTGGGGGCGGCGGCGGCGGCGCCGGCTTGACGTCCTCGAGGAACACCATCGTGGTGTCCTTGAGCCTGGTCTCGAGCGTCTCGGCGGCACCGGCCGTGGCCTTGATCGCGGCGTAGATCAGGACGCCGTGCAGAACGAGCGAAATGGTCGTCTGGCCGAGTCCGTTCTTCTTTCTGCGTCCCGACTCTGGCAGGTTTTCGAACACGCGCGCTCTCCGGTGACGATTAAGAGGTGCGGGAAGCTACCGACCGTGGATTTCAGCTCGGGCGACGGTCAAATGACAATTCGATGACAACCGGGTTACGTGAGACCGTCACCGTCGGAGCCCCCTCGCCGGGCGGCGAGGGGGTCAATCTACCCCCGGGCCGCCGCTCCGCCAGAGGGCGTCGGCGCCCTCCCCGCCGGCGGTTCCCCCCCGGGGAAGGGCGACGGTGAACACGGTGCCCCGCCCCGGGCGGCTTTGGACGGAAATGCTGCCCCCGTGCGCCTCGGCGATCCACTTGGTGATCGCCAGCCCGAGCCCGGTGCCCGGGCGCTCCCCGGTCCGGTCCCGCGAAACATCGGCCCGCCAGAACCGGTCGAAGATGTGCGGCAGATCGGCGGGGGCGATGCCGATCCCGTTGTCGCCCACGATGATGGCCACCGTCGCATCCTGGTCCACGAGGGCGAGGCTGACCTTCCCGCCCTGAGCGGTGTACTTGATGGCGTTGGTCACCAGGTTCAGCAGCAGCTGCCGGATCCGTCCCCGGTCGATCGGGACGACGACCGGATGCTCCGGGACCTCGATCCGGACCTCGATCGCCGCCCCGTCACCCAGGATGCCCGCCGTTTCACCCGCTTCGTTGACCAGCTCCCGCAGGTCGCACGGGGGCGACCGCCAGCGTGGCCCGGCCTTCGTCGGCCCGGGCCAGGGTCAGCAGGTTGTCCACCGTTTCTGCCATGTGGTTGATCTGGCCCAGGGCGTCGTCCAGCGCCTCGATCGCCTCCGACGGCGTGCCGGCGTGGGTCAGGGCGCGCTCCACGCCCACCCGCACCACCATGAGCGGGGTCTTGAGCTCGTGGCTGGCATCGGCGGTGAAACGGTGCAGGCTGTCGAAGCTCTTTTCGAGGCGGGCCAGCATCCCGTTGACGGTCGCGGCGAGGTGGGCCAGCTCGTCTCCCTCCCCGGGCACCACCAGGCGGCGGTGCAGGCTCCGGCCGTCGGTGATTTCCTCGAGCTCTTCGGTCATCTCCCTGAGCGGCCGGACCGTGCTGCCGGCCAGCCAGTATCCCAGGGCGAGGGCCCCGAGCAGGAGAAAGGGTGCGACCAGCAGCATCGATTGCACCAGCTCGGAGGTCTGCACCGTGGCGACCTGCGTGGGCAACGTCACCAGGATGGCGCCGATCTCCGCGCCGGCCTCCGGCACCGGCTTGGCGAGGTAGCGGTATTCTCCGAGGCCCGACCATGCGAAGGGTGCCGAACACCCGCTCGGTGGGAAGCGGGTCGAGGCGGCCCAGCAGCTGCTCGATGTCCTGGTAGTCGAGCCGCAGCGCCTCCTCGCTGAAGAACAGCGGCTGGCCGGCCGGTCCCACGACGATCAGCGGATCGCGCACCGCGACCAGCGGCGCGATGACGGTCACGGCGAGCGAGGCGGCGCTGTCCGAGGTGGTGAGGCGGCCCAGCACCCGGCGGGAATCGGCCAGCGAGTCGGCGGCGATCTCCGCGGCCGAGGAGAGGCGCTGATCCAGCTCCTCGATGCGGGGGAGGCGGCGCGCCACCACGAGGGCGACCCCGAATCCCAGCATCGCCACCGTCATGGCGATGAAATAGCCGAGCGTCAGCTTGCCGCGGAGGGAGGCCACCTACTTGCCGTCGCCGCGAACCACGTAGCCCACGCCGCGGACGGTGTGGATCAGCTTTCGTGTCTGGCCGGCATCCACCTTCTTGCGCAGCCGGTTGATCACCACGTCCACGACGTTGGTGCCGGGATCGAAGTGATAGTCCCAGGCGTACTCGGTGATCAGGGTGCGCGACATCACCCGGCCGGGGTGGCGCAGGAGATACTCGAGGACCGCGTATTCCTTGGGGGTCAGATCGATGGCCCGGCCGCCGCGGGTGACGAGATGGCGGCCGACGTCCAGCTCGAGGTCCTCCACCCGCAGCACCGGCGGGGCCACCTGCTTGGGCCGCCGCCCGAGGGCCTCGACCCGGGCCAGCAGCTCCTCGAACGCGAAGGGCTTGGTGACGTAGTCGTCGGCCCCGGCCCGCAGCGCCTCGACCTTGAAATCCACCGAGTCCTGCGCCGTGAGCACCAGGATCGGAACGGTGCTGCCCCGGTCGCGCAGGGTGCGGACCACCTCGATGCCCGGTCATCCCGGGCAGGCGGAGGTCGAGCACCAGCAGATCGTACAGGCCGCCGGAGGCCGCCTTCAGCCCCTCGAGCCCGTCGTCCACCAGGTCGGCGTGGTAGCCGTGCTCCTCCAGCCCGCGCCGCACGTAGGCGCCGACGGTGCGGTCGTCCTCGATGACGAGGATCTTCACACCGTCTCCCCCCGCACCGGGAGGTAGACCTGGAAGGTCGTGCCCTTCCCCGGCATGCTGTCCACCTCGATGCGGCCGTGGTGCCCTTCGACGATGCCGTAGACCACCGAGAGGCCGAGGCCGGTGCCCCGGCCCGGCGGCTTGGTGGTGTAGAACGGCTCGAAGATCTTGGGGAGGTCGGTGCGGGGAATGCCGATGCCGGTGTCCTCCATCTCGACCACGATCTCGTCCACCCGGCCGGGATTGAGCCGGGTCCGCACCGTCAGCGACCCGCCGTTTTCCATGGCGTCGAGGGCGTTGAGCATGATGGCCATGAACGCCTGGATCAGCTGCTCGGCGTTGGCCCGGACCTCGGGGAGGCCCTGGGCCAGCTCCCGGATGACGGTCGAGGCGCTTGAAGCGCTGGTGGTGCTTGAGCAGGAAGAGCGTCTCTTCCACCAGCGTGCGTCAGGTCCACGTTCCGCTTGGCTGCTTTCCTTGGGCCGGCTGAAGTCGAGCAGCCCGTCCACGATCCCGGTGCAGCGCTGCACTTCCTTGTCGATGATGTTGAGGTACTCCACGATCGGCGGCGGCACCTCGCCGGCGATCTCGTCGAGGCGGAGCTCGATGGCCGCGACGCAGGCCCCGATGGTCGCCAGCGGGTTGTTGATCTCGTGCATGACGCCGGCCGCCAGCTGGCCCAGGGCGGCGAGCTTCTCGCTCTGCAGGATCTGCCGGTGGACCGTGTGGTACTCGGTGACGTCCTCGCCGATGGTGATCACGTGGGTGATCTCGTCGTGGTGCTGCCGCATCGGAATCTTGCTGATCCGGAAGTAGCGGTCCTCGCCGGCGATGGCCAGCTGGATCTCCATCTGCTGGATCTCCCCGGTCTCGAAGACCTGGTCGAACTCCTCCTTGAGCTGCCGGGCCGGCTGGCGGGTCAGCACGTCGAAGACCTGGCGGCCGACGACGTCATCGCGCTTCAGGCCCTGGGTCCCGGTTTCCCGCTTCCGGTTCCAGATCTGGATGCGGTAGTCGCGGTCGACGACGTAGAGACCGACGGGCAGGCAGTCGACCACCAGCGAGACGAACTGGCGCTGGTCCTCGATCTCCCGGCTGCGCCGGGCCACCTCGCTGGCCAGGTCCTGCGAGAGCTCGAGGGCGCCGAGGTAGGGCGAGAGCACATCGCTGATGACTGCGAGCAGGGCGCCGGCCGGGGGCGGGTGGGCGCCGCGGTCGAATTCGAGCAGCCCGATCTGTTCGCCCTCGTGCGCCAGGGAGCGGCGCACCATTCCGCCCTCGGGGCCGGGCATCGCGGCGAAGGAGGAGTACCGCGGCGGGGCGAGGCCGCCGGGTGCGGTGACGGCACGCACGGTGGAGGCGTTCGATTCGCGGACCCAGATCGCGACCCGGTCCGCGGGGAGCCCCGTGCGAAGCGCTTCCGCGACGCCGGCGAGGACCTCTTCGGCGGCGCGGCCGGAGTTGAGCAGCTGGGCGATCGTCCCGACGAGGGCGAGCCCGCGGGCCGGCTCGCCCGTGGCGGGGATGAAGGAGGAAACGGAAGCGTCCACGGAATGTCCTTCCTGGGGCCGGAAGTGCAAAGATGCGCCGATCCGCTCCCGGGTTCCAGCCCGACTCAGGGCTCCAGGCCGGGCTGCAGACGCGCCACCGACAGGTGCGCGATGCGCCACCCGTCTGGCGTCTTGCGCAGCACGAAATGGCTCATCGCCACGGAGGGGCCCGGCCCCAGGCGATAGGCGCCCCACCCTGCCGCCAGATCACCCACCTGGCGCAGGTCCAGCCGCAGCAGCTGCCGCCCCGGCGCTGTCCGAGTCCGCGACCTGGCTGAGGTCCTTGAAGAACTGGTCGAGGGACACCGTCGCGTGGGAGTAGTCCACCGTGCGTCCCCGGCAGGAAGTCCGCCCGGGCGGCGGTCCAGTCCCGGGCATTGATGGCGCGGATGTAGTCGGCCACCACGGCGCGGATGGCGCTCTCGTCCGAGCGACTTCCCGCCGGCGTGTGGTCCTCGATCCGGCAGGCGGCCAGGAGACCGAGCGTGGCCAGGCCGGCGATGGTGCGGAGTGTGAGTCTCATGATCTGGGGATGAAAGGCCCGGGATGGATGGAGGATACTCGGATCGTGGAATTCGTGTAGGTTTCGGCCCCCATCGTTCGAGGCCCTGCTGAGGCTGCCATGACGCTTGCCCGCTACACGCCCTGGATCGGAGGCGCCGCGCTCCCGGCCGAAGGGCGCGCTTTCGAGACCGTCCTCTCGCCCCAGTCGCGGCCAGCCCGCGGCGGAGGTCGCCCGGGGCACCGCGGAGGACTATGAGCGCGCGGTCGGCGCCGCCGAGGCGGCCTTTGCCACGATGCGCGCGATGCCGCGGCACGCCCGCCGCGATCTCCTGGTCCGGATCGCCGCGGCGCTCGAGAGCCGGCGCCAGGAATTCGGCGCCGCGATCGCGCAGTCCTGCGGCAAGCCGATCGGCCAGGCCCTCGGTGAGGTGGACCGCGCCATCATCACCTTCTCGCTGGCCGCCGACGAGGCCCGCCGCTTCGGCGGCGAGGTGGTCCCCCTCGACGTCGACAGCCAGGGCGGCCGGCATGGACGGCCTGGTCCACCGGTTCCCGGTCGGGCCGGTCAGCGCGATCACGCCCTTCAACTTTCCGCTCAATCTCCTGGTCCACAAGGTGGCACCGGCCATCGCCGTCGGCACCGCCCTCGTGGTCAAGCCGCCGCCGCAGTGTCCCCAGCTCGCCTTCATGCTGGGCGAGCTGATGACGACCTGCGGCCTCCCCGCCGGCGCCTACAACGTCCTGCACCTGCCGATTCCAGCTGGCCGAGCGACTGGCCACCGATCCGAGGTTCCGGCTGCTCACCTTCACCGGGAGCCCGACAGTCGGCTGGCACCTCAAGAGCGTCGCCGGCAAGAAGAAGGTCGTTCTTGAACTCGGCGGCAACGCCGCGGCCGTGGTCCACGAGGACGCCGGTGACCTCGACTGGGTCGCGGCGCGCCTGGCGCTGGGCGCCTTTGCCTACGCCGGGCAGGTCTGCATCAAGGTGCAGCGCGTCCTGGTGCACGCGCCGATCTACGACAGCTTCGCCGGCAAGTTCACCGCGGCCAGCGCCGCCCTTCCGGTGGGCGACCCGATGGATCCGATGACCGTGGTCGGGCCGCTGATCGACAAGGGGGCCGCCGACCGGGTCGAGTCCTGGATCGAGGAGGCGCTGGGCGCCGGCGCCACGGCGCTGTTGCGCGGCAAGCGGCAGGGCAACACCCTGGGCCCGACGGTGCTGGCCAACGTGCCGCGGGAGGCCAAGGTCAGCTGCAGGGAGGTCTTCGGCCCGGTGGCCACGATCGCGCCCTACCGCGACTGGAACGAGGCGCTGGCCCTGGTCAATGATTCCGATTTCGGATTGCAGGCAGGGGTCTTCACCCACGACGTCAACCGGATCTACCAGGCGTTCAACACACTGGAGGTGGGAGGGGTCATCGTGAACGACTTTCCGACCCTCCGGGTGGACAACTTCCCGTACGGCGGGGTGAAGGATTCCGGATTCGGCCGCGAAGGAATTCGCTACGCCATGGAGGACATGAGCGAGATGCGGATGCTGGTCCTCAACCTCAACAAGTGAGCAGGGAGCGGGGAGCAGGAAGCGGGGGAGTCGAGCACTGCTCCCCGCTCCCTGCTCCCTCACTGCAGCTTCTTCAACTCCATGAGCAGTTCCTCGTTCTCCCGCCGCGAGCCCAGGACGTCCTCCACGAAGGCCCAGCGCAGGACACCCTCCCGATCGATCAGGAAGTAGGCCCGCTGGGAGTGGAACTTGTCCTCCAGCAGGACGCCGTACTTCCGGCTCACCTCCCGCTTGAAATCACTCAGCAGGTCGACCGTCATCCGCTCCTGCCTCTTGAAGGCCTTGAGCGAGGCAACGGCGTCTACGCTGATCGGGAGGACCACCGTGTCGGCGGCCTGGAACCGGGAGTAGTCCTCGCTGAACGCACAGAGCTCCGCGGTACAGGTGCTGGTGAAGGCCAGCGGGAAGAAGGCGAGCAGGACCTTCTTCCCCTGGAGGGCGGAGAGGGTGACGTCGCTCCCCGAGGTGGATGCGAGCGTGAAGTCGGGGGCGGGAGAGCCGACGGCCGGGAGGGGCATGGTACTCATTTCATCAGAGGGAGCAGGGAGCAGGGAGCAGGGCGCAGGACAATGCGCGGGATCTACCGCTCCCTGCTCCCTGCTCCCTGCTCACCTCTTGTCGAACCGCTTCCCCACCTCGGTCCAGTTCACCACGTTCCACCAGGCGGCGAGGTAGTCGGGGCGGCGATTCTGGTACTTGAGGTAGTAGGCGTGCTCCCAGACGTCGCAGCCGAGGATCGCCGTCTTGCCTGCCATCAGCGGGGTGTCCTGGTTGGCAGTGCTCTCGATGGCCAGCGCCCCCGACTTGTCGCGCGTGAGCCAGGCCCATCCGCTCCCGAACCTGCCCGTACCGGCCTTGTTGAACGCCTCCTTGAACGCGCCGATGCTGCCCGACAGCGCATTGATGGTGTCGGCCAGCTTGCCGGCCGGCTCCCTGGCGCCGCCGGGCGTCATGATGTCCCAGAAGAAGGTGTGGTTCCAGTGCCCGCCTCCGTTGTTCCGAACCGGCATCCGGATCGCCTCGGGCAGCGCGTCGATGCCCGAGAGCAGCTCCTCCAGCGTCTTCGCCTGGAGCTGCGGGTGGGGCTCCAGCGCCGCATTCAGGTTGTTGACGTACGCGGCATGGTGCTTGTCATGATGGATCCGCATCGTCTGCTCGTCGATGTGCGGCTCCAGGGCGTTGTACTCGTATGGGAGGGGTGGCAGTGTGAACGGCATGGCGGAACTCCATCGCTAAGGCCTTGAAACGGAGAATCGGGACTCAATATGTCGGGACTGATCGGCGTGGTCAACGCGAGGCCGGCGGCGATTCCCCGGCGGCGGCGGCGGAGACCGCGGCTGCAAGTGTAACACCGCCGCCCATGAGAACGGTGTAGGCCACCTGGCTTCGCAGCCCGGCCTCGAGCGCCGGCCAGGCGGCAATCGCCGGGATCAGCCAGCCGAGCCGGGCGGGCAGCCACCGCGGGGTGCTGATGGCGAACGGCACCAGGGGCAACGCCGCGGCGACTCCGGCCAGTCCGAAGAGAAGCAACGCCGCATCACCATGGCCCGCCGTCGCGGTCATCGCCGTGAACATCGCCGCCGCCGCCAGGCCCATCGCTTCCCTGGCCGTGGCCCCGGCCCACCACAGCGCGACGACAGCCAGCGGCGCCACGATGGTCTGCCAGGCCTGCGTGCCCTCCGGCAGGACATCCACGCCGAGTCGCACCATCACCAGTCCCGCCAGCGGCGCCAGGATCGGTGGCGGCACCAGGCCCTGCACCGGCCAGAGGCCGGACAGCCCCCACCCCGCAAGGCAGAGCCACGGAACGATCCAGGCCTCGGCCGCGGGGCTGAGCGGAGCATCCGGCAGTGATGCGAGGCTGGGGACGGCTGAGCCGGCCGCGGTGAGCAGCAGCCAGGCGGCCGGCACCAGCGCCAACATGAACCCCGGAAGCATCCACGAACGGCCGCCCAGCTCCCGTTTGCGGGCGACTCCCTGGAGTCCGATGGCTGCCACCGCCGTCCCCGCCAGGAGCGCCGTCGCGTTGGGAATGAGGGCGATCAGCGCCCCCACCAGGAGCAGGACGTCCGCATTCCCCCGGTCATGATCACCGGCTGGCTTCGGCCGGGCGGTGAGCCAGCGATCGACCGAGCCGACGAGTGCCCCGACTCCCAGCAGTCCCGCCGCCCTCCAGATCAACCAGGCGCCCGCGGCCAGTCCAAGCGCCACCGCCACCACCTCGACCGGATGGGCGTGCGACCAGAGCGACGTGAACAGCCAGAGGGTGAGGGCTGCCTTGAACAGGGGAAGCGCGGTGAGCCACCGCATGGAGGGCCGGCTGCCGATGAAGTCGCGCACCGCGGCGTGAATCAGGGTCACGATGGCCACCAGCAGCAGCGCGGCGGTGACCTCCAGGAAATGGGGAGGCACCTCGCCGCCCTGCAGCGCCGCCTCGAGCGCCTTCGAGCTGGTGATGCCGAACGCGACCTGGAGACCCACCAGTCCGAGCCAGAACGCGGGCAGGGCGGTCGCCGCCCGGCGCCAGGAACAGGGCAGCATCAGCGCCGCGCCACTGAAGAGCCAGGCAAGGAGTGAGAGCGGGATGGTGGATTCCTCGGGTCTGGCGGAGTCCGGGTTCCGGCGATATATGCCCGGGAGCACCAGATCGCTCACCAGGCAAGGAGGTCCTATGCGAATCGTCTCCCCGGCGTGCTGGCTGGCGGGAGTGGTACTCTTCACCGCCTGCGCCGCCGATCAGCCCACCGCGCCCGAGGCCGCCCAGTCCAACAATATGATGAACGAAGAGCACGCCGCGCGGGGCGCGGCCCACATCAACGCGATGACCCGAAACCTCTATATCGGCGCCGATGTGGACAAGGTCATCGCCGCGCTGGCCTCACCGGATCCCAGCGACGACGTCGCCGCGCTGCTCGGCGCCCTGACCGTCCTGCAGGCGACCGACTTCCCGACCCGCGCCGCGGCCATCGCCGGCGAGGTGGCCATCAACCACCCCGACGTCATCGGCCTGCAGGAAGTCTCCAAGCTGGATGTGGACCTCACCGCCCTCGGCATCCCCACCGTGGTGCACCAGGATTTCCTGGCCATCCTGCTGTCGGCACTGGAGGCGAGAGGGCTGCACTACAGCGTCGCGGCCACCGTCCAGAACACCGAGGCCGCCCCGTTGCCGGGGATCAGCCTGGTGGACTTCGACGCGCTCCTGGTCCGCGACGGACGGGTCGTGGTGGGGCCCGACGTCGTGGAGCAGAACTACTCCAACAACATCGGCGCCGTGGCTCCGGGCGTCACCATCATCCGCGGCTGGGTGGCCATCAACGCGACCATCGACGGGCACCCCTACACCATCGCGAGCACGCACCTGGAGTCGGGCAGCGCGCCCGGGCTCGACCAGCTCCGTGCGGCCCAGGCCAGTGAACTGGTCGGCTCCCTCGGGAGCGCTCCCCGCGTGGTGATCCTCGGCGACTTCAACGATGTACCGGGGTCGCTGATGTACCAGGTCGTCACCGGGGCCGGCTATGCCGATGCCTGGGCCGACCTCCGGCCCCGCAAGGCGGGATACACCTGCTGCCAGGTCGAGGACCTGTCCAACCGGGTCTCGGTGCTCGATCAGCGCATCGACTACGTCTTCGCTCGCGGGGCGGGCGGACCGCGGGGACGGCTGCTGGGCGAGATCCGGCTGGTGGGTGACGATACGCACGACCGCGTTGCCGGGCCGGTTCACCGGATCTGGCCCTCGGATCACGCCGGCCTGGCGGCGCTGCTCGTCTCACCCCCAGCCTGGTTCGCCCTGCACTAGCGCGGGCCTTCCGGAAACGAGAGGGCGGCGCTGGCGGAGAGATCCGGCGGCGCCGCCCTTCGTTCAGCCTCATCATGGAGCGGAGGGGGATCGAACCCCTGACCTCGTGGTTGCAAACCACGCGCTCTCCCAACTGAGCTACCGCCCCGAACGCCCCCAAGATAATGACGCCCCGCGTGCCGCCAACCCTCTGGAATCCTCCGGAGAGCTCACTCCATCAACTGGCGCGTGAAGTAGGTGAACTCGAGCGCATCGGTGAACGCGCGCTCCTTGATATTGGCGCCGGAGCCGTGGCCGCCCTCGATCACCTCGTAGAAGAGGTACGGGATGCCCATCGCGCCGAGCCTCGCCGCGAACTTGCGGGCGTGCTGCGGGCCCGACCCGGTCGTCCTTGGTGGTGGTCCAGATGAGCGGCTCCGGGTACTTCACGCCCGGCCTGAGGTTGTTGTACGGCGAGATCGAGGCCAGGAACGCGCGCTCCTCGGGCACCGAGACACTGCCGTACTCCCCCACCCAGGAGGCGCCCGCCTGGATCTGCTCGTAGCGCAGCATGTCGAGCAGGGGCACCTGGATGTCCACCGCGTGGAACAGCTTCGGGTGCTGGGTGAACTCGACTCCCATGAGCAGGCCGCCGTTGGAGCCACCCTGGATCCCGAGTCGGCGGGACGAGGTGATCTTGCGGCTGATCAGATCCTGGGCCACGGCCGCGAAGTCGTCGTAGATCCGCTGTCGGTTGGTCTTGAGGCCGGCCTCGTGCCAGGCGGGACCGAACTCGCCGCCGCCGCGGATATTGGCCAGCACGTACACCCCGCCGCGCTCCAGCCAGAGCTTGCCGGTCGTCGCGTCGTAATCTGGCGTCAGCGAGACTTCGAATCCGCCGTAGGCATACAGGATCGTCGGGGCCTTGCCGTCATACTTGAGCGTCTTCGGCCGGACGATGAAGTACGGAATCCTGGTGCCGTCCTTCGAGGTCGCCTCCCGTTGCTCCACCAGGTGGGTGGACGCGTCGAACTTGGGCGCGATGGCCTTGGTCACCACAGACGTGCCGGCGTCCGCATCGAGGTGGACCAGCGTCGTCGGGGCCAGGAAACCGTTCACGCCGAGGAACGCGTCGCTGGTCCTGTCATCGGCGGAGACGGTGAAAATCGACGCATTGTCCGGCAGGTTGAGCGGGCGCCGGGACCAGCCGCCGCCGGTATCCGGTGTATAGATGAAGGCGCGCCCGCGTACGTTGTCGTAGGTGGTGACGATGAGCCGGTCACGCGTGGCCTCGGCCCCATCGTAGGTCTCGCGGGGACCGGGCACGAAGACCGCGGTCGGCTTCAGGTTCCCGGGATCAGCGGACGCCTCGGCGAGATCGACCGACACCAGCGATCCGGCCGTGAAGGTGGTCGCGCCAGCAGTCCACGGCTCCGCCAGGCGAATCAGCAGGCGACCCTGGAGCAGGCCCTGAAAGCCGGCCTTGCGCGGCATGTCGAGCTGGCGGAGGCCTGCCGGCGTGAAGAGCCGCTGCTCCGATTCGAAGAACGAGACGCCGCGGACGATGCCCAGGGCGCGGTGGCCCTGGCCGTCGGTGATGGCGAACGGGGAGGTGCTGACGTCGGTGGTGGTGCCGCGGTACACCTCGGAGGCGGACGACAGCGCCATCCCGCGCCCCAGCGATTTGACGATGAACGGGTACCCCGACGTGGTGAGCTCGCCCGGCGCCCACTCGCGCGCCACGAGCAGGGTGTCGTCGCTGGCCCAGGCAGCGTCCTGCTTGCCCCGCGGCAGCACGAATCCGCCCGGGACGAACTGCCCGGACGCGAGATCGAACTCGCGAATGGTCGCGGCATCCTCGCCGCCGTCGGACAACGCGATCAGGCACCTCCGCCGGCTCGGCGAGTCGCAATCGGCACCGTGCCAGATCCAGTTCTGCCCCTCGGCGGCCGCCAGCGCATCGAGGTCGAGCACCGTCGTCCAGGCGGGTTGGGCGTTGGCATAATCGTCGAGACTCGTCGTGCGCCAGATGCCGCGCACGTGCGCCGAATCCTGCCAGAAGTTGTAGATGCGCCCGTTGATGATCCGTGGGTAGGGAATGCGGTCCTCGGCCTCGCCGATCTTGAGCGCCTCGGCATAGAACCCCGCGAAGTGCGGGTCGGTTTGAAGGACGGCGAGGGTCCGGGCGTTCTGCTCCTTCACCCAGGCGAGGGCCTTCGGGCCAGTGAGCTCCTCGAGCCAGAGATAGGGGTCTGCGGCAGAATCGCCTGGCGCGGCGGCCGTGGCCCCCTGGCCGGCCGCCGTTCCCACAATTCCTGCCGCCAGCACCGCACTGCACACCAGAGCCATTCGCATCGAGATTCTCCTCGCCTTACCGACCGGGCCGCCGCCCCCTGCCACCATCCCAGGGCGGAACTGCCGAACAAGGTACTCTGGCAGGGCGCGCCGGTATACCGCCGCGCCCGGCAGGCTGGCGGGCCCCCCCTGGCGCCGGTAAACTATGTGCCCGCCCCCCGCCACACGGAGCATCGGTGATCCGCCTCAAGATCGTTTCGGGCAGTCGCAGGGGAAGCACCGTGAGCTACGGCCGCGATCCCGTGCGGATCGGGCGCGGGGCCGGCGCCGACCTCCGGTTCGACGACGCGCAGGACCCGGTGGTTTCCACCCACCACGCCCAGATCCTCTTCGAGCACGGCGCCTACTTCCTGGTCGACACCGGCTCCACCAACGGCACCCTGCTCAACGGCCGCAAGATCACCAAGCAGGAGCTCAAGGCCGGCGACCGGGTCCGGTTCGGCTTCCCCGGCGGGCCCGAGGCCTACGTCGAGTTCGACACGGCCGACGCCCCCGCCCTGCCGGGCGGCACCGTGGCCGTCACCGTCGCCGTCGCCCCCAGGGGGTCCCAGCCGGTCTACGATGCCCAGCAGGACGCCGAGCGGATGGCCAGCGTCCTCAAGTCGGGGGCTCGGGATTCCAGCGCCCTCCGGATGGCCGACCAGGCGGCGCACGAAGTCGCCGAACGCCGGGCCAAGAAGGGTGGCCAGAGCTCAGGCGATACGATGTTCATCCTGGCCCGCGGGATGAACCAGGTCACCGAGGCGGTCCGGAGCCGGACCAAGCACAAGTGGGTCAGGGTGGTCGCCATCGTGGGCAGCGCCGCGCTGGTGGTCATCAGCGTGCTGGGAGCGGTGATCTTCTATCAGCAGCGCCAGATCAATCGCCTGGTCAGCGCCAAGACCACCATCGACGCCCAGATCCAGTCGCTCCAGGAAGGGATGCAGACCGAGACCGACTCGACCCGGCTGTCGGACATGGAGGACAGCCTCGCCACCCTGACCGGGTCGGCCCAGGCCACGCTGGAGCAACTGCAGCGGAAGGACAAGGCGCGCGCGGAGGAACTCTCGGCCGGCAGCGACGAGCTCGACCGCGAGATCCGCAAGATCCTGGTCAAGTTCAACGCCTCGACCTATGCCATCCCGCCGATCTTCCGCGAGCGGCTGCAGTTCCACATCGACGAGTTGACCCGACCGGGCAATCTCAAGTTCATGTACGGCCGCAAGCAGCGCTACTGGCCGGTGATCACCAAGGACTTCGACGCCCTCGGCCTCCCCGAGGAGATGGCCTACATCGCCTGGGTCGAGTCGGGCTTCGACCCCAATGCCCAGAGCACGGCCGGCGCCGCCGGCCTCTGGCAGATGACGACGACCACGGCGCAGTCAATGGGACTCACGGTGGACGACACGTCGATGAACGGCTCGATCCCGACAAGCAGACCAAGGCCGCGGCGTCGCTACCTGGCCAGCCTGCTGTCCGAATTCGGCGAGGACTCGTTCATGCTGGTGCTGGCGAGCTACAACCGGGGGGAGAACGGTGTGCGGCGGGTGCTGCACCAGGTGGCCCGGGATCCCGGCGGCTTCCGCAAGGACAAGCGCGACTTCTGGCATCTCTACCGCATGAAGCTGCTGCCGGAGGAGACGCGGGAGTACGTGTCCCGAAGGTGCTGGCAGCGGCGATCGTCTGCAATAATCCGGAGAAATACGGGCTCGCCAACTAGCGGGAGGGCGGGAGCTGCTGATGCGGCTCTGTTAATCGCCCGTCCGCCCCCTGCCCCCTACTCCACCGGCACATCATCCCGCTCCGCCCACTCCGACCAGGAGCCGACGTAGATCCGCACCCTCGGGTATCCCAGCACTGCGCGAAGCGCGAACCAGACGTGACTCACCTCGGTGTCGGTGTTGCAGTAGGCGATGATGTCGCGGTCAGGCGTGATGCCCTGGCTCACATAGCCGGCCCGGAGGTCGTCCGGCCGCTTCCAGACCAGCGCCAGGTCGCGGGTCTCGAGGTCGTTCTGCCAGGGATGGTTGATCGCGCCGGGAATGTGCCCGCGTCGCCGCTGGGAGCCGGCGGTGCCGGCGAACTGCTGCGGGTTCCGGGCATCCACGAGCAGCGCGCCGTGGCCGGTCGTGGCGGCCAGGACGTCGGCCAGGGAGGCGGTATCGGGAGCGAACGGTCCGGGCATCGGGCGCGCAGGGGGCGGCCTGGGATAGGTCCGCGACATCGGTCGGCCCTCGAGCTCCCAGCGGGCATAGCCGCCGTCGAGGACATACGTCTGCGCATGGCCGAAGCCCGCCAGCAGCCAGGCGACGTAGGTCGCGTACACATCGCTTTCCTGGCCGGGACTGTAGATCACCACCGGGCGGTCGGGATCGACACCGAGGCGCTGGAACAGCCGGCGGTAGTCCTCCTCGCCGAATAGCTGGAACGGGAGCCCGCCCAGCGCGGCCCGGAAGGTCTCGTTGTGCGCCCACTCCGCCCCGGGCAGGTGATTCTGCATGTAGTCGGTCCAGGCGGCGCGCAGGTCGAGCACGAGCGGCGTGTCGCTGGTCATCATGGTCGCCAGGCTGTCGGGCTCGATCAGCCGTGGCAGAGACAGCGGTCGGAGAGGTCGGAGAGGTCGGAGAGGTCGGAGAGGTCGACTGGGCGAGGCGACTCGTCGCCAACGGCGAGCAAGGCACCGCATGCCAGTGTGCCCCGCCTGATCACACCAAAGCCGTCGCATGAGCTCCCGCTGACCGCTCACCGCTCACCTCCCAGTCCAGTCCCCGGTTCCCGTTCGAACGCCCCCGCTCCCTGCTCCCTGCTCCCCGTTCGCCTCATTCGAGCCCCATCCTCGCCTTCTCCATTTCGAGATACACCGTCACCGCGTTTCGCCGTTTGCGCGAGGCCACCGACACCGGCCGGTTGGCGTCGGGCGGCGGCAGCGAATCGAGCGCCTTTCGCTGCGAGAGGCCCCGTTCGAGGGCGCGGGACATGGCCTCGCGCAGTTCCGTGAGGTACTGCCGGGTGAGTTCGACCAGCGTGGAAGGCTGCGGCGGAATGGCGCCATGGCCCGGGACGAGGATTCCCGGCTTGAGCGAATCGATCAGGTCGAGCGCCTTGAGCATCTGGGACGAGCTGCCGTCCACGACCATGGTGATGCCGTCGGCCACCAGGACGTCCCCGGCGAAGAGGATCCGCTGCGCCGGCAGCCAGAGCATCAGGTCGCCCGGCGGAGTGTGCCGAGCCCGGGTGGATGAACTGCAGGCGCACAGCCGCCCAGGCGGAGGCTGTCGAGACCCGTCACCGGCCAGTCGGGCGTATCGGCGTACTCGAAGCCCAGCATCTCCTGGAGCCCGACGACCTGGTCCCAGTCGGCGATCATCTGGTCAGGACCGGCCTCGATGGCGAGGACCCGCACATCGGGATGGGCGATGACCTTTGCTCCCGCGTGCCGAAGAGCGATGGCACCGAACTGCATGTCCGGATGATGGGCGTAGAGCATCAGCCAGAGGATCGGGCGGCGACTGATGGTCCGTATGGTGCGAACCACCGCTTCTCCCTGGACCGGGCTCGCCAGCCCTCCGACGACCACGATCCCGTCGCTGGTATCGACGAACCCGGCGTTGGGGCGGCCCTCGGCCCCGCGGCCGGTGTCACCAGGGATGGCGTACACCCCCTCGGCGAGGCGGCGCACGGGATAGATCGTGGTGGAGTCGGTGGGAGAAAACGCCCGCGGCCGGATCGTCACCTGCGCGGCACCAGCGCGGCGTGCGCGCTGCAGCAGGCGATCACGGCCGACCAGCACCCGCGAGGCGGCCGGCCGCGGCCCCGTTCACCCGGTGGTGAAGGCGACGGGAACCGTGGTCTGGTAGGTCGCGCCCCGATTGTCGCGATAGGTGAACGTCAGCGGGGCCTCGCGTTCGGCCTTGAGCTGGAAGACGATCATCGGGTCGCGGCTGATGCCGCTGGTCCATTCGAACGAGGCCACTTCGACGTCGCCGTAGGTCACCGTCACCGCGTTGATGAAATACGCCGGAATGAATTCGGCGTTGGCATCCCGGAAGAAGCCGGTGTCCATCGGATGCTGCACCACCGCCTGCACCCGGATCACTTCGCCCTTCGTGATCGTGGCCGGCAGCACGATTTTCCCCTTGCCGATTTCCATGGGTCACCCGCACCCGTTGAGGGAGGTCTCGACCTTGGCGTAGTCGGCCCAGAGCTCACCGCTGCTGGTCTCGCAGATCGCCCTGATCCAGCAGGTGCGCCGCATCTTGATCCGCGTTTCGACGGCCACCGGGCCGATGGTGGCGGTGAAGTGGAGCACCATGACCAGCGGATCGGGATTGTGATCGACGATGAGGTAGACGCCCTTCACGTACTCATCGGCGGTCATCGGCAGGTCGGCTTCGATGGCCACCGGGACGAACCGGCCGTCCTCCGCCACCGCGGGCATGTCGAGGGTGACGTGCCCCCGCTGGATCGGGCGGTCGCCGAACCGCTCCTTCATGATCTTGGCGACCTGTTCGTTGGGAATCTCGGGATCGTCGGGACCGATGGCGGGCCAGGCGGCGAGCCAGCCCTCTCCGTCCGGTCAACCCTTCCAGCGCCAGGGCGGCGCCGACTACTCCAATCGGACTGCAGGAACTGGCGGCGACTGGCATGCGGATCTGGTGACATGAAACCCTCCTGGCGCAGACTTCGCGCGCATTCGAAACTGCCCGGTTGTCCCCGCCGGGTCAAGCGCCGCCGATCTCCCGCATCCGCCGTTCCAGCGCCAGGCGCTCGATCTTCTCGAACGGGATCGCCAGGAACAGGTCGATCCGCCGCGACAGGAGCAGCAGCGTCCGCTCGAAGGCCCGCCGCTTCTCCTCGCCCGTTCCCTCGACCTCGGCGGGATCGGGCATCCCCCAGTGGGCCAGCACCGGGGTGCCGGGAAAGATCGGGCAGGCCTCGCGGGCGCGGTCGCAGACCGTGACTACGAAATCCCACCTCTGCCCGTCAACTGCGTCCACACCGCGCGGCGTCCGGCCCTGCCACTCTATACCTGCATCGGCCAGGACCTCGACCGCCAACGGATTCACACGCGCCGCCGGGCGGGAACCGGCGCTTTCCACGTGGAACCGCGTTCCACCCTTCTTCTGCAGAAGCGCCTCGGCGATCTGGCTCCGGGCGGAGTTCCCGGTGCAGAGAATGAGGATCCGAAGAGGGACTTTCTCGTTCGTCGGCATCACGCTGGCTCCGAGTTCGAGGGTTGGTGCTGCCAGTCAGGTGTCATGACCCCAACAGTTCAGGCGGTCTCCACGCCGGTGCGGCGGGTGTACCAGCCTCGGGTCCTGGTCACGATCCGTACCACCGAGCGCATGACCGGGACCTCGACGAAGACCCCCATCACTGTCGCCACCGCCGCCTGGTTGGCATGAATGTCCGAGATCAGGGCATAGCGCATGGGTGGCGATCCCGGATCAGCTTCTCTGCGGCGACGGCGCAGCCACACCGATGGACGAGCTGGCCTCGGGCGTGACACCGAAGAAGCGGCGGCCGGCCCACAGGGATACGTACACCAAACCGATGAGCACCGGCACTTCGATGAGCGGCCCCACCACACCGGCCAGCGCCTCGCCGGATCTGATGCCGAACGTCGCCACCGCCACGGCAATAGCCAATTCGAAGTTGTTCCCCGCCGCCGTGAACGAGAGCGATGCCGTCTCCTCATAGCTGAACCCCAACTTCTTCGAGACCGTGAAGGCCAGCCCGAACATCACGAAGAAGTACACCACGAGCGGCGCCGCGATGCGCAGCACATCCAGCGGCAGCTGAAGGATCCGGCTGCCCTGCATGGCAAACATGAGCACAATGGTGTACAGAAGTCCCACCAGTGCCGTGGGCCCAAACTTCGGCATGAAGATGCCTGTGTACCACGCTTCACCGTGGCGCGCGACAAGTGTGCGACGGGTGAGATACCCCGCGAGCAGCGGCACGCCCAGGAAGATCAGAACACTCTTGGCGATGGCCCACATCGACACATGCACCAGCGCCGTCTCGGCACCGAACCATCCGGGCACGACATCGAGGAAGAGCCAGCCGAGCACGCTGTACATGAGGATCTGGAACACGGAGTTGAGCGCGACAAGTACCGCGGCCAGCTCGTTCGAGCCGCGGGCGAGCGAGTTCCAGATGAGGACCATTGCGATGCATCTGGCGAGTCCGATCAGAATGAGCCCGTTGCGGTAGGCCGGCAGGTCGGGAAGGAAGGCCCACGCGAGCGCGAACATCACGACCGGCCCGAGCACCCAGTTGAAGAACAGCGACGTGCCCAGCAGCCGATGATCTGTAACGTGCTGGCGGATGCTCTCGAAGCGCACCTTGGCCAGCACCGGGTACATCATCCAGAGCAGGCCGATCGCGATCGGGACGGAGACGCCGGCCACCTGCACGCGGTCTAGCAGCGTGCCAAGGTTGGGAAACGCGCGGCCGAGCAGGATGCCCGCCGCCATCGCGAGAAAGATCCAGAGCGGCAGAAAGCGATCGAGCGTTGACAGGCGCCGCACGAGCGGCACGGGCTGCGCGTGGCTTGGGGTTGGGGAGGGAATGGTCATGGGGGATGTCTCAGCAAGGGTCCGAAGCCCGGGCCTTCACGCGCGCTTCGGCTTGGAGGCGTTCGCTGTCCAGCGACGCGATGCCTCCAAAGCAGGTCCGGACGCAGTTGAGCAGGCTCCGATGCACCGCATGCTCTGGCTCGGCCAGGCGATAGTGCGCGAACTTCCACTCGCGGGTAGCATCGACCAGGCCCATCCGTCGCAGATAGGCCAGATGCCGCGACACCGTGGACTGGGGCAGTCGCAGGATCTCTACGATGTCGCACACGCACAATTCACCCGCCACGAGGAGGCTGAGAATGCGAATGCGCGTGGGATCGGCGAATCCCTTGAAGACGATGTCGAGATCCTCGATCGTCGGAGCGACGAGTTCAGGCGTCACGCGGGTCCTCGCTACGGGGGCTTGTCATATTCGGCAACACGGTTATAATCTGCTTTAGCGCATATGATCGGTCAAGCCCCGATCCTACAATACCAGGAGGTTGCACCATGGCGCGCACGCTCCCATTGGGAAACCTGGCCGAGGCCATCTCGGAGCCTTCTCAGCCGCTCGCCGGTGCCGTAACGGTGTATGACCCGGCCATGTGTTGCTCGACCGGCCTCTGCGGCCCCGGCGTCGATCTCGCGTTGCTGGGCGTTGCCCGGGATCTGCGCTGGCTCGAAAAGCAGGGCGTGACGGTGGAACGCTTTGGCCTGTCCCAGCAGCCCGATGCGTTCGTCAGGCAACCGCGCGTGACCGGTCTCATACAGGCGTTCGGCGACAAAGCGCTGCCCGCCACCCTCGTAAACGGCGCGGTGCTCGTGCACGGACGGTACCCGTCACGCGAAGAAATCGTGGCCGCGCTGAGCGCGAACAAGCGCCCGCAGTCCGAAACTGCCGGCGCGGGTGACGGAGGCTGCGGCTGCGATCCGGGGTCTACATGCTGCTGACACCCTCGTTGCCATGACCTCCACCTTGCCCACGCCACCACAGGCGCGCACGATGTCCCTGCCGCCCCACGATTGGAGTGCGGTTCGCACCCACTTCCTCTTCTTTACCGGCAAAGGCGGCGTTGGCAAAACGTCGGTCGCCAGCGCCACCGCCCTCCGGTTGGCGGACGCGGGGCGCACCGTGCTCCTGGTGAGTACTGATCCCGCCTCCAATCTGGACGACGTGTTCGAGATCGCGGTTGGCACGTCGGCGACTCCGGTGCCCGGAGTGCCTCGACTGGCGGTCATGAACATCGACCCCGAGGCTGCCGCTGCCGCCTATCGCGAGCGCATGGTCGGTCCCTACCGCGCCGTGCTTCCTCCCGCCGCCCTCCGGAGCATGGAGGAGCAACTCTCCGGGGCTTGCACCGTGGAGATTGCCGCATTCAATGAATTCACTTCGCTCCTTGCCGAACGCGATCTGGTGGCGCGGTACGATCACATCCTGTTCGACACCGCGCCCACGGGGCATACGCTTCGCCTGCTCACTCTGCCGAGCGCGTGGACCGAGTTCATGGCCACGAACAGCACCGGGACGAGTTGCCTGGGGCCGCTGGCTGGGCTGGAGGCGCAACGGGCCCAGTACACCGACACGGTGCAAGCGCTGGCCGACGCCACGCGCACAACCGTCGTGCTGGTCAGCCGCCCCGATCAGAGTGCGCTGCGTGAAGCGGCTCGCGCCGGCGGGGAGCTCGCGGCACTCGGCATCGTCAACCAGCGGTTGATTCTCAATGGGGTCCTGCCGGGGCCTACGAAAGGCGACGCAGTGGCGGAATCGCTGGCGGCTCGTCAACGCGCGGCAGTGATGGAGATGCCCGACACGCTGCGCGCCGTACCCACCGGCATGGTCCCCCTCGTCGCGACAGATCTGACCGGTGTGGAGGCGCTGCGAGCGCTCTCCGGAGCGTCGGAGGCCGGCCCCGTTCTCGGGCTGGCGCCATCGACGGTCGGCGCCGAGCCGGAATCTGACCTGGCCGACAGCGGCGGTCTGGCCGATCTCGTCGCGTCGCTCGAGGCGGCGGGACACGGCGCCATCATGACCATGGGCAAGGGTGGGGTCGGCAAGACCACGCTCGCCACGGCGATCGCGGTCGCGCTGGCGGAGCGTGGGCACACCGTCCACCTCACGACCACCGATCCCGCCGCGCACCTGCTGGACACCCTCGGTGCGGACCGGCCAGCGGCCCTGACGGTGGGTCGCATCGATCCGGTCGTGGAGACGGCGCGCTACGCCGCCGAGGTGATTGCCGCGGCGGGCGCACTCGACGACGAAAACCTCGCGTTACTGGAAGAGGACCTGCGCTCACCCTGCACGGAGGAGGTCGCCGTCTTCCGCGCGTTCGCTCAGGTCGTGGGCGAGGCGCAAGACAGTTTCGTGGTCCTCGACACTGCGCCCACGGGTCACACGCTCCTCTTGCTCGACGCGGCGGCGAGCTATCACCGCGAGGTCGCCCGGTCGAGCGGTGCCGTGCCAGAGGCGGTACGCGCCCTGCTGCCGCGCCTGCGCGATCCTGGGTTTACGCGCATCCTGCTCGTGACGCTGGCGGAGGCCACGCCGGTGTACGAAGCCAGCCGACTACAGGAGGATCTGCGTCGAGCGGGCATCGAGCCCTATGGTTGGGTGGTGAACGCGAGCCTCGCGGCCAGCGGCACCACGCACCCAATCCTCGCGGCACGCGCTCGGCTGGAGCGGCCCCAGGTGCGTCGGGTGCAGCAGGAGTTGGCGACGCGCAGCTGGGTAGTTCCCTGGCGCGCGAATCCGCTTGTGGGTGCCGAGGCGCTGCTCGCACTTTCCGGCGCCGCGGGATCTACAAGCACGGCGCAGGCACCGTCGCCACAGCGCCCGGTGGCCACCGGGAGCGCCGGATGACGGCAGACAAGCCGAAACTTACGTTCGACGTTACCGCGCGCCGGCTCGATGCGCACGGGAGCAGCGCTGCGTGCAAGTCGGCCGCGATCCGTCTCGACACCGATCTGGCCGGCTCACCGGATGCCTTCAACCCAGCCGAGCTCCTGCTCGCCGCGCTGGCGGCCTGCATCATCAAGGGCATCGAGCGGGTCACGCCGATGCTCCGGTTCCAGCTGCAGGGTGTGGAGGTGCGGGTGCACGGCGTACGGCAGGACGTCCCGCCACGAGTGGAGCGAATCGACTACGAGATCTGGGTGGACACCGAGGAGTCGGACACACGACTCGGGCGGTTGCACGATAACGTGAAGAAGTATGGCACCGTCTTCAACACCATCGCGCCCGGTACGTCGCTGCAGGGCGTACTCCGCCGGGGGCCGGGGCCTGCCGGTCGGGAGGGGAGCGCCATAGGTGGCGCTCGGACGTAACCTGAATCGCGGACATCCGGACGGCCGGGGGCTGGGCGTGAGGCCGGACGCGATTCTCCCGTTCACCGTCAATCAAGAGTCTTGATGTCTCCTTCAAGAAAAAAGGGGCTGCCAGAGGCAGCCCCTTTTCATCCCAGCGCCGCCCGCTAGCAGCCGCCCTCATCCTTGCCGGCCCGCGGCGCCCAGTCCTCGATCGACCCTAGCGCCTGCCCCGCCGCGGTGACTCCTTCGGGGGAAAGGGCGTAATAGACCCATCGCCCTTCGCGCCGGTCGGTCACCAGCCCCGCCTCCTTGAGCGCCTTGAGATGAAAGGAAAGCCGCGACTGGCCGGCATCCAGCGCGTCGGTCAGCTCACAGACGCAGCGTTCCCCTCGGCTGAGGAGACCCAGGATGCTCAGCCTGGTCTCGTCTGAAAGAGCGTGGAAAAGACGGGCGGTCTGTTCGAGATCGGATTTAGCGGTCATTGGCACGGTCATAATGTATCAAGTTTTCTCGATTGATGGTAGCTCCCCGTTCAGGGCGCCACGGTGAGTTGATAGCTGCCGCCGGAGCGGATCGCATAGGTCGTCTTGTTCGCGCCCTTCTGCATAGTCGCGACGTAACTGGATGCCTTGTGGATGTCGGGCACTTGAATCGTGGCCACCGGGCCCGGCACGATGTTGCCGGCCACGATGATCCGGAACCCGTTGGCGGACGTCCGGTAGCTGTAGCCGACGTACCCAGCCTGGGCCTCGATGGTGTCGATGGGGGCCCCTGTCACCTGGATCTGGAGTGCGCCATCACCGGTGTTCACGGTGGACATGGTCAGGGTGAGCGTGCCGGGCACGGGCGCCGAGGAGTCGTTGCCCCCGCTGCTGCAGCCGGCGACGAGTGCGACGCCGAGGGCCGCGGTGATCCAGGAGATGCGACGCATCGGTCAGTGCTCCTTGGGAGCGTCGGCCGCCCCCAGCTGCTTGAGGACTGCGGGGCTCGGCACCACGCCGTTGAGGCGCAGGAGGGCGAGGAAATCGCCGAGGTCGTAGCCCGTATTCTTGTTGCCGATCTGGTCGAGGTAGTCGGTCTGCGCCGTGGCCAGCGCCGGCCCGCCCATCAGGGCGGCCGCGGCGGCGTTCACGTCCACGGCGACCGGGGTGATGAAGCTCGCCGTCACGTTGTAGCCCCGGCCCAACGGCAGCACCAGCGTCGTGCCGACAGCCGTCGTATCGCCTGACCAGCCGGCGAAGATGGTGCCGGCGCCCGCCGTCGCGGTGAGGGTCTCGGTCGTGCCGGCCGCGAGGAAGAGCCCCGCCACCACGTCACCCGCCTGGCTGGACGACACCGTTCCCGTCCCTACCTGGGTCAGCTTCACCCGGTACTCGGCCGAGAAATTCGCGGTGATCGTGTCGGGGCCGGCGTGTCCGAGGATGGTGTGCGCCTGCGGCTGGCCATCGCTCCAGCTGGCGAAGGTGAACCGGCTCCTTCCGGCGTCCTGGACCTGGGGCGAGGTGACGTCGAGCGTGGCTGCATCGCCGGGGCCGTAGATCTCTTCCCACCGGCCCGTCGTCGTCCCGTTCACCTTGATCTGGGCGCTGGGCGTTTCCGCGGCAAAGACGGTCGAGGCCTGCCGTAGGAACCGGAAGCTCATGGCCCCGTTGATTACCACCTGGGTGATCGAATCGATCTTCCAGCCCGTGATCGCGTTCGTGTTGGAGAGCGCCGCCGGGGAGGTGCGATAGCTGAACCGGGTGTTCCTGCTCGAGCCCGGATAGGAATCGCCCAGGTCACCGCGGTTGCTCGACGCGGTGCCCGGGCTGGCCCACAGGTTCCGCTTGCCGTCGGCTTCCATCAGGGCGAGTCCGTGCACCAGGCCCGTATTGACGCGGTTGTCGATCGTCATGCCATGCGCGTCGATCTTGTCCTGGTCGACGTGCCAGATCAGTAGCCCCGGCATCTTGGCGATCACGCTGTAATAGGGATTCATCTGGGCGCTGTCGCTCCCCAGCGCCTGCCGGTTCTCCACCAGGAAATACTCGTTGGTGCCGGGCACCGTGATGTAGAAGACAGTGTCGGAGGCGGTGACCGGGGCGGTGATGACGGTACGGCTCGAGCTCAGGGTATCGACCTTGACCCATCCCATCTGGACCAGCGACCAGGCCTCGTACCGGGCAGGGCTGAAGGGAATCGCGTAGTTGCCGCTGGACATCAGCCCCCACTCGCCGATGCCTTCGCTGGTGCCATCAGTGTCGTACAGGTCGGGCAATCCGAAGGCGTGGCCGGTCTCGTGGGCAATCGTGCCGATCGGCATGATCTTGTTCGGGTCGCAGGCCGTGGCACCGCCCACCGCGCTCTGGATCGTGTAGTCCTCGACCTTGATGAACTGACCGGGGTGGCCCGGCCAGGGAGTCCTGGTGACGTAGGGCGAGCCGCCGGTCCAGTTGCTGATGTAGGCGCGATGGGCCCAGATGTGCTGGGTGCCGCAGGCGCCATCCTCCTGGGACTGCAGGAAGGTGACGAAATCCACGTACCCGTCGCCATCGGTGTCGAACTGCGCCCAGTTGAAGGTGCCGTCGTCGTTGTGCTGCAGGGTGTTGATCAGCAGCTCGGTGAACCGGTCGCCGCCGTGGGCGCAGGGTCCGATGCCGACCCCGTTGCAGCCGTCTTCATAGTAGGCCGAGCTGCTGTCGGCCCGGGTGAACGGCTGGACCACGCCGTCGATGGTCACCAGCCCATTGGAGAGCTGCTGGTAGATAGGAGCGGACGCTGTAGGGGCGGGTGGTCGGGGTCGGGTTGAACAGGACGTCGGCGTAATTCGCGGCCGGGAAGAGCGTCGGGGCGTCGGAGAAGTCGATGGGCAGCACGGGCACCTTGTAGGTACCGGTGATCGCCGTGGGAGCGAAGGACATCGGCGCGTTGAGTGCCGAGACGTTGCCGGCCGCCATGAGCGCCCGCCGCGTCTGGGCCACGCGGGCCGCCTGCTTGCGCCAGGCGCCGTCGGGCCTGAAGTCCAGGCCGCGGATCTCGAACTGGCCGCGCTTCGGCCGGGGAAACTGGGCCGCCGCGGGTAGAGGGGCCAGGACCAGCCCGGCGAGCAGCAGTCCGAATCCGCTGGGCAGGGCGTGATGCACGCGGCGAGCGAAGGACACGATGTCTCCTGACAGAGTGATCGTCGGCGGCGATGGCCCCGACTCAACGGCGCAAGAGATTAACAGCGGGTATTGATATTGGGAATGGGCAAGAAAGCGCACAGGAGCGCTGTGACATTGACGATTCTTCGCCCTGGGCTGAATCGACAACCATCCAGCCCCAAAGGACTTAGAGCAACACGTCCACCGATAAACCGATCTTGGTTCAGGGACCCGTTCAAGTACCGACGTGCGTAACAAGTTTACTGTAAAGAATGTGATGATCCGACGATTCGACCAGGTGCCCGTCGTCGTTCGCCGGACATCGGAAGATACGAGCGATCTCTGCTCGTGAAGCGCGTCCCACCTCGGCCCGGCTCTCGGCGCCAGGATTCCCGGCCCTCGCCGCCGACTTGTGCAGGTCGCGCCAACTCGTTAAAATGAAACGGTTTAGTGGGTAAAGGCGACAACCCTGGACGCCCAAGGGCCGAGGCATCGTGGATACCCAGATCCTGCAACAGGTCGCGCTGTTCGACAAGTGCCGCGCAGTTCACCCGCGCCCGACGAAGTCCAGGCGGTGGGGCTCTACCCGTACTTCAAGCCGATCTCGGAGTCGGAAGACACCGTCGGTGGTCATCGAAGGGCAGAAGCGCATCATGCTCGGGTCGAACAACTACCTCGGCCTGACCCATCACCCCAAGGTGCTCGAGGCCGCCTCGCGCGCGCTGCACCGCTACGGCTCGGGCTGCACCGGCAGCCGCTTCCTGAACGGCACCCTCGACCTCCACGGCCAGCTCGAGCAGGCCCTCGCCGAGTTCCTCGGCAAGGAAGACTGCCTCGTCTTCTCCACCGGCTACACCGCCAACCTCGGCCTCATCTCCGGGCTGGTCGGCCGGGACGACGTGGTCTACCTCGACAAGCTCGACCACGCCTCGATCGTCGACGGCGCCAAGATGTCCTACGGCGACGACCGTGCGCTTCACCCACGGCGACCTGGCCGGCGCTCGACCGCCTGCTGGGCACGAACCCGCGGCAACCGCGGCACGATGATCATCGTGGACGGCGTCTACTCGATGGAAGGCGACATCGCCGAGCTGCCGGAGCTGGTGCCGCTCGCCCGCAAGCACGGCGCCGCCCTGGCCGTGGACGACGCCCACTCCCTCGGCGTCCTCGGCCCCAAGGGCGACGGCACCGCCGCGCACTTCGGCCTGACCGACGAGGTCGACATCATCGCCGGCACCTTCTCGAAGTCGCTGGCGTCGATCGGCGGCTTCGTGGCGGCCTCCGAGAGCGTCATCCACTACCTCCGGCACCACAGCCGCCCGCTGATCTTCACCGCGTCGCTGCCCCCCGCCAACACCGCCGGCGTGCTCGCCGCGCTCGAGGTGCATGCGGACCGAGCCCGAGCGCCGCGAGCGCTCTGGGCCAACACCCGCCGGCTGCACGAGGGGTTCCGCGCCCTGGGCTTCGACATCGGCGAGACGCGAGACGCCGATCGTCCCGGTCCTGATCGGCCCCCTCGAGAAGACCTTCATGTTCTGGCGCAAGCTGTTCGACGCCGGCGTCTTCACCAACCCGGTGGCGCCGCCGGCGGTGCCGCCGTCGCAGTGCCGGCTCCGCACCAGCCTCATGGCCACCCACACCTTCGAGCAGATCGACTTCTGCCTCGAGCAATTCGCCCGGATCGGCAAGGAGCTGGGGGTCATCTGACACGCGGTGCTCCGGGTCCGGCCGGGTCGAAACCCGGCGCGATCTCGGCCGCTTCATCCCCTGCCCTATCGACTGCACGCGCGGGACCCGCTCTGGGTCCCGCCGCTGCGTATGGACATGGCGACCCTGCTCGTCCCGCACCAAGAATCCCTTCTTCGAGCACGCCGAGGCCGAGTACTTCCTCGCCGACCGGGACGGCGCGGTGGTCGGCCGCATCGCCGCCATCGACAACCGGCTCCACAACGAGATCCACGACGACAAGGTCGGCTTCTTCGGCTTCTTCGAGTGCGATCAACGACCAGGCCGTGGCCGACGCGCTCTTCGAGGCCGCCGGCGCCTGGCTCCGCGCCCGGGGCTTCGACACCATGCGCGGGCCGGCGTCCTTTTCGGTCAACGACGAGTGCGGCCTCCTGGTGGACGGCTTCGACACGCCGCACCACCCTCATGATGCCGCACAACCCACCCTACTACCCCACGCTGCTCGAGGGCGCGGGCTTCCGGAAGGCGAAGGACCTCCTGGTCTACCGGGGCGGCTACGAGGCGCTGCTACATCCCGGTACCCGAGCGCCTGGCCCGCGGCACCGAGCTGATCCGCAAGCGCCTCGGCATCACCCTCCGGCCCCTCGACATGAGGCGCTTCGAGGCGGAGGTCGAGACCATCAAGCGGCTCTACAACGGTGCCTGGGAGAAGAACTGGGGCTTCGTCCCCATGACCGACCACGAGATCGATCACCTGGCCGAAGCAGTTCAAGCCGGTGGTCAATCCCGACCTGGTCCCCTTCGCCGAGAAGGACGGCCAGGTGGTCGGCTTCGGCCTGGCCCTCCCCGACTTCAACCAGGTCCTGCGGACCAACCGCAACGGCCGGATCTTCCCCGCCGCGCTGCAGCTGCTCTGGGCCCTCAAGCGCGAGAAGATCCGCCGCTGCCGCATCCTCCTCCTGGGCATCGTCCCGGAGTGCCGCGGCAAGGGCATCGACGCGATGCTCTACCACTGGATCTGGACCACGCGCGGCCAGAGCACGGCATCACCTGGGGCGAGGCGGGCTGGATCCTCGAGGACAATCCCGCCATGAACGCCGGCCTCGAGAAGATGGGCTTCACCGTCTACAAGACCTACCGGCTCTACGACCGCCCGCTATGAAAGCGCTGGTGACCGGCGCCACGGGGTTCGTGGGCAGTCACCTCGTCGGATCACCTGGTCGCCAGGGGCGACGAGGTGACCGCCCTGGTGCGCTCGCCCGCCAAGGCGGCCCGGGTCCTGCCTCGCCGGCGTCCGCCTCGTCGAGGGAGACCTCGACGCACTGGCCGCGCTGGCGGCGGCCGTCGCGGGGCAGGAGACGGTCTATCACGTGGCCGGGATGATCGCGGCCCGGAGCGAGGCCGAGTTCCTTCACGCCAATCGCGACGGCACGAAGCACGTCGTGGATGCCATCCGCGGCGCGGGCGCCCGGGCTCGCCTGGTGCTGGTTTCCTCGATGGCGGCCGGCGGGCCGGCGGCGCGGGGAACCGGCTGACCGGGAGCGAGCCGCCCCGACCGGTCACCAGCTACGGCCGAAGCAAGCTGGCGGGCGAAGAGGTGGTTCGAGCCAGCGGACTTCGCTGGACCATCGTCCGGCCGCCGCTGGTCTACGGCCCCCGCGACCTCGAGGTGCTCAAGGTCTTCCAGCTGGCGCGGCTCCCGGTCACTCCCGTCTTCGGCGACGGTCTCCAGGAACTGTCGGTGATCCACGTCGCCGACCTCTCGCGGGCGCTGGTCGCCGCCTCGCTGGCCGATCCCGCGATCGGCGGCACCTATTACGCCTGCCACCCCGAGGTAGTTACCACGACCGGCTTCGTCCGGGCGGTGGCCCGCGCGGTGCGGCCCGGCCGCTCGTCGGAGCCGTGGGTACTCAGGCTCCCCCGCGGTGTCGCCTGGGCTGCGCTGACCGTGACCGGCACGGCGGCGGCGCTGGCCGGGAAGGCCACAGTGCTCAGCCCCGGCAAGCTCAACGAGCTCTTCGTCCCGGCGTGGACCGGCGATCCTGCCCCGCTCACCCGCGACACCGGCTGGTCGGCCGTGATCCCGCTGGCCGAGGGCCTCGCCTCCACGGCGCGGTGGTACCGCGAAGCAGGCCTGCTCTGACCCCGCCGACGCCGCCGGGGGCGGCACGCCTCCGGCCCATCGAGTGGGGGCTGCTGGCCTATCTCGGATTCACCACAGTGATGGCGGTGGTGCGCGGCGCCGCCTACCCGGCCGCCCGCTGGGTACTGCCGAGCAACGCCCTGATACTCATGTTCGGCTGGCTGGTGCTCCGGGCCCGTTCGGTCCCGTGGGTCGCCGCGCTCCGCGAAGTGGCCCCGCTGCTCCTTCTGGTGGTGCTGTACAGCCAGATCGACCTGCTCAATGGCAGTGGTTCGGCCCCGTCGCGGGATGCCCTCATCCGTGCCTGGGAACGCAAGGTGTTCGGCATGGAGCCCAGCCGGGACTGGTGGCGCGCCCATCCCTCCGACTTCTGGTCCACCACCCTGCACGCGGCCTATCTCACCTTCTACCCGATGATTTTCGTGCCGGTGACCGCCGCGCTGGTCCGGCGGAACTACGTCACTGCCCGGCTGGCCGTGACCTGGCTGATGTCCACCTTCCTGCTCTGCTACGTGATCTTCGTCCTGGTGCCGGTCGGCGGACCGTACTACGAATACCCGTGGCCGGAGGGCGCCTTCGTGGCCAACTGGGCCGCGCGCCTGGTCTACCGGGTCATCGGCGTGGGCAGTGCCTACGGCGCGGCCTTCCCCTCCTCGCATGTTGCGGCGGCGGTGGTGGCGGTGGGTGCGACTTTTCTCGTCTCGCGCCGCCTGAGCCTCCTCCTGGTGATTCCGGCCACCCTGCTGACCGTGGGGACGGTCTACTGCCAGATGCACTATGCCATGGACGCCCTGAGCGGTCTCGCCGTGGGAGCACTGGTGCTCGTGGTGGGACTTGCCACCCGGGGCAGGATGACGCCGCGCCTGACCTGAACTGGTGGTACAACGATGCGGGGGGACGGAGCCATCGGCCCCGTCCCCCCGTGACGATTGCGGCGGCCGCGCCTACTGGACGGTGATGGTCCCGGCCATCTTGAAGGCGACGTGCGGCAGGCAGTGGTAGTGGTACACGCCGGCCGGGGCGCCCGCGAACGAGACGGTGTAGACGGCGTCCTGCTCGACCAGCATGGGGCCGGTGAGCGAGGCCACCTTGTCGGCCATCGCGGCATCGAGCACTGCGGCGGCGCCCGCAGGAATGCTGTCGGCGGCAAAGACGACGTTGTGCGGCATGCCGGTCTTGTTGTGGAACCGGACGACATCACCGGACTTGATGGTGATCGCGGCGGGAGTGAAGGTGCCGCTCTTGCCGTCGAAGTTCATGTCCACATCCCAGGTGGCTCCGGTGGCAGCCGGGGCCGCCTGCTCGGCCGCGGGGGCCGGAGCCGCCTGCTGCTCATCCGCCTTCTTCTCGCCACCACAGGCCGCCAGGGCCGCCAGACCAGCCACGAAGTACAGCTTGCGCATTTTCAAACTTCCTCCAGGTCACGATATGGGTCTTAGGCCGGCCCCGGCGGACCCGAACCTTGACGCCGGCCTCTGCGAGCTTGTGAAATCGGGCACAAGTATATGCCAGCCCCCCCGGTTTGGGGAGGGGCCCGACCGGGGTGGGGCGGGCCGCCCCGCGTCGCTACCTTCCTGCGCATGACTCCCCCACCCGCCTGCAGGGCGCTCGGCTCCCAGTGCCGCGGGCTCGACGTAACGCTTCGCGTGGCGGTCATCAGCGACACACTGGCCTCGACCGATCACGAGGTGACCTGGCTGCTGGGTCACACCCAGCACATCGGGTTCGCCTCGCCCACTCGGTACGGCAAGCACGTCGTGGTGGACGCAGTGCTGGCAGTGCCCTGCCGACATTACCGGGAAGGGGTGGATGGAGCGGTCTGCGGGGCTCACGGGTTTACCGGCCCCGCGGTGCCCGCCCCGGTGCTCCCGGCCCAGCCGAGGCGGCTGGGCGGGGATCGTTTTCGCGTGGTGGAGAACGCTGCCCAGGTTGACCGGACATTTCCGTCACCCCATTCTCAACGGGCTCTCCCCGTGGTGGTGGTCTCGGAAGGCGAGTCCAACCCCTGCGCCAGCGCCCCCTGCCGCACGGCGGACAATCGTCGGGGCTCGGCCTGCTGCCGGGACCTGCAGATCGAGATTCAATGCCGGCGGGACCAGGTCGAGCTGGAGCGGCTGGTGCGGCACCGGAAGTCGCCCTATCTCTGCAAGGTCGAGCGTGAAGGGGACGAGACCATCTGCGCCGAGGTGATTTCGGCCTGTGGCTACCTGGATGAGGCCGCCGGAGGTTGCGCCCTGCACGGCCGCTACCGGGCGGACGGCAGGACAGCCAAGCCAGATCTCTGTTTCGACTGGCCCCCCAAGGGGAAGGGATTACACCCGGCGTGCGTCTTCAAGTAGGCTGGGCCGGCGGGCTATCCGGCCGGCGATGTGCAATCAGGCGAGCGAGTTCCGTCCCCTAGACCGATTCCCGGGTGGGCTCCGCCGCACGAGGCTCCCGTGGCCGACGATTTCGAGCAGCTGTATCAGACGACATTCCCCACCGTGGTCAGGTTCCTGTTCCGGAAGGTCTGGGACGCGGACCGGGCCCACGACCTCGCCCAGGAGGTCTTCATCCGGCTGATGGCCCACAAGCCGGAGAAGCCCCGCGCCTGGCTTTTCGCGGTGGCGGCCAACCTGGCACGGGACGAGGCGAGAGCGGCGGTCCGGCGGCGGCGACACCTGACGCTGCTCAAGGACGAGCCGGGGAGTCACCCCGTCCGGGGGCCCTCGGCGGACGAGCAGGTGGAACATGATGAACAGATGGCTGCGGTCGAGCGCGCGCTGGAGGCCCTGACACCCCGGGACCGCGAGGTCCTGCTGCTCTGGGATGCGGGCCTCAGCTACACCGAAATCGCCGCCCAGACCGGGCTTGCGGTGGGTGCCGTCGGCACCACCCTGGCACGGGCCCGGCGGCGACTGATCGAGGCCCATGACGACCGGATCGCGCGAGACCATGCGGCACATTCCTGAAGACGAACTCCACGCCTACCTCGACCAGGCACTGAGCCGCAGCCAGTGCGTGGAAATCGAGAGCCACCTGGCCGGATGTGTCCGCTGCCGGATGGCCCGTGACGAGATCGCCGCCCTGCGGGACCGCACCACCGCCCTGCTCGGCAAACTGGGTCCCCGACGCATCCGCTGGGTTCCCTTGGGCACCCTGCAGGAGGAGGCCGAAGAGCGGAGGCTGCGGGTCCGCAACTGGATGCGTGCGGGAGCCTGGGCGGCGACGCTCTTCCTTGCGCTTGGTCTGGGGTGGCAGGCCCGCCAGTGGCGCCGCGCGCTCGCCGCGCCAGTCATGTCCACTCCGATCGCGATCATCAAGTCGTCCGCCGCAGCCGCCTCGCCCGCCCCCACCGGTCCGGCCGCACCCGCGGCAACGCCTGGCCTGCCTGCTGCGGCCGGGCCGAGGGGGCATGAGGCGCCCGCCGTGAGAGTCGCCGCCCGGCCGGCCGGTCCCGCGACACCCGAGGGAGCCGCCCTGGCCAGCGAGGCCCCGGTGGGCGTCGAGCTGACCGGGATCGAGCCGACCCACGCCCCGGGACAGATTCCCGCCGGCGGCCTCTGGCGGACCGTCACCATGGAACCGGCCGGGGACAGCGGCGACGGCCCTACCCGGGTGGATGGCCTCCCGGTCGTCCAGGTCCAGGTGCAGCAGGCCGGCACCGACCAGCAGATCACCGCGGTCGACCAGCGACTGGGCAGTGGAGAGGTCATCCGCCTCATCGACGGGCCCGCCTCCCAACTGGCCGACCTGATGGCCGCTGAGATGGCTCCAGCCCAGCCGGCCAGCGCGGAGGCGGAGCTCAGCCAGCCGTCGGCGCACGGCGATGCCACGATCACCCGGCGGATGGGGAGCCGGGTCCTCATGCTCACCGGGCCGCCGGAGATGCTCAGTACGTTGATGACGCGGGTGAAGGTGGGAACGGCAGCGGCGGAGAAGAAATAGATTTCAGTCGTGAGTCGTGAGTCGTGAGTCGTGAGTCGTAAGTCGTAGGTCGTAAGTCGATAGACGAAAGGTCGAGGCGCCCCGGCGCCCCGACCTTTCAACTTCTCAAGACTCGCGACTCGCGACTCACGACTCATGACTATCTGTCCCCATGCCTCCGCTCCATGGCCGGAGCCGAGAGGTAGTCGCCGGCCCCTTCCTCATGCAAGAACTCGCCGGTGTGGGCGTGGCCCCGCTCGCCATTGATGGTGATCTCGGCCAGGCGGGGCGAGACCATCGGGAAGGTACGGGCGAAGACACCGTAGCACAGCAGGAAGAGCCCCAGGAAGAGGATCGTCGGCCCCAGCTCGGGCACTCCGAACACCGGCCCCTCCTCCCGGGTCACCGAGGGCAGCACCAGCAGGTAGCGCTCCAGCCAGAGCGCGACCAGGCTCACCGCGGCAGAAGAAGCCGAGGACGCCGGGGTCTTCTTCGGCAGCACGCCAAGCAGGCCGAAGAACGGCATCAGGAACATGCCGAGGAACACCGCGCGGCCGACCGGGAGCCAGGCACCCCAGAGCCGGGCGAAGACGAACCCGGTTTCCTCGGGCAGGTTGCCGTACCAGATCACCAGGAACTGGGCGAACATGAGGTAGGCCCAGAACACGGTGAAGCCGAAGCAGAGCTTGCCGAGGTCGTGGCGCTGCTTGGGTGAGACGAGGTCGGCGATCCCGAGTTCGTGGCGGCCGTAGATCGCCAGCAGGGCCAGCAGGGTGTGGGCCGCCGAGGAACGACCCCATGAAGTAGAAGCCGCCCAGCAGGTTGGAGAACCAGTGGGGCTGGAGCGCCATGATGCCGTCGAACGCGACCATCGTGGCGACCAGGGCGTAGACGACGATGTAGACGGGGGCGAGCCGGTAGATCCGCTCGTTCTGGCGTCCGATGCGCGGCGGGCGAGCCGTCGAAGCCGGCGGACCAGCGACTCGTACAGCGCGGCGGCGGAACCCCTCGACGGTGCCTTTTACCTCGTACAGATCGGGGACCAGGTCGGCCTGGATGAGCTGGAAGCCCAGGTAATAGAGGAACGCCAGCCCGACGAACAGCCGCCAGAACATCACGTTGTGACTCAGCCACCAGGTCTTGCCCGGGGAGAGGCCCTCCATGACCGGGTAGATGTGCTGGTAGCCCACCAGGAAGATGGCCAGGAACCCGAGCGAACGAGATCACCATGAAGCCGCTGACGGCCTGCGAGAAGCGGATCATCACCCCCGACCACTGGCGCCCTTGGTGATCTTCTGCACCGCCGTGAAGGCGATGCTGCCGGCGGTGAGCCCGGTGAAGTAGATCCAGTTGACGTGGAAGAGCTGCCAGGCCCGCTCGGCCGAGGGCCGCTCATCGTCGCCAGGAAGATGATGAGGCCGGCCAGGGCGAGCACTCCGCCGAGTCCGAGGAAGACGCCGTAGCGCCCGGTCGTGGAGCTGGCGACCAGCCGGTCGCGCACAGCGGTGCCGGCCATCATCTCGGCCCTCCGGTGGTCGGCGCCGCCGGGGCCGCGGCGGGGGCGGCTGGGGCCAGGGCAGCCGCCTGGAGCTGACGGACGTAGTTGACGACTTCCCAGCGGGTCACGCCCGCGGATCTTGTCACCATAACGGGGCATGACCGGCCCTCCGTAGCGGACATAGGAGTAGAGGTAGCCGTCGGTGAATGCGCGGGCCCGGTCGGAGGTCAGCGGCAAGGCCGCCATCTTGGCCCCCACCAGCCCGAACCCCTCGCCGGCGTTGCCGTGACAGCGGCGCAGAAGGTATGGTAGAGCGTGTCACCGGTGGCGGACGCGGGGCGCCCGGCCAGCGGGTTGACCTGGAGGTTGGCGGTGGTCCGGTTGCCCGCGGCCCATTCCGCCTCCCAGTCGCCGAGGGTACTCCCGACCGGTACGGTACCGGCGACCGTGTAGCGCGGCACGTCGGCCCGGGAGTAGGGCTGGACACTGGCCTGGGCGATCATGGCGTCGAACCAGGGAACCAGGCGGAGGGCGTCATCGGGCGAGGGGACATCGTAGTACCACCACGTGCACCCCGAGGTTGCCAGCACGGCGCCGAGCAGCGCCACGGTCGCCTTACGCTTCATGGCGCACCTCCACCGCCCCGGCGCGGCGCAGGAGCTCGACGACGGCCCCCGCCTGGTCGGCGCCGGCCGGCACGAAGATGCCGATCCGGTCGTCGCTGAAGGACGGGATGGTAGGCCAGCCCCCTGGTGGAGTTGCGCGCAGCGAGGAGGATCATGCCCGGCCACGGTGCTCAGGGCGCCGATCAGCATCGTCAGCTCGAAGGCCATGCACCACGTAGGGCGGGATCGGGGCGATCGGCTTGCCGCCGACCAGCAGCGGCCAGTCGCGCGACATCCAGATCGTCATGCCGAACCCGGCGGCGCACCCGGTCAGCCCGCCGATCAGGGTGAAGAGCCGCACCGGGCTGTTGGTGATGCCGAGCGCCTCCTCGATTTCGTGATTGGGCGCCGCGCTGTAGACGGTGAAGTCGCTGCCGTCCCTGCGCCGCGCAGCGACGGCGATCGCGTCACAGGCGGCGTCGATGTGCACGAACGAGGCGAGGACGCCCGGGACCTTGCGGGTGGCCATCAGTGCGCCCCCTCTCTTCCTCGGCATCGGGATCATCTCCTTGATCTCCTGGATCGCGACGACCGGGAAGGTCCGCGCGAAGAGCAGGAAGTACATGCCGAACCAGCCGAAGACTGCCGAGCAGGATGCCCCAGTCCGCCCAGGTCGGGCACCGGGACCTGCCAGGCCCAGGGATCGAAGTCGTTGGCCAGGCTGCTGAGCGATGATCACGTAGCGCTCGAACCACATGCCGATGTTGATGAAGATCGAGATCACGAACAGCGCCGTCAGGTTGGTCCGGATCTTCCTGAACCAGAACAGCTGGGAGACGAAGGCGTTGCAGATGATCATCGTCCAGCCGGCCCACCACTGGGGCCCGAAGGCCCGGCGCCAGAAGGTGGTCTGCTCGAAGGTGTTGCCGCTGTACCACGCCGACGAAGTACTCCATCGCGTAGGCGTAGAACAGGATCGAGCCGGTCAGCAGGGTCAGCTTGGCCAGATTGTCGAAGTGGTACTCGGTGATCATGTGCTCGAGCTTGAGCGCCTTGCGGAGCGGGATGAGCAGCGTGAGCACCATGCCGACGCCGGAGTAGATGGCGCCGGCCACGAAGTAGGGCGCGAAGATCGTCCCGTGCCAGCCCGGGATGATCGACATCGCGAAGTCCCAGGACACGACCGAGTGCACCGAGAGCACCAGCGGGGTGGCCAGCGCGGCCAGGTAGAGGTAGGCCCGGGTGTAGTGCCGCCACTGGTGGTCGGTGCCCTTCCAGCCCGAGCGCGAACATCTCGTACACCTTCTGCCGCCAGCCCGGTCATCTTGTCGCGCGCCGCGGCGACGTCCGGCACCAGGCCCACGCACGAGGAAGGTGGTGGAGACGGTGAGGTAGGTCGAGATCGCGAAGACGTCCCAGATCAGCGGCGACTTGAAGTTGGGCCAGAGCCACCGCTGGTTGGGATAGGGCAGCAGCCAGTAGAAGAACCACTGCCGCCCGATGTGGATGATCGGGAAGAGGCCGGCGGTCATGACCGCGAACACCGTCATCGCCTCGGTGGCCCGGTACACCGCGGTGCGCCAGGGCGAGCGGAACAGGAACAGGATCGCCGAGATCAGCGTGCCGGCGTGGCCGATGCCGACCCAGAAGACGAAGGTCGTGATGTAGACCGACCACATGACCGGCGGGCGAGTAGCCCGCCAGCCCCAGCCCGTCCTTGAGCAGCATCACGAAGGTGCACGAGGCCGATCAGGAAGGCGGCGACCGCCCCCGCCAGCATGCAGCGTAGTAGCCCCGGCCCGGCGTGCCGAGCGTGGCGACGACGTCGCGGGTGACCTCGGCGTGGGTCTGGGTGTGGTGCACGGTGGCCGCCATGGCTCAGGCCTCCACCGGGTCGAGGACCTTGGCCAGGTAGGTGACGGACGGCCGCACGTTGAGGTCCTCGAGGACGTGGTAGCCCGCGGCTGTCCCGGGCCACCGCGTTGACCCGGCTCGCCGGTGTCCTTCACGTTGCCGAAGGTGATCGCGTCCGACGGGCAGGCCTGGGCGCAGGCGGTGATCACGTCGCCGTCGGCCGAGCGGCCGGTCCTCGAGCCGGGCCGTGTTCTGCGCGCCCCGGATCCGCTGGACGCAGAAGGTGCACTTCTCCATCACGCCGCGGGCCCGCACCGTGACGTCCGGATTGAGCTGCAGGTTGAGCGGCTCCGGGAAGGCCTTCTTGTTGTAGGCGAACCAGTTGAAGTAGCGGACCTTGTACGGGCAGTTGTTGCGCGCAGTAGCGGGTGCCCACGCAGCGGTTGTAGACCTGGCCGTTGAGCCCGTCCGCCGTGTGGTAGGCGGCGTAGACCGGGCAGACCGGCTCGCAGGGCGCGTTGGCGCAGTGCTGGCAGAGCATCGGGAGGAAGCGGGCCTCGAGCGGCTCGCCCGGCTCTTCCCCGCCCTCCCAGTAGCGCTCGATCCGCATCCAGGTCATTTCCCGGCCCCGCAGGATCTCCGCCTCGCCCACCGTGGGGATGTTGTTCTCGGCGTAGCAGGCGGTGACGCAGGCCGAGCAGCCGGTGCAGCGTGGCGAGGTCGATCGCCATGCCCCACGCGGGGATGGTCGTCGGCGTAGGCGCCCAGGATGCGGTCTTCTGGTGCTGCGCCTCGCGCCAGCCGTCGATCGCCTCGACCTCGCGCTCGGTGTTGACCTCGTGCTCCGCGTGTGCCCCCTGCTCGACGGCGGCCAGGGCGGGCGTCAGGCCCTTCCGGGCCTGGTCCAGCGTCATGGCCTCGGCGAGGCCGCGCCCGAGCTGGCGCGGCGTTCCCTCGGTCCGGGCCAGCTTGTGGTACCTGCCCGGTCTTGGTCAGGGTGACGCGGGTCGCCGATGTACGGCAGGAAGCCGTTACTCGGCCTGGCCGCCCAGGAGGTCGAGCGCGTTGACGCCGACGCTCCCCTGGCGAATCGCCGAGGGTGGTGTGGCCCAGGCCGAGCGGAATGGCGACCAGCGTCGGGATGAAGCCCGGCGATAGAGCAGGCCGGCGCCTCGATCGACCCGTGCGGCGAGGTGACCGTGAGGACCTCGCCGTCCTGCACGTCCATCTGCGCGGCGACGTCGGGATGGATCTCGACCCAGGAGTGCCAGGTGATCTTGGTGACCGGATCGGACATCTCCCGGAGCCAGGGGCGGTTGGCGCCCCGACCGTCGTAGAGCATCGAGGTCGGGTAGGCGGAAAGAACGAAGCTGTCGGCCCCCTCGGCGCCATCGAGCGCGGGGGCCTGCCAGCCCGCCTGCCCGGCGCCGGCGGCCAGCCGGACCGGCAGCACCGGGGCCGGCGTGGTGAAGACGCCGCCCCGCGCCAGCGCGGCGCGCCAGAATCCCTCGGCATCGGCGCTGCCCTGCTGCTCGCGCGAAGGCGGCCCAGGCCTGCTTGAGGTATGCCTCCCAGCTCGGAGCGTTGAACCCGGCCAGCGCGCCTCCCGCCTTCTGGGAGGCCTTGAGCAGGATGTCGCCGGCGCGCCTGCGAGTCGAACACCGGCTGCATGACCGGCTGCATCAGGCTGGCGACCCCCGTGCGGGGGCGGAGGTCGTCCCAGCGCTCCAGCGCGTGGTGGATCGGCAGCAGGAGGTCGCAGAGCGTCGCGGTCTCGTTGCGGAACATCGCGAGGGAGACCTTGAACGGCACCTTGGCGAATTTCCCGGCGAAGTCGGCGGTCCGGGGCGTGGCGTAGACCGGGTTGGCCTCGTGGACGATGGCGACAGCGAACTGGCCGGCGGCCATCCCGTCAGCCAGCTGTGCCAGGGCGGCGTAGCCGTCGCCCGACTGGAGGTCGGCGCCGAAGCGCACCGTCTGGCCGACGTTGCCGGCGACGTAGTTGAGGATGTTGACCGCGGCACAGAGCTGCGACGGCGCCGCGATGCTGGCTGCCGACGCCGCCCGCCACCGCGAGCGAGGGCGATGGCCGAGACGAACTCGCGGGCCACCTTGCGGATCCCGTCGGCCGAGAGGCCGCTGGCCTCTGCCGCCTTCTCGGGCGTCCAGGCCGCGAGCAGCCCCTTGAGCGCGCCGGCATCGCCCGGCGCGCCGCTCCGCTCGGCGAGGATCACGCCGGCCATCGCCAGCGCGACGGCACGCCTCGCTGCCCGGCCGGACCGAGAAGTGCCGGTCGGCGTTCATCGCCGGTCAGCGACAGGCGCGGCGCGAAGGAGACGTGCCGCGCCATCTGCCCGTCGTGGTAGCCGTGGCTGGCGGCGAAGCCGCGCTGGTTTTCCGTGGGAGACAGCCAGGTCTCCAGGAAGTCGGCCCCGAACGAGACGATGTACTGCGCCTTGGCGAAGTCGTGGGCCGGCAGCTGGTCCAGGCCGAAGACCTGGCGGTTGGCGGCCCGCATCGGCTCGAAGTCGAACGGCTCGTAGCGGACCAGCCGGCCACCCAGCGCCTTGGTCCAGGCGCCGAGGAGGTCGGTGAAGGTGCCGCGCCCGGCCCCGGTGATGACCGCCACCTTGCCCTGGGCGCCGGCCAGCTTGCCGCCCAGGAGGGCGATCGCGTCGTCCCAGCTGATCGTCTTGAAGGAGCCATCGGCCTGGCGGGCCAGCGGCGCGCGGACCCGGCCCGGGTTGTAGAGGCCCTGAAGCGCCGCCTGGCCCCGGGCGCAGAGCGTCCCGGCGTTCACCGGATGATCGGGATTGCCCTCGAGCTTGACCGCCCGCCCTCCCGGGTGCGGACGTGCAGGCCGCAGCCCGCCGCGCACTCGGTGCAGGTGCTGGCGTAGAAGGTGGCCACGCCCGGCACCTGGTCCTCGGACTGCACCAGGTAGGGAATGAGCTTCTCGACCTTGGTGGTCGAGCACCCCGAGAGCGCCACCGCGCCGCCGCCCGTGACGCCCAGGACGGTCAGGAACTTCCGGCGATCGAGGGTGGATTCCGTTGATTCGTCAGCCATTGGAGCTCCAGAGACAGTCTCGAGTCGTGAGTCGTGAGTCGTAAGCTCCTCACGACTCACGACTCATGACTCGCGACTCAGTAATGACACGCCGTGCAATCGCGGTTGATCTTCCGCTCGACGTGGCACCCGATACAGAAACCCATGTTGTTGATCTTGTTGACCTTGAACACCTGCGGCATGCGGGCGACGTCGCCGTGGCAGGTCGCGCAGGCGTTGGGCCCCATCGCCTTGATGTGGCGCATGTGGGGGAAATGGGCGAAGCGCGCCAGCGTGTGGACCCGCACCCACTCCATCGGCTTCTTGTCCGTCCAGGCGGCCCGGACCTTCTTGATCTCGACCTTGGCCCCGCTGTCGGTGCCGCCGATGACGAGGTGGCACCCCATGCAGGTCTGCACCGAGGGGATGCCCGGCTCGGAGGAGACGGCGACGGTGTAATGGCAGTACTGGCACTGGATCTTGTACTGGCCGGCGTGGATGTCGTGGCGGAAGAAGATCGGCTGGCGCGGCCCCTTCAGCAGCGCGGTATCGGACGCGGCAGAGGAAGGGAGCGGGAACGGAATCAGTGACGGGAGCGGGGGCCTGCTGGGCCGAAGGGGCCCGCATCGTGAGCGTCAGGGCGAGTGCCAGGACTGCCATCCCCGCCGCCAGGTATGCCAGCTTGCGCATCAGACCTCACAAGAGGGGCGATCGCGAGGAGCGGCCCGTTCGAGCGCCCGCAGAGGCGGGCCAGTTGCAGGGGAGCGGGGTAAGTATGAAAGCGCCGGCGCCTAGGGACAACCCTTGGCGTGGCACCGAAAGCCGAGGAAACCGCTCGGCTTTGTGTGGCCCCTAGACGGCGAGCGACCGGCGCGCGGCCGCGGGCGACGGCGCGTCCTCGACGAACCACTGGAGCTTCCGCCGGGCGAAGCCCAGCATCGCGTCCGCGGTCTTGAGGTCGCCCATTTCGAGCCAGCACCAGGTCACCGGCCCGGTGCGCTGCCCGGCCCGCATCGCCCCCACCAGCGCCGAGGAAAGCTTGGGCAGCTTGAGCGCCCGGCTCTCCTCGTGAGTGGTCACCGTAAAGGTCACGCTGACCCCGTTCTGGGTGACGTGCAGCCAGCAGAGCTTGCGGTGGCCGACGGTGAACTCCCAGGTCCAGCGCCAGGTCGGCCCCATGAACTTGACGTGTTCCACAACCCCGTCGAGTTCCAGCAGTCCGTCGCGGACGCGGCGAAAACGCGCGGCCGGGCCGGCGGGAAGGTCCTTGTGCGGCGCAGCAGGCTTCGGTGCCTGCCGAGGGTCCGGATAAAGATTTGTTGCCCAATAGGCGGACGAGCGTCCCACGCGACCCCCAAGGTGCAGAGGATGGATTGAACAGGGCCACGCAAACTAATGGGGTCCTTCGACTTATTCCAGTTGGGCCGGAAAACGGGGGTTGGGACGAACCGCGCCAGGGCAGGGACGAACGCTGTGGCGGGGGGTACTGGGGGCTCGTCCCCTCCCACAGAACTCGGCCCCTGTCGTATTCCGATTCAATCTGCCTGCCGGATGCGGTGGGTGTGTCGAGCCAGAACGGTGGTACGGCGGTCCCGTATCACCGTTCGCCTTTTGGGGGGCGGGGAGGGACCGGAATCCCGTTCCGTTCGAGGGAGCGCTGGACTTCGATCCCCATGGCCCGGACCAGCGCCGCTTCCCGGCCGTCGAGAGCCGACCGGTAGAGGATTTCGCGCCACGACCGCATCACGTACTCGGGCTGGCGGGTCTTGAAGAAGTCGATCGCCTCGAGCGCCCGGGCCCAGTCCTCGAAGAGGCGCTCCAGCTGCTCGGCGGTGGAGGGGTCGGCCACCCGCCGCGGGCGCTTGACCGGCTGGTCGGCCCCGCTCCGGCACAGCCAGATCTCGTAGCTCAGGATCGCGACCGCCTGGGCCAGGTTGAGCGATCGGTACTCCGGATTGACCGGAATGGTGACCAGCGCGTGGCACCGGTCCAGCTCGTCGTTGGACAGCCCCTTGTCCTCCCGCCCCGCCACGAACGCCACCGGCCCCGAGGCGGACCTGGCCGACCAGCTCCGCCGCCGCCTCCCGGGGCCGGAGCACGCTCCGCTTGGCGGCCCGGCCCCGCGCCGTGAGTCCCACGACCCAGACGCAGTCCGCCACCGCCTCGTCGAGGGTCCTGGCAGATCTTCACCCGGGCCAGCAGGTCGGCGGTATTGTGGGCGATGCCCTCGATCCGCCAGGCATCGAATTCCGCCGGGGTCACCAGGCGCAGGCCATCCAGCGCGAAATTCTTCGCGATCCGGACGGCGCTGGCGATGTTGACCAGGTCCTGGGGAGACTGGAGCACCGCGACGATGGGGCCGGCCGCGGATTCCGGCGCAGGGGTCTCGCTCAGGTGTCGCTCAGGAAGGTGGTGTCGTACCGCTTGGCCTTGAGCGAGGCAGCCAGACCCGCCTTGTCGGCCGACTTCACGTAGGCCTCCCGCGGCTCGACCAGCTTCTGCTCCACCAGGTCCATCAGCGAGTCGTTCAGCAGCGACATGCCGATCTTCCGGTTGGTCTGCATGATCGAGGGAATCTGGAAGGTCTTGCCTTCGCGGATCAGGTTGCTGACCGCCGGGATGGTGAGCAGGATCTCGCGCGCCGCCACTCTGCCGCCGCCGATCTTGCGGCAGAGGACCTGGGCGATGACGCCCTTGAGCGACTCGGAGAGCATGACCCGCACCTGGCTCTGGCGGTCGGCCGGGAACTGGTCGATGATCCGGTCCACCGTCGAGGCCGCCGTCGTGGTGTGCAGCGTTCCGATGACCAGGTGGCCGGTCTCGGCGGTCTCGATCGCGATGGAGACGGTCTCCAGGTCGCGCATCTCGCCGACCAGGATCACGTCCGGGTCCTCGCGCAGCGCTGCCCGGAGCGCGTGCTTGAAGCTCCGGGTGTGCAGCCCCACCTGGCGCTGGGTCACCAGGCACTTCCGGCTCTGGTGAATGAACTCGACCGGATCCTCGATGGTCACGATGTGATCGCTGCGACTCCGGTTCATCAGGTCCACCATCGAGGCGAGGGTAGTGGACTTGCCGCTGCCGGTGGGTCCCGTCACCACGACGAGACCGCGGGTCAGGAAGCAGAGCTTCTGGACCTCCGGAGACAGGCCCAGCTCATCGACGGAGACAATCTTCCCCATGATGACGCGGAAGACCGCCATGGGCCCCTTCCGCTCCAGCGCGGTGTTGCAGCGGAACCGCGCCACGTCGGGGATGTCGAAGGCCCAGTCCGAGTCGCCGGTGACGTGGAACTCGTCGAGGTCCTTCTGGAGCATCGTGCTCTCCATCATGAGCTCGATCTCCCGCGCCTCGAGCGGGGGCCGGTCGAGGCGGACCAGCTCGCCGTCCTTGCGGACCAGGGGCGGCTCCCCGGTGCGGAGGTGGAGGTCGGACCCGCCAGCCTCGGTGGTGTACCGAAGCAGCCCCTCCAGGGTCGCCCTGGCCGCCACCAGCTCGGGGGTCTCGACCGCCGGGCCCATCCGGGAGAGGCGAGGCGCCCGGGCCGGTGAGGCTGCCTCCGGCGCCGCCGATGACGTGGGTCGGATGCCGGCCGCCATGTCGTCGCCGCTGCCCGACAGGTCGACCATGACCGCGTGGCCTCCAACCTCGTAGCCGAAGGAGACCTCCGATCCTTCCTGCACGGTGGCCTGCACCGCCGCGGGCGCCAGTTCGCGCACCAGAGCGACGATCTGCCCCGCGGTAAGCGGGTCGCGGCTGATGGGACGGGGGCCCGCGGCCGTGACGAGCGTGGCCGGGCGGCCGCTCCGCAGTTCGAGTGAATGGGCGCCCTGTTCCTGCAATACCTGGATGAAACGATCGAGTCTGGCCACGGGAATCTCAGCGGAGGGAGCGGGCGACGTGAACCTGCGCCCGATTGATCAGCAAGAGGTCGTCCTGCGTCTGGAGTTCGAAGAACGTGTCGTCGGCGTTCAGGAAGTCGGAGGGGCGTGACCGGCCGGGGGGCAGTTCGGACATCGCGATTCCCGACAGGGTCCGCCCGCCGGCCAGGGTGATTTCGAGCGGGATCTGGCGCGCCGCCGAGGCGCGGATCGGGTCGCCCTCCGGCGGCTGCGTGCGGCATTCCACGAAGGCGACCTGCCGCTTGGCGACGAAGATCGCGCGGCCGTCGTCCTGGGTCAGCGGGAAGAACGGCTCGCGGCGGTTGAGCAATTCCAGGGGTGTCTCCGCCCCCGGGTGCCGGGGTGAACCGGGAGAAACGTGCAGGTGCCCCGTGATGGTCATTCCCTCGACGAGGGTGACGATCGCCGGCACCTGCTGTGACGCCCCGTAGTCATTCATGGTCGTTGCTCCGCGGAGGTGCTCAATTGTCGCGGCGGGCGGCGCGGCCTGCAAGGGCCGTCATCCCCGGATCTCGATTCCAGCCTGTCGTTCGATCAGGCGAATCGCCTCCATGTAGTCCGCACCCTCCCCGAGCCGGGCCCGCGCCTCGCGAAACTGCTGGCTGACCAGCTGCAGGACCGGCCCCTCGACGCCGGTTTCCTCCAGCAGGCCGGCGGCAATCCGGACATCCTTGTCGAGCAGCGCCAGCCGGAAGGTGCGTGGCCAGCTGCCATTGAGTACCCGGGTGGGCACCAGCACCTCGCTCACGAACGAGCGCCCGCTCGAGGCATTGATGATCTCAAGGGCCTTGGCGGCGGGGACACCCGCCTTGACCAGCGCGGCCAGTCCCTCTCCCACCGCCAGGATGTTGGCGGCCAGGAGTGCGTTGTTGACCGCCTTGAGCGCATCGCCCGAGCCGACCGGTCCGATCCGCTCGATCCGCTGGCCGAAGCACTCGAGAATCGGGCGGGCCCGATCGAACGCGGCCTGGCTGCCGCCGACCATCACCGCCAGCGTGCCCGACTCGGCCCCATTGGTGCCGCCGCTGACGGGCGCGTCCACGTAGGTCACGCCGCGCGCGGCCAGGCGCTCCGCCAGCCGGCGCGACGTGGCCGCGTCTCCTGAGGTGCAATCGATGAACAGGGCCCCGTCGGCGAGGCCTGCCGCGAGGCCATCGGTGCCGTCGAGCAGCGCCTCGACGTCCCCCGAAGTCGGCAGGCAGGTGATGACCACTTCCGCGCCTTCCGCCGCAGCCCGGGGAGTGGCCGCAACCCGGCAGGGATACTGCGCGGCAAAGGCGGCGGCCCGTGCACCGGTCCGGTTCCACACCGTCAGTTCGTGGCGGGCGGCCACCCTGGCCGCCATCGGAGTGCCTATGGCCCCGAGGCCGAGGAAGCTGATGCGCATGGGCAGGAAGGCTAAGGCCCATCGGCGACCGGGGCCAGTCGCCCGCGGGCACTCCGGAAGCCGGGGCCAGGCATTACTGTTCGAGTCCGTGCCATGCACCGCCATCCGATGACCGACCAAGCCCGCTGGGCCCGGCCGCTGCTCGCCCTGCTGGGCGGAGTGCTGGTGCTCTTCATCGTGGGGCCGATCCTCCGGCTCCTCCTGATGGCCACCCCCGCCTCGCTCGGGCAGGCGCTGGCCGACCCGGAAGTTCGCCAGTCGATCGGGCTCACCGTCCTGGCCGCGACCGTGGCCACACTGCTCGGGCTGGGCCTGGGGCTGCCGGTGGCGTATCTGCTGGCGCGCCGAACCTTCCCCGGTGCGCGGCTGCTCCAGGGCATCGTCGAATTACCCGTCGTCATCCCCCATCCCGTGGCGGGGATCGCGCTCCTCCTCTTTCTCGGCCGCCGGTCGGTCGTCGGCGGCGCGCTTGGCCGCCTGGGCCTCGAATTCGTGGGGCACCTCCCCGGCATCATCGCCGCCATGCTGTTCGTGTCGGTGCCCATCGCGGTCAGCGCGGCACGCGAGGCGTTCGCCGGCGTGGATCCCCGGCTCGAGCGGGTCGCGCGCAGCCTGGGTGACCGACCGTGGCGGGCCTTCCGGCGGGTGACGCTGCCCCTCGCCGGCCGGGGCATCCTGGCCGGCGCACTGCTCGCCTGGGCCCGGAGCGTGAGCGAGTTCGGTTCGATCGTGATCGTGACCTACAATCCGAAGGTCGCCAGCATTCTGATCTATGACCGGTTCACCGTCGACGGCCTGGGTGGCGCCGTTCCCATCGCGGTGCTCCTGCTCCTCCTGGCGCTCGGGACGTTCATCCTGATCCGGACGCTCCAGCCGTCGAGGTCGCAATGATCCGTACCGAGGGGCTCGAGGTCAGCGCCGGCGAGTTCACGCTGCGGGACATCTCCATCGACGTGAAGGCGGGTGGCTACGCCCTGGTGATCGGCCCCACCGGCTCGGGCAAGACGACTCTCCTCGAGGCGATTGCCGGCCTCTCGCCGCCCCGGGCCGGCCGGGTCTGGCTCCACGGCGAAGAGGTGACCCGGCGGCCTCCCGAGGAGCGGCGGCTCGGGTTCGTGTACCAGCAGTACCACCTCTTCCCCCACCTTTCGGTGCGGGACAACATCGGCTACGGCCTGGCCGGGCCGCGGCAGGACCACACTCGCGAGGCCCGGATCGCCGAAGTCGCCGGGCTCCTCGGCATCGAGTCACTGCTCGAGCGCGGGGTGGCCCGCCTCTCGGGTGGAGAACAGCAGCGCGTGGCGTTGGCCCGCGCGCTGGCGCCGCGACCGGCCGTGCTCCTCCTCGATGAACCCTTCGCCGCCGTCGACCCGGCCACCCGGCGGGTCCTGCGCCGCGAGCTGCGGCTGCTCCACGAGCGCGAAGGGATCACGACGCTCCAGGTGACCCATGACTTCGAGGACGCGCTGCGCCTCGGCGATCACGTCGCGGTGCTGTCGGAGGGACGCATCGTGCAGCAGGGTACCCCGGAGGAGGTGTTCCGCTATCCCAACTCGACGTTCGTGGCCCAGTTCGTCGGCGCCGGGAACGTCCTGGCGGGGACGGTGGAGGCCCTGGCCCCGGCTGAAGGGGATCCGCCGCGATTCCGGGCCCTGTTTCACACCGACGGCCTGACCCTCGACCTGCTGGCGGAACGGGAGGGTCCCGCCCACGCCATCGTCCGTCCGGAAGACATCCTCGTCAGTCGCGTCCAGCACCAGACTAGCGCCCGGAACCGCCTCGAGGCCCGCATCGTCAGGCTGGAACGGCTGGGGCCGGTCACCCACGTGTACCTGGACGCCGGCCGGCCTCTGGTGGCCGCAGTGACCAGCGCCAGTGCCGAGGAGATGGCGCTCAAGCCGGGCGAACGGGTGGCCATCAGTTTCAAGGCGATGGCGGTACATCTGGTGTGAGTCGTGAGTCGCGAGTCGCGAGTCGGTCGAAGGTCGAAGCGTTTAACCATCGTTGAGGAGATGACACAGATGCGTCACCTGGTCCTGGTCGCTGTGCTGCCGCTCATCGCATGCGGCGGAGAGAAGAAGTCGAGGATTGAACCCGCGCCGGTCGCGACGGGTGCACGGATTGTGACCGCGGTCGGCGGCGACAGCTCGAAAATCGAGGGTATCGGGGTCTGGCAGGGCGTGCTGTATGTGGCCGACTGGAAGGACGGCACCATCTACCGGGTGGATCCGCTGGCCCCGGTGCCGGCCGCGCAGGCCTCCGGGCGCCTGGGCACCCACGCCGGCCAGACGATCCTCGGCCTCGTTACCGATGCCCAGGGGAATCTCTACGCTGCGATCCCTGATTCGGGAGTCGTGCTCCGCGTGGCTCAGGCCCGCCTCGGCGCCGCCGACTTCGATGCGGCGAAGGACGTGAGCGTCTATGCCACCGGAGTGCCCGGCGCCAACGGCGTCAACTTCGACGCCGGGGGGAAGCTCTGGGTGGGAGGAGGGGACCATCACGCGCTGTACGTCGTGCCGGCCGGAGGCGGGGCTGCCCGCGTGTTCGCCAGGGACTACACCCCGGTCTCGACCGATACCACGATGCCGGTCCGAGGCTACACCGTCAACGGCGTCGCGTTGGACAAGGCGGGGCGGGTCTACACCGCGAACACGGGCACCGGAGAGATCACCCGGTTCGAGGTCAGGCCGGACGGCACTGCGGGGCAGAAGACCACCTTCGCCCAGGACCCGCTCCTCATCGGAGCCGACGGCATCCAGATCGACGACCAGGACCGCCTCTGGGTCTCGTGCAACTACCGGAATGCGCTGGTCCGGATCGATCCCTCCGGCGCGATCACCGAGCTGGCGGCCAGCGGCCCCGAAGGCCCGTTCCATTTCCCCGCCGAGCTCAAGCTGGTGGGCGGGGTCGTCTACCTGGCCAACCTCAATTTCCCGATCGGCGCCAACACCGGCACCACCGACCATCGCGCCACGATCGCGGTCGTGGCGCCCTGACCCGAGCCGAGCTGCCGTGCCGCCCCGGATCCTGCACGTCGACCTCGATGCCTTCTTCGTGGAAGTCTGCCGCCAGCGGCATCCCGAGCTGCGCGGGGTCGAGTGCCTGGTCGTCGGAGGGCGGCGCGACCAGCGCGGCGTGGTCCAGTCGGCCAGCTATCCCGCCCGCGCCTTCGGCATCCGGGCCGGGATGCCGATCGCCCGGGCCGCGAGGCTCTGCCCGCAGGCCACCTTCTTCCAGGGGAGCTTCGCCCACTACCAGGAGGCATCGCGCGCGGTCCGGGCGGTGCTACGAGCGGAATTCTCCCCGTCGTGGTGATGGCGTCGCTCGACGAGGCCTATCTCGATTTCGCCGGCACCGAAAGGCTCCACCCCGTCTCGCTCCTGCCCTGCGCAGAACGGATTCGCGACGAGGTCAGGGCCGAGACCGGGCTCGACTGCAGTATCGGCGTCGGACCCAACCGCATGATCGCCAAGCTCGCCTCCGACGCGGCCAAGCCGCGCGGACTGATGGAGGTGCGCCCCGGATGGGAAGAGGGATTCCTCGCCTGGCTCCCGCTCAGGGCGCTGCCGGGCATCGGCCCCAAGACGGCGGAGGCCTGGGAGGCAAAGGGACTGACGGAGGTGTGGCAGGTCCAGCGGATGGAGCTCGAGGCGTTGCGCACCCTGGTCGGCCCGGCGGCAACCGAGCTCAAGGCCCGGGCCCATGGGCACGGCGGGACCACGCTGACGGCCGACCGGCGGCCGAAATCGATTGGCCGCGAGACCACACTGTCCAGCGACGCCACCACGGAGCAGCCTCTCGACCGGTTGCTGGCCCGCTTCGCGGCAAAGGTAGCATCCGAGCTGCGGCACGAAGGACTGCAGGCCCGCACCGTGACGCTCAAGCTCCGCCATGGGGACTTTCACACCGTGACCCGGCGCTGTACCCTCGACCGGCCGACCGATCTCGATGGCGAACTGCTGGCGGCGGGCCGGGCGCTCTTCCCTCCCGCCTTTGCCGAGGCGCGAGCCCGCCGTCAGGGCATCCGGCTGATCGGACTCTCGGCCAGCGGCCTGGTGCCAGCCGCGCCCGGGGAATTGTTCGAGCCGGAGGAACGGGTCCGTCAGCGCCAGGTGACCGAAGCCGTCGACCGGGTCCGGGAGCGGTTCGGCTTCGAGGCGCTGACGTCGGCCCATCTGACCCGCCCTTCCGGAAGAAAGACCCGATGATCATCCGGACGCCTCTCTGCCTCATCGGCCTCTGCCTGGCGCCAACCTCGCTTCACGCCCAGGATGTCGACGATCTCGTCGCCCGATGCGGGCGGGGCGATGCGGCAGCGTGCACCGAGGCGGGGAAGCAGTACCAGTGGCCGGGCAAGCCGTATCGCGACCTCACGCAGTCACTGACTTACTACCAGCGCGGCTGCGACGGCGGCGATGGCGCCGGGCTGTCTCGGCGGCGGGTCAGCTGATCGCGGTCGGTACCGGGGGCCCGCCGAACGGTGCCAGGGCCGCGGTGCTCTACGGCCAGGGGTGCACGCTCAACGACGGCGCCAGTTGTGTGCCGCGGGGGGCGCTCCTCCTGGCCGGTGCCTCGCTCCCCCAGGACCAGGGAGGCGCCGCCGCGATGTTCCGGCAGGGCTGCGAGCTCGGCAATGGGGAGGGCTGCGCCGCGATCGGTTCGATGCTGGTCCAGGGGAACGGCATGCCGGCCGACATCCGGGCCGGCGCGGTCTACTTCAGAAGGGGTGTGACGCCGGCGATTCGGGCAGCTGTCTGCAACTCGCCCAGCTCTGCAGCACCGTGAACGGCGTCGGGCATCAACTGGCCCCGGGCCTCCGCGGCGCTGACCCGCGCCTGCGACCTGAACAATTCCAGCGGCTGCATCGGGCTGGGCCGGATGTACCAGTACGGGCCCGGTGTGCCGATCGATGTCAGCCGGGCGATTGCGCTCTACCGGCAGGCCTGCGACATGGGGAACACCAACGGCTGCCAGCTCTGGGCGGCCGCCACGGTGACAAACCGCTAGCGGAGATCCTGCGGGGTGAAGCGGAGGCCGACTGATCCGCCGGCCTTCTCGGTGATCCTGGGGCCCAGGTCCTGGAAGGTGGCGTGGCGCCCGTCAGGAGCCGAGACCTCCACGTTGCTGTTCTGGAAGAGCGGGTAGTAGCCGATGTGGGCCCTCGGTGTGCCCGCCGGCACCCGGCAGCCGCACTCCAGGGTGCCGGCCAGCCCGACATTGACCCGGATCGCGAGCGGCTGGCCGGTCACGTTGGAAATCAGCGGCGCGAAGTAGGCCGACCCCGAGCTCCACATGTCTATCACACGGTGGATCCGCCCGCGCGGGTGCTCCACAGCGATCGTCCCCTGCATGTCACTCCCCATCTGCTGTCCCTGGTCGCCGGTCGGCCGGACCAGGTACCACTGCGCTACCGCCGCCTTGCCGCGCACCACCGGGAGTCGCGCAGTGGCTCCGGGCGCGATCTCCGTGTTCCCGCTGCTCCAGGTCAACCGGATTGGCTCGATCAGCAGGTTCTCGACGGTCAGCACCGGTGCCGTCATCATCCGGAATGTCACCGCCGCCCCGAGCAGCACGACGGCGAGCGCCACGAGTGGACCCACCCGCGTGCGCTTCCGCGCCGGTGCGGAGTCCGGCTGTCCCGGCACCGGGGTGTCATCGGCCTCGGGGCGTCGATCCGACGGTGGCCCCGCCGACGACCGAGGCCTGGCCGGCGCACTGGAGCCCCGCGGGGGAGCCGGCGGTTGAGGCGATGGCGGTCCCGCCGTCGGATCGCCCACCTTCACGCGCTCGGCGATCTGCTGGGCGCTGATGCCCTGGGTGGGGCCCGTCTGCTTTCCCTTCGCCAATGCCGCCAGCACCTCGGCACAGGTCTGGTAGCGGTCGGCCGCCTTCTTGGCCAGGCAGCGCACCATCACGTCGGACAGCCACCGCGGCACCTTCGCGTTGCGGAAGGCCGCCACCGGGGCCGGCTCGCTCAGGTGCTTGCCGACGATTTCCTGCGAGCTCTCGCCCTCGAAGGGTGGAACGCCGGTCAGCATCTGGAACAGCATGGCGCCGGCGGCGTAGATGTCGCTGCGCGCGTCCACGTTGCCCTGGCCCAGCGCCTGCTCCGGGCTCATGTAGTGCGGTGTCCCGACCACGTATCCCGTCTGGGTGAGGTGAGCCCCGGCGCCCCCGACCTGCTTGGCGATTCCGAAATCCACCAGCAGCACCCGGCCGTTCGACGCCTCGATCATCACGTTGTCGGGCTTGATGTCGCGATGGATCAGCCCGGCGGCATGGGCATGGCCCAGCGCCTCGAGCACCGAACGAATGATGGCCAGGGAGCGATCGACGTCGAGCGGGCCGCGGCTCTTGAGCAGGCCGGCCACCGACTGCCCCTCGACAAAGGGCATCGCGTAATACACCAGCCCTTCGCCCTCGCCCACGAAGTGAATCGGGAGGATGTTGGGATGATTGAGGGCGGCCAGCGCCCGGGCCTCCTGGCGGAAGCGCTCCAGCATCCCCGCCGACCAGGCGATGTCGGGCTTGAGCACCTTGACCGCGAGCCGGCGGGCCAGGTCGGTGTCGCGCACTTCGAAGACCTCGGCGAACCCGCCCGCGCCCAGCAGCCCCTTCACCTCGTACTTGGGCCCGAGGGCACGGGCCAGCTTGGCCTGCGTCGGCTCCGGCATCGAGGCGCTGGGAGTGATCTGGGTGGGGGCCGCCGAGGCACCGGCCCCGGTCGGGGTGCCGCAGCGGGAGCAGAAGAGCGCGCCGGAGGGCAGGGGTGTCCGGCAGGTCACGCAGGCGGCGTCGGGCGGCATGAACCACAATCTGGGGCCATACCCCGATGGGGGGTAGGTCTCGGCGGCTAGCTCTGACGGGACACCCGGTCCCCGAGTAGTATTGGGTTCCCTGCATCCAACGGCGCCCGGGGAGCGCGCGACCGGAGGACCGATGCCTGAACCGCGACGGGTCGCGATTCTCGTGTTCGACGACGCGGAGGTGCTCGATGTCTGCGGCCCCTTCGAGGTCTTCTCGGTCGCCGGCCGGCGGCACGACCTCGTCCCGTTCGACGTCGGGCTGGTGGCCGAACGGCCGGGCCCGGTCGCACTCCGCAACGGCTTCTCCGTCAACCCGCGCTGGACGATCGACGACTGCCCGCCGGCGGAGCTGTTGATCGTGCCCGGCGGCTACGGCACCCGGCGCGAGATGAACAATCCCGTGCTGCTCGAGTGGGTACGGCAGCGGGCGGAGGGAGCGGAGCTGGTCCTCTCGGTCTGCACCGGCTCGCTGATCCTCGGCAAGACCGGACTGCTGGACGGGCTCGAGGTCACCACCCACTTTGGCGCGATCGACCTGCTGCGGCAGACGGCACCCCGGGCCCACGTGCGAACCGGGGGCCGCTTCTGGGACAACGGCAAGGTCATCACCTCCGCGGGGGTCAGCTCAGGGCTGGACATGTCGCTGCACGTCGTGGCCCGTCTCCTGGGCGACGAGCTGGCCGAGGAGGCGGCGGACTACATGGAGTACCACTGGGACCGGGGCGAGGAAGGGATGGGAGACGAGGGGTTGTAGCAATGCCATGACCATCAGTGCCCGGCTGGTCGACATCACCACCCTGCCGGTGGACGCCATCGTGAACGCCGCCAACGCCGAGCTGGCGCCCGGGGGCGGCGTCTGCGGGGCGATCCACCGAAGTGCCGGGCCCGAACTCGCCCGGGCCTGCCGCGCCCTCGCTCCCTGCCCCACCGGCCAGGCCAGGATCACTGGCGGATTCGACCTTCCCGCCCGCTTCGTCATCCATGCCGTTGGTCCCGTCTGGCAGGGCGGGTCGGCCGGGGAGGCCGAGCTGCTGGCCTCGGCCTACCGCTCCTCGCTCGCGCTGGCGGAACGGGAGTACCTCCGGAGCGTCGCCTTTCCCGCGATCAGCACCGGGAGCTACGGGTACCCGCTGGCGCTGGCCACGGCCGTCGCAGTGGCCACAGTCCGGCAGGCGCTGGCCTCCGCCTCCTCCTCGGTGCAGGAGATCATCTTCGCCTGCTTCAGTCCCGAAGCAGTTTCCGTCTACCAGAAGGAGCTCCATCATGGCCGCGAAATCATTCCGGACCTCCCATGACCTTCCCGCCAAAGTGCGGAGCCAGGTCATTCCTCTCCTCAACCTGCACCTGGCCGACACCACCGACCTCTTCACCCAGGTCAAGACCGCTCACTGGAATGTGAAGGGGCCCCAGTTCATCGCCCTGCACGAGCTGTTCGACAAGCTGGCCGCGGAGCTGACGGAGCAGGCAGACACCGTCGCGGAGCGGATCACGGCGCTGGGCGGACTGGCCGCTGGCACCCTGCGACAGGCCGCGGCGACGTCGCGCCTGCCTGAACTTCCGGACGGCACCGTGGAAGGCCTGGCGCTGGTGCGGGCGCTGGCCGGGCGCTATGCGGGCCTCGCGGCCACCGCCCGAGCGGCGATCGACACGACCACCGCACTGGGAGATGCGGGCACCGCCGACCTGTTCACCGGAGTCGTGCGGGACCTCGACAAGAGCCTCTGGTTCCTCGAGGCCCACCTTCAGGGCGGGCGGGGGTAGACCGGGGCCATCCCGGAGAATTCTCACGCCGCTTTCACGCTCCCCTTGAATTGGCGGTGATAGCATGAGACTGGGAGCGTGCCGGGATCGCTCCCAGAAAGGGGGAGGCCATGAGACGCTTCCTCGCACTGTCAATTTTCCTGCTCGGGCCGATCGTCGCCTGCAGTGGCGACGGCGGCGGCAGCACCGGCCCTACCCAGATCGACCTGACCGGCACCTGGTCGGTGACTATGAGTCCGATCACAGGTCACGGCTTGACCTGCACCATAAGCGGCTTGAACGTCACCTTGGCCCAGACCGACACCGTCCTCACGGGGACGTATGCGCTCGATGACATGGTCTGCAATGGGCAGCACACCGGCGCCGGGGGCGGAGATGTGGTCTCGGCAAGCGAGGTGGGTGGAAAGATCCACATGCATTTCGACGCCGAAGACTTCGACCTGCACGGCAGTTGTCTGTCGAACAGCCGGTGCAATGGGACCTACACCCTGAACATCTTCGTGGACCCCAGCACCTACACCTTCACCGGCACCTGGAGCGCCACCCGGATGTAGCCCGGGGCGCCAGGTGCTGCGGACGACGGCCGTAGCAGAGGAGACTGTCCCCAGAAACCTGCAGAAATGCAGGTTTTTCTGTTTCAAATAGACACAAATGACCATTCTAGTGCATTAGTGTTCGTCTTTTTCTGCACTTTCTGCACTTCTGCATTGACATTCTGCATTTTCTCGATATCTTTTCAGTCAGTTCCTGGCCGCCACTGCGGCGGCCGCACATTTCACCGGTCACCCATACTCCAAGGGCCCCACCGATGCGACCTGCCTCCCTGCTCGCCGCCGTCCTGGCCGTTCCCATCCTCCCCGCACTCCTGGCGGCGCAGGCCGCGGCTCCCGCGCCCGACGCCGCCGCCCTGGCCCAGAACGCCGTGGATGCGTCGGCCGCGAATACGGTGGCGATCAACTTCGTCTGGACCCTGGTGGCCGGTTTCCTGGTGATGTTCATGCAGGCCGGATTCGCGATGGTCGAGACCGGATTCACCCGGGCCAAGAACGCCGGCCACACCGTGACCATGAACTTCATGGTCTACGGCATCGCCATGCTGGCCTACTGGGCGGTGGGCTTCGCCATCCAGGCCGGTGGCGTGGGCACCCTGGGCGGGCTGGGCAGCTTCAGCGCCGCCCACCTCGCGACCGTCTCGGTCGGCGGCCACGACTGGGGGCTGTTCGGCACCCAGGGCTTCTTCCTGACCGGAGTGGCGTACACCGCGCCGGTCTTCGCCTACTTCCTGTTCCAGATGGTGTTCATGGACACCGCCGCCACCATCCCTACGGGGGCGCTGGCGGAGCGCTGGAAGTTCATCTCCTTCTGCGTGTTCACGATCTTCATTGGCGGCCTGATCTACCCGCTGTATGCCAACTGGGTCTGGGGTGGAGGGTGGCTGTCGCAGCTGGGGAGTAACGCCGGCCTGGGCCATGGGCACGTCGACTTCGCCGGCTCCTCGGTGGTGCACATGACCGGCGGCGTGATGGCGCTCGTCACGGCCAAGCTGCTGGGCGCGCGCCGGGGCAAGTACAACAAGGATGGCAGCGCCAACGCGATTCCAGGCCACAACATCCCGATGGCGATGATCGGCACTTTCATCCTCTGCTTCGGCTGGTTCGGCTTCAATGCCGGCTCCACCCTGGCGGGGGCAGACCTGCGCATCGGGGTCATTGCCACGAACACGATGCTGGCTGGGGCAGCGGGAAGCATCACCGCGATGATCTACATGTGGCGGAAGTACGGCAAACCCGATCCCTCGATGCTGGCCAACGGCGCCCTGGCGGGCCTGGTGGCGATCACCGCCCCCTGCGCCTTCGTGACCGCGCCCTCGGCGGTGCTGATCGGTGGTGTCGCGGGCGTGCTGGTCTGCTGGTCGGTCTTCTTCTTCGAGCGGACGGCCCGGATCGATGACCCGGTGGGTGCCATCTCGGTGCACGGGGTCAACGGCCTGTGGGGCATCCTGGCCCTCGGCCTGCTGGCCGACGGCACCTATGGCGATGGCTGGAATGGCGTCAAGGGCAACGTCACCGGTCTCTTCTACGGCGACGCAGGCCAGTTCGTGGCCCAGGCCATCGGCGGACTGACCAACCTCGTCGTGGTGGGAGGACTGGCCGCGCTGGCATGGGGTCTCACCTCACTGATCACCCAGGGAAGCCGCGTCTCGGCCGAGGCCGAGGAGCTGGGCCTGGATCTGCCGGAAATGGGGTCGCTGGCCTATCCCGATGCCACCGAGATCTCGTCCGCCGTGGTGCTGAGCACCGCCAAGCCCGCGGCCACCAAGAAGGCAGCCTGAGCCGACAAGGAGAATCCAACATGGCAACCACAACCAAGCCGTCCGCGCCGGCCCGGCGCGGTGACCCCGCGGAATTCCGGCGGGTGCAGGATATCATCCGCCAGAAGGGGGTGCAGGTGGTGGACGTGAAGTTCACCGACCTGCCGGGCACCTGGCAGCACTTCTCGATCCCAGCCGCGACGCTGGATGAGGAAATGATCCGTGACGGACTGGGATTCGACGGGTCGTCGATCCGCGGCTTCCAGGCCATTAACGAGAGCGACATGCTGCTGATCCCGGACCTGTCCACGGCGTTCGTGGACCCGGTGCTCTCGGTGCCGACGCTCTCGATTACCTGTGACATCTACGATCCGATCACCCGGGAGCCCTATTCCCGCGACCCGCGCTTCATCGCCTTCAAGGCGGAGGAGTATCTCAAGACCACCGGCATCGCCACCACGTCCTACTGGGGCCCCGAGGCGGAGTTCTTCATCTTCAACTCGGTCCGCTTCGACCAGAACGCCCACGAGGGCTACTACCACGTCGAGGCGGAGGAGGGGGTCTGGAACTCGGGGCGGAACGGCACCGAGAACCTGGGCCACCGCCCACGCCACAAGGAGGGGTACTTCCCGGTGCCGCCGGCCGACCGGCTGCAGGACGTGCGGTCGAAGATCATGCTGGCGCTGATCGAGGCGGGGGTGCCGGTCGAGGTGCAGCACCACGAGGTGGCCACCGCCGGCCAGGCCGAAATCGACTTCCGGTTCGGCACCCTGGTGCAGACCGCCGACCGCCTGCTGGCCTACAAGTACGTGGTCAAGAACGTCTGCCACAACCTCGGCCTCACCGCCACGTTTATGCCCAAGCCGCTCTTCGGCGACAACGGCTCCGGGATGCACGTGCACCAGTCGCTCTGGAAGGGCGACCAGCCGCTGTTCTTCGACGAGAAGGGCTACGCCCTCCTGTCGGACACGGCGCGCTGGTACATCGGCGGGCTGATCGCCCACGCCCCAGCCCTGCTCGCTCTCTGCGCCCCGACGACCAACAGCTACCGGCGCCTGGTGCCGGGCTTCGAGGCGCCGGTGAATCTCATTTACTCGCAGCGCAACCGGTCGGCGATCTGCCGGATTCCCACCTACAGCGCGAGTCCCAAGGCGCGCCGGGTCGAATTCCGGGCGCCCGATCCCTCGTGCAACCCGTACCTCGCCTTCGCCGCGCTGCTCATGGCGGGGCTCGACGGCATCAAGCGGAAGCTGGAGCCGCCCAAGCCGATCGACGAAGACCTCTTCGAACTGCACGACGAGCGGAAGCAGAGCATCAAGACGGTGCCCGGGTCGCTGGGCGAAGCGCTCGATGCGCTGGAGGCCGATCACGCCTTCCTGCTCGAGGGGGACGTCTTCACCCCCGACGTGCTCACGACCTGGATCGAACTCAAGCGGACCAGGGACATCCCGGCGGTCAACCTGCGGCCGCATCCGTACGAGTTCTTCCTGTACTATGATGCCTGAAACACAGTCGCGAGTCGTGAGTCGTGAGTCGTGAGCTTACGCGTTTCTCACGACTTGCGACTCACGACTCACGACACCTAACCAGTAGAGGAGCCCAGGACATGAAGCTCATCACCACCGTCATCCGGCCGGAAAAGCTGCACGAGGTCAAGACGGCGCTGTTTCGCGCCGGCGTCACCGGAATCACCATCAGCCGGGTCAGCGGGCACGGCGGCGAGAAGGAACTCGTGGAGCATTATCGCGCCTCGAACGTCGTGCTCGAATTCCGGGAGAAGATCAAGATCGAGATGGTCTGCTCCGAGCCGTTTGTCGAGGCAACTATCCGGGCGATCCTCGCCTCGGCCCGCACCGGTCAGGTGGGCGACGGCAAGATCTTCGTCCAGCCCATCGAGTCGGTGATCCGGATCCGCACCGGCGAGCGCGACAACGCCGCCCTGACCCCGGTGACCGCCAACGAAGTGCAGCGACATGCCCTCGAGGAGGCGGCGGTCGCCTGAAGGCCCGGGGCCGCTCCGCCCACCCCGCGAGGTAACGGCAGCACGCACTGCCCGACATTGACTCCCCGTGTTTCGATTTGCGGAGCGCGGGGAGTCGGTCGTTGTATGTTCCCGCCATCGACCTGACGGTGATCACCGGATCGTCGAACTGAGGTGACTGCGTGTCAATCGGACTCGACCCGATGACGGTGACGGTGCCGGCGCTGGATTCCGGTGCCCATCTGGTGCTGGCCCTTGCCGCGATCCTCACGGCTGCGAAGCTTGGCGGGCATCTCGCCGAGCGCCTGGGTCAGCCCGCGGTCCTGGGCGAGCTGCTCGGCGGCGTCCTGCTGGGAAATCTCGACCTGGCAGGCCTGGGCTGGTTCCGCGCCCTCCCGAACGACGCAGCGCTGGCCGGCCTGGCCGAGCTGGGCGCCGTGGTGCTGCTGTTCGAGGTGGGGCTCGAGTCCAGCGTGGCCGACATGAAGAAGGTCGGCTGGCGTTCGCTCATCGTCGCGGTGCTGGGAGTGATCACTCCCTGGATCCTGGGGTTCCTGGTCGGCCGGGTCATGCTCCCGGACCGCAGCGTCTACGTTCACCTCTTCCTTGGCGCCGCGCTCACCGCGACCAGTGTGGGGATCACGGCCCGTGTGCTGCGAGATCTCGGGCGATCGCAGTCGGCGGAGGCCCGGATCATCCTCGGCGCCGCGGTCATCGACGATGTCCTCGGCCTGGTCATCCTGGCCGTCGTTGGCAGTCTCATCACCGCCGCCAACGCCGACACTGAGGCCTCGCTGGCGTCCGTCGGCCTTGTCCTGGGCAAGGCGCTCATCTTCCTGTTCGGCGCGCTCTGGCTCGGCAGCCGGGCGTCGCCCCAATTGTTCGGCCTCACCGCCCGGCTCCGTGGCGGCAGTCTGCTCCTGGTCACCGCGCTGGTCTTCTGCTTTTTGCTCGCCGCCGGGGCGGCGATGATCGGCCTGGCACCGATCGTCGGGGCCTTCGCGGCCGGCCTGGTGCTCGAGCGCGTCCACTATCGCGACTTCTCGACCCGCGGCGAACGCCCGCTGGAAGAGCTGATCCAGCCGGTCGGCGGATTCCTGGTGCCGATCTTCTTCGTGGTGATGGGGCTCAAGGTCGAGCTGGCGGGACTGCTCAGCGGCGAACAGCTGGCGCTCACCGGCCTGGTCGTGCTGGCCGCCATCGTGGGCAAGCAGGCCTGCGCGCTCGGAGGGCTGGGCGCTCCGCTGGACCGGCTGAGCATCGGGATCGGAATGATTCCGCGGGGAGAGGTCGGCCTGATCTTCGCCAACCTGGGCCTGGCGCTCACCATCAACGGCGAGCGGATCGTGGACGCCGCACTCTACTCGACCATCGTCGTGATGGTCCTGGTCACGACGATCGTGACGCCACCGGCGTTGCAGTGGAGCCTGGGGCGGAAGGGCGGGAGGGCGGGAGGGCGGGAGGTGAGCTAGCATTCCCGCCTTCCCGCCCTCCCGCCCGACTGCGAAACTCGGACTACGTCCCGGCAGGCATCGCCGGCGTCACCGCGGCCACGTCGCGCTCGCCGGTGCGGATCCGGTGGACCTGCTCCACGTCGAGGACGAAGACCTTGCCGTCGCCCACGTCGCCGGTGCGGGCTGAAGCGAGAATCGCCTTGACCGTGACGTCGACGAACGGCTCCGAGACGCCGATCTCCAGCCGGACCTTCTCCTGCAGGCCCAGCTTGACCGTCGTTCCCCGGTAGGTCTCCACCCGCTCGGTTTCCCCGCCGTGGCCCATTACCCGTGAGACCGTCAGGCCGCGCACTTCGGCGCGGTACAGCGCTTCCAGGACGTCGTTCAGCTTGTCGGGGCGAACGATCGCGATGATGAGCTTCATGCCGCCACCTCCTTCACGACCGGAGTCAGCGTAACGGCGGGGAGATCCGTCGCGAGCTCGGTCGGAACGAGAATCGAGCCTTCGCCGCTGGTATACGCCTCCTCGCCATGCTGCGTGAAGTCCATGCCGAGCCCTTCCGCCTTGGGCTCCGCACGGAGCTTCATGACCAGGCCCAGGAGCTTGAGGAGGACATAGGTGCCGACGCCGGCATAGACCAGCGAAACGATGGCGCCCACTGCCTGCTTGCCAAGCTGTGCCGGATTCCCGTAGAGGAGTCCGTCGGTGCCGCCCCATACCTTCTGGGCGAGGACACCCGTCATTAGGGCCCCGGTCAACCCGCCGATGCCATGACCCGCGAAGACGTCGAGTGAATCATCCAGCCTGGTGCGTGAGCGGTACAGGATGGTGAAGTAGCTCGGAAAGGCTGCCACGGCGCCGAGAATGATGGCGCCGACCGGGCTCACGAAGCCGGCCGCCGGGGTGATGGCGACGAGACCGATCACGATGCCGGTGGCGCCGCCCACGGCAGTCACTCGCCCTGTGCGGGTCGCGTCGAGCAGGGCCCAGACCACCAGCGTCGCCATTGGGGCCAGGAAGGTGTTGGTGAAGGCGGTCGCGGCCGAGGCGTTGGCCGCGAGGGCGCTGCCGCCGTTGAAACCGAACCACCCGAACCAGAGCAGCCCGGCGCCCAGGAGGGTGAACGGCACGTTGTGGGGCAGGATGGCCTGCCGCGCGTAGTCCTTGCGCGGCCCCAGCACCACCGCCGCTACCAGGGCCGAGACGCCGGCGTTGATGTGGACCACGGTTCCCCCGGCGAAGTCGAGCACGCCCAGGGTGCCGAGCCAGCCGCCGCCCCAGACCCAGTGCGCCACCGGGGCGTAGACCAGGAGCGTCCAGAGGGCGATGAACACCACATAGGGACCGAACCGCATCCGCTCGATCACGGCGCCGGAGATGAGCGCGGCGGTGATGATCGCGAAGGTGCCCTGGTAGGCCATGAAGAGGACGTGGGGAATCGTCCCCTTCGCCTCGGTGCCGACTCCGGCCAGGAACGCGTTCTGGAGCCCGCCCAGCCAGGCTCCGCCGGCGGAAAAAGCGAGGGTGTAGGCCAGAAACGCCCAAACCAGGCCGACGACACCCAGCGCCACGAAACTCATCATCATCGTGTTGAGCGAGTTCTTGGAGCGGACCAGGCCTCCATAGAAGAAGGCCAGTGCGGGCGTCATCAGGAGTACCAGTGCCGTGGCGACCAGCATCCAGGCCGTATCGGCCGGACTCACCGCCGGTGGGGCGGCGGCCTCCTGGAGGAGCAAGTAGAGTGGAAATGGCGGTCACCGGGCAGGCCTCCATTGATGTTCGAGTAGGGATGAACCGATCGCTCTCCGGACCAAATACTAGGACAACCAGAAGCCGTTTGCAATAGAAGTGTCTGGTAATTCCTGCAGAAAGTGCAAATTTTCCATCACACTATGTTTGTCCGTGCCAATAGGCCAGGGCTCAGCGCTAAGAACCGGCATCACTGACGCCATTTTACCGCCAGTATTCGCGACAGTGGCGCTTCCTCGAAGCCTAGCGCCCTTGGAGACCAGCTTTGGGTCCACGCCACAGCACAGTTACGATTCCCCCGTTCCCCGTTCCCCGCGACCGAGCGACGCAGTCGCGAGGAAGCCCTTTAGGGTTCACCATTCGCCGTTTCCACGCCTCCCATGCCACTCAACATCCGCAGTCGCACGATCACCGAAGGCGTCCAGCGCTCCCCGAACCGGGCGATGCTCCGCGCGGTCGGATTCGGCGACGGCGACTTCACCAAGCCCATCGTGGGGATCGCCAACGGGTACAGCACGATTACTCCCTGCAATGCCGGGTTGAATGAACTGTCGGAGAGGGCGGAGAGGTCGGTGAAGTCGGCCGGGGGGATGCCGCAGATGTTCGGCACGATCACCGTCTCCGACGGCATCTCGATGGGCACCGAGGGGATGAAGTACTCCCTGGTGTCCCGCGAGGTGATCGCCGACGCGATCGAGACGGCCTGCGGCGCGGAGTCGATGGACGGGGTGGTCTGCGTGGGCGGCTGTGACAAGAACATGCCCGGCGCCATGATCGCGATGGCCCGGATGAACATCCCCGGAATCTTCGTCTATGGCGGCACCATCAAGCCCGGCCACCTGCACGGCAAGGACCTCACGGTGGTGAGCTCATTCGAGGCCGTGGGCCAGTTCAGCGCGGGAAAGATCGGGGAGGCCGAGCTGCTCGAGGTCGAGCGGCACGCCTGCCCGGGCAAGGGCTCCTGCGGCGGGATGTTCACCGCCAACACCATGTCCTCGGTGTTCGAGGCGATGGGGATGAGCCTTCCCGGCTCGTCCACGATGGCGGCCGAAGACGCCGAGAAGGCGGAGAGCGCGGCCGAGTCGGGGCGGGTCCTGGTGGAGGCGATCCGCCGACAGCTGCTGCCGCGCCAGATCCTCACCCGGCAGGCGTTCGAGAACGGGATCGCGGCCTGCATGGCGATCGGCGGCTCGACCAACGCCGTGCTGCACCTGCTGGCCATCGCCCACGCCGCGGAGGTGCCGCTCTCGCTCGAGGAATTCGAGACCATCCGCGCCAAGGTCCCGGTGCTCTGCGACCTCAAGCCCTCGGGCCGGTACGTCGCCACCGACCTGCACCGCGCCGGGGGGGTCTCGCAGGTCATGAAGATGCTGCTGGTCCACGGCCTCTTCCACGGGGAGGCGCTCTCAATCACCGGCCAGACGATGGCCGAGGTGCTCAGGGACGTCCCTCCGGAACCTCGCGCCGGCCAGGACGTGATCCGTCCCTGGAGCAGCCCGCTCTATCCGCAGGGACACCTCGCCATCCTCAAGGGCAATCTCGCCACCGAGGGTGCGGTCGCCAAGATCACCGGGGTCAAGAATCCGGCGATGACCGGCCCGGCCCGCGTCTTCGAATCGGAGGAGAGCTGCCTGGCCGCGATCCTGGCCGGAAAGATCAGGCCGGGCGACGTGATCGTGATCCGCTACGAGGGGCCCCGCGGCGGCCCAGGAATGCGCGAGATGCTCTCCCCCACCTCGGCGATCATCGGCGCGGGATTGGGCGACACCGTTGGGCTGATCACCGATGGGCGATTCTCGGGCGGGACTTATGGCATGGTGGTAGGACATGTGGCGCCGGAGGCGCAGGTGGGCGGCACCATCGCGCTGGTGCAGGAGGGCGACCCGATCACCATCGACGCCTGGCGGCGGCTGTTACAGCTCGAGGTCGCTGATGAGGAAATCAACCGGCGGCGGAAGGAGTGGAAGGCGCCTGCGCCGCGCTACACCCGGGGTGTGCTGGCCAAGTACGCCAAGGTGGTGTCGAGTGCCAGCGTGGGAGCGGTGACTGACTAGGAGGGCAGAGAGGCGGAGGGGCGGAGGGGCAGACCAGTGGATTGGTTGGTCACCCCTGCCTCAACCCGTTCATCCAAACATCTCCCGATCCCTAGGGTGTACTGGCGATCGAGAAGTCGAGCTTCCCGGTGGTGCCGCTCATGGCCAGCTCCACCGTCCAGGTGCCGGCCACGCCACCGGCGCTGGTCTCCTGCGTCTCCCCGTAAATCAGCTGGATGTTGAGGTCATACACGACCAGCCCGGTGGGGTCGGTCAGCTTGAGGAACGTGGAGCCGTGGGGCACCAGGCTGTTGTGCACGATCTGGGCGCCGGTCCCGTTGTTGACCCAGTACCACTTGAGGGTCTGGTGGATGTTCTCCAGGTCCTCGGCGAAGTAGTGGAGGGTGTCCGGCTGGAGGTAGAGCGCCGGATTGTTCGTGGCCTCGACGATGGCGACCGGGTCGCCCTCGCAGGAGGCGAGCGTGAGGCCGGCGGCCAGCGCCAGCAGGACGGAAGCGGCGCGCGCGGCAAGCGTGCGAGTGACCATGGCGGACCTGGGGTCGGAGTTCATTCGTCGTCGAGCCAGCGTGGTACCATCCACGACGCAAAGATCGAGAAGGCGTGGGCGAATCGGGTGACGTCCGGGATGGTTGTCGTAGATGCCCTGCGATTCGTACCATTGGAACCTGGCGCCGACGCCGACCCGGTGCAGGAATACCCCGCGGAGTTCCGCCATGGCGGACCGCTGGATGTGGGAACCGCTGGCGCCGTTGATCGTCGGGGCCCAGAGCGTCATGTACCGGGCCCGCGCGAAGACCTTGCCGGGGAGGCTCGCGGCCACCTCGGCTGTGCCGCCGAGGCCCGGGCCGTAGTCGTAATTCCGCCCCTCCTGAACATCGTAATAGTCTGACTTGGTGGCCCCGATGACCGTGGCCCGTGCCAGAAGTCTCGCACCCACGCGGTAGCGGCCGGCGTTCCAGCCGGAGATCCAGCCCCCGCTGAAGCTCTGTCCCCCGTACTCGACGATGGAGTTCGAGAGGTAGTCGTAGTTCATCATCGCGCCGAGGACCTGGATATTGTTGTCGGTTTCTCGAAGCGTCTTGCCCCCGAGGGTGCCCCGGGTCTCGAGCGCAGCCAGCTTGCCCACACTGTCGTTGCCCGCCAGCTCGGCATAGAGCCTGAAGTGGGAGAATGGTGCGCTCCGGATGTCGCGCAGGAGGCTGCCGTACCAGAGGGTGAAGTCGATGATCCCCTGGTTGAGGGTGGTCGGCCCGCTGATCTGACCGGACTGGGAGGCCTGACGGTAACCGACGTCAATCGAACTCTGAATCAGGGAGGGCCGCCAGTCCGGAGGCGTCTGGCTCTGGCCCGTCATCTCGCCCCGGACCAATCGGTTGAACCCGCGGAAGGGGTCGATCAGGAAGGCGCCGGTCTCGCGCAACGCCCGATTGGTACCGGTGGCCTCGTTCTTCAGGATCAGCCCCGAGAGGCGATAGGTGACCTCGCCCAGGTTGATGCCGCCGAACGAGGTGTTGAGCCAGTCGTTGGGGGCCGGGGCCCAGACTTCGAAGAACATCTCCCACATCAGGCTCCCGGCCATCGACCACGGCGCCGAGGCCCAGAAATTGTATCCGTTGGAGCGGGCGGAGTTGAAGTAGAGGCTCCCCTGATAGGGATGGGAGAATTGGTTATTGAGGAAGGCGTTGTTGTCCCAGACCCAGGGATTCTCGAAATTCTCCTCCCAGCTTGTGGGGCCGATCTTGGCCCATTCCTTATTGCGAACTAGCCCGTTGATGCTCCAGGGAATCAGCTGGGCCAGCATCAGCTCGCCGGCAGCCACCCAGAAATGCTTCTTCGGGTGGCACTGCGGGCAGGGCAGCGTATCGCCGGGCGGAGAGAGCAGTGGCGCCCCTTCCGACTGAAAGGCGTACATCGACCAGTTGACCGGAAGCTGGGCCTGGGCCGCCGTGCTTCCCAGCACGGGAGGCTCGGTGAGCCCGGGGACCTGGGCGACCTGCTGAGCGCCGACGAGGGCTGGCAGGACTGCCAGCAGGCTGAGCGCCAGCCCAACGCTGCGCGAATGGGGAATGGGCACGCCGTGATTCCGGTCGGGGGTTGAGAGATTGGTGCTATCGGATGCGATGAATGGCTAATCGTCGGAGGAGCGTGGCGCAAGCGTCGGGGATCGGGGTTGCTGCGCTATGAAACCAGCACCGGCCGGGACTCACCCTGCCGGATGAGCGCGGTGATGCGATCGCCCATTTCGCGGGTACTGAGGGTGCGGTCGCCGGGGCGGGCGAGGTCGCGAGTGCGGGCGCCTCCCGCGATGGTGAGTGCCACCGCCTTCTCGATCGCGGCCGCGGCGCTGGGCTTGTTGAGCCCGTGGCGGAGCAGCATCGCGGCCGAGAGAATCGCGCCAACGGGATTTGCCACGTCCTGACCCGCGATCGAGGGGGCGGAGCCGTGCACCGGCTCGAAGAGGCCAGGGCCGAGGCCGAGCGAGGCGGAGGGAAGGAGACCCAGCGATCCGACCAGCACCGCGGCCTCGTCGGAGAGGATGTCCCCGAACATGTTCTCCGTGACCAGCACGTCGATCGACGCCGGCTCCGAGATCAGCCGCATCGCGGCGTAGTCGACGTAGATGTGCTCGAGAGTGATATCCGGGAATTCCCTCGCCAGCCGGGTGAGGGTGTCGCGCCAGAGCTGCGAGGTCTCCAGCACGTTGGCCTTGTCCACCGAGAGGACCCGGCCCCGCCGCGCCCGCGCGGCGTGGAACGCCACCCGGGCGACCCGCTCGATCTCGGGAACGGTGTAACAGAGCGTGTTGGTGGCGGACTGGCCGTCGTTGCCCCGCGGCTCACCATAGTAGAGCCCACCAGTCAATTCACGCACGATCAGCAGGTCCACACCGTGCAGCCGCTCGGCCCGGAGCGGCGAGCGATCAGCCAGGGCCGGGTGGAGGGCCACCGGCCTCAGATTGGCGTAGACCCCGAGGAGCGCACGGAGCTGCAGCAGCCCAGTCTCGGGCTTGAGCGGGCGCGGCGCGGCGTCGAGCGCGGGATCGCCCACCGCGCCGAGCAGGACCGCGTCGGCCGAGGTGACCGCCTCGCGGGTGGCGGGAGGCAGCGGGTCGTGGAACTGGCGCACCGCCGTGGCCCCGACGGGATGCTCGCTCATCTCGAGGTCGAAGCCGTACCGTGCGGCGGCCGCCTCGAGCGCACGGCATGCCTCCCGGGTGACCTCGGGGCCGATCCCGTCACCCGGCAGGACCGCAATCCGCGCCGCGCTCACTGGTCGACCCCCGCCAGGCTGCGTGCCCGCTTCGCCTCGAACGCAGCGATTGCCGGTTCCTGCTGCAGCGTCCGCCCGATCTCGTCCAGCCCCTGAAGCAGCATCTCGCGGCGGTAGTCATCCATCCGGAACGAGGCCGCGATACTCCGCCTCGTCGGCAACCCGGCAGTGCTGGAGATCGATCGTCAAACGGTAGGGACCCGGCGAGCGCTCCGCCCGGCTGAACAGTTCGGCCATCTCCTCCGCCCCGAGGCGCACGGGCAGGATCCCGTTCTGGCAGCAGTTGTTGAAGAAGATGTCGGCGAACGACTCCGCCACGATGGCGCGGAAGCCGTACTCGCCCAGCGCCCAGGGGGCGTGCTCGCGCGAGGAGCCACAGCCGAAATTGGCCCCGGCGAGCAGGATCGTCGCACCACGCGCCTTCCCGGTGTTCAGCGCGAAGGACGGATCGGGCGATCCGTCGGCCAGGTAGCGCCAGTCGAAGAAGAGCGCCGGACCGAAGCCCGTCCGCTCGATCCGCTTGAGGAACTGCTTGGGGATGATCTGGTCGGTGTCGACGTTGACGCGCGGCAGCGCGGCGCAGATCCCGGTGTGTGTGGTAAAGGGAGTCATCGAGGGAGCCGGGAGCGGGGAGCAGGGAGCGGGCGGGGGGAGACACCGCTCCCCGCTCCCTGCTCCCTGCTCACCAGGTTGCGGACGTCCGTCAGCCTGCCGGTCACCGCCGCCGCCGCCGCCATCGCGGGACTCATGAGATGGGTCCGGCCTCCCCTGCCCTGCCGGCCCTCGAAGTTGCGGTTGCTGGTGGAGGCGCAGCGCTCGCCGGGGGCCAGGATATCGGGATTCATGCCCGAGGCACATCGAGCAGCCGGCGTTCCGCCACTCGAAGCCGGCGTCGGTGAAGATCCGGTCCAGGCCCTCGCGCTCCGCGGCGGCCTTGACCGGCATCGAGCCCGGCACGACCATCGCGCGCACCCCCTCGGCGACCCGCCGGCCGCGGACCACGGCGGCGGCCTCGCGGAGATCCTCGAGCCGGGCGTTGGTGCAGCTGCCGATGAAGACGCGGTCGATCGCCACCTCGGAGAGCGGCGTCCCGGGCGCCAGCCCCATGTAGGCCAGCGCGCGGCCGCGGCCTCACGCTCGGCGGCAGTGGCGAACGCGGCGGGATCGGGCACCCGATCGGTGATCGGGGCGACCATCCCCGGACTCGTCCCCCAGCTCACCTGCGGTGCGATCTGCGACGCATCGATTTCGATCGTGTTGTCGTACACAGCGCCCGGATCGCTGGCCAGCGCGCGCCAGCGCCGCGCCGCGCGTTCCCAGGCCTCGCCCCGCGGCACCCGGGGCCGGCCGGCGAGGTAGCTCACCGTCTGCTCGTCGGGCGAGATGATCCCCGCCCGGGCGCCCGCCTCGATCGACATGTTGCAGACGGTCATCCGGCCTTCCATCGAGAGGGCGCGGATCGCCTCCCCGGTGTACTCGATCACGTATCCGGTGGCGCCGGCGGTACCGATCCTCCCGATCAGCGCCAGGATGAGGTCCTTGGCGCCGACTCCCGGCCCGGCACGGCCGGTGAAGCGCGCATTCATCGTGCGGGGCCGTGCCTGCACGATGGTCTGGGTTGCCATCACGTGCTCGACCTCGCTGGTCCCGATGCCGAACGCGAGGGCGCCGAAGGCGCCGTGGGTCGAGGTGTGCGAATCGCCGCACACGATGACCATGCCGGGCTGGGTGAGACCCAGCTCGGGACCGATCACGTGCACGATGCCCTGCTCGGCAGAGTCGAGATCGAACAGCTCGACGCCAAAGTCGCGGGCGTTGGCCAGCAGCGCCGAGACCTGGCGGCGGGAGACCTCGTCGGCGATCGGCAGGGTGCGGTCGCCGGTGGGAACGTTGTGGTCCACCGTCGCCACGGTCAGGTCGGGCCGCCGCAGCCGCCGGCCGGCCAGGCGCAGCCCCTCGAAGGCCTGCGGGCTGGTGACCTCGTGGACCAGGTGCAGGTCGACGTACAGCAGGGCCGGTCCGCCCGGGCTCCTGGGCCACGACGTGCTCGTCCCAGACCTTCTCGAACAGGGTCCGCGGTGTCGCGGTCATCGAACGGTGGCTGGCTCCCTTTTGGGCGTCGCCTGTGCCTTGGCCGCCGCGGCCTTGCCCTCCTCGGACCAGGGCATCATCGCCCGGAGCTTGGCACCGGTGGTTTCAAGCAGGTGCTCGGCATCGGCCTTCCGCATTCGCGCGAAGTTGGGCCCGCCCTTGCGACATTCGTCGAGCCACTCGCGGGCAAAGGCACCGCTCTGGATCTCGTCCAGGATCTTCCGCATCTCGGCCTTGGTCTGCGCGGTCACGATCCGCGGCCCGCGGGTGTAGTCGCCGTACTCGGCGGTGTCGCTGATCGAGTAGCGCATGAATCCCATCCCGCCGCGATACATCAGGTCCACGATCAGCTTGAGCTCGTGGAGGCATTCGAAGTACGCCATCTCCGGGGCAGTAGCCGGCCTCGGTCAGGGTCTCGAACCCGGCCTTGACCAGCGCCGTCGACGCCGCCGCAGAGCACCGCCTGCTCGCCGAAGAGATCGGTCTCGGTCTCCTCCGGAAGGAGGTCTCGATGACGCCGGCGCGGGTACACCCGATCCCGCGCTGCGTAGGCCAGCGCATTGGCCAGCGCCTGGCCGCGAAGCATCCTGGTGTACCGCGACGAGGGCCGGGACACCGCGCCCGGCCTCGAACTCGCTGCGCACCAGGTGGCCGGGCGACTTGGGCGCGATCATCGACACGTCCACTCCCGCGGGGGCAACGATCTCGCCGAAGTGAATGTTGAAGCCATGGGCGAACATCAGGGTTTTTCCCGGCTTGAGCGCCGCCTGGACTGCCGCCTCGTACACCGTGCGGCCATCCTGGTCGGGCACCAGCATCATGATCACGTCGGCCGCGCGGGCCGCCTCCGCCACGGGCCGCACGTCGACGCCCGCGGCCTGGGCCTTTCGCCAGCTGGCACCGTCGGGCCGCAGGCCGACGACCACCTTCACGCCGCTGTCTCGGAGGTTCAGCGCGTGGGCGTGGCCCTGGCTGCCGAATCCGATGATGGCGACCGTCTTGCCGTCGAGCAGCGAGCGGTCGGCATCCTTGTCGTAGTACATCCGGACACCCTTGGAGGTCATGACCAGTCATCCTCGGTGGAGGTAGGAACAGCGTCTTCCGCCGGAACGGCCTGGGCCGCGAGAGCCACGGGCCCGCTCCAGGCGGTATCGAGTATGCCAAACGGTTCGAGCGAGGTCGAGGCCTTGCCGCACTTCCGGAACAGTGCCGATGACTTGCACAACGCATCCCTCGGGGCCGGCTTCGAGCAGGGTCCCGCCGGCGCGCTCGACGGCCGCCAGCAGCGCGCGGCCCCGCTCACCCGCGGGACGGAGCCGGGCCAGCACCAGCTGACGCCCGGGAGGAGCGTCCACCGGATCGACCGACTGACCTCGCGCACACCGACGAGCTTCCGGAGCTGCGCGGACGAGCCGCTCGCGCGTCCGCCGGCTCGGCGGCCGCCTGCACCACGATCAGGGTGGTGCCCTTGACCGGCCCCGGGACTCAGCGTGAGCGACGTCGATCCGGAGATTCCGCCGGCGGACCACGCCCAGCGCCCGGTCGAGCGGGATCATCGCCTCGTCCACCACGATGGAGATGGTCGTCGGGATCACGACGCCACCTCCGCCGCGGCAGCCGGCTCGCCCTCGATCGATTCCGAGAGCGAGCCCCCCGGCGGGACCATCGGGAAAGACGTTCGCTTCCTGCTCGATCAGGAATTCGACCAGGGCGGGGCCCGGCTCGGCGGTCGCGCGAGCGACCACGTCCTCGATCTGTCCGGCGTCTTCGACCCGGTAGCCGGCGATGCCGTAGGCGTCCGCCAGCTTGACGAAGTCGGGACTCCAGATCGGGGTCGCCGAGTAGCGGCGGCCGTGGAAGAACTGCTGCCACTGGCGCACCATGCCGAGGTAGCCGTTGTTGAAGACCGCCATCTTCACCGGGATCTGCTCCTGCACCATCGTGGCGATCTCCTGCAGGTTCATCTGGAAGCCACCGTCGCCCGAGATCGCCCAGACCGGCCGTCCCGGGCGGGCCAGCTGCACCCCGATCGCCGCCGGCACCGCGAATCCCATCGTGCCGAGGCCGCCCGACGTGATGTGGGTGTTGGGCTCGCGATAGCGGGTAGAGCTTGGCCACCCACATCTGGTGCTGGCCCACGTCGGAAACGATCGTGGCGTGCCCGCCGCTGCCTTCGTGGATCGCGCGCAGGATGCCCGAGGGCGTCATGCCGCCGCGGAAGGTTTCCTCGCGACCCCGCCGGAAGCCCTCGATCTCCTGCCACCACCCCTCGCACCAGCGCGGGCGCACGACCCCGAGCAGGGCGCCGCGACACCGCGCGCGCATCGCCGGGGAGCGCCACCGCCACCGGCACGTTCTTCCCGATCTCGGCGGGATCGAGCTCGACGTGGATGATCTTGCGCGCGGGGCGCGAAGCCAGCGGTGTTGCCGGTGACCCGGTCGTCGAACCGGAGGCCGATGCCGAGGATCAGGTCGGCCTGCTGGATGGCCCGGTTGACGTGGACCTCGCCGTGCATCCCCGGCATGCCGAGGTGCAGCGGGTGCGCCTCCGAGAACGCCGCTGATGCCGAGCAGGGTCGTGATCACCGGCATGCCGGTCCGTTCGGCGAGGGCGCGGACCTCGTCGTAGGCGTCGGAGAGGATGACCCCGTGCCCGACCATCATGAGCGGCCGCTTCGCCTCGCCGATCAGCCGGGCGGCCTCGAGCAGCGCCGCGCGACGGCAGGCAGCTCGCCGGCCTGCGGTCTCGCTGCCCCTCTGCCCGCTCTGCGCCCTCTGCCCACTCCATCTTCTGGTTCTGCACATCCTTCGGCACGTCGATCAGCACCGGCCCCGGCCGCCCCTCGGTGGCGATGGCAAAGGCCTCGCGCACCCGGTCGGCCAGCTCGGTGATGTCCTGGACCAGCGACGCTGTGCTTGGTGATCGGCAGGGTGATGCCGATGATGTCGGTCTCCTGAAAGGCATCGCGCCCCATCATGGCGCGCGGCACCTGGCCGGTGATCGCCACCACGGGCGAGCTGTCCATGTGACGCGGTGGCCAGCCCGGTGACGAGATTGGTCGCGCCCGGGCCGGAGGTCGCGACACAGACCCCCGGCCGGCCGGAGGCACGGGCGTAGCCGTCGGCGGCGTGCGCCGCAGCCTGTTCGTGCCGCACCAGCACGTGGCGCAGCCCCGGAAACTCCGGCAGGGCGTGGTACAAGGGCATGATCGCGCCGCCGGGATACCCGAAGACGGTGTCCACGCCCTGCTCTCGAGCAGGGCGCGGCAGAGGATCTGGGCTCCGGTGAGTAGTTCTGGCATAGTCCTAAGTCGTGAGTCGTGAGTCGTGAGTCGTGAGCCGAGGCGCTAGCTCATGACTCACGACTCACGACTTGCGACTATACCCCCCACAGATAGACGGAATTCAGCGAAGTGGCCTCCAGCTGCTCGGCGTGGCTGGTCTTGTTGAGCGCGTGGATCAGGGCCCGGGCACTGGCCTCCACGATGTCGGTCGAGGCGCCGTGCCCCGAGAAGGTCTTGCCGTCGATCCGGGCCTGGAGGAAGGTCTGGCCCACGCTGTCGCGACCCGGGGTCAGCGAGCGGAGCGACAGGTCGGCCACGTCGATGGCGCGGCCGGTGGTCTCGCTGATGGCGTTGAAGGCGGCGGCGATGGGGCCGTCGCCCCTGCCCGGCGCCGCTCCGCTCGCCGGTCCAGGGGCCGGTCAGCCGCACCTCGGCCGTCGGCCTGCCCGTTGCCGCAGGTGACGCGGAGCTGGGTCAGCTGGTACTCCTCGGGCGCGTCCTCGAAGCTCTCGTGCACCAGGGCCAGGAGGTCCTCGTCGAGGATCTCGCGCTTGCGGTCGGCCAGGACCGAGAAGGCCTGGTAGATGCTGTCCAGCTGGGCCTCGTTCATCTCGTAGCCCAGCTCGCGTACCGGCGCTCCAGCGCATGGCGGCCGGAATGCTTGCCGAGCACCAGCGTCGAGCGGGGAATCCCGACGCTCTCGGGCCGGATGATCTCGTAGGTCAGCCCGTGCTGCAGCATGCCGTGCTGGTGGATGCCGGCCTCGTGGGCGAAGGCGTTGCGGCCGACGATCGCCTTGTTGGGCTGCGGGAAGACGCCGGTCAGGTAGGAGAGGAGCTGGCTGGTCCGGAAGATCTCCTCGCTGTCGCACGTTGCAGTGGAACCCGCACTCGGCGGGGCGGGTCCGCGCAGGCCATCACGATCTCCTCCATGGCCGCGTTGCCGGCCCGCTCGCCGATCCCGTTGATGGTGCACTCGACCTGGCCCACCCCCGCCTCGATGGCGGCCAGCGAGTTGGCCGATGGCCAGGCCGAGGTCGTCGTGACAGTGGGCGCTCCAGGTCACCCCGTCGGCGCCGGGCGTCCGTGACGATCACCTCGCGGAACATCGCCGCGTACTCCGATGGAAGGGCGTATCCCACCGTGTCCGGGAGGTTGATCGTCGTGGCCCCGGTCTCGACCGCCATGGCGACGATGGTGCAGAGGAAGTCGCGGTCGGTTCGGCTGGCGTCCTCGGCCGAGAACTCGACATCGTCGGTGTACCGCCGGGCCTGCCGGATGGCGGCCCGGGCCCGCTCGATCGCCTCCTCGCGGCTGATCTTGAGCTTGTGCTCGAGGTGAATGTCCGAGGTCGAGATGAAGACGTGGATCCGGCCGCGGGCCGCGCCCTGCAGCGCCTCGCCGGCCAGGTCGATGTCTTTCTCGTGACAGCGGGCTAGCGCGGCGATGACCGGACGTCGGACTTCCTGGGCGATCTCCTTCACGCTCCGGAAGTCACCCTCGGAGGCGGCGGGAAGCCCGCCTCGATGATGTCCACCCCCAGCTGGTCGAGCTGCCGGGCGAGCCGCAGCTTCTCCTCGGGGGTCATCGTGTTGCCGGGGGCCTGCTCGCCGTCGCGAAGAGTGGTGTCGAAAATCAGCACTTCCCTGCTCATCGGGCGCTCCCTGCTTTGCCTGTGGTGGAAACGAAAGACGCCGCGGACCGTCTTCGGGGTCCGCGGCGTCGGGTGACTGCCTCTGCGCTGTGCGCCTGCTACGTGCGCTGCCCGACCAAGCCGCGAATCCCGCCCCGGAGTCGAAGCTCCAGGACGAGAATGTTAAGGACGAGCAGCAGGGCGCCGGTCAGCATCGGGTATCGGGTCCGTAACGTAAGGCCGGGCAACTTTATGCGCCGGGCTGGATAGGGGAGGCTAGTGGGACGTCCTGAGAGTGTCAAGGGGGTGGGGTGGCAGTCGCGAGTCGTGAGACGTGAGTCGTGAGCAATGGGTCGAAGGCTGAAGGTCTGCTGAAGGTCTAATGAACAAGGGGCAGGTGAAAGTGATGGGTTGACGGAATGAGTGCAAAGGGTATTTTTATGCACATGCGCGAGCTTTCTGCTGCCAACCTTGCCGTCATTAACGCCGTCCTCGCCCCGGGAGGCGTCCGGTAGGCTGGCACGCAGGTTCGCCAGGTCCGCCGGCCCGCTTCCCTGATGGGAGCGGGCCTTTTTCTTGACCAGGAGGAGAGGTCCGATGACGCATCGCACCAGTCCCCACGCTCGCACCGAAGCCCCGGATCATGGCCGTCCGCATGATGCCTGCGGGGTCGGATTCGTGGCGCGCGCTGACGGCGTCGACTCGCATCGGGTAGTGGAGCTGGCGCTCACGGCGCTGGCCCGGGTGGCTCACCGCGGCGCCGCCTCCACCGACCAGTCGGGGGACGGGGCCGGCCTCCTCACCCGCATCCCGACCCGCCTCTTCCACCGCGAGGGCTATCGGCTGGGCCTCAAGCTGCGGCAGGGAGAGCCGTTCGCCGTCGGCATGCTCTTCCTTCCCGCCGAACCGGCCGAGTTGCGCCGGGCGGTGGCGCTCACCGAGGAGGTGCTGGAGGCCAACCACCTTCCCCGCCTCGGCTGGCGCGACGTGCCGGTGGACCTTGGTGCGCTGGGCCCGACGGCGAGGGCCTCCTGCCCCGCCATCCGCCAGGTCTTCCTGGGCCGCCCCGAGGGCGCCGGCGATGACGAGGCCTGGGAACGGGTGCTCTTCCTGGCCCGCCGCGACCTCGAACGCCGGGCCGCGGAGGAGGGCCTGGCAGAGTATTACGTCTGCTCCCTCTCCTGCCGCACGATCGTCTACAAGGCGCTCCTCACCGGGCCGCAGCTCGCCGCGTTCTACACCGACTTCCGCTACCCGGAGTTCGAATCGGCGACGGCGGTGTTCCACCAGCGCTATTCGACCAACACCCTGCCCAGCTGGCCGCTGGCGCAGCCGTTCCGCCTCATCGCCCACAACGGCGAGATCAACACCCTCTGGGGCAACCGCAACGCGATGGCGGCGCGGGAGAAGCGCTTGTCGTCGCCGGTCTGGGGCCGCGAGGTGACCCGGCTCCAGCCGGTGCTCTGGGCCGAAGGGAGCGACTCGGCGAATTTCGACAACGCCATGGAGCTCCTGGTGCGCTCCGGCCGGGATTCGCTGCACACGATGATGATGCTGGTGCCCCAGGCGTGGGAGCGGTATCCCGATGTCGAGCCGGCCATCCGGGATTTCTACGAGTACCACGCCGGACTGATCGAGCCGTGGGACGGTCCGGCCGCCTTCGCCTTCAGCGACGGGGTGATCACCGGCGCGGCCACCGACCGCAACGGCCTCAGACCGTGCCGCTACCAGGTGACCCGCGACGGATTCGTGATCGCCGGCTCCGAAGCCGGGCTGGTCGACCTCGACCCCCGCGAAGTGGTCGAGACCGGCCGCCTCGGCCCCTGCGAGCTGCTCGCGGTGGACACGGCGCGGGGCCGGATCCTGCGCAACATGGACGTGAAGCGGGCCGTGGCGTCGCGTCGCCCTTACGGACGCTGGGTCGCCGCGCAGACCACGGTGCTGGAACCCGACCCCGAGTGCGAGCCGAAGCCGCGTGACTCCGCGGCGCTGGTGCCGGTCCAGCAGATGTTCGGCTACGGCTACGAGGATCTCCGCTTCGTCCTCGACTCGATGGCCCGGACCGGCGCCGATGCCGTCTGGTCCATGGGCGATGACACTCCCATTCCCCCGCTCTCGCGGATGCCGCAGCCGCTGTATGCCTTCTTCCGGCAGCGCTTCGCCCAGGTGACCAACCCGCCGCTCGACCCGATCCGCGAGGCGGTGGTGATGTCCCTTCGGATGCAGCTGGGGCGCCAGGGATCGTTTCTGCGCGAACACCCGCGACAGGCCCGACTGCTCCGGATCGACCATCCGGTTCTCATCGAAGAGGAGATGGCGGCGCTGCGCGCCCTCCCCGAGTTCAGGAGCGTGACCCTCTCCGCCACCTGGCCGGCCGCCGACGGCCCGGAGGGGCTCCGTCCGGCGCTGGATCGCCTCTGCCTGGAGGCCGACCGCGCCGCCCGCCAGGGCGCCCGCCTGCTCATCCTCAGCGACCGGGCGGCCGATCGCGACAACGCCCCAATTCCAATGCTGCTGGCCGTGGGCGCCGTCCGCCGGCACCTGCTCGACAAGGGGCTCAGGCTTCTGCTGGGCCTGGTCGTCGAGGTGGGTGACGCCTGGGACGTACACCATGCCGCTACGCTGTTCGGCTACGGCGCCGAGGCGATCCATCCCTGGCTCGCCCTGGAGACGGTCGCGACGCTCGAACCGGAGCGCGCCACCGAGGCCCGGCAGAGTTACCGCACCTCGCTCGAGAAGGGCCTGCTCAAGATCATGTCGAAGATGGGCATCGCCGTGCTGCCCAGCTACTGCGGCGCCCAGATCTTCGAGGTCCTCGGACTCGGCGCCGAGGTGATCGACTACGCCTTCCGCGGGACGCCCTCCCATCTCGGCGGCCTCGGCCTCGAGGAGATCGGCGAGGACGCGCTGGCCCGTCACGCCGCGGCGTGGGGCACCACGGAGGAGACGCTGCCCGACTACGGCCGGTCTACGGTTTCGCAAGGATGCCGAGCACCACGGCTGGGCGCCGCAGACGGTGAATGCGCTGCAGAAGGCGACGGGAGCGAGAAGAAGTCGGACCCTAAAGGGCTTCCTCGCGCCGAAGAGGCGCTCGGTCGAGACGGAGACGTCGGAGAGGTCGCAGCGGTACCGGGAGTTCGTGACGCAAGGTGAGCGACTGCGCCGCCGGCGGGGCCGCGTGACCTGCTCCGGTTCAAGGAGATGGTGCCAGTCTCCCTGGAGACCGTCGAACCGGTGGAGGCGATCCGGCGGCGGTTCGTGTCCTCGGCGATGTCGCTCGGCGCGCTCTCGCCCGAGGCGCATTCGACCATCTCGATCGCGATGAACCGGATGGGCGCCCGCTCCAATTCCGGCGAGGGAGGCGAGGACCCTCAGAGCTACCACGCCATGCCAGGCGGCGACCGGGCCGACAACCGGATCAAGCAGGTGGCCTCGGCACGATTTGGCGTTAATACCGAGTACCTCGTCCGCGCCGAGGAGCTGGAGATCAAGATCGTGCAGGGCGCCAAGCCCGGCGAAGGGGGCCAGCTGCCCGCCCACAAGGTCACCGAGCTGATCGCCCGGCTGCGGCACGCCGTCGAGGGGATTTCGCTGATCTCGCCGCCGCCGCACCACGACATCTACTCGATCGAGGACCTGGCCCAGCTGATCACCGACCTCAAGACGGTCAATCCCCGGGCCCGCGTGGGAGTGAAGCTGGTGGCCGAGGCCGGAGTAGGAACGGTGGCGGCCGGGGTGGCCAAGGCCTACGCCGACTACGTGCTCATCGCCGGCCACAACGGGGGCACCGGCGCGTCGGCGCTGTCGTCGATCAAGCACGCCGGCTCCCCCTGGGAGCTGGGGCTGGCCGAGGCGCAGCACACCCTGGTGCGCAACGGGCTCCGGCACCGGATCGAGGTCCGGGTGGATGGAGGATTCAAGACCGGGCGTGACGTGGTCATCGCCGCGCTGCTGGGCGCGGAGAGCTATGGCTTCGGCACGGCGCCATTGGTCGCAATGGGCTGCGCCATGGCGCGGCAGTGCCACCTCAACAGCTGCCCCACGGGCATCGCTACCCAGCGGGAGGACCTGCGGCAGAAGTTCCGGGGAACGCCCGAGCAGGTGGTCGCCTACTTCACCTTCGTGGCCGAGGAGGTCCGCCAGATTCTCGCCTCCCTGGGTGCCCGGTCGCTCGACGAGATCATCGGTCGCGCCGACCTGCTCGAGCGCCTGGAGCGGCCCGATGTGCCGCGGGCCCAGATGCTCGACCTCTCGGCCCTGCTGGCACCGGCGAAGCCGGGTGGCGAAACCGCGGTTCGCCGCACGGAGGCGCGCAACGACCGGCCCGGGTTCGTCTCGCTCGACGATGAGATCCTCCAGGAGTTGCTGCCCTGCCTGGACGGCGGACATCCGTTCTCGGGCACCTACAGCGTCCGGAACCACCATCTGGCGATCGGGGCGCGAGTGGCAGGGACGATCGCCGAGCGGTTTGGATCCACCGGGCTGCCCCGCGGCCGGGTCCGGATCCGCTGCCTGGGGAGCGCCGGCCAGAGCTTCGGCGCCTTCGCGATCAACGGCATGCGCCTCGACCTCGAAGGCGAGGCCAATGACTACGTCGGCAAGGGACTCTCGGGCGGCGAAATCACCATCCGGCCCTTCCGGACCGCAGCCTACGCTGCCAACACCCACGAGAACGTGATCCTGGGCAACACCTGCCTCTACGGCGCCACTTCGGGCGTGCTCTTCGCGGCGGGCCAGGCGGGGAGCCGGTTCGCGGTCAGGAATTCCGGCGCGACCGCCGTCATCGAAGGGGCCGGCAATCACTGCTGCGAATACATGACCGGGGGCACGGTGGTGGTGCTGGGCGCCACGGGACGGAATTTCGGCGCCGGGATGACCCACGGGGTCGCCTATGTGCTCGACGAAAGCGGCAACTTCCCAGCCCGCTGCAATCACGAATCGGTGACGCTGGGCGACCCGGACAGCGCGGAGGGCGCAACGCTCTTCGCCCTGGTCTCGGAGCACCTGGCCCGCACCGGGAGTGTCCGGGCCCGGACCATCGTCGAGCAGTGGAGCGACTACCTGCCGCTGATCCGGAAGGTGACGCCGAAGGGCACCCCGGCCCCGAAGCCGGTCGAGACTCCGGTCGAAGCGGCTCCGGCGGGGCGGTAGGATAGGGGGCATCGGTCGGCGACCGCGAGTTCTGTCATTGCGAGGCCACGGAGTGGCCGAAGCAATCTGATGAGGGCGCGGCCCGATGCGACGTACCGGTCAGATTGCTTCGTCGGCCCTGGTGGGCCTCCTCGCAATGACAGAACTGGTCGGGCTTGACGGAAAGGGCACGCCAGTAGATCTTGCTTGCTGACAAGCAAGTACATCCAACATCTTGCCAGAGGCCCGGTTGCCACCGCGATGACCTCACTCCGCGAACCGTTCGAGCGCGAGCGCAATCCCAACCGCACCCGGGAAGCAATCCTGGATGCGGCGGAGCGTTTGTTTGCCGAGAAGGGCTTCGGGGGCACCAGCCTGAATGAAATCGGGATGGCGGCTGGAGTCTCCCGCGGCACTCCCGGGTACTTCTTCGGCGCCAAGGCGGAACTCTACCGGGCCGTCCTGGAGCGCTGCCTCGAGCAGGTACGGATGGCGGTGCGGAGCGGCCGCGAGCGTGCCATCGCCAGCCGGGAGCCGCCCGAGGTGGTCCTGGCCGGCGCGGTGGGCGAGTACTTCGACTTCATCACGGCCCGGCCCAACTTCGTACGACTGATGGAATGGGAAGCCCTGAGCGGCGGGCACCAGCTGCGCGATGTACCGCCCCACCTGACCGCCGCCCGCGAGGCGGTCGCTGCCATCGGCGTGGAGCTCGGCCTCGACCCGGCTGGCCCCGGCGCCGAAGAAGCGGCGCAACTTCTGCTCAGCGTCATCGGCCTCTGCTGGTTTCCATTGGTCCATTCCAGCACCCTGCTCGGCGCCCTCGGGATCGACCCGTCGGCCCCCGAATTCAGGGAAGCGCGCAAGCGCCATGTGATCGATCTCGTCCTGCACGGCCTCCAGGGGCGGATTGCCGCCACCGGGGCACTTCAAGGGGAACCCCGTTCATGACCAACACCATCGTCCCGCCCCCAGCCGCCGACCCGGCGCCCCGGAGCTCCCTGGCTACCGAAAAGGAAGCCCGCGAAGTCGCCGAAGCGGCCCGGGAGGAGGAGTGGCAATCGCCGAGCTTCGTGCGGGAGCTGTTCGAGGGCTCCTTCCGGCTCGACCTGATCCATCCGTTCCCGGAGCAGGATCCCGCCGACGTGGAGCGGGCCAAGCCGTTCATGAAGCGGCTCGAGCGGTTCATGCGCGAGAAGGTGGACAGCGACAAGATCGACCGCGAATCGAAGATCCCGGCCGATGTCATCCAGGGACTGCGGGAGATCGGTGCCTTCGGCATCAAGATCCCCAGGGAGTACGGCGGCCTTGGCCTGAGCCAGACCAGCTACACCAAGGCGATCGGGCTGGTGACGAGCCAGGACGGGAGCCTGACCACGCTGCTCTCGGCGGCGCAGTCGATCGGTGTGCCGACTCCACTCAAGCTGTTCGGCACCCCGGAGCAGAAGCGGAAGTACCTGCCGAGGCTCGCCGCGGGCGCCGTCTCCGCATTTGCGCTCACCGAGTCCAACGTCGGCTCGGATCCAGCCGGGCTTACGACTACCGCCGAGCTGTCGGCGGATGGGACCCACTGGATTCTCAACGGCGAGAAGCTCTGGTGCACCAACGGCACCATCGCCGAGCTGATGGTCGTGATGGCGCGCACCGGAGGACGGAAGATCACCGCCTTTATTGTCGAGGCCGCCTGGCCCGGCGTCGAAGTCGCCAACAGGCTCCATTTCATGGGGCTCCGGGGCATCGAGAACGGCGTGATCAAATTCACCAACGTGAAGGTGCCGGCCGAGAACGTGCTCTGGGGTGAAGGGAAAGGGCTCAAGCTGGCGCTGATTACCCTCAACACCGGGCGCCTCACCCTGCCGGCCTCGGCGGTCGCCGGCGCCAAGCGCGCCCTCGAAATCGTGCGTCTCTGGGCCAGCACCCGGGTCCAGTGGGGCCAGGCGGTGGGGAAGCATGACGCCGTGGCCCAGAAGATCGGCCGGATGGCGGCCGACACATTTGCCATGGAAGCGGTCAGCGACCTGGCCAGCCTGATGGCCGACCGGGGCACCACCGACATCCGCCTCGAGGCGGCGATCGCCAAGATGTGGAACACCGAGGTCGGCTGGCGAATCGTGGACGACACCCTGCAGATCAAGGGCGGCCGCGGCTACGAGACCGCCGACAGCCTGCGGAGCCGCGGGGAGCGGCCCGATCCGGTCGAGCGGATGATGCGCGACTTCCGGATCAACCTGATCTTCGAGGGCTCCAGCGAAATCATGCGGCTGTTCATCGCCCGCGAGGCGGTGGACACCCACCTCAAGGTCGCCGGCCCGCTGATCGACCCCAAGAGCACCGGCAGCCAGAAGATGGCGGCGCTGGTCAAGTCGGCAGGCTTCTACGGGCTCTGGTACCCGAAGCTCTGGATCCCGTTCAAGGGGTGGTTCGGCTACGGCGAGTTCGGCCCGCTGGCCGGCCACGTGCGGTTCGTCGAGCGGTCGAGCCGAAAGCTGGCCCGGACACTGTTCCACTGCATGATCCGGTTCGGCCCAAAGCTCGAGAAGCGCCAGGCGGTACTGGGACGCCTGGTGGAGATCGGGGCCGAGCTGCTGGCGATCTCCGCATCAGCATCCCGTGCCCATGCCATGGTGAAGAAGAATCCCGTCGACCGGACTCCCGTAGAGCTGGCCGACCTCTTCGGCAAGCAGGCCCGGCGCCGGGTCGCGGAGCGGTTCGCGGCGGTGTTCGACAACGACGACGTGGTGACCTACGCCGCCGCGCGGAAGGTGCTCGACGGGCAGATGGTGTGGCTGGAAGATGGGATTGTGAAGGCGGAGTAGGCGGGAGGGCGGGAGGGCGGGAGGGCGGGAGGGCGGGAGGGCGAATCGAGGCATGGCGAGGCTCGGTCGGTATGTCCATGTACGGAATATTTTCATTCTTTGTGCTCGCCTCCGTGCAAGCTGGCTCGGCACTGCCGGGCCGGCGAGCCTCAACTGCCTGTGATTCTTCGGCCCCCCTGGCCCCAAGCGTAGCCGCTGATTCCGTCCAGGTTCAGCCCGAGGTCGTCCCTCCCCGCCCGCACCTGTACTCGCCTCCACGGCTGGCGATGGCGGGTGTGACCGACAATGTCCTCGTCGAATTCGTGGTCGACTCGACCGGCAGGGTCGACCACTGCTCGATTCGGGTCATCTCCGCGAAACGCCCCGAGTTCGCCCAGTCAGCCACGGAGTACATCGGCGGTCTTCACTTCACCCCCGGGACCGTGAACGGCACTCCCGTCCGTACCCGCGTGCAGCAACACATACTCTTCTGGCAAACCAACGGCGCACGCGGGCGGCACCACGTCTTCTAGATCCCGCACGTCGCGCATGACCACTGCCGGTATCGCCTTTCCCACGCGCATCGCTCCCTTCAACGAATCCGACCACCAGGATTAATCCGCTCGAGTCGCAACACCCCCAATCGCCCGATTCGTTTCCAGGCACGATGACGGGATCTTCATAGCCCCTTCCCGGATCTTTCCGCGCGCCAGCCTCACATTCGGCGGCACTCGTCCCAGGCCGCAGGGAGCGGCAGGGCGCGCGTCGCACTACGGTCTCGGTGCTGCAGATCAGCACCTCGCATTCTCTACCAACGGAGGACAGCATTTTATGAGGAACATGAATTCGTGGGTGTTGGCCCTCTCCGTAGCGGGAGCGCTTCGGCTGGTGCCCGCCGCCCTTGCCCAGCAGGCCCCGCCCCCACCCAGCGGCAAGGCGGTTGTGGCTTCCGTGACCGTGACCGCGACGGTGACCAAGATCGACCAGAAGACGCGCGAGGTCACGCTCAAGGCGAGCGACGGCCAGGTGTACAGCTTCGTGGCCGGCGCTGACGTCCAGAACCTTGCCCAGGTGAAGAAGGGCGACGTGGTGACCGCCACCTACACGGAAGCGATTGCCTACGAGGTGAAGGAGGCTGGCACGCAGACGGGCGCCACGGCGACCGTCGCCGCCGGGGCTGCTGCGCCGGGCGCGAAGCCGGCGGGGGTCATCGGCGGGCAGGTGACGGTCACGGTCACGATCGTCGCGATCAACGCCTCGGTCCCGTCCGTCACGTTCAAGGCGCCTGATGGCACGACCCAGACGGTCAAGGTGCAGGATCCGGCGAAGCTCCAGGGTGTCAAGGTCGGCGACACGGTCGTCATCACGTACGCCGAGGCGCTGGCGATCAAAGTCGAGAAGAAGCCGAAGAACTGATTCCGCCGCCGGAATCCGGGGGCATCCATTCTTGGTGGAGGTGTGCCATGCAAGGCGACAGGGATGCGATCAGCGGCTGGGCTCAGCAGGCGAAGAAGAATGCCGGGTGGCTGGTCGCGCTGGGGGTACTGACAGTGCTCGCGGGTGTTGGGTGCATCAGCGCCCCCATGCTTGGCGGAGTGAGCGTGTCCGTCTTCATCGGTGTCGCTCTGGTGATCGCCGGGATGGCGCGCGCCGTCAGCGCCTTCCACGCGGGGTCCTTCGGCCAGGGTGCCCTCGCGTTCTTCGGCGGGTTCCTCACGTTCCTGGCCGGGGGGCTCCTCGTGACCCGGCCGGGAGTCGGTATGGCGAGCTTGACCCTGTTCCTCGGGGTCTACCTGCTGATGGATGGCATCTCCGGCGCCGTCGTCGCCTTCCGCCTGCGGCCGGAGAAGGGATGGGGCTGGATGCTCTTCCACGCGGCCATGGGGGTGCTCCTGGGAGTTCTGCTGCTCAGGGAGTGGCCGTTGTCAGGGCTGTGGGCCATAGGAACGCTGGTGGGGATTAACCTGCTGTTCGCCGGGTTCTCCATCCTCTCCATCGGATTGGGAGCGCGGAGCCTGACCAGGAAGCTGGCCTGACTCGCGCACGGCTCCCGGCCGCGGGCCGGGAGCCTAGGCGAGGGGCGGAGCGTGTGGACTCGGGGCGCTCCGTTCCCGGGGTGCGGGTGCAGCACAGGTCAGGCGTCGCCTCAGGCGCATGAGCCTGTCGGCGATCACCAGGCCGATCGCGCGGCCTAGAGGTATCCTGGTCATGAGTTGCAAGGCCATGCCGGCGTTGAAGTTGCCGGTACGCGGTTTCTTCCGCCGGGCCCGCTGGTGCGGCCCGGAACTCGGGTGCGCACGCCTCATCGTTTCCCGCAGCGCAGCCCCGCCGTTGCCCGGGGTCATACGCTTCCCACATCCGAATGGCTACCCCACCAATCGGGTGGAGCGGGCCTGCGGCGCGCCGCCAGTGCCGACCCGTGCGGGGCGAGACATCGCGGCACAATCGAGGGAGCTGAGATGAGTTCCATCGCACCGAACGTGTCCGGCGTGGGCGCCCCGGGAAGACACACCGTGTACAGCATGTGCGGCATGTGTGCGGTGCGCTGTCCGATGGAAGTGACGGTCGAGGACGGGCGGGCGGTCTGGGTGCAGGGCAATACGCACGATGCGGCCATCGGTGCCAGCCTCTGTGCCAAGGGTGCCGCCGGCCTGGCTTTCGAGTATGCCGACGACCAGCGGCCGCAGACACCGCTGATCCGCATGGGCCCGCGGGGTGGCGGCCGGTGGCGGCGGGCGTCCTGGGACGAAGCCCTCGACCACATCGCCGACAAGTTGCGCGAGACGATCAAGGCCTTCGGCCCCCGCGGCATCGTGCTGTCCGATCGCGGCGGACCGTTCAACGACCTGACGCGCACGTTCGTGCAGGCACTCGGCTCGCCGAACTATTTCAACCACGACGCCACCTGCGGCGGCAATGTCCACAACGCCGCGCGCTCCCTCTATGGCTTCAGCCACGCCGCGCTAGTTCCGGACCTGGCGCACACCAAGCACCTGGTGCTCTACGGACGCAACATCATCGAATCGTTGATGGTGAAGGAGGCCAAGGCATTTGTGGCCGCGATGGCCAGCGGGATGCGGTGCACCTATATCGATCCGCGCGCCAGCGCCACGGCCTGCAAGGCCACCCGCTACTGGAACGTGCGGCCCAACAGCGATTACGCACTCAACCTGGCGATCATCCACGAGGTCCTGAAGCAGGAGGCGTACGACAAAGACTTCGTAGCCCGCTTCGTCTCAGGGATGGACACCCTGCGCGAGGCGGTCAAGGACACCACGCCGGAATGGCAGGTGGCCCATACCGGGGTCCCGGCGGCCCAGCTTCGCGCCTTCGTGACGGAGATCGCCACCCAGGCGCCCCACGTGCTCTTCCATCCCGGCTGGATGACGGCCCGTCACAAGCAGTCGTTCTACGTCAGCCGCACGGCGCTGATCCTGAATGCGTTGATGGGCAGCCTCGAGATCCCCGGCGGGTACGTGATCGCCAAGCCGCCCGAGTACTACGGCCGCAAGAGCCTCAGGCCGCTGACCGCGCGTGTGCCCAAGGTCGACGAGGCACGCGTCGACGGGGCAGGCACCACGCGGCCCAGCTGGGACCCGGCGATCGGCATGTTGCACCAGGCCTTTGCCGCCATGGAGACCGGGAAGCCCTACGGCATCGGGGCGTACTTCGCCTACCGCCACGATCCGATCACCGCGATGCCGGACGGAGAGGCACTCCGGCGCGCCCTGGACAAGCTCACGCTGCTCGTCTCCATCGATGTGCGCTACTCGGAACTGGGCTGGTATGCCGACGTGATCCTCCCCGAGGCGACTTACCTCGAGCGTGCCAACATCCTGGCACAGTTCCCCGGCCCGGTCCCGGTGTTTGCCATGCGCGACCAGGCCGTGGCGCCACGCTTCGACAGCCGGCCTGCCTGGTGGATCTTCCGGGAGATCCTGCATCGCATGGGCATCAAGGAAGCCCTCGACTTCGAGACCATTGAGGAGCTTTGGAACTACCAGCTCGACGGCACCGGCGTCACTGTCGACGAGATGCGCCGGGCGGGCATCGTCAGCCTCGCTGCCGCGCCGAAGTTGACGCCGCGCGACACGCTCAGGTTCCCGACCCGGTCCGGCAAGATCGAGATCGAGAGCGAGACCCTGACGAACGCCGGTTTGTCCAGCCTGCCACCCTATGAGCCGAAGCAGGCGCCCGCCGGCGACCGCTTCACACTGTTGTTCGGCAGGACGGCGACCCTGGCGCACGGCCAGTCCCTCAACAACCCGCTCCTGAACGAGATCGCTCCGCGACAGGCGCTCTGGATCCATCCCGACCGGGCCGGACCGCTGGGTATCGCCGACGGCGATGAGGTCGAGGTCCACGGCGGAGGCGCCTACCTCGGACGGATCAACGCCAGGGTGACGCCGTGGATCCATCCCGAGGCGGTGTTCATGCTCCATGGCTACGGCGCCACGGTGCCGGTCGCCACGCGCGCCCGCGGCGTCGGCGTGGCCGACCAGCGCCTGCAGCATGGCAAGCTGTACGACTTCGACCCGGCCGGCGGAGGCTGCGCCCTGACCGAGACCATCGTCCGGGTCACGCCCGTGGCCGCGGGGGGAGCGCCCTCATGAGCATGTACACACTTCGCCACGATGAGGCGACCTGCATCGGCTGCCTGGCCTGCGAAGTCCACTGCAAGACCAACAAGGATCTGGGCCCTGGCCCGCTTCCCTGCAAGCTCATCAGCATCGGCCCGGTCGAGGTCGCTGGACAGCCACGGACGCGCTACGTCTTCCTGCCCTGCTTCCATTGCGAGGACGCGTGGTGCATCAAGGCCTGCCCGACCGGCGCGATGCGGCGACGCGAGAAGGACGGCATCGTCTTCATCCAGCAGAGCCTCTGCATCGGCTGCAAGTCCTGCATCGCCGCCTGCCCCTGGGGCACGCCGCAATGGAACCCGGCCACGAACAAGGTGGTCAAGTGCGACTACTGCATGGATCGCCTCGATGCCGGGCTGCAGCCGGCCTGCGTCACCAAGTGCGTGACCGGCTGCCTGTCCTTCGGTCTCGCGAACGAAGTCCCTGACCCGCGCCGCGAGCGTTACGCCCGGCAGATCGTCGCCGAGCCACTCGGCCAGGAATAGGGTAGGGCCTTGAGCGCACTCGTTCTCCCGATGCTGCCGCCTTGGCTCGACGCCGAGGCGGCCGCCCTGGCGGGCGCCGCGCCGCCCGCACCGACCCTGGCCGGCGCGATGCCGGGCCTCGCCGGGGCGCAATCACTGACGCCGCTGCAGCGGCTGCACCGCGTGCAGCAGGCGGGGCTCGCTGAATGCGGCGGCGCCGGAGAACCGGTCCATCTCGCCTGGCGGCGGTTCCTGCGCGGCCATGGACCGTCCGTGCTGGTGATCGACGCCACGGGGTTTGACGTGCGCGCGCGGGGCGCGGCCGCGGTGCTCGACGGCGCCCCCTGGCTCCTGGCCGAAGGCATGCTGATCGCGTCGGGCCTGCGCGCGGGCGCTGACGTGGAGCTGCGACTGCCGGCCGAGCTGAACGGCCACGAGGCGGCGTTCCTGAATGCGGTCGACGCCATCTGCTCGCTGGCCCAGATCACGGCTCCCCGCCGCCGGGTGGAGGTGCTGCGCGACTGCCGACCGGGCTGCTGGGGCGCGGGACAGGCCGGGGACGGGTCGCGGCTGGTCCACACGCCGGAAACCTGGTGCCGCGTCGCACTGCTGTTCGCCGGCGCGGCAAACCTCGATACGTCCCTGCTGACCCTCCGACGAGGCATGAAGCTGCGTGGCCTGGTCGAGCTCGCTCGCTCCGGGAACCTGCGGCGTCAGATCGACTCCTGGGGCGGCGGCGTCGAGGTGCAAGGCGGCGACCCCGTGCTCGTGTTCGACGACGGCCTGGGTGGCTTTCTGCCGCTGTCCACGGCAGACCTGTCCTGTGATCCGCTGTCGCTCGAATGCGCGGGTATCATCCCGGCGCCGTCCAGCCTGATGGTGTTGGCCGAGGGGGCATGCCTCATCAAGCAGACCTCTCGCGCGCTCTATCGTCACTGGCAGCTTGCCGAAGGCCAGGCCGCACCGGTGCGCGGGCTGCTGGCGAGGGCCGCGCGCCTGACGGCCGAGATCAGCCTCGGCCGCGGCGACGGCGGGTATCTCGCCGCGCTCGACGAGGTCGCGCTTGAGCTCGCCATGCAGGGGCTGGCGGCGGCCTGGCCGCTGGGCAGCTCCCTGCGTCACTACCGCGCGCAGTGGGAAAGGCACGTGCGGCGCGAATCATGCCCGGAGGGCCTGTGCCTGGACCTGCCCCACCACGCGGCGCCCTGCCACCGCACCTGCCCGGCCAACATCGACATCCCGAGCTTCATCGCCCACCTCGGTCATGGCGACTACCGGGCCGCGATCGAGGTCATCCGGCGCGACAATCCGCTGCCGATGGTGTGCGGCCTGGTCTGCCCGGCGCCGTGCGAATCGGCCTGCGTTCGTGGCGGCAGCAATGGAGCCGTTTTCATCCGTCCACTGAAAGCCAAGGCCGCCGAGCACTGCCTCGCCGAGGGCGGCTATCCGAGGCCCGCACTCGCGCCTGCCACGGGCAAGCGCATCGGCATCGTCGGTTCCGGTCCGGCCGGGCTGTCGGCGGCGTACTACCTGCGTATCGGCGGTCACGAGGTCGAGGTCTTCGAGGCGGAGGCCAAAGCTGGTGGCATGCTCCGCTACGGCATCCCGGCCTACCGACTGCCGCCCGACCTGCTGGACCAGGAACTCGACCAGATCCGGGTGCTGGGCATCCCGATCCATACCGGCGCGGCGATCGGCAGCCTCGAGAGCTTCCGCCAGGCATACGATGCCGTGTTCCTGGGCCTGGGCACCCAGCGGTCGCGCCTGCTCCCGATCGACGGTGTGCATCAGACCTTCGTCCTGGGCGGGATTGACTTCCTGCGCGCCGTGCGGAGCGGCCATCCGATGCAGGTCGGGCCCCGGGTCGTCGTCATCGGCGGCGGCAACGTTTCCATCGATGTCGCCTTGACGGCGCTCAGGCAGGGCGCCCAGCACGTCGAACTTTCCTCCCTCGAGAAACGCCGCGACATGCCGGCCAGTCCGGACGAAATCGAGCTCGCCGTTGGCGAAGGTGTGCAGCTGTACCCGGGCTGGGGCCCGGTCAGCATTGACGAGGAAGGCGTGGTCACCCTGCAGTTCTGCGAGCAGACGCACGACGCGGACGGCAGGTTCAATCCCGCGTTCGACTCGACCCGGCTGCTGAAGCTCGAAGCCGATCACGTCATCCTCGCCACCGGCCAGGGCACCGACCTGGCGATCCTGGACGGCAGCGGAGTCGCCGACACGCACGGCTATATCGCCGCGGACCCGACGACCCTCATGACCAATGTGCCTGGCGTTTTCGCCGGCGGTGACGCGCAGCAGGGTCCGCGGACCGTCGTGGAAGCCATCCGGGCCGGAAAGATCGCTGCCGCCGCCATCGATGCCTGGCTGCGCGGGGGGCCCGTGGACGCTGCCATCGGCCACCCTGTGCGGCGCGCCGAGGTGATCCCTCTGCAGGTCAACGCACGCGATCGCACCTCCCTGGCCCGCGCCGTCATGCCCGAGCGGACAGTCGAGGAGGTCCTCGGGCAGGGCAACTACGTCCGTATCGAGGAAGGCCTGACCGACACGATGGCCCACGACGAAGCCCGCCGCTGCCTCCGCTGTGACGCCTGCATCGGCTGCGGGCTGTGCATGGCCGCCTGCAGCGAGATGGGCGTCGAGGCGCTGCGGATGGCCGACACCCCGGCCGGCCGCCTGGCCTACTTTGACTTCACGCGGGCCGCGACCCTGTGCATCGGTTGCGGCGCCTGCACCCAGGTCTGCCCCACCGGCGCAATCCACATCGAGGACCGCGACGGAGGCCGGCACACGATCATCACGGGAACCGTCGTGTGTGAACAGCCGCTGCTGGCCTGCAGCGAATGCGGTGCGCCGACCCAGACCCCTGCGCACCGGGGGTTCGTCCGTCATCGCCTGCCGGTCCATATGACCGCCCTGCTCGATCGCGAGCTGTGCCCGGCCTGTGCCCGGCGCAGGGCCGATCGGCCCGGGGTACCTCTGGCCGCCTCGACCTCGGTCGAGGGGCCGTTCCCCGCCGCCGCCCCGGAATCGGGGATGGCGGCTCCTGCGGCGGCGCGACCATGAGCAGGCACGAACGCCTCGCCATCAACCGGAGAGCTGGCGATGAACGCTGAACAATCCCGTCTCGAGGAGGCCCGCACGCTGCGGGCGCCATGGAAGCGGTGGGGTCCGTACCTGAGCGAACGCCAGTGGGGCACCGTCCGCGAGGACTACAGCCAGGGGGGCGATGCCTGGGGCTACTTCACCCACGACCAGGCGAGGTCGAGGGCCTATCGCTGGGGGGAGGACGGGCTGGCCGGCATTTGCGATGACCGGCAGCGGCTCTGCTTCGCGTTGTCGATGTGGAACGGCCAGGACCCGATCCTGAAGGAGCGCCTGTTCGGGCTGACCAACGCCGAAGGCAACCACGGCGAGGACGTCAAGGAATGCTACTTCTACCTCGACTCCACCCCCACGCACTCGTACATGCGCTACCTGTACAAGTACCCGCAAGCCGCCTTTCCCTATGAAGACCTGATCCGCACCAACCACACGCGGTCACGGCACCAGCCGGAGTATGAGCTGATCGACACCGGCGTGTTCGACCGGGACCGCTACTTCGACGTGTTCGTCGAGTACGCCAAGGCCGCGTCGGAGGATATCCTGATCCGCTGCACGGTTCACAACCGCGGGCCGGACTCCGCCACCCTCGACCTGCTGCCGCGACTCTGGTTCCGCAACGAGTGGTCGTGGCATGCGGGCGCCGGGCACCCGAGGATGGAGCAGGTCGCGGGTCGCCAGGACCAGGGGATCGTCCGGGCGGTGCACCAGTGGCTGGGCGTCAGGTACCTCTACTGCGAGGGGGACGTCCCGCTGCTGTTCACCGAGAACGAGACGAACACGCAGCGGCTGTTCGGCGCCCCGAACCAGTCGCCCTATGTCAAGGACGGCATCAACGACTGCATCGTCCACGGCCGCGAGGACGCGGTCAACCCGGAGCAGCGCGGGACCAGCATCGCCGCCCGCTACCGCCTGACCATCGGCCCGGGCGAGTCGCGGGTGGTGCGCCTGCGGCTGACCGATGTGGCGCCCGCCACGGCCGCCGGCACCAGGCGTGCGCCGGACAGTCCGTTCGGCGACGCCTTCGAGCAGGTGATCGACCGCCGCCGGCAGGAGGCTGACGAGTTCTACGCCGCGATTATTCCGGCCTCGCTCGGTGCCGACGGCGCCAATGTCATGCGCCAGGCCCTGGCCGGCATGCTGTGGTCCAAACAGCACTACCGCTATGACGTGTACCAGTGGCTCAAGGAGCACGGCTCGGACCCCTTCAATCCGGGCCGCACGGCGGCGCCGCGCAACGACCGCTGGCACCACATGTACAACGCCGATGTCATCTCCATGCCGGACAAGTGGGAGTACCCCTGGTACGCCGCCTGGGACCTCGGGTTCCACGTGCTGGCGCTCACCCTCGTGGATCCGGACTTCGGCAAGGAGCAGCTGAAACTCCTGCTGCAAGAGCACTACATGCACCCGAATGGCCAGTTGCCTGCCTACGAATGGAACTTCGGCGACGTCAATCCTCCCGTGCATGCCTTTGCCACGATCTTCGCGTACCGTCTCGACAAGATGCAGACCGGCGTGGGCGACACGGAGTGGCTGAAGGGCTGCTTCCACAAGCTGCTCCTGACTTTCACCTGGTGGGTCAACCGGCAGGACCGCTACGGACGCAACGTGTTCGAGGGCGGCTTCCTGGGCCTCGACAACGTCTGTCCGTTCGATCGCAGCGCCCCCTTGCCGGCCGGCGGATACCTGGAGCAGTCCGATGGGACCGCCTGGATGATGCTGTTCAGCCAGAACATGATGGAGATCTCGGCGGAACTGGCGATGAGCGATCCGACCTACGCGGAAATGGCGCTCAAGTTCGTCGAGCACACCATGTGGATCGCCTCGGCGATGGCCAACGCGGGCGGGGGCACCGGCATGTGGGATGAGGAGGACGGGTTCTTCTACGACGTGCTCCGGCTGCCCGATGGCAGCGCCCAGCGGCTGAAGGTCCGGTCGATGGTCGGACTCCTGCCCCTTTGTGCGGCCACCACGCTGGAGCCGGAGCAGTGCGAGAAGTACCCCGCCTTCCAGGAACGGTTCGCCTGGTTCGTGGACGCCCGCCCCGAGCTGGCCGCTTCGAGCCATGACCCGAGGCAGCCCGGCGTCTCCGGCCGGCGGCTCTCGTCGATCATGAACGAGGAGCGGCTGCGCCGCGTGCTGGCGAAGATGCTCGACGAAAAGGAGTTTCTGAGCCCCTACGGCCTGCGCTCCGTCTCGCGATATCACGCCGACCATCCGTATGCCATCTCGGCCGGCGGCCAGGTCAGCCAGGTCTCGTATCTGCCGGCGGAGTCCGACAGCGGACTCTTCGGCGGGAACTCGAACTGGCGCGGCCCGGTCTGGATGCCGACCAATGTCCTGGTGCTCCGGGCGCTGCTGCGCTACCACGACTACTACGGCGATGAGTTCACCGTCGAATGCCCGACGGGCTCTGGTCGGCAGATGACTCTGAAACAGGTCGCGGAGGAGCTGGCCCAGCGGCTGACGGCCATCTTCCTGAAGGACGCCGCGGGCCGGCGCCCCGTGTACGGCTCAATCAGCAAGTGCCAGGAGGATCCGCACTGGCAGGATTACCTGCTCTTCCACGAGTACTTCCATGGCGACACTGGGGCGGGCCTGGGCGCGAGCCACCAGACCGGCTGGACGGGAGTCATTGCCAGGATCATGCAGCTGTTCGCCACCACGGCCACCGGGCCGGACGCCCGCACGACGGCCCCTGCCAGGAAGACCCGGCCTTCGAAGGGCCGCGTCACCAGGCGCCCCTGATGTCTGCGTGGGTGACTCGGCGGGCCCGGTGGCGGAGGTAGGCGGTTGACCAGGCGCAAGGCGCAGGCGAGATCACGATGATTCAGCGCGTCAAGGCGGCCATGCTCGGGCTCGCGGTGATCATGGCTCCCTGGCCGTCGCGCGCCCAGGATCGCGTGGTCGCGCCGGGGGCCAAGGTGGAGAAGCTCGCCGGCGGCCTCGCGTTCGCCGAGGGGCCGACGTGCGACGCGGAGGGCAACCTCTTCTTCACGGACCAGCCCAACAACCGCATCCTCACGTGGAGCACGGCAGGCGTGCTCTCCACCTTCCTGGAGCCGGCCGGCCGCGCGAACGGCATGTATTTCGACCCGGGCGGCAATCTGGTCGCCTGCGCCGACGAACAGACCGCCCTGTGGTCCATCGCGCCGGACGGCAGGGTCACCGTCATCCTCGGCACGTACCAGGGCAGGCGCCTCAACGGCCCGAACGATGTCTGGGTGCGGCCGGACGGCGCGCTCTACTTCACCGACCCGTTCTACCAGCGGATCTGGTGGACGTACGACACGATGCCCCAGGACGGCCAGCACGTCTATTTCCTGTCCGCCGACCGGCGACACCTCGTCCGCGTGACCGATGATCTCGAGAAGCCCAATGGAATCATCGGCACGCCCGATGGCAGGACGCTTTACGTGGCGGACATCGGCGCGGGCAAGACCTACCGATACGTGATCACGCCTGGCGGCACCCTCACGGGCAAGACGCTCGTGGCTCTGCACGGTTCCGACGGCATGACGCTGGACAACGAGGGCAATCTCTACCTGACGGGCGACGGCGTCCTGGTGGTCAACCAGGCGGGACACCAGATCGAGCAGATCCGGGTCCCCGACGAGCGCTGGACCGCGAACGTCAGCTTCTGCGGCCGGGACAGGCATACGCTGTTTATCACGGCAAGCACCGGCCTCTATGCCATCAGGATGCGGGTGAAGGGCGCCAACAAGGCAAAGTAGGCGAAACCAGGAGACTCACATGAAGGCCATTACCGTAGAACCGCACACGCCCGGGACCGCGCGCCTGGAAGACATCCCCGAGCCGGACCTGGCCGCCGGGTCGGTCCTCGTGGAAGCCATCGCTGTCGGTGTGTGCGGGACCGACGTCGAAATCGTGGAGGGCAAGTACGGCTGGTCCCCTCCCGGAAAGACGCGCCTCGTGCTCGGCCACGAGTCCCTCGGACGGGTGCTGGACCCCGGGCCAAGCGGCGGGCTCAAGACGGGGGACCTCGTGGTCGGCATCGTCCGGCGTCCCGACCCCCTGCCCTGTCCCAACTGCGCCGTCGGTGAGTGGGACATGTGCCGGAACGGCCAGTACACCGAGCGCGGCATCAAGCAGATCGACGGCTACATGTCCGAGCGCTGGCGGATCGAGCCCGAGTACGCCATGAAGATCGACGGCTCGCTCGGCCTCCTGGGCGTGCTGCTCGAGCCCACGACCGTCGTCACCAAGGCGTGGGAGCAGGTCGTCGCCGTCGGCCAGCGCGCCTTCTGGGAACCGCAGACCGTGCTGGTGACCGGCGCGGGCCCCATCGGTCTGCTCGCGGCCCTGGTGGGGAAGCAGCGTGGCCTCGAGGTCCACGTCCTCGACCGTGCCGACACGGGGGCCAAGCCGGAGCTCACCCGTGCCCTGGGGGCGACCTATCACACGGGCGCGGTCACGGACGTGGGGTTCCAGCCGGACGTGATCATTGAATGCACGGGCGTCGGGCAGGTCATCAACCAGGCCGTCCGGGGAATTGGCGCGGGAGGTGTCGTGTGCCTCACCGGTATCGGGAGCGGCGGAACCGCGGCGAGCCCCCCGGTGGCTGACGTCGCCGCAGCGGCCGTGCTCAAGAACAACGTCGTGGTCGGCAGCGTCAATGCCAACAAGCGGCACTGGTACAAGGCAGGCCAGATCCTGGCGCGCGCTGACCGCGCCTGGCTGGCTCGCCTCATCACCCGGCGCGAGGCGCCGGCCGATTTCGCGCGCGCGCTCCAGCGGCAGCCGGATGACATCAAGGTCGTCATTCAGTTTGCGGAGGCGTGATCAGGTGGCAGAGGGCGGTGCAACGTTGGGCACGCGACTCGGGCCCGCCGTGGTTGCCGAACTGGTCGGCACCGCGCTCCTGGTGTCGGTGGGCCTGTCCGTGGTCATCGTGATGTTCGGGGCCGGCAGCCCGGCCAGGGCGGTCCTGCCCAGCGAAGGCTGGCGGCGACTGATTACCGGCTTTCTCTTCGGCAGTACCGGCGCCCTGATTGCGCTGTCCCCCATCGGGAAGCGGAGCGGGGCGCACATCAACCCTGTGGTCTCGATGGCCTTCCGGTTGATGGGCAAGCTGGACCTGCGGACGACGCTCGGGTACGTCGCCGCCCAGCTGATCGGCGCGATTCTGGGGGCTCTGCCACTCCTGGCATGGGGTGCGATGGGCCGCAGCGTGGCCTTCGGCGCCACGTTGCCGGGCACGGGCTATACGATTGGCGTCGTCCTGTTGGGCGAGGTGATTACGACGTTTGCCATGATTACAGGACTCTGCCTCTGCCTCGGGTTTCGCCGTATCCGTCCTTACACGCCCGCGATGTTCCCGCCTCTGTATGCCATCATGGTTTTTGTCGAGTCGCCGATCTCGGGAACCGGCACCAATCCCGCAAGGAGCCTTGGCCCGGCCGTCATCTCCGGCCAATGGCAGGACTGGTGGATCTACTGGCTGGGGCCCATGGCCGGGATGCTCCTGGCCGTTCTCGCCTGCAGCTTCCTGGCGAAACGCATCGAAGTCGCCAAACTGTACCATTTCGACAGCGACCGTGACCGCCTCTTTCGCCGGACGGCCCGACCCGAAATACCAGGCGGAGCGGACGGCTAAGATCGAGTGCGGGCCAGTTGGCGCGTCAGGTAACGGCTTGGCACCAGGCTGGAACGCTTCACTCCTGCGGCTTGCGCCCCCGTCCGGATTGTAAGAGAATTTTCACGCGTCCTTCGCACCGGCTTCCACGCGGGTGCTGAAGATTCAAGGCGAATGTTCCTGAACGGCCGACATGAGAAGTCAGGCACCAGTGAGAGGAGGCAGGGAATGCGGCGCACGCCTGTGGGATTCATGGGACTGGTCGCGCCGGTCCCCCTTCGTTCGAGACGGACTGCCCGCGTCGGTCTCGTGCTCTTCGGAGTCCTGCTCCTGGCAGGTGCCCAGGCCGCCAGAGCCCAGGACTCCGCGGCCACGGAGGCACGGCCCACCGGGCTCCCCAAGAAGGTGAGCTGGACGTTCAACATCGACGCCGGTTTCGGCGCCTTCGGCTTCGCCAATTCCCTGTACAATCCCAACAAGGAGCCCGACCCCTCGGGCAACCTGAGCGACAACTGGGAAGAGAGCTTCGTCAAGCCGAAACTGTCGGGTGAGATCAACCTGAAGAACAGCACGATCTACGGGGCAGTCAGCGTGGTCGGTGAGCGCACCTTCTCGGCCCCGCCACCGCTGGTCGGCACCGAGGCGGCGTCATTCGGGCCGGAAGACCTGTACATCGGCTGGCGCTCAGGCACCACGGTGGGGAAGACGGAAAACCTCCTCGACTTCACTGTGGGCCGCGCGGTCTACAAGATCGGCCAGGGCATGCTCCTATGGGACGGTGCCGCTGAAGGGGGCAGCCGAGGTGGCTTCTGGAGCAATGCACGCAAGGCCTGGGCATTCGCGACCATCGCCCGCGTCCACCCCAGGATCCACACCATCGAGGCCTTCTACCTCGACCGCAGCGAGGTTCCGGAAAACGAGAGCGGCGTCCGGCTCTGGGGTGCCAACTACCAGCTGGCGCTCGGCGACGCCACGACCCTCGGCGCCACCTACCTCAAGTTCTACTCGGACAGCAACCCCAACCGCGACGGGATGAACGTCTTCAACGTCCGGGCCTACACCGCTCCGTTCCGCAAGCTGCCCGGCCTTTCCCTCGTGGCGGAATATGCCAACGAGTCCAACGGCGACCTGGTCAGCTCCAACGCCTGGAACGTCCTGGTGGCCTACCAGCTGGCCAAGGTGAAGTGGACCCCGACGCTCTCCTATCGCTACGCCTTCTTCCAGGGTGACGATCCGGCCACGACGAAGAACGAGGCCTTCGACCCGCTCTTCCCGGGATTCTACGACTGGGGCACCTGGTGGCAGGGTGAAATCGCCGGCGAGTACTTCCTGTCCAATTCGAACCTCATTTCCAACCAGGTGCGGCTGAGCCTGGTCCCCAGCAAGTCGATCGGCACCGGGGCCATGGCCTATGTCTTCAGCCTCGACCAGCAGGGGACCCTGACCTCGAAGAGCATCGCCTTCGAGCTCGACGGATACTGCGACTGGAAGGTCAACTCCAACTTCACCATGAGCTTCGTCGCCGCATATGCCAATCCGGGGGCGGCGGTCGAGCAGGAGTTCAACCGCACCAAGAACTTCGCCTACGGGATGGTCTACGTCGCATACGCCTATTGATCCCCCCGGAAGGGGGAGGCCGACATGATTGAACGCACCACGCGCCCTCTGCCCCGGCGCGTCCTGATGGTCGACGACGAGCTGGCCCAGGGGGCCACCGCAGGCGGGCGGGCCGTCCGCGGGCTGGCCAGCGAACTGCGGGCCCGCGGACTCGAGGTCATCGAGGCCCTCTCATGCGAGGACGGCCTCGCCACCGTGGTCTCGGATTCCGCCATTCACTGCGTCCTGGTCAACTGGACGCTGGGCCGGAATGACCGCGAGTCCCACGCCCAGGCCACCGAGCTACTTCGGTCGCTCCGGGCACGCAACGCGAAGGTCCCGGTCTTCCTGATGGCGGACCGGAAGGTGGCGGGTACCGTCACCATCGAGGTGGCCACCCTGGCCGATGAGTTCGTCTGGATCCTCGAAGACACCGCCGGCTTCGTGGCCGGCCGCATCTCCGCGTCGATCGAGCGGTACATCCAGGTCCTCCTCCCGCCATTCGCGGCGGCGCTGGCCCGGTATGACCGGGAGCGAGAGTACTCCTGGGCGGCGCCCGGACACCAGGGCGGCGTCGCCTTCCTCAAATCGCCGGTCGGCCGGGTCTTCTTCGACTTCTACGGCGAGAACCTGTTCCGCACCGACATGGGGATCGAGCGCGCCGCGCTCGGCTCGCTCCTGGGCCATACCGGACCCATCGGAGAGAGCGAGCGGTATGCCGCCCGGGTCTTCGGGGCCCACCGGTCCTACTCGGTCCTCAACGGAACGTCGGGCTCCAACCGGGCCATCATGTCGGCCTGCGTCGGCGACGGCGAGCTCGCCCTCTGCGACCGTAATTGCCACAAGTCCATCGAGCAGGGGCTGGTCATCAGCGGGGGGATCCCGGTGTTCCTGCGTCCGACCCGGAACCGGTTCGGCATCATCGGGCCGATCCCGCCGGAACGGATGGAGCCCAAGGCCATCGCCGAGAGCATTGCTGCCAACCCGCTCGCCAAGGGCGCCTCCGCCAAGCGCCCTGTTTACGCGGTCGTCACCAACTGCACCTACGACGGGATGTGCTACCACGCCGCCGGCGCCGAGGCGCGCCTGGCCAAGAGCGTCGACCGAGTGCATTTCGACGAGGCCTGGTACGGCTACGCACGCTTCAACCCCATGTACCGCGACCGCTACGCGATGCGCGGCGACCCCGCCGATCATCCGAAGGACGGCCCGACGGTCTTCGCGACCCACTCCACCCACAAGCTCCTGGCGGCGCTCTCCCAGACCTCGTACATCCACGTGCGGGACGGCCGCGGGGCCATCGACCACGGCCGGTTCAACGAGGCCTACTGCTCGCAGGCCAGCACCTCGCCGCTGTACGCGCTGATCGCCTCGAATGACGTGGCGGCCGGAATGATGGACGGGCCGGGCGGCCAGACCCTGACCCAGGACGTGATCGACGAGGCGGTGGCCTGCCGGCTGGCGGTGGCCCGCATCCGGCAGGAACTGAAGGCGAAAGGGGAGTGGTTCTTCGCCCCCTGGAACGCCGAGGAGGTGCGGGACCCGAAGACCGGGAAGAAGATCCCGTTCCACGAGGCGCCGGCCGAGCTGCTGGCCACGGAGCCCGCCTGCTGGGTCCTGCACCCGGGAGAAAGCTGGCACGGGTTCGAGGGCATCCCCGACGACTGGTGCCTGCTCGACCCCATCAAGTTCGGTATCGTCTGCCCCGGCATGAAGTCGGATGGACAGCTCGACACCAAGGGCATCCCGGCCGACATCGTCACCGCCTACCTCGGCAGGCACGGTATCGTCCCTTCCCGTACCACCGACCACATGGTGCTGTTCCTCTTCTCGGTGGGCATCACCAAGGGGAAGTGGGGGACGCTGCTCAACACCCTGCTCGACTTCAAGGCCGACTACGACATCAATGCGCCGCTCTCCGAGGTTCTTCCGGGCGTGCTGGCGGCAGGGCCCGAACGCTACGCCGGGATGGGCCTCAAGGACCTGGGCGACGCGATGTGGGCGCAGATGCGGAAGAACAAGCAGGGGCACTGGCAGGCGCAGGCCTATGCCACGCTGCCGGTACCGGAAATGACCCCGCGGCGGGCCTTCCAGCGCCTGATGGCGGGCGACGTCGAAAAGGTCCCGCTCGACAAGATGGCCAACCGTGTCGTCGCGGTCGGCGTGATCCCCTATCCGCCGGGGATTCCGATCGTGATGCCGGGAGAGAATCTCGGAGCGGCGGACGGCCCGTGGATCACCTACCTGCGCACCATGCAGGAGTTCGGGCACCTCTTCCCGGGGTTCGCCAAGGAGGTCGAGGGCACGGAGGAACGGGACGGGGTCTACCACGTCTACTGCGTCAAGAAGTAGCGGGGCGGCAAGTCGCCCCGTGACGGGGCCGGCGCCGAGTCTTCATCAGGCGACAAGCGACGAAGGAGGAAAACCGTGAAAGAAACCAAGAAGATGAGCCTGGTTCAGCTCACGTTCATCGTTGCGGTGAACATGATGGGCTCCGGCATCATCATGCTGCCGACCAACATGGCCCAGGTCGGCGCCATCTCGCTGCTGTCGTGGATCGTCACGGCGGTGGGGTCAATGGCCATCGCCTACGGCTTCGCGCAGGCCGGCCTGTTCAACCAGCGGCCGGGCGGCATGTCGGCCTACGCCGAGGACGCCTACGGCAAGGCGGGCTACTTCAACGTCTTCTACCTCTACTTCCTGTCGCTGGCGATCGGCAACGTGGCGATCGCCATCTCCGCGGTGGGATACCTGGCGACGTTCTTCCCCTGGCTCGCCGCCACCCCCATTGCCACCTGCATCGGGGTGATCGGCCTGCTCTGGCTCACCACCGTCGCGAATTTCGGCGGCCCGTCCATCACCGGACGCATCGGCTCGATCACGGTCTGGGGGGTGCTCATCCCGGTCGGGGTGCTCTCGATCATCGGGTGGTTCTGGTTCAAGAGCAGCACCTTCGCGGCGGCCTGGAATCCGCAGGGGTTGAGCCTCGGTCAGGGCATGGGGTCGAGCATCTCCCTCACCCTGTGGGCCTTCCTGGGGATGGAGTCGGCGGCGCAGAACTCCGCCGCGGTCGAAAACCCGAAGCGCGACGTCCCGCTGGCCTGCATGTTCGGCACCCTTGGCGCCGCGGTGATCTACGTCCTGTCCACCACGGTGATCCAGGGCATCGTGCCCAACGCCGAGCTGGCCGAGTCGACCGGCCCCTTCGGCCTGGCCTACGCCCACATGTTCAACCCGACCATCGGCATGATCATCATGGCCCTGGCCGTGCTGGCCTGCCTCGGGTCGCTGCTGGGCTGGCAGTTCACCATCGCCCAGACGGCCAAGTCGGCGGCCGAGGAGCGGATGTTCCCGGGTCTGTTCGCCAAGGTCAACAAGATGGAAGCGCCGGTCATCGGGATGATCATCATGGGAGTGGTCCAGTCGCTGATGGCGCTCTCCACCATCTCGCCGTCGCTCAGCGAGCAGTTCAGCGCCCTGGTCAATCTGGCGGTGGTCACCAACGTGGTGCCCTACATCATGGCGCTGTCCGCCCTGATCGTGATGATGCAGAAGGGCAAGGTGCCGCAGGGGACCTATCGGCTCAACGTGGTGGTGGCACTGGTGGCAATGCTCTACAGCACGTACGCCCTCTTCGCCTCCGGCATGGAGGCGGTGATGGGTGGCATGCTGGTGATGGCAACGGGCTATATCATCTGGGGGTTCATCGCGCCCCGCTTCACCCCTGGGCTGGCGGCTGCGGGTCAACAGCCGAAGAAGGAGGGAAAGATGGCCGGGATCACGGCCCTGATCATTGCAGTCTTCGCCCTGGCGTCCCCGGCGCTGGCCCAGAAGCCCGCGGCCAAGGCGCCGCCACCTTCGGCGGCCGGCACCCTCGAGCGGATCCGGAAGTCGGGCACGATCCGGCTGGGCTACCGCGCCGACGCACGGCCCTTTGCCTACGATGAGTCGGGTGAGGCGCGGGGCTATTCCGTGGCGCTCTGCGTCAACGTCGCCAACGCGGTCAAGACCGAGCTGGGCCTCACCGATCTGGCGCTCCAGTGGGTGCCGGTGACGGTCGAGGGCCGGTTCGCCGCGCTGCAGAAAGGCGACATCGACCTCCTCTGCGGCGCCGACACCCGGACCCTGGCCAGGATGAAGGATGTCGCCTTCTCGATCCCGATCTTCCCGGGCGGCATCGGGGCCCTGGTCCGGGCCGACGCCCCGACGAAGCTGCAGGACATCCTGAACGGGAAGAAGCCGGCCACCCATCCGAGCTGGCGGGCTACGTCCCTGCAGATCCTCCAGGCGCAGGTCTTCGGCGTCATGCCGGGAACGACGGCGGAGTCCTGGCTCAATGCCAAGCGCACGGAATTCAAGCTCACCTCGAAGGTGGTGCCGGTGACCAGCTACGACGAGGGCGTCGAGCAGGTCCTCGGCGGCAAGGCCAACGTCCTCTTCGGCGACCGCGCCATCCTGCTGGACGCCGCCAGGCGGAACCCCTATGCCAGCAAGCTCAAGGTGCTGGACCGCCTCTACACCACCGAGCCCATCGCGCTCGCCTTTGCCCGCGGCGACGCCGATTTCCGGCTGGTCGTGGACCGCACGCTCAGCCGGCTCTATCCCTCGCCGGACTTCAAGTTGCTCTACGACAAGTGGTTCGGGGCAGCCGACGAGAATACCCTGGCCTTTTTCCGGTGGAACACGGTGCCGGAATGACGAACGAATCGGGGAGATTTTCCCATGATTGAGAGAAGCGCCAAGCGCCTGAGCATGCGGGCGCTCGTGGTGGACGATGAGCTCGCCGACCCGACGGCCGAAGGCCGGGCGGCGCGGGCGCTGGTAGAGGAACTCCAGGCCCGCGAGGTCGAGGTGGTGGAGGCGACCAGCGCCGCCGATGGGATGTCGGTGGTGGTCTCCGATTCGGCCATCCACGCCATCCTGGTGGACTGGACCCTCGGCGACGACAAGGGCCACGTCAAGGCGACGGAGCTGCTCCGGTTCGTCCGCTCGCGGAATGCCCGGATCCCGATCTTCCTGATGGCGGAACGAGGGGAGGCGGCCACGATTCCCATCGAAGTGATGGAACTGGCGGACGAGTACATCTGGACCCTCGAGGACACCGCGGCCTTCGTCGGGGGGCGGGTGGCGGCGGCGATCCGCCGCTACCTGGAGGTGATGCTCCCGCCCCTCGCGGCGGCCGTGATGAAGTTCAGCCAGGTCTACGAGTACTCCTGGCACACGCCGGGACACACCGGCGGCACGGCGTTTCTCAAGTCACCGGTGGGCCGGATCTTCTTCGACTACTTCGGAGAGAACCTCCTCCGCTCCGACCTGTCGATCAGCGTCGGCGCCCTGGGCTCCCTGCTCGACCACACCGGCCCGATCGGCGAGCACGAGAAGTACGCCGCCCGGGTCTTCGGGGCCCACCGCACCTACTGCGTCACCAATGGCACCTCCACCTCGAACCGGGTGATCTTCATGGCCGCGGTGGGCCGCGGCCAGATCGCGCTGTGCGACCGGAACTGCCACAAGTCGATCGAGCACAGCCTGGTCATGAGCGGCGGCATCCCGAGCTACCTCGTGCCGCTCCGCAACCGCTACGGCATCATCGGGCCGATCCCGCCGGCCAATCTCAAGCCGGCGGCCATCAAGGCCGCGATCAAGGCCAACCCCCTGGTCCCCAAGGGGGCCGACACCCGTCCGGTCTACTCGGTCGTCACGAACTCCACCTACGACGGGCTCTGCTACAACGCCCGCCGGGTGGAGGAACTGCTGGACCCCACCGTCGACCGGATCCACTTCGACGAGGCGTGGTACGCCTACGCCCGCTTCAACCCGATCTACCGGGACCGCCACGGGATGCACGGCGACCCCAAGGACCACAAAGGCCCCACGGTCTTCGCCACCCACTCCACCCACAAGCTGCTGGCGGCGCTCTCCCAGGCCTCCCTGCTCCACATCCGTGACGGGCGGAGCCCCATCCCGCATTCCCGGTTCAACGAATCGTTCATGATGCACGCCTCCACCTCGCCGTTCTACCCGATCATCGTCTCCAACGACGTGACGGCGGCGATGATGGACGGCCCCGGCGGGCTCGCCCTCACTACCGAGTCCATCGAGGAGGCGGTGGCCTTCCGGCAGACGATGGGCCGGGTCCATCGCGAGTTCAAGGAGAAGGGAGAGTGGTTCTTCAACACCTGGAACGCGGACACGGTGAAGGAGGGCAAGGGAGGCAAGAAGGTCGCCTTCGCCGACGCCTCACCTGAGTTCCTGGCCACCGAGCCAGATGCCTGGGTCCTGCACCCGGGGGAGACGTGGCACGGCTTCGGTGACATCGAAGACGGCTACTGCATGCTGGACCCGATCAAGGTGTCGATCGTCACACCGGGCGTGGCGGACAAGGGAGGCCTCGACAAGAAGGGTATCCCCGCCACCCTGGTGACGGCCTATCTCCATAACCGCGGCGTGGAGGTGGAGAAGACCACGGACTTCACCATCCTCGTTCTCTTCTCGATCGGCATCACCAAGGGGAAGTGGGGCACCCTGCTCAACGCGCTCCTCGACTTCAAGCGCGACTACGACGGCAATACCCGCCTGGCCGATGCCCTGCCGGAGCTGGTCGCCGGCCACCCCGCAGTCTATGCGGAGCTGGGCCTGCGCGACCTGGCCGACCAGATGTTCGCAATGCTCAAGGAGACCCGGCAGACTCACTGGCTGGCCGAGGCGTTCTCGACCCTGCCCGAGCTGGTGATGACGCCGAGTGACGCCTACCAGCAGCTGATCCGGGACCAGATCGAGCACGTGCCGCTCGAGAAGCTGGCCAATCGCGTACTTGCCACCAGCCTGGTGCCCTACCCGCCCGGGATCCCGATGCTGATGCCCGGCGAGTCCACCGGAGCCGACAACGGGCCGTACCTGGGGTACCTCCGGGCGCTCGCCAAGTGGGATGCACGGTTCCCCGGTTTCGGGCACGACACGCACGGAGTCGAGAATCGGGACGGGAAGCAATACGTGCAATGCCTGAAGAAGGGAGCGGGTAAGAAGGGTTGAGGCGCCTGTGAGCGACCCGGCCCGCAAGATGTCGCTGGTCCAGGCCACGATGCTGGTGGCCGGGAACATGATCGGCACCGGAGTCTTCCTCCTCCCGTCCAGCCTGGCCTCGGTGGGCGGGATTGCCGTCTTCGGCTGGATCGTCGCCACCACCGGCGCCGTCGCCCTCGGCCTGGTGTTCGCCAAGCTGGGAGAGCTCGACCCCCAGGAGGGGGGGCCGTATGCCTACGCCAGGGACTTCCTCGGACCCTACGTGGGCTTCCAGACCAACTCCATCTACTGGTTCGGCAACTGGGTCGGCAACATCGCGATCGCCGTGGCGGCGGTGGGGTACCTGGCGGAACTGATTCCGGCAATCAGCCAGCCTCCCACCAGCGTCTTCGCCACCGCAGCGGTCATCTGGCTCCTCACCTTCGCCAACATCCGGGGGCCGCGCGTGGTCGGCGCGCTCGAGACCTGGACCATGAGCCTGGCCCTGATCCCGATCCTCGGGATCGCGTTCTTCGGCTGGATCTGGTTCAACCCGGAGACCTTCCGCGCCGGCTGGAACGTGAGCGGCGGCTCCAACATGCATGCCGTGAGCCGCGCGGCATCGATCGCGCTCTGGGCCTACATGGGCATCGAGAGCGCGGCGGTGTCCGCGGGGGTGATCGAGAATCCGAAGCGCAACATCCCGCTGGCGACCCTGATCGGCCTGGGCCTGGCGGCGGTCGTCTACATGCTGAGCTCCACGGTCATCATGGGAATCCTGCCCAACGCGCAGCTCCAGACCTCGCATGCGCCGTTCGCCGAGGCGGCGCGGATGGCGGTGGGCACGCCGGGAATGGTCGTCATCGCGGTGTGCGCGATTCTCAAGTCGGTGGGATCGCTGGGCGGGTGGATGCTGCTGGTGGGCCAGTCCGCCAAGGCGGCGGCCGACGACGGGATGTTCCCTGCGGTGTTCGGCCGGCTCAACCGGCAGGGCGTCCCCGGCCGGGGCCTCGCCATCGTCGGGATACTGATGACGGTCGTGCTGTTCGCGACGATGGCCCCGACGATCGCCGACCAGTTCAGCCGGATCATTGATCTCGCCGTGATCCTGGTCGTGGTCCCCTACATCTATTCCTCGGTCGCGGTCGTGAAGGTCGTGTACGACCACCATCTGCCTGCCAGGACCTTCCAGTTGTACAAGTGGATCGGGCTCGCCGCGGTGATCTACTGCCTGTGGACGGTGCTGGGGGGCGACCCGCAGACGGTGGTGGGAGCCTTCATTGCCCTCCTCGTGACCGTGCCGCTCTATCCCTTCTTCATCAGGTCAATGGAGGCGGCGAAGGCGCGGAAGCAGGCGGGTGTCCGGCCCTGTAGGCAACCGGGAAGCGATCACTGCCCGTCGACCCGCACCCAGGTCGAGTCGGGATTGAAGAGCTCCATCGCCTTGAACTGCTCGAGCGTCTTGTCGCCGAAGTCCTGCTGGTAGACGACGCCCTCCCAGCTCACGATGAAGGTCTGGATGCCGGTCACCCCGTAGTCGGCCGGCGCGGCGACGAGGGCGAAGCCACCGATCATCGCCCCTCTCACCACGAAGTTCATCGCGCCGTGCGGAGCGTCGGGGCCCTGCCCCTTGAGGATCCTGAAGTAGTAGCCGTGGAACGGCTCGGAGCGATCCGAATACCCCTCGCCGATGAACCGGGCGATGTCCTCCCCCACTGGGCCCTGCCAGGTGCCGTCCCTGGCCTGCCAGGCCAGGCCGTCCTGCTTGCCGGGGGTGCTGATGACGCGCTGGGCATACTGGTTGACCAGTGCACCGTCGTGCCGTACGCGCGCGTAGTCGCGCTGCGCGTCGACGTAGCCCAGGCACACAGTAATGGCGTCGAGCTCGTCCTGGCCGATGCGCCGGCGCAGGATCTCTTCCTTTCCCACCGGGGAATCGAAGTACCACTTGCCGTTGGCCTCGACGATCGGGATCGGCATCGGCCAGTCTTCCGCCCCGACATTGACGATCACGGACGTCCTGGTGGAATCGTACTCCAGCCGCAGGTGCTCCCGGGCCTGCGCCGCAAAGGCGGCGGCATGGGTGCTGTCCGCCACCCGGTCCTTGGAGGCAACCAGGACCTCGCCCTCCTTACCGAGGATTGCCTTGAGCTCGGGCACGTTGAACGTCTCCGCCGCGGCGACCACTGCGGCGGCCGCTTCCTCCGGACTGGCGAACTGCCGGTCCGGCACCTTCGGCCGGTCGCCGCAGCCCGCGACGAGTCCGCAGAGCAGGGCGGCGCCGGCGAATCGCATCCTCATGTCGTTCATCGCCGCCGCCCTCCACCACCACCGCCGCCCCGGGAGCCGCCGCCGCCGCCCCCCGACATGCTCGAGGCGCCGCGGGAGCTGCTGGCGCGGGCATTCGAGCCACTGTACCCGCCCTGTCCCCCGCTGAAGCCGCTCTGCCCGCCGCGCGAGCTCGGCACGTCCCGCCCGCCGATCTGGTCGGCACGATTGCCGCCGGCCGGTTGCGTGCTGGCTCCGGCCCCTCGCTGTCCGCCGCCGCCCACCGGCTGGGTGCTGGCACCGGCACCACCCCGCTGCCCCGCACCACCGGCCGGCTGCGTGCTCACCCCCGCGCCACCTCGTTGCCCCGCACCACCGGCCGGCTGCGTACCGGCTCCGGGGCCCCGCTGACCCTGCCCGGCCCCCCCGCCATACTTGTTCGCCGTTCCCTTGTCCCCATAGGGAGCCGCGCCCCGGTGTTCAGGGTTATGCTGCCAGTTGTTATTGCCTCCGGCCCCCCCGCGGTTCCCGTTGTGATTGATCTGATTGTAATGGTTGTTGTTGTTGATGATGACGGTGTTGCTGTGCCCCCAGCCGGCGTAGCAGCAGGAGCCCCCCCACATGGCCGCCCCCCACATCACGCCCACGGTGAACGCGACAGCGTACGCGCCCGGGGGAGGCGGCGGCGGGTAGTAGATCGGGGGATAGGGATAGACCGGCGGGCCATACACCACGGTCGGGGTGTACACCGGGACGTAGATGACTTCGGGGTTGGTGGGCTGCACGACGATCACTGTCTGCTTTTCCACGACCTGAGTATCGACCGTCTGCTGCTCGTTGGATTTGAGGGCGCCGTTGTCCGCGGCCTTCTTGCGCATCCGCTGGACGGCGTCCATGACGTCGTTCTGCTGCGCCAGAAAGGCGTTGCCCAGCTCCGTCGTCCACTGAATGTCGTCGGCCAGCCGCTTGACCACGTCGGGAATCGCGGCCATCGACTGGATGCTCGGGTCCCAGGGCTGCTTGGCCATCGAATCGGCCAGCGCCTGCTCTTTCAACCCCGGGTGCTTGTCGAGCCACTGCTGCAGCTGGACGATTTCGAGGGGATAGGTCGACGCAACGAGCGTCTGGGCCAGGAGGGGGTCGGGGTACAGGGCGATCGGGGCCACCAGCGCATCGAGCTGGGCCGCGGGAATCTTCGCCGCAAGCGCGGCCGCCGCGCTGTCCTGCGCCTGGAGCGAGTCCTGCGCCAGGAGGGCGCCGCCACCGGGCGGGAGCAGGCTCACGAGGCAGAGGGACAGGAGCTCTCGCCGCATCAGGCGCAAGGACGGGAATCGCAGGGTCATAGAGTGTATCAAAGTGGCTTTGCCGAGCTTCCGCCGCAACCGACCGCCGGCGCGGGCGGCTCAGGCCCGGGATTCGGTCGCGGAATTCAGCCGCTTGTCGAGGTGTTCCTGGGCCAGCGCGATGTGGCTCTTGAGGATGAACAGCCGCTGGGAATAGCCCAGCGGCACCCAGAGATGATTGGCGCGCCTGGCGAGCTCTTCGAGCACGGCGGCCAGCTGGTCCAGGCCGGCGACAGGCCCCGTAGTCTCCAGTTCCCGTTCGACCAGCTTCAATTCGCGATACATCCCGAAGAGCCGACGTTCAGTCACGGCCTGGAAGAGACGGGGCAGGAAAGACGCGAGCGGCAATACCACGGCGAAGAGCGGGATGATCAGGATCAGCAGCTTCTCGGCCAGACCCGCCAGCCAGAACGGGAGGTAGCCATAGACGAAGGGCCGACCCGACTTGTAGTAGGTCAGCGCCTGCTCGCTCATCGGCAGGTCGATCGTCCCCGGGGCGGGAAACCGGCCGATCGAGTGAAAGACGTCGCGGCCTCCGTGGATCTCCGTGGCGGCTTCGAGCAGGAGGTACTGCAGGGCCGGGTGCAGGTCCCGGCGCACCAGCAGGTTCGACTCCACCGCAAGCAGGGGGACATCGGCGGGCGGGATGTTCCTGGCCAGATCCGCCACCCCTTCGGGAAGAATCACCTTGTCGAGTATGGCAGAGCGCGCGACGTAGGCGTCGGCGCGGGGATACCCTTGAAGCTCGATGCCATCGGCCGCCAGGAGTTTCTGGACCGCGGGCGACTGCCAGGAGGTCAGCATCACGGCGCCGTCGATCTCGCCCCGGAGCAGCGCATCGGCGCTCTGCTCCGGGCTCAGCGCCAAGAGCGTGACGCTTGAATCGGCCACCCCGTTGAGGGCGAGGAGCCGCCTGGCCAGTACCCGCGTGCCGCTGCCCTCGGCCTCAATCGAAACCCGTTTCCCCTTCAATCGCTGTGCGACGGTACCCCTCAGGGGCCCGCGGAAGAACAGCCAGAGCGGCTCCACGGTGACGGCGCCGAGGGAGACCAGATTCGGGGATTCCTTCCGGGTGGTCACTCCACTCTCGACGAAGGTCACGCCTACTCCCGAGCCGGGGTCCCGCAGGCGCGAGAGATTGTCGAATCCGCCGGCCGTCGGGACCAGCCGCAGCTCGATGCCAGCTCGTTTGAAGAACTCCTGGTATCGGAGGCCGTACTCGCGGTAGGCGCTCCCCTCTGGCCCCGTCGCCATGAAGATGGTCTTCGGGGGGAAGGGATTCCCGATCGTCAGGGCCATCCAGGCGAAAGCCGCCAGGATGGCGAGCACGAAAAGCGCCAAGGCGAGGCGCGGACCCTTGCGGGATCGGGACAACGGTCGAGCGGTCATCGGATGGGAATGAGGTCCCTGTAGAATAGCCGAGTCCGGTACAGCTGTAACCCCCGGGGCATAGCCACGAGATCGGCCAGCGAATACCGACAGCTTCATCCGCGGATGCTGGTCCCTTGCTGATCGCAGATTCCGCCGTGGTATACTGCATCGTCGCGGGATCTCCAGCATAAGGAGGGTAGCGTGAAGAGCCGCTTGGCCAACGTCGTACTGATCCTCGGCCTGCTGGTGACCGGCACCACGGCGATCGTGGCCTACCTGGCCCGCACTGTGCTCGATGAAGACGCGTTCAGCTCACGAGTCGTCTCCGCCCTGCAGCGGCCGGCGGCATCGGCCTACGTGGCGCAGCGCATCGCCGACGGGGTGGTGGCCGCCAACCGCGACCTCACCGGCATCAAGCCGGTGATCGCGACCTTTGCGCAGGCCATGGTCAACTCCTCCCCGTTCCGGGCGCTGGTGCAGCGGGCGGCCCGGGAGGCCCACCATGTGCTGTTCTCGCAGGGGGCCGAGAACGTCATGCTCAGCGTGCCGGACGTGGGGGTGCTGCTGCGCGGCACCCTTGAAACGATCAGCCCGGAGATCGCCAAGAAGGTCCCGGCCGACATCCGCACGGTGATCGACACCCGGATCAGGGGGACGGTCGCCATCCGACTGGTGAGCACCCTGCGCGCTGCCGTCCGGGTCCGACTCGTCGCCCGCTTCGGGATGATATTCGGGCTCCTTCTCACTGGCATCGGAGTCGCCCTCGCGCCCCGGCGGCGCCAGGCGCTGCTCAATGCCGGCACCGGCCTGCTGGCGGTCGCCGCCGTGCTCGGGTTGATCGGGCCGATGGGCCGCGCCGCGATCACTGGCGCCTTTGCCGATCCCCAACTGAGCGGCGCGCTGGGCGATGTCTGGAGCGCCTTTACATCCGGGCTCGCGCCCTGGGCCGCCGGGCTGGGGATCGTCGCCGTCATCGTGGTCGCAGGAGCGGGAGCGCTCATGGATCGCGCCCAGCTTCGCGCCGCAGTGGGCCACGCGCTGGCGGAGATCAGCAGCCCCCAAGCGACGCCCCGGCGCGAGGCCGCCCGTCTTGTGCTCGTCCTGGTGCTGGGCGCCTTCGCGGTCGCGGCCCCGGGCGCCACGCTGGCCACGCTCACCGTCGTCGCGGGCGTGCTGCTGCTGGTGGCCGCCGTCTTCGGGGTCGTCGGCCTGGTGACGCCGCACGGCCTGGCGACGGCGGACGCCACGCCGGTCCGGTTCAATCCGGCGCTGAGCGTCGCTCTCGCCGTCGTGATCCTGACCGCCGCCGGAATGGGTGCCGCGGCGCTGGCGCTCCGGTTCCGCCCAACGGCCGCGGTGGAGGCCGCCGATGCCGTCCTCGAGTGCAACGGCGCCGTGGCGCTCTGCGACCGGCGCCTGGACCAGGTCACGTTCGCCGGGGCGCACAACGCCATGGGGGCGGCCGACAACCCGCACTGGATGTTCCCCAACCAGGACGCGAATGTGGCCCGGCTGCTGCAAAGAGGAGTTCGGGCGTTCATGCTCGATGTGTGGAACGGGCACGTCGTCAGCGACGTGGTCAAGACGGATTTCGCCAGCGAGGATGACCGGAAGAAGTTCGAGAAGGCCATCGGGCCGGAAGCATTCGCCGCCGGCATGCGGATCCGGGAGCGGCTCGTCGGCGAAGGGGGGCCGATCGGGATATTCATGTGCCATGGCTTCTGCGAGCTGGGCGCCATGCCGTTCGACACCGCGCTGGCGGAGCTCAAGCGGTTCCTGGTGGCGAATCCAGACGAGGTGGTGCTCGTCATCCTCGAGGATTACGTGACCCCCGCCGAGGTCGACACGGCGGTCCAGCGCTCCGGGCTCCTGCCGTACCTCTATCGCGGCCCATCGAAGGGGCCCTTGCCCACCCTTCGTGAGATGATCGGGACCAACCAGCGGCTTTTCCTCATGGGCGAGCACGACACCGACTCGATCCCCTGGTACTACCCGGCCTACCAGGTCATGCAGGAGACGCCGTACACCTTCGAAAAGCCGGAAGACTTCTCCTGCAAGCCGAATCGCGGGGAGCCTGGCAACCCGCTGCTCCTGGTGAACCACTGGATCGAGAGCACCCCGGCGCCCCTTCCCAGCAACGCCGAGCTGGTGAATGCCGAGCCGGTGCTCCTGGCGCGTGCGGCGGAGTGCAAGCGGGTGCGAGGGAAGGTGCCGAACGTGATCGCGGTGGACTTCGCGGCCACAGGGGACGTGGTCCAGGCGGCTGCGGTGCTCAACGGGCTGGTCCCGCCGACGGCTCCGCAGAAGGCTCCCTGATTCCCGGAGGCAGCACATGAGAACCGTCATCGCCAGCCGGCAGATGCTGGCCCGCACCATGGCCGCCGCCGTGGTCCTGGCCGGGCTCACCTCCCCGCCCGCGCAGTGCCAGAGCGCGGCGGAAATCACGGCCGCGGTCAACGCCGCCTACGGCAAGTACAAGGGCCTCAAGGAAGGGAAGAACGCCGACTACATCCCGGCGCTCGCCAAGGTGGACCCGAACCTCTTCGGCATTGCGGTCGTGACGGCGGACGGCAAGGTGTACACCGCCGGCGACGTGACGACCGAGGTGTCGATCCAGTCGATCTCCAAGGTGTTCACGATGGCGCTGGTGATGAGGCAGCAGGGGCCGGACGCCATTCTGAAGACGATCGGCGTGGATGCCACCGGGATGCGGTTCAACTCGATCGTCTCGGTGGAGATGTCATACAAGCTGGGCGGCGGCCCCGAGATGAACCCGCTGGTCAACCCGGGTGCGATCACCGCTACCAGCATGGTCCAGGGCAGGAACTACAAGGAGATCTGGGGCAGCATCCTGTCCACGTACGGCGAGTACGCCGGCCGGCCGCTCAAGGTGCTCGAGGACGTCTACAAGTCCGAATCGGCGACCAACCAGCGAAACCAGGCCATCGGCATGCTGATGTACGCCTACGGTTACATCAAGGCGGACCCCGACCAGGCCACCGACATCTACACCCGGCAGTGCTCGGTGGGCGTCAATGCGACGGACCTGGCGACGATGGCGGCCACCCTGGCGTTCGGCGGGACCAATCCGGTCACGAAGAAGCCGGTGATCAAGGGGGAGTACGTGCCCGAAGATCCTGGCAGTCATGGCCACGGCCGGTTTGTACGACGATTCCGGCAAGTGGCTCTACGCCACCGGGCTCCCCGGCAAGAGCGGGGTCGGGGGCGGGATCATCGCCGTCTCGCCCGGGAAGTTCGGCATCGCGGTGATCTCGCCGCCGCTGGACGGCGCGGGCAACAGTGTCCGGGCGCAGCGGGCCATCGCGGACATTTCCAACGCGCTGGGCGGGAACCCGTACGCCCAGGCTGGCCCGACCCGGTAGCAGGCGGCCTCGGACGGCCATGTCGGATCATCGACGTCCTCCCGCGTTCGCCGGCGTTGTGCTCGGCGTCGTCCTTGCGCTGGTGGCCTCCCGCCCCGCAGGGGCCCAGAGTCAGGCGTGCGCCGGCGCCAGGTACAGCGACGCCCACTTTCATTTGACCAACTACATCCAGGAAGGAACCGACGTCGCGGACTACGTGCGGATGATGGGCACCACGGTCTGCCGCTCGACCCTGTTCGGCATCCCGCTGCAGCAGATGTGGGATTACGAGAACACCGGCGACTTCGCCCCCTGGTACTACCTGCAGACTGACGCGCCCCTCTACTACTACTCGTTCACCGACGCGGCCATCGCGATGGCCTACAGGTCCTTGCCGGCGGCGCAGCGGGCGCGCCTCGATCCGATGATCACGGGCTTCAACCCGGCCGACATGTACGCCGCCGACCACATCAGGCGGGTGCTGCTGACCTTTCCCGGCGTCTTCTCCGGCATCGGCGAGTTCACCATCCACAAGGAGTTCGTCTCCGCCAAGGTGGCGGGAGGGGCGCCGAGCCTGACCAACCCGGCCCTCGACCGGATCCTCGACTTCGCCGGGCAGGTCGGCATGGTCGTGATCCTGCACAACGACGTCAACATGCCGTTCCCCAAGCCCGGCCAGGAGCCCTACATCGTCGCCCAGCTGAGGGCGCTGCTCGAGCGGCATCCGAACACGACCGTCATCTGGGCCCACGCCGGGCTGGGCCGGGTCGTGCGGCCGGTCCAGGACCAGCTCGCCATGCTGGACCGGGCCCTGAGCGACCCGGCGCTTTCGCACGTGTATATCGACATCTCGTGGGACGAGACGGCCAAGTACATCACGGCGAGCCCGGAGGCGGTCGCGGCCACGGCTGCCGTGATCAACAAGTATCCCGACCGATTCCTGTTCGGCACGGACGTCGTGGCGCCGACCAGCCTGGAGGCCCCGATGGCGGTGTACAACCTCTACGAACCGCTCTGGAACGCGCTCACCCCGGAGGCGAGCCAGAAGGTCCGCCTGGGCAACTACCAGCGGCTGTTCGACGCGGCGCGCCTGAAGGTGCGGGCCTGGGAGAAGGCCAACCTGGGGAAGCCAAGGCCGGCCTCCCCGCCGACGCCTTCTTCGGGTTCCGGCGAGGTGCGCTAGGAGTCCGCTCACTCCCCGGGCACTTGCCCGACCCCGATCGCCACGCCATCCATTCTGCCGCATTTGGAGGGCGACGCGCATCCCGAATCCGGAAGCGTCTTCCCGGGTAGAGGGGTGAGGCATGGGTGGTGCTTCCCCGGGCGGGGCAGCCGGCGAGGCAAGGAGGGAGATGGCATGTCGATTCAGCTGGTCCGCAATCTCACGGTGGCCATGAAGTCGCCCCGCTGGCGCTGGGCCTTGCTGACGGCGGTGGTATCGGACGCCCTCGGGTTCGGCGTGGTGCTCCTGCCGCCGGTCCAGTGGTTGCTGGATGCCGTGACGGTCGCGGTGCTGTTCATGGTGCTGGGCTTTCGCTGGCCGCTTCTGCCGGCACTCGCCGTCGAGGCGGTGCCCGGACTGGAGCTGTTCCCGGCCTGGACCCTGGTCGTGGCGGCCCTGGCCGCGACGGACTCTCGACCCACCTCTCTTGGCCCAGGAACCGAGGGCCAGGACGTCCGACGGATTCCCTAGCCTCACCCGGCCGCCAGCAAGAACCGACCGAAGGTACCAGTTGGATCCGACAACGGCGTTCTATCCGAGGACTTCGGAGGAAGTTGCCAATGAAGGTGGACTGCTTTCACATCAGCGACGACCGGCAATTGGTGCCCTGTAATTACGAGACGGCCGTCAAGGCGACTCGGGCCCCGGATTCGCGGGTATGGCTGGACATCAACGGCGCCGACGCGGGGGAACTCGAACTGGTGCTGGACCAGCTCGATGTCATGCGCCTGCCCAGGCGCCTCTGCCTCGAGGCACGCGGGCGCCCCGGCTTCTATCCGATGAAGACGGTCACGTTCATGGTCATCCCCGTGCAGGCCCAGGCGGAGGACCCTCGCAACATTGATTATGTGGCCCTGCTTTTCCGACCGGATGTTCTCCTCACGCTGCGCGACGCGCCGGTTCCCCGGCAGGAACGCGACAACCTCATCCAGGAGTCGACCGCGTGGCTCCCTGACAGCAGCATTGCCGGACTCGTCTCGGGCCTCCTGATCGCCTTGTCCCTGGCATCCCTGCGACGCGCCGGGGAGATGCGGGACACGATCATGGCGCTGGAGCAGCGAATGGACGGCGACCCCGGCACGGTCGAGGCGGGTGACATCTCTGGCAGGCAATCCGACCTGCTGGCCGTCGATGCCATGGTCAGCGGGCAGTTGCCGATCCTCGAGGCGCTCATGGCGACCGAGCGTGCTTCTGCCCCGGGTGACGACAACGGGGCGTACCTGGCCTGTGCCTTGGCCAATCTCCATGCGGCAGAGAGAACTCTGTCGTGGCTGGAGGGGCGGATGGAGGTCATCCGCTCACTCGCGGACGCGCACGCCCAGGACAAGTTCAATCACCGGCTGGGGCGGCTGACCATTCTGTCCTCGATCTTCATGCCGCTGACTCTGCTGGCGGGGATCTGGGGGATGAATTTCAAAGACATGCCGGAGCTGGACCTTCCCTATGCCTATCCGATCGCGCTCGCGGTCATGGTCTTCCTTGGCGCGGGGTTGTACATCGCCTTTCGCAGGAGGGGATGGTTCGACTAGGCGCGGCGACGGCCGCGATTGCTCCCGCCACTTCGTCGACCGCGTTCCGTCAGAGCATCAAGTCGATGGGCAGGAAGGAAAGCAGGCGCACCGCGGTGCGACGGACCAGGCCGACCGTCGGCTCGGTGTCGTAGTGCTGCTCCCCGGCGGGCGTCCGCTCGATCCAATCGAGGCCACCGCCACCGGGGGCCAGCCGCACCTCGTAGGCCCTGCGGGGGACCTCCTCGTCGAAGGCCCGGACCAAATGCGCGGCCAGGACGGGGCTGTCGATCAGCAGCCCCATTTCGGTGTTGAGCAGCGCCGAGCGCTCATCGAAATTGAACGAGCCGACGAAGAGGCGGCGACCGTCCACCGCGAACGTCTTGGCATGCAGGCTGGCGGAGGAACCTCCCAGGAAGCCCGGCCCGGACGTGGGCGCCTCGACGTCTCCCGCCACCTTCTCCAGTTCATAGAGGTGCACACCGGCCCGGAGCAGGTCGGGGCGCCGCTTGGCATAGCCGGCGTGCACGGCGCCCACATCGGTCGCCGACAGCGAGTTGGTGAGGATGCGCACCTTGACGCCCGACTCGGCCAGCCGCGCGATCGCCGCGGTCCCGCCCTTGCCGGGGACGAAATAGGGCGAGACGAGGTCGAACGAGGTCGCGGGCCGCCCGACCGCCTCGAGCATCGCGGAAAGCAGGAGCACGTCCCGCTCGCCGCGCGGAGCGAGGGTCTTGGCGGGGTCGTCGTGGAGCAGCAGCGCGGGGGCCCAGACCAGCGGCACTTCCCCGGTGGCCAGTTCATGCGCCAGCGGCGTCGCGCGGGCGGCCTGGACATAGGCCGCCGTGGCCGTGTCGGTGAGTACCCCGTCGAACCGCGCCCTCAGTGCCGCCGCGTCTTCCGGCCCGGCCTGTCGGACCAGGCTCGCCGCCGGGTAGGCGGAGGGACTGTTCCAGTAGAGATCGAACTCGCCGGAGACATCATGCGCCGCCTGTCCGACGGCCATCACGTCGACGTCCCTGAACCAGGTGCCCTGCCCCGCGGCGAAGTATTCGTCGCCGATGTTGCGCCCCCCGACTACCGTCGCCTGGTTGTCCACCGTGAACGACTTGTTATGCATGCGGCGATTGAGCCGCTTGAAATCCGTCAGGTAGTTGACCGCGCGGACCCGGCGGTGGAACAGGGGGTTGTAGAGCCGGACCTCGATGTTTGGATGGGCATCGAGCGCCGCGATGGCCCGGTCCTGGCCGCTGGTGTTGTTGTCGTCAAGCAGCAGGCGCACGCGCACGCCGCGGTCGGCCGCCAGCCACAGCGCCCCGAAGAGTGCCAGACCCACCCCGTCGCTGTGCCACATGTAGTACTGGGCATCGATCGATCGCTCGGCAGCCTCGGCGAGGAGCAGGCGCGCGCCGAGCGCTTCGTGCGGATCCGCCAGGAGGCGAATCCCTGTCAGACCCGGGTGGGCGGCCGCGCCCGGGACGAAGGCACGGCCGAGGCGAGTCGTATCGGTATCGACAAAGGCGTGGGTGACCATCCGGCCTCCGGGTGCAGGCGGCTCCCCGCACGCCACGCTGAGCAGCGTGAGCAGGGCGGCGAGCCGAGTCGGATTTCGTTTCATGCATGGCCATCGCAGGGGTGGGTTACATTACCGGGCATTCCCATCCTCCATGATGGTCGGAGGGCTCCGGAAACGCTACCCATGGAACTCTCCTGATCCTCCTCGCAATCAGGCTCGACCGGCTGCTCCTCGCAAAGGCCTCCCGGCTCGTCCTCGGCCTGCCCCTTCTCCTGGCCTCTGCTCTCGCGTCCCCGGCGCAGGCGCAGGATTCCACCGCGACCCCTCCCGCGGGACCGGTGCAGTCGATGGGCTTCCCCTCGACCTGGAAGCCCTACGTCGGCGCCTCGCTTCTGTTGAGCAACACCAGCACCGGGACGGAGGTCGGCGGCCAGGGACTCATCGGCATTCACAAGGAGCTGATGAACCCGATGATCGGGGGGCCGGCGCTGCGCGGCGAGGCCTACCTGGGTGGCACCTCGGCCGGCGTCAACGGCGGGGGCCGGGTGCTGCTCGCCATCCCGGTCATCTGGGTGGCGGGCGGCGTGGACTACAGTGTCAGTCTCGACCAGGCCGACTTCATTCTCTCGTTCATGGCCCCGACCACGCGGGGCGGGTACTTCCACCGCGGCACCGAACTCCGCATTGACTGGCTCCCGGGACGGGGCCAGAGCTTCGAGATCGGTCTCCGGATGCCGATCTTCCAGCCGCACATCGGCAAGACCCGGCAGTATTCCGTCGAGGCTCCCCTGCCCCGGCCAACCAGGGCCACGAAGCGGGAGGCGAAGTCCGCTCAGCCGGATTCACTCATGGAGGCGGTCTACAAGGCTGGCTACGCGCTGCTCCGTTTCAGCACCGCGTTTCCAGACGACGAAAGCGGCAACTACGACCAGGCGCTCCAGCACGCCCGGGAATCGGCCGGGAAGCTCAAGGCCCTGCTGGATGAGCCGAGGCCGGGACATCCAGAGGGGGCCAGCTATGCGCTGGTGGAGGCGGGGTACCACCAGGCCCTCGATGTCGCGTTCGGCGCCGCGCTCTCGGACGGGCGTCCGGACAGCACGGCCGGCGAACCGATGGCGCGACAGGCCGAGGCGATCGCCCTGGACCGGATGATCCTGCCCTACGACCGGCTGTTCGGCCAGTACAAGGATCCCAACACCCTGCTCGGGCTCGGCCAGGCTGCCCGCGACCAGTTCCGGCACTGGCTGGAGGCCCGGCCGGACCTGACCAGCGCCCAGCGCGACACCGCCCGCGCCGTCTTCGACCGCTGGGTCCTGGTGCTCGAGCGGCTGCGGGACAAGTTCGAGCTCGACAGCGAGGATGACACCAGGCTGGTCTGGCTTCCCCTGCAGCTCGCCATCCGCCCCGACCAGCACGACGAGCAGGCGGAGATCGACGGTGTCATCGAGCGACTGGTCCACCAGGATTTCACCGACGACAACGCGGCCCTCTATCTCACCGGCCAGCAGTTTCTCTTCGAGCTCTCCCGGATGCTCCGCCAGACGGAGCACTACCACGTCCTCTGGATCCACGACTATCGGGGCGTGACCCCGCAGGGCCGCCCCGACAAGGTGGCCTTCGCGATGACCCGGCAGGGCTACATGGCCAGCCTCCGGCGCCAGGTGGAGGCGTACGACCGGACCGGCGTCTTCCCGGTCTACATGATCTTTCTCGATCAGAATTACTACGAGGCCAACAAGTCGAAGACCTTCCTGGGCCTGCTCGCCGATCCGCTCGGCGCGCCATTCTCGTTGCCCGGCAACGACTCGCTTTCGACGGCCATGCAGGCCGCGCTGCGCGCCAGCCAGGACAGCCTGCGGGCGGCGGTGGCCGGCTCATCCCGGCTCCAGGCCGAGGCGGCCCGGCACACCGACCCGGCGGGGTGGCTGCGACAGACCATCCGGGTCCACGTGAGCATCACCAATCCTTCGGATCTCTCCTTCCGCTCAAGCCGGCTGCTCGGCCTGCCCTTCGCGCCGGACAACCTGATCCGCGACCACCGCAAGCTGGCCTTCCGCGACATCACCGAGGCCGATCCGTCCAGCGGTGAGGCGATCTTCACCGGCACGGGGGTCGGCCAGCATTACGCGACGCCCACCTGGGAGGACCGCACCATGCTGGTGAGCGGGTCCTCCCTTCTGCAACTGAAGACGGAGGCGCGGCTCCTGCTGCTGCAGCAGGGGTTCAAGGCATCTGAGATCCCGGCGCCGCTCCAGCCGATGCCCAGGCCCGCCGACTACGATTCGCTGGTCGCCGCGCTGGAGGCCCGGGGGTCGGTGGCGCGCGGGATGAACCTCCACAACCGGACGGGATGGGCCCAGAAGGACGCCAGCCTCATTCACATGGCGCTGTACAACCTTATGCCGCCGGGAAGCGTGATGTACATCCCGGACTCCATCTGGAGCAATTTTCTCTGGGCAGCGCAGCTGGTGAGCGCCGCCGCACGCGGCTGCCGCGTGTACGTGGTGGCCCCCGGCCTGGGGCACGCCCCGAGCGCGGCCCCATTCACCATGAGCCGGATGCAGGAGACTTTTGCCCGGCTGGCGATCATTCACGAGACGCTGGAACCCAACTTCGAAGCAGTCGGCGGGTCGCTCCGGGTCGGTGTCTATACGAGGCAGTCCGCGGTAGGGGACCTGGCCGGCACGATCGACGAGGTGATCGCCAACTACGGGAAGTACCCCTTCCTCGCGGAGGAGTACCCGTTCGCCCCCGCGTTCTACCAGGAGCTCCGCCAGCTGGAGGACTCGCTCTCCCTGCATGCCGCGCCGGTGAACCAGCTGCTGCAGGACGAGGTGCCGCGCGGAGTCCTGATCCACCGGAAGACCCAGTTCTTCGGCACTCGGGATGCCCTGGAGCGGATCGCCCGCTCGCCGCAGATGCGGACCTTCGTCCGGGACTGGATCATCCAGCAGTCGGTGCCGTTTACGGACTCGGTGACCCGGGTTCCGATCACCGAACGGCCGGAGCTGCACGCCTACCAGGGCCTCAGGGCCGCCCTGGGGGCCCTGCCGGCCGACGTCCGCAGCCGGATGGTGACGTACCTGACGGTCGGATCACTCAACAAGGACTACCGCAGTGCCATGCTCGACGGTGAGACCGTCTATGCCCTTGCCGGAGACTGGAGCCTGATCGGCTGGCCCGACTTCTTTGCGGAGTGGGGGTTCGTCACCTGGGTGAACAGCCCCGAGGAGCTGGCGCAGGTCCTGCCGCCATACACCGGGACCCAGCGCTGGATGGGACGGCAGATGCGGCGCATCCTCTGATCGGGCCTGGCCCCTTGCCCGGCCTCGATGGCCGGGCCTTTTTTCTCCCCCCATGCCCCCCAAGTCCTGCCCGGCACGCTCCACCGCCTTTCGGCAATTCGCAGCGCTGGCGGCCCTGAGTCTGGGCCTGGCCCTTGCCGTGGCCACTCCTGCCGCGGCCCAGAGCGACACCTCCAAGTCCCTCGACGTCAGCGAGCACGAGACCCGGGCCCGAGGGGGCCGGATCGACAGCTGGCTGACCACCCAGGAGAATTTCGATAGCAGCAGCCAGTGGAACTACAGGATCAAGGTGTTCATTCCCCGGCGGTTTCAGCACGGGTGGACGTCGACCTCACGCGTCGACGTTCAGTACGTGGTGACCGACAAGAAGGGGCCCGCCGATCCGAGTGGCGTCTGGCAAGGCCATATCGGTGACGCGCTGATCGAGCAGATCTTCGACACCCCGGAACTGGGCAATAACTTCCGGGCCTGGGGCAGTATCCGGTTTGTGGCCCCGACAGGGGGACCCGCGCCCTTCGGCTCCGATCAATGGCAGGCCGCCGTGGCGATCGGCGCCAGCCGCAAATCAACCCGGCTGCTCGCAGGTCTGGCACTTTCTCCCAACGCGCGTTATTCCTGGGGCTTTTCGCCCCAGGATTCGGGGGTCGCCCTGATCCGGAAGCTCACCATCTTTCCGACGCTGGGATTCAATATCGTAAACCGCCTGTCGTTCACGGTCTATCCGGAGCAGGGCATCCTGTATAATGCGGCCACCGGCAAGTGGTTCGTGCCCGCCGAGGCAATGCTGATGTACCGGGGCAAGCACAAAGGCCAGTTCGGCATCGGCGGGGCGTACGGCATGGTGACCGACTACAAGGTGTACAAGTGGCTGATTGAGGCGCGGGGGGCGGTGGACTTCTAGGGGGGGCGGGGGGGCGGGGGGGGCAGAGCGTAATTGCATTCGAGAGGACGAACCATGGCCATCGCTGAGGGCAGGACACTACCGTTCGTGGGGCCGGAGCAGGTGGACGTCGCGGTGCTGGAGACGTTCGACTACAGCCGGACCCGAGCAGGAAATCGAGACCGTCACCGACGAGTTCACCGCCGTCTGCCCCTACAGCGGGCTGCCGGATTTCGCCAAGCTGACGATCAGGTACGTGCCGGGCCGCCGGTGCATCGAGCTCAAGAGCCTCAAGTACTACGTCACGAGCTATCGCAACGTCGGGATCTTCCAGGAGCACGCCACGGCGAAGATCGCCGAGGATCTCTCGAAGGTCCTGCGAGCCGAAGCGGCTGACGGTGGAAACGATCTACAACGTCCGCGGCGGATTCCTGACCACCTGCAGCGTGACCCTGCCGCGGGCGGAGCCGTAGATACTGCCTTCTGTCATTGCGAGGCCCCGAGAGGCGAGCCGAAGCAATCTGATGAGGGTGCGGCCCGAGGCGACTTACCGGCCAGATTGCTTCGTCGGCCCTGGAGGGCCTCCTCGCAATGACACAACCCAGGGCGCAGGGCCGCCTCGCAATGACAGATGTGGGCGGGCAGAGTGACCCAAGAGGAGATTCCCGATGACGACTGAATCCAAAGGCAGTCTCTGGTCAGCCATCGGCTGGATGAGTGGCCTCTCCCTGCTCCTCTTCTGGCTTCCGTTGCTGGGGCCGTTCATCGCGGGCTACGTCGGTGGGAAAAAGGCGGGGTCGGTCGGCAACGCAGCACTGGCGGTGTTCCTGCCCGGCGTCCTCCTCGCCGTGCTTTCGTTCGTGCTGGGCACCATCCTCTCCGGTCTGCCGCTGATCGGCATCCTGGCCGGGTTCGGAGGGCTGATCTTCGCCTTTGCCAACATCGGCCCGCTTCTCGTGGGCGCACTGCTCGGCGGATTCATGGCCTGAGCGGGGGCGCCTCCGGCGCCGCCTGCGGCGGCCACCCGCCCCGCCAGCCAGACAGGAGCCAGACTCGCTTGGCCCCCAGGACGCTGGCTCCCCGCCTCCGCTCCACGACCACCCCGACGCTCCACCGCCCTGAAATACGGCACCAGCCGGCCGACTACGGCGGTCTGGTCGGTTCCCCTTGCATCGATCAGCAGGAGCAGCCGGTCGCCCCGGCGCGCGGTTGCCGCGAAGCCGGGCCAGAGATCGTACTGGTTGGGGCGGCTCCCGATGTTGAGCGCGAAGACCTCCGGCTGCCCCGGCAGGTAGAAGGCCAGTGCCGCGGCATCCTGGTAGCGGTTGGCCGCGAAGAACAGCTGTCCCCCTTCCACCCGCTCCGCCTCTTTCGCCCCTCCCGCCATCGCAGCCGCCACCTCCTTCCACCCGTAGGCCTGCGCCGTCGCCTCCGGCTCATGCTCGAAGGTCACCAGCGGTGTCGCTACCAGCAGCAGCACGATGAGAATCAGGGCCGCGCCGAGCGCCTGGCCGACGACGAGCCACCGGCGCCCGCGCCGCTCCAGGGGCGCCGCCGCGAGGAGGACGATGGCGGCGGGATAGGCCAGCGCCGGCCAGTTCGCCTCGACCGGCTTCCGACTGGCACTCCAGGCGAAAAACCCGAAGGCGAGCACCACTACTCCGGCCAGCAGCACCGCCCGCGGTCGGCTGCTGTCGCGGAGCGTCTTGCCCGTGGCCCAGGCCAGCATCGCGAGAAGGATCGGGCTCGCCAGCGCGACCTGGCCGGCGAGGAACGAGACTTCGCGGTCGAGCGCGGAACCGCCGCGGGGGGCACCCAGTCCGTGCGCCAGCTGAAATCGGAACGAGAGCCAGTCGTGGCCGGCGTTCCAGGCCAGGAGCGGGGCGATGACGATGGCGGCGAGCAGCACCGCGAGCCAGGGACCGGGACTGGCATACAATCGCCGGAGCGGCTTGTGCAGCGCCGCCGTGAGTGCCACTCCGGCCGGGACCAGGACCAGGGTGTACTTGGAAAGGAACCCGGCACCGAGCAGGGCACCGGCCATCAGCCACCACCGAATGCTCGCCGCCGGCAGTTGGCCCGGCCGGGTGGCCCGCAGCACCGCGTACAGCGCCCAGCTCACCGCCGCGAGGAGCGGCGCGTCGGGAGTGGCCAGGATGAACACTCCCGACAGCAGCGGCAGCGTGACGAAGATGGCTGTCGCGCGCACCCTGGCCTCGACTCCGCCGATCTCGCCGGCACTCGCCTGCACTCCCAGCGCCGCGATCATCCCGCAGATGATCGACGGCAGCCGGACGCCGATTGCGGTCGAGCCGAGGAGCAGCGTGCCCCCGCGGATCAGCCAGGCGATAGCCGGCGGATGATCGAAGTAGCCCGCCGCCAGGTGCCGGGACCACTCCCAGTAGTACATCTCGTCGGGGAAGAGCGGGATCCAGAAGGCGGCGAGGATCCAGATGACTTCCGCGCCGGCCAGGTAGAGGACGGAGAGGTCGAGAAGTCGGAGAGGTCGTGGGGCCGATGGCGGCGGCGTGTCATTCATGCTGGCCTGAGAATATAGAAGAAGGGGTGGATCCGAAGACCCACCCCCTCATCTCACGACTCACGACTCGCGACTCACGACTTAGTTCTTCTTCGCCAGCCCCGGCGTCGGCGCCAGCGCCGCGCGCGGCTGCACCGGCGTCACCGGACCGCGCGGCAGCAGCTCGGGCAGGTTGGCCAGCTCGAAGGCGGTCACCGCCATTACCGCCGAGGCCTGGACCAGGTCGCCGGGCACGGCGTGATCATAGGTGTCCACCTGCGAGTGGTGGGTGTGATTGTAGCCCCGGGAAATCTGGTCGTAGTTCCACCCGGGGACGCCGTAGGGAATGAACGACAGGTGGTCGGTGCCGCCCTTGTTGCCGTCCTTGACCACGAAGCTCCCGAACTGCGACAGCGGCGCGAAGAGGTCCTTCCAGAGCTGGGCGTCCTGGCTGCGGCCCTGGAGCGACATGCCGGTGATGGCCCCGGTCCCGTTGTCGAGCACCAGCACCGCCTGGATCTTGTCCATCTCGCTGGCGTGCTTCTCGGCGTAGGCCTTGGAGCCGAGCAGCCCCTGTTCCTCGCCGGTGAACAGGACGAATCGGATGGTCCGCTTGGGCTTCGAGTAGGATTGCGAGATGACCCGGGCCGCCTCGAGCACTACCATCGAACCGGTGCCGTTGTCGGTGGCCCCGGTGCCCAGGTCCCAGCTGTCCAGGTGGGCGCCGAGGATGACGACCTCATCAGGCTTGTCCGAGCCGCGGATCTCGGCCACGGTGTTCCATTGCGTCACCACCGAGTCGCTGAAGGTGTTGTCGATCCGGCCGGACACCTTGGGGGTGGTCCCTTCCTCAATCAGCCGCGCCAGCATCGCGTAGTCCTCGTGGGCGATGACCAGCCGCGGCAGCGGCGAGACGGCGTCCGGCGAGCCGCTCATGTTCATCAAGCCGAACTCCTTGCCGGCATCGGTCAGGATGCCGAGGGCACCGGCCTGCTGCAGGAGGTAGGGCCGGTCAATGTTGAACTGCTGCCGCTTCTTGCGGGCGGCCTCCGACGTGTCGGCCTGCGGGTTGAACATCCGCTGGAAGAAGGCGCGCTGGCGCGGCCGAGTCCTCGGCGGTCATCGTCGGGCCGTCGGGGTTCCAGACCGGGGCGGGATTGGCCGTCATCAGCCAGGCGCCCTTCACCTTGTCCTGGTAGACCGCCAGGCTCTCGGGCGTGGAGACGTTGACCCGGATGACCTTGCCCTCGAGCACCTTGCCCCCGGTCCCCTGGGTCCAGGCCCAGCTGTGCCCCACCAGGTTTCGCGTGAAAGGTTCGACGATCTGGAACTGAACGGGGCCCCGCTCCCAGGCGACGCCGAACAGCCACGACTCCAGGCTGATGCTCAGGCCGTACTCGCGGAACCGGTCCATGGTCCACGTGTTGGCCTTGTAGGCGGCGGGCGATCCGGTGAGCCGGGGCCCGATCCGGTCCGACAGGTACTCCAGGTTCTTCATGACCATGGAGTGCTCGGTGGCTTCCTTGATCAGCGCGCCGGCTCCGGTGGTGTCGACAGCGATCGGCGGGGCCGCGGCGGTGCTGTCCTGGGCGGCGAGCGGCGCAGCGGTGAGCGCGAGCAGGGCGCCTAACAGGCGAATTCTCATGAGGTTGGACTCGTGCTGAGGGTGGACTTGGGCACCCACCCGAGGCTGGGCGGGAAGCGGTGAATAGTATGGAGCATGTTCCGGGTTCCGGCAATCTACGGGTGGTGCAGGCAAAAAGTTGAAGATCCCCGCCTCAGGAATCGGGTTCGAGGCCAACCAGCCGGTGGGCCAGCCTCCTCAGACGGGGCTGCTCATGCAGCGATTCCACCCACCGTTGCGGAATCGCGCCATCGCCGTCGCGCGCGCCCATCAGGGCCCCTGCCACCGCCGCGTTGGTATCCGTGTCGCCGCCGGCATTGGCCAGCCAGGTGAGGCCCCGCTCCAGATTGGGCTCGTGATAGGCGAACCAGAGGGCGATCTCGACGCAGTGGACGACGTACCCCGCTTGCGGACCGGTCATCGGCAGCTCTTCGCGGCGCTCGACCGGCACCCGGCGCACCGCCTGGATCAGCTCCTCGGGGGCCTGGTTGGTCCTGAGCACGTCGAGGACCTCCGGGAGGAAGTCGCCGGATCCCCCGGAGGAGGCAGTGGCCCGCCACGTTGACCGCGACGGCACCCCAGGCACAGCGCTCATCGGGATGGGTAAGTGCCGCCGTGTGGTAACTGCCGCTCACCAGGTTGCCGCGGAGAGTTGAGGGTGGCCAGCGCCACCGGGATGCAGCGGGAGACGGCGCCGTTGCCCGCCTGGCCGCCGGTCGAGGAGGGAGGCGAGCCGTGAGTGGCCAGGTGCCTGAGGGCCCGGGCGCGTCCAGATCCCGATGCCGCGGCCGCCTTCGTTCATCCAGCCGATCCACCGATGGGCCAGCCGCTCCAGGCTGACCTCGGGTTCGAGCAGCTCCTCGGCCAGGCAGACCGCCAGGGCGAGATCGTCATCCCAGGGCGCGGCGGCACCCGGCAGGATGTCCCGCACCCCTCCGGGAAAGCGGGCGGCGATCGCCTCGGCGGTATCGAGAAACTCGCCGGGAACGCCCAGCGCGTTGCCGGCGGCGAGGCCGAGCAGGGCGCCGCGGGCGCGGGCGGAGAGATCGGGAGCGGGTCTGGGCATCGTGAAGACGGGCCGCGAATATAGCCCCGAAGGCCCCATTCCGGGCCCCCGCCGCCCGTGGTATCCTTCGCGCCGCTCCCCCGACTTCACCCTCGAACCCGAAGGGCAGCACCGTGTCCAAGGACAGCCTGAGCATCATCGACAACCGGACCGGCAAGAGCTACGAGCTGGCCATCACCGAAGGGACCATCAAGGCCAACGACCTCCGGCAGATCAGGACCGACGCCGACGATTTCGGCCTGATGACCTACGATCCGGCCTTCCTCAATACCGCCTCCTGCCGCAGCGCCATCACCTTCATCGACGGCGACCGGGGCATCCTCCGCTACCGCGGCTATCCGATCGAGCAGCTGGCCGACAAGGCCTCGCTTCCTCGAGGTGGCCTACCTGCTGAACGTGGGCGAGCTGCCGACCCGCGGCCCAGCTCGACAAGTGGGTGAGCGACATCACCTACCACACCTACGTCCACACCAACCTGATCAAGTTCCTCGAGGGTTTCCGCTACGACGCCCACCCGATGGGGATGCTGCTCGGCGTGGTCGGGGCGCTCTCCACGTTCTATCCCGACGCCAAGGACATCCACGACCCGGCCAACCGCTACCTGCAGCGGGTCCGGCTCATGGCCAAGGTGCCGACCATCGCGGCCTTCTGCTTCCGGCATTCGCGCGGCCTGCCCTACGAATTCCCCCGCAACGACCTGAGCTACATCGGGAACTTCGTGAACATGACCTTCAGCATCGGCGGCAAGCACGAGCCCAACGCCGGTGCTGCAGCGGGCGCTCGAGATCCTCCTGATCCTGCACGCCGACCACGAGCAGAACTGCTCGACCAGCGCGGTGCGCGCCGTCGGCTCCTCGCACGTGGACCCCTTCTCGGCGGTGTCGGCGGGCATCGCGGCGCTCTACGGCCCGCTCCACGGCGGCGCCAACGAGGCGGTCCTGATCATGCTCGACGAGATCGGCGAGAAGAAGAACATTCCCGCGTTCATCGAGAAGGTGAAGAAGGGCGAGGGCCGCCTGATGGGCTTCGGCCACCGGGTCTACAAGTCGTACGACCCGCGGGCCAAGCTGATCAAGCAGGTGGCCTACGACGTCTTCGAGCAGACCGGGCTCAACCCGATGCTCGAGATCGCGCTCGAGCTGGAGCGGATCGCGCTGGAGGACGAGTACTTCATCAAGCGGAAGCTCTACCCCAACGTGGACTTCTACTCGGGGCTGATCTACCAGGCGATGGGCTACCCGACCGACTACTTCACCATCCTCTTCGCCCTGGGCCGGATGCCGGGGTGGCTGGCCCAGTGGGAGGAGATGCTGCTCGACCCCGATACCAAGATCGCCCGGCCACGGCAGATCTTCACCGGGCACGATCAGCGGGAGTTCGTGCCGATGGCGATGAGGGGCTAAACCACAGGGAGCGGGAAGCAGGGAGCAGGGAGCGGGGCTTCCCCCTTCTGTCATTGCGAGGCCACCCTAAAGGACTCCCTTCGGTCGCGAAGTGGCCGAAGCAATCTGATGAGGGCGCCGCCCGAGGCGACTTACCGGTTAGATTGCTTCGTCGGCCCTGCGGGCCTCCTGGCAATGACAGAACTCCTGTCCGCCCCTCTGCCCCACTGCCCCTCCGCCCCCCGGCCCTCACCGCGTCACCACCAGCCCCGGCGGCGACCACTTGCCGCTCAATGCCTCTTCCTTGGGCCAGTACAGCCGCATCACGAGATACATCGGCCCCGCAGGCGACGGCAGCCAGTTCGACTCCTTCCCCGCCCCGGGCGACCTGGCCTGGATGTAGAGGGTCAGTGACCCATCCTTGTTCTTCTTCATGCCCGGCAGCATCGGAGAATTGACCAGGTAGCGCTTGATCGGGTTCTCCACCAGCAGCTGGCTCTTCCCATCGTACATCGTGACCGACCAGAAGGCGTTGACCGGCGGCAGTCCGCCGGCGGGGAAGGTCAGCGCGTAGTCGTGCTGGCTGCCGTCGAGCGGCTGGCCCGCCGAGTCCGTTCGTGCGGCCGGGTAGAGCGCCTCCTCGGCGTCGTTGCCGTAGAGCCCCGCGACCGCGGCGGCGGCACGGAGCAGGTAGTCCCCCTTGTAGAAGGCGCGGTCGCCGAACGCCGAGCCGAGGCGCCAGCCGTTGGCGTCGCGGCCGATGCCCTTGGCACGGGCCCCGATCGCGTCGTACCCGTCCTTGATGCCGAGGCCCATCGCCGCCTTCTGGGAGTCGGACAGCCTGGCGAAGTCGAATGGCTGGCCGGGCGCCATGCCGATCTGCGCGAACTGCTCCCGCATGGCCTGCTCCTCCGGCACCACCGGGATGAACTGGAGCAGGAAGTTCTCGTAGCCCACGAACTCGGTCTTGAAGGCGCTGTCGGTGAAGGCCGGGAAATCGATGGCCGGCGGCACCGGCGGGGCGGGCTGGTTCAGGAACGCCGAGAGCGGCTGTGCCTTGTAGCCGGCCTGCACCTTCTCGACGTTCGGCATGTCGGACGGGCCGAAGAGCTGGGTGCGGAAGATGGCGATGCCGAGCTGGGTCTCGAGGGTGAAGACCTTGGCGACGCCGGCGGGCGCCTGCCCCGTCCAGCCGGGCCCCGCCACCAGGTAGCAGCCGCCGCGTGTTCCCCGTGGTGCGGCTTCCGATGTAGCCCACGTTGAAGGTGTTGAGGTCGATGATCTGCACCGAGTAGTAGCGCCGCTTCTCGACTGTCGGAACGCAGATCACCAGCGGCTCCGCCCGCAGGTCCATCGCCAGCATCGAGTAGGGGGTGTCGCTGTTGGGGGTGACGATGATCTTGTCGGCTGGGGTGAAGACCCGGTGGTCGCTGTGAATCTGGTTCCAGGGCCCGCGGTAGCCCGAGCCGCTGGCGTCGACCGCCACGCCGTAGATCGCCTTGTAGCCGGCGATCATCGGGAGCGAGTAGACGTAGGCCTGCTGGGTAATGCCCTTGGTGTCCACGGCCCCGGCCTTGTCGGTGTCGCCGGCGGGCTTGCAGCCGGCCAGCACCAGGCCGGCGGCAGCGAGTGCGGTGAGCAGCTTCACGCGAGTCCCTCTCGAAAGTGGTGGATCGGCGGAGTGTTCCCGGGGAACGACTCCTGGGAGGTGGAGCAATGTAATAGCAGAAAGTTTTGATGGGTTTTGGCATTGCGAGGAGGCTCAGCACCCTGAAGTTCTGTCATTGCGAGGAGTCCCTTAAGGGACGACGAAGCAATCTGGCCGGTAGGTCGCCTCGAGCGGCGCCCTCATCGGATTGCTTCGGCCGCTTCGCGGCCTCGCAATGACAGAACCGCCTTTCCGCCCGTCCGCCCCTGCTTGACAGCAGGATAGCATAGTGATATCATCTTGCTACCACTTATTCCGAAGAGGACCGACCGTGACCCGCGAATTCCAGAAGAACGCCACCTCCGGCGCCCTGGCCGTGCTCCTCCTGCTGGCCGCCACGGCCGCACTCGCCGCTTTCTTCATCCGAACCGTAGCGTCCGGTGAGGCCCAGCAGATGCCGATGGTCGTGCTGGCGTTTCCGCTCCTCGTCCTCCTCTGGAGGGGGCTGTTCATCGTCCAGCCCAACCAGGGCAAGGCGCTGCAGCTCTTCGGCCGCTATGCCGGCACGGTCCGCAACCAGGGCCTCTGGTGGGCCAACCCGTTCTACACCAAGCGGGCCATTTCCCTCCGGGTGCGGAACTTCGAGACCGCCAAGCTCAAGGTGAACGACCACAACTCCAACCCGATCGAGATCGGGGCGGTGGTGGTCTGGCAGGTGACCGATACCGCCGAGGCGCTGTTCGAGGTCGACAACTACGAGGACTACGTCAAGGTCCAGAGCGAGTCGGCCCTGCGCGGGCTGGCCAACCAGTATCCCGTATGACTCGCACGTGGCCGAGCACGATGTCGCTCTCCACCAACACCCAGCAGGTCGCCGAGAAGCTGCAGGGCGAGATCCAGGAGCGGCTGGCCAAGGCGGGAGTCAAGGTGATCGAGTCCCGGATCAGCCACCTGGCCTACGCCCCCGAGATCGCCGGCGTCATGCTCCGGCGCCAGCAGGCCAGCGCCGTGATCTCGGCCCGCCAGATGATCGTGGATGGCGCGGTCGGCATGGTCGAGTCGGCGCTGTCGCAGCTGTCGCAGAAGCAGATCGTCCACCTCGACGAGGAGCGGAAGGCGGCCATGGTCAGCAATCTGCTCGTGGTGCTCTGCTCCGAGCAGGGCACCCAGCCCGTGGTCAACACCGGCTCGATCTACTGAGCGATGGCGGAACGCCGCCCTGTACTCCTCAGGCTCGACCCGGCGCTGCACGAGGCGGTGCAGCGCTGGGCGGCCGACGAGCTCCGCTCGGTCAACGCGCAGGTCGAGTTCCTGCTGCGGCGGGCGCTGCAGGAGGCGGGGCGGCTGCCGAAACACACAGGGGGGCCTAAAGGACTCCCTGACGGTCGCCGGGGGGCGGGGGGGCAGTGAGCGCGTTCTGTCATTGCGAGGAGGTCCCTTCAGGGACCGACGAAGCAATCTGGCCGGTACGTCGCCCCGGACCGCGCCCTCATCAGATTGCTTCGGCCCCATGGGTTCAACGTGAATTCGCGGGGCTGAGAGCCCCCCTAAAGGACTTCCTGCGGTCGCGCCTGGCCAATCGCCGCCCTAAAGGACTCCCTTCGGTCGCTTCGCGGCGGTCTCACCCGGCGACCTTCTGCCCCTCTGCGACCGAGCGACGAAGTCGCAAGGAAGTCCTTTAGGCCCTCCTGCCCCCCTGCCCCTCTAGAAGTACCAACTCACCCCCAGCTGCCACGACCTCCGATCATTGAACGGGTTGTACGCGTAGACGTCGGCCACGATCGGCCCCACCCCCGCCGCGACCCCGACCCCCGGATCGACGGTGTTGCTGCCGCCCGGAATCCAGAGCCGCTGGATCGAGACCCCGGGCTGAAACCACTTCCGCACCGCCCAGGAGGCGGTGGCCCAGGTGTAGACCCAGGAGGAATCGCCGGAGAAGGGGAAGATCAGCTCGCTCTCGTCGTAGACGGTGAGCTTCTTCCAGGTGAGGGTGAACTCGAGGCCCGGCCCCGCTCCCCCTCCCTGCCCCGCGTAGGCTCCGGCCATCGGTGTGACGATCAGGCGCACCGCACTCCCGGCCTTCAGGTTCCATCCAGCCCAGAGCGACACCGTGCCGTTGTCCTCGTAGTTGTAGCGCCCTTCGAGGTGGAGGGCCGAGAGGTCCACCCCCGCCATCACGATGGGTGGCCAGTCGTCGGGGCCGGCGAGTTGGGCGTAGGCTGAGACGAAGCCGGAGGGGTTCGATCCGCTGTAGGCCTGGGCGGGGAGGAGCGTGGGGGGAGGCGGAGGCGACCAGCCCCAGCAGGAGAAGCGCTCTCACTGCGGGCCGTGGGTCCGGTCACCTTCATGGGTGCTTGGGAGGCCCAGTGGGTTCAGATGAACCACACAGGAATAATTCGAGGAGGAGAGGAATACTCCCGACTGTGCCCCCGGGAGTAACCGTTAGCCATCCAAGGCATCCGTCGTGAGACATAGCAAGCGGGAAAGGCCAGCCGTCCAATACCTCGCCTTCCCCGCTTCAATGGTCAACCTGCAATAGCACCCTAATGGCTTCGGTCTGAGTTGCGACATGCCCGCCTGCACCGAGTCGGCAGGAACAATTCCCAACCAGCGGTAGCGTCATGAACCCCAACACCTGATTAGGTCACAATCGCAATAAGCTCGGAAATCGCCATTTACGAATCGCGCACGGTTAGAGGTTTACCGAGTACGCGCTCCCAATCTTCAAGGCGCGCACAATGATAGTCGTGCTCGCCATGCTGCAGCAGTTCGACGGAACCTTCCCCCAAGAGACGGTTAAGAAGGATGCTGTTGAGCTGCTCCTCGGACTGGGTGTCAGATGGCATCTTGATATCCTTTATCACGTAGTACAGTTGCCCTGTCTTAACGCCAACTAGGTTGCCGCTTTTCACCGGAACACTGACCCATTTGATGTTGTTCTGCTTCAATGCTTCCGCTAGCGCTTGGACGAGTCGATCCTCCGCGGTGCCGAACGTATGCTCAATGGCCTGCGCGGTTGTGTCTTCGAGTCTCACCGCACGGGGGTCCCTGTTGACGTTTCCAGCGTAGGCCTGTTCAAAACTTCTGACACGAACCGGCAACACAAATGGTTGCCTCGGCGCGCTCCACATGTAGCAGTTGCCCGGAATGGGCTCGCCGATAAGGTGGGCGAGAATATCATCTGAATAGTGTGAGTTGTACTTGCCGAGGGTGCCTGCGTCACCCTCGGAAGGAGAGGTGGAAGCAGAACCAATTGTCGGCCTGACTCATGATTTCGGGAGCCATCGAACCTGGTTGCTGCGTGATCAAGATCGCGCCGAGATCATACTTGCGGCCTTCTTTAACCCATTCGACGAAGGGGCTAGTGTCGTCGAGATTGCGACCTAAAACGCTTTGTGCCTCCTCGATTACAGCGATTGTAGGGATTATTGGCTGGCCACCCGTGAAGTTCTCTTGGTTGTGAGAGAACAGGCGACGTAACAGTAGTCCAGCGAGAGTGTTGCCGGCGCCGGCACTAGGCATTATGCTCAGATCGATCACTACTATGAGAGCGAGCGGGATAGCGCTTCGATTGTGCCGGCTAAGAGACGGCTGTGAGGATCATGGAGTAGTCTTCACAACGCCGTTCATGTTACTACGAGCAGCAGCTATCTCCCCGAGGCTGTTCTGAATCTGAGCCTGGGTGTACCCGAGAAGCTGTGCGATCGCCTGGTCAGAAGCAGCGAGTTTCTGCGTGTGAAGAAGGTCAACCAGCGTACGCCGTCCTGATCATTTAGTCCTTTGAGCTTCAGTACGTTTTGCTGCGATTGGCGCTCTGGTGAGATCGCTACGCCGATAACGTCTCGAGCCGAAGGTCCCGAATGTCGAGCTTCACTTGGCCGACCTTCCAACTGCTATAGTAAGGGCTAGAGGCGTTCTTGTTCGTGAAGACTACTAGGCTGTTCCTGAGATGAGGGACGTCACAAAGTCCTGGCCTATGCTCCACTACATCCGGCCAGAAGTACTCACCATTCGGATCGAAGATGAGGGTGCCTACAGGGCGCCCAGCAGGTGTGAGCGGTGGCTGCCGATCAAGGCTCGGAGATAAGAAACTTCATGAGATTCGATTTGCCGTATCCTGCCCTTGCAAAGATCACTGAACGACGCGCAACCAGACTACGAATGTTGAATGTCACCGTCAGCTTTGGATCCATCGACCGAAAGGTCGGATCCGCCTGAAGTGTCGCCGCCCCACAATACACAAACTCACCCAGGACGTAATCTCCAACTCCGTGGTGCCCTCACTGAGCCGGCAGATCTCATTCAGCACTTGAGCGCTGGGTAACGCGACCTTGGCACCGAGGTGCGGAAGCCGTCGCTGCGAAGGGACATACCTAATCTTGCCATTCACAACTTTGATCGCTCCTAGAAGCTTTACCTGAACACGGTACTTTAGCCGCTGTTCCTTCAGGTCCTCCGGCACGGACTGCTGGCGTCTCTGCATGGTATTCACATAGTCTTCACAGCTCGGCAGTAGCGAGCAGACCAGTCGGGACGAATCGTGTGATCCTGCCAAGCGCGGCCTCTTCATTGGAGCCGAGTTCCACGAGCAGGAATTGCCCGAGTTGCGGACGATCCAGCATCGCTGCGTCGTAGGGCGCAATGATCTCTGCCGCAAACTCAAGCCCCTTCTCATTGAATCCCTTGAAGGTCCCCATAAGCTCTGTGTTGGCGAACAGCACGTCAGGCCTCCTTGTACCGAAGGGCAGCTAGTGATCGGCCCAGGTACTTCAAGCGGAGTAGTCGCTCAACCTGGTCCTTACTTAGGCCTGCCGTCATGGACTCGATAAGCAAGTCCTGAAGGACTTCAATCTCGATGCCAGTGATCTTCGCAAAATCATGGGCACGCTGAATGCACATTGGATAGTCAGGAATAGGAAATCCCTGCTGCGCATCTACCGTGAGTTGCCCAAGTATCTTGTCTGAGTCTGAGGACTGCCACTCCGCGATATCGACCGGCCACACTGGGTCGAAAGCCCTATCGCCGAACTTAACGAGGTGCATGTTGCCGAAGGATTGATACAGCCTGCGTCCTCGATCATCTGGCTCGGAGCTCTCGTATGTGTCGAGCCATGTGCGATCATAGTTATAGCAGTCTTCTTCGACGTCCGTCGGCACCCGTACATAGCACGGGTAGTCCCGATGGAACGTCCCTTCGAGTTCTAGCGCCAGGGCGAGCTGGCCGAGTACAGAGCTCGCTTTGGCTACCCCGACAATCGACAATCGCACATTCCTAGCCTTGTGAGCAGCAACACCATTTCGAAGCAGCGTGTCGATCTTCGGGAAGACCTCTCGCGTAAACGACTTCGTCCTAAGAAGTCCGTCGCGCACTAAAATGGTATCCGAGCCCCACTGCGTGGTAGGATTCGACACCAAGTCGTAGAGCACTGCCCACTCCACAATATCACGATAACAGCGAATAGCTCGGTGCTCTTGCCTGGCGTCCCCGCCGCTCGAATCAGGTAAGAGAGATGCCGGAGTTCAGTATTGAGATCGGCGCAGAGTCGCTGCAGCGGTCGGACGGTATATGTAGTCCCACCCACTGCTCGTTTCTCCAGCTCGCTAAGGGCAGCTGTATTAGGCACGGCGTCAAGTGCACACTCATTACCGCGCGAATCGACAACCCTCACGAGTTCGATTACGGACGGATTGAAAGTGAGGCGATTGTCGCCGCCGTCTGCAGACACGAAGGAGACGGCATTTACGGAATACGGCCGGAGTGGTTTGATGCCTTGCTTCAGGCGCCGCGCGTACTCGCGAAACCTGTTAAGGAGCGGATCATTAGCCACTTGCGCGCTGCGAATTAGTTGTCGAAGCGCATCCATATCAATGTTCGCTAGTGCCACGTCGCCTCCCTACAGCACTGCGTAAGTTAGTGAATCTAGGCCCGTATCAATGCCATTACGGTCTCGCGGGAGACGTCCCTGTAGCTCGCATCGCGAAGGCTACGAGGTACCATCCATCTATCAATGCAGTACTCAGAAATTGAATTGGCACTTAGTGGCGCCCCCCTTAACGCGCTCGTGTTCACCTCTGAGGACTTCTCGCCAGTTTGAGGAGAGCGGAGCGGCGAAACCTCTCCACGCTCTATGCCATGTCTTAGAATGGTATCCGCCGGAAGGCCGATGGAGTGCAGGGCCTGCCTAGCTACTCTGAGCCTCCAGTTTGGACCCATGCCAAACCGATGGCCGGATGCATATGGGTGCTTCAGGGAGACGAGGTGTTCCCGCAGCCGATCGAACAAATGCCCTGACAGGTGAAAGTGGCCGTATCCTTTTGTAGTCCCGAGGGACAAATGACGCCCCGCCGGGAATCACGAGACGATTCTAGAGGGATGACCGGCCCAAGGCGGAAGTCGTTGTCAGGAGAACGAGCCGCGAAGGCTTCACCGTCCTCTGGATCACAGCGAGTTCACCGGGTAGCTTGCGTTCGCAAGCGCGCAGTACCTCCGCGCTGGTCATTAGGGCCGCGACGAGTTTTTTCCCGCCTATCAGGCTCGAGTACGGCGGCACGGCGCCCACCACGAAGGCGTCCATTACGCGCACAAGGCGCCTCCGGCGGTCCTCCGAGTTCCACCCGATCCAGTCGTCCCTAACGCTCAGGTTGAAAACCGGGTCAGTAAGGCCAAACAATCCGATCAGCTTGCCGTTGTGGCTGTCGCGCACGAGAAACCGAACGCGTCTACCGAATCCTTGCGATACCGGAATAGACCATAGAAGTGTGGCAAATCGGAACAGCGAGGCCTCTATCGTCCCGGTCCGCACACTTACAAGTTCCGGGGATATCAATCGCGGGTTTATTTCCGCGCCGCTCGCAAAGTGCTCAATCAGTTCGGCTCCATGTTCAGCCAACAAGCGCTTCGAGCGGCTACGACGCTCTATTCGTCCGAGCCTGTGGAGATCGCGAATTGTATCCTTCGTAGCACCGGCAGGAAGATGGTAGCCGTGCCCGTTCTTCTTGAATCCGATCCGAACAAGTCGCTCATGAACGGCGCGCCGCAGAGAGTGCGCCGCCAGGTCCGCTAAGCGTCCATTGAGGCCAGGAGAAGTGCGCTTCACAGTGCTCACGAATCGAGGATATGATAGCGCAAGAGATGCGCTGTGAATAGAGCTTCTTGCAACCCTGTTAGAATTGACTATTCGTATTTCCCCCCTACGCCGTCGGTAACTCCTCCCCCTCCAGATAGGTGTACCCCTCCAGCCCCGCCACGTAGTCCGCGATGAAACGGTTGGCATCGTCCCGGCGCGAGGTCCTTGGCGTTGGCCACCTTGCGCCGGAAGGTGGTCGAGCAGGTCGCTGGCGCTGGAACTGGACGTAGTTGAGCACCTCGGTCACCGTGTCGCCGTGCACCAGGTCGGTGATCTCGTAGCCCTCGTCGGTCAGCCGGATGTGCACCGCGTTGGTGTCGCCGAAGAGGTTGTGCAGGTCGCCCAGGATTTCCTGGTAGGCGCCGGTGAGGAAGATGCCCAGGATGTAGGGCTCGCCGTCCTTGATCGGGTGCAGCTCGAGCGAGGGCTTGCCCTTCCGGCCGCCGGCGAACCGGTCGATGACGCCGTCGGAGTCGCAGGTGATGTCCTGCATGGTGCCGCGCCGGGTCGGCTGCTCGTCCAGCCGGTGGATCGGCATGATCGGGAAGAGCTGGTCGATGGCCCAGTTGTCGGGCAGCGACTGGAACACCGAGAAGTTGCAGAAGTAGCGGTCCACCAGGGTGGACTCGAGGTCGGCCGACGATCTCGGGGTAGCTGGCCTTGTCGTCGCCGACCAGCCGCGGCCAGCGCGTTCATGGTGCAGAGGTAGAGCTGCTCGGCGTCGGCCCGGTCGCGCAGGGTGAGCACGCCGCTGGCGAACAGCTCCTGGGCCCGCTCCTTGCCGAAGATGGCGTCGTGGTGGACCTCCTCGCAGCCGGTCGGGCGTCGAGCGACTCCAGGTTTTCCTTCAGCTCGACCAGCAGCGGGTGGCGGCTTCTCGGCCGAGCGTCGGCACCACCGGCTCGGTCTGCGATTCGACGTCGGTCACGTTGACCAGCAGCAGCGCGTGGTGCGCCGTGAGCGCCCGGCCCGACTCCGAGATGATGTGCGGCATCGGGAGCTCCGCGCTCGTGCAGACGGTTGCCCAGGGTGTACACCACGTCGTTGGCGTACTCCCGCATCGAGTAGTTCATGCTGGCCGGGCGGGTCGAGCGGGAGCCGTCGTAGTCCACGCCGAGGCCGCCGCCCACGTCCACGTGGGTCAGGTCGAACCCCATCTCGCGGAGCTCGACGTAGTACCGGCCGATCTCCTCGAGCCCGGCCTTGATGTACTGGATGTCGGTGATCTGGCTGCCGAGGTGGAAGTGCACCAGCTTGAGCAGGTCCTTGCGGCCCAGCGGTCTCCAGCTGGTCCAGCAGCTTCATCAGCTCCACGGCGCTCAGAGCCCGAACTTGGACTTCTCGCCGCCGCTCTTGGCCCAGCGGCCCGAGCCCTCGGTGGCGAGCTTGATGCGCACGCCGAGCGTGGGCATGACGCCCATCTCGTCGGCCACCGTGAGCAGCGGTGTCGAGCTCGCTGGAGCTGCTCGAGCACGATGAACACCTGGTGGCCGAGCCGCTGGCCCATCAGGGCCAGCCGCATGTACTCCTCGTCCTTGTAGCCGTTGCAGACGATGATGTGGTCGGTGCTCTCGGTGAGGCCGAGCACCGCCTGCAGCTCCGGCTTGCTGCCGCACTCGAGGCCGACGCCGAAGGGCGGCGCCGAACTCGACGATCTCCTGCGACCACGTGGCGCTGCTGGTTGACCTTGATCGGGTAGACGGTGGTGTAGGTGCCCTCGTAGCCGAACTCCGCGATGGCGGTCTGGAACTGCGTGGCGAGGGTCTCGATCCGGGCCCGGAGGATGTCGGAGAAGCGGAGCAGCAGCGGCAGGCCGACGCCCTGCGCGTGCAGGTCGAGGGCGAGCTGGTAGAGGTCGAGGCCGCGCTTCGGGTTCGCGTCGGGGTGCACCGTGACGTGGCCCTCGGCGTTGATGCGGAAGAAGCCGAGGCCCCAGCCCTGCATGTTGTAGAGCTTCTCGGCGTCCTTGACGGTCCAGGGCGTGGTGGCGATCTTCGGGCTCCGGCGAGGGTCGGGGCACAAGATTAATGCCCGTTAGCACCGCGCGAAAGCGGCGAGGCGATTGTAGTTTCCAGCCGGCCCCGTCGGGGCCATCAACCCGAGAGGAGAATCGATGTCGCGCCGTCCGTTCCCTGCCCTCCTGCTGGGCGCCGCCCTGGCGGTGGTGCCCCGGCTTCCGCTCCAGGCCCAGGTCGGCTCGCCCGCCGGTCCGGTGCCCGTGGCCAACCTCACCGCTCGTCGCAACGCCCTCTTGGCCCGGATGGGCACCGGCGTGGCCGTGATCCGGTCGGCCGAGTCGCGCGACATCGAGGGCGACTACCCGCAGGACAGCGACTTCCGGCAGGACAACGACTTCTTCTACCTGACCGGCCTCGAGACCCCGGGCTCCTACCTGGTGCTCCAGGTCCGCGACTCCGCTACCGCCCCGGGCGATCCTGTACCTCCCCGCCCGCGACTCGATGCAGGAGCGCTGGACCGGCCCCAAGCTCGGCCCCGGCCCGGAGGCCACCGCCATCACCGGAATCGACGATGTCCGGCCGGCCGACAAGGCCGAGAGCGAAATCCGTGGCTTCGCCTACACCTCGGGGCGCCGGGTGCTGCTCAAGTTCGGCGACCGGACGGCCGACGACCTCTATCTCCGCGGCCTGGCCCTCAACGGCCCGGCGATCAAGGCCGATGACCTGCGGCCCATGCTGGCCGCGATGCGCCTGGTCAAGGACGACGACGAGATCCGCCGGATGCGCCGGGCGGTGACGATCAGCACCGACGGGCACGACGCAGGCGATCAGCGCGAGGGGTGCCCGGGAATGTGGGAGTACGAGCTGGAGGGAATCCTGGAGGGGACCTTCCGCTATGAAGGGGCCGAACGGGTCGGGTACCCGAGCATCGTGGGCACCGGGTTCGACGCCACCATCCTGCACTACGACCTGAGCCGGCGCCTGACCGGGCCCAACGACCTGGTGGTGATGGATGCGGCGGCGGAGTTCGGGTACTACACCGCCGACGTGACCCGGACCTTCCCGATCAACGGCAAGTTCTCACCGCGGCAGAAGGCGCTCTACGAACTGGTCCTGGCCACGCAGCAGGCGGCGATGGACTCGGTCCACCCGGGCCAGCTGATGGGCACCCTCGGCAAAATCGCCCGGAACTACATGAAGGAGCACTCCGGCGATCTCTGTGCGCCGAAGACCTGCGACTTCTACTTCATCCACGGCCTGGGCCACTGGATCGGGATGGATGTCCACGACGTCGGCGATTACAAGACCCCGCTCGCCGCCGGGATGATGTTCACCATCGAGCCCGGCATCTACATCCCGGCGGAGTCCATCGGCATCAGGATCGAGGACGACTACCTGGTGACCCAGACCGGCTACGAGATGATGTCGAAGGGGGCGCCGCGGACGGTGGCGGACATCGAGCAGCTGATGGCGCGCGGGGGCGAAGAGCCGGAAGAAGAAATGAACTGGTCGTGGCGGGTCGCGCGAATCGGCGGCACGGACGTGAAGCTCCACTTCACGTTCGTCCTGCTGATCGTGTGGTTCGTCTGGCAGGGCTTCGCCGCCGGCGGTCCCGCCGGCGCGCTGGGAATCGGCGTGACCCTGCTGGTGTTGTTCGGATCGGTGCTGGTCCACGAGTTCGGGCACATCCGCATGGCACGCCGGTTCGGGATCCGGACCCCGGATGTGCTGCTGCTCCCGATCGGCGGCGTGGCACGGCTGGAGCGAATTCCCGACGAGCCCCGCCAGGAGTTGCTGGTCGCACTCGCCGGCCCCGCCGTGACCCTGACCATTGCCATTGTTGCCTACGGGATCATGGCCGCGCTGGGCCAGGCGCCGTCGCTCCGGCCGAGTGACGCGCTGCCGGAATCGCCGCTGGCGCTGCTCTTCGGCATCAATCTCGTCCTGCTGCTCTTCAACCTCATCCCGGCCTTTCCGATGGACGGCGGCCGGGTGCTGCGCGCCCTCCTCGCCAGTCGACTCGGCCGCGCTCAAGGCAACACGCATTGCCTCGCGAGTCGGCCAGGGACTGGCGTTGGTCTTCGGTCTCGTGGGCCTCTTCGGCGAGCCGCCCCGGCCCCTCCTGCTCCTCATCGCCTTCTTCGTCTTTTTCGGGGCGGGCGCTGAGCTGGCGACGGTCGAGGCCCGCACCGCCACCCGGGGCCTGACCCTCCGCGAGGTGATGGTGACCAACTACCGGACGATCGCGGTGCACGCGCGCTCGAGCAGGCGGTCGCGATGCTGCTCGACGGCGACCAGCGGGAGTTCCCGGTGGTCGACAACCTTGGGCACGCGGAGGGGATGCTGACCCGGGAAGGACTGATCAAGGGGCTGGCCGGCAGGGGGCCCCAGGGAACGGTCGGAGAGGCGATGACCGGGCGGCTGCCGGTGCTGGTGCCCGAGATGCCGCTGGAATCGGCCCTGGCGCTGCTGCAGGCGAGCGGCCTCCCTGCGCTCCCGGTGCAGGGCAGCGAGGGGACCGTGATCGGGATGCTGACCCGCGATAATGTGCTGGACCTCCTGCTGCTCAAGCGGGTCCAGGGCGCCTAGGTTTTGTCTTGCGAGGCCCGTAGCACTTTTGTCATTGCGAGGTCCCTTCAGGGGCCGAAGCGATCTGTGGTAAATGAGAGGTCGCGGGGCTGAGAGCCCCGCCTGGCCAATCGCCGCTACGCGGCCGCGCAATGGCAAGGCCGCATGAATGTTCTGCCGTTGCGAGGAACGCCTTAAGGCGACCGAAGGGACCTCGCAGCGACGGAACCACTGCCCCGCTGCCCCCCTGCCCCCCCGCCCCCCACAGTTCTGTCACCACCCCGTAAGCTCGGCCGCCAGCTTGGGACCGGGCGCCGTAGGGAGCAGGAAATACCACCAGTTGGCTCCGGGCGTCCACCCTTCCTCTTCCGCGACGATCATTCCCCAGAGGCACCGGGTCACCGGTGTCGTGGCGGCCCGCATCCGGCCGTCCAGCGCGTCGAGCCGCTCCGCCACCACCGCGGCCTGCGCGGGCGAGACCCGCTCGAGGGCCTGCGCCAGGAGTTGGCGCCCGTCCAGGTCGTTGAGGTAGTCCTCGTACCCCGAGGCGTATCCCTCCTCGACCGCCGCCACGGTCCGCTCCCACCCCGCGAGCAGCACGTCCAGCCCTCCCTGCACCACCCTGTCGGATGCACCCTGCCGCACGCAGGAATTCCTCCAGCCCGCCGGCGTCCCGCGTGCTCACCGGGGGTACCGGTTGTTGTGACGCGGTTCACGTCGGGCAGGGCGTGGCGCGGGTCGAGCTCCGCGCTCCTGACTGCGGGCCGCCGGCGGACCCGGTAGGTGAAGCGCGGCCCGAGGTTCCACATCTCGACCGGCAACCGCACCACCTCGGTGCTGCCGTCGGCGAAGGTCAGCTTGAGCTCAGCCGGCATGATCATCGTGCCGAGGCTGGAGAGCCGGACCTCGCTCACGCCGCCCGGCGCGGCCGCGATCGAGTCCACCGCCTGGTCGAGCCGCGTCGTCGTCAGCACCCACTCCCGCCAGAACCAGTCGAGGTCCATCCCCGACGGCGTCGCGCATGAGGCGGAAGAAGTCGGCGGGCGAAGGGTGCCGGAAGGCCCAGGCGTCGAGGTACTGGCGGAAGGCGGCGTCGAACCGCTCCACGCCGAGCACTTCGTACCGGAGCAGCTGCATCATCAGCGCCGGCTTCTGGTAGCCGGCCCAGAAGAGGTCCGTCACTTCCACGGGCCGGAGCATCAACGGCTGCTCCTGCCCGGGCACCGCGTGGTCGGCATAGAGGTGGAGCGGGTGGACCTCGATCGAATCGCCGTAGGCGGTGCCCTTGAAGTACTGCGCGGCGTTGGCCAGGTCGATGAAGGTGTTGAACCCCTCGTCCATCCACGGGTAGAGCCGCTCGTTCGACCCGACGACCATCGGCACCCACTGGTGCCCCAGCTCGTGGGCCAGCACCCACTGCACGTCCTCGCGCGTGGGCCCCGCGGGGTCGAAGGTGATCATCGGGTATTCCATCCCCTCGATCGGCCCCTCGATGCTCGTGAATTGCGGCCAGGGATAGCGGCAGCCACTGGCTGGCTGTAGTAGCGCCAGCGCCTCCCGCGTGATGGGTTGGCCTCCGCCCAGAGGGTGGCCGAGGGCCGGTAGAGCGTGTGGATCATCACGCCGTCCCACGCGCTGGCGTCCCACTGGAAGTCGGGGCTCGCGGCGAAGGCGAAGTCGCGCACGCTGTCGGCGGTGAAGCGCCAGGTGAGGGTGGTCGCCCGCGACAGCTCCGCCCGGGGCGGGTGCGCCGGCCTCGTCCTTCGTGATGATGGCGACCGGCGCGTGCCGACGTCGCGGCGCGCGGACGAGGCGCGCCCGCTGGGGCGCCGTGAGCACCTGCCCGCGGGTTCCGCAGCGTCCCGGTGGCCGCCACCACGTAGCTCGCCGGGCACCGTGAGCGACACGTCGAAGTCGCCGTACTCGAGGTAGAACTCGCCGGCGCCGATGTAGGGCTCGTGGTTCCAGCCGCGGAGATCGTCGTACACCGCCAGTCGCGGGTACCACTGCCCCAGTTCGTACAGGGTGCCGTCGTGCCCCATCCGCCCGCCGCCGAAGGGCGGCACCGTTGAATCGCCACGCGAGGTCGCAGCATCCAGACGCCTGCCCGGCGCCAGCGGCGCCCGGAGGTCGAGCCGCATCGCGGTGCCGTAGACCACCGGCGTGGCGGCCACCCGGCCCACGAGCACGCGAGTCGAGCGTGAGGCCGCCGGCGAAGCCCTTGCAGCAGAAGTCGAAGGTCGGAGCCCAGGAAGACCAGCGGCGGCTGGTCGAGCAGGGTGGTGAGGCTCCCCGGGGCCGCACATGTTCTGCTCGAGGTGGAGCCAGAGGTAGGGCAGCGCGTCGGGTGAGCGATTGTGGTAGTGGCATCGTCTGCCCGGCCGCGGAGCTCGTTCTGCGCGGGGTCGAGCGTGGCGTCGATCCGGTAGTCGACCTGCTGCTGCCAGTAGCGCGGGGCCCGGGCGGCCCGCTGCCGCTCCGGAGCTGTCCGGGCCGGGAAGCTCCAGCGGGCGGAAGGGCGAGGTGTCCGCGACCGACGCCAGCTGCTGCGCCGTGCCTTGCAGCGGGAGGGCGCCGGCGAGCGCGAGTGCCACGGCGAATGACCCCGCGAATCGGCAGGGCGGACGGCGGAGGCGAGGCGGCATGCGGACTCCGTGGGGAGGACGATGCCGCTCAACTTACGGCGAGGCGCTCCCGGTGGCCACTCCCGGGCGACTTCTGTCATTGCGAGGCCCGTAGCACTTTTGTCATTGCGAGGTCCCTTCAGGGACCGAAGCAATCTTTGCCGGCCTGTTGAGCCTTGGTTGACGGTTTCCCGCCAGACTGGCCCCATGCCAGGCCGGCGCTACTTCTTCGTCTACCTGCTCACCAACACCACCCATAGCGCGCTCTACGCCGGCGTCACCCGGGACTTGAAGCGGCGAGTGGCTCAGCATCGTGCCGGGTTGGGGGCCGCATTCACCAGGCGCTACCGGGCGTGGCACCTGGTCTGGTTCGAGGTCCACGAGAGTCCGGTCAGCGCCATACTGCGGGAAAAGCAGATCAAGGCCGGCTCACGACGCCAGAAGCTGTCGCTGATCCGGGTCAAGAATCCGGCGTGGCGGGATCTGTGGGAGGATTTGTAGCAGCAGGAGAGATTGGTTCGCTGGCGAGCAAAGATTGCTTCGTCGGTCCCTTAAGGGACCTCCTCGCAATGACAGAACCCTGGGCAGCCTCTAGCACGCCTTGCGCCGAAAGTCGGCGGGAGGGCAGGCGAACCCGTCCGTGGCCCAGAGCCCGCGTTTCGCTTCGCGGGCCCGGCTCTGGGCCGCCGTGAGGCGATCGACGTACCTGATGTTGGGAGGAATCGTGAGCAGCACCGCCCATCCGTCGGCCACCATGCGCTCGTTCACCAGGAGCGTGTCGGCCCAGACCCACTCCAGCCAGCGGCGGTAGCGGTCGAACCGCTCGACGTCGCGCTCCAGGATGACCGTCGACCCTTCGGGGATCAGCTCGAGCAGCGCCTCCCTCGCCTGGGTGTAGCTCTCGCCCTGACCCCGCTCCGGCGTGTCCATCCCGATCATCCGGACCTTGCGCCCATCGCGGCACCAGAAGGTGTCGCCATCGACGACCCGCTCGATGACGCAGCGGTCGTGGGCGGGAGGGGAAGTGGCGGGAGTGGCGGGAGCGGGCGGCCCGCCAGCCGGTGAGGAAAGGCCCAGCAGTGTGCGCAGATGACAATGCGAAGGTGCACAGGGTAAATCTAAGCATGAGCCAGACGATCGCGATCACCGGTGCCAGTGGCCTGCTGGGCAAGGCGCTAACTGCCTCGCTTGCCGCCGGCGGCCATCGCGTCCTCCGGCTGGTCCGGCACCAGCCGGGCCCGGGCGAGATCTCCTGGGATCCAGGGAGCGGCCGGCTCGATCCGGCGGCGCTCGAAGGGGTGGACGCGGTGGTGCATCTCTCCGGCGAGAACATCGCCCGGCGCTGGACCCCGGACCGGATGCGGGCCATCTGGGACAGCCGGGTGCTGAGCACCGACCTCCTGGTCCGCGACTCTCGCCCGCCTCGACCCGGAAGCCGTCCGTCCTGGTGAGCGCCTCGGCCATCGGCATCTACGGCAACCGGCGCAATGAGGTCCTGACCGAGAACTCCAGCCTGGCCACCGGGAGCGAATCGTTTCTCGCGGGGGTCTGCCGCGCCTGGGAGGAGGCCACTCTGCCCGCCCGCGCCGCGGGGATCCGGACAGTCCAGGCTCGGATGGGGATCGTCCTCTCCCCCGACGGCGGCGCCCTTCACCTCATGCTGCCGCCGTTCCGACTCGGCCTCGGCGGCCGCATCGGTGACGGCGCCCAGTGGATGAGCTGGATCGCGCTGGACGACGTCGTCGGCGCGATTCAGCACGTGCTTCAGCGGCCCGAGGTGAGCGGGCCGGTCAACTTCGTGGCCCCGGAGCCGGTGACCAACGAGGACTTCACCCGGTGCCTCGGGCAGGTGCTGCACCGCCCGGCCATCCTCCCCGTCCCCGCCGCCGCATTGCGCCTCGCACTCGGCCGAATGGCCGAGGAGACGGCGCTCGCCAGCCAGCGGGTCGTACCCGCTTCGACTCAAGGAGAGCGGCTACTCCTTCCAGTACCCGGAGCTGGAGGGGGCGCTGCGGCACTTGCTGGCGTGAGTTCTGTCGTTGCGAGGAGTGGCGCCGCCGAAGCAATTTGGTAATTGCGAGGTCGCGGGGCGGACCCGCTGGCCAATCGCCGCTACGCGGCCGCGCAATGACAAGGCCGCATAATGTTTTGTCATTGCGAGGAGTCCCTTAAGGGACGACGAAGCGATCGATGGGTCGCTTCGCACGGCCCCAAAGATTGCTTCGGCCACTTCGGGGCCTCGCAATGACAGAACCAATGGTGGAGTCGTCTCCCTCTCCCGCTCCCGCTCCCTCTGGTACATTCCCGCCATGCCCAACGCAGCACCCGCCGTCGTCCTCCTCAGCGGGGGCCTCGACTCCGCCACCATCCTCGCCATCGCGAAGGCCGAGGGATTTGCGCCCGTCGCCCTCAGCTTCCGCTACGGCCAGCGCCACGCGGTGGAGCTCGAGGCGGCGCGCGAGGTAGCGAAGCGGGCCGGCGTGACGCAGCACCTGGTCATCGACATCGACCTCCGGCCGTTCGGCGGCTCCGCGCTCACTGCGGACATCCCGGTCCCCAAGGACCGAATCGCTCGATGCGGACCGATCGGGATTCCCGGTCACCTACGTCCCCGCGCGCAACACCATCTTCCTCTCGTACGCCCTCGGCTGGGCCGAGGTGCTGGGCGCGACCGACATCTTCCTCGGCGTCAACGCGCTGGACTACAGCGGCTATCCCGACTGCCGCCCCGAGTACATCGCGGCCTTCGAAGCGATGGCCAACCTGGCCACCCGGGCGGGCGTCGAGGGCACGGCGCTCCGCATCCACACCCCGCTCATCGCGCTGACCAAGCGCGAGATCATCGCGCGCGGGCTCGAGCTGGGGGTGGACTACGCGCTGACCCGGAGCTGCTACGATCCCGGGCCCGACGGCGAGGCCTGCGGCCGGTGCGACACCTGCCAGCTCCGGCTCAAGGGGTTCGCGGAGAACGGGATCGCTGATCCGGCCCCGTATGGGCGGACACCGTTCACCGGCGACCGAACAGTGAACCGTTCAGCGGTTCACCCGCGACCGAGCGACGCAGTCGCGAGGAAGCCCTTTAGGGTTCCCCGCTACCGATGACCTACGCCGTCAAGGAGATCTTCTACACCCTCCAGGGCGAAGGCGCCAACGCCGGCCGGCCGGCGGTCTTCTGCCGCTTCGCCGGCTGCAACCTCTGGACCGGGCGGGAGGCGGACCGGGCCGACGCGGTCTGCCAGTTCTGCGACACCGATTTCGTGGGCACCGACGGGCCGGGCGGCGGCAAGTTCGCCACCGCCGCAGGCGCTGGCCGACGGCGGTCTCGCGGACCTGGCCGGCTCCACGGGCGCCGGCCGCACGCCGGCTGGTGGTCTGCACCGGCGGGGAGCCGCTCCTGCAGCTCGACTCAGCCGCCATCGCGGCGCTCCACGCGGCGCGGCTTCGAGGTCGCGGTCGAGACCAACGGCACCATCGCGCCGCCCCCGGGCATCGACTGGATCTGCGTGTCGCCCCAAGGCCGGCGGCCCCGCTGGTGCTGCGCGCGCGGCGACGAGCTGAAGCTGGTCTTCCCGCAGGCGGGGGGCGAGCCGGAGCGGTACCGCAGGCCTCGATTTCCAGCATTTCTTCCTGCAGCCGATGGACGGCCCCGACCGGGACCGCAACACGACCGCTGGCGCGTGGCCTACTGCCTGGCCCATCCGGAGTGGCGGCTGAGCCTGCAGACCCATAAGATGCTGGGGATTCCGTGAACTGCGAAGTCAAACGTCGAAGCGACAAATGGTCGAACAGCCCCGCGACCTTCGACCTTCGACCTTCGACCCTCGACCCTCGACCCTCGACCCCATGCCCGCCTACTCCGACCGCATCACCCACGCCTTCGCCTTCGCGGCCAAGTACGCCCCGGGCGCGCCGCGTGCGCGGGGGGGCCTGGCCGAGCTGGCCGATGCGGCCAACCTCGCGGTGATCCTGAGCCGCTACGACTGCGACGAGCTGACCATCGTCGCCGGGATCCTCCATCTCGTGCTCCGCGACTCCGAGGGCGCCGAACGCGCAGCACTGGAACAGAAGGTCCGGGAAAAGTTCGGTTCGATCGTGCTGGCCATCCTGGAGGACGTGCTCGCCCCGCCGTCGGGTGACCTGAATCGGGAGCGGGCCTGGGAGGCCTGCCGGCGGGAGTACCTCGCCCGCCTCGCCACGCGGAACCCCGCGCGCTCGATATCTGCGCCGCCACCGAGATCCACAACTGCGGCAGTGCCCTGCCGATGTCCGCCGGCTGGGCGCCGAGTACTTCAGCTCGGCCTCCGCGACCGGGCCGCGCCAGGCGCTCTGGTGGTACCGCGCCCTCGCCGACGCCCTGTCGGCCCACGACGACTGGCCCCGGCGCGAGATGCTGCTCGAGCTGGGCGCAGCTCAGCCGGGAGCTCGAAACTGGAGCTGGCCCTGGGCTCCTGAGCGGGGTGCCTGAAATTCAATTCACCGCTTTCCCCCGTCCCTCGACATTCGCTATATTGTTGATGGATGACCACTTCGCTCACTCACTCGGCCCTCGCCAGACTCCCCAGCGCCTTTGCGGCAGCCTGCCGGCTGTCCCGCACCGACGCCGAGCTCTTCGAGCGTTGCCGCGACGCCCTCGTCGGCCGGTTCAACACCGACCGATCTGGTTCACTCTCAGACGCCGACGGGCTGCCCCGCATGCCCGGCCCCCGAGTGGCTGAAGAAGGCCACCGAGATGCGCCCGGATCAGGAGCGGCGAGACCGAGGTCGTCATCAGCGCCGGCCCCGCCGCGGCCGAGCAGCTGCGGCCGTGGGGGTGCCGCTCGCGCTCGGCCTCGCGGTCGTGGTCGAGCTGCGCAGCGTGCTGCATGGAGCGCCAGGCGGCGCTCGACGACGCCACCTTCCAGCTTCGGGCGCTCCGGCAGGTGGCCCGGCTGCTGTCCTCGGTGCACTCCTCGCCGAGGAAACCGAGCAGCTGATCCTCGATTTCATGGCCGAGGTGTTCTTCACCTGGTGGGCCTGCCTCTACCGCCCCGCCGGGCGACTCGCTACGAGCCGCGCAAGGTCTTCCGCTCGCTCGACGAGCGGATCCGGCCCAGCCCCGTCGACCGGGCCGCTGCTGGACGCCGGCGCTGCCGACCGGCGCCCGGGCCACCGGCGGGCAGGACGTGGCGGTCGCCGCGCTGGCTCCGCCCACGACCGAGCTGGTCGTCCCGCTCGACGCCGGCGTCGAGCGGCTGGCGGTCCTGCTGCTCGGGCCCGCGGATCAACGAGCGGCCCGTACGGCCCGCCGGAGCTCGACCTGGCGGGCACCCTCTCCTTCGCGGCGGCGATCGCGCTCAAGAACGCGCACCTCGTCGAGCAGCTCCAGACCGCGGCGAACACCGACGAGCTGACCACCCTGCTGAACCGCCGGGCGCTGGAGGAGCGGCTCGGGGCCGAGACTGTCGCGCTCCATCGCGCCACGCGCTCGACACCACGCGTCATTCTCCTCGACCTCGACAACTTCAAGCTGGTCAACGACAGCGGCGGCCACGCCGCCGGCGACGAGCTGCCTGCGCGGGCTGGCGGCGGCTGCTCAAGGCAGCAGTGCCGCACCCCGACGTGGTCGGCCGGCTCGGCGGCGACGAGTTCCTCGTCATGCTGCCGATGACCTCGCCCCGGGAGGCCATGGTCCTCGTCGGGCGCGGTCCAGGCGGGTCGCCGGCGCTGGGAAGCCGACCCCGAGTTCGGGCCACCCGATCGCCGTGAGCATCGGGGTCGCCGACGCCCCGCGCCACGGCACCACCGTCAGCAGCCTCATGGCCGCCGCCGACGCCGCGCTGTACAAGGCCAAGCGGGCGGGCGGCAACGTCGCCGAGGTTGCCGGGAATCGATCGCCGGAGGCGGTCATGCCGATCCCGAGTTCATCCTGCTGGGCGACGCGGTCTGGATCGACTTCATCAATACCGCCGCTCGGCCGCCCGCCCGACTCCACCGAACTGCCTTCCCGATGCCGCCGCCTACCACCGCTGGAGCAAGGCGCGAGAAGCTCACGTCCGCTGGAACGGACCCGCGCCCTGGTCGAGGTCCGCGCCTTCCGCGGCCCGCTGACTCAGCATCGCCACCGCGCTCGCCGACGGGACACCAGCCCCCCTCGTCCGCCATCCATGAAATCAACCGGCTGCTGCCGCGACACCGAGGGCCATCACCAGCTGACCCGGGTCGGCGGGCCTGGCAGCTGCGCCTTCACGCCGCGCCGCACCGCCGACGGCGCTCGAGGCGATCGCCCACACCGCCGCCGTGACCCTGGCCGACCCGAGGCGCGGGTCCGCCGGTGCGCGCCGCACCGACTGCGCCGCTCTTCTTCGTCGACCGGACGCCCGGTCACTCGCCGGACCTGGTGCAGCGCGGAGGCCGCTGCCGGCACCCGGCCCCCGATCGAGCGCCGCCGGGGGGCCGGGTGAGTCCCGGCGGATGACCGGTTCGACGATGGCTGACCGATCCCGCGCTGGCCATACTTCGAGCGCGACCCAGGCCGCGCTGGGCCACCGCTACCGCCTCGAGCAAGCTGGTGGCGGCCTCGCGGGAGCGGGTGCTCTTCACGCCGTACGACCTGATCGCTCAAGCGCCGGGTCAGCCTCCGGGTCAACTTCTACCCCGACGAACGCGCTCCGCGCCTGGTTCCTGCGCGAGGCCGAGGCGCTGGCCCAGCTCGACCACCCGGCCATCCGCCACGTCTACGACGCCGGCGTCGTCGGGCGAGATCGCCTATCGGGTCGGCAACTGGATCGACGGCGAAAGCGCTGGACGAGGCGGTGCAGCGCGGCCCGCGGCCGCTCCCGACGGTCCACGCCCTGGCCCGCGACATCCTGAGCGGCCTGGAGCACGCCCACAGCCGCGGCATCATCGTGCGGCGGATCGTGCCGGCATCGCTGCTGGTGAACCTGACGGGCCGCGGCACGGTCACCGACCTCCGGTTTTGCAGCTACACCCTGGCGGCCATCCCGCGCGGGCGACGATCCGCCAGCGGCATGGAGTTCATGGCGCCCGAGGTCCGGGACGGCGCCCGCGGCGACCCGGCCAGCGACGTCTTCACCGCCGGCGCCATCCTCTACTACGCCATCACCGGCCGCGAGCCGCCGCTCGATCCAGCCCGGCCATCGAGCCGCCCGTCCGAGCTCCGGCCCACACTGCCCGAAGGCCATCGACCGGATCCTGCTGCGCGCGCTCCAGCCCGCCGCCGACGACCGCTACCTCACGCGCCGCCGGAGATGCTGGAGGACTTCGCCTCGGACGCCGGCACCTTCGACGAGCCCGCGGCCAGTGTCGCCCAGCGACACTCGCGTCACGACCAGACGGACGACGGACGGCACTGGGAAAAGCGGCTCCGCCGCGCGCTGGGCGACGACTACGAGCTGCTTCGAGGCCCTCGGCAGCGGGCGGATTCGGCCGGGTCTACCGGGTGCGCGACCTGCACCTCGAGCGCGAGGTGGCGCTCAAGGTGCTGCACCCCGTACCTGACGGCCGAGCCCGCCGGTCGTCGAGCGGTTCCGGCGCGAGGCGCAGCTCGCCGCCCGGCTGACACCATCCCAACATCGTGAACATCTACGACATCGGCGGGCGGGCCGGCCTGATCTGGTACACCATGGAATACGTGCAGGGGCCCAACCTGGCCCAGCTGGTCGAGCGGGAGGGCCCGCTGCCGCTGGACCGACGGTGCTCCAGATGCTGCGCGAGGCGCTCTCGGCGCTGGCCCACGCCCACGGCGCCGGCCTGGTGCACCGCGACATCAAGCCGGAGAACATGCTCACCGAGCCCCGGACGGGACGCTCCGGATCACCGACTTCGGCCTCGCGCTGGCGCTCCGCGGCGCAGGGCCGGTTCGGCGGCGCCACCAGCCAGAGCGGCACGCCCCAGTTCGCCAGCCCGGAGCAGCTGCTCGGCGAGCGGGTGGACCAGCGCACCGACTTCTACAGCCTCGCCGCCGTGGCCTACTTCGCCCTGCTGGGGGAGCCGCCCTTCGCCGGGCAGACACGCCGGAGCAGGTGCTGGCCCGGCAGACCACCAACCGGTTCCCGCCCCTGCCACGCCCGCCGGCCGCGAGGTGCCGGCGGAGCTGGAGCGGGTGCTGCAGCGGGCGCTCCGGCCGAGGTGGAGCCCGCTATCCCCTCCGCCGCGGAGTTCCTCCAGGCGCTCCACCGGGCGATGGGCCGGAAGGTCCGGGAGCGGAGCGGCGAATGGGCCCGGTCGGCGGCCGCGCTGGTGGCGGGAACCCTGACCCCCGGGCCAGGTGCCCCCTTGACTTGGCCCGGGACCGGGCGGCAGATTCGTCCGGACCCTCGTGCCCCGGGCAGGCCGCCCTGGTGCCGCGATCCCGCCGATGCCGGCTCCCGCTGGTCCTCGGCACGCACAACCCCCACTGGAGTATGGACTCATGGCACGCACATCCGGCACCGTGAAGTGGTTCAACGACGCGAAGGGTTTCGGGTTCATCACCCCGGAGAACGGCGAGAAGGACTGCTTCGTCCACCACACGGCCATCAAGGCGGACGGCTTCCGCAGCCTCGCCGAGGGCGACAAGGTCGAGTTCGACATCGTGCGAGGGCCGAAGGGTCCCGCCGCGGAGAACGTGACCAAGAAGTATCACGGATCGCAGCATGACAAACGCACAACGGGCCGCTCGAATCGAGCGCCGCCCGTTTCGCGTTGCCGGCGATCCGTCGAGCCGGCGCGGCGCTACTTGTGGCGGTAGATCACCCGGCCGCGGGTCAGGTCGTAGGGCGAGAGGACGACGCTGACCCGGTCGCCCTCGAGCACCCGGATCTTGAACTTGCTCATCTTGCCGGCCGCGTAGGCCAGGATCGAGTGCCCGTTCTCCAGCAGCACCCGGTAGTTGCGGTCGGGCAGGACTTCCGTCACCACCCCTTCCATCTCGATGCCTTCTTCTTTCGCCATCCAGGCCACTCCACGACTGGGGACCGTCCCGGCCGGGCTGCGGGGCGGTTCGGGGCCGCGAATCTTGCCCCTGCGGCCGGGACCACGCAACCGGCCGGCGTCAGGCCGCGCGAAGTCCCTCCGCAGCGTGCTCAGCTCCTCCTCCACCAGCGCCACCAGCTCCCCGATCAGCGTCCGGATCGAACGACGAACCGGGCGCCCGCGGCGGCGATAGATCTCCGGCAGCGGCCCCGTGCACCCGAGCGCCAGCGCCGCGCGGTAGCCGCGCGCACCGCGTCGGCCCGGTCGCGCAGGCTGTTGCGCCAGACCTGCAGCGCGCCCAGCTGGGCGATCCCGTACTCGATGTAGTAGAACGGGTACAGGAAGATGTGGAGCTGGCGGTACCAGCGCGTCGATCCGCTCCCGCTCCAGTCCCTACCAGTCCACCCCGCGTTCGAAGCGGCTGCGCGGATCCGGAGCCAGGCCCGGTCGCGCGCCCCGGGTCGCCGCCCTCGCCGCTGGTGTAGATCCAGCTCTGGAAGGCGTCCACCGAGGCCACGTGCGCCAGGGTGACGAGCACGTCCTCGAGGTGCTCGATCCGGGCCGGGCCGAGCTCCTCGGCGTCGTAGAACCCGCCGTGGTCCGGCCGAGGTAGCGGCGCCGCCAGGAGTTCCATCGACATCGAGGCCAGTTCGCAGATCTCGAGCGCCGGACGTGCCGCTGCCAGAGGAGCGGCTGCCCGTGCGCCGCGAAGGCGTGGAAGGCGTGCCCCGCCTCGTGGAGCAGGGTGTTGACGTCGTCGGCACCCCGACCGCGTTCATGAAGATGAACGGCCGGCCCCGGTAGTGCAGCGTCTCGCAGTAGCCGCCGGGCGCCTTGCCCTTGCGGGTGCCGAGGTCGAGCAGTCCCTCGCGGATCATGGTGTCGAACTCCGCGCCCAGCGCCGGGAGACCTCGCGGAACATCGTGCGGGTGCCGCGCGATCAGTTCGGCTGACCTCGCCGAACGGAGCGGAGTCGCCGCGCGGCCGTGCGGGTCGACGTCGAGATCCCAGGGGCGCAGCCGAGTCGAGACCGAGCCGCTCCCGCCGGCGGCGGTGGATCCGCTCGACCGCCGGCACCACGTGCCGCTCCACCGCCTCGTGAAACCGCGCGCAGTCGTCCGGGGTGTAGTCGAACCGGCACTTCGCCGGAAGGTGTACGCCTGGAAATCGGCGAACCCGGCATTGCGGGCCATCTGCTGCCGGAGGTCGAACATCCCGTCGAAGATCGCCGCCAGCTCGTCCGGCGCACAGGTAGGCCGCCGACGGAGCCGGAAGGCCCGCTCGCGGACGTCGCGGTCCGGGCTCTTCAGGAAGCGCTGCAGCTGGGGGAGCGGTCTTCTCGACGCCGTCCCAGTTCACGGTCATCCCGCCGGTCACCTTCTGGTACCTGGCGCCGAGCTCCTCCAGCTCCGCGACAGCGGGACGTTCTCCTCGCGGAAGATCTCGATCTGGGTCCGGAACCGCGCGGACCATCGTCGAGCTCCGGCCGGGCGTACCCAGGGCGAGCAGCCGGCGGGCGAGCCGGACCCCCTGCTCCTCGAGCCGGGGGAGGATCTCCGCCGCGAACCGGAGGTGCGCCGCCTCCTTGGCCGGGTCGGCGGTGTCGCAGGTGTAGGCGATCATCGCCAGCGCCGCCGCCTCCATCAGCGCCCTCGAGCGCGACCACGCCGCCAGCCAGCCCTCGACGGTTGCCCGGTCGAGCGGCTGGTCGACCAGCGCCTGGTAGCGCCGGCTGACCTCCTCCCAGGTGGCGTCGGCGAGGTCGGCAGGGGTGGGCAGGGATTCCGCGGTCACGCTCACGCAGCGACTCCAGGTTCGGGGGTCGGCACGCCGACCGGGATTCGAATCTAACCGCGAGCAATGCGACCAGCGCCACGATCGCCGCCGCCATCAGGAAGGGAGCATTGTGCCCTAGTCCTGGAAGGCGGCGGTGGCGATGATCGGCGCCACCACCCGCGCAATCCCGCGAAGGTCTGGCCCACTCCCATGGTCGTTCCGACCTCGCCGGTCGGAGTCGCGCGACATCAGCGCCGTGGTCGACGGAAAGAGCAGCGCGGTGCCGATCGGCACGAAGGGAATGATGAGCGCCAGCTGCCAGATGCCGGTGACGGCCGGGATAGAGCAGCAGCCCGACGATCAGGCAGGCGGCGCCCGGGCGCATCGGCCCAGCTCCCCGATCCGCTTGACGATCGGGCCGAGGAACACCGAGCGCATCACGACACTCGGTCCGACGTAGGGGAAGAAGTAGCCGATGGTCTTGTCGGTGACCCCGAATTCATCCTTGAGGAAGAGGGCAGCACCGAGGTCAGGCAGGTGAAGGCGAGCATGCCGACGGCGTAGATCCAGATG
>CAVRTU010000006.1:0-128274 GCA_963724265.1 uncultured Gemmatimonadales bacterium
TCCTCATAGACTTGCCGCGCACCGCCGAGACCGGTCCGCAGGATGGTGTAGCCGTCGAGCACGGTATCGATCTGTCGCCGCAGGAGGGACAGTTCATCGCAATGCGGCATTCGGCGGCAGGATCGAAGGTTGCCAACGCGTCGGCTGCGGCGGATTCGCAGTCGCGCGGTAATTCGCTTGCCGCAACCGGACATCCGTCCGGCGCCGTCAGCGCGACGATACAATCGACGATCAAGTTGCGCGCCGCATCCGGTCCGCCGCGCGCCGCCTTCTCGAGATCAGCGCCGGTCGGCGGACGACAGCGCGCCGTCCAGCGTGCGTCCTCCGCGTCGAGACGGACGGCGCGCTCATGGTCCAGCGGCGACTCCGGACGCATCGCGACGACGTCGTCGATGCGGACCGGAATTTCCGCGATCGCGCCGCAGGATGTGCAGGTTGCGACAAGATCGATCTGCGCGCCGAATAGTCGGGAACAATGGCAAGGACCAGGCGCTCCCTGTCACCGGCCGTCAGTTGCAGCAGTTGCTCTTTGCGGGGATGCTCGATCGTGCCGATGGAGAGCGTCAGGGCCGCGATGAGCGCGCTCACCCGCTCGGCCGGCGTCGCATCGACGCCGAGCTCGGCTAGCATGGCTTCGTCGTGGCCGGTGGGATCGCGCAACACGGCGATCACGTGCCGCGCGCCTGCGTCGAGGACGCCATGGACCAATTCGACCTTGAACGACTTCCGCATTGGGGGCCGCTCTCCTGCCGCCCCGGTTTGGAGACCGGCTCCCGGCTAGGCAGGCACCGTGAAGCTCGGCTCCACCGGCTCGACCACAGCAACGTCGCGCAGCCAGCCTTCGTTCTCGAGCTTGATGTGCTGAATCGCGACCGCATTCGCATTGGCATCGAGATCGGGCAGCGACTGGTATTCGGAGACCCAGCAGCGGAAGATCTGATACGACAGAACCTTCTGCCCGGCCTCGTTGAACAGGTCGAGGATCACGTCCTTGCGGAAATCCGCGAGCGAGACCTCCGAGCCGAAGCCCGCTCCGAAGTTCCAGATCTTGTTCGCCCATTGCTCGAATTCGAGATCGTGGGTGACGCCGCGCTCGAGCGTGATCGCTTCGTACTTGGTGCGGCCCGGCGACTTGCGCCCCGTCGACGGATCGCCGCCCTCGCGGTGCTCGACGACCTCGGTGGTGCGCTTGAGCGCGCCCACCTTGCTGATGCCCGCCACGTAGCGGCCGTCCCACTTCACGCGGAACTTGAAGTTCTTGTAGGGATCGAAACGGCGGGGATTTGCCGTGAAGGACGCCATGGTCTCTCTCCTTACTCCGCCGTCACGCGGGCGATCTGCTGGATCTTGATGATGACGAATTCGGCCGGCTTCAGCGGCGCGAAGCCGACCTCGATATTGACGATGCCGTTGTCGATGTCGGTCTGCGTGGTCGTCTCGCCGTCGCACTTGACGAAATAGGCCTCGCGCGGCGTGGTGCCCTGGAACGCGCCTTTGCGGAAGAGATCGTGCATGAAGGCGCCGACATTGAGCCGGATCTGCGACCACAGCGGCTCGTCGTTCGGCTCGAACACCACCCACTTGGTGCCGCGATAGAGACTCTCTTCGATGAAGAGCGTCATCCGTCGCACCGGCACGTACTTCCAGTCGGAGGCGAGCGCGTCCGCGCCGTCCAGCGTCCGGGCACCCCAGCAGATGTTGCTGTAGACCGGGAAGTTCCGTCAGGCAGTTGACGCCCAAGCGGATTGAGCGTGCCGTTCTCGAGGTCGGTCATCACATACGTGAGGCTCTCGACATTGCGCAGCCGGGCATCGGTGCCCGCCGGCGCCTTCCACACGCCGCGCGCCGTATCGGTGCGCGCCCAAAGCCCGCCGATCGTGCCGCTCGAGGCGAGTGAGCGCTGCCGGCTCTGATTGAGCGGATCGGGCGTGAAAGTGCGCGGGTAGTAGACCGCCGAGTTGGGATGCCGGAGCGAGTCGTTCTCGGCAATCCAGGTTTGCATCTGGTCGATCGTGACGACGTTGATCGGGATATCGACGATGATCATCGAACGCCGGCTCTCCGCATAGGTGATCGCTTCCGCGTAGACGCCACGCGATGCGGGCGGATTCGCTGGCATCGATACGCGGCACGTCCGGCATGGAAATGATGTTGACGAGGTCCATGTCGTCGATCGCGTAGAGCCCGGTTTTCACCAGCGGATTGCCGCGGAACGCGGATGCTGGAATCAGGTAGTTTCCCGTCGCCGGGTCGATGATCGTGCCGTCGGCGCCGGTGACGGCGTCCTGGCACGAACTGCTGTGGTCCGGTGAACGTCGGGGCGCCGAGCCCATAGGCCGCCACGTCGGCGCCGCCGAATGAGAGCACGGCCGTCAGGGCTGTACGGCTGCGCCGCTTTTCCGGCTCTGATCACGAACCGGCGCGGATTCGCCGCGGATCCGTCGCCGATGAGGTTGACGGTGGCACCGGTGAAGTAGGCGCGATGCTCCGGATTGATGCCTGGATCGGTGCCGGCGTTGCGCAGGGCCGTTTGCAGGGCTGCGGCCCATGCGATAAACCCGCCTGTCGGCCGTCGCAGGAATCGTCAGCGTCACCGGCATCCCCGGCACGGCCGCGCCGATCGTCAGGGTCACGGTGAGATCGTCGATCGCGCCGATCAGCCCCGGAGCCGCGGCGGCGAGATCGCCGCTGACGGTTCCGTTCGCCGCAGGCGGTGTGAAGTCGTTGAGGGCGGACAGCCTGCGCAATTGGATGAGCCGCGATCCCTGATTCACGACGTCGACCGCGTAGTTTGCCGTATCGGGCTCCATGGTCAGATTGCGGAACGCTCTGACTTGCAGCACCGGTCGTACGGTTACCGGAGACGCGCAATCTCGCTGACAAACAGGTTGAAGATCGCCGCGGTCGTGGCGTCGTTGTGCTCGACCTCGACTCGCAGGAAGTTGCCCCAGTCGCCGGGATTGAGGGCGGATTGGCCGCGAATGCGCCGGCCGGCAGTGAATTCGAGAATGCTCGCACGCCGAAAAATCGGCCAGCACGCCGCTCGCAGCAGCGGTCACCTGGGTGATGGAGCGGCCACCGGCCCAGGTTGCCCAATGCGGACCACCCAGGCCTCGGTGCCGCCGTTCAGGAAGAACTGCTGGATCGCGTACGATGCCTCGCTCGAGCGATCGAGCCCGCCATATTCGCGCTCGAAATCGGCTGCGCTGAGCAGTTGCACGGCTTCGTCGATCAAGCCCCGCGGAACGTTCCGATGAACGCAGCGGTCGATGTCGAGACGGCGGCGATCGTGCGGACACCGCTCGGGATTTCTTCGACATAGACGCCGGGAAAGGTCGGTCGAACGGGCATGGATCCACCTCTAGAACAAACCCTAGCTATCCAACGGATAGGAAATGGGACCGTATCACGAGTCGAGGTCGAGACTCAAGTGGACTTCCCACGGTATCGTGGACACGCCGGCGCCTCACGCCGAGGCCCGTTCGAAGGCCTCGGGACTGACGCCGCCGAGGTGGCTGTGCCGGCGGGTACGATTGTAGAAGACCTCGATGTAGTCGAACACGTCGGCGCGGGCGAGCTCGCGGGTTTTGTAGATGCGTTTGCGGATGCGCTCCTTCTTCAGGCTGCTGAAGAAGGATTCGGCGACCGCGTTGTCCCAGCAGTTGCCGCGGCGGCTCATGCTGGGATCGAGGTGGTTGGCCTGACAGAACCGCGACCAGTCATCGCTGCCGTACTGCGTGCCCTGATCCGAGTGCACGATCACGCGCTCTTTCGGTTTGCGCCGCCACAGCGCCATCAGGAGCGCGTCGAGAACCAGTTCGCGCGCCAGCGTCGGCTTCATCGACCAGCCGACGATTTTGCGTGCATACAGGTCCATGACGACCGCGAGATACAGCCATCCCTGCCAGGTTCTGATGTAGGTGATATCGGTGACCCACGCGCGGTCAGGAGCAGTGACTGTGAAGTCGCGATTGAGCCGGTTCGGCGCCAGGATCGAGGGCAACAGCCTCGACAGCTGTGCCGGTCGGGTCGATACTTAGGTTTGCCTACTGCTTGCCAATTGTCCCCGGAGCGAGCGCACTTCTTCTATCGGTCGAATTTCGGACGTGGACGTGGACGTGGACGTGGACAAGCAGCCCGGGGATGCCGATCGCCGCCAGCCGTTCTCCCAGCTCTCCCCGATTGAGCTTGGCGACGCCCAGCGCCTCGTGGTGGGAGAAACCGGCCTCCTCGAGCGCGTGCGAGAAAGGGTAGTGCCCGATGTCGTGGAGCAGGGCGGCGAGGCGGGCGGCGGTACGGTCTTCCTCGGGCACGGCGTCGAGTTCGCCCCGCTCCGCGAGGCTGGCCAGCGCGCCCCGGGTCAGGTGGTAGGCGCCGAGGGCGTGCTCGAAGCGGGTATGGGTGGCGCCGGGATAGACCAGGAAGGCGTGGCCCAGAGCTGCCGGACGTAGCGGAGCCGCTGCATCGCCGGCGTGTCCAGCACGCCGGTGACCAGCGGCTCGAGGCGAATGTTGCTCCAGAGCGGATCGCGAACGACCTCGAACTCGCCGCTCCCGCTCCGGGTCGCCACGCTCAGACCAGGGTGCCGGCGTCCCTGACGGCGGGGGGGACTTCCGAGGCGTAGCGCGCGAAGTTCTCGCGGAACATCGCGGCCAGCTTGCGGGCCTGCGCGTCGTAGGCCGCCGCGTCGGGCCAGGTCTGGCGCGGGGTGAGCACGTTGGCCGGCACATCGGGCACGACAGTCGGCACCTGGAATCCGAACACCGGGTCGACGCGGTAATTGGCATCATCCAGCCGTCCGGCCAGCGCTGCGCGTACCATGCGGCGGGTGAGGGCGAGCTTGATGCGGTGGCCGACGCCGTAGGGGCCGCCCGTCCAGCCGGTGTTGAGCAGCCAGACCTTGGCGCCGTGCTGCTTCAGCTTTTCGCCCAGAGCTTCGCGTAGACGCCGGGATGGAGGGGGAGGAAGGGCGCGCCGAAGCAGGTGCAGAAGGTGACCGTCGGCTCGGTCACCCCCCGCTCGGTGCCCGCCACCTTGGCCGTGTATCCGGAGAGGAAGTGGTACATGGCCTGCTCTTCCGTCAAGCGGGTGATCGGTGGCAGCACCCCGAACGCGTCGCCGGTGAGGAAGATGACGTTTTTCGGATGGCCGGCCTGGCCGCCGAGGTCGACGTGGCGGGCTGGGTGATCGGATAGCGGACGCGGGTGTTCTCGGTCAGCCGGTCGTCGTCCAGATCCAGCTTCGGGTCTGGGGATCCAGACCGACGTTCTCCAGCACCGTGCCGAATGGCGGGAGGTGGCGTAGATCTCCGGCTCGCCCTCGGGGGAGAGGCGGATCATCTTGGCGTAGCAGCCGCCCTCGATGTTGAACACGCCGTCGTCGCTCCAGCCGTGCTCGTCGTCGCCGATGAGCACGGGTCGGGATCGGCGGAAGCGTCGTCTTGCCGGTGCCCGAGAGGCCGAAGAAGAGGGCCATGTCGTCCTCGTCGCGCCCGATGTTGGCGGTACAGTGCATCGGGAGCACGCCGCCGTTGGGCAGGAGGTAGTTCATGACGGTGAAGATGATCTTCTTGATCTCTCCGGCGTAGCGGGTGCCGCCGATGAGCACCATGCGCTTCGCCAGGTCGAGCGCGATGAAGGTGCCGGTGCGGGTGCCGTGGCGGGCCGGGTCGGCCTGGAACTCCGGCGCGTGCAGCACCGTGAAGCCCGGCGTGAAGCCGGCGAGTTCGGGGGCGCCAGGCCGGATGAACATGTTGTTGACGAAGAGGGCGTGCCAGGCGTTGGGCGTGACGAACCGCACGGGAAGCCGGTACGCCTGGTCGGCGCCGCCGAAGAGGTCCTGGACGAACAGTTCCTGCGCTTCGAGGTGGGCCACGACCTGCTCATGCAGCCTGTCGAACGCTGCCTCGTCGAGCTTGGCGTTCTTCTCCCACCAGATGTTGGCGGCCGAGGAAGGCTCGTGGACCACGAACTTGTCGTTGGGAGACCGACCGGTATGTGGGGTGGTGATGACCGATAGCGCGCCGTGGTCCGTGACCACTCCTTCCGCGCGGCGAAGCGCCTCCTCGTACAGCGCCGCGGGCGCGAGGTTTCGCCGGGCACGGAGCGGCTTCAGGCCTGGAAGGGTGAAGGTCTCGCGTGGAGTCGAGGTCGTCATGCGGTCCTGGCGCGCCGGGGCGCCGTTCGAGTTCGCCTGATCGCGCCGGCCCGGGAGCCGGTACGGGGCGGGAAAGATCGGCAGAGGCCGGCGCCGGGGCAACCGCGGCAGGGCCCTCGCATGGATATGCAGCGGCCCCGCTCAGGGGCCGACCGGGACCACGTTTCGCGGCGTGCCGTACAGTGTGATGACGGTGTTGGCGTCGCGGGTGCTCGGCCGGTTCACCGCGGGGAACGAGTACATCAGGTCGGCGGGATCGTCGCTGTGCTGGAACAGGCCGAGGGTGTGTCCGACCTCGTGGGCCGCGACCCGGGTCAGGCAGGCCTGGGCGCTGTCGCTCAGCGGATCGCCAATCACGTTGAGATCCATCCGCATCGGGAGCTGGAGCTCGAAGCGGGTCGAGGCGGTGTCCACCGAGGTTTCTCCCTCGCACGAGGTCCCGGGGCCGGCGAAGAGCCGCGCCGCCGCCACGAAGGGCGAGAGCGGCTGGATCCGGACGATCACATCGGCGGTCGTGCTGTCGGTGACAATGATGCCGCGGTAAGAGCCGGAGCCGACCGTCCACTGCCAGACGCCGATGCCGCGCTGGATGAGGACCGGCGCCTGGGCACTGTCCTGGACCCAGTAGCGAACCGGCAGCTCGGAGGCGATCCAGTGAAAGGTGAGAGTGTCGGGCGGCACCACGACGTACCAGTTGTACCGGTCGGAGCGGTCGGGCGCGCCCGAATCGGTGCAGGCGACCGACGTGAGCACCGCGAGCAGGACCGGCAATATCCCGGCACGAACGGAGAGCTTCATGGCAGGAGTATGGCGCCGCCCGGGCAGGCCGGTCAACGGACGCGTCCGTTAGCGCGCGCGTACGCGCGCAGCCGCCGCATCATCTTTCGGTCCAGGGTGACCATGTCGTCGCCCTTCGGGGTCTCCAGCAGTTTCGGAATCCCGGCGAACCGCTGGTCGCGCATGATACGCCGGAAGGGAGCGGCTCCCAGCGAGCCTTCGGCGATCAGTTCATGGCGGTCGCGCCGGCTCGCGAACGGGGTCTTGGAGTCGTTGAGGTGGAGGCAGCGCAGGTGCTCGAGCCCGATGGCCGCATTCCAGCGGGCCCAGACCCCGTCGTAGTCGCCGACCAGGTCGTACCCCGCGGCGTAGAGATGGCAGGTGTCGGCGCAGAAGGCGATCCGCCGGCGATGGGGTTCCGGTATCAGCTCGCGCAGGCGGGCCAGTTCCTCGAAGGTGGACCCCAGCGCCGTGCCGGTCCCGGCGGTGGTCTCGATGAACACCATCACCGGGCCGGGGACGGCCCGGAGGCAGGCGGCGTAGCCCTCGGCGTTCCGGTGCAGTCCCGCCTCCCGGTCATCCATGAAGTTTCCTGGATGCGAGACCACGCCGAGCAGCCCCAGCACCTCGGACCGGGCCAGCTCCCGGGTGAAGGAATCCACGGAGCGGGCATGCGTCGCGCGGTCGGGCGAGGCTAGATTGATGAGGTAGGAATCGTGGGCCACGACGGCCCGGATGCCGTGGCGGGCGACTTCCTCGCGAAACTGGACGGCGGTGGCCTGGTCGAGCGCTGGTTCCCGCCACTGATTGGGCGTCTTGGTGAAGACCTGGATCGCTGTCGCCCCGATCGCCGCGCCCCGCTCCGGCGCGGTGGTGACGCCGCCCTGGGTCGAGACGTGAGCGCCAAGCAGGTCGTGGTGAGTTTGCTTTCGGTGGGCCATTTCCCCATATCCGGCTGATGACGGAACCCCTGGACTCTGCACCCGCAGGTCACCTTCTCCTGCTCGGCGACCCCGCCGCACGTCCCCCCGGTCTCGAGCGGGGCCTCGCCCGCGCGGGCTACCGGCTCACCGAGGCCGCCGACCTCAACGGCATTGCCGACTCCGGCCCCACGCCCGTCGCGGTCCTGGTGGTTCTCTCCCCCGGCAACGCCGGGCTGCCCGAACTGCTCTCCCGCCTGGCCCGTCGCCCGGGATGGGGCGCCGTCGGCCGGATCGCCCTGCTGGCCGAGGGCAACGGCGAGGCCATCGCGGCTGCTCTGCGGGCCGGCGCGGACGACGCGGTGGGCGCGACCGCCTCGTCGGCGGAGCTGCTGGCCCGGATCGCCGCCCGGATCCGCCACCGCCCCTCCGGGGGCGAGGCCGAGCGGTTCCGGGACCTGCTCACGATCGAGATCGCCAGGGCCACGCGATATTCGCTGAGCCTCGCGGTCGCGCGGATCCGACTGGCCGGTTTCGGGGAGTGGATTGCCGCGCTGGGCGAGGTCCGGGCGGATCGCCTGGCCGATGAAGTCGACTCGGCTCTCCGCGGAGTGGTGCGGGTGCCCGATACCTCGGCCCGGCTCGCCCGGGTGGACTACGCCGTCCTGTTCCCGGAAACCGACGCCGCCGGCGCCCGGACCTGGATCGGCCGATTCCGCCAGGCGCTGGAGCACCACCCGTTCGAGGAGGGGCACCGGCCGTCGGTGCAGGTCGGGGTCGCGGCCCTGCCCGATCCGCTGGGCGGCGATGCAGCCGACCTGCTCGAGCGCGCTCTGCACGACGCCGGCCGCTCTCCTTCCCGGGCCGGCTCTATTTCCGCTTCCTGAGCCACTCCGCGGGGTCGAGGGCGATCCCGCTCGAGCCCCGGATCTCGAAATAGAGGTGGGGTCCCTCGTCGGTGTTGTCGCCCCCCACCGTCCCGATCACTTCCCCCCGCGCGACCGTCCCGCCCTTCTTCACACCGATCGTCTGCAGGTGGCTGTACACCGACCAGTAGCCGTCGCCGTGGTCCAGCACGACCGTGGAGCCGTAGGTGCCCAGGTTGCCGATCAACTCGACGGTTCCCGATTCGACCGCCTTGACCGGGGTGCCGAGGGGCGCGCCGATCCCGATGCCGTTGCGTCGGACCACGGCGCCGTTGGGCAGGGTCTGGCGGCCGAAGGCGACCACGATCGGTCCCTCGACCGGCCAGTCGAGCTTGCCGATGTCGGCGGTGGTGATCGACCCGGCGGCGACGTTGGCTCCGGGCCGGGTGGCCCGCGCGGCGCGGGCCTTTTCGGCGGCGGTGATGATGTCGGTGAGTCGGGCCTCGTCGCGTTCCAGCTCGCTCAGCCGCTGGTCGGTGCTGGTGGCCTTGCGGCGCGACTCCTTCAGACGTCTGGACCGCTCGGAGGCGAGGATGCTGTACTGGTGGAGTTCGCCCTCCCGCTCGTCGCGTCGCTGGCCCAGCTGGGTGCGGACACCGAGCAGCTCGTCGCGCTGGTGCTGGACGCTGGCCTGGAGCTTGGCGACTTCGTCGAACAGGGTGCGGTCCTGCCGGCTGCTCAGGTAGAGGTACTTCGAGCGGTTGAGCAGGTCGCCGAACGACTCGGCGGCGACCAGAACCTCGAAGGCCCAGAGCGAGCCCCGCTTGTAGATGTCCGCCAGCCGGCGCCCGAGCACGGCCCGCCGCTCGGCCAGGTTGTCCTGCGCGAGCAGGAGTCCGGCGGTGACCCGGTCGACCTGCGAATTTAGGCCGCTGATCTGGGTGTCGAGCTCGTTGACCAGCCGGTTGGTGGCCTGCCGCTGGCGCTCAATGTTGTCCAGCTCCTGGTTCAGGTCGTGAACCTGCCCCTGCAGCTGAGCGCGGTCCGCCTGGAGCTGCTCGCGCTCCTTGCGGATCTCCTCCAGCCGCCGCCGGCTCTCCTCGAGGTCGGGGGTGGCCTGGGCGGAGAGGGGCAGGGGGGCAGCGAGGCGGAGGGGCAGAGGGGACGCGATCAGAAGCAAATGGAGAAGGGCGCGACGCCCCGCCCCCGTCAGGGTGTACACCGCCCCCCTGCCCCCCCGCCCCTCTGCCCCTCTCTCAGACATTCCGCAAATGCCGCCCCACGCTCACCAGACTGCCGCCCAGGCCGATCAGGGTCCCGAACAGCATGCCGAGCGACATCTGCTGGGGCTGGAAGAAGATCAGGCCCGAGGTCGCCAGGCTGCCCTGGCTCCGGAACAGGAGGTAGGAGCCGTAGCACATCCCCACTGCCAGGATGCCGCCCAGGGCGCCCTTGACCGCGCCCTCGATCAGGAACGGTCCCCGGATGAAACCGTTGGTGGCGCCGACCAGTCGCATGATGGCGATCTCCCGCTTGCGCTGGAGAACGGTGATCCGGATCGTGACCCCGATGATCACCACTGCCACGACCGCGAAGGCCAGCCCGATTGTCAGGCCCACGAAGCCGAAGATGTTGCGGAGGCGGTCGAGCTTCTCGACCCACTCCCTCCCGTAGCGCACTTCCTCCACGAAGCGGTAGCCGCGCAGCCGGTCGGCCACGGCCTGGACGCTGGTGGCGTCGCGGCGGCCGGGCTTGAGCTGGATCTCCAGCGACGCCGGCAGCGGATTCACCTCGAGATCCGAGTAGGCATCCTTGAACTCGACCAGCTCCTTGCGGGCCCGGGCCAGCGCCTCCTCCTCGTTCACGTAGCTGACGCTCTGCACTTCGGGAAAGGCGGCGATGTCCTGGCTGGCGAGGGTGATGGCCTCGGTCGAGGTGCCACGGAAGAGATAGGCCACGACCTCCACCCGCTGCTCGACGTCGCGGAGCGCCGCCTGCAGGTTGAGCGCGACCAGTCCGAAGAGGCCGACGACATAGAGCGAGAAGGCGATGGTCGTCACCGAGAGCGCCGAGAGCAGGGGGGCACGGCGGAAGGAGAGCATCGCCTCGCGGAAGAGGAGCCTCATGCCTCCTCCCCGGCGGCCAGCTGCGGATCCTGGTGCTCGTCCTGGCCACTGTCGTAGACGATGGCCCCTTCGCGCATCTCGACGGAGCGGCAGGGGGCGAGCCGGACGAGGTCGAGGTCGTGGGTCGCCATCACCACGCAGGTGCCGCCGGCATTGATATCCTTGAGCAGCTGGAAGACCCCGCGGGTGGCCCGCTCGTCCAGGTTGCCGGTCGGCTCGTCGGCCAGCAGGATGGCGGGGTCGTTGACCAGGGCCCGGGCGATCGCGACCCGCTGCTGCTCACCGCCGGAGAGCTCGTGCGGATAGGCCTGGGCCTTCGAGGCCAGCCCCACCTGGCTCAACACCCGCATGACCCGCGACGGAATGCTCTCCCGCCGGGCACCGGTGACCTCGAGCGCAAAGGCGATGTTTTCCTCCGCGGTACGATCCTCGAGCAGCCGGAAGTCCTGGAACACGATGCCCAGCCGGCGGCGCAACCGCGGCACGTCGGCAGGGCGGAGCGCGGAGGCGACGAACCCCGATACCCGCACCTCGCCCGAGGTCGGCCTGGTCTCGGCGTACATCAGTTTCAGCATCGTGGACTTGCCGGCGCCGGAGTGCCCGGTCAGGAAGACAAACTCGCCGCGGGAGATATGGAGGGAAACGTCACGGAGGGCGGAGCCGCCCCGGGCCCAGCTCTTGGATACGCGGGTCAGCCGGATCATCCCAGCGCCTGCTCCAGGTCGGCGATCAGGTCGCCGGCATCCTCGAGTCCGCACGAGAGCCGCACGAAGCCATCGGGAATCCCGATCCGGGCCCGTTCCTCGGGGCTCATCCGCCGGTGCGAGGTCAGGCGGGGCTCGGAAATCAGGCTTTCGACACCCGCCAGGCTGGGGGCGTGAGTGATCACCTTGAGCTTCTTGAGGAACTTCTCCGTCGCCCGTCCACCGCCCTTGAGCTCCAGCCCCACCATGCCGCCATAGCCGTCGAGTACCTGGGTGGCAAACTCGTGATCGGGGTGGCTGGGCAGTCCGGGGTAGTGGACCCTGGCGACGGCGGGGCAGTCGGCGGCCCAGGTGGCGACCGCGAGACCGTTCTGGTTGTGCCGCACCATCCGCACCGCCAGGGTGCGCATGCCGCGGTCCACCAGCCAGGCGGCGTGAGGGTCGATCGCCTGGCCCCAGAGGGTCATCAATCGGGTCACCTCGTCCACGATCGGCGCGGCGCCCGCCACCGCCCCCGCGATCACGTCGCTGTGCCCGTTGAGGTACTTGGTGGCGCTGGTGATCACGATGTCCGCGCCATGCTCCAGCGGGCGGAAGTTGATCGGGCTGGCGAAGGTCGCGTCCACCAGCAGGGCCAGCCCGTACTCCTCGGCCGACCGCGCCATCGGAGTCAGGTCCAGCACCCGCATCAGCGGGTTGGTCGGGGTCTCGACGAAGAGGGCCCGGGTCGACTTCCGGCAGGACTTCTTCCAGAGCCGGGGCTGGTCCGGGGCGACGTAGCTCACCTCGATCCCGAACCGGGAGAACTCCTCGTCGAACAGCCGCTTGGTGCCGCCGTAGATCCAGGAGCTGGAGACCAGGTGGTCGCCGGGCCGGAGGACGGCGAGGTGGGCCAGGGCCGTGGCTCCCATCCCGCTGGCACAGAAGACCGAGGCCTCCGCCCCCTCCAGCATCGCGTACTTGGTGGCCAGCACCGTCTGGTTGGGGTTGTTGCCGTACCTCGAGTACATCACCTCTTCGTCGCTGCCGACCGGATTGGTGAAGGTGCTGCTCTGGTAGACCGGCGTCATGACCGGGGTCCAGTCCGGCCGCTTGTGCGGCTGGCCGTGGATCGCGATCGTCGAGGCACCAAGGCGGCGCTTGCTCATGCGATGGGGACCAGGCGGTAGGTGGAGTCCTCCGCCCGGAGCAGGCGGAGGATGACGAGGGCGTCGAGGGCGCGCGCCGCCCGCTCCAGCGACCAGGCCAGCGCGGCAGCCAGGGCCGGACTGTCCAGCGGCCCAGCGCGGTGCACTTCGCCGAACGCGGCGGCGGGGTCGTCGGCCAGGCGGCCCAGAACCCGGAGCCCGCCGGCCCCGTCGTCGAGGACGAGGATGGCGAGGTCGCGCCGGCGCAGCACGTGGTCGATCGCCTCCGAGTGATCCTCGTTGACTCCCCACAGGACCACGTGGCGCCCGGCGGGCAGGGACTCGCCCAGCAGCAGCTTGGCCACCACCTCGTCGGCGCAGCTGAAATCGACCAGCCCCACCGCCGAAAAATCGAGCAGGGTGGTCAGGCAGTCGGTCGCGATCATCTCGCGCTCGATCCCGACCCGGACCGCCGCGCCCGTGGCGCGCGTGACCAGGTCCCGGTACGGTGTCGCCACCGCTTCGCGGAGGACCCGGTCCACGGGAATCTTCTGGATCATCATTCGGCGACCTGGCTGGCTGGGATGGTGACCTGCAGCTGCGAACCCGGAAAATAGGCGAGATGCTCCGTCAGCGGCACGTCCTCGTCCCAGGCCGGGACGATCGCGATCCGCGCGGTGCCGCTGCGGATGGACAGTTTGCCTTCCCACCGGGCCAGGTACCGCTTGATCCCCGCCAGTCCCTGGCCGCGGCCCGGGTCGCGGAATCGGCTGACCCCCTGGATCACCGCCGCTTCGAGCGCGGCCCCGTCGCTCCACCGGTCGCCGTAGCGCCGGGCCTGTTCCCCCTCGAGGCTCTTCCGGAATCCGACGCCCGCGTCGCTCACCGCGATGACCACGACCCGGCGGCCCAGCCGCCTGCGATAGCTGTAGGCGTGAACCGACACCCACCCGCCGGTGCCGGCGTGCTCCACGATGTTCTGGCAGGCCTCCGAGAGCGCCATCGCGAATCCCATCGTCGCCTTGGCATCGAGACCCAGCTTGTCGCTCAGCATCCGCGAGGCCCGCTCCTGGATCATGCCGACCACCTGGTGGACGTCCTCGCTGGCCCGCACCGGGGTCACCCCCAGCAGCACGTCCGAGTGATCGTCGACCTTCACCTTCGGGACCTTGCCGTGGAGCTCGAACAGCTCGGCGGCATAATGGAAGAAGCCGGCCCGCGCCCAGTAGCGGGCCACGTCATCGTGCGCCGGCACGGTGAAGAGCGGCCTTTCGCGGCGGGCCTCCTGCCACGCCTGGCCCGCGGTGAGGAGCCCGACCAGTCCATAAGGAGATGCCCACTGCACACTCCGGGCATCGAACAGCGGCCGGGTGGCGCCGGGATCGCCCGCCGAGAGCGATTCGGCGAACTGCTCGAAGCTGCGATCGTCCAGCGACGCGGGAATCTCGACGATGCGGGTCATGCCGTTACGAGGGCTCCGCTGAGCAGCGCCGCGAGGCCGGTGGCTCCGCGCAGAGTGGCGTTGCGCGCCGCGATCCGGTTGGCCTCGGTAATGGCCACCTCGGCCGGGTCGCCGGCCAGGAGCCGGCTGAACAGGGTGGCGCCGAAGATATCACCGCACCCGGTCGGATCCATCGCCTCCACCCGCGGCGCGGGCACCAGGGCGCTTCGCAGTGGATCTCCCGGCGCGCCCCCGTCGCGCCACGGGCCCCGCCCCGGCGCCTGGACATAGGCCGCGCCGCGCGGCCCCAGCGTCACCGTCAGCAGCGAGACGCCGGCGGCCATGGCGCCGGCCGCCGCTCCCAGCGGGTCGCTGGCGATCTGTCGCATTTCATCTTCATTGAGCTGGACGGCGTCGAAGCAGCCGAACCACGCCTCGACATCGGCCAGGGGCCGCAGCACCCGGACCCCGTCCGGCGGCATGCCGAAGAAGAGGCTGTGCAGGTCGCCGTAGAGCGGGCCGTGAAAGGCCTGCCGGAGCGCCTGCGCCGTGCCCAGCGGAAGCTCGAATCCCGAGATGAAATTCACGTAGACTGCGTCGAGGTCGCGGACCAGCGGCCCCAGCTCCGCCCAGGTCCAGGCCGGGACACCGCCGCTCATCCGTTCGCAGCGCCGCTCGGCGGTGGTGTAGCGCAGCTCCACCCGGTTGTTGGGCACCGTGACCTCGATGCACCGCCCCCCCGGGACGAGGTGGCGGAATCCCCGCAGCAGGACCTCCGCCGCCGGAGCGCGGTCGCGCCCCACCTTGATCAGCGGGACGAACTGCCAGTCGGGAGGGAGGCTCGCCTCGAAGCCGGCCAGGGCGTAGGCGATGCCTCCCCACTCCTCGACCGGGCCGGCGCCCAGATCCCGGCCATAGATGACATCCCACACCAGGGAGCCGACCACTCCGACTCTACGCATGTGTCATCTGAGGGGCAGAGGGGCAGAGGGGCAGAGGGGCGGCGGGGCCCGTTCCCCGTTCCCCGTTCACCGTTCCCCATGCAGCGTGGGTCATCGTGCCACAATTCCAGCTTCCACCTGCTCCAAAAACACTCGCGCCGCGCCGTAGACGCCGGCGGAGCCGGTCAGCTCTCCGGGCACGATGCGGCAGGCGTCCACCGCGGGCTTGAAGGCCCGGCGGGAGACCTCGCGCCTGAGCGGCGTGAACAGCGTGTCGCCGGCGAGGGTGACGCCGCCGCAGACCACGACCACCTCGGGATTGAAGATGTTGATCAGATTGGCCACGGCCGCCCCGAGGAACTTGGCGGTGTCGCGCACCACTTCGAGGGCCAGGTCGTCGCCTTCGTGCGCCGCCTCGTACACGGTCTGCGCGGTGATCCGGGTGAGGTCACCCCCGACCCGGGCGGGGAGGTCGGTCTCGGCGCCGCTCTCGATCGCCTCGACGGCGCGGAGCGCGATGTTGGGCCCCGAGGCGTAGGCCTCGATGCAGCCGTAGTTGCCGCACTTGCAGCGGCGCCCGTTGGCGTCGATCGTCGTGTGCCCCACTTCGCCCGCGAGGTCGGTGGCGCCGTGGTAGAGCCGGCCGTCGATGATGATGCCCCCGCCGATGCCGGTGCCGATGGTCAGTCCGAGCGCCATCCGCGTGTTGCGAGCCGCTCCGCGCCACCATTCGCCGAGCACGGCGCAGTTGGCGTCGTTGTCGAGCGCGGCCGGCAGCTGGAGGGCATCTCCCACCCGCTGGCGGAGCGGCATGTCAACCCATCCGAGGTTGGGGGTGAGCAGCACGATGCCCCTGTGAATGTCGAGCGGCCCCGGCGCCCCGATCCCGATGCCGATGATCTCGAGGCCGGGTGCTTCCTTCTTCGCGGCCGCCATGCTCCGCCGGGCCAGCTGTACGATCCGGTTCACGACCGCGTCGGCCCCCTCCTCCGGGCGGGTCGGCTCGCTCAGCAGGGCGTGGAGCGCGTTGCCGTCTTCGCGGATGCAGCCGGCGACGATGTTGGTCCCGCCCAGGTCGATGCCGATGATCGATCGCACGGAGCGCTCCGGGGCTACGGGTGGTGAATCGCGTGGATCACTCGCTCGACGGACAGCTCCTGCATGCAGCGGTGATGGCCCAGGGGGCAGACCTGGGGACCGTGGCGCGAGCAGGGCCGGCAGGGCAGGCCCTCGACCTCGACGATCCGGTCATTGTCGCCCACCGGCCCGAAGCCGAAGGCGGGAACCGTGGGCCCGAACAGCGCCACGATCCGGGTGCCGACCCCGCTCGCCAGGTGGAGGGGCGCCGAATCATTGGTCACCAGGACGCGGGCCCGCTCGATCAACGCCGCGGACTGGCGGAGGCTCAGGTCGCCGGCGGCGTTCCAGGCCCGGCCGGGAGCCGCAGCGACGATCGCCTCGCCCAGCGCCCGGTCATCCGGGGCGCCGACCACGACCACCCGGTCAGGCAGCGTCGCCGCGAGGGCCGGGAATCCGGGCCACCGCTTGGTGCCCCAGATCGAGCCCGGTGCCAGCGCAATGAACGGCTGGGCGATGCCACGCGTGTTCAGCCACGCCTCTGCCGCGGCCCGGTCCGCCTCCGGCAGCGCCAGGGTGGGCCGCGGGTGCGCCTCTGTGCCGTCTCCGGCCAGCGCGAGCAGCCTCACCGACTCGTGGACTCCTGCCGGGCGCGTGATCCGCGAGGTGTAGCTCAGCGCCGCGGGGCTGTCGCCGAATCCGGTGCGCTCGTGGATGCGGGCCGCCATCGCCAGCAGCGCGGTGCGCCAGGAGCGATGGGGCAGGTACGCGCGGTCGTACTTTCGCCCGCGGAGCGCCGCCGCCAGTGTCCGGAAGCCGCGCAGGCCCCGATCAGCCTTCGCCTTGTCGTACCGGATCACCGCCCGCACGGCGGGATGGGTCTCGATCAGCGGGGCTGCGGCCGGCGTCGTGAGGACATCTACGGGGCCGTGTCGCTCGGCCAGGCGGACCAGCAGGGGAATCGTCAGGATGACGTCGCCGAGGAAGGCGGTCTGGATGACGAGGGTCCCCCCGCTCCCTGCGCCCCGCTCCCTCGCGACCGGAGGAAGCCCTTTAGGGCTCCCCACTAATCCACCTGGAGGACCGCCAGGAACGCCTCCTGCGGAATCTCCACCTGGCCCAGCTGCTTCATCCGCTTCTTGCCTTCCTTCTGTTTTTCCAGGAGCTTCCGCTTCCGCGTGATGTCACCGCCGTAGCACTTGGCCAGCACGTCCTTGCGGAGCGCCGAGATCGACTCGCGGGCGATGACCTTGCCGCCGATGGCCGCCTGGATGGCCACCGCGAACAGCTGGCGCGGAATCAGCTCCTTGAGCTTCTCGGCCACCTTGCGGCCCCACTCGTAGGCCTTGTCGCGGTGGATGATGACGCTGAAGGCGTCGATCGGATCGCCGTTGATCAGCATGTCGAGGCGGACCAGTTCCCCCGGCCGGTAGCCCGCCATCTCGTAATCCAGCGAGGCGTACCCGCGGGACAGCCCCTTCAGCTTGTCGTAGAAGTCCAGCACGATCTCGCCCAGCGGAAACTCCCAGTCGAACTCCACCCGGGTCGCGTCGAGGTACTTCATCCCGAGGTACACCCCGCGGCGGTCCTGTCCCAGCTTCATGATGCCGCCGATGTAGTCCACCGGGGCCAGGATGCGGGCCTTCACGAACGGCTCCTCGATCCGGTCGATATTGGCCGGATCGGGAAGCAGGGTGGGGCTCTCCAGCAGCTGCATCGTGCCGTCGGTCTGATAGACGTGGTACTCCACGGTCGGCACGGTGCTGATCAGCTCGAGGTTGAACTCCCGCTCGAGCCGCTCCTGGACGATTTCCATGTGGAGCAGTCCCAGGAATCCGCAGCGGAAGCCGAAGCCGAGCGCCGTGGAGGATTCGGGCTCGTAGTGCAGGCTGGCGTCGTTCAGCCGCAATTTCTCGAGGGCATCCCGCAGCCCTTCATACTGGTCGGAGTCAGTCGGATAGAGACCGGCGAACACCATCGACTTGACCTCGCGATAGCCCGGGAGGAGCTCCGTCGCGCGGTCGTGGGCGTCGAGGATCGTGTCGCCGACGCGGGTGTCGCCGACGCTGCGGAGGCTGGCCACGAGGTAGCCGACTTCGCCAGCTTCCAGGACGTCGGTCGGCCGCTGGCCCAGCTGCAGGTAGCCGACCTCGTCCACCGTGTAGACGTCGTCCGGGTGGGCGCCGAAGGCGATGTCCATCCCCTTCCGGATCGAGCCGTCCACCACCCGGATGCTGGGAATCGCCCCGCGGTAGCGGTCGAAGTAGGAATCGAAGATCAGGGCCCGGAGGGGAGCCTCCTCTACGCCGGAAGGGGGCGGCACGCGGGCCACGATCGCCTCGAGCAGGTCGGGCACCCCCGTTCCTTCCTTGGCCGAAACGGTCAGGATCTCCTCGCGGCGGGCCCCGATCAGCTCCATGACCTCCCCGGCCCGCCGCTCGGGCTCCGCCCCGGGGAGATCGATCTTGTTGAGGACGGGAATGATTTCCAGCCCGGCGTCCATGGCCAGGAAGAGATTGGAAAGGGTCTGGGCCTGCACCCCCTGCGAGGCATCCACCACCAGGATCGCTCCTTCGCAGGCGGCGAGCGAGCGGGAGACCTCGTAGGTGAAGTCCACGTGGCCGGGGGTGTCGATCAGGTTGAGCTCGAAGACCTGACCGTCGCGGGCGGTGTAGCTCATCCGGACGGCGTTCAGCTTGATGGTGATGCCGCGCTCGCGCTCCAGGTCCATCGTGTCGAGCAGCTGTTCGCGCATCAGCCGCTTCTCGACGGCCCCGGTGGCTTCGATCAGCCGGTCAGCGAGGGTGCTCTTCCCGTGGTCAATGTGGGCGACGATACAGAAATTGCGGATGCGGGCCTGGGACATGCGGGAGAATATAGCGGCGGCAGGCCCGACACGGCGGAACTGCGAGGGAGCGGGGAGAAGGGAGCGGGGAGCGGTCGCTGCCTCCTGCTCCCCGCTCACTGCTCACTGCTTCCAATTCACCGCTTTCGGACCTCCTCGAGCCTCGCCACCGCCCGCCTGAGGTGCGGGATGACGATGCTCCCGCCGACCACGAGCCCCACCGCGAAGATCTCGTGAAACTCGTCGTCGGCGACACCCTCCTCGGCGCAGCGGATCACGTGATAGGTGATGCAGTCGTCGCAGCGCAGCACCAGCGACGACACCAGGCCCAGCATCTCCTTGGTCCTGGTGCCCAGCGCCCCCGGTTCGTAGGCCCGATGGTCCAGCGCGAAGAACCGGTTGATGGTCAGGTTCCCGGCGCCGAGGATGGTGTCGTTCATCCGCGACCGGAAGGCATTGAAGTCGTCGAGTGAGTCGGCCATGTCTACTGGCCTTCCTGGACGATCTTCTTGTAACTGTCGGGATTCCACTGCGGCCGGGTGGCCGAGTTCGCCACATCCTCTCCCAGGTAGAAGAGCAGCTGGAGCAGGCGGGCCTCCTTCTCCGAATCGATCTTGTCGGGCGAGTCGCTGGGCTGGTGGTAGTCGGGGTGCAGGCCGCTGGTGAAGAACAGGATCGGCACACCCTTCCTGGCGAAGTTGTAGTGGTCGGAGCGGAAGTAGAGTTCCTCCTCGGGCCACATGTCGGCCACCGGGACCATGTCGAGCTGCGGATGCTGGGCCGCGACCGAGTCGAGGATGGGGCCCAGGTTGGAATGCTCCCGCCCGATCACCGCGATGGTGTCTTTCCAGTTGCGGCCGATCATGTCGATGTTGAGGTCCGCCACCATGGAGTCGATCGGGACCGTCGGGTGCGCCGTGAACCAGGCACTGCCCCAGAGCCCCTTTTCCTCGCCGCTGACGCCGACGATCAGGATGGAGCGCATGGGCCGGGCTTTCTTCTGGCCGAACGCCTCGGCGAGCTCCATGAGGCCGACCGTCCCCGAGCCGTCGTCATCCGCGCCGTTGTTGATGCTGTCCGGCAGGCCGGGCGAGATCCCGATGTGGTCCATGTGCGCCGAGTAGACGACGTAGCTGCCGCGCAGCGACTTGTCGCGCCCCTCGAGGATGCCGACGACGTTCGGGGCGGTCGTCTGGCCGAGCACCGTGTCCCGGAGGCGGACGGTGCCCTGCCAGTCCGGAAGCACCTGCACCACCTGGGTGGCGGCGGTGCGCATCTCATCGAATGACTGGCCGGCCTGCGGGGCCTGGGCCACGATGGTGCTTTCGCGAACTTCGATGGCCAGCGTTCCTCCATTGCCCTCGCCGGGTTCGGCCAGGCTGACCCGTACCCGGCTCTGCCGGGCGAGCCGCCCGGCGAACATTGTGGAGTCGCTGGGCGTGGCCACGACGATCGCCAGGGCACCGGCCTGGAAAACCGCCCCGGCGACGGCATCGATGTTCGATGGCAGGTGCTGCAGGTCCAGCGCCATGACCACGAACCGGTCCTTGAAATCCTCCGGCTGGAGCGCGGCCGGGTCCAGCACGCCGCCGAGCAGGACGACACCGCCACTGCGCTCGATGGCCTGGGTTCCACCACTGAGCAGCGCGGCGGAGGTGGCAAAGGGAAGCACCACTTCGCTCCCGTCCGCCCCGGTGAAGCGGAGCTCCGACTGGGCGGCCAGCAACTGGCGCCGGATCAGGGGGAAGCGCTGAAACCAGGTGCCGCTGTCACCGGCAGGCTTGAGCCCCGCCTGCTTGAACTGGTCGGCCACGTAGGCCGCGGTCATCTCCAGCCCGGGGCTCGGCGTGTCGCGACCCATCATCGAGTCGTCGGCGATGATGTTGATCCGTCGCTGGACGTCCGCCTGCGTGATGCTGGCCGCGGCCTTGGCCAGGTCCTTGGAACTCTGCGCGGCCAGGGGAACGGTCCCGACCAGGAAGAGACCGGCGCATGCGGCGAGTCGCATCGGCTACTTCGCCCCCTCGACGATCTTCTTGTAGCTGTCCGGATTCCACTGCGGCCGCTGCGGCGCATTGGCCACGTCCTGCCCGAGGTAGAAGAGCAGCTGGAGAATCCGCGATTCCTTGTCGGCGTTGATCTTGTCCGGCGAGTCGCTCACCTGGTGGTAGTCGTCGTGGACCCCGTTGAAGAAGAAGAGTATCGGCACGCCGTTCTTCGCGAAATTGTAGTGATCGGAGCGGAAGTAGAAATTTTCCTGCGGCCAGCGGTCGTCGATGGCCACCATCCCGAGCTCAGGGTGCATCGAATCCACCCGCGCCAGCGTGGTGCCGAGGTCGGAGTGCTCGCGGCCGATGGCGACGATCGTATCGGGCCAGTTGCGCCCGATCATGTCGATGTTGATGTCGGCCACGATGGAGGAGAGTGGTACCGTCGGGTGCGACACGAAATAGTCGCTCCCCCACAGCCCCTTCTCCTCGCCGCTGACGGTCAGGAAGATGATCGAGCGCTTGGTGCGGGCGGCCTTCTGGCTGAAGGCCTCAGCCAGCTCCACCACGCCAACGGTGCCCGACCCGTCATCGTCCGCGCCGTTGCAGATCGAGTCGGCGCCGACGGCCCGGCACTGAGTGCTGATACCGGCAACCCCCACATGATCCATGTGGGCCGAGTAGACCAGGTACTGGCTCTTGAGCTGCGGATCGGTGCCTTCCAGGATGCCCACCGTGATCGGAGCGGTCGCGTCCATCAGGACTTCCTGCTTCGCCTCCAGCATCAGGCTCAGCCCGGGCACCTGGCGGTCGACCATGGTGGCACTGGCCCGGATCTCGTCCGGGTTCACGCCGACCGAGCCCAGCACGCCCAGCACGGCGCGCTGCTGGACCTCGATCACGGGGGCCAGCGGTTTCGCCGCCGGATCGGGGTCAACCCTGCTGGTCCGGGGGCCGCTCAGCTGGGCCACGATTTGCGCGAACTGGCTGCTGTCACGGTTGGTGACGATCACGACCGCCGAGGCAGCGGCGCGGAGGAAGTCGAGCGTGGGCTGAACCGTCGTCGGGCGGGGCTTGGAATAGTCGAGCACCAGGAGGGCGATCCTGCCGGCGAAGTCGGCGGCCGCCAGGGAATCCGGCGCCAGGACGCCACCCACCACAACCGCTGTGCCCATGATCACTGCCGATGGCACATTGCCCGTGCGCCAGAAGGCATCTCGATCGAAGCCGACGCTGATATGCTGGCCATTGGCCATGAAGCCGACGTGGCTGGCGGCGACGTCCAGTCGAGCCTTGCGGACGCCATAACGCATGATGTAGCTGCCGTTGCCGCCGCCGGGCTTCAATCCAAAGCTCTTGAACTGGTCGGCGACGTACTGCGCCGTCAGGTCCAGACCCCTGCTTGGCGTGTCGCGGCCCTGCATCGAGTCATCCGCGATGATGAACACGCGGCGGCTGACGTCGGTTTCGGTGATGGTCTGGGCCGCGCGGGTCACGGCAGGGGGAGTTGCGGTCTGGGCGGCGAGGGGCGCCGCCACGGCCACCATCGCCAGGGCGAGGAGGCGGGAATGTCTGATCATGCGTCCGTTGGGTCAGGGTCGACCGCTGCGCCGGATGCGCGGCGGTGGGGCGGCGTAAGATAATGCCCGGCCGCAGGGAGTACGGCCGGGCATCACTTCCGGTTTCGGAGCAGCGTTATGGCGAGCGCCGGCGCAACTGTGGCTCTCCCGTCGGGCGTGGCGGCGGCGACGACCGGCCCTGCGGTGGCGCCGACCGGCCCTGGGGTGGAGACGACCTGCCCTGCGACGGGGAGGGTGGTGCCTGGCGCGCCTGCGGTCCCTGCCGCGGAGAATACTGACTCGACGAGGGCGCCGACTGCCGGATCGGCGGTGGAGATCCCGCCCCGCTGTCGCGACGCCCGCCCGGTTGCCGAGCCTGATCGCCGCCTCCGCCACCAGCAGGCTCTGCTTGTTCGCGGGCTCGCTGGGTCGTGGCCCATGAGGGCGCGCCGTCCGACCCCCTGCGCAGATCGGTCTGGCCTTCACGACCCTGACTGGAACCGTCGGAGGGGCGCGTGGGCTCAAGCAACCGGTTGGCCTCCTCCCGGACCGGGTCGTATCGGGAGGCTGGACGGCGGCCCTGGTCGTCAGGCTTGACCTCATGGCCCTGCCTGGCGGGTTGGCCGCCATCAGGCGTGCTCCGCCGACCCTGATTATCCGGCTGGGCCTGACTGCCCGGCTTGCCGGATTCGCCGCTCTGAGGCGTGATTCCCCGACCCCGGTTGTCTGGCTGGACCTGACGGCCCGGATTGCCGGATTGGCCGCCCTGCGGCGTGGTTCCCCGACCCCGGTTGTCTGGCTGGACCTGCCGGCCCGGGTTGCTTGGCTGGCCGCCCTGAGGGGTGATCCGACGACCGCCGCCCGGATCCGGGCGGACCGGGTCCATCTGTGGAGTCGCTGGGTTCCGCGACCGGTTCCGGCCACCTGCGCCGGTCGGCGCAGGGACCGATCCCTGACCGCCGAATTCCGCGCCTGTCCGCCGCCGCTCGCTGACCCACTGGCCATCCGCGCCGCGGGGCCGCTCGGGCACCCTCGTCACGTACGGACCGGTGCCGTTCCAGTCCTTGAACACGTACCGCGGCGGGGGACGGAGGGGACGCCCCCCGACCACGCCGCTCCCATAGTAGTTGTAGGGGTACCCGTAGTAATACCCGTAGTAGCCGGGGTAGCCGATATAGCCGGGGTAGCCGTAGTAACCGGGGTAGCCGTAGTACCCGGCGTAGCCAAAGGGGTATGACCCGTAGGGGTAATAGAAGGGATTGTCGTAGATCACCAGCTGGAAGGAGGAGCACCAGGAGAGGTACGGGTTCCAGTAGGCGTAGCTGGTGTAGGCGTGGCAGTCGTAGCAGACGAAGCGGGGATAGTCGTAATGCTGCTGAACGTCGTAGCTGGCCAGGTCGTAGCTGAAGTTGCCCTGGGGAGCGATCTGGGCCGCGAAGTCGGTCACCGCGACGTAGGGGTCACCCTTGATCCGGCCGTCGGCAATGACCCGGTAGTCCCAATGATCGCCCAGGACGAAATGGTCGTAGGTGAAGGGGTCGGGCGATGCGATGGCGAAGACGTAGCCCACTCCGGGATCGTCATCGACAGTGAAGGCAGGGCCGTTGTTGCGCCCGATCAGCTCCAGCTCCTTGCCGCCGCGGGCGAAGTTGTCGTCCCAGGGATCGATCGGAAACAGCATCCGGACCCGCCCGTCCGTGTCGATCCTGACCACGGTCACGTAGGCATCGCGGTCAGTCTTGATATACACCTGGGCCGATTGATTCCGCTGGTAGGGCGTGGTGCTGTTCATCCAGACGGAAATCGAAGGTTGGTCGGCTTCGTGATGGCGGGCCTTGGCGAACCAGCCGGCATGGCCGGACACGGGATGGGGAACGGGAAGCGGATGATCAGGCGCGATCGCCGGGGTCGGCGCGGCGAGGGCCAGCAGAGAGACCAGCAGCGATGGGAACATGGCTAGACCGTGCAGTCGGGGGGACAACCGGCCTGAAGCAGACCGTGTGCCGCCCTGCGGAGATTCCAAGCTGATGACTGGCAAGCAGATACGAGATCGCCCCGGGTCCCGGTGGCGTCCCACGGCGGGGACAGCCCATTGCCTGTCGCCCCTTCATTGACTCACTCCGCCCTCCTCTCTACGTTGCGGCCCGCATGGCAGCGACCCTCACGAATCCCTCCCGTTCCCGGTTGGACCTCCTCGATCCACTGGAAGCCTCGCGGCTTGCCGGCCTGGAGTTGTTCACCGAAGGCCTGGTCGAAGGCTTTCTCACCGGGCTCCACCGTTCGCCCCGCAAGGGCTTCTCCTCCGAATTCGCCGAGCACCGGATGTACCAGCCCGGCGACGATACCCGCCACCTCGACTGGAAGATCCTGGCGCGAAGCGAGCGGCTGTACGTGAAGCAGTTCGAGGAGGAGACCAATCTTCGCGCGATGCTGCTGCTCGATATCAGCCGCTCCATGGCCTGGACCGGCCATCCCGACCGCCTCCTGCCCAAGATCGACTACGCACGGCGTCTCGCGGCGGCCCTCGGCCTGATTCTGCTCCGGCAGCGGGACGCCACCGGGCTCATCGCCTTTGACGACCAGGTGAGGACGGTCCTGCCCCCGCGAGCCCGCTGGGCCCAATTCCGCCAGCTCACGGCAAGGCTCGCCGGCCTCGAGGCGGGGCAGGGTACCGCCGCTGTCCCCGCGCTCTCGCGGGTGCTTGATCTCCTGCGCCGCCGGGGGCTGGTGATCCTGATTTCGGACCTGCTGTTCGATCCGGCCGCGGCACTGGCCGCCATGCGGTTCCTGCGCCATCGAGGGCACCAGGTCGCGGTCTTCCACCTGCTGGATCCTGGTGAACTCGAGCTGGAGGGCCCCGCCGAGGCGCGGTTCGAGGATCCAGAGACCCACGCCTCCGTCGTGCTCCGGCCGCGCGAATGGGCGGAGGTCTACCGCCGGGCTGTCGAGTCGGCGGTGGCGGACTGGCGGCAGGCCTGCCTGCGCCAGGGGATCAGTTATCACCGGGTGACGACGGACATGCCATTCGGACTGGCTCTCCGGGCTGCCCTCGCGACTCCCGCGGGACTGGCGTGATCGGATTCCTCCATCCCTGGCTGCTGGCCGCCCTTGGCGCCGCGGCCGTCCCGATCTTGCTCCACCTGGTCAGCCGGCGGGATCCCCCAGTGGTGATCTTTCCCGCGGTGCGCTACCTCGTCACGGCGACCCGCGAGCACGAGCGCCGATTCCGGTTGCGTCACTGGCTCCTGCTGGCCCTGCGGACGCTGCTGATCGTCGCCCTGGTGCTGGCTGCCAGCGGACCGCTGCTGCCGCAGGGAGGTTCCGCCGCGACCGGTCATGCCCCCACCGCCCTCGTCCTGATCATCGACAACAGCCCGAGCAGTGGCGCGGTGGTCGGTGGAACGCCGGTGCTGCAGACGCTGGTCCGCTCCGCGAAGGCGGTACTGGACCGCGCGCAGCCGGACGACCGCCTGTGGCTGCTCACGGCTGACGGATCGCCCCGCCCGGGAGATCCGGCGGCGCTGGCCGGCATTCTCGACAGCCTTCGACCGGTTGACCGCCGAATGGACCTCGGCGAAGCGGTGGGCGCCGCCCGCGGTCTGCTCGAGGCCGTCGATCGCCCGGGACAGATCGTCCTGATATCGGATCTGCAGGCGACGGCGGTGTCGCCGATGGCGGTGTCCTTCCCGCTGCTTGTCGTCCGGCCCTCGGACCCGGCCCCGGAAAACGCCGGCCTGGCTTCGCTCGACCCGGGGCCGCAGCCATGGACTGGAGAGAACGGACAGGTGCTGGTCGGTGTCAGCGGGGCCGAGGGCCCGGCGGCGCCGGTGTCGGTGGCTCTCTCGGGCCGCCCCCCCAGGAGGATTCTGGTGACGCCGGGCAACATTGCGGCAGCTTCAGCTCACGACGGGGATACCGGGGTGGCGGAGGCTCGAGGCGACGCTCCCTCCCGATGAGCTGAGAGCCGATGACCGCCGGATTCGGGTCATCCGGGTGGCGGATCCGGCTGCCGTCGCCTGTCCTCCGGACCAGCCCTACCTGGCGGCTGCCTGCGGCGCGCTGGAATCGGGCGCGAGGGTTCGGCGCGGCAGCGATGTCACGCTCGGGAGCCTGGGCCCCGGCGCTTCGGTCGTGGAACCCCCCGCGGATCCGGCGCTGCTCGGCGCGCTCAACCGCACGCTGGAGCGGCGCGGTGTCGGGTGGCGATTCGGCGCGCCGGTGGCCGCGGCCGGGGTGACCGACAGCGGAGCGTGGCTGGGGCGGGTCGCGGTCCTCCGGCGCTATCGGCTGGAGTCTTCGGGCAGCGGACGCACCGGTGTCCTGGCCACGGTCGGGGGTGAGCCCTGGATGGTGCGAGGGGGTGGGGTCGTCCTGGTCGGAAGCCGCTTCGAGCCGTCGTGGACCCCGCTCCCGCTGGAGGCGGGATTCGTTCCGCTGGTCGATGCCATGGCCAACCGGTTGGCGCGGGCCCCGCTCTGGCTGCTCGACGCCGCGCCCGGTGACGCGGTCTTGCTGCCCGATGCCACAACCAGGATCCTCACCGAGGACCGCCAATGGGAGGTGGAAGGGGGAGCCGCCTTCCGCCCGCCGGCAGAAGGGATCTACTTCCTCCTTTCGGGCAGCGACACCGTGGGCGCGTTGTCGGTGAACCTCGATCCGCGGGAGTCGGTGCTGGGGCGGGCGAGCGATGAAGCGATCGAGGCGGCGTGGCCCGGGGCCAGGATCACCGCCCCTGCCGGGGCGGCATCGCGGGCCTTCGTCGGGGCCGGGCGGGCCGACCTGCGGGGGCCGCTGCTCTGGCTCGCCCTGGCCTGCGGACTGGGTGAGGTCCTCCTGGCGAGCGTGACTCCCGGGTCAAGGATGCGCGGCTGATGACGATCCCGATCCTGCTCGACGCCTTCGAGCAGACGCCATTCGCGCGGGAACTCGTCTCACGCCTTCCAGGGCGGGGGACACTGCTCCGGCTCGGAGGGCTGCCGGGAAGCAGCGGGGCCGCGCTGGCCGCGTGGCTGTCGCGGGCGCAGCCGCAGCGACTGGTGGTGGTGGTGACCGGATCTCCCGGGGAGGCGGAGCGCTGGCTCAATGATCTCCAGCACCTCGGTGCGGTCGCAGCTCGCACTGTATCCGCAGCGTGAGGGGCTGGGCGAGGAGGAGCCTCATTTCGAAATCGCAGGAGAGCGGGTGGAGACTCTCGCCTCGGTGCTCGAGGGGAAGCTCCGGCTGCTGGTGACGACGGCGCGCGCGACGGCGGAGCGCAGCCTCGTGCCCGCGGCGCTGGCGAAGCGGCGACTGGTTCTCGCCGCGGAGGCACCGGAACCTCTCTCGCTCGGGGAGGCGGTCGCACGTCTGGAGGAGATGGGCTACCGGCGGGTCGTCGACGGTCACCGAGGTGGCGGAGTTCAGCGTCCGCGGCGGCATCATCGACGTCTACGGATTCGGGATGGCCCAGCCGGCCCGCGCAGAATGGTGGGGCGATCGGCTGGCTTCGCTCAGGGCGTTCGACCTGACCAGCCAGCGGTCGCTGGAGCCGCTGGATGCGGTGACGGTCCTGCCGATTCGGGCCGCCGGGAGGGGGGCAGGGGGGCCCTGAAGGACTCCCTGACGGTCGCGGCGGGGCGGCCGATGGAGCGGAGCGGCGAACCCTGCTGGAGCTGCTGCCGCCGGATGCGCTGCTGATCGAGGAGGCCGCCGAGTCCGAATCGCGAGGAAGTCGAACGTGCCTGGCGCGAGGCGGAGCACCACCTCGAGGTGGCCCGCCGCCTGGGCGAGGAGACGCCGTCGCGCGAGGCGCTGTTCGAGCCGCCGGCGGAGTGGCGTGCCCGGCTGGAACGTCACCCGAGGCTCACGCTGCGCGAGGAACCGGCGGACGCTGCAGGCCGGCTTCCTGCCACCGGAGCGGATCGACCGGGACCTGAACCGGCTGCGCGGGCTCCTGGGCGGCGACCTGCAGACGCTCATCCTCTGCGACAACGAGGGCCAGAAGGAGCGGCTCGACGAACTGCTGCGCGATGGCGCGCGGGGGCCGATCCGCGCGACGCTGGCGGTCGGGGCGCTCGAAGCGGGATTCGTGATGCGGACGCCTCCGGGTGCTCACCGATCACGAGGTCTTCCGCCGGGCCCGCCGGCTCCGGCGGTCGCGGCGGTACCGGCAGGCCGCCCCCTCGGCCGCGACCGGCACGCTGAGCAGCGGCGATTACGTCGTGCACCTCGACCACGGGATCGGGATCTATCGCGGGATCCAGACCATCCAGGTCGGCGAGGCCACGCTGGAGGTGATGGTCCTGGAGTACGAGGGCGGCGACCGGCTCAACGTTCCCGCTCTACCGGATCGACCAGGTCGAGCGGTACCGGGCCGCGGGCGATGACGGCGACCGGCCGCCGCCACGGCTGCACCGGCTGGGCGGCAACAGCTGGCAGCGGGTCCGCGACCGGACCCGCCAGGCGATCCAGCAGATGGCGGCGGAACTGCTCGACCTCTACGCCAGGCGGCAGGTGGCGCGGGGATACACCTTCCCGCCGGATACCCGGTGGCAGCGCGAGCTCGAATCGGCCTTCCTCTACGAGGACACGCCGGACCAGCGGCGGGCCACCGAAGAGGTGAAGCGGGGCATGGAGGACGCGCGCCCGATGGACCGCCTCCTGGTCGGCGACGTCGGCTACGGAAAGACGGAGGTGGCGGTGCGGGCGGCGTTCAAGGCGGTGCAGGGCGGCAAGCAGGCGGCGGTGCTGGTGCCCACGACGCTGCTGGCCGACCAGCACGGCCGGACCTTCGGCGAGCGCCTGGCCGATTTCCCGGTGAAGGTGGTCGTGCTGTCCCGGTTCCAGACGGCGAAGGAGCAGAAGTCGATTCTGGCGGCGGCTGGCCCGGGGCGAGATCGACGTCATCATCGGGACGCACCGGCTGCTGTCGAAGGACGTCGTGTTCAAGGATCTCGGTCTCCTCATCGTGGACGAGGAGCACCGCTTCGGGGTCAGGCACAAGGAGCGGCTCAAGGAACTGCGGCTCGAGGTGGACGTCCTGACCCTGACGGCGACACCGATTCCACGGACCCTGCACCTGTCCCTCGCGGGACTCCGGGACCTGAGCCTGATCGAGACGCCGCCGCGCGATCGCTCACCGGTGCTCACCTTCATCGAGCCCTGGGACGACGGACTGCTGGAGGAGGCGTTCGCCCGCGAGCTGGACCGCGGCGGGCAGGTGTTCATGGTCCACAACCGGATCGAGACCATCGACACCATCGCCGCGCGGGTGCGTCACCTGGCGCCGCGAGCCACCGTCGAGGTCGCGCACGGCCAGATGGCGGCCGACCGACCTCGAGGAGGTGATGCACCGATTCGTCCAGGGCGAGGTCCAGATCCTGGTCTCGACCCTGATCGTCGAGTCGGGACTCGACGTGCCCAACGCGAACACGATGGTGATCCACGACGCCCACCGGTTCGGACTGGCGCAGCTGTACCAGCTGCGCGGCCGGGTGGGGCGGAGCCATCGCCGCGCCTACTGCTACCTGCTGGTGCCGGACGCCATCGACCGCGATGCGGAAGAACGGCTCAAGGTGCTGGAGCATCACAGCGACCTCGGCGCGGGCTACCGCATCGCCCTGAAGGACCTGGAGCTGCGCGGCGCGGGCAACCTGCTGGGCGCGGAACAGTCGGGCCATGCGCATGCGGTGGGATTCGACCTCTACCTGCGCTGGCTGGAGGAAACGGTGAAGGCGCTCCGGGGCCAGGGCAAGGCGGACACCCTGGCACCGCCGGAGGTCGTGCTGGACCGTCCGGCCCACCTGCCGGACAGTTACGTGCCCGATGACGACTCGAAGCTGGACTTCTACCGGCGACTGGCGCGGGCCGCGGCACCCGGCGAGATTGAACCGCTCCGCGACGAACTCCGCGAGCGGTTCGGACCCCTGCCCGAGGAAGCAGAGACACTCCTCCACATGGCCCGACTCCGCGCCCTCGGCGCGGCGCTGGGCCTGCAGCATGTGCTGGTCCGGGGCGACGAGGCCCGCCTGACCTTCCGGGCCGGCGCCACCCCGCGGCTGGCCGCGCTCACGGCGGCGCTGGACGACGTGCAGCTGGCGGCCGACGTGCGCCGGACCGTGCCGCTGGCGCTGCGGCTCGAGCGGCTGGGGGGCGAGGCCCTGCTGCCCGGCGCTGGTGCGGGCCCTGCGGGCCGTGGTGAGCGGACCCACCGCGGTCAAGACGACCTGAGTACCGCCGCGCGCCCCGCGCGCGACGGATCAACCTGAATCGGAGAAGGCATGCGACGGACCTGGTTGTGGACGGGCCTCCTGGCCCTGGTGAGCGGGTGTGAGCTGTTCAGCGCCCACGCCGATGTGGCCGCGACGTCGGCGGGCGCCAAGCTCGAGTCCCAGGCAGCTGGCGGACTTGATGAGCAAGGTGAAGGGCATCCAGCCGACCCGGGCGGGCGCCGACTTCGTCATCCGCTACTGGACCGATTACATCCTCTTCGCCAACGCGGTGGCCGACAAGGTGAATTTCGCCGACTCGTCGGTCGTGTCCGAAGCGATGTGGACCGAGATCACCGAAATGCGCGGAGTGGCGTGGCACGACACCCTGCTGGCCCACCGGGCCGGGATCACGGACGCCGCGGTCGACAGCGCCTACAACCTCGGCCAGATCCGCGGCCTGCAGCACATCCTCATCCGGGCCGACTCGGGGTCGCCGGACAGCGTCATGGCCAAGGCCCGCAAGCGGATCGACGCGATCTACGCCCAGGTCAAGGCCGGCGCGAATTTCGCCAAGCTGGCCGAGAAGGAATCGGAGGACCCGGGCAGCAAGAAGCAGGGGGGCATGTTGGAGGTCGGCCCGCGGGGCCGGTTCGTGACACAGTTCGACGCTGTCGGATGGGCGCTCGGGCCGGGGCAGATCAGCCCGGTCATGAAGACCCGGTTCGGCTTCCACATTGTCCGCCGTCCGCCGCTGAGCGAGGTCCGGGAGGAGTTCCGCAAGTACCTGGTCCAGTCGGCCAGCGCGGCGCTCGATTCGGTCTACCTCGACAGCCTGGCGATCCGCAACCAGCTCACCGTCGTGCCCGATGCCGCCACACTGCTCAAGGACGCGATGAAGAACCCCGAAGGGGCGCTCAAGGACCAGAAGCCGGTGGCGACCTTTACCGGCGGGGTGGTGGAGATGTCGACCCTGGTGCGCTGGGCCGGCGCGCTGCCGCCGCAGTTCACCAGCCAGCTGCGCCAGGGCGACGACTCGACGCTGCGCCAGTTCGTGAGGGTCATCGGCCAGAACGTGCTCCTGATGCGGCAGGCCGACTCGGCGGGCATCAGGATCAGTCCGGAACAGTGGACGGACGTCCACGACCTCTTCCTGACCCAGGTGGACACGGTGAAGAACCTGCTGGGCATCACGGGACAGGGCTTCGTGGACTCCGCGGCGACCGGAGCGCGGAGCCAAGTGCTCGCGGCGCACGTGCTGGACTACATGAACCGGCTGGGCGCCGGCACCGCCAAGCTTCGCCCGGTGCCGTTCCAGCTCGCCCCCATGCTCCGGCTCCGGTATCCGCACCAGACGGTCCGCGCGGGGGTGGACGAGGCGATCCGCTACATGACCGACCCCGGCCGTGTCGCCGATTCGACCTCGCACCCGGAGAACCAGCGGCGCGGCCCCCTGATTCAGCCGGGTGGCCCCCCGCCGGTACCGCAGGGCGCGACTCCGGCGCCCCCTGCCGCTCACCCATGAGCCGATGGCGGCTGGCAGGGCTCCTGGTGGCGGGTGTGGTCATCAGCGGTGCCCGACCGGGGGGCCTGGCGGGACAGCAGGAGGCGCTGGTGGCCGACAGCACGCCGGCCGGCCGCTGCGACTCGGCCAGCTCGGTCGACCGGATCGTCGCCGTGGTGGGCGATGCCCCGATCCTGGCCTCCCAGCTGGAGGAGGAGGCCTACCAGCGGCGCTCGCAGAGCCCGCCGCTCCCTCCCGGCGAGGCGCCGCTCAAGGCCTTCTGCCACGAGGTGCTCACCGACCTGGTCAACACCGAGATCCTGGTCCAGGTCGCGGAGCGGGACACCGCGATCAAGGTTACGGACCAGGAGGTGGCCGACGGCGTGGAACAGCAGGTCCGCAATGTGCGGTCGAAATTCGCCTCGGAGCCGGAGTTCCGCGCCGAGCTCAAGCGGGCGGGATTCGCCACGCCCGAGGAGTACCGGCGCTGGCTGACCGACCAGCAGCGCCGGAGCGCACTGCAGAGCCAGCTGATCTCCAAGCTCACTGCCGAGAAGAAGCTCAAGGACGTCTTTCCGACCGAATCGGAGATGCGGGCGTATTACGACGTCCAGGAAGGCGCAGCTGGGTCAGCGGCCGGTGACGGTATCCTTCAGCCAGGTCATCATCGCGCCCAAGCCCACGGCGGCGGCCAAGGCCCGGGCGCTGGCGCTGGCGGATTCGATCGTGGTGGCGCTCCGGAAAGGGGCAGACTTCGCGGTGGCCGCCAAGAGGTTCTCGAGCGATCCCGGATCGAAGGACCAGGGGGGCGACCTCGGGTGGTTCCGGCGCGGGGTGATGGTGCCGCCCTTCGAGGCGGTGGCCTTCCGCCTCAAGCCGGGAGTGATCTCCGATCCGGTCGAGACGGTGTATGGATACCACATCATCGAAGTGCTCCGGATCCAGCCCGGCGAGGTGGACGCCCGCCACATCCTGATCATGCCGGAAATCACGGCGGCCGACGCTGACAGCTCGGCGGCGCTGGCCGACCGGGTCCGGGCGATCCTCGAGGCGGGGGGGGCGATGGACTCGCTGCAGCGCCTCTACCACGATCCCGACCTGGACAAGGACGCGGACGAGGTGCCGCTGGACAAGTTGCCGCAGGACTACCAGACCGCGATCGGCGCGGTCCCGCCGCCGCCGCCCGATCCCACCGCGGACAGCACGCTGGCGCTGGGGAGCTACCACCCCCCGGTGATCCTGCCGGTGTTCACCCTGACGGACGCCGATCCCAACCGGCGACGCCGGGTGGTGCTGCAGCTCAAGGCGCGCCGGGCCGAGGGGGACATCCTGTACCAGGACGTGAAGGAAAAGATCCGCGATGCCCTGGGGCACGAGCTGGCGGTGAAGAACTACCTCGAGCACCTCCGGAGCCGCACCTACATCGACCTCCGATACTGAGCCGATGAGCACCCGCCGTCCCCGCCTCGCGGTCACGCTGGGTGATCCCCGCGGCATCGGCCCCGAAATCGCCGCAGTCGCGCTGGCCCGGCCACTGCCGGCGGAGGTGACCGTGCTCGGCGCCGACGAGCAGGTCGCCGCGGTTCCGGCGGACCGGAGGATTCCGGTCGGGCCCTGGGGGCTGGGCAGCGGCGAGGAGGGCCCCGCCGGTGGCCGGGCCGGCCCGTCGCGCGTGGTCCGCGCCGGCCAGATCGCGGGCCACGCGGTGGAAGCGGCGGTGCGGCTCGCCCTCGCGGGAGAAGTCGATGCGGTGGTCACCGCACCTGCCCACAAGCACGCGCTCCAGCTCGCCGGATTTCCCTATCCCGGACATACCGAGTGGCTGGCCCACCTGGCCGGCGACGTGGACGTGGCGATGATGCTCGCCGCGGACAAGTTGCGCGTGGTCCTGGTCACCACCCACGTGGCGCTGCGAGACGTGCCGACGCTGCTGACCACCGACCGGGTGATCCGCACGGGCCGGGTCACGGCGAAGGCATTGCGGGAGTGGTGGGGCATCGCCAACCCGCGGCTGGCGATCTGCGCCCTCAATCCGCACGCGGGGGAATCAGGGTTGTTCGGAGACGAGGAGCCGCGCATCCTGGCGCCCGCGGCGCGTGCGCTGGGCGCGGCGGGCCCGCTGCCGGCGGACACCGTCTTCGTGCGGGCGATGCGAGGAGAGTTCGACGCGGTGCTGGCGCCCTACCACGACGTCGGGATGACGGCGATCAAGGTCGCCGCCTTCGGGCGGGCGGTCAACGTGACCCTGGGGCTCCCCTTCGTGCGGACCAGCCCCGATCACGGGACCGCGCTGGACATCGCCGGCACGCGGAACGGCCGATGCGGGGAGCATGCGGGCCGCGCTGGAACTGGCGGTCGAACTTTGCTCGAGGGAGCAGGGAGCCCAAAGGACTCCCTTCGGTCGCAGTGAGCAGGGAGCGGTAACTGCAACACCCGTTCACCGCTCCCTGCTCACTGCTCCCTCTTCACCGCGCCCTCCAGTTTCGCCATCAAGTCCAGATGGGCTTCCAGCTTCAGCTTCTGGCTGGCCCGGTTGGCCACCAGCACCGCCCGCACCTCGAGTACGGTCTCCCGTTCTTCCAGCCCGTTGGCCCTCAGCGTATTGCCGGTGTCGACCAGGTCCACGATCCAGTGGGCCAGTCCGAGCAGGGGTGCAACTTCCACCGATCCCGTGACCTCGATGATGTCCACCGGGCGGCCGCGGGCCCCGAAATGAGCCCGGGCGAGGCGGGGATACTTGGTCGCCACCTTCGCCGTCATTCCTCCCGGCAGCGATGGGTAGGGGGCGCCCGCGGGAGTGGCGACGGTCAGGCGGCAGTGGCCGAAGCCGAGTTCGAGCGGCTCGAGTACGTCAGGCTCGGTCTCCCGGAGCACATCGCTTCCCGTGACGCCGAGGTCGGCCGCGCCGGACTCGACGTAGACCGGGACATCACCCGGCTTGACCACCAGGAACTGGAGATTGGGCGCCGTCGAGTCGAGCAGCAGCCGGCGTCCCGGATCGCCGCTGAGCCGGATCCCCGCGCGGGCGAAGAGCTCGACCGCGGGATCGTAGAGCCTCCCCTTGGCCAGGGCGACACGGAGCGGGGCCGGTGTCATGCGCCACCGCTCGCGTCGGCCACGGTGTCGAGGTCCATGGCGAACCCCACCGCGGGCCTCGGGGCGCCGTAACGCGCCACCAGGGTGTCGTAGCGGCCCCCGGCGCCCGCCGCACGGCCCGCCCCCGCCACGAACAATTCGAAGTGAATCCCCGTGTAATAGTCGAGACCGCGGACTTCGCCGAGGTCGTAGACCAGGTGCCGGCGGTCCTCGGGAGTGAGCGCCGCATCAATGGCGAGCAGGTGGGTGAGGGCGGGCCGGGCGGGTGCAGGCGCTTCCCTCAAGGCGGCCTCGAGGACGGGTCGCCGGCCGATCACGAAGGCGAGATCGGCCAGCGCCCGGACCGGGACGGATTCACCGGCCAGGGCCCGGGTCAGGCTGCCCCGGTCCTTCCGGTCGATCCAGCGCCGGACCTCGTCGCGCCGCCCGGGCTCCAGCGCCTCGAGCCCCGGGGCCAGGGCACCGACATGGCCGAGATTGACCTGGAATTCGCCCAGCCCGGCGGCATGGGCCAGCGCCAGCGTCAGCCGCAGGATCTCGATGTCTCCCGCCAGGCCCGGCTCCCCGATCAGTTCGGCACCCAGCTGCAGCGTTTCCCGCGGACCGCCACCCCGCTCCGGCTCCTGCCGGAAGACGGGGCCGGTATAGGCCAGCCGGAGCGGGCCGGCCTGTCCGGCAAAGGCCGTCGCAGCCATCCGGGCGATGCTGGCGGTGAAGTCGTACCGCAATGCGAGGATCCTCCCGTCGCGGTCCACCAGGCGGACCAGCCGCTCGGCCACCGGCGGGCCAGCGGCCCGGAGGAAGATCTCCTCGTACTCGACAGGTCGGGGTGATCGCTTCCTGGTAGCCGGCAGCGGCAAGAATGGCCATTCCATCCCGCTGCAGCCCACGTCGCCGAGCGGCCGAGGGGCCGGTCAGGTCGATCGAGCCGGGGGGAGTGAGGGACGGGAGCATGGCGGGCTCTTATGGTATCGCTGCAGCGCCGGCGAGGTAGCGGACCGTCTTCACCCGAAGGCCTTCCATCTCCGCGATCTCGAAGACGTCGCGGCCCACGGTGACCCGGTCGCCGGGGCGGGGCAGGCGGCCGAGCTGGCCAAAGAGATAGCCGCCCAGCGTCGAGTAGTCGCTGTCTTCCAGGGAAAGATCGTACTCGGTGTTGAGGTCGGTGAGGGCGATGCCCCCCTCGATCAGTGGCGCCCCTTCGGTCGGAGTCGCCAGCCGGTCGGTCCTGTCGTACTCGTCGAAGATGTCGCCCACGATCTCCTCGAGCAGGTCCTCCATCGTCACCAGGCCCGCCGTCCCGCCGTACTCGTCGAGCACGATGGCCAGGTGGACCTTGAGCCGCTTCATGTCGGCCAGCACGTCCTCGACCTCGCGAGTGCCGGGGACGAAGAGCGGAGGCCGCATGATCTCCGCCACCCGGGCGCCGGGCTGCGCGCGGAGGGCCGTCAGGATATCCTTGGCGTGGACCACGCCGCTGATCTCGTCGAGGGAGACGGCGTAGACCGGGTAGCGGGAGCGGCGGGCCCGGGCCACCACGTCGGCCGCCTCCTCGACGGTGAGGTCGGCCGCGAGCGCGGTCATCTGGGTCCGCGGCGTCATCACCTCGCGGGCGGTCTTCTCGCTGAACTCGAAGACGCCGGCCAGGAGACGGGCGTCCTCCTTTTCCAGCGAGCCGCCCTCTTGGCTTTGCTCCACGAGCATCCTTATTTCTTCAGGAGAGTGCATCCGGCTCCGCTCGTCGAGAGGGCGGACGCCGATGTGCCGAAGCACCCAGTTGGCCGTGCCGTTGAGGACGGTGATGGCGGGCGCGACGACCCAGGCGAAGGCCATGAGCGGGGCGGCCACCCAGCCGCTCAGGGTTTCGGGATGGACCAGCGCGAGCGCCTTGGGGAGCAGCTCTCCGAGCAGAATGAGGACGAAGGTGATCAGCCCGAAGGCCAGCGGGGTGGCCAGGGTCAGCGTGGGGACCGGCCCCAGGTTGGGCGGCAGCTTGATCAGCGCGTCGCGAAGGATGCGGGCCAGCGCCGGCTCACCGAGCCAGCCCAGCGCCAGGCTGCAGAGGGTGATCCCGATCTGGGTCGCGCCGATGTAGCGGGGCAGGGTCCGGACGACCCGGATGGCCAGGAGGGCGCGGCGGTCGCCGTTCTGGGCCAGCTCCTCCAGGCGGGTGCGGCGGGCCCCCACCAGGGCAAACTCCGCCGCGACGAAGAATCCATTCAGCAGGACCAGCGCCAGGACGGCCCCCAGGCCGACCACCACGGGAGTACCGCTTGAGCCTTCCATGCGGGCGAACGTTAGCGGGGCGGGAGCCCCGCCGCGAGGTGGCCCGATGATCCGCTCGATCACCGTTCCGCCCTTCGATCGGCTGGAGCCATTCCTGCCCCGCCCGGGGCGTCCGGACCCCGCGACCCGCGATACGGTCGCCGCGATCATGGCCGAAGTGGCCGAGCGGGGTGACGCCGGGGTGCAGGCCTGCCTGCAACGGTACGACGGCCTTGAACTGGCTCCCGGTACCTGGGAAGTGCCCCAGGCCGACTGGCAGGAAGCGCTCGACCACGGCATCGATCTCGAACTGCGCGACGCGCTGGAGACCGCCGCCGCCCGGATCCGCGACTACCACCTGCGCCAGAAGGACGCCGGCTTCCAGCTGCTGCAGGAAGACGGCAGCATCCTCGGCATGCGGGTCGCCCCAGTCGATCGGGCGGGGATCTATGTCCCCGGTGGCAAGGCGAGCTATCCCTCCTCGGTCCTCATGAGTGCCATCCCGGCCGCGGTGGCCGGGGTTCCCGAGATCATCGTGGTGACGCCCGCCGTCGGGGGTGACCGATGCGGTGCTGGCCGCCGCCAGCCTGGCGGGGGTGACCCGCCTCTTCCGCGATCGGCGGAGCGCAGGCCATCGCGGCGCTGGCGTACGGAACGGCGACGATCCCCCGGGTGGACAAGATCGTGGGCCCGGGCAACCGCTGGGTGGCCGAGGCCAAGCGTCAGGTCGCGGGGCTGGTCGGGATCGACATGATGGCGGGGCCGACCGAGCTGGTGGTCATCGCGGACGGCACCGCCGACGCCGACCGGGTGGCGGTCGACATGATCGCCCAGGCGGAGCACGACGAGGACGCCACCGCCTGGTGCGTCACCACCGACCTGCAGCTGGCCGAGGCGATTCCCGGCGCGCTGGAGCGGGCGCTGGCCCGCGCGCCGCGGGGCGAAGGTGGCTCGGACCGCCCTGGACCGGAACGGGCTCGTGGTCTGGGTGCCGAGCACGCGAGAGGCGGTGCAGGTGGTCAACCTGCGGGCGCCCGAGCACCTGATGATCCTGACCCGCGACCCCGAGGCGGTGGCCGAGGGGGTGCGCCACGCCGGCGCCATCTTCCTGGGCGAGGACTCGCCGGAACCGGTCGGGGACTACATCGCCGGCCCCAGCCACGTGCTGCCCACCGGCGGGACGGCGCGGTTCGCCTCGCCGCTCGGCGTGTATGACTTCATCAAGCGCACGAGCATCGTGTGGTACAATCGCTCCCGGCTGCTCAACGATGCGGACCGGATCATCGTGCTGGCGGCGGCGGAGGGGCTGCCCGGTCACGCGGAGGCAATGCGGATCCGGATGAGAGACGAGCGGTAGAGGCGGCAGAGGCGGACGATGATGCACAGTCATTCACATGGGGTTGGTGCGGGGCACGGGGGGGCGAGCCACTCCGTGCCGCGCCGCCTCTCCCGCCACGACCGCCTCACCTCCGTGTCCCGCGGTCGTGGCACCCAACCCCGATTCCACACGGCGACTCTGGCTGGTCCTCGGCATCACCTTCGCGTTCATGCTGATCGAGGCGGTGGGTGGCTGGCTCGCGGGCTCGCTGGCGCTGCTGGCGGACGCGGCCCACATGCTGACCGACGTGGGGGCGCTGGGGCTGGTGCTGCTGACCGCCTGGATCTCGCGGCGGCCGGCTGACGACTCCAAGACCTACGGATATCTCCGGTGGGAGATCCTGGCCGCGCTGGTCAATGGGGCCTTCCTGTTCGGTGTCGCCGTGGTGGTGGTCGTGGAGGCGGTCTCCAGGATCCGTCACCCGGAGCCGATCAAGGCGGGGCTCTTTCTCGGTGTGGCCGTCGCCGCGCTGCTCGCCAACGCCGTTTCGCTCTTCCTGCTGCACGCCGACCGGGAACACAGCCTCAACACCCGGGGCGCCTATCTCCATGTCCTGGGCGACCTGCTGGGGTCGCTGGGCGCGATCGCCGCGGCGCTGATCATCCGGTTCACGGGGTGGACGCTGGCCGACCCGCTGCTCTCGATCCTGCTCTCCCTGCTCATCCTGGGCGGCGCCTGGCGGCTGGTCCGCGAGAGCACCGACATCCTGCTCGAGGCGGTCCCCCGGCACGTGCAGCTGCCCGAGGTGCAGCGCCGGATCCTGTCGGTACCGGGCGTGGCGGCGGTGCACGATCTCCACGTCTGGACGGTCACCAGCGGCATGGTGGCCATGAGCGGCCACGCGGTGGTGCCGGTGCTGGCGGAACATCCCCGGGTCCTGGCCGGGATCCGCGAGGAGCTGGCCCGGATGGGGATCGGGCACGTGACGGTGCAGGTGGAGGTGGGGTCGGCGTGCGGGGAGGGGGCGGGAGGGCGGGAGGGCGGGAGGGCGGGAGGCTCCTAGCCGCTTTCGGTCCCACTCAACGAACGGTACAATCCCCAGAGGGCCCGCCCCAGCTTTTCTCGCTCGCCTTCGAGCATTTCCCAATCAGATTGATTCAGTATTTCGAGTTCTCGTGCAACCAAGAGCAGGCAGGCAACCTCCTCCAGCGATCCCAGGGAGATGTCGAGGTAACGGCGGAACTCCCTCGACCCCCGTTTCGCAGAGCCTTCTGCGATGTTCGCTACTACCGAAATCGCAGCCCGTCGGATCTGTGATGTTAGTCCGTAACGCTCCTCCGGTGGCCAGGCCCTCGTTGCGCGGTACACCAGCTTCGCAAGGCGGATTCCCCGCTGCCAGGCCACGAATCGTTCGAATGGACGCATCCAGGAAGGATGCAATCCCAGCGGCCCGAAACGCGTATCGCATTACCACGACGATCATCCTTTTTCCGCCCTCCCGCCCTCCCGCCCTCCCGCCCTTGCCCCCGCCCTGATCCCCGCCTATATATGCCGCGCGTAAGGGGTTGTTTCGTCGTCTCGAGAAGGGTGAAATGTCAGACCAGACCGCCATTCGCAACATCGCCATCATCGCGCACGTCGACCATGGCAAGACCACGCTCGTCGACCAGATGCTGCGGCAGGCGGGGGCGTTCCGGCTGAACCAGCAGGTCGAAGAGCGGGTGATGGATTCCAATCCGCTGGAGCGGGAGCGGGGCATCACGATCCTGGCCAAGAACACCTCGGTGCGCTGGCGCGGCACCAAGATCAACATCGTCGATACGCCCGGCCACGCCGACTTCGGCGGCGAGGTGGAGCGGATCCTGCGCATGGTGGACGGGGTGCTGATCCTGGTGGATGCCGCCGAGGGGCCGATGCCGCAGACCCGGTTCGTCACCCGCAAGGCGCTGGCGCTGGGGCTCCGGCCGATCGTGGCGATCAACAAGATCGACCGGGCCGACGCCGAGCCGCTACCGGGTGCACGACGAGGTGCTGGGGCTGTTCATCGATCTCGAGGCCTCGCCACGACCAGCTGGAGGCCCCTTTCCTTTATACGTCGAGCCGCGCCGGCACGGCGACCTCCGACCTGGAAAAGCCCGGGACCGACCTGGTGCCGCTCTTCGACACCATTCTCAGCTATGTGCCCGCCCCCGCGCGGCGACAGCGAGGGGCCCTTCCAGATGCTGATCTCGACCCTCGACTTCTCGACCTTCCTGGGCCGGATGGCCATCGGGCGGATCGAGCGGGGCCGGATCCGGGTGGGCGACTCGATCGTGCTGCTGCCGATCGGCACGCCGGGGATGGTTCCCGAGGGCGAGCCGGGCGTCGAGCGGAGCCGGATCACCAAGCTGTTCACCTTCGATGGACTGGCCCGGGTCGAGATCCAGGAGGCGCAGGCGGGCGACATCGTGGTGCTGGCGGGGCTCGAGGGGATCGAGATCGGCCGGACGATCACCACGGCGGATTTCCCGCAGCGGCTGGAGGGCATCGCGGTCGAGGAACCGACGATCTCGGTGGACTTCGTGATCAACAACTCGCCCTTCGCCGGGCGCGAGGGGAAGTTCGTCACCAGCCGGCAGGTACGGGACCGGCTGTTCCGGGAGCTGGAGCGGAATGTCGCCCTCAAGGTGGACGACACCGACAGTCCCGACACCTGGGCGGTCGCCGGCCGCGGCGAGCTCCACCTGGGCATCCTGATGGAGACGATGCGGCGCGAGGGGTTCGAGTTCCAGGTCTCGCGGCCCCGGGTGATCACCCGCGAGGGCCCCGACGGCGAGCGGCTGGAGCCGTACGAGGAGCTGATGGTGGATGTGCCGGAGGAGTACATCGGCGTCGTCATCGAGAAGCTGGGGCCCCGCCGTTCCGAGCTGCTGGAAATGAAGAACCCGGGGCAGGGGATGGTGCGGATGAACTTCCGGATCCCCGCGCGCGGCCTGTTCGGCTACCGCTCGGAGTTCCTGACCGACACCCGGGGCACGGGGATCATGCATCACCGCTTCCTCGAGTACGGTCCGTGGGCCGGCCCGCTGGCGGGACGGAAGAACGGAGTGCTGGTGGCGGACCGCGAGGGCGCGGTGGTCGCCTTTGCGCTGGGCAACCTGCAGGAGCGGGCCCAGATGTTCGTCACCCCGGGCGACCATGTCTACGAGGGCATGATCTCGGGCGAGAACTCCCGGCCGGGCGACATGGACGTGAATGTCACCAAGGAAAAGAAGCTGACCAACATGCGGACCACCGCATCCGACGACAACGTCATCCTGGAGCCGCCGCGGCAGATCACGCTGGAGTACGCCCTCGAGTACATCGAGGAGGACGAGTTGATCGAGATCACGCCGAAGTCGATCCGGCTGCGCAAGCGGGCACTGGCGGCGACCGATCGGAAGCGGGCGGCCCGGGCGGCGGCCCGAGCGGTCGACGCCTCGTAGGGCACGGGGCCAGGCGGATTCACCTTTTTCTCGAGCCGGAGGAAGCCATGCTGGCGTGGGAAGCGTCGAGGGAGGCGATCGAGCTGCGTCGCCGGAACGATGACGACGAAATGGACGACGAGGACGCCTTCACGTTTGACGACGACGAGGACGAGGACGATCTGGACGACGAGCTGGAGGACGACGAGGACTTCGACGACGACGAACTCGACGACGAAGACTTCGACGACGTCGAGATCGAGGAACTGGAGGACGACGACGAGCCCCGGCCCCGCCGGCGCTAGCGCCGGCTCCAGCCATCCCTTTAGCTTTACCCAAGGGGCACGCCGTCCGGCGTGCCCCGCACTTCAACTTTCGAGGGCCCCGATGCGTCGTTTCTCCCCCCTGAAGGCGGTGGCTGTCGCCGCCCTGGCCACTTCGGCCGTGGTGGCGGCCTGCAGCAGCAGCTCCGACAATACCTGCGGCAGCGGCACACCGCCCAGCCTGGCCGGGAGCTGGGACCTGCGCGCGTTCACGATCGGCACCGCCACCGTCCCGTCGCCGCCGGCGACCGGCGAGCTCCGGATCCACGAGGCGAGCGCGACCAACGGGACCTACGCGATCAACTATGACCTGGGCGTCGGGGGACCACAGTTCGACAGCGGGACCTACGCGCTGACCGGCCAGCACTGCATGAGCCAGAGTTCCCTGGTCAACGCCACCCAGCCCCAGTTCGTGGGAACCTATACGCTCACCAATGCCGACTCGCTGGCCGTGACCGGCACAGCGGGTGGGCAGACGATCGACAACTACTGGACGCTCAAATAGCCACCGACTGTCCGTGAAGCCAGTGCTCCGGGTGGCGCTGGCCGCCCTCGCGGCTGTCCTTCTGCTGGTCCCGGTCGGGGCGCTCCAGGCCCAGGCCGGGACCGCCGTGCTTCAGGGCACCATCACCGACAGCAGCGGGGCCGGAGTTCCCGGTGTCCTGGTCCAGATCATGGGCACCCGGCTCTCGGCCAGCACCGCCGACAGCGGCCGGTACCGGATCAGCGGCATCACCCCGGGCACCTACGCGGTCCGGCTCCTCGCCATCGGCTACCTGGCCAGGGTCAGGAACTCGGTCATCATCACCGCCGGTGCTCCCACCCGGCTCGATCTCATCCTGGCCCAGTCGGCCGTGACCATGCCCAGCATCTTCGTGACCGCCGGGCCCTCGGGGGCCAAGGCGGGCGAGGCCACGGTCAGCATCGCGACCATGGACTCGGGCGAGGTCCAGAGTCGCAATGTCACCACGGTGGACCAGGTGCTTCCGTTCATTCCCGGTGTGCAGTTCAACCACACCACCCTGGACATCCGGGGGGCCTCGGGCGTCGAGGAGGGAGTCGGCAGCCGGATCCTGATGATGATGGACGGACACTCCGTCCTCACCGGCGACGGGGGCCAGATCAACTTCGAAGCCCTGCCGATGATGGACCTGGACCGGATCGAGACGGTCAAGGGCGCCTACTCGGCGCTCTACGGCAGCGCCGCCCTGGCCGGAGTGATCAACATGATCACGACCCCGATCCTGGCCCAGCCCCAATCGGCGATCAAGGTCTACGCCGGCGCCTTCCAGGTGCCCCAGGCGCACCAGTTCACCAGCGAGAACCTGAACTTCGCCGGGCTCGAGCTGCAGCACTCGCGGCAGGTGGGAAGCGTGGGCATGCGGCTGGCGGCGGGTGGGGAGAGCAACGACGGGTTCACCCAGAACGGGCAGGTGAACCGCCTCTACCTGCGGGGGAAGTTCACCTCGGCGGCCGACAACCCGCACCCGTGGGACGCGTTCGTGATCGCCAGCGGCTGGAACTCGGGCGAATACTTCGTCTGGCGGTCAGCGCTGGAACCCAACGAGGTCCCCCCCGGAGAGCTGGGCAACTGGAGCCGCGAGAACCAGGTGCTCACCGGGGCGACGTTCACCCCGGTCGCGACCCAGCACCTGACGTTCCACATCTCCCCGAGCGTACTGTACAGCTCCGCCCAGAACTTCTTCAACGTGCCCCCGGGCACAGCGAACGACTGGCACAACGCGGTCAAGGGGGGCGCCAACGCCGCCGTGACCATCAACGCGGGGCGGAATAACACAGTCACGACCGGGGTGGAGGGGTTCTATACGGGCATCCGATCCAACTTCATCGGGCGGCCCTCGATCACCGACCTCTCGGCCTTCGGGATGGACGAGGTCGTCCTCAGTGACCGCCTGCGCGGCACCCTGGGGGCCCGGCTCGACTATCACAGCGCCACCGGGAGCGTGGCCCAGGCTGTGTTCAGCCCGACCGTCGGCATGGTCTGGGGCGCCACTTCCTGGATGAACGTGCGGGGTTCACTGGGCCACGGGTACCGGGCGCCGAGCGCGGTGGAGCAGTTCGTCACGTCCAGCCGCTCGGGCTTCTTCGTGGTGCCCAACGACTCGCTGGTGGGCGAGTCGGCCTGGACTGGCGAGATCGGCGCGACCGCGACCGTCGGCAACTGGCTCATGCTGGACGGCGCCGCCTTCCAGAGCGACTACCACGACTTCATCGGCCCGGCCCCGGTCCCCCTTTCCGTCAACACGTTCCAGTTCCAGAACCTCAGCTCGGCCATGGTGCGTGGATTCGACCTGAGTTCGCGGATGTCGGTGGTGCCCAAGATCATGGATCTGACGGTGAGCTACATGTTTCTGGACAGCCGGGACACGGCGGACAGACCGCTGCCGTACCGGTCGCGCAACACCTTTACGACGTCGGCGGAGTTCCTGCGGGGCAAGGTGGCCGTCGACTTCCAGTACCGCAGCCGGATTGAGACGGTGCTCCAGTTCCCGCTCGACGAGCGGAACGCGATCACGCTGGTGGGGCTCCGGCTGGGGTACCAGTTCCGGAACTTCAACGTGATGGCCAAGATCACCAATCTGCTGCAGGCGCAGTATGTGGACGTGATGGAGCACACGGTGGGGGAACCGCGGAACCTGATCGTGACGGTGGTGTGGGGGTCGTGATTCCGGGGTTGTTCTCCCGGGGGCACGACGCTAGAATCCCTCCCCGCCAGATCGTTCGGCCGGGGCCTGTAGCTCAGGTGGTTAGAGCGCACGCCTGATAAGCGTGAGGTCGGTAGTTCAACTCTACCCAGGCCCACTAAACTGCAGGGAGCAGGGAGCGGTAAGCAGGTTGCCCCGTCGGCCTTGATGGCCGGCGGGGATTTTGTTTGCGGGCTAGGTCCCTTCCACCCGCCGGCGCACCAGGGTGATGTGGTCCCGGAGGGTGTAGAGCATCGGGCTGTAGGCGACGGGGAGCTGCAGCTTGTGGGCCCGCTGTTCCAGCGAATCGAGCCGGCCGACGACCTCCGCTGAAACCGGCGTCTTGTTGCCGGCGCCCACTGCCAGCTCCAGCACCCGGAGCTCGGAGTAGAGGCCGAAGATCCGGCGCCGGATGCTCCAGGCGTAGACCGACGGTGCCAGGCGGACCAGGGGATACATCACGCCCAGCAGGGGCACCAGGAGGACCAGGAGCCGCTCGACCAGCGCCGCCAGCCAAAAGGGGAGGTAGCGCTGGGCCAGCGGCCGTCCCGACTTGTAGAACTGCCTCGCCTCGGCGCTGAGCGGCAGGTCGATCGCCTCGGCGGCGGGGAACTGTCCCGCATCGTCGAAGACGCTGGGGTGGCCGTGAATCTGCTCGGCGGCGTCGAGCAGCAGGTACTGGATCGCCGGGTGGAGGTCGCGCCGGATGACGAGACTGCTCTTGACGGCCAGCAGCGGCACGTCGGCGGGCGGATTGTCGAGGGCGAGGTCTCCCGTGCCTTCGGGCAGGACCAGCTTCTCGAGATAGGGGAAGAGCGCGGCATAGGCGTCCACCCGTCTCAGGGCCAGGAGCTTGATCCCAGGGGCCCTGAGCAACTGCTGAATGGCCGGCGATTCCCAGGCGCCGAGGATCACGGCCGCGTCGATCTGCCCGTGCTGCAACTGCTCCGCGGACGCCTCGGGGGTAAGCGGCAGAAGCAGGGCGCTGTCGGTGTCGATGCCCGCACTGGCCAGCAGGGTGGACGCCAGGGCCCTAGTCCCGCTCCGGTTGGGACCCATCGAGACTCGGAGGCCGACGAGCTCCTTCATGAAGCCCGTAGAGGTCTCCTTGCGACCCCGGTAGAATATCCACAGCGGCTGGTAGAAGAGCGTGCCGAGCGAGGCCAGCTGCGGAGATATCTTCTTGTTGGTAAGCCCGCCCTGCACGAACCCGACGTCAACTCCTGTCCTGGCGTCGCTCAGGAGCTGCAGATTCTCGACGTCGCCATCCGATGAGCGAAGGTCAACCTCGATCCCCTCGCGTGCCAGGAGCTCCCGGTATTCCTGCCCTATGAGCTGATACGCGCTCCCCTCGGCCCCTGTCGCCATGACGATGTGCCGTGGGGGGAGCGGGCGCAGCTGGTCGAGCGCCCACCAGAGGCCGGCTCCGACGAGCACCATCGTGGCCACCAGCGCGGCGACGAGGTACCCGCGCCGCGAGGGGGGGATCAACTCCGATAGCCTTGGCACCCGGGACCCTCACAGAAAGTGAAGCGACTCAATGTAAGCGAAGGAAGCCGGCGAGCGAGGAGGGGGCTCAGGCTGCGCCGTGCCGAAGGACCGACCGGACCGGGCCGTTGCAGAGTCCGCACTGGCCATCGACCAGAAGGATCGGGCGGGATCATCGCGAGTCGGGGTCACCTCAGGAAAGCGCGCTGGCCCGAGGGCGGTCAGGCATTCAGGGGGCCGATTCGTCGTCGGGACCTGTGGAACGCGACCGGCCCAGGTGGTGGACCCTGTCGGTAAGGCTTCCCTTCCGGATCCGCACCGCCGCCCGGTCGAACTCGCCAACGGTGCCGCCCAGCGCCACCTCGAGACCTCCGGATTTGGAGAGGCCCAATTTCTGGCTGGCATAGACGCTCCGGTGGCCCACCATCAGAAACGCCGTCGCCGCGGCCAGCGCGGCGTACACCGCCTCGGTTGTGGGGAGGAGTTCGATGGCCATGACCGCGGCCGCGATCGGTGTGTTGGCGGCGGCGGCCAGCACGGCAACAAAGCCGAAGGCAGCCAGGAGGTTGGGCGGTACCCCGAACAGCGGCGCCAGTGCGGCACCGCTCGTCGCGCCGATGAAGAAGACCGGGGTCAGGATGCCTCCGCTTCCACCGGTCTCGAGGGTGATCGAGGTCGACAGGATCTTGAGGAGGAATGCGGCGGCGATGACCGGCGTGGTACCGGCGAGCACACCGTTGATCGTATCCGTCCCCAGGCCGGCGTAGGTGGTCCCGGCGGTCTGATAGAGAAGGACCAGTGCAGCTCCTCCGCCGGCCGCGACCAGGTAGGGGTGCGGTTCGAACCGCCGCAGTCCCCGTTCCAGGGCGCGGAGCGACTCGATGAGCAGGAGCGCGATCAGCCCGAAGAGGGCGCCCGAGGCGAGGGAGATGAGGATGATCCGCACCTGTCCGGTGCTCCCGAAGGCGTCCTGGAGCCCGGGAAACGGCGGGCGGACGCCGCAGGCGAGGTGCCCGACGATGCCCGCCACCATGGCGGGAAAGATCACCGAGTAATCCAGCTGGCCGAGGTACAGCACCTCGATGCCGAAGAGGGCGCCTGAAACCGGCGTTCCAAAGACGGCGGCGAAGCCTGCACTGATTCCGCAGATGACCAGCTTGCGGCGATCGCCATCGTTTAGCCGGAAGATGTCCGCGAACAGGCTGGTCAGGGCCGCGCCGATCTGGGCTGCGGGACCCTCCTTGCCCACCGAGCCTCCGAATGCGAGGGTCAGCACGGTCGCCGCCAGCTTGACCGGCGCGATGAGCCAATCGATGTGGCCGGCTCGCTGATGCACGGCCGCAATGACAGCCTCGGTGCCGTGCCCGCGGGCGTCGGGGGCGAACGAGCGAATCAGCCAGACGCAGGCCGGCAGTGCCAGGGGGAGCAGCCAGAATCCCGGAAAGACGCCGCGGGTGATCCAATGGACCCAGGTGGCCGAGTTGGCGAGCGCCCAGAGAAATCCGCGGGTCCCGTAGCCGACGCAGAATCCCGCCGCGGCACCCAGAAAGGCCCACTTCAACGTGCTGATCAGGAGTGCCGTGTGCTCCGTGTACCAGGGGCTCTCGTCGGCCAGCCGCGGGGAATCGGGCTCGGGGCTCTCACCGCGAACATGAGACAGGAACTGCCAGATTCGGGAGGTCATCGAGTGAGGAGAATAGGAGGGGCCAGGAATCCACTCAGATCGAGAGACGATTGGGGGACCACCGGCTCGTGCCGGGCTCAGCAGCCCTTAGCACTATAACCGAGGCGACCTCGCGGTCACGACGTGCGCCACGAGGTCCACCCTGGCCGGACGGTCGCCTGCGAGGCGCCGGACCGCATCGGTCATCCGGTCCACGATAGTCTCGACCGGCACGGTGCCCCGCTCCTTGATCGCGGCAACCACCGGGTTGCCCTGCACCAGCCCCACGGCCAACTCGCGGGCCGAGGGGCTCTCGCCAGTGAGACGAACCGTCTTGATCCTGGGCGCATCGAAGCCGGCACCCAGCACCAGCTTTTCCAGCTCCCCACGATCGTGCATGCTGAACGGCACCTGGTAGAAGGTCGGCGGGTTGTCCGGGAAGAAGCTGGCGATGGTGTCGTGGGCGACCTGGGCGAAGGGATCGTCCTCCATCGAGCCCCAGACGTTGAACGCCAGGAGGCCGCCCGGCTTGAGTACCCGGCGTGCCTCGCGGAGGGCGAGGGGCTTGTCGGGCACGAACATGTAGCCGAACTGACAGACCACGGCATCCACGCTGCCGTCGGGGAAGGGAAGGGCGCAGGCGTCCACCTGACGCCACTCGACCCGCTCGTCGGGGCGGAACTTGAGTGCCGCGTGGGCCAGCATCGGCTCGTTGAGGTCAGTCGCCACCAGGGTGGCACCGTGAGGCAATGCGTCGCGCAGGCGCCGGGTGAGGATGCCGGTGCCGCATGCCAGCTCGACGACCCGGGCGTCCGGCCCGACTTTGATCCGCGCGGCCAGGTCGGCGGCGTAGGGCTCGAACAGCACGGGGCCGAGGTGACGGTCGTAGATTTCGGGGATGGAGCCGACGAACTGCGCATTGGCTTCGGGCATGGGCACCGGGGGTGTGTGGTTCGGGAGGGGGATAGTATCGGTCCAGCAGGCGGTAGTTGACAAATCAACAGGTCTTGATACATTAACGGATGTTGATATGACCCAAAACGTCCATGGAGATGACCGATGTCCGCCGATGAACTGAAGGCAACGATCCGCGAGCACTACGGCCAGGCCGCCCTCCGCGTGGGCACCGGCTCGACTTCCTGTTGCGGCAGCAGCTGCGGCTGCGGCGATCCGATCAGCAGTGACCTCTACACCATCACCGAAACCGAGGGGCTCCCCGCCGACGCGGTCGTGGCCTCCCTCGGTTGCGGCAACCCCACCGCCCTGGCCGAGCTCCACCCGGGCGAGGTGGTCCTCGACCTCGGCTCCGGCGGCGGCATCGACGTGCTGCTCTCGGCCCGTCGGGTCGGCCCCCAGGGGAAGGCATACGGCCTCGACATGACCGACGAGATGCTGGCCCTGGCCCGTGAAAACCAGCGCAAGGCGGGAGTCGCCAACGTCGAGTTCCTCAAGGGCGAGATCGAGGCGATTCCGCTGCCGGACGCCTCGGTGGACGTGATCATCTCCAACTGCGTCATCAACCTATCCGGCGACAAGCGCCGCGTCATCCGGGAAGCGTTCCGCGTGCTCCGGCCGGGCGGGCGGCTGGCGGTGTCGGACATCGTCACTCGCGGCACCCTTCCCGCCGCCGCGCGCCAGAGCATGCCGCTCTGGTCGGGGTGCGTGGCCGGCGCCCTCGAAGAGCAGGAGTTTCTGGCGCTCCTGGCGGAGGCGGGGTTCGTGGAAGCAGGCATCGAGCCGACCCGGGTCTACGGGGTCGAGGAGGCCAGGAACTTCCTCGAGGCGGCAGGGATCGAGGACCAGACCCTGGCCCGCGAAATCGACGGCAAGGTGATGGGTGCCTTCATCCGGGCCCGCAAGCCGTGACGCTCCAGATCCGCCCGGCGCGGCGGGACGACCTCGCGGCGGTGAGCGCGCTGCTCACCACCGCGGGGCTGCCCGTGGCGGGGGTGGCTGAATCGTTCGGCGAGTTCGTGGTGGCGGAGGCCGATGGCCGCCAGGTGGCCGCGGCGGGGCTCGAACGGCACGGAGACGTGGGACTGCTGCGCTCCGTCGTGGTCGATCCGGCCTTCCGGGGTGCAGGGCTCGGCGCTTCGCTGACCGAGCGGATTCTGGCCCGGGCGCAGCAGCAACGACTCAAGTCGGTGTACCTGCTCACCACCACCGCGGCCGATTTCTTCCCCCGGCTTGGCTTTCATCGAATCGAGCGCGCGGAACTGCCTTCGGCGATCAATGAGTCCGAGGAGTTACAGGGGGCCTGCCCTGATACCGCTACGGTGATGGTGCTGGAACTGGGGTAGGTCGAACGGCCGTACGTCGCAGTTGTGCATCATGCCCTGATTGTGTCTCCGTGTCGCGGGGCTGAGAGCCCCGCCTGGCCCATCGCCGCTTCGCGGCCGTCTCAGTGGACTACCTTCGGTTCGTCCGTCCGCCCCTCTGCCCCCCCGCCCCCCTGCCCCCCCATATTCCCGCATGACTTCGCCCACCGCCATCGAACGCGACTGTTACTGGCTCACCACTCGGCAGGAGATCCCGGCAGACCCGCTCACCGGAGACCACGAAACCGACTACGTGATCGTCGGCGCGGGGCTGACTGGGCTCTGGACCGCGCTCACCATCAAGCTGCTCGAGCCCGCGGCAGGTGTCACGGTGGTCGAGCAGGGTGTCGCGGCCTATGGGGGCAGCGGGCGCAATGCCGGGATGCTCTCCGAGACGGTGGATCACGGACACGGCCTTGCCATCCAGCATTTCGGCGCCGCCGAGGCGCGACGGCTGGCGCGGCTGGGAGAAGACAATATCGCGGCGATGTACCGCGACCTGGCGGATTGGGGGGTGGAGTGCGAGCTCGAGCGCACCGGGCGGCTGATGATCGCGCTGACCCCGGCGCAGCTCGAGGAGTGCCACCGGACGATCGATGTGGCCAGGGACCTGGGGCTCGACAGCTTCAGCTTCCTCGATGGCGAGGCGATTCGCTCCCGCCTGCACTCCCCGCTCTACCTGGGCGGGGTCAAGGTGTCGGGCGGCGGAATCCTCAACCCGGTCAAGCTGGTGGACGGTCTGGCCCGCGAGGCGCGGCGCCGGGGCATCAAGCTTCACGAGCGGAGCAAGGTGCTGAGCGTGACCACCGAGGGTGCCGGGGCGCGGATCAGGACGGCCGGGGGATCGGCCCGGGCGCGCAAAGTCATCCTGGCCACCAGCGCCTACACCCATCACCTCCTGCCCGAGATCCTGCACCGGTTCATCCCCCTGTACGACTACATCATGGTGAGCGAGCCGCTCACCGCCGGCCCAGTGGGAGCTGCTCGGCTGGCAGGGACGGGAGGGTGTCACCGATCTCAGGACCTTCTTCAATTACTATCGCCCGACGGCGGATGGCCGCGTGCTCTGGGGGACCAGCGAGGCCGCCTACCACGGCAACAACCGGGTGGGGGAGGAGTGCGATCACTCACCTCCGCACTACCAGTCACTCGAGACAAGCTGGCGGCGGCACTTCCCGGCGCTGGCCGATCTCAGGTGGGAGTACCGGTGGGGCGGGGCGATCTGCTCCACGACCCGGATGACTCCCTTCTTCGGAGCGACCCACGGCGGGAGGATCCTTCACGGACTGGGGTACACCGGTCACGGAGTGGGCACCACGCGACTCGGCGGGCAGATCCTGGCCCACCTGGCGCTGGGCCGGCCGAGCGATCTGCTTGAGCTCCAGCTGGTGACGAAGAAGCCGTTCCCCTATCCGCCGGAGCCTCTCAGGGGAATGGCGGTCGCGGCGGTCACGCGGGGGTTGCGGAGAGTGGATGCGGGAGAGGAGCCGAGCCTGTTGCTGAGGGTGCTCGATCGACTCGGGTTGGGATTCTCGAGCTAGAGGGGGGGCGGGGGGGCAGGGGGGCGGACTGTCCCGCGCTCCGCTCTGCCGCCCCGACCCCCTGCCCCCCGCCCCCCTAGAGGCCAGCCAAGCGCTCGATCCAGAACGTACAACGCGTAGTCCACGTCCTCGGCGGTCAGGCACATCGGCGGCTTGATGCGGAGCACGTTGCCGTCGAGCCCGCCCTTGCCGATCAGCACGCCCATCTGCCGAGTCCGCTCCATCACCTCGAGAGTCTCCTCCCTGGCGGGGACCTTGGTCTCGCGGTCCTTGACCAGCTCCACGCCGAGCATGAGGCCCATGCCCCGCACGTCGCCGATGATGTCGTGGGAGCGCGGCCAGGCGGGCCAGTCCTCCTTGAACCGCCCGCCGACCACGCGGGAATTTTCCTGCAGCCCGTCGGCATCGATCGACTCGAGCACGGCGAGCCCCGCGGCCATCGAGACCGGATTGCCGCCGAAGGTGTTGAAGTGGATCCGCCGGTCAGCGCCTCGGCGATTTCGCGGCGGGTCGTCACCGCGGCCAGGGGAGCGCCGTTGCCGATGCCCTTGGCCATGGTCACGATGTCGGGGATCACGCCCCAGTTCTGGAAGCCCCAGTAGTTGGTGCCGGTGCGGCCGAAGCCGGTCTGCACCTCGTCCGCGATGCACAGCCCGCCGTACTCGCGGATGACGCCGTAGGCCTCGCGCAGGTAGTTGGGTGCGCCGAGGGTGACACCGCCCACGCCCTGGATCGGCTCGGCGATGAAGGCGGCGACCGCCCCGGGTGTCGAGAAGCGGATCATGTCGCGGATGTCGGCCGCGCTCTTGATGGCGATTTCCTCCGGCGTGCCGCTGAACGGACTCCGGTAGGGATCGGGGTTGATCGCGTGATGGACATTGGCCGACTGCTGGGTGGGGAACTTCCAGGTGTGATGGGAGGTCACCCCCATCGTCGTGGGCGAGCCGCCGTGGTAGGCGTTGCGGACCGCGATCACGTCCTGGTTGCCGGTGTAGAGCCGGGCCATCGTGATCGCCAGGTCGTTGGCCTCGCTGCCGCTGTTGACGAAGTAGGTGACGTCGAGTCCCGCCGGCATCCGCTCCGCCAGCGCCTTGGCGAAGAGTCCGATGTTGGGGTGCAGGTAGATCGTCGTGGTGTGCATCAGCCGCGCGACCTGCTCCTGGACCCGGGCGACGACCCGGGGATGGGAGTGGCCCACCGAGACGGTCACGATGCCGGCGAAGAGATCGAGATAGCGCCGGCCGGTCTCGTCGAAGAGGTACTGCATGTGCCCGTCGACGATCATCAGCGGCTCCTTGTACAGCGTGAACAGGGCGGGGTGGGTGTAACGCTGGCGCATGGCCAGCACCTCGGCCCGCGAGGGCCGCGCGTAGGGCGCGGCGGTGAAGGCGCAGGGCGGCAGCGTCGGGGTCGGGGCGGTGGCGGTCATGAGAGCCGGATTGCGTTAGGGTTTCGTCGAACGATTCAGGGAGCAGGGAGCAGGGAGCGGGGAGCAGGTTACGAGCCGGACCACCGCTCCCTGCTCCCTTCTCCCCGCTCCCAGTCAGCTCATCCAGTTGGTCCCGGCTTCCCGGTTCCACTTGGTGGTGGTCTTCTTGAGCTGGGTCCAGAACTCGATCGAGCTCTTCCCGGTCAGGTCGCCGGTGCCGAACTTCGATTCGTTCCAGCCGCCGAACGAGAACGGCTCGCGCGGCACCGGGACGCCGACGTTGACGCCGACCATGCCGGCGCTGGCCCGCTCGGTCGACGTAGCGGGCCAGACCGCCGTTCTCGGTGTAGATCGAGGCGGCGTTGCCGTAGGGCGAAGCATTCTCGACCGCCAGCGCCTCGTCGAGGTTCGCGGTCCGGAGGATCGCGAGCACCGGGCCGAACACCTCTTCCTGCGCGATCTTCATTTCGGGTGTGACGTCCACGACGACCGTCGGCCCCAGCCAGTAGCCACCTTCCTTGCCGGCCACGGTAGCGCGCCGGCCGTCCACCAGCACGGTGGCGCCCGCCTTTTCGGCCTCGTCGATGTAGCCCACGATCCGGTCGTGCGCGGCCTGGCTGATGACCGGGCCCAGGTCCTTGCCGGGCACCATCTGCCGGGCCAGCGACGCCACGCGGTCGATGACGTGGTCGGTCTTCGACGACGGCGACCATGACCGACGCCGCCATGCAGCGCTGCCCGCTGCAGCCGGTGGCCGAGGCGAGGACGTTGGCGCTGGTCATCTCGGGGTCGGCGTCGGGCAGCACGATCAGGTGATTCTTGGCGCCGCCCAGGGCCAGGACCCGCTTGAGGTTGCCGGTGCCGCGGCGGTAGACCGCCTTGGCCACCGCGGTCGAGCCGACGAAGCTCACCGCCGCGATATCGGGGTGGTCGCAGATGGCCTCGACGACGTCGCGGCCGCCGTGCACGACGCTGAAGACGCCGGCCGGCAGTCCGGCCTCGCGCAGCAGCTCGGCGATGCGCCGCGACGAGAGCGGCACCCGCTCCGACGGCTTGAGCACCAGGCAGTTGCCCAGCGCGATCGCGTTGGGGATCGACCAGTGGGGCACCATCGAGGGGAAGTTGAACGGCGTGATCGCCGCCACGACGCCCAGCGGCACGCGCTCGATGCGGCACTCCACGCCCCGGCTCACTTCCATCACCTCGCCGGCGGCGATCTGGGGCAGGGAACAGGCGAACTCGGTGAGCTCCATCGCCTTGAGGACCTCCGCCTCCGCCTCGCCGTAGAGCTTGCCGTGCTCTTCGACGATGAGGTCGCTCAACTCCTTGAGATTGCGCTCGAGCAGGGTTCGGTAGCGGTAGAAGACCTGGACCCGCTCCTTGATCGGGGTCCGGCTCCATGCCGGGAAGGCGCGCCGTGCGGCGGCCACCGCCGCATCCACCTCGGTCCGCCCGCCGAGGGGGACCTTCGCGATCACCTGGCCGGTGGCGGGGTCGTGGACATCGCCGAAGGGCGGGGCGCCGTCGGTGAAGGTGCCGCCGATATAGTGCTGGGCCGCAGGGTACTTCATGAAGAATCCCGGTACGAGATGGAGAATGCCGACGCAGGAGTTTGCCCTGCCTGCAGGCGCACTGTCAACGCCTCCCGATTCGTCTGGTTTTCGGCCGCTGGTGATGGTAAGCTGCACCGATGACCGACCGTCCGCTGCATCCCGAGACCCTGGCCATCCGCGCCCAGGTCCCGACGACACCCGAGCGCGAACACTCGGTGCCGCTCTACCTGACGTCGAGCTTCGTGTTCGACAGCGCCGAGCAGGCCCGGGCGCTGTTCGCCGACGAGGTGCCCGGCAACATCTACAGCCGGTACTCCAATCCCAACACCGACGAGCTGGTCCGCAAGCTCTGCCTGCTCGAGGAGGCGGAGGACGGCATCGCGACGGCCAGCGGCATGGCCGCCGTCTACGTCTCGATGGCGTCGCTGCTCAAGACGGGGGATCACCTCCTCGCCGCCCGCTCCCTGTTCGGTTCGACCCACCAGATCCTGACCAGGCTCTTTCCGCGCTGGGGGATCGGCTTCGACTACGCCGACATCGCCCGGCCGGAGAGCTTCGAGCGGCTGCTCCGGAAGGAGACCCGCCTGATCTTCGTCGAGACGCCCTCCAACCCCGGCCTCGACCTGATCGACCTCGAGTGGCTGGGCCGGCTGGCCAGATCGCGCGGGATTCCGCTGATCGTGGACAACTGTTTCGCTACGCCGTATCTGCAGCGGCCGATCCCGCTGGGCGCCGACCTCGTGGTCCACTCGGCCACCAAGTACCTCGACGGGCAGGGCCGCACGCTGGGCGGCGCCATCGTGGGGAGGAAGGACCTGGTCGCCGAGTGCCGGTTCTTCGCGCGGCATACCGGGCCGGCGCTCTCGCCGTTCAACGCCTGGGTGTTGTCCAAGAGCCTCGAGACCCTGGCGGTCCGGATGGACCGGCACTGCGCCAACGCCCTGACGCTGGCCCACCACTTCGAGGGACACGCGGAGCTCGAGGAGGTGCGCTACCCCTTCCTCCCTTCGCACCCGCACCATGTCCTGGCCCACCGTCAGATGAGCCAGGGCGGAGGAGTCGTGGTGCTGGTGGTGAAGGGGGGGCTGGAGCGGGCCCGCCGTTTCCTCGACGCCGTGGAGCTGATCAGCCACAGCCCGAACCTCGGCGACACCCGGAGCATCGTGACCCATCCCAGCTCGACCACCCATTCGAAGCTCACCGAGGAGGAGCGCCGCCTGGTCGGCATCGTGCCCGGCCTGGTCCGGATTTCGGTCGGGCTGGAGCATGTGGAGGATCTGATAGCTGATGTCGATCAGGCGTTGGTGAGGTCGAAGTAGGGCGGGAGGGCGGGATGAACTGGCTTTCTCCCGCCCTCCCGCCTTCCCGCCCTCCCGCCCCGTTTAGATTGCCACCATATGGAACCCCCCAAGAAAAAGAAGGTCACCGCCGACGCCGCCTGGCGCGAATCGCGGGCGCTGCTCTACACCTACCGTTGGCGGCTGCTCCTCGGACTCGTCCTCATGCTGGTCAATCGGGCCGCCGGGCTGGTGCTCCCGGCAATCCCCAAGTGGTTGATCGACCATGCGCTGAAGGAGGCCAGGACCGACCTGCTGCTGCCGCTGGCGCTGGCCGCGCTGGCCGCGACCGTCGTCCAGGCCACCACCGGCTTCGCCCTGTCCCAGCTGCTCGGGGTGGCGGCGCAGCGGGCGGTGACCGACCTGAGGCGCCGGGTGGCGGAACATGTGCTCCGGCTGCCGATCCGCAGCTTCGATGCGACCCAGACCGGCATCCTGATTTCGCGGATCATGAACGACGCGGAAGGGGTCCGGAACCTGGTCGGCACCGGGCTGGTCCAGCTGGTCGGCGGGATCATGACCGCCGTCGTCGCCATCGGGGTGCTGTTCTATCTCAACTGGCAGCTGACCAGCATCATCGTGCTGCTGCTGGGCGGCTTCGGCGGCGGGATGGCGGTGGCCTTCACCCGCTTGCGGCCGCTGTTCCGCGAGCGGGGCAAGATCCAGGCGGAGGTGACCGGCCGGCTGACCGAGACGCTGGGCGGGATCCGGATCGTCAAGAGCTACGTCGCCGAGCGGCGGGAGCAGCTCACCTTCACGCGAGGGGTGCACCGCCTGTTCCGCAACGTCGCCTCGTCGATGACCGCGATTTCGGCGGTGGGGTCGCTGACCACGACGATCGTCGGACTGGTCGGCGCGCTGATGATCATGGTCGGCGGGCGGTCGATCATCGCCGGGCACATGACGGTGGGCGATTTCTTCGTGTACGTGCTGTTCGTCGGGCTGGTGGCGGCTCCGCTGGTCCAGATCGCGGGAATCGGCACCCAGGTCAGCGAGGCGTTCGCCGGGCTGGACCGGATCCGCGAGCTGACCTCGCAGGAGACCGAAGAGGACGAGGACAAGACCCGCCTGCCGGTCGGCCGGATCGACGGCCGGGTCAGCGCCGAGAATGTCTGGTTCGAGTACGCTCCCGGCGTTCCGGTACTCAAGGATGTCTCGTTCGAGGCGCCGGCCGGAACCACGACGGCGCTGGTCGGCTCCAGCGGCTCGGGCAAGAGCACCCTGCTCTCCCTGGTCATGGCGTTCAACCGCCCGACCCAGGGGGTCATCCGGGTGGACGGCCGGGACCTGTCCACCCTCCGGATGCGGGACTACCGCTCGCACCTGGGCATCGTGCTGCAGGACAACTTCCTGTTCGACGGGACCATCGCCGACAACATCCGCTTCGCCCGCCCCGATGCCTCGATGGACGAGGTGCGGGCCGCGAGCAAGCTGGCGAACTGCGACGAGTTCATCGAAGGGTTCAAGGACAGCTACGAGTCGATCGTGGGGGAGCGGGGGGTCAAGCTGTCCGGCGGCCAGCGGCAGCGGGTGGCCATCGCGCGGGCCATCCTGGCCGACCCGGCGATCCTGATCCTCGATGAGGCCACCAGCAGCCTGGACAGCGAATCCGAGGCGATGATCCAGGACGGGCTCAGGACGCTTCGCAGGGGCCGGACCACGTTCGTCATCGCCCACCGGCTCTCGACGATCGTCAGCGCCGACCAGATCCTCGTGCTGGAGGGAGGTGTCATCGTGGAGCGGGGGACCCACCGCGAGCTCCTGGCCCGGCGCGGCCGCTACACCCAGCTGTACGAGAAGCAGTACCGGATCGAGATCGACCGGTTCATCAACCCGGGCGAGGACTTCACGCCGGAACCCGAAGCGGCCGCCGCCTCCGGAACCCCGGTAACCGACCCCGCCTCGCTCTAGGCGCGCCGGCAGCTATCTTGTAGGGCCTCATCCACCGGATGCCGCTCTCAATGTCTCTCAGGTTCGCCAGGTGAGCCCAAGCCCGGTCGCTGCCGGACGGCTGCTCCTCTCGCGGGAGCTCTCCGAGTTCCTGATGGACCTCCTCGGGGCCCACCAGCGCTACCAGATGTACCCCGAGGGGCACCCGCTCCTCGATCCCGCCGTCCGCAACGTCCTGCGCCGCCTCGACGCGATCTTCCTGGAACGCGACTCCATCGCGATGGGCGTCTCCCCCAATCAGCTGCTGATCGGCGGGGTGCCGACCGATCCCAACCATCCCGTCCTCCGCGACCTGGCCTCCCGGCTGCACCGGGCCAACATCGGCGCGCTCCGCTTCCATCGCGAGATCACCCAGCCGGAGCTGGTGGGTCTGCTCCGGCTGCTCAGCTCGGAGCTGCAGCCCGGGGCCGAGGCGCCGCACGACGAGCCGCGAGGGCAATGGCCCAACATCCGCCTCTTTCCGCTCAACTACGACTACCTCTCCCTGCTCGAGGAGGAGCGCGAGGCCGACGCCGATCCCCGGCACCAGGAAGGGTGGGCGGGGCGCCTCTGGCTGAGCCTCGCCCGCTCGGCGCTGGGCGACACGGTGCCCGACCAGGAGGCGGAAGCCACCGGGCCGGAGGCGATCGCGGAGGCACTGGAATCGAAGCCGGTCGACCCCGTGCGGGACGCGCGGATCCTCCAGTCGATGGGAGATTTCCTCGAGGCGTTCCGTGGCCGGGGCCGGGCCGAGGCGCTGGAGCTGCAGCGCCAGCTGGCGCGCATGGTCGGCGCCCTCAAGGGGGCGACCCGCGAGCGGCTGCTCAGGATGGGCGGCGACTTCAACCGGCAGCGGCGCTTCCTCTTCGACGTGACGGAGGTCATGTCGGCCGATGTCGTGCTCTCGCTGGTGGAGGCCGCGTCGGCGGCCTCGGGGAAGACCGTCTCCCCCACGCTGCTCAAGCTGTTCGCCAAGCTGGCCCGCCACGCGACCGAAGGGCCGGCGCCGCTCCGGGCCAAGGCGGACCTGGTCTTCCGGCAGCGGGTCCGCCAGCTGATCGAGGGGTGGAGCATCGAGGAGGCGCCGGGCGAGTCGCCGACCTACGAGAACCTGCCGGCCGCCGCTCCCCGGAGCGACGACCCCATGGCGGTCTATGCTCCCGAGGCGGAGCGGGTCATCCGCCTGAGCATCGCCCTCGGTGTGGTGGAGGTCGGCACCCGCCGCGCCCTCGACCGGATGGTGGCGGATGAGAGGATCGCCGCCCTCCTCGACCTGCTCGACGAAGTGCCCGAGGCCGACCCGGTGGGACGGGAGCTCCGCAAGCTGGCCTACAGCCGCCACACCGTGAGCCTGGTCCTCAGCGCCGACCCGATCGACTACGAGCTGCTGGCGCGCCTGGCCCCGGAGACCGGCCAGGACGCGGTGGTGCTGCTGCTCGACTCGCTGGCCGCCTCCAAGGACCGGAAGGTCCGGGCCAAGCTGCTGGACCTGCTGGGGAGCATGGGTCCGATCATCGGTCCCGAGGTCGCGGTGCGCATCCCGGGGGCGCCCTGGTTCGTGCAGCGCAACCTCCTGCGCCTGCTGGCCGGGCTCCCCTCGGTGCCCGAGGGCTTCTCGCTGGACCAGTGCCTGGCCCATCCCGATCCCCGGGTGCGGCACGAAGGGCTCAAGATCCAGCTGCGCGACCCGTCGCGGCGGCCGGAGGCGCTGCGCCGGGCGCTGAATGCCCCGGACCTGCCGACCATTCGCCTCGGGGTGCAGGCTGCAACCGAGGATTGCCCGCCCGACGTGTTGCCGCGGCTGCTTGAACTGGTGGGTTCCCGGGACCTCGAATCCGGCCTCCGCGCCTCGGCGATCCGGGCGGTGGCTCCGGTGGAGGATGAGCGCGTTGTGAAGCTGCTGGTCAAGCTCTGCCTGGCCCGCACCGCGATTCCCTTCTTCAAGCGGATCGGGCCCAGGACTCCCGAGCTGCTGGCCTCGCTGCAGGGACTGGCGGCGCACTGGACCTATCACCCGAAGGTGGCGCCGGTCCTTGCGCTGGCCATGAAGAACCGAGACCCCGAGATCAGGAAGGCCGCGCAGTTCTCCGGCCACAGCGCCGAACCCGATCTCAAGGCGCTGCCCAAGGTGATCATGTGAGCGCCCAGCTCGAGTTCCTCCACGGGATCGCGCATGCGCTGGCGACGCTCACCCTCTACGCCCCCGACCACCCGGCCTGCGCCGGCGTGGTGGAGGGGGTCTGGGTCCAGCTGCAGAAGCTCCAGGAGGAGAACCCGGGGCCGCGCTTCTCGTTCCTCAAGGACGCGGTGATCTACGGCAACCTCCCGATGCATGAGCTGAAGAACTGGACCTGGTCGAAGCGGCTGAGCGAGATCGGGGTGCAGCGACTGGAGGTGGAGCCCGACGTGACGCGCGAGGGATTCACCGCCTTCCTGGTGGATGTCACCGCGCGGCTGCCCGGCCAGCGCCAGCTGGAGAGCACGGTCAGCGACCACCCCGGGATCCGCTGGGGCAGCGTCGGAGTCAAGGGGCAGAATGACAAGTGGGCCGACACGCCCCAGGCCACGATCGGCTACAAGCTGGGCGAAGAGGCCGACGTGGTGCGCTGGATCTACGAGCGGGCCGCGATGGAGGGCGACATCCCGCGCGACGAGGTCGAGACCGTCGTGGCCTCGCTCAGCGTGGCGATGCACGCCGACCTGCCGTTCCTGATGCCGCTGCTCCAGCTGACCGACCAGGACGAGTACCGGACGATGCACGCCCTCAACGTCTCGCTGCTGACGATGACGCTGGCCGAGTCGCTGGGGATGGGGTCGCTGGACATCCACGCCTTCGGGGTGGCGGGACTGCTGCACGACATCGGGATCTCGCTGGTGCCGCGCGACCTGCTGCACAAGACGGCGCTCGATCCCGCCGATCGCGTGGTCCTGGAGAACCACCCTGCCGAGGGCGCCCGGATGCTTCTGGCCCGCAAGGGTGACTTCGACCTGGCCGCGGTCGTGGCCTACGAACACCACATGCGGCCCGACGGGCGGGGCTACCCCCATGCTGTCGCGGGGCACGAATTGCACTACGCCAGCAAGATCGTGACGGTGTGCGACGTGTACGATGCGCTCCGCACCACGCGGATGCACCGGCCGGCGTGGGACCCGGCGCAGGCGGTGGCCTACATCGAGGAGGGGGCGGGGACGGTGTTCGACGGGGGGGTGGCCCGCGCCTTCGCCTCCATGCTCAGGCGGCTCGACACCAGGAATGCCCTGGTGCCGAGAGGGGCCCCGGGGCAGGGCTAGAACGCGGGGTCAGGGCTGCTGGCCCAGGTCGCGCAGCCGTCCGCGGGCCTCGCCGTTGGTCGAATCGCGGCGCACCGCCTCCCGGAAGGCAGTGACGGCGGCACTGGTGTCGTTCCTGCATGAGGAGGATGTTGCCCCGGAAGACGTACATCGCCGACGAGCCGGGAAAGAATCCCTCGTTCAGGTTGAGCAGGGCAAAGGCGTCGTCGAACCGGCCGGCCCGGCCCAGCCGGAAGGCGGCGACGTTGAGCGACGGCTCCCCGAAGTCGTAGGCATCCCTCCCGAAGTACCTGGCCCGGAGTGCCCGGTAGACGCTGATGGCGGTGTCCGCCCCGGCGGCCGTGGCCGTGTCCACCATCACGAGGTTGAGCGGTACCGGGCGGCTGATGCCCCGGTGACAGGTGCGGCAGGTCACCTGCAGGCCGGGCGTGGGGCGGTCGGGAATCGTGTCCAGCCGGCTGTTGATCTCGGCGACCATCCGCATCATCTGCCGGGCCACCAGCTTGTTCCGCTTTTTGTCGCTGGCGAAGTCGGTCTCGGCCAGCGGCTGTCCCTCCTCGCCGGTATGGCAGAAGTGGCAGCGCACACCGAGGTCGCCAGCGAAGCCCCGCATCGTCCCGACGACCTGCATCACCGGGGTGTCGTGGGGGATGACCTTGGTGTTGATCAGCGAGTCGGGAGGGAAGTGCCCGGGGGCCTGCGCGGCGAGGGTGGCGGCACAGGCGAGGGATGCGACTCCGACAAGCAGGACATTCATTGGTGATCCTCCCGTAGGGCCCGTTTGAGAATCTTCCCTGATCCGGTGCGGGGCAGCTCGGACAGCATTCGAATCCTGCGGATCTGCTTGTATCCCCCCAGCCGCTCCCGGCAGAAGGCCATCAGCTCCTCGACGCTGGCGACGCTGCCCGGACGAAGGACGACGGCGGCGGCCACCACCTCGCCCCAGACCGGGTCGGGGGCACCATACGCAGCCGCTTCCAGCACGGCGGGGTGGCCATAGAGCACCGCCTCCACCTCGGTCGAATAGACCTTCTCGCCGCCGGTGATGATGATGTCCTTGCGGCGGTCCACGATGTTCACGTACCCCTCGCTGTCCAGGACGGCCAGGTCGCCGGTGTGGAGCCAGCCGTCCACGAACGCCTCCGCGGTGGCCTCGGGCCGGTTCCAGTACCCCTGGGTGACCGTCGGCCCCCGGACCTGGATCTCGCCCACCGTCCGCTCGTCCGCCGGCACCGGCTGGCCCGCCTCGTCCACCACCCGGAGCTCGACCGCGATGAAGGGCCGCCCCGTCTTGGCCCGCCACGCCATCTGCTGCTCGGCGGGCAGCCGGCGGAGGTGGGCCTTGAGGATCGAGAGGGTCAGGTAGGGACTGGTTTCCGTCATGCCATAGGTCTGTACGTATTCGCAGCCGAAGGTTTCCACGATCGCCGCCACCACGCTGGGCGTGATCGGGGCCCCGCCGCTCAGGATCAGCCGGAGCGCCGAGTAGTCGAAGCGTCCCCGGTCGGGGTGTTTGACCATGAGGTTGAGCATCGTGGGGACGAGATTGGTGAGGGTGATTCTCTCCCGCTCGAATCCGGCCAGGGTCTCCCGCGGATCGAAGCGCGGAAACATCACGTGGCAGCCGCCGACCCAGGTGATGGCGAAGCTGGCCCAGGCGTCGGCCAGGTGGAACATCGGTGCCACGTGGGCCCAGCGGTCTCGGTCGGTCAGCTGCAGCTCCGCCACGGCGGCCAGCGCGTGGATCGTGACGTTCCGGTGGGTGAGGATCACTCCCTTGGGGTGGCCCGTGGAGCCGCTGGTGTAGTAGAGCTGGGCGATGTCGGTCTCGGCGACAGGACGGGGGGCGAAGGCCGAGGCGGGGAGCGTCTCGAGGGCGTACTGGGGCAGGCGGAGGTCGGTCGGAGGGACGTCAGCGCCGGCCCAAAGGAGGCCGCGCACCTCGCCGGGCTCCGCGAGGACGGCTCCGGCCAGCCCCGCCATGGCGGGATCGGCGATGAGCCAGGTGGAGCCGCTGTCGCCCAGGATGAAGCCGAGTTCGGCGGGGCTGAGGCGGAAGTTGAGGGGGACCAGCACGGCGCCCAGTCCCGCCGCCGCGAAGTAGGCCTCGAGATAGGGCAGGCCGTTGGGGAGCAGCGCGGCGATCCGGTCCCCGGGTCCCACTCCCTCGGCCAGGAGGAAGCCCGCCAGCCGGTCCACCCGGGATCCGAATGCTGCGTAGTCGAGGCGGAGGGGACCGTCCACGACTGCTTCGGCCCCGGGATGGAGGAAACGGGCCCGGAGCAGGAGACTCCAGAGATTCACGTTGACCGGGGAGTTGCCGCGATCAGCAGGTCACTGACCAGTCCACCGGGGAGACCTTGCGGCACCGCCGGCACTCGATCGTCCTGGGCTGGCCATCGAAGAACTGCCGCTCGGCGCAATGAGGGCAGACGGCGTAGGTGTTGTCGCTGACATTGTGCTGGCCACCCCAGGTCGGACGCATGACCCCGGTGCGGACCACGACGCTCCAGTGGCTGGGCGGTTCGTTGCGGACCAGGACCATGTCCCGCTTGAGGGACACCTTTTCCTGTCCGACCTGGATGACCACCTGGTCGGCGGCGCCCTCCTCGACCACCGGGTACCAGGCGCCGCGCCGGAGGGTGGCGGCGAACTTGTCCTGGGTCCGGGCCCAGCCGAGGGATGGCATGGGTTCTATGATACGTTCGGCGGGGCGCTTACGCGATAGGGCGGCCGGGGGGCGGGGGGGCTGCTGGGGCACCGCTTGACTACCCGACAAAAAAGGTCGTAATTGAAATTCGTCCCAAGTGTCCGAGCGAGGCAGAGCCATGACTACCACAGCCCCCATCCCCAGCGTATCCCCCATCGAGCAGCGGGGGTATGCCCATCCCGAAGTCCTGGTTTCGACCGACTGGGTGGCCCAACACCTGGCCGATCCGACTATCCGGCTGGTCGAGTCCAACGAGGACCTGCTGCTCTACGAGACGGGCCACATCCCGGGGGCGGTCAAGCTGGACTGGGTGACCGACCTCAACGACCCGATCCGCCGAGACTACCTCGACCGCGAGGGGTTCCAGCGGCTGGTGAAGGCCAAGGGGATCAACAAGAACACGACGATCGTTCTGTACGGCGACAAGAACAACTGGTGGGCGACCTACGCCTTCTGGGTCTTCCGGCTCTTCGGGGTGGAGAATCTCCGGATCCTCGATGGCGGCCGGGCGCGCTGGGCGGCGGAGGGGCGCCCGCTGGAGATCACGGTGCCGAGCTACCCCGCGGGGGACCTGGTCGTGGGGCAGCGTGACGACAAGGCCGTTCGCGCCTTCCGGGACGAGGTCCTGGCCCACCTCAGGCGCCGGGGCCAGCTGGTGGATGTGCGGAGCCCCGAGGAATTCCGGGGAGAGCGGCTCCACATGCCCGACTATCCCAACGAGGGGGCGCTGCGGGGCGGTCACATTCCCGGGGCGAAGAGCATCCCCTGGGCCCGGGCCATCAACCCCGAGACGGCGACCTTCCGGCCGGCGGGTGAGCTCCGGACCCTCTACGAGCAGGAGCAGGGGCTCAGGCCGGACGAGGAAGTGATCGCCTACTGCAGGATCGGCGAGCGCTCGTCGCACAGCTGGTTTGTGCTGACCTATCTGCTGGGATTCGGGAAGGTCAGGAACTACGACGGGTCGTGGACCGAGTGGGGCAACTCTGTTGGGGTTCCCATCGAGCGGCCATAAGAACTAGCCGCAGACGAGCGCAGATGAACGCAGATAACTGAGTTGTTGTCTGCGTTCTCTGCGTTTATCTGCGGCAAACCAACGACCCGGAAGAGAAAACGCAGCGACGCAGAGGACGCAGAGCGCCTCAAGTGCGGCCAATCGTCCGATCTGGCTGTTTATCAGAGTCAATGGACTGCGCTTGGGCGACGTAATCGAATTGACACCGGCCCCCTCTGTGTCTCTGCGATTCAATTCTTGGAAGCCAAATCACGAACCATCCGCTTGACCCGCGCCAGCACCGCCGTCAGGCCGTGCGTTCGCGTCATTCCCAGCAGCTCCCCCAGCCCCAGCCGGTCGAGGAGGTCGTCGGGGATCGCCGCCACCTCGGCCGGCGTGGCGTCGTTGACCGCTCCCTCCAGGATCGAGACGAACCCCCGGACGGTCGGGGCCTCGTGGGGCGCGTCGGCGTAGAGCCGGGCCTTCCCCCCCTCCAGCTCGACATACAGATAGACCGCCGACTGGCACTCGTGCACCAGGTTCTCCCCCCGGTCCCTCGCCTCGGCGTAGCGCGGGGGAAGGGGAGGGAGCTTCTTGGCGAAGTGCAGCAGCATGTCGAGCCGAGTCTGCGGGTCGGCCGAGTGAAATCGCACGACGGTCTTCACGAAGTCGCTCATTGAGGGATTTCACCCTCCAATTTGACGTCGCCGGCTAAAGCCGACTAGTCCATTCGGTCGCTGCGCGGCTTTCACGGCCGACCATCGCAGGTCTGCCCCTGCGCCCGACCGCCTGTCCGCCCGTCCGCCTGCCCCCTCACATGTTCCCAATCATCGCATCCGCGAACCCGCTCGTTCCCACCAGTGTCGCTCCCGGCATCAGGCGCTCGAAGTCGTAGGTCACCCGCTTCTGGCCGATGGTCTTCTCGAGGGCAGTGATCACCAGGTCGGCGGCCTCGTTCCAGCCCAGGTGGCGGAACATCATCTCGCCCGAGAGGATGACCGAGCCGGGATTGACCTTGTCCTGGTTGGCGTACTTGGGGGCGGTGCCGTGGGTGGCCTCGAAGATGGCGTGCCCGGTCAGGTAGTTGATGTTGGCGCCGGGGGCGATGCCGATGCCGCCGACCTGGGCCGCCAGCGCGTCGGAGATGTAGTCGCCGTTGAGGTTCAGGGTGGCGATCACGTCGTACTCGGCGGGACGGGTCAGGATCTGCTGCAGGAAGGCGTCGGCGATCACGTCCTTGACCAGGAGCGCCGTTGGGAAGCCGGCACCAGGGACCGCCGTCCACCTCCACCGCGCCGTACTCCTGCTGGGCCAGCTCGTAGCCCCAGTCGCGGAAGGCCGCCCTCGGTGTACTTCATGATGTTGCCCTTGTGGACCAGGGTGACGCTCTTCTTGTCCTGGGCAATGGCGTAGTCGAAGGCCGGAGCGGACCAGGCGCTTGGTGCCGTCCTCGGAGACCGGCTTGATCCCGATGCCGCTCGAGTCGGGGAAGCGGATCGCGGTCGCGCCGAGTTCCTTCTGGAGGAAGGCGATCAGCTTCTTCGCCTGGTCGCTCCGGGCCTTGTACTCGATGCCGGCGTAGATGTCCTCGGTGTTCTCGCGGAAGATGATCATGTCCACCAGCTCGGGCTGCTTGACCGGGGCAGGGCACACCGGTGAAGTAGCGGACCGGCCGGACGCAGGCGTAGAGATCGAGCTTCTGCCGGAGGGCCACGTTGAGGGAGCGGAAGCCGCCGCCGACCGGGGTGGTGAGCGGCCCCTTGATGGCGACGAGGTGGTGGTTGATGGCCTTCAGGGTGTCGTCGGGGAGCCAGTTGTCGAGCTGGTTCTTGGCCTTCTCGCCGGCGAAGACCTCGAACCAGACGATCTGCTTCTTGCCGGCGTAGGCCTTCTTGACCGCGGCATCGAAGACCCGGCGGGAGGCCTGCCAGATGTCGGGGCCGGTGCCGTCGCCCTCGATGAAGGGAATGATCGGGCTGGTCGGGGACGGTGAGGTGGCCGTCCTTCATCGTGATGGTGTCACCGGTGGGTGGTTTCAGGGAGTCATAGGTCGGCATGGAGTGCTCATTGGTGAGGGATGTCTTCAAATGTCTGACAATCGTTGAAACACAGAGGCACAGAGGGTGCCGTTGTCAGTTTAACTACATCGCGTGAGCATGCATCGGTATTTCTTGTTAACTGCACAGCTCATTGGCCGCAGATGAACGCAGAAACGCAGAAGATCACGAACACACAGGTCCACCATTAGACTCGCATGTCTCACGACGCCCCCGATCCGATTGCCTCGCTGCAGCACAATGCGGCCGCCAGGGGCGGGCGTCCATCGGCCGTCTCTGCGTTTCATCATCAGTCGAACCATATTCCCAATATAATGGCTGCCACTCCCCCCTCCCTCGCCCTCGCCTGCCTGGTTCACGCCGGGTTCGAGTCGTACCAGGCCCAGTTCCAGCTGGTCACCCGGCGGGCGCAGGCCCGGTTCGTCGGGCGCGACTGGCTGGGGGCCCAGCGGGACGCCCACGAGCGGCTGGGGCTCTACAGCCAGTTCACCGACTGGGTGGTCCGTGGAGCTCGACCGGGAGCTGGGCGGCAGCCCCGGCGACAGCACCCTCTGGAGCGACGCCCGGCACGCCTACCTCGCCCTGGCCCTCCGGCGCGACGACGCCGAGCTGGCACTCACCTTCTACAACAGCGTCGCCCGCCGGGTGCTCAGGACCGTGGGTGTCTGGCCGGCGGTGGAGTTCCTTCCCGAGGACTTCGCCGGGATCACGGCGCCGCCGGCCAGCCAGGCGGTTCGCTCTGACGCCCGTCGGCCCGGGGGGACTGGCCGCGGCTCCTGGGCGACGTGCTCCGCGGACTACCCTTCGCCGCCGCCTTCGCCGACCTCGAGGGAGACGCGAAACTGGCGCGCCGCCTCGCTGGCCCGAGACCTCAGGAAGCTGGCGCCCGGCGCTTCGGTCGATGCCCTCGAGCTGGTGCCGGCGCCGTTCTACCGCAACAAGGGGGCGTACCTGGTCGGCCGGCTCGTCGCCGATGAAGGTCCGGATCCCCCTGGTCCTGGCGCTGGTCCACCCGCCGGAGGGAATCCGCCTCGACGCCGTCCTGACCACGCCGCAGGAGGCCAGCGTCGTCTTCTCCTTCACCCGGAGCTACTTCCACATCGAGCCGGTCTGCGCCGCCGCGCTGGTCGCCTTCCTGGCCGAGCTGATGCCGTTGAAGCCGATCGACGAGCTCTATACCGCCATCGGCTGCCACAAGCACGGCAAGACCCTGCTCTTCCACGCCCTCCTCCGGCAACTCGAGGATCCCGAGGCCCGGTTCGAGATCGCCGAGGGGGAGCCGGGGCTGGTCATGGTGGTGTTCGCGCTGCCGAGCTTCAACGTGGTCTTCAAGATCATCCGCGACCACTTCGGCGCTCCCAAGACCACCACCCGCGAAGAGGTGATGGCCAAGTACCGACCTGGTCTTCGTCCACGACCGGGTGGGCCGGCTGGCCGACGCCCAGGAGTTCGAGAACCTGACCTTCCGGAAGGATCGCTTCTCGGCGGAGCTGCTGGAGGAGCTGGGGCGCGAGGCGGCGGGGAGTGTCCGGATCGAGGAGCGACAGTGTCGTCGTCGCACATCTGTACACCGAGCGCCGGGTGACCCCGCTCAATCTCTTCCTCAAGCAGGCGCCGCCGGCCCAGGCCCGCGACGCGATCCTCGACTACGGCAACGCCATCCACGACCTCGCTGCCGCCAACATCTTCACCGGCGACATGCTGCTCAAGAACTTCGGGGTGACTCGGCAGGGGCGAGTGATCTTCTACGACTACGACGAGCTCTGCCTGCTCACCGACGTCCACATCCGCGATCTGCCCGGCGCCCCGGGACGAGAGCGACGAATGGGGAGCGGAGCCCTGGTTCTCGGTGGCCGAGCGGGATGTCTTCCCCGAGGAGTTCCGCCACTTCCTGGTCATCCCCGGCCCCCTGGGCGACGCCTTCCTCTCGGCGCACGCCGATCTGCTGACGCCCGAGTTCTGGCGGAGGATGCAGGAGCGGCGGTCGGAGGGCGAGCTGGCCGACGTCTTTCCGTACAGGGCAGAGCGGAGATTGGCGGATCGAAGGATTGAAGGATCGGAGGATTGAGGGATTGAAGGATTGGGGGAGACATTTCGATTGTCCGGCCGCGCCGCACCCGTTACTCTACCCGCGGTCAAATCCATCAATCCTTCAATCCGCCAATTCGTCAATCGTCGGTGACCATCCAGATCTTCGGCACCAAGAAGAGCCCCGCCACCCGGGCCGCCCTCCGCTTCTTCGCCGAGCGGCGGATCCAGGTGCATTTCGTGGATCTGGCCGAGCGGGCGGCGTCGGTGGGGGAGCTGAGGCGGTTTGCCCAGAAGTTCGGGGTGGAGGCGCTGCTGGACCGGGAGGGCCGGCGCTTCGAGGAGCTGGGGCTCAGGGCCGCGCGCTACGGCGAGGACGCCTGGCTGACCAAGCTGGCCGACGAACCGCTGCTGCTCAAGCATGCCGCTGGTGCGAAATCAGAATCAACTGACGATCGGGGAAGCGGTGGAGACCTGGAAGACGTGGCTGGCTCTGAACAATCGGCCAGATTGCTTCGTCGGTCGCTTGGGACCTCTCGCAATGACAGAACTCACCGCGGGTTCTGTCATTGCGAGGCCACGCAGCGCCGAAGAGTCTCAGACTCTCGTCGCATCGAGCTCATGACAATCGCCATCTCCGGCCTCGCGGTCGAATTCGGCCGCACCGTCCTCTTCGACAACGTCACCTTCACCATCGAGCGTGGGGAGCGCTGGGGGGTCATCGGCCGCAACGGCTCCGGCAAGACCACCCTGATCAACCTGATGGCCGGGCTGGCCGAGCCGAGCCGGGGCAACGTGGCGCGGGACGGCGGGGCTCCGGGTCGCGGTGCTCGACCAGCACCGGGACTTCGGCGTCGCCGAGACGGTCTGGGAGGCGGCGGCGGAGCCGTTCGCCGAGCTGCTGGCGCTGGAGCAGTCGCTGGCGGAGCAGTCGACGCGACTCGGGACGAGCTGGGCGACGCAGCCGAGTGCGGCCGATCTCGACCGCTACGGCCACGACCTCGAGCGCTTCCAGCACGACGGCGGCTACGAGTACGCCTCCCGGATCGACGCCGTGCTCCACGGCCTGGGCTTCGACCCGCGAAGGCCCGGACCCAGCAGCTCTCGACCCTGAGCGGCGGCGAGCGGGGCCGGCTGGGGCTGGCCTGCCAGCTGGCGACCCCGGCCGACGTCCTGGTGCTCGACGAGCCGACCAACCACCTCGACCTCGAGACCACTCGCTGGCTCGAGGGCTATCTCCGGCAGGTCGACGAGACCGTCCTCCTGATCAGCCACGACCGCGCCTTCCTCGAGGCGGTGGTGGACCATGTGCTCCACCTCGAGGCCCAGAGCGCCGCCGCCTACTCCGGTGGCTACGCCGCCTTCGTGCGGCAGCGGGCCGAGCGGCGGCTGTCGCAGCTCCGGGCCTACGACAAGCAGTCGAAGGTGGTGGCGGGCGAGGAGGACTTCATCCGGCGCAACATCGCCGGGCAGAAGAGCGCCCAGGCCAAGGGACGGCGGCGGCGGCTCTCGCGCCTGCCGCGGCTCTCTCCGCCGCCCAGCGAGGAAGAGGTGATGGCGCTCCGGCTCGAGGCCAACGCCCGGGGCGGCGACCAGGTCCTGGTGCTCGACAAGCTGGAGCTGGAGGTCGAAGGCCGAACGCTGCTCGGCCCGCCAGCGTCGATCATCCGCCGTGGCGAGGTGGTGGGGCTGATCGGCCCCAACGGCGCCGGCAAGTCGACGCTGCTCGCCGCCGTGGTGGGCGAGCGGCCGCCCCAGGGCGGCTCGCGCCGGATCGGCGACGCGATCAGGCTGGCCTGGTACCGGCAGGACATGGCCCAGGTGCCCGACGGACAAGACGCTCTTCGACATCATCCACGACCTCCGGCCCTCCTGGACCCGGGGCCAGGTCCAGGGCCACCTGGGCCGCTTCGACTTCTCCGGCGACACCGTGCAGCGGCTGGCCGGCTCCCTCTCCGGCGGCGAGCGGGCCCGGATGGCGCTGGCGATCGTGATGCTCTCGGGGGCCAACTTCCTGATCTTCGACGAGCCGACCAACCACCTCGACGTCGAGTCGATCGAGGCGCTGGAGGACGCGATCGAGGCCTACGACGGCACCGTGCTCCTGGTCTCCCACGATCGCGCCCTGCTCGACACCCTCTGCACTCGGCTCTGGATCTTCGAGAACGAGCGGCTGGTCGACTACCCCGGCACCTTCGAGGAGTGGGAGGAGACCGCGAGGCCAGGCTCAAGGCCGACCGTTTAGCCCAGCGAGTCGGACGCCACCGCGCGGCGCGCCCAGGGAAAGGACGGAGGACAAGACGGCCCGACGCCGAGAAGCGGACCCGGCAGTCGCAGCTCCGGACGGCGGAGCGGGGGCTGGAGGAGGCGGAGCGACAGGTCGCGGCGGCGGAGGGCAGGGTCGAGGCGCTCAAGAAGGCGCTGGAGGATCCGGCGCTCTACCAGGCCGCCGACGGGGCAGCGGAAGGCGATCGAGCTGGGGGAGCAGCTGGAGGGGGCGAGGGCCGATCTCCAACTGGCGATGGATGGGTGGGGAGAGGCGGTGGAACAGGTGGAGGGGTTCAAGGAGTGAACCGCTCGATTCTTCGGTCATTGCGAGGCCTCGAAGTGGCCGAACCCGCAGAGTCTGATGAGGGCGAGGCCCGAGGCGATCTCACCGGCCAGATTGCTTCGTCGGCCCCTCGGGGCCTCCTCGCAATGACAGAACTGGGGGCTTGAGCTCCGTGACTCGAATCGATCGCCAGATGGCGCATCCTCGCCACCGCGATCTCTGTTTTCCACCGGCGGCGCCGGGATCAAGCTGGCCCACTTCACCCCGTGGCAGGTGGCCGGGCTTCCGGTCGGGGATCGCGGCGATCGCGGTGCTCTTCCTGGTGCCCGCGGCACGGCGGATCGAGAGTAAGGCGACGCTGGGCAAGGCGTCGATGGTGGGGGTGGCGTACGGGGCGACGCTGATCCTCTTCGTCCTCTCCACCCGGTTCACCACCGCCGCCAACGCGATCTACCTCCAGGCCGTGGCCCCGATCTACATTCTCCTCCTCGGCCACTGGCTGCTGCACGAGCGGATCGTCGGCCGAGACTTGGGCTTCGTGGCTGGTGATGGGGCTGGGGATGGCCTGCTTCTTCGTCGGGGCGCCCGGTGGCCACCGCCACCGCTCCCGCACCCGGCGCTGGGCAACATCCTGGGCGCCGTCTCCGGGATCACCTTCGCCTTCCTGATCGTGGGGCTGCGGTCGATCGGGAAGGGAGGCGGGGTCGGGGCCATGGCGGTGGTGATCGGCAACATCTTCGCCTTCCTGGCGGCGCTGCCGATGGCGCTGCCGCTGGGCTCACACCCCTTCACCGACTGGATCGTGCTGCTCTACCTCGGCGTCTTCCAGATCGCGCTCTCCTACTCGCTCCTGGCGGGGGCGATCACCCACGTGCCGGCGTTCGAGGCCTCGCTCCTCCTGCTGCTCGAGCCGGTGCTCAACCCGGTCTGGGCCTGGCTGATGCTGGGGGAGCGGCCCAGCGGCGCTGGCGGGGTGGGGGCGGCGCTGATCCTGGGGGCGATGCTGGTCCGCTCCTGGTGGGACCGGAGCGACACCGGTGCCGCCCCGGAGGAGATCGTGGCCGGATGACGGCACTCATCGAGACGGTGCGCGTAAGGGGGGGCCGAGCCCCGCTCTGGGAGCTGCACCAGGCCCGGATGGCGAAGAGCTGCCTGGAGCTCGGCGTCCCCAGGCCCATAATGGAGCCTCCGCCGGAGGGGCCGGACCGGGTGGTGCAGTACCTCGTGGTGATCGGGGAGCAGCGCGCGGAGCCCGAGGAGCCGGCCGGGATCAAGGAAAGGCCGGTGGGGAGCACGGCGCCGGTCCGGCTCATCGTCTCCGGGGAGGTCCATTTTCCCTACCCCCACAAGACCACGGAGCGGGGACAGTTTGATCGGGCGTTGGAGGAGGCCAGGGCCCTAAAGGACTCCCTGTCGGTCGCGGACGACGCGGTACTGCTGACGGCCACCGGTCATGTGGCGGAGTGCGCCATCTGGACCCTGTTCTGGTGGGAGGGGGAGAAGGTGGCGACGCCGTCGCTCGAGCTGGGGGTGCTGCCCGGGGTGGCGCGGGCAAGGCTGGGCCGGCTCCTGGGTGGCTTGCGGGAGCGGAGGGTCGGGGTGGATGAACTGAAGAGGCAGAGCCTTTTCCTGGCCAACGCCGCCCGCGGGGTGGTGCAAGTGGCGTCGCTGGATGGAGATCCGGTGCCACTGGACCCCCGGACGGTGAGGCTCCAGGAGTCGTTTTGGCCTTGACCGGGGGGTCATTTCCCGATAGTTTCTCGCGCCTCCGGACGGCTCGGAGAAGGCACCGTGGTGGTTGTAGCTCAATCGGTTAGAGCGCCGGTCTGTGGCACCGGAGGTTGCGGGTTCAAGTCCCGTCAGCCACCCCTTCTGGTCTAGGTCCGTAGCTCAATTGGTAGAGCACCGGTCTCCAAAACCGGGGGTTGCAGGTTCGATTCCTGCCGGGCCTGTAATGGGAGTCGTGAGTCGTGAGTCGTGAGTCGTGAGTTGCGTCTGGACGATCGAAGGTATGCCGTCGTGATCGTGAGCCCTGCGACTTCGACGACTCACGACTCAAGACTCACGACTGTCCTACGGCGCTATCGTCTAGGGGACTAGGACGGGGCCCTCTCAAGGCCCAAACACGGGTTCGAATCCCGTTAGCGCTATGATGGGAGTCATTAGTCGCGAGTCGTGAGTCGTGAGCTCCTGCAGTTGCGCTTTGCTCACGACTCACGACCTCACGACTCAAGACTGTAGTTTGGCCCCATCGTCTATCGGTCAGGACGCGACCCTTTCAAGGTCGAAAGACGGGTTCGATTCCCGTTGGGGCTATACACCACGCGCCGCTAGCTCAATTGGCAGAGCAAGTGACTCTTAATCACTAGGTTGTAGGTTCGATTCCTACGCGGCGCACTGAGAGGCCCTCCCGAACGGGGGGCTTTCTTGTTGTCGACCGGCCGCGGTGGGCCCCTACCAATGCTGGTAGTAGCGAGGTGGATCGATTCGGCGCATCTTGGCAACTCGATCGATGGCGCCATGACAGCGGAAACGGCCGTGGCCATCGACGGCCCGGCTTGGGGCCTCAACCTCAAACAAGCTGATGTGACTATGGCCAGAAGACGCAAAACACCCGTACCTGACCCGGCGGGAGCGACGGATACGGAGGCTAGCCCAGCTACCGAGTCGGCTGATGGCAGCGCGGTGCAAGCCCATGTGACCGCGCCGACAACCCAGCAGCCTGCAGCGCCCTCGACTCCCTGGATTCAGCTTATTGAGCTAAGCGGGACCAATCCGAGCGACGAGCAGCTAAAGTCAATCGTGCATGAACAGATCGCGTACGATCTCAGTAATGATCCAATCTCAGCCAAATACAACGTGCTTTTCCTGTTTGACTCGGTCGCGATTGCTCGCTCAGACACCGATCAACTCTACAGAGCATTAAGCAAGACACCACGCGATAAACCCCTCCTGCTCATTATTAACTCCGATGGCGGCGATGTAGCTGCTGCCTACTTTATAGCGAAAATCTGCCGAGAGTTCACGGACGTCAGCTTTGAGGTTGCAGTCCCTAGGCGAGCCAAATCAGCGGCGACACTTATTTGTTGCGGCGCCGAGCACATCTATATGGGTAGCCTCAGTGAGCTAGGCCCCATCGATCCGCAATTCGAAGGCGGAGTTCCGGCGTTGGCACTTAAGAACTCTATCGAACACCTTGCCGAACTAACCAAACGACACCCACAAGCGGCCGATCTCTTCGCATCTTATTTGTCAAAAACACTCCGCATTGAGGCACTAGGATACTACGAGCGAGTTGCGGAGTCCGCTGCACAATACGCGGAACGTCTGCTAAGAGGCCGCAAGTCACCGGTACTCACAGAGGATAGAATCAAGGCGATTGCAGAGCGACTAGTCTACATGTACAAGGATCACGGGTTTGCGATTGATGCTGGTGAAGCAAGAGCCATTTTCGGTGAAGGGGTTGTCTTGACCAACACTCCCGAGTATTCGCTCAGCAACCGCCTTTACTTGTCGTTGGATATCATGCAACGGGTTCTTCGAGATCTCCACCAACTAGGTTTTGCCTTTACAGGGACCGCGGCTGCAGGCTGCCAATTACGAAAACGCCCTCGTGTCGAATCGTCGACGACATAGCCCATAAATGCGGCGGCTGACGGCGGCCTACCGGTAGCAGTCACTGTCCCGGAGGGGGAGTCCGAGTCGCTGATTCGGGAGGGCGACCCAGGGAGCTGCTAGGGCGGGAGATTGTTGGGGCTAATCGGTACTAGCTCCTGGCCGAGCCTCGTCCTAGTTATGATTCAAGATGATTAAGGACCTCCCGCCCTGTTTGGGTCAATGACTCCTCCCCCGGCAGGCATCACGGACGCGGCGCTCGACGTCGCGCTTGATCCAGAGCGCCGGGCGTCATTGCGACGAGCCGCAATCGATGATTCGCCGGTGGCAGGGAGCACGCACTCCTTCTACCGATATCCGGCACGATTCTCACCGGGTTTCGTGGCGTCGGCAATCGAGGCGTATTCCAAGCCGGGCGATTTGGTTCTGGATCCATTCATGGGCGGCGGGACTACACTGATCGAAGCTGCTCAACTCGGCAGAAGTGCGATTGGAAACGACATCAATGCACTCGCGGTCTTTATTGCGCGAGTGAAGACAACCCGGCTGACCAATTCGCAAATTGCCGCGCTGACCGATTGGGCGAACTTTGTCGTCCCATCATTGCGCTACCAGAGCGAACTCGCCGATAGGTCAATGGTGCTCTGTTCGAAACGGACCAGGAACCTCACACTTCCACACGCCAGACCAATAAAGAAGATTACTGCACTCGCCCTTACGACACTTGAAGAACTACCGGACGGGGCCACTCGCCGCTTTGCACGATGCGCCTTGCTAAATGTTGGGCAATGGGCACTCAATGGAAGGAGAAGGCCGGTCACTTGCGCATCATTTCGCGCGGCACTTCAAGACTGCGTGCATAGGATGCTTGCGGGAATTGAGGAATACGCTCTAAGGGTGGCAGCTGCCGGTGGGCGGGCTCCGTCGATCTGCATGGGCTCGGCAACCGAAATCGCCGGGGCGGTCCCCTTTCGGTCGGGAGCCAAGGCGGACTTGGTGGTCATGAGCCCTCCATACCCAGGAATTCACATATTGTACCACAGGTGGCAGGTCGATGGCCGCAAGGAATCCCCTGCCCCGTACTGGATCAGCGGGACGATGGACGGAAAGGGGGGCGCCCACTACAATCTCGGCGACAGAAAAAAGGCCGACGCGAACGACTACTTTGAAATGCTGGAAGTGGCCATGCGAGCAATCCGCACGGTGACAAAAGACGGTGCGAAGGTGATTCAGATGGTGGCATTCGGGCGCCCGGCACGCGACCTACCAAGGTACCTTACTGCCATGCTCGCAGCGGGGTTTGGTGAGCTTCATGGAACGTCCACTTCAGGCACACAAGGAAGGCGGCTTTGGAGAAGTGTTCCGGGCCGCGCGTGGCACGCAACATCGAAGGGGGACCTCCCTGCCAGCAGGGAGGTCGTGTTGATTCATAAGGCCATCTAATGCGGACATGTTACTCCGCATCTCCTAGTTGTGCGAGACCACTGATCTGATCATCGCTGAGTGACCCAAGGCTGTCGATCATAGGTACTAGAAACGGACTGAGCGACATCGATACTGATCTGATCATCTGCACAACGGATGGTCCTTCCTCGCCCGCGGAGCCGTCGCCCTGGGACACCTCCGCCCGCTGGACCTTGAAATCGTGGAGGAGTGCAAGCCCAACAAGCACGTTGCCATAGACGAATCGCGCCTTCACCAACCGCACTTCATCAGCCTTCCCCTTCATCTCTGTTCGCACAAAGATGTTGTCGACATTTACATAAAATGTGAATGCCCGTTGATCTGGCCTGTCTGGATCACCGTCCTCGACGACATGGCACGCATCCTTGTCGGTAAACTTGTATGCTCTCCAGTTGACATCTCCCTCCCGCACCTCGACAATGGTAGGCATCTGCAGCCCACCGGGAGCAAGCTGTCCTTTCTCATCCGGGGTCCCTGCTCCGGCCGCGGAGCCGCCGCCAGAGGCTTGTCCTCGACCTTTGGGCTTCTCGTGCCCTCCAGCGCCTCCCTCATGCGTGCTCTGACTCGTGATTTGGATCTTCGCGATATTGACCAACGGATCAATCAGCGACCCGTCCGTGACTGTACAAGCGAGGGTCAACACGTCACCAGGTGCGACGGCTTCGGATGGAATGCTAATGCTCCAGTTCGCTACCCCCCCGTGGAGGGCGAGACTGTGATCGACCTCACTTCCTTCGAGTGGCCCCTCAAGAATCTCAACGTGGTATTGACCACGGAGTTGATCACGTGAGAAGTAGTCATTGACAACATCCGTATCGAACTTGATTCGGCAGCGGCGGCCCAACTCCGCGTTCCGCTCCAACGTGATGCCCTCCTGCCTTCCGTGGAAGCGAAAGTACGTCGGGTGCGGGCGCCCAGTGAACTCACTATCGCCTGCGTCCGGTCCACCGCCGATTTCCCCGGTGCCGCCGGTCTGCCTGTGTGGCTTGGAAAGTCGTTGGCCAAGGAGAAACAGTCGGGAGAGGCTCGGTGAGTCCTTGAGAATTGAGCCAAGTACTTCCTCGAGGGGCTTTGATTCGGCGAGCTTCTTGTCGACTTCCTCACTTCGCCGGCGATCTTGTAGTGCGCGCAGGCCGGGGTGATGACCAATGGCCTCCTCAAGCTCCTCCTCGATCGCCTTTCGCAACTCGATACTGCTTAACCGGTCGCGACTATTCATGAAGAGATCCTCTCGCGAGCCGACCGATACGGCGCTGCAATCAACGACAATTAGAAGGGACCTGGCGATGCGCTGCATCCGGACTGTGCGGCGCTCGAAGAAGGTGCGGGGCAGCGTGCCATGTGTTTGCCCGTTCACCGTAAAGATGATGCCGTCGTTCGGGGCGTACGACGTTGCCCGATCGTCCCTGAATGCGAATATCTGCGCAACCATTTCTTCGCCGCGCACCTTGACTTGAATGGAGGTCGGATAGCCCTCTTCCAGATTGCCTGCGCGATCCTCCTCCAAACGCGCCAGCAGGCCGACCAGTGTGGTCTCGAAACTACGTGCTTCGTCGCCTCTGTACTCCCGGCATTCATGAACCCGGACCGGAAGTGCGATACCTGGCAAGAGCAACTCTAAACGTGCCAGCAGCCCACCCTTCATCAACGCATGGCTCTTGAAGCCTTTCATGTCGTATTCATACAACTTGATTACGGAGCCGTAGCGCATCTCTGCTCCATATGGCTTGTTTCGCTCTGGCATCGACCTAAGCGCTTCAGATGAGAACACAAGAAGCGCCCCATTGTTCGGCGCAGCGTCCGCGCCGATGGGGGCGAGAAAGCGATAAACCGAATTCCGCACAGCCCCTGTTGCTGCACCAGGGCGCTCGCGGCGAACAACCGTAACGCTCCACTTGCCCTGATCTGGATGGTGTTCCCCGTTCTTGGCGGTGACGGTCGGATCGCGCCGGGAGATGATCAACTGCAAGTTTTCCGTTCCGCAGAATTTGAGAACACCGGTACCACCCATGTTAAACTTGCCTTGGACGAACGGAATGCGAAGCTTGTTCTGTCGATTGATCGACAGGAAAGTCTCCGGGACGCGGGTCGGCGCCTGCCCCTCACCAAGATCGGCGATGGTAATACTCGCGTTTCCTGACCTTGCCTTGGCCCCTGTAATTGCGATGGTAATGAATCGAGACTGGCTGAGCTGCCGATCTTGCGGCCAGTCCTTCAGATGGCCGCCAAATCCTCTGGCCTTGCGTCCCTCTTCGAAGAACTCCGCGACCGCGTCGGTGATACTTTGCGGGGCCTGCGCCGAAGTTGGGTCGATCCCTCTACGGAAGCACTCGTCCATCAGTCGAGAATCGACGCAGTTGACCACCTTCTCAACAAGAGCGGCCTCGGGTCGGCTTTGTTGGTTCCCGATGGTTGAAAAGTTCGATTCGATGTCCCCGTAAAGCCGCCATGCCGCGTCGCTATCCCACAGCTTTGCCTTCTTGAGAATGTCAACCACTTCATTCTCGGTGTCCGCGTGGAGCAAGGCCAGCGCTAGTGCTCGGACTGATTCGTTCGTCAATTGTGACATATCAGACGTTCGCCTCGTACCTCGGTAGGCTGCTCCATGTTGCGTCGATGATCTCAGGCGCAAGCTGAGCGGCGTTGACTGCGTACCCATCCTTGCCGGTCCGTTCAACAACCCCAAGTTGTCGCAGCCAGGCAACGACGAGATATACCTGATAAGACGGTACCTCCTGTTCTTCTGCATCCGCGACAGGAAGTAGAGCGTTCATCGTGATTGTCGGTGCGCGCTTGCCTCGCTTAGCTAGCGCACCGCATACTGCGACGACCGCCGAGCGTGGGGCTTTGTGTTCATATTCTCGATCGTCCTTCTTGGACCAACCGATCTTCACTAGCCGATCTCCTTCCCGCTCAAAGCGCGGATAGGTGGATGCGAGCTGTGAACGGAGTTTGCCGCGCGCGCCCGACTGAGCTTCCGGTGTGGCGGGTCGCGGGGCAGCACCAAGTTGTGGCCAGGCACGACCTGTTCCCCTGAGCGAATCACCGTTGTCAACGTCCGCTGCTGTCCGTCGCCGAACACTCGCGACCCCGTCGGCGAGTTCGGCTAGCACCGCCACCATTGCATAGCGATTTTGCTCAAGGCACTGCTGAATGAGCTTTCGTATCCCCGCCTCAGCCGTACCCAACAGTGCCTCTGCACGAGCCACTTCATCTAGGCCGTCCGACATTTCATCCTCCGGTATGACTACATGGAATAGCATAGCGATACATGTATGTATTGTCAATTCCTAGTATATCTACTTGTAATAACTGGTTTAACCATGTAATGGCACTTGCCTACGGGCATGCGCATCCTGCCATCCATGTAAGTCGTAATGCCGCAACAGCTTATGCCATCGTGAGCTCTCCTGCCAGGTACGCACCAGGCGGTAGGCTACCTCGGGCGAAGGAAGGGCCAAGGTAGAGCGCCCAATTTGTTGAGTTCCAGATCGTCGCGAGGCTTCGGGAGGGAGAGTGCGGGGTCCCAGCCGCCGGACCTTCTCGGCCGCCGAGATGCTGATCGACGCCCTGGAGAACTGGAGCAACCCGATCTTCGTGGGCGAGCCGGCCGCCTCCCGCGGCAACATCTACGGCGATTCGAAGAAGCTGGTGCTGCCCAACAGCAAGGTCACCCTTCGGGTGTCGACCCTCTACTGGCAGTTCTGGGATCCGCGCGACACCCGGCCCTGGATCGCTCCGCAGATTGCGGCACCGCTCACCGTCGAGGCCTACGCCGCCGGGCGGGATCCGGCGCTCGAGGCCATCGCGCACTACGTCCCGCAGCCGCCGCTGACGGAGCGCCTCAAGCCGCTGCTCGTCGCCGGCGACAGCGCCGGCGCCTGGCAGGCGGTCGAGGCCTTCCGGGCCGATCCGGTCAACGCCTGGCAGGTGCCCGCGGATTCGCTGGATGCAGTCGATCAGACCCTCCAGGCCGAGGGGAACAAGGATGCGGCGGCGCTGGGGGAGCGGCTGCGGGCGCGGCTCGCCACCGAGGCCCCTTCCGCCGGAGGTGGCCCGACCGCACATTGACGGCGTCGTGATGCCCGCTCTCGACTCTCGACTCTGGACTCTCGACTCTCAACCCCGGAGCCCTGCCACCATGCTCTCCCTCATCGCGTATCCCCTGGCGCTGGCTGTCGCAGCCGGTCCGTGTGACCTGGTGGACAAGGCGGCAGCCACTCAGCTCCTCGGCGCCCCGGTCACCACCGTGAGCCCGTCGGGTCCCGAACCGGATGAGGACACCGGTGCCACCCGGAATGCCTGTGTCTACCAGGCGGGGGACCGGATGCTGGTGCTCGTGCGCCTCGACTTCCCGACCGCCACCGCCGCCCGCGATGCGGCCAGCGAGCAGCTGCAGAGCGACGACCTCACCGAAGAGGGGACCACCATCAAGGAGGAATCCGGCCTCGGCGACAAGGCCTGGCTGGCCCATACCCGGCACGGCCTCCAGTACATCGTGCTCAAGGGCCCCACCGTACTCTCGCTGGCCATCGGAGGGATGCCCAAGGAGCTCTCGACATACGAGTCGCAGCTGCGGTCCGCCACTGCTGCCGCTGCGAAGAAGCTCTGAGGTGGCCACCAGGCGGTTTTCATTTGCCAGGGCACCCGTCCTCGTCCTTTGCGCCGTGCTTGGGGTCGCGTGTTCCGGTGGAACCGATTCCGGGCCGCCTTACGTGGCGTGGGCAAGTCTGACGGCTGGTTGGCAGCACGCCTGCGGCCTGACCGGTGGCGGGACCGCCTATTGCTGGGGGGATGGAATCCTCGGCGAGCTCGGCGACAGCTCGGGCCTGAATCGCCTGGCGCCGGCGGCCGTTCTCGGCGGAATCGGATTCGCGACTCTCACAGCGGGGAATTCGCATACCTGCGGCTTGACCGGCGCTGGGATCGCGTACTGCTGGGGTACTTCAGCGCACTCGGAGCTCGGTGACGGCACCTACGATCAGCGCCCTCGTTACGCTCCGGCTGCGGTAGCAGGGGGGATCGTGTTCACGGAACTCACCGCAGGCGGCTGGCATACCTGCGGCATTGATGAAGGTGGTTTGGCGTTCTGTTGGGGCTACCGCTATGGGGTCGGCCCGGCCGCCATCGAGGGTGGAATCCGGCTTGCCGATCTTTGGGCGGGTAGTATGCACAGTTGCGGCCGCACCGACGCTGGTCTGGCCTACTGTTGGGGAGATAATTTGGCTGGTCAGCTTGGCGACGGAACGGACATCGGTCGCTTTGTTGAGGCGCCGGTCGCAGGCGGACTGACTTTCTCAAGCCTGTCGGCAGGTGGGGCCTTCAACTGCGGGCTGACCAGCGCGGGGATGGCCTGGTGCTGGGGTTACAATTTCACCGGTGCGCTCGGCGATGGCTCGAAGACCGATCGCCGCGTTCCTGTCGCGGTCGTGGGGGGACTCACCTTTCAAAGCCTGACCGCGGGCCTTGGCCATACCTGTGGCCTCACTACCACCGGCGCGGCCTACTGCTGGGGGTGGAATCAGAGTGGCCAGCTGGGAGACGGCTCGACCACCGATCGGACTTCGCCGGTGGCAGTACGAGGAGGAATCAGGTTTACCGTGCTGGTTGCGGGAGGCGAATTCACCTGTGGCCTCTCGTCTGTCGGGAGGGCGTACTGCTGGGGTGACAATGGTTACGGCGAACTTGGTGACGGGTCTCAAACCTCGCGCTCGTTTCCTGCGGCGGTGCTGGATCCCTTGCTGAACCGCTGAAGCCGCCCCCACCCTCACGAAGGGGGACGCCGAAGTACCTTCCTCCGCGCCCGGATCGTTGAACACCTTGCCGGAGAAGGCATATGGCAACCCCCACCACCGCCCCTCCCGCCTCTTCCGCCCCTCCCGCCGCGACCGCCCCGTCCGAGATCCTCTCTCGACAGCGGGCGGCATTCCTCCGCGATGGCCCGCCTTCCGCCAAGGCCCGGAAAGCCTCGTTGCTCCGCCTCAAGCAGCTGCTGGTCGACCACCAGGCCGACTTCGTGGCCGCGGTCTCCGCCGACTTCAGCCACCGCTCGCCGCACGAGACCATGCTGGCCGAGCTCTTCGCCACCATTGCAGGAATCCATCACTCCGCCACCCACGTCGCGTCGTGGATGCGGTCCGAGCGCCGTTCGGTCCCGTTCTACTTTCTGCCGGGCCGGGCCCGGGTGGTCTATCAGCCCCTCGGCGTGGTGGGGGTGATTTCGCCGTGGAACTATCCGGTCAATCTCGCCCTGGCCCCGCTCGCCACCGCGCTCGCCGCCGGCAACCGGGTCATGCTCAAGCCGTCGGAGTACACCCCCGCCACCTCGGCGCTGATGGCGTCAGTGCTGGCCGAGGGATTCACCGAGGAGCAGGTCGCGGTGATCACCGGCGGCGCCGAGGTGGGGGCGGCATTCACCCGGCTGCCGTTCAATCACCTCTTCTTCACCGGCAGCACCATGGTCGGGCGGGCGGTGATGCAGGCGGCCAGCGAGCACCTGGTGCCGGTCACCCTCGAGCTCGGCGGCAAGTCGCCGGTACTGATCGACTCCGATTACTCGCTGGAGAAGGCAGTCCGCAGCATCGCCCACGGCAAGCTGTTCAATGCCGGCCAGACCTGCGTGGCGCCCGATTACGTCCTCCTGCCGGAGGGCCAGGCCGAGCGGTTCGTCACGCTCTTCGCCGAGCAGGTCAAACAGCTCTACCCCCGCCTGGGCGACAATCCCGACTACTCCGCGATGGTGAGCCAACGGCACTACGACCGGATGCAGCTGCTGGTCGATGACGCTCGCGCCAAGGGCGCCCGGGTGGTCGAGATAAATCCGGCCGATGAAGACTTGCGGGGGCAGGAAGGCCGCAAGTTCGCCCCGACCCTGTTGCTCGACGTCACCGATGAGATGACGGCGATGCAGGACGAGATCTTCGGGCCGGTGCTGCCGGTCCGGACCTACCGCGACTTCGACGAGGCCATCGCCTCGATCAATGCCCGGCCACGGCCGCTGGCGCTGTACTACTTCGGCAAGAGCAGTGCGCGTCAGGAAGCCGTGCTCGATCTCACCACGTCGGGCGGAGTCACCATCAACGACACCCTGCTCCACTTCCTGGCGGAGGATCTTCCCTTCGGCGGCGTGGGCGCCAGCGGGATGGGGGCCTATCACGGGCGGGAGGGATTCCTGACCTTCAGTCACCGGAAGGCGGTCTTCCGGCAGAGTGCGCTCAACGGCAGCAACCTGCTCCGGCCGCCCTATACGAAGGTGATCGAACGGATTGTGGCGTTCCTCATGAGGTGAAGGATTTCCGGTCAATTGACAGGGCTGATCTCACATTCCTATTGTGGCGCAATGTCGACCACCCCGGACGTGCCTGCCTCACGCTGCAGTTGATCACCCCCAGCAGGAGAGTACCATGGATTCGAAACCGGCCAAGAAGCCCGATGAGAAGCAGAAAAGGAAGACCGGAGCCGCGCGTCCGCTGACAGAAGACGAGGCCAAGCAGGTGAAGGGTGGCACGAAGGCAGAACTGAAGGAGGGCAGCCTCAGTCCGGACATCAGCTTCAAGCGATGATCCTGTATTCAATTGCAGGGCTGTGAACACGTAGTCATCCGTCACGGGAGGGTACCATGGATTCGAAACCGACCAAGAAGCCCGAGCAGAAGCAGAAGAGGAAGACCGGAGCCGGGCGTCCAGTGACAGAGGACGAGGCCAAGCAGGTAAAGGGAGGAGCGTCAGACATCTTCGCCAAGATCGGCGACATCAAGGGTGAGTCTCTCGACATAAAGCACCGGGCCTGGTAGTACCGATCGAGCCACGATCCTCCCCAACCGCAGTCTGAGGGATCCGCCCGCGCCTGACCGGGCGGGTCCCTCCGATCTTCTGTTCGCCGTATCTCCAGACTCCAGCGCCCCAATCGCATCCTCGGCCCGAGGCCACATGTTCACCTCCTCGAGTCCACTGCCACCGCTCTACGACCGGTGGATGCAGCAGTGCCTCCAGGGTGCGATCCCCCCGGAGCCGAAGGCCACCTGTCACGATTGCGCCATGTGTGCTGCCGAGAGGGCCGAGCCCTCGCGGGAGGCGGTGTTTTTCAACCCCGCGAGCAAGTGCTGCACCTACATGCCGACGCTGTGGAACTTCCTGGTGGGTTCACTCCTGGAGGACGACAGTCCCGAAGCCGCCGCAGGACGCCAGACCGTCGAAGCCCGGATCGATGCCGGGGTGGCCGTCACCCCCCTGGGACTCGCCAGCCCGCCGGTCTATCAACTGTTGTATTCCCGGATTGTGGGCGCCTTCGGCCGGGCGCAGAGCATGCGTTGTCCTCACTACATCGAGGAGGGTGGGCGGTGTGGGGTGTGGCGCGCCCGCGAGTCCACCTGTGCCACGTGGTTCTGCAAGCACGAACGAGGCGCCGTGGCCAGGGAATTCTGGAATCAGCTGCATCGGCTCCTCGTGCTGGCCGAACGCGGCGTCAGCCGCTGGTGCCTGTTGCAGCTCGAACTCGGCGAGGAGGCCCTCCGCGCGCTGATGCCGCTGCCGCAGGCGGGCACCGCCGACCCGATGACCGCCGCCGATTTTGACCATCGTGCCGATCCACAGACTTACCGGCGGAAATGGGGGCGTTGGGCGGGCAAGGAGCGGGAGTTCTTCCGTCGAGCGGGTCACCTGGCCCGGGAGCTTCCGTGGAGCAAGGTGCGCGAGCTGGGCGGGGCGGAGGCAGCAATCGCGGAGGTCCTCGTCCAGGAGGCCTTCGGGCGGCTGCTCTCGACCGAATTGCCGGAGCGGATCCGGGCCGGGTCGTTCAGGCTTGTGCCAGATTCCGGCGGTGGGGGGCTGGCGATCGCCTACTCCGGAAACGACCCGCTCAGGCTCTCGGGGGCGATACTTGGAATCCTTCCCTTCTTCGACGGCCAACCGACCAGTGCCGCGCTCCAGGCAATTCGGGAGACGCGCGGGCTCGACGTGTCCCCGGCGTTGCTCCGCAAGCTGGTGGACTTCGGCGTGCTGGAGGATGCGGGGTGAGAAGGGAGCAGTGAGCGGGGAGCAGGGAGCAGGGAGCCGGGAACGGGGAGGGATCTAGCGAGCACTTTCCGGGGCCACGCCTGAGGCGCCACAACGCACACGGAGACCGAAGCAATCTGCGGAATCTGCGAAATCTGCGGACCAGATCCCTCGGGCCGTTGGCCCTCGGGATGAGGAACGCGTTTCGGCACTACTGTTGTGGCGCCGAGTTACCGGAAGGTGCAGATTCGCACCGGTGACCCCCCGCCGTGCGGCGACACCGATCCTCGCTCTCCTGACTCTTTCGCTGGCACCACCCCTGCGTGCCCAGGTGGACAGCGCCGGCACCTTCGTTCCCCACGTTCTGGTCACCGACGCCACCATCAAGCTCGATGGCCATCCTGACGAGCCGGTCTGGTTGCAGGCCGATTCCATCACCCAGTTCACTCAGCGCGAGCCCGACGAGGGGCAGCCGGTCACCGAGCGCACGGTGGTGCGGTTCCTGGCTCGGCCCGACGGGCTCTACATCGGCTTCTGGGGCTACGACCGGGAGCCGCGCTCCATCCGCCACGCCCAGCTCAAGCGCGACGCCGACTTCGAGTCGGACGACGCCTTCTACATCCTCCTCGATCCGCAGCAGAGCAAGCGCTCGGGCTACATCTTCGCCGTCAACCCCAATGGGGCGATGGTCCGACGGCGAGATCATCAAGGTGGACCAGGCCAACTACGACTGGGACGGGGTCTGGGACGCCCGCGCCGTGATCACCGAGCAGGGATGGTTCGCCGAGCTGGCCATCCCCTGGACTACCCTGCGCTACCGGGTGGGCGCCCCGGCCTGGGGGATCAACGTCGAACGGTTCCTCCGGCGGACCAACCAGGACGCCCTCTGGCGCAGCTACCTGCGCCAGCAGGGGCTCCTGTTCCAGCAGGATGAAGGGGAACTGGCGGGCTTCGAGGGCATCGGCCACGGGGGGCGCGCCGAGTTGCGGCCCTATGTCGCCGGGATCGGGAGGATGAGCGAGCGCAGCTTTGACTCGCTCGGCGTGGACAGCGTCACCCAGCCGGGCGGCATGGACCTGCGGGGGGGCGCCGACCTCCGGATCGGAGTCACGCCCACCCTGACCGCCGACTTCACCGCCAACACCGATTTTGCCCAGGTGGACGTGGACCAGCAGGTCCTCAACCTGACGCGCTTCGTCTTCTTCTTTCCGGAGAAGCGCCCCTTCTTTCTCGAGGGGGCTGGCATCTTCGACCTGGGCCAGGAGGAGCGGAACCTCCTCTTCTACAGCCGGCGGATCGGGCTGGCCGACAGCGGGCAGACCGTTCCGCTGGTCGGAGGCGCCCGGCTGCAGGGACGGACCGGGCACGAGCAGGTGGGGCTCCTGCTGGTCAAGACCGGCGGCACCCAGGACGCCTGGGACGGCGTCGGGCGCATCAAGCACGACGTAATGTCACGGGGTTACGTGGGGGCGATGTTCACCGGCCAGCAGCTCCCCGACCAGCCCGGAAAGCTGGGCGCCGGTCTCGACTTCCAGCTCCCCTTCATCGTCGGCGGCCAGAACCTGGTGTTCTCGGGGTACGCGATCGGGACCACTGACCTTGGCAGGAGTTGGGGCAACTCCTGGCGCCTGTTTCTCGACTATCCCAACGACTGGTCCAACGACTTCTTCGCCGTCAGCCGGCTCTCGGGCGACTACGACCCCGCCCTCGGCTTCGTGCTGGAGCGCGGCGTCTGGCGCCACACGGCCGGGTTCGAGTTCTTCCCGCGCCCCCACCTGCTCGGCATTCGCAAGTTGCTGCTCAAGGTGATCGAGTGGGACGTGAACCACTTCAACGACGGCGGCCTCTCCCACGCCTGGTACGAGGTGCGCCCGCTGGGCGCCGAATGGAAGACCGGCGACCAGTTCGAGATCAACCTGCAGCGCTACCAGGACGACCCCCGCCAGGACTTCGAGATTTTCCCGGGGACCATTATCGCGGCGGGGGCCTATACCTGGCAGCGGGCCGAGTTCCAGTTCTCGAGTTCCGCCGGGCGGCCACTTGGCCTCGACTTCCTGGCCAGTGCCGGAGGCTTCTACGACGGCACCGCGGCCGACCTGGAGGGCGACCTCAAGCTCCGCGTGGCTCCCCACCTCATCGCGGCGCTCACCTTCACCCAAAGCGCGGTGCAGCTCCCCACCGGTGACTTCACCGCCCGGGCGTTCGGCGTCCGGCTCGACCTGGCCGCCAACCCACGGCTCAACGGCACCATCTTCACCCAGTGGGACAACGACTCCCACACCCTCTCGGTCAACGCCCGGATTCACTGGATACCCAAGCCAGGGAGCGACGCCTACCTGGTCTGGACCAGTGGGTGGCTGACCGGCCTCGAGCCGGGGATCCGGTGGGCCCGGCCGGTGAACGGTGCGCTGGTGGGGAAGTTCGTGTACTACATTCCGCTCTGACCCGCAGGAGAGGTGCAACATGGGTCCGGCGCCCGGCGCCGAACAAGACCAATGTCAAGCCGGCGCGCTTAGCAGGAGCAGGAGCAGGGGAGGAGAGCGGGGAGCAGGGAGATTGCTTCGTCGGCCCCTCACGGGGCCTCCTCGCAATGACAGAATAGCACCCTGCTCCCTGCTCCCTGCTCCCCGCTCCCTCAATCCGCCAAGAACTCCAGCCCCACCTTCCGGACCAGTGGCAGGTACCGGGGATCGCTCCTGATCGGATCGAGTCGCGGATGCACCCGGAGCAGGATCAGCCCTGACGCCCGTTCGGCCACGGCGGTGTCGAGCCACCGGAACGCCTCATCGATGTCGCCCAGGCAGGCGTGAAGCGCGGCGATTCCCCAGGCCGAGACCACCCGGGTGGATCGGGCCGCCGTGAGTTCAGCCAGGATCCGCCGCGCCTCCGGAGCATTGCCCGAGGCCGCCTCGAGGTGGGCCACTCCGAATGACGGATGGGCGACGCCCCCCGAGAGCCTGCGGCCTTCCTCGTATTCGGCCCGCGCCTCGTCGAACCGCCCCAGCGCCTCGAGCGAGCGCGCCAGGTCGGTGTGCGCGCCATCGAACCGGGGGTCGAGCTCGATCGCCATCCGGTAGTGGAGCACCGACTTCTCATACTCGCGGGCATAGTAGTAGGCGTCCCCCACCGTGGTCCGGATGAAGCTCGAGAGCGGGTCGAGACGCACCGACGTCTGGGCCGCGGCGAGTGCCTCCGGGTGGCGCTCGAAGGAGTAGAGCGCCCGGGCCAGCGCCGTGTGGGCCCGGGCCAGCCCCGGGTTGAGCTCGATCGCCTTGCGCAGCGAGCGGATGCCGCCGGCCAGGTCGCCGGTGTGGCACCGGATGGTCCCCAGGGTTCCGTAGGCCTCGGCCAGGGAAGGATCCAGTTCGAGCGCGCGGTCCGCCGCGGCGGTGGCTTCGGCCGTCGCCTCGGCGGGCGGGGCCATCCCGCGGGTGGCACGGATGGCGTGGCATTCAGCCAGCGCCGCCCAGGCCGGCGCAAAGGTCGGGTCGAGCTCCAGCGCGCGCCGGGCGTGCCGCAGGCCGAGGTCCAGCGCCTCCCGGGTGGCCGCGAGGGCGGAATGGCGGCTCTTCAGGTACTCCAGGTGCGCCTCCGGGTTCACCAGGGCCCGCTTCGCCAGCTGCTGCGCCTCGCCGGGAGTGAGCTGGATCGCGATCTCGCGCGCCACCGTCTCGGCCAGTTCGCTCTGCAGGTCGAGGACGTTCTGCAGCTCGCGGTCGTAGCGATCGGCCCAGATCGTCTCGTCGCTGCGGGCCGAGACCAGCTGGACCGAGAGGCGCACCCGGTTGCCGAGGAGCAGCGCCGACCCTTCGAGCACCGCGTCCACGTTGAGCTCCCGCGCGATCTCGGGAAGCGACAGCGCGGAACCCTTGTACTTCATCGCCGACGTGCGGGAGATGACCCTGAGCGCCTTGATGCGCGCGAGATCGGAGATCACCGCCTCGGTCATCCCGTCGGCGAAGTACTCCTGGGCCGGGTCGCGGGACACGTTGCGGAACGGAAGCACGGCGATGGCGCGGACCAGGTCGCGCGGGGCCGGGGAGCCTGCGCCGGAGTGCGCCGGGTCGCCGGCATGGCGCAGCCGTTCGGCCACCACCCCCGCCGACGCCGGGCGGCGTTCCGGCTCCTTCTGCAGGCACTCGGCCAGCAGGCGGTCGAGCGGGTCGGGTACCGCCGGATTGATCGAGCGGGCCGACGGCGCGGCGGTGTTGATGATGGCGAACATCAGCGCCTCGGGCCGCTCCTTGACGAAGGGCCGCTGCCCGGTGGCCATCTCGAACAGCATCACCCCGAGGGCGTAGACATCGGTGCGCGCGTCGTCCGCCTCGCCGTACAGCTGTTCCGGCGCCATGTAAGGCAGGGAGCCGACGATCGCGCCGGTCTGCGTCATGCGGCCGGTGGCCTTGCCGCCGGCCAGGAGCACCGCCAGCCCGAAGTCGAGGATCTTGGGTCGGCCGTCGGCGGTGAGGGCGATGTTGCCCGGCTTGAGGTCGCGGTGGAGCACCCCCTGCCGATGCGCGTTGTCGAGGGCATCGGCGATGGCCGCGCCGAGCGGGAGCAGGCGGTCGAGCGGCAGGGGGCCCGCCGAGAGGTGCGACTCGAGGGTCCCGCCGGCGACGTACTCCATGACCAGGTAGGCGTGGCCGCCCTGGGCGTCGAAGTCGAAGACGGTGGCGATGCCGGGGTGGGACAGCCGGGAGAGGACCAGCGCCTCGCGGCGGAATCGCTCGGGCGTGGTCGCGTCGCCCAGCGCGGCAGGCGCCAGCATCTTGATGGCCACGATCCGGTCCAGGTTGGCATCGTGGGCCTTCCAGACCTCGCCCATTCCCCCCGCCCCGATCGGCTCGACGAGCCGGTAGCGGCCCAGCGTGGTGCCGGGGCCGATTGATGCGCTCAACGGCCCGCTCCCTGCTCCCCGCTCCCTGCTCCCTTATACCACCGTACCACCGCCCATGCATAGATCAGGGTCAGCACCATCCCCACCGGCCACCAGAGGATCGCGACGCCGAGTCCATAGGCACCGGATGAGGCATTCTCCACGGTGAGCGCCTCGCCGCCGGGGAGAGTTGGATACAGGAGGACGGGATAGACGCTCACCGCCGCGGCACCAAGCAGCCCCGCCAGGAACGCCGATGAGCCGGCGACCGCCCGGCCGGCCTTGCCGGTCGTCATGCCGGTGAGAATCGCGCCCGCCCCTCCCGCCACCACCGCCACCGCCAACCACCCGAGTGGCCGAGCCAACATGCCGGTGAAGAGATCGGGGCGGACGACATGGCTCTCGAGCGTGATCACCGGCAGCAGCACGCCCACTCCGGCCCAGAGTCCCTTGGCGAACACCGAGCTCCGTTTGTGCACCAGGCCGGTGGAGCGGAAGGCCAGCCAGGTGGCGCCGTGGGCCGAGAGGGCCACCAGGGTGAAGACCGCGGTGGAGAGGGTGTACCAGTCGAGGAGGCCGACCTCGCCTTTGGTTCTGAAGTTGGTGAAGAGCGCCATGCTGAAGCTGCCGTCGGCGCCCAGCGGCACCCCGCGGACCACGTTGCCGAGTGCGGCGCCGAGCAGGATCGCCAGTACGACGCTGGAGACGCCGAGGACCGCGTCCCAGAAGGTCTGCCACATGGAATCGCTCACGTGGCCTCCCACCTCGAGCGACACGCCACGGAGCACCAGGGCCCAGAGCAGCATCATCAGCGCCAGGTAGTACCCGGCGAACGACGCGGCGAGGACCTTGGGGAAGGCGACGAACAGCACGCCGCCGGCCGCCACCAGCCAGACCTCGTGCCAGCTCCAGAGTGGGCCGATCGCGGTCACGACCTCTCGGCGCTCGGTGCCGGGCCGCGCCACCAGCAGGTGCAGCGCGCCCGCGCCGATGGTGAAGCCGTCGAGGATGGCGAACCCCACCAGCATGACGCAGAGGATGGCGTACCAGAGACTAGCCATGGGCCACCTCCGGTCCGATGGTGATCTCCCGTCCGATCAGGTAGAGGTAGACCAGGCCGATCACCAGGTATAAACCGGCGAAGCCGATCAGGGTGAAGAGGGTCGTTCCGGGGCTGACGACCGCGCTGATCCCGTCCTCGGTGCGGAACAGCCCGTAGACCAGCCAGGGCTGCCGACCCATCTCTGCCGTCAGCCACCCCGCGGTGTTGGCGATGTAGGGGAAGGGAAAGGCCAGCATGAGGGCCCAGAGCAGTGGCCGGCTGGTTTCCAGCCTGCCGCGGAGCCGCTGGAGGAGGGCGAGCCCCATGAGGAGCGCGAAGAGCGATCCCAGCCCCGCCATCACATGGAACGAGTAGTAGAGCAGGGGGATGTCGGTGGGCCAGACGTCCTGGGGGAAAGCGTCCAGCCCCCGCACGTTGCTGTGGAAGGTGCCGTAGGCCAGGAAGCTCAAGACTCCGGGGAGCTTGATGGGGTTGTCGAGCCGCTGCTTGGCGACGTTGGGCTGGCCGATCAGGGTGATCGGCGCCATCGGTCCGCTCTCGAACCGTCCTTCCATCGCCGCGAGGCTCACCTCCTGGTGACGGGCCACCATCTTGGCCTGCTGGTCGCCGGTGGGGAAGGCGACCAGGAGCGAGGAGGCGAGCGCCACGGCGGTTCCCCACCGGAGGTAGAGCCTGCCCTGCCCGCGATGCACGACCCGCAGCGTGTAGAACGCTCCCACCGCCGCCACCACGAATGAGCCGGTGACCAGCGCCGCCACCTGGTTGTGGGCGAACTGGATCCAGGCCCAGGGGTTGAGCAGGAAGTCGCGGACGTTCTCGAGGCGGAGAGCGCCGTCATCGCCCACGGCGAAGCCGACCGGGTGCTGCATGAAGGCGTTGGTGGTGAGGATGAAGTAGCCCGAGAGCCAGCTGCCCACCGCGACCCCGACCGCGGCGAGGAAGTGGTTGCGGGGGCTGAGGCGTTTCTCGCCGTAGATCAGCGCCCCGATGAAGGCGCTCTCCAGGAAGAAGGCGAACATCCCCTCCATGGCCAGGGTCTGCCCGATCACCCCGCCGGCGTAGCGCGAGAAGCCGGCCCAGTTGGTGCCGAACTGGAACTCCATCGGCACCCCGGTCACGACACCGAGCGCGTAGGTCAGGCCCAGGATCCGGGCCCAGAACCGGGCGGCGTCGTTGTACTCCGGGTCGCCGGTCTTGAGGGCGCGCCACTTCCAGGCCACGATCAGCGGCGCCAGCCCCATCGTGAGCTGGGGAAAGAGGTAGTGGTAGGTGATCGGTGAAGGCGAACTGGAGCCGGTGCCAGAAGGCGGGGTCTTCCATGAACTCTCCTTGATGCCTCGGCCAATCTCCTACCATTCCTTGGATTCGTCAATTGCAAAACGCAGAGACGCAGAGATCGCAGAGGGTTTGTCCTCGTTTTCGACCTGTCAGCCCTCTCCGGCATCTCCGACTTGTTGAATCACAGAGGCACAGAAGGTGCCGCTCCCGCGACGGGTGCCTATGGTCGGACTTTGTTGTTTTTCTTTGCAAGAACAACGTGATCTCGACGTGAGATTCGAAGCCATGGATCGCAATAGGAGCCCTCTGTGCCTCTGTGATTCAACCCAACCGATCGTCGTCTGTGAGACAGGGCCTGAGCTGCGCAGGGGGCCCTCTGCGCCCTCTGCGTCTCTGCGATTAATCACTTGCTGGACCCTCCCGGCAAGTGCATCCTAAGGCATGCTCGAACTCAAGGACCTGACCAAGCGCTACCCCTCCGGCGTCCTCGGCGTGCAGGACTTCTCCCTCTCCGTCCCCGGCGGCGTCCTCGGCCTGCTCGGCCCCAACGGCGCCGGGAAGACGACCCTGATGCAGATGATCGCCACCGTGACCCGGCCCACCGCCGGGTCGATCAGCTTCGGCGGTCACGACATCCTGGCCGATCCCGACTGGCTCCGCGCCCGCCTGGGCTACCTCCCCCAGGACTTCGGGGTCTACGACAACCTGACCGCCCTCGAGCTGCTGACCTACTTCGCCGCCCTGAAGGGAGTGAAGAGCCGGACCAAGGTCGGCGAACTGCTCGAGCTGGTGAACCTCCACACCGTCGCCAACCGGCAGGTCGGCTCCTTCTCCGGCGGGATGCGGCAGCGGCTCGGCATCGCCCAGGCGCTGGTCAACGATCCCGAACTGGTCATCGTGGACGAACCGACCGCCGGCCTCGACCCCGAGGAGCGGGTCCGCTTCCGCAACATCCTGGCCGACATCGGCTACGGCAAGCTGGTGATCCTCTCGACCCACATCGTCTCCGACGTCGAGTCGGTGGCCACCACGATCGCGGTGATGAAGCAGGGGCGACTGGTGACCTGTGCCGCGCCCGAGGAGCTGCTCAAGTCGGCGTCCGGCGCCGTCTGGGACCTGGTCCTGTCATCGAGCGACTACGAGGCCCAGCGCGGCAGCCTCCGGATCTCCCACGCGATCCGCAAACCCGACGGCGTCCACCTCCGCGTGGTCCAGCGGACCCCGCCCCCAGGCTCCGTCGCCGCCGTTCCCGATCTCGAGGATGCCTACGTGTACACGATGGCCAAGGCCGGGGATTGAGACGGTGACCCTCGGCTCGAGCCGCATCGGCGCCATCGTCCTCACGGATCTGCGGGTCCGTCTTCGCCGCACATCCACGCTGGTCACGCTCCTCTTCATGGTCGCCGCGGCCTACGTCGTGGTGCCCGACCTCTCCTCCGGCCGAGCCATCATGGTCGTCGACGGCCACCGGGCGCTCTACAACTCGGCGGCGATCGCGATCAGCACCAGCCTCTTCGCCTCGATGTTCCTCGGCTTCCTCGGCTTCTACCTGGTGAGCAACGCGCTGCGGCGGGACCTCGAGACCCGGACCGGCTTCATCATCGCCGCCACCCCGGTCCGGAACTCCGAGTATCTCGCCGGCAAGCTCCTGGGGAACATCGTCTTCCTCGGCGCGATCGTCGCCGGCTACATGCTGGGCGTGATGGGGATGCACCTCCTCCGGGCCGAGGAGCCGCTCCAGCCGCTGGTCTACCTCTCGACCTACCTGCTGATGGTGGGGCCGGCCATCATCTTCGTGGCGGTGATGGCCCTGCGTCTTCGAGTCGGTGCCGCTCCTGGCCGGCCGGATGGGCGACATCGCCTACTTCTTCGTCTGGTCATGGTCGTGCTGTTTGCCGGGGTCATCGGCAACGAGCAGTCCGACCGCGATCAACTGGCACGATGCGATGGACGCCTTCGGCATGGCGTTCATCATGCACGGCATCGGGGCCACCAGCTTCGCGATCGGGACCACGCCCTACGATCCGCAGATGACGCCGATTGTGACCCAGCCGCTCCGCCTCTTCGGGCCGGCGCTCCTGGCCCGGGCGCTGGCCGCCCTGGCGCCGCTGCCGCTGCTGCTGATTCCGCTGGCCCTCTTCCACCGCTTCGATCCGGTCAAGGTCAAGGACACCAGCAAGCAGGGGGGCCGGGGGCCGATCGCCCGGCTGAACCAGCTGGTCAAGCCGGTGACCCGGGTGCTGGCGCCGGTGATCGCGCTGGGCGGCAGGCTCCCCTGGCGGTTCGGCGGGCGGGTGATCGCCGACGCGGCGGTGACGCTGGCGCTCTTCCCGCTGGCGGTGCTGCTGCTGGTGGGTGTCGCGGCCTGGTCGCTGACGGTGCCGATCGAGGGGCTCAGGAGAAAGGTGCTGCCGGCGCTCTTCTTCCTGCTGGTGATCGTCCTGCCGGGGATCTCGACCCGCGACCGGATCGCCGGGACGATGCCGATGCTGGACGGGATCGCGCGGCTCAAGGTGGATCGGGTGGCGTGGAAGCTGGGGACCGCGTTCGTCGTGGCACTGCTCTTCGCGCTGGTGCCGCTGCTCCGGCTGGCGGTGGCCGCTGCCGTCGAGCGCGCTGTCGCTGCTGGTCGGGCTCTTCTTCACCGCGGCGCTGTCCACCGCGCTGGGCGAGCTGTCCCGGAGCCCCAAGACCTTCGCCGCCCTCTTCCTCTTCTTCCTCTATCTCGTCCTCAACGGCGGCGGCCAGGCGGCGATGGACTTCGCGGGGTGGTACGGCACCGCGACCCCCTCGGTCATGCTCGGCTACCTCATGGTTGCCGCCGGTCTGACGGCCGTCGCCTGGCTCTGGGGCCGCGTTCGGACTATTTGAAACGCAGAGACGCAGAGGCACGCAGAGGGTCTCCGCTAGCAGCTCACTGATATCGATTACTGGTTGTTGCCTGTTGCTTTTGTTGTCAAAAAGCCACGATTCCAGCTCGAGTGTCGTAGCCTCGGAATCGCTCCTCGGAGCCCTCTGCGGTCTCTGCGTCTCTGCGTTTAATTCTTTCCAACCCGTACACCGAACTATGCCAAGTGAAATCCTGATCGACGGCCAGTGGCGCCAGGCACGCGGCGCCCGTCCGCGAGATCCACAACCCCGCCACTCTCGAGCTGGTCGGCACGACGCGCGACTGCCAGCGCCGAGGACGTGGCCGATGCGGTCGCCGCCGCGGCCCGCGCCCAGCAGGCCTGGTGGAAGGTGCCCGGCGTCGAGAAGGCGAAGCTGCTGCGCGAGGTCGCCGGCCGGATCCGGGCCAGGGAGCGCGAGCTCTCGACGCTGATGACCGCCGAGACCGGCAAGCCGCTGATCGAGTCGATCGACTGCATCGACTGGGTGGCGGCCTGCTTCGAGTACTACGCCGAGGTGGGGCGGCGGAGCTACGGCAACTCGGTGCCGCCGGTGGCGCCGCACCAGCTCAACTTCACCATCAAGGAGCCGTTCGGCGTGGTGGCGGCCATCGTGCCGTTCAACTTCCCGCTGCTCCTGATGGCCTGGAAGGTGGCGCCGGCGCTGGCGGCCGGGAACACGGTGGTCTGCAAGCCGCCGCACCAGAATCCGCTCTCCAACCTGCTGCTGGCCCAGTGCTACGACGTCCTGCCGCCGGGCGTGGTGAATGTCGTCACGGGACGGTCGAGAGGTCGGAGAGGTGCTGGTCGACACCACGGGCGTCGACCTCATCGCCTTCACCGGCTCGGCGGCGGCGGGCCGCCAGGTCGCCTCGAAGGCCGGCGCCCAGCTCAAGAAGGTCAACCTCGAGCTCGGCAGCGTCGACCCGTTCATCGTCTTCGGCGACGCCGACCTCGACGTGGCGGTGCCCGGCGTGGCCTGGGCCCGGCTGCTCAACGCCGGCCAGGTCTGCACCTCGCTCCAAGCGGATCTACCTGGTGGAGTCGATCGCGGCCGAGTTCACCAGGCGGCTCGAGGCCCACGTCCGCACGCTCACGCGTGGGCGACCCCTGCGACCCGGCCACCGACGTCGGCCCGCTGATCTCCGCCGAGGCGCTGGCCACCGTCGAGCGGCAGATCGCGCGAGTCGGTCAGGCAGGGGGCGCAAGGTCCTGCTGGGCGGCAAGCGGCTGCAGCCGGGCGGGCTCAAGGGCCACTTCCTCGAGCCCACGATCCTGGCCGACGTGAAGCACGGCACGCTGCCCACGACCGAGGAGATCTTCGGCCCCGTCCTCTCCATCACCGTGGTCAAGGACGCCGACGAGGCGATCCGCCTGGCCAACGATTCGCCGCTACGGACTCGGCGCCTGCGTCTACACCAAGAGCCTCGAGCTGGCCATGCGCGCGATGGAGAACATCAAGGCCGGCACCTTCTGGATCAACGATCCGCTGACCGACAACGACGCCGCCCCCTTCGGCGGGATGCGCTGGAGCGGCATGGGGCGCGAGCTGGGCGAGGAGGGACTCGATGCCTTCCGCGAGCCCAAGCACGTCCACCTCGATTACGTGATGGAGCGGAAGTACTACTGGTATCCCTACCGCGACCGGCCGATCCCGCCGGCGGGTGGACACGGCGGGTGACTGTCACTCCGACACGGCCGGAGCTGGTCCGCAGCATCGGCCGCTGGACGCTGGCCGGACTGGTCCTCAACGCCATCATCGGCAGCAGCGTCTTCGGCCTTCCCGCCGTCATCGCCCGGACGCTGGGCCCCGCCTCTCCCTGGGCCTGGGTCTTCGCCGCCGCCGGCATCGGGCTCATCGTCGCCTGCTTCGCGGAGGTGGCCTCACGGTTCGGCGGGGCGGGGGGACCTTACCTCTACGCCCGCGCCGCCTTCGGCCGCCTGACCGGGATCGAGATCGGCTGGCTCGCCTACCTGGTCCGGATCACCGCCTCGGCCACCAACGCCAACCTCTTCATCATCTATCTCGCCCAGTTCTGGCCCGCCGCGAAGGATCCGCGTCACCACTCGGCTCATCCTCGCGGCGATGATCGCGCCGCTGGCCGCTCCTCAACTACCGCGGTGTCGCGGCCGGTGCCCGCGCCAGCAGCGTCCTCATCGTCGCCAAGCTCCTGCCGCTCGCTCTCTTTCTCGTGGTGGGGCTGCTGGCACCTGGCGAGCCACGGCGCGGTGACTCCGGCGGCCGATGGCCCCCGCGCCGCTCGGAAGCTGGCTCGATGCGGTGATGATCCTCGGCTTCGCCTACGGCGGCTTCGAGGCGGCGCTGGTGCCGCTGGGCGAAGCGCGCGATCCGCGGCGCGACGCCCCCTTCGCCCTCTTCGTGGCGCTGGCCACCTGCGCCACGGTCTACACCCTGACCCAGGTCGTGGTCGTGGGCGACGCTGGCCGAGCCGGGCGCCTTCGAGCGGCCCCTCGCCGCGGCGGGGGAGGTGCTGATGGGGCCGGCGGGCGCGGTGCTGATGTCCGTCGCGGCCCTGGTCTCGATCTACGGCTACCTTGCCGGGACGATGGTCAACGTCCCCCGGCTCACCTATGCCATGGCCGAGGAGGGCGACCTGCCCGCCGGGCTGGGAGCGATCCACCCGGTGTTCCGGACGCCCTGGGTGTCGCTGCTGCTCTATGCCGGCATCGTCTGGCTGCTGGCCGCCTCCGGCAGCTTCGTGCAGAACCTGACGCTCTCGGCGGTGTCACGGCTCTTCACCTACGGCAGTCATCTGCCTCGCCCTGCCGGTCCTCCGGCGGCGCGAGCGGATGGGTGACGCAACGGTGGGCCATCCCTGGTTCCGGCTGCCGGGGGGCTGGCTCATCGCGGCGGCGAGCCTCGCCTTCACGCGTGGTTCTGGCCACCCGGATGACCTCGCGCGAGGCCTGGATCACCTGCGGGGTGCTGGCCTTCGGCGTGGTCAACTGGCTCTGGGCCCGGGGCCGGGTGACGGGTGACGGAGGCTGCGGCATGACGCCGCTGTCGCTGGTGCTGCTGGCCGCCGGGATGGGGAGCCGCTACGGCGGCTTGAAACAGCTCGATCCCGTCGGGCCCCACGGCGAGACGCTGATGGACTACTCGATCCACGATGCGCTCCTGGCGCGGATTCGAACGGGTGGTCTTCGTGATCCGCCCCGAGATCGAGCGGGAATTCCTGGCCACCATCGGAAATCGCTATCGTGACCGCGTGGCGGTCGGCCTCGCCCATCAGCGGCTGGACGCCATTCCGGCCGGCCTCGTGGCGCCGGTCGAGCGGACCAAGCCGTGGGGGACGGGCCAGGCGCGTGCTCGCCGCCGAGGCGATGGTCGAGGGGCCCTTCGCGGTGGCCAACGCCGACGACTTCTACGGCCGCCCCGCCTTCGAGGCCCTCGCGGCATTTCTCGCCGCGCCCGACGCCGGCGACAGCGCGGCGCCACGCGGTGGTCGGATTCCGGCTGCGGCATACGCTCTCCCCTTCCGGCACCGTCAATCGCGCCCTCTGCCGCACCGACCGCCTGGGCCGGCTCACGGCCATCGAGGAGGTCTTCGGCATCGCGGCCGATGCCGAGGGGCGGGGCAGGGGTGTCTCTGCCGGGCGGCCGGTGGTTCTCGAGGGAGACGACCTGGTCTCGATGAATCTCTGGGGCCTGCGGCCGTCGATCTTCGACCCGCTGCGGCGAGGAGTTCGAGAGATTTCTCCGTTCCCCGGGGGCCGCGCAGGGGGAGTACTACCTCCCGATCGCCGTCGAGTCGCTGATCAGGGCCGAGCGCGTCCAGGTCCGCCTCCTGGCCCCCGACAGTCCGTGGTGCGGCCTGAGCCACGCCGCCGACCGGCCCCTCGTGGTCAGGAAAATCCGGGAGCTCATCGAGCAGGGGACCTACCCGGAGAAGCTGTGGAAGTGAACACCCAAGAGTTCTCCGACCTCTCCGACCTCTCCGACCTTTCCGACGTTGTGAGCTCGTTCGCCATCCAGGGGCGCCTGCTCTCCGCAGAACACTGGGGCACCGGCCACATTAACGAGACTCTGCGCGTCACCGTCGAGGGCGGCGGCCGCCGGAGCCAGTACATCCTGCAGCGGCTCAACTCGCGGGTGTTCAAGCGTCCCGAGCTCGTGATGCAGAACGTGGTGCGGGTCACCGCGCGCCTGAATCGGCAGGAGGGGGCGCTGACCGGCCGGCTCGATCCGGGTGCCCGAGCTGATCCCCTCGCGGAGTGGTTTGTCCTGGCACCGCGATGCCGGCGGCGGTTACTGGCGCCTGGTGCCCTTCATCGGCGGGACCGTCGTGCTCGATCGGGTCTCCAACGTCCGCGAGGCGCGTGAGGTGGGACGAGCCTTCGGCGAATTCCAGCAGCGGCTGGCCGACTGGGATGCTCCCTGGCTCGACGAGACGATCCCTGGCTTTCACGACACCGAGGGAAGGTTCACCGCACTCGACCTGGCGATGGAAGAGGCCCCGTCCTTCCTTCGGGAGGAGGCCGAGTACGAGATCGCGGGGGTACTGGCCCATCGCCACCTGGCCGGCCGGATCCGGGAGCTCCAGGCGTCGGGGGCGCTTCCCGAACGAGTCGTGCACAACGACGCCAAGATCGGCAATGTCCTCTTCGATGAGCGGAGCGGGCGGGCGGCCTGGGTCATCGATCTCGACACCGTGATGCCCGGCACGCTCCTGCACGACTTCGGCGACCTGGTCCGTTCTTCCGTTTCCCCGACCGACGAGGACGAGCGCGACCTGTCCACGGTCGAGGTCCGGATTCCGCTGTTCGAGGCGCTGGCCGACGGTTACCTTCGTGCGGCCGGCGACACGCTGACCGTCGAGGAGCGTCGGCATCTCGTCTTTGCCGGCCGGATCATCACCCTGGAGCAGGCGGTCCGCTTCCTCACCGACTTTCTCTCCGGCGACCAGTATTACAGGACCACTCGGCCCGGCCAGAACCTCGACCGCGCCCGCACCCAGTTGCGTTTGTTCGAGAGCCTGACCGAGCACGAATCCGAACTCGAGGCCATCGTCACCCGCCTCTCAAGCGGCGCCTACTGAGAACCGCAATCTCCGACTGCTCACCCATGATTCCCGCCCTCCCGCCTTCCCGCCTTCCCGCCTTCCTCTGCGCCCTCTGCGTCTCTGCGTTTCAATCCCTGAGCGCGCAGCAGCTTCCCTACAGGACGGGCGACTGGAACCCCGACTCTCTCGGCAACCACCGCGTCGTCATCCAGGTCGCCGAATCCGCCGCCGCCGTTCGGGTCCACGTCGAGTGGCGCCGCCCCGACCCCAATCCCGACGCGGTCGAGATCATCGCCGTCGCTGCCCGGAGCGGCACCCGAATCGCCAACGTCTATCGCAGGTCGGTCACCCGCGAGGTCGGGCGACCTCGCCCTGCAGCCGATCGACGGCGCCGGGGAGTACTACCTCTACTATCTGCCCTACCGCGGCTCGATCCATTCCAACTACCCGCGGATTTTCTACCCGGCTCCCGTGTCCACCGCCGACCCCGCCTGGCTCAAGACCGCCGAGGCGCGCTGGTCGCTCTGGCCCGGGGCGACGGTCGTTGCGATCGAGGCCATCGACGACTTCGACAGCTTCTGGCCGATGCAGGTGATCGCCACACCCGCCGAAGCCGAGGCGCTGGTCGAGGTCGAGGGGAAGGCGCCCTTCCTGCTCTTTCCCGAGGACCGCACCCGTCCGGTCAGGATGCGGCAGGATCTGCCCTATCGCTGGATCGAGGCCGGCCCTGGCGGGGTGGTGAAGGGCACCGCACTCCGGGGCGAGTGGTACGCCTTCCAGGTCGGGGTCTACGCCTCGCAGCGGACTCTCGACAGCGTCCTCTCCGTCTTCTCCGACTTGCACGGGCCTGAAGGGCACACCATTCCTGCGTCGTCCTTTTCATGCGTCAACCTGGCCGGCCGCGACTGGATGGGCCGGCCCTTCCGGCGCCGGGTCACCGTCGCAGTTGGCGAGGTCTATCCCCTCTGGTGCGGTGTCCAGGTGCCCACCAGCGCCGCGCCCGGCCGCTACACCGGCCGCCTGTCGGTGCGGGCCGCCGGCACCCCTGCCGTCTTCCTCCCCGTCTCCCTCGCCGTCCAGGCTGACACCATCGTCGCGTCGGGAGACGACGAGCCGTGGCGCCTCTCCCGCCTCCGCTGGCTCAACTCACGGCTGTACCAGGATGACGGGCTGGTCCCACCCTATACGAAGGTGACCGTCACGGGCACACGGCTCGGCATTCTCGGCCGAGACCTGGTCCTGGCGGCGAGCGGGCTGCCGGCATCGATCCGGAGCTACTTCACTCCGGCGATGACCGCGATCGGCCCCGACGCCCACGAGCTCCTGGCCCAGCCGGTGGCGCTGGTCGCCGAGGACGCGCACGGCCGCAGGCTCAAGTGGCAGCCGGGGTCGCTCACCTTCACCAAGCGGGCGGCGGGTGCTGCGGCGTGGGCCGTCACCAGCACCTCGGGACCCCTCACCCTCAGGCTCACCGCCCAGCTCGATTTCGACGGCACCATCGAGTACCAGGCGGCCCTGAGCACCACGAAGAACATCAACCTGGGCGACGTGCGGCTGGAGATTCCGCTCGACCACCAGGCGGTGCGCTATTTCATGGGGATGAACCTCAAGGGAGGGCGCCGTCCGGCGGAGTACGACTGGCGCTGGGAGGTCACGCGCAACCAGGACGCCGCCTGGCTGGGTGACGTGAACGGCGGGCTCCAGTTCACGCTCAAGGACGACCGGTATGTCCGCCCCCTCAATACCAACTTCTACCAGCAGAAGCCGCTGGTGATGCCGGCCTCCTGGGCCAACCGGGGGAGGGGCGGCTGCCACTTCGGCGAGGAGAGCACCACCGTGTACCGGGCTACCTGCTTCAGTGGTTCCCGTACCATGCTGGCCGGCGAGGTGCAGCACTACGACTTCCGGATCATGATCACCCCGTTCCATCCGATCGACCCGGCCGAACACTGGCGCGAGCGGTACTTCCACGCCTACGTGCCGCTCGACTCGGTGGCGAAGATGGGCGCCAACGTGATCAACGTGCACCACGCCACGCCGATCAATCCCTTCATCAACTACCCCTTTCTCCGCCCCGACACGATGCGGGCCTACATCGACTCGGCCCACGCCCGCGGGATGAAGGTCAAGATCTATTACACGGTCCGTGAGTTGACCAATCGTGCGCCGGAATTGTGGACCCTGAGGACCCTCGGCGACGAGGTCCTGGCCGACGGGCCCGGCGGCGGGTGGGCCTGGCTCCAGGAGCATGTGGAGGGGAGTTACCTGGCGGGGTGGTTCGTGCCCGAGCTGAGCGACGCGGCGCTGGTCACCAGCGGGGTCTCCCGCTGGCACAACTTCTACATCGAGGGGCTCGACTGGCTGGCGCGGAACGAAGGCATTGATGGGTTGTACCTCGACGACGTCGCCTTCGACCGGGTCACGATGAAGCGGGTGCGGAAGGCCCTGGAGCGGAACCGGCCCGGCTCGCTGATCGACCTGCACAGCGCCAACCAGTACAACCCGCGCGACGGCTTCGCCAGCAGCGCCAACCTCTACCTCGAGCACTTCCCCTTCATCGACCGCCTCTGGTTCGGCGAGTACTTCGACTACGACTCTCCGCCCGACTACTGGCTGGTCGAGATCTCCGGGATTCCCTTCGGCCTCATGGGCGAGATGCTGGAGGGGGGCGGCAATCCCTGGCGCGGGATGCTCTTCGGCATGACCAATCGTCTGCCCTGGTCCGGCGACCCCCGCCCGATCTGGCGCGAGTGGGACAGCTTCGGCATCGAGGGGACGAAGATGATCGGCTGGTGGGTGCCCAGGCCGCCCGTCACCACCGGGCGCGAGGACGTGCTGGCGACGACCTACGCGGGCGAGGGCAAGGCGCTGGTCGCCCTGGCCAGCTGGGCCCCGAGTTCCGTCCGAGTGTCGCTGGCCGTGGACTGGAAGGCCCTCGGCCTCGACTCGAGCCGAGTCCGCATCACCGCCCCCGCGATCGACAGCTTCCAGCCAGCCCGCCGGTTCAAGCGCGGTGAGCTGATTCCCGTGGCGCCGGGGAAGGGGTGGCTGCTGGAACTGCGGGAGGGGCAACGGTGAGCGGGGAGCGGGGAGCAGGGAGAATGCGAAAAACTCCTCATCCCGAGGGCCCAACGGGCCCGAGGGATCTACTGGGCGGAGCTTGGAGGTCGCTCGGCGCGGCTTCGTGCGCCATGCGACGTCCCGGAGTCGGCCCACGAGATCCCTCGGGGCCTGCGGCCCCTCGGGATGAGGAGACCGCCTTGTGGCTACCGCTCCCCGCTCCCCGCTCCCTGCTCCCTCGCCGTCGACCCCCCACAGCCTCGGCAGCAGTCTAACCAACCACACTCCGCTGACAAGAAAGACCGCCAGCCACGCCGCCGCCTGCGGCATGTGGCCGTACAGTGCGCTCCCCACCCCGAACAGCGCGGAGTAGATGAACGCGCACCCCAGGGCCCATCCCAGCAGTGACTGCGACAAGCTGTCGGGCGATGGTCCGACCCCTGCCTCCGCGGCGACCGGGGCCCATCCCTGGCCCGCCGGCCGGACCAGCTTGTAGAAGCTCACCAGCGTGGCCCGATCGGTCTGTGGCGAGAGCAACGCCACCGAGACCCAGATCACCGTCGTGCCCAGGATCGTCAGGATCAGGACGATGTGCGAAGGCAGGGGATGACCCGCCTCGGCCGCGACCCCGAATCCCACCGCGATCAGGAACGAACTCGCCATGGCCGCGATTTCGGCCCAGGCATTCACCCGCCACCAGAACCACCTGAGCAGGTAGATCAGCCCGGTGCCGGCCCCGATCGACAGGATCAGCTTGAACGCCCCGACCGCGGTGTCGAGGTAGAAGGTCAGCAGCGCCGCGCAGATCATGAGCAGCGCTGTGGTGATCCTGCCGGCCAGCACGTAGTGCCGCTCGGTGGCGCCGGTATTGAGGAAACGCCGGTAGAAATCGTGCACCAGGTAACTGGTGCCCCAGTTGAGATGGGTCTCGATTGTCGAGCGGTAGGCCGCCAGCATCCCGGCGATCATCAGTCCCAGGAACCCCGCCGGCAGGAACCGCAGCATGGCAGGATAGGCCATGTCGTTGCCGATCAGGTGCGGGTCCACGTACGGGAAGGTCTGCGCGATGTCGCTCAGGTTGGGATAGATCAGCATCGAGCTCAGGGCCACCAGGATCCAGGGCCAGGGCCGGAGCGCGTAGTGCATCACGTTGAAGAGCAGGGTGCCGGCCACGGCGTCCTGCTCGCTCCGGGCGGCGAGCATCCGCTGGGCGATGTAGCTGCCGCCCCCCGGCTCGGCCCCGGGATACCAGACCGACCACCACTGGATCGTGATCGGGATCAGGAACACCGAGAGCGCCACCGACCAGTCGCCGAAGTCCGGCAGCAGGTTGATGGTGTGGGCCGGGATCTGGCGGAACAGCCCCGCCAGGCCGCCGACCGCCGGCTGTGACACCGCGAAATACGCGGTGGCGAAGGAACCGGTCAGCGTGATCCCGAACTGGATCGAGTCGGTGACCAGCACCCCCCAGAGGCCCGATACCGAGGCGAAGAAGATCGTGATGACCGAGCAGACCACCAGGGTCCGCCCCATCGGCCACCCCAGCACGATGTTGGCGATCTTGGCCGCCGCGAGGTTCACCGTGGCCATGATGACGCAGTTGAACAGCAGCCCCAGGTAGATCGCCCGGAAGCCGCGCAGCACCGTCGCCGCCTGGCCCGAGTAGCGGATCTCGTAGAACTCGAGGTCGGTCAGCACCCGCGACCGGCGCCACAGCTGGGCGTAGAAGAACACCGTCGCCATCCCGGTCAGCAGGAATGACCACCAGAGCCAGTTCTCCGCCACCCCGCTCTCCCGGACCATGTTGGTCACCAGGTTGGGGGTGTCGGTGCTGAAGGTGGTGGCGACCATCGAAATGCCGATGAGCCACCAGGGGGCGGCCCGCCCCGAGGTGAAGAATTCGGCGGTACTGGTCCCCGCGCGTTTGGCGAAGAAGATGGCGGGGAGGAAGGAGATGACGATGGAGACGGCGATGATGACCCAGTCGATCGTCGCGAGGTGCATCGGGGCTCCGGGCGGAGATGTCGTCGGGGAAACGGTCCGCTAACGATACGACGGGGACCGGCCGAATCAAAGCGGGGAGCCGCCATTTCCCCCGCGCTGGGCCCGGTTAAGATTCGGCAGCGCCGCGCGGGCCGCGGCGGGTTCCTGTCCTCCACCTTTCGGCGGTACGGCATGGCGATCCTGGTCACTGGCGGTGCGGGCTATATCGGAAGCCACACCGTGCTCGAACTGCTCCGTGCCGGCCACGACGTCGTGGTCGTGGACAATCTCAGCAACAGCAACGTGGAGTCGCTGCACCGGGTCCGGCAGCTTGCCGGGCGGCCGCTGGCCTTCCACGAGGTGGACCTGCTCGATCGCGCCGCACTCGACATCGTCTTCGGCCGCTACCCCGTCGAGTCGGTGATCCACTTTGCCGGCCTCAAGGCCGTCGGCGAGTCGGTCGGCATGCCGCTCCGCTACTACCAGAACAACGTCGCCGGTACCCTGGTGCTGCTCGAGGTCATGAAGGCCAAGGGCGTCAGGTCGATGGTCTTCAGCTCCTCCTGCACCGTCTACGGCGACCCTGCCCGGGTGCCGATCACCGAGGACTTCCCCCGCTCGGCCACCAATCCGTACGGCCGCTCCAAGATCATCATCGAGGACATCCTCACCGATCTCCACCGGGCGGAGCCCGAGTGGCGGCTGGCCCTCCTCAGGTACTTCAACCCCGTCGGCGCCGACCCCAGCGGACGGATCGGCGAGGATCCCGCCGGCATTCCCAACAACCTGGTCCCCTACATCGCCCAGGTGGCGGTGGGACGCCTCCCCCACGTCAGCGTCTACGGCGGCGACTGGCCCACCCGCGACGGCACCGGGGTCCGCGACTATATCCACGTGGTGGACCTGGCCCTCGGCCACCTCCGCGCGCTCGACCGCCTCCAGCAGGGGCCCGGAGTCATCACCTGCAACCTGGGCACCGGCCGCGGTACCACCGTGCTGGAGATGGTGGCGGCATTCGAGAAGGCCTCCGGCCGCAAGGTGCCCTGCCTGATCGTGGATCGCCGCCCCGGCGACATCGCCGAGGCCTGGGCCGACCCGGCGCTGGCCAAACGGGAGCTGGGGTGGACCGCCACACGCAACGTGGACGAGATGTGTGTCGACACCTGGCGCTGGCAGTCGGCCAATCCCTCCGGTTACGCCTGAGCCGCGACGGCTGCCCACAGTGGTCGCTCCCGGATCCCCCCCTCCCGACAGGCGCCCTCAGGAGTTCGAGGCGCTCCTCCTCCCCGCGCTCGACGCCGCCTGGGGCACCGCGCTCCGGCTCACCGGCAACGCCGGTGACGCGGAAGACCTGCTGCAGGACGCTTCGCTCCTGGCCTGGCGCGGATTCGACTCCTTCGAGCCGGGCAGCAATTTCAGGGCGTGGTTCTTCCGGATCCTGACCAACCGCTACTTCAGCACCTGGCGCAAGCAGAAGCGCGCCGGGACCACTGTGGAACTCGAAGACGCCCCCGAGCTTTATCTCTATACCAGGGCCGAGGAACTCGGCCTCCAGCGGACCCCCGACCCGGCGGGCCAGCTGCTCAGCCGGCTGGACGTCGAGGCCGTCGAGGCGGCCCTTGCGGCATTGCCGGACGAGTTCAGGGAGGTCGCCACCCTGGCATTCTTGCAGGATCTTTCCTACCAGGAGATCGCCGAACAGATGGCCATTCCCGTCGGCACCGTCCGCTCGCGGCTGCACCGCGGCCGCCGCCTCCTCCAGCGCGCGCTCTGGTCCGTGGCCGAGGAACGGGGCCTCCTCCGCGGGCCGGTTGCCGATTCCACGGGAGAGCCGTGATGCCCCTGCCCGATCGCCTCGACTGTGAGGAAACTTTCCTCCGGCTCGACGACTACCTCGACCGGGAGCTGGACGCCGCCGAGCGTCGCCTGGTCGAGGAGCACCTCGCCACCTGCGCCGTCTGCACCGCCGAGTACCGCTTCGAGGCGACCGTGCTGGAGGGGCTCCGCGAGCGGCTGCGGCGGATCCGGCTGCCCGACGAAGTCAGGGCCCGGCTCCTGTCACGGTTGCGCAACGCTGCCCCGTAACACCGTGGCGGTGGTGCGGGCCTCCCGCTAACCTTCGCGGCGATGCCGTCCCTCCGCGTCGATGCTCCCCGTCTCCAGTCGCTGGATGCCTTCCGTGGCCTCACCGTGGCGGGGATGCTCCTGGTCAACAATTTCTTTCTCTTCATCGTGGGCACCTCGATGGCGTTCTCCCTGGGGCGCCGACTCGAGCGGGGCACCCCGGCCCGGCAGGTGATCCCGCGGATCATCTGGCGCGGCTTCCTGATCATCATCCTCGGGCTGTACCTGAACGCGGTGCCCCACTTCCGGTGGGAGGCCCTGCGCTTTCCGGGCGTCCTGCAGCGGATCGGCGCGGTGTATCTCGTGGCCGGGGTCATCTTCGCGCTCACCGGCCCCGTGGCGGAGGGGCTGATCGCCGCGCTCCTGCTGATAGGCAGCTGGCTGGCGATGACCCGGGTGGCGTTGCCCGGTCTGCCGGCGGGCTCACTGGGCATGGACGCCAACCTTGCCCAGTACGTGGACATCCGTCTCTTCGCCGGCCATATGTGGAGGGAGACCTGGGATCCCGAGGGATTGCTCAGCACCATCCCCGCCGTGGCCACCTGCCTGCTCGGCGGTCTCGCAGGGCGATGGCTACGGACCGATCGTCCCGATGGCGAGAAGGCGGCGGGACTCTTCGTCGCGGGGATCGGCGGGATCCTGCTGGGGCTGCTCTGGAATCAATGGTTCCCGATCAACAAGAACCTCTGGACCAGCTCCTACGTCCTTTTCACCGCCGGCCTGGCCCTGCAGGCGCTGGGCGCCTGCTACGTGATCATCGACATGTGGAAGATCCGGCGCTGGGACTGGCCCTTCCTCGTGCTGGGGACCAACGCGCTGGCGGCCTTCGCCCTCTCCGGGGTCTGGGCCAGGTTCCTGATCTATTGGCGGGTGGGGGCGGGCGAGGGACGGGACACCCTGCAGGAGTGGATCTACCAGCGGTGGTTCGAATCGTGGGCCGGGGCCCTCAACGGGTCGCTGGCGTTCGGGATCGCGACGGTGCTGCTGTTCGTGGTCCTGCTGGCGGTGCCCTACCGGAAGGGATGGTACCTGCGGTTCTAGTCCATCCCCGCGGCCGCGGCCACCTCGGTGCCCGCGGTCGAGCCGGATTGCGATCCCCAGCTGGCCCAGGTCAGGCTGCAGCGGGTCACGAAGTACTCCGCCGGATGACCCCGGCGCCCCAGCAGGGCGTGCAGCATTTCGTGGCGGACCACCAGCTCGTTGTCCACGTAGTCACCGGCGATGGTGATCCGGTTCTGGCCCGACGATTTTTCCCAGAGGCCCACGACCAGTCCGGCCTCGGACTCGAAGGTGGCGGTATTGGGGACCTCGAACCACTCGATGCCGGCGAGATTGCCCTTGAGCCCCGAGCAGGCCTCGGTACTCTGCCACCAGGTGGCATACTCGGGATGGACTGTCATGGAGAGGGCGCCCGGCGGTAGCGGCGACGGCTCAGTGCCGCAGGCGGAGGCGAAGAGTACGGTGGCGAGAACGACGTTTCGGTACTGCATAATGACCACCCTCGGCGCCGAGCCGTCTTGCCTCGGCAGGGGATCTTTACTGGCGCCATCGATCCGTGAGAATTGTTGGCAGCAACGAGATCTGGCGAGAAGGGTGCCAAGCTTAACTATTATATTTGACAATACGTTAGCAGCTGTTTTTCACGTTACAAAGTGTGGTACGATGGGTAGACGCCACAACACATTTCCTGGCCCCCATCCGGCGCGTGGCGACGATGCGCCAATTGGAGACGCGGCCGAGTGAAAATTCTTCGGGTTGTGTTCGGGTGTATTGTATGTTTATTGACGCCCCTGAATCTCCCGGCCCAGGCCCGGTGGCAGGGTCATCCGACGCTGGTGGTCCTCGTCGCCGTCGACCAGATGCGTGGTGATTACCTCGATCGTTACCGGTCCGAGTGGCGTGGCGGCTTCGCCCGGCTGTTCACGCAGGGCTATCTCTATCCTGCGGGCCTGCAGGATCACGCCATCACGGAAACGGCTCCCGGCCACGCCACGATGCTCTCCGGGCGCAATCCGGCGCACGCCGGAATCATCACCAATGCGTTGGGTGTCCTCGATTCCGCCGCATCGCTTCTCGAGGTCCGCGGGCCGGGAGCCTCACCGCACCGATTCCAGGGTACTACGCTGTTCGACTGGCTGGTCGCTACGGACAGCAGCACCAGGGCGCTGTCGGTCTCCGGCAAGGACCGGGGGGCCATCCTCCCGGTCGGGCGCTCGAAGTCTGCCAGTGTCTACTGGTATGCCGGCGGGCGGTACACCACGAGCACCTGGTACCGGGATTCGCTTCCCGCCTGGGTCCGCGACTTCAACGCCCGGCCGTGGGCCCTGGCGCTGGCCGGCCGGGAGTGGACGCTGCTCAGGGCGCAGAATTGGTATTCCGAAGAGGATGCCCGCGGCTATGAGAATGGCGGAGAAGACGTCGTCTTTCCCCACCGGCTGCCGGCGACCCGCGATAGCGTCGCCCTCAGGCTTCCATCCTACCCGTGGCTGGATTCACTAACCGTCGCGTTCGCCCTCGAAGGGGTGCGCCGCCTCCGCCTCGGCAGGGGTCGTTCGACCGACCTGCTGGTCCTGTCCCTCTCGGCCACCGACTACATCGGCCACGCCTACGGGCCGGGATCTCGCGAAATCCACGACCAGCTGCTCCGGCTGGACCGGACCCTCGGTGGTCTCGAGGATTCCCTGGCGCGACTGCTTCCCGGCCGGCCGATTCTCTTCGTGCTCACCGGCGACCACGGCGTGACACCTTTCCCGGAGGCCGCCCTCGCGGCCGGCCACCCGGGTGGCCGCGCTGCACTGGCCGATTTCACCCGGCGATGGAACGCGACCCTCCGGGTGCGGACCGGAGTGGACCCTGTTCTCACCTTCGATTCCGGGCTCCTGGCCGCCGACGTCGTGGCCTTGCGGCGGGCCGGCATCGGGATCGACAGCCTGGCGGAGGTGATCGCCGAGGCGATGCGGCACGAAGCCGGAGTGCGTGGCGTCTATACTCCCGCGTCGCTGGCGGCCGCTCCCGCGTCTGATGTCGACGCGTCCCGGTGGCGCCGATCCCTTTCCCCCTCGGTCACCTGGCTCGCCTGCGCTGTCGCCGACACCGGCTGGATCTGGACCGCCTCGACAGGGTGGACCACCCACGGCACCACGAATCCGGACGACGTCATAGTGCCGATCGCCTTCTGGGGAGCCGGCCTCCGGCCGGGGCGCTCGACGGATACCGCGCGCACGGTGGACATCGCGCCGACCCTCGCGGCCCTGCTGGGAGTCACACCGCTCGAACCCCTCGACGGGCAGCCCCTCCGCGCCGTGCTGGCGTCAGCCCCGGGAACGCCCAAGTGAACGGCTCGTTTCCTCCGCTCCCCTGCTATCCTTGTCCCCACCATTCGGCGTGCTGCGCCTTTGGCGTCACGCTGAGTGACGAGGAAGCTGAGGGGCTCGCGGCCCGGTACGGGCGGGACAAGATGTATTGCACCCCCCAGGGCGAGTGGCGGACCCGGGTGCGGCGAGGACGCTGCATCTTCCTGGTGCGCAACTCCTGCTCGATCCACGCCGATCCGCACTATCCTGCCGTCTGCCGGGGCTTTCCCTGGATCGACGCCGAACATGGCGGGCCCTACGAATTCGACCAGACCATCTGCCCGGAATTCCTGACCCGGCCCGACCTGGTCCAGCTGACCAGGGAGCGGGGAGCCCTAAAGGACTCCCTTCGGTCGCAGGGGAGCAGGGAGCGGTAGTGGTCGAACGGACCGGGCAACGCTTGATGAGATCCGTCACTTCACACTCTCCCGTATGAGGACCTCCGAATGCGACGCGCGCATTTCCCGCTCTCCTGCGACCGAAGGGAGTCCTTCAGGGCTCCCCGCTCCCTGCTCCCCCTGGCCCTTGCCTTCGCCGCAGTGACGTCTCCCCTGGCCGCCCAGATGGATTCTGCCGCGGCACTGGCACACGCCCGCGCCATCCTCAGCTCCTCGCCGTTGATCGACGGGCACAACGACCTGCCCTGGGTCATCCGGGAGCAGAAGAACGCCCCGATGGACGTGCCGGCCTACGACCTGAGCAAGCCGACCACGGGAATGACCGACCTGGCCCGGCTCCGCGCAGGGCCTGGTGGCGGGGCAGTTCTGGTCCATCTACGTCCCCGGCGAGGTCAAGGACAGCGGCTACGCCCGGATCCAGCTCGAGGAGTTCGACATCGCCCGGCGGATGATCGCGATGTATCCCGACCAGCTGACGCTGGCCCTGACCGCGGACGACATCGAGCAGGCCTTCAAGCAGAAGAAGATCGCCTCGCTGCTCGGCATGGAGGGGGGGCACGCCATCGAGAACAGCCTCGGCGCGCTCGCGGTCCTATTACGCCCTCGGCGCCCGGTACATGACGCTGACCCACAACGTCACCCTCGACTGGGCCGACGCCGCGCTCGACACCGCCCGGCACGACGGACTGACGAAGTTCGGCGAGGAGGTGGTGCACGAGATGAACCGGCTGGGGATGCTGGTGGATCTCTCCCACGTCTCGCCCGCGGTGATGAGCGACGTGCTGAACATCGCCGAGGCGCCGGTGATCTTCTCGCACTCCAGTCTGCCGGGCGCTGGTGGACTACCCGAGAAACGTCCCCGATTCGATCCTGGCGCGGCTGCAGACCAACGGCGGGGTCGTCATGGTCACCTTCGTGCCGGGTTTCGTTTCAACGGAAATCCGGGACGCCGGAGGCGGCCCAGGATTCGGCGATCAAGGAGCTGAGGGCCGGCGTCACCGACTCCGCCGAGCGCGATCGCATCGGGTCGGAGTACCGGAAGGCGCACCCGCTGCCCCGGGCGACCATCGCCGACGTGGCCGACCACATCGATCACGCCCGGCAGGTGGCCGGGGTGGATCACATCGGGATCGGCAGCGACTTCGACGGAATCGACGAGGGGCCGGTGGGCCTGGAGGATGTCTCGAAGTTCCCCAACCTCTTCGCCGAGCTGATCCGGCGGGGGTGGAGTGACGCGGACCTGAGGAAGCTGGCGGGACAGAACCTGCTCCGCGTCATGCACCAGGCCGAGGCGGTGGCGGCGAAGCTCCAGGCGGCGGGTCAGCCGTCGACGGCGACGGTCGGGCGATAGGCGGGGCGGGGGGGCAGGGGGGCAGAGGTATCGTTTTCTACTGCCCCCCCGCCCCCCTGCGACCGTCAGGGAGTCCTTTAGGGCCCCCCCTTTGAAATGCAAGCAGACACCCGACCGTCAATCCGGTGACCGCGAACGCGAACCACTGAATGGCGTAGCTCAGGTGCGGTCCGTCGTCGAGCGGGGGAGGTTCGAGGCGCATGGGCAGCGGGGGATGGGCGGAGTCGCGCGCCTCGATCAGGTAGACGCCGAAGATCGGGTAGGGGAGCCGGGCCCGGACGGCGGCCAGGTCGAGACGGCGCCAGGTGATGGTCCCCTGGTCGTCGAGTCGGCCACCCGAGTCGGCGCTGGTCGGGATGGTGAACGCGACGCCATGCACCGTCACCTCTCCCGGCTCGTCGAGCCCGGCCAGGTCGGCGTGCACCGCATCGGCGGCAGGGACGAATCCCCGCAACACGAGCAGCGCGGTGTCGCTCCCAGCCAGGCGGAGGGGTGTCACCACCCGCACACCCGGGGCTCCCTGGTAGACGTAGCCCCGCAGGACGAGCTCTTCCCCTCGATCGAACCGCCCCGTGGCCGCCACCCGCCTGTTATCCAGTTCCGGTGTCCCCTCCGCCAGCCTGGATCCGAGCTCGACGGGCGGGAGTGCGCGCACGGCGAGGGCCCGGGCATTGGCCGCCCGGCGCCCATGGAGCCGGCTCAGCTGCCAGACGCCGAGTGACGTGGTCGATGGCCGCGAACAGGACAGAGAGGAGGAGAAGGGTCAGCGATTTACGGGACATCCGATGTCAGCCCCTGAGGACGCACGGTGGGCCCCGCCGGGAGTCATGAACCGCAAAGTCGTTGTCAATCAACGGCATTCCCTCGCTGTCCCTGCTGGCCCATGGCTTGCCCTTGGCGGGATGACCGGCCTTCACCGGCGCATCCAAGGTAACCGCCAAATACGAGGAACAGGGCCATGCGAACTCGCCTCCCCGCCGCACTGGCGCTCGCCTCGGTGCTCCTCCCTCTCGTTCCGCTCGCCGCCCAGGAAGGTCACCCGGCCGGTCGCCCGACCTCCGAAACCCTGCGTGAGGCGCCTCCACCCAAGAAGCAACCGGTGCCCTGGTTCAGTCTGCTCCTTTGGCGCCGGCCGCGAATCAAACGCCGTCTCCGGCTCCAGCTATGCGCGTGGTCTCGATGCCCCGATGTTCACTATCAGCGGCGGGGCCCGCGTGTCGCCCTTCTTCGACATCGGGATCGAGAGCTATGGCTGGTGGAGCACCGAGCAGGGGGTTGCGACGCGCCTCGGCGCATTCGACATGATTGTCCGCCTTCACCCGCTGGGCCGGTGGCTCTACGTCAAGGGAAGCGCGGGCCTCGCGCTCGCCACCTTCGGAAATCCCTACTACGGCTACTACTACTACTACGGCACGACCTACGCGGGCTTTTCCTATGGCGGAGGTCTCGGGCTCGTGGTCCCGGTCAGCCGCGGCCTCGCGCTCGAGCCGATGGCCGACTGGTATTTCCAGAGCTATTCCACGCGCTACTCGGGGACGATCAACGAGCGGATACTGCACCTGGGGGTGGGCATCACCTTCCTCTTCCCGCACTGACCTGCCTCGTCGGCTTCCGTGGCAATGCACTACTTGTTTGAAACGCAGAGACGCCCTAAAGAACTCCCTGGCGGTCGCAGAGGGCTCCGGAGCCTCAGGAAGTCAATCGTTTTTTCCAGTGAAACATATTAGTCCCTGCCAGCGAGAGGCGAGCTGAACCGGGCAAGGAACCCTCTGCGTCTCTGCGTTTCTTCATTTCCGGCGCCAGTCGGATCGACGAGATCGGCTCGAGGTTCCGCAATGACCGGCCGGGTTCAAATGCCGGTCCGGCGCAGGGTTGACCCCCTCTGCGGCGAGCGCTATTCTTTCCCGCCTCGCCCTGGTGGTGAAACTGGTAGACACGCTATCTTGAGGGGGTAGTGCCGAAAGGCGTCGCGGTTCGAATCCGCGCCAGGGCATAGGCAGGGCCCCCGGGAGCCCGGGGGCCCTCTTCGTTTCGCCAGCGTAGCTCAGTGGTAGAGCACCCGATTCGTAATCGGGCGGTCGTCGGTTCAATCCCGACCGCTGGCTCTGAAGAGCCGATCCAGACGCCAACGTGGCCGCCGGACACCTCCGGCGGCCACGTTTTCACTCCAGCTGGTCCTTGTAGAGCCAGTATTCGGGGCCGGCGCACTCCTCCGGCCATCCCGGGGCGCCGTCGTCGCTGGGCCACGGCTCCACCTCGTCCTCCTCAGCCTCATGCGGCCCATTCGTTCGACTCCCACGGCAGCGTGGGTCGCTCGAGCCAGGGCAGATCTCCGTCCGTCTCCCAGGGTTGAGGTTCGAGTTCGTCTTCCATTGGTGCCTCCTCGGGAGCGCCTGGCTTGGACCGCGCTCGTGCCTCCCGAGAAAGCAACTGCTAGGCCAGAAAAGTGTCTCGAAAGAAGCCCATCGGGATCGACCCCATGCGCATGAACCGTTCGTGGAACTCCTTTTCCGAGTAGGCGTTACCCTGCCTGGTCTGATAATCGGCCCGCAGGGAGAGGATGGCGCGCATGCCCAGGTTATAGGTGATCGCCTGCGTGGGCCACTTTGAGTAGCGGTAAATCGCGCGACTGGCGCCCGCTGTCATGGCCCGGGCCTCGTCGTCGCTGGCCGCGCGCTCCCTGGCGCCCGGCGAGAACTCGACGTGCTCGAGGAAGTAGTCCACCGCTTCGTTGAAGGTCATCCGCCCGGTGTGGATGCCGACGTCCACCCGGACCCGCACGGCGCGGAGCAACTGGCCCTGCAATTCGTAGAGCCGCTCTCCGGGATCGTAGAACCCGTTGGGCCGGCCCGGGGCCGGCTCGGCCATCAGCTCCTCGGCGTAGAGCGCCCACCCTTCGCTCGCCATCGAGTCCTCCCACATCGCGGAGGAATCCTCGACCGCGCCCGGCGTGAGCCACCGGATGTTGGAGATCTCGGCGGCGTGCGCGGTCATGTACTTGTAGTTCCAGTCGTGGCCTGGAAAGCCCTCGTGCACCGCGGTGTCGGCCACCGAGGCCCGGCTGTTGAGCTTGAGGGCGGCGGGGTCGTTGCCGGTGGGGGTCAGGTAGAAGCGACCCACGCCGGTCTTCTTGAAGGGCGGGGCGGGGTAGTACGCCGCGTCGATGGTGCTCCGGAGCACCGGTGGGGTCGGCGTCACCTCGAGCCGGTAGTCGGCGGGAATGTCGAACAGCCCCTGGGCCCGGCCATAGGCCACGGCGCGCTCGCCGGTGCTCACGTACCACTGCAGCAGCTCGTCGTCACTCTTCGGCGAATCCTTGGAGAGCCAGGCCATCACCGCGCGCACGGAGGCGCGGCGCTCCGCGTCGGTGCCGAACGAGAGTCCCATCTGCTGGTCCGCCGAGATCAGCCCGGCGAGCTGGAAGATCTTCTCCTCGAAGAGGGCGACCTGGGCCGCGCCGTATTCGTAGAGCTCGGCCGCGGTCCTCAGCTCCCGGAGGCAGACGGCGGTCCGCCACTCGTACTCCTTCTGCCCCAGCGCGAACCGGTCGGGCTCGGCGTTGAGATTGAAGGTGCCGGCGAGGAATTGCACGAATCCATCCCAGGCGGCCGCGGCGGCGGTGCCCGCGGCGGTCAGCCGGACCAGTGTGTCGGCGGCGAAGGGGCGATCACCGAGGTAGTCCCTGGCGAGGGCGGGAAGGGTGGTGCCGAAGTACGTCGCGTTGGCCTTGCTGCCGTCGATGCCGTCGTGCGCGATCATCCGCCAGTCGGGAAGGTTGCCCGCGGATTTCCCGGCCAGGAGGTTGGCCTTTGCCGTCTCCAGGTAGGCGGGGATCGCCGACGTTCGCTTGATCGCGAGGTCCCACTCCGCCTCGCTGCCCCCCTGCGACCGTCGGAGTCCTTAGGCCCCCCCGCCCCCTGCCGTCTCCGTCATCTGCTGGATCTGCCAGTCGAGCCCCCGGAACGGTTCGGCGACATAGCTGTCCACGGAGCGCTGATACTGGTGCCAGACATCCTGCTGGTGGAGCAGGAAGTCGAGCTGGGCACCCAGCACGGCGGAATCGATCTTCGCGGTGGCATCGAGCGTGGCGGGGTCGATGGCAACCAGTCGCTGCTGCACGCTCTTGTAGTAGGTGCGCTCGGCGGCCAGGGCGGTCTCGCTCCAGTCCCTGAGGCGTCCGTCGGTGTCGGTCAGGGCCGGGCTGTAGCCGCTGCCGCCGAGGTAGGTGGAGGTGACGGGGTTGAGGCTCAGGGTGCGGACGAAGTACTCGTCGCGCAGCGCCATGAAGGGCGATGGGGCGACGCCGGGGTCGAGAGTCAGGCGCGGTCCTAAAGGACTCCCTGGCGGTCGGAACCGGGTCAGAATGCCCAGGCCGAGAGCGGCCTGGGTGGTGGAACGGAGCAGCTCGCGGCGGTCCACGGGGGCCTCCGGGTCATGGAGTGGGGATAGGGGTCAATGTAACCGGGCCGAAGACGGAATCGATCCGCGGCCTTCCCCGGGAGGGGGAGCGGGGCTACAATTCCGCCTCTTGCTGGACCGGAAATACGGGACGTAGCGCAGCCCTCGTCCGGCTTCGCCGGCTCGGGACAGGCCTGAATGGGGTTGACGCCCCCGCTACCCAGCCGCACCGCCGCGTCTGCTCCGCCGTCGCTTCGCAACGGCTCCGCATCAGGGGGTTCGCGGGTTCCCCGCGACCCCGCATAGATTTCGTAGCACCGGTTTTTCGGGACGTAGCGCAGCCCGGTAGCGCACCTGAATGGGGTTCAGGGGGTCGCGGGTTCGAATCCCGCCGTCCCGATGAGTTGATAACATGAAGCGGGCCAACGTGTTCCAGTGTTGGACCGCTTTGTTGTTCAACGTAGTCAACTGTCTTGGGATCGCACTGGGGACGCACCGAGGAGAGGAAGAGGTCTCGGCTGTGGTCCTAGTAGTCGCACAATGGCGACGCGGTGGGTGGGGCGGTTGGGTAGAGATGCTCCTGAATTACTCGGGCCGTGGCAGTATCACGCGCATCCATTGCTCGATACCATCGCCTCCACATGCGCTTCCGTTCAAAACAGCGGGCGTCGATATCTGCAATCACCTTGTCAATCTCGGCGCGATACTGGTTCTTGGGCCAATAGGCGTTGAGGAGGAGGAGCTGTTTGGCGTAGCCTTTGAATGTGGTCCCGAGCATGGTCGCGAGAGCGACCCGCTGAGTATCAGACAGCTGCCGAGAGCCGTCGGCCTTATTGATCCAGATGGTGATGGAGGAGGCCTTGGCGGCAGAATCTGAGGACCACGGCTGGAGCAATGATATCGTGACCGCATAGTGCGTGGCATCGCTGCATCTGTCCGTGTTACAGAGGGCTATTACCTGAAGCTGGAGGTAGCCTGGCTCATCTGCACCAACGACCGTGATGTCGCCCAGCGACCGGAGCGACGCGGCGAAAGCGCTTTGAAACAGTCCACCGGTCTCATCGCTCACGTCCAGAGAGACGGACGTCGTTTGGGCGGAAGCAATTGAAGTCGTTACGAGGAATGCAAGGCATAAGGAACCCGCAACGCGGCGGTGCATATGCTCTCCGTCTCAAGGGAAGAGCCGTGCCCCACCATTGGGGCTACTGCCTTCCGCAGCCGATCTTTCCGTCTTCACCGCTTGGCCATGAAGGCGCAGGCGGCTCGAACGAGTATCTCGCCTTGTGAATCAGGCGGGACCTCCTTCCAGTCGGCCACCTCAGGAGGCCAACTCTGGCTCGCCAGCACGCTATCAGCGGCATTGCGTTGGACAACTGCAATCAGACGAACTCGCACGCCGACACAGTCAACATCTGCCCTATACAGAGTCTCTTTCACCACTCCCTCAGGGATGGCAACGCCCTTGATATAGGTATTCCGTTCCCAGACGCGCACCGTCCGTCATCTCCTCGCACGATGGAGCTCGTATCCATTCGTACAGTATCGTTCGCTGTCGCCGCAATGACGACCCACCGGGATTGTGCGACACCGGGTTGTCCCCCCACAGCAAGGGCGATCAGGAGCGACGCGGCAGCCCGCGTGAAGCGGTGCAAAGGCATGGTGCCCCTTTCTAGGGCGAAGTAAGAGCGACCCACCCCATCAATAGCGTCCTGTATCTGAGGCTGCTGCCTAACGTCCTGCGCTTCAGGCGGCGACCGCAATGCACCGCCACATCCGCACAAGCGGGTACCGTTCTTCTCTGCCCGTCATCCTGAACGGCGAGAGGGAGAAATCGCTGATACGGCACGAACGCCATACAGAACGGCGCCTATCCGCCCTTGAGCTTACTTTGGACGCTTTGGATGGCCGCCACATTACTTGCCAGCTTCTTGGCCTTCTCGACAGCTTGGAGCCGCTCGTCTAGCATCAGTTCGATCGCTAATCGCACAGCAGGGAAGTACTTCAGGCACTCGGCCTCGCTCAGCTCGTGAATGCCCGTACTCATGACCCCGTACACCGCCCGATTCTCGCCAACGAACGCGGGAAGGTGTGTCTTAAGCAAGAGGATGCGCTCATCCATTCGACTGCGTTGAAAAGCGCCTTCATCCCATCCTGGCTCCTTGCTGGCGGCAGCATGGGCCTCAGTAATAAAGCGTTCAAATATCCTGCGGAGGTAGACAAAGGCCCCGATGCCGATCCCATGTGCAAAGAGGCCGATGCCGCGGGCCAGTTCACCGTACTGGTCCCCCATGATCTTGCGGTATTTCGACAGGTCTCCGAGATGGAGGTCGGCTAGTGCCGGGCTCTGACCAACCTTTGCGAAAATGGCTTTGCTGACCTTTGTTGTGAAGTAGAGCTCGTGCGTTTCATTGCGGGAGCAGATAAAGCTGTTGGTGAAAACTTCGGACGGCTTATGTATTCCAGGACAGTTTGCTGCGAGAGCGAGCTGTCATTCTCCTCGGTCTGTGGAAGCCACGCCAACTTCTTGTTCAGCAGTTCATCGACCGAACCGGCTGGAGTGGCCGCCCTTAACCCGAAGCCGACATCGGGGAGAATGGCACGGCTGCGAAAGATCGAGTGCTGTTGGCACTCGGTACAGTAGGCGTCAAGCGGATGAACATGGAATTGAATCGTGGTTAACGCACTCCTCGCTGCAGGAGTGTCGAGAGGGGCCATTTGGTAGAGGCCCCACTCTAGAAAGTACTCACGAGGCAGGGGATACTTCGTCATCTCCATTGTGTCCTCGCAGGCACTAGGTGCTAGGGCTTGGGGCCGAGAGGCAGAATTCGCGTAGTTCCGCCTATCTCGGATTCGAACTCGAGAGCCTTGCGCAACATGCAGCTCGGTCGACGCCGACACAACTACTAGTAGCCGCAGGGGTCATCCAGGAGCTTCGCAATTCGCCCCAGTCTGCGATGGCTCCCCGATGATGTGAGTTATGATGTGAGTTAGGCACAACAAAGGGCCCCGAAGGGCCCCTTGAACCACAACACCGATGCCCAGAACAGCGCGTAGGTTCAACAACTTGTAGAAATCGCGTAAGTGCATTGTGCCGCATGGGGTTCAGGGGGTCGCGGGTTCGAATCCCGCCGTCCCGATGAGTGCAAGAGCAAGCCCTGCAACGGTTTCCGTTGTGGGGCTTTGTTGTCTCCCCTGCCAGTTCTGGCTTGGACTTGCGGCGTTCCCTTCTCGCTCCGAGCGGCGCTCCGCCTAGCCCGGACGACCCCGGCCTCGCTTGGTGCCAACGGTCTTCCGCTATGGACAAAGGTGCCCGTGTTTCCAATACTGTCAGGTGACGGGGAGCGTAGAGCGCCGGATGCACGCGGCGGGCAAGATCAAAATACGCGCGTTCATCACCTGTATCCGGGAAGACGGCCTGGATCGCTTTGCGGATTATGTCGTCCGCAACGCCGAGAACGGGATCGTATACCAACGGTCGGGCATCACGGGCGACTACGATTTGAAAACGGAAGCGGACGTTTTGCGGTCGCCACGGACGGGGTCCGTACTGATCAAAAAACGATACTTGTACGGAATCATCAGCCGATGGAGAAAGGGGCGGAGACAGGTGCCCATGTACCATGACGATTGGCTGATGTCGCAAATCAAGCTTTTGGCGGCGGCGATAGCCAAGATTATCTTCCGCAAGGACGTCATCTTTTACGAGGTAAAGGACGACGAAAATAAAAACGAGACAGACGAGCTTTTCCTGTACCTGCGCACGCTGCTGACTCGGGCGATATCAATACGGCGGAAGACCTGCTGTTTGAATCCCTGCAACCCGACAATCAGGATCTTCTGCTGCTCGCCGTTGATTTTTATCAAAGGCTCAACGACCTGAGCGACGAAGACCTGGTGCGCAGCCATTTCTCCCGCGCCGAAATCTATGACGGTCTGCAGGAAGTGCAGCGCATTTACGGGCTGACTTTTTAGCGACGCAAACCGCTTTACCGTTTACGCTGCCATGATGCCAGTCATCATGGCAGCTTTTTTGTAACGTCGTGAAATATGATGGTTTTATGAAAATAGCGTCGCTGCGAATTTGGCGAAGTCCATCAAACCCATTATCGTATTTTTGTTTTCTCGTCAAGGCCCGAAAAAGCGCATTCAAGCCTGCTTGAATGCGGACAGCCGCGACGGAGCGAGGTGAGAGGTGACGCTTTACGTAATAAAAAGGCGTCGCCGCGAATTAGCGAAGTCCATCCTGTTTCAAGGCGGAGCAGGAGCCGCGACAAAGCGAGGTGAGAGGTGACGCTTTTCGAATATAAGAAGCGTCGCCGCGAACTTAGCGAATGCGGCGACGCTGGCTGGGGAACTAGGATTTGAACCTAGACAATACGAGTCAGAGTCTGTAGGTGCTACCGTTACACAATTCCCCAAAATTGCGCTCGTTTATTATACGGTCAAGGCGCTGAGGTTGTCAAGGGTTTTCAAGGGTTTTCAAGGAAAGTGTACAGCCGCCGCGCTCCTCATTTGCACAGCCGAAAACGGCCCGGTAAACGGAGCGCGAGGGTTCGGATCGCCACGCAGAAAACCTGCGGCCAACCGCCCGGCCGGCGTGCATGGCGGCATAAAAGACCGGCCTTTCGGCCGGTCTTTGCGTTTGTTGGAAGGATTACTCGACGTACGCGTGGTTCCAAACGACGTCGCCCGTGGTCAGGCGGAGCACGCCTTTGATGTTGGGCTTAAGCATGTGGGGGTTGGTGTAGAAGTACATCGGATTGACGCCGCCGGTGGCCATGAGGATCTTCTCCGCCTGGGCGGCAAGTTCGGCACGCTTGGCCGGATCGGTTCGGCCTTGATCTGGTTCACAAGCGCGTCATAAGCGTCGGCCCAGGTCTGGTCGCCGTTTAAGCCCCAGTAGGCGCCGAGACCGGCATCCTTGGTGGCTGTCGGTAGCTTGGCGTATTCGCCGAGATCGCGGCCCAGGCGCGGGTAGTTGTTGCCCGACGCGCTGATGAAGATATCCAGGAAGTTGGTGACGTCGTTGTAGTCGGCAATCCAGCCCATGCGCGCCGCTTCGGCGTCGCCAGCCTTCAGCTTCGTCTGCAGGGTCGCCCAGGCTTCGGTGTTGATCGTCGCGGTGATGCCGAACTTGGCCCAGGTCGCCTGCACGTACTGGATGATGGCGGCGTTGGCGCCAGAGTTGTTGAACGAGAACTCGATGGCCGGGAAGTCGGTGAACATGACGTCACCGCGTCTCGAGAGCTGCCGGTGTAGGCATAGCCCAGATCGATCAGCGTCTTGAGCGCCGTCACCTGATCCTCGGTGTAGTTGGCATTCACGGCGGACGGGGTGTTGGTGCCGGTGTACCAGGAGCCATAGCGCGCGGGGCACGCACGTCGGCGTTGCAGGCCGTCGGACAGGTCCTTCGGGAAGAAGCCGGTGGCCGGGACCTGGCCGCCCTTGGTGACGTAGGTGACCACTTCATGGCGGTTGATCATCTGGCCGAGCGCGAAACGGGCTTTGGACATCTCCTGCACGGTCAGCTGCTTGCTGGCCGGCGACAGATCCTTGTGCACGTTGAACAGCACATACCAGGTGCCGCAGGTCGGCCCGAAGACCAGCTCGCCGGGGTAGGTGCTTGAGGCGCGCGAACTCGGTGGGATCGATGGACTTGATGAACTGCACGGTGCCGTTCTCATAGGCGGTCAGGATGGCTACGTTGTCCTCGGACAGGTAGCAGTTGATCCCGCCGAGCTTCACGTTGGCGGCGTTCCAGTAGTTGGGGTTCTTCACGAAGGAGATCACATCGTCCACGGTGTACGTGGTCATCACGAAGGGACCGGTGCCGATGTAGGTTTCGGGATTGGTGGCCCAGATGCCTTCCGCATCCGCCAGTTCGACCTTGACCGGATAGAAGGTCGTGAAGGCGCACAGATCGAGGAAGTACGCGCAGGGGGTGACCAGCGTGACGATCAGGGTGCCGGGCGGCGTCGTCAGCAACAACGTTGAGCGTGCCGTCTGCCGTTCTTGGCGATGTAGTCAAACAGGAAGCCGTAGTCGGCGCCCAGATCGGGGCGACGCGGCGCGCTTCCAGCTGGAGGCGACTGTCGCTGGCCTTGAAATCGCTGCCGTCGCTCCACTTCAGGCCTTCGCGAAGGGTGAAGGTGTAGGTCAGGCCGTCTTCGGAGACGGTGTAGGACTCGGCGAGATCGGGGCGGACCAGCTTGGGATCGCCGTCGATAGGACTGGCCCATCAGACCGACGAATGGGCATTGCGGATGTAGTTGCCGCTCACTGGAGGCGCTGTTCAGCGCGGGGTCCATGGTCAGCGGGGTGCCGCCGCCAAAAATATGGAGACGACCTGTCCTGCGCTCGGCACTGCGCAATCGGCGCATCATTCCCGTGCTCAGGATCAGCGTTAGCGCCAGCATCAAAGCAAGGGTCTTTTTCATGGTTCTCCTCCTCTAAAAATTGTATTCCGGGTGTGACATTATCCTATCAAGGAAACATCGTGCATACGTCAAGGAAACGAACTGTTAGGAATTTATAAATTATGACAAGCGACAAAATGCCCGGGCTCCACTTCCAGAAATTCCGGCATTTTCCGCGCAGATGGTTCGGTACAGCGGCTGCAGCGGGTGCGGAACGGGCAGCCGCTGGGCACGTTGAGGGGGCTGGGAATATCGCCGTTCAGGACGATGCGCTTCTGCTGCGCGACCTGTCCGGATCGGGAATGGGCACCGCGGACAGCAGCGAGATTGTATAGGGGTGCAGCGGGTGGTGGTGCAGCTCGCTGGGAGGAGGCCAGCTCCACCATCTTGCCCAGGTACATCACCGCGATGCGGTTGGAAATGTGCTTGACGACGCTCAAGATCGTGGGCGATGAACAGGTAGGTAAGCCCCAACTGCTTTTGCAGATCCTCCAGCATGTTGAGGATCTGCGCCTGGATGGACACGTCCAGCGCGGACACCGGCTCGTCGCAGACGATGAACTCCGGGTTGCTGGCCAGCGCGCGCGCGATGCCGATGCGCTGGCGCTGCCCGCCGCTGAACTCGTGCGCGTAGCGCGTGGCCTGCTCGCTGGAGAGCCCCACCATCGCCAGCAGGCGTTGATCCGCTCGTCGCGTTCCTTGTTTGTTGGCGCACAGGTGCTGCACGTCGATCGGCTCGGCGACGATGTCGCCCACCGTCATGCGCGGGTTCAATGAGGAATATGGATCCTGAAACACGAGTTGCGCCTGTCTGCGGAACTCGGGCATCGCGCCTTTTTGCATCAATCTTCGCCGTCAAAGTAGACTTCGCCCGAGGTGGGCTTGTATAGGTGCAGCAGCGTGCGCCCCACGGTGGTCTTGCCGCAGCCGCTCTCCCCCACCAGACCCAGCGTTTCGCCCTTTCGGATCGTAAAGGAAATGCCGTCCACGGCCTTGAGCATGGTGGTCTTGTAGAAAACCCCGTGTTGATGGGAAAGTACATGTTTCAGCTCCCGCACATCCACCAAGGAGATTCCAGACGGGCTTGAATGCGGTTTTATCGCTCATGGGCCGCCTCCGTCCCGCCTATGCGGACGATTTCCCGGCTTCACCAGGATTCGGCCGCCGTGATGGGATAGCCCGGTCTTCGCACAACTTCACCCAGCAGCGGCGATGTGATCTTTCGCCACCCAGTACTTCTCGGGCGATTGCGCAAGGCAGATCTTCATCGCCTGAGTCGCAGCGCGGCGCGAACGCACAGCCTTGGGAAGGTTCAGCAGATCGATGGGCGTACCGGAGATCGGGATCAGGCGCTTCTTCTCGTCTCTGTCGATGTTGGGGATGGAGCGCAGAAGGCCCGTGGTGTACTCATGGCACGGGTTGTAGAAGATCTCCGGGCGGTGCCGCGTTCGGCCGACCTTGCCCGCGTACATCACGATCACCTCGTCGCACATGTTGGCGATGACGCCCAGGTCGTGGGTGATCATGATGATGGCCAGGCCCATCTTCTTTTGCAGATCCATCATCAGTTCGAGAATCTGCGCCTGGATGGTGACGTCCAGCGCCGTGGTGGGCTCGTCCGCAATCAGGATGTCCGGCTCGCAGGCCAGCGCCATTGCGATCATCACGCGCTGCCGCATGCCGCCGGAGAACTCGAAGGCATACTGGTGCATGCGCTTGTCCGGCTCGTTGATGCCCACGAGCGCTCAGCATTTCGATGGCGCGCTCATGCGCCTTATTACGGTTGCGGTCGGTATGCAGCAGGATGGCCTCCATCAGCTGGTTGCCGATGGTAAACACGGGGTTTAGGCTGGTCATCGGGTCCTGAAAGATGATGCCGATCTTGTTGCCGCGGATCTGACGCATCTCTTCCTCGCGACATGCCGACCAGCTCCTCGCCCGTGAAATTGACGCTGCCGCCGACGATGCGGCCGGGATGCGTTAGGATCTGCAGGATGGAGTACGCGGTTACAGACTTTTGCCGCTGCCGCGACTCACCCACGATGCCTAGCACCGTGCCCTTGCCAATTGAAAAGCTACGCCGCCCACCGCTTTCACCTCGCCCGACTGGCGTGAAGAAGGAGGTGTACAGGTTTTTAACTTCTAACAAATGCATTCTAATTCCCCCTCCTTACGACCGAAGCTTCGGGTCAAAGGCATCGCGCAGTCCGTTGCCGAGGAGGTTAAACGAAAGCACGATCAGGAAGATGGACAAGCGCCGGGAAGACCAATAGGAACGGATAGGACATCAAGGCCGCTGCGCGCATCCGTGCCAGCGAACCCAGCGAAGGCATCGGGATGGATACGCCCAGCCCCAGGAACGAGAGAAAGCTCTCGGTGAAGATGGCGTAGGGAATCTGCATGGCGGCGGTGATGATGATGACCGACACGCAGTTTGGGAATCATGTGCTTGCGGATGATGCGCGACGGCGAAGCGCCGATGGACTTGGAAGCCAGCACGTACTCCTGTTCCTTGATGGACAGAATCTGGCCGCGTACCTGCCGCGCCATGCCCACCCAGTACAGAAGACCAAATACGATGAAGATGCTGACCATGCCCGCGCCCATTTGGATGATCAGTCGCATTTTGGACGCACTGACGATATCCTTGATGGCCACTGACAAAAGGATCACGATCAGGACGTCCGGCAGCGCGTAGATGATATCTACAATGCGCATCATGATCAGGTCCACCCTTCCACCGAAGTAGCCGGAGATAGCGCCGTAAAGGATGCCGATGATGACCACGATCGAATGGCCGACACGAAGCCGACGAGCAGCGAGATGCGCGTGCCGTAGATCACGCGGCTGGCATAGTCTCGGCCCAGTGAGTCGGTGCCCATGATGTGGGGAACACATATCACGCCCTTGTGATCTTGGCTTGTTCCTTCTGGGGAGTACTACTGGCGCGTAGGTACTTTGCCGGAGATGTCCTGTTGTGTGTAGGTGTACGGGTAGAACCCTGGCACGACAAACGCGATCAGCGCGATCAGTACGATGATGAACAGGCACACCATGGCGAGTTTGTTGCGTCGCAAGGCGGCGCAAGGCGTCCTTCATGAAGGATACGGATTCGCGCATCTGTGACCTGTTGCGCTTTTTCTTCGTCGGTGGCGGGCGGAATAGCTTCGGATCAACTGGAGGCTTAGCGGGAACTTCTTAAGGGAATCTTTTTCGTTGGTCATATTTCCACCTCCTTACGCCAGATCGATTGCTGGGGTCCATCACCTTGTACAGCATATCGCTGAGGAAGTTCATCAGGATGATCATTGCGGCCAGGAAAATCGTCACGCCCATGATCATCATGTAATCTGTGCGCAGCATGCTGTTGGCGAACAGCCGTCCGAGCCCGGCACCGAGAAGATGTTTTCCACCACCACCATACTGCCGGTGAGGATATACGCCATCATGGGGCCCGCGTAGGTGATGACGGGGCGAAAGCGCGTTTTTGAGCGCGTGCTTGTAGATCACCTTGTTGCGGGGCAAGCCCCTTGGCCCGCGCGGTACGCATGTAATCCGTGCCCGAGCACGTCCAACATGCTGGATCTCTGCAGCCGTGTGATGTAGGCCATCGGGGATAGGCTCAGCGATATCATCGGGAGAATCACGCCGCCGGGCTGATTGCCCAGCGACGGCAGCCAGGCCAGCCGGTAGGTAAACAGCAGCAAAAGCAAAGTCGCCACAACGAATCCCGGAAC